>JBCBBH010000002.1:783909-911510 GCA_038531945.1 Pseudomonadota bacterium | reverse complement strand
CTCCCCAACCCGTGCATGACGACGATAGCGGATGCTCGCCTTTGCCGTATAAGCCGTGATGTTCTGCAAGTACAACCAGTTCGCCATCACGTCGTCCAGAGCAGTGAACAACAATCCGCCATGAACAACATCACTGTAGCCCACATGATGTGTCCCCGGCGTAAATTGCGCCACACACAGGTCATCGCGCATTTCAAACTTCAAACGCAACCCGATCGGATTGTCGGGGCCACACACAAAACAGGGATTGTCCGGACTCTCCAGGCCACCACTCATGGCTGTACCACCTGATCGATCGACAGCTCCAGCGGCGTATCGCCAACATCCTCTGCCGCAAGCGTCACGGTTCCCAACAGATCGCCAACACCGCCCAGTGGGTCGCCACTCAGCGAGATTCGAGCCGTAATCACAAATTGCTGCGCGCTGCTGAGATTTCGCCCCGCCAGCATCGCGTCGGCATCCGACAGCGTCAATGCAGTTGGCAGCACGCTCGGCGGCAATTGCTTCGCCGCAAGCGGTGGACCCGGTTGATTCGGGTCTCTGACAGAGACAAACAGTCTCGCGCTTGACGGCAGCTCTCGCGCCACTGCATCGGCCAGAGCCAACTGCAGCGCAATCTGGCGCCCACTCGGCGGGGTGCTAATCGACGGCGCTGCATCGCCACGCCATGCCGCGATCTGACGCGTCAGGATTTGCCGAATGTCATCGGCCGGCTGTGACTCAACGAGGAGGCGCTCCCAAACGTCGGCTGCCTGCTCCGCGTTGCCTTGCGCTGCAAACCCGAGTCCGGCAGCGAACATCGCGTTGCGATTGTTAGGGTCCAACTGATAAGCGCCGATGTACAGCACTGCCACTTCGCTCGGTGGCGCTCCCGGCGCATTTCGCGTCAGCGCCTCCCCTAACATCAGCATGAGATCCGGATCCGGAGACTGCGCGCGCTCCATCGCCTGACGAAGCGCGAACACGGCCTCAGGGAACTGCCCAAGCATGAGTCGCGCGTTACCGAGAACCCGCCATCCGACGAAACCATCCGGCTCCGCCATCATGTCGCTGTATAGCTCGTCTGCGGCGGAAGCGAGCGCATCGCGAGACTCTGCCTGAATCACTTTCTGTATCGCAGGGCTGCGTGGCGTGTAGTTACTTACCACCGGATATAGCAACACCACGCCGGCAGCAAGTAGGCCCAACGTCGATGCAGCAACCGCACGACGCTGATGCCGCAGCAATGGCCACGCAACCAGCACGGCACCAGCCAGCACCATCCCGCCGGCAATAATCCAGAATTGCGTCCCCAACCTAGTCTCCGTCGATCGTTACGTCCATCGAGGTACGTCGTTGCAACGTTCGCATAAGCATAAACAGTCCGATCACCATTAACACGAAGGGTGACGCCCACAACGCGATGGTTTTCGCATTCACCGGAGGTTTATATAACGCGAAATCTCCGTAGCGCGCCTGCATGAACGCGAAGATTTCCTCATCGGAAGCGCCGTGAGCCATTTGCTCGCGGACCTCACGTCGAAGATCGTGCGCCAGCGGCGAATTGGAATCCTTGATTGACTGATTCTGGCAGGTAAGGCATCGGATGTTGTGAATGACACGCTGGTATCGCGCTTGCATCTCGGGGTCTTCAAACGCTGCTTCCTGATCAATCGCGAGGACTGGACTTACGAGACCCAGGATCACCAAACCCACGATCGCAGACAACAATCTCATTGGCGTAGCTGCGCGATTCGGGGTTCGAAATCTCGGGACCACACATCGGGATTCAGCTCGCCGACATGCTTGAACACGATCGTGCCATTACCGTCCAGAAGGAATGTCTCAGGCGCACCGTAAACGCCCAGGTCGATGGCAACCCGCCCATCCACATCGTGCGCAGAAAACCGATATGGGTTGCCCAGTCGAGCAAGCCAACGACGCGCCGCATCCGGTTCATCGTTCCAGTTCAATCCGTAGACCGGCATCTGCTGTGCCACCTGCGTGAGAAAGTCATGCTCACGACTACAGTTCACGCACCAGCTCCCCCAAACATTGAGCAACGCCGGCTCACCCCGTAAATCCTGATCCGTTACCTCGCGCTCGGGTTGGGCAAGTGTCCGCAATGAGAACTGAGGTACCGGTTGATCCAACAGCGGCGACGGAATCCGGGTCGGGTCCTTGCCAATGCCGACCACCAGGACGACACTCAGAATAGCAAACACGATGAGTGGCACTGCGTAACGCATTGCTCAAGCCTCCGCTGTCACGGGCGTTGCGACAGCCTTGCGTTTCGCCACGCGGTAGCGCGCATCTGTCATGGCCACCAAACCGCCAAATGCCATGATCAACGCACCGAGCCAAATCAATCGGATCATCGGTTTGTATTGAACACGCACGGACCAGGCACCATCGCCGAGATCGTCACCCATCGCGACGAACAAATCACGCGCCAGCGTCGCGTGGATCCCAGCCTCAGTCATTTCGCTAACCTGCGTTGTGTAGCTACGTTTTTCGGGTCGCAGCTGCGCAACTTCGCGACCGTCCCGAGTGACGGTAAACGCACCGCGACGCGCTGTGTAGTTCGGGCCGACCCCATCCGACAAACCATCAAATGTGAACTCGTATCCTGAGATCGCCAGCGATTCACCGTTGCGTACCGCTCGATCCGCCTCCAGCCCAAACGAGGACACGACGGTCGCACCGACCGTGAACAGGCCGACGCCGAGATGAGCCAAATGCATGCCGATCTGGGCGCGCGTTATTCGTGTTTTCCCGAACACTGCTCGCGCAGGTTCGACCAACGAGGCAAGAATGACCCAAATGCCTGCGGTGATTCCGACCACAGTCATCAGCATGAGCTTGCCGTACAACACCCATGGCGTGACCACCGCGAGCGCAACAGAACCGAGCGCGATCCAACGATAGCGTCGCCACACAGCTGCGAGGTTTCCAGTGCGCCACGAAGAGTGCATGCCAAGACCAATCAGAAACGTCAAAGGCAGCATTGGAATAATGAAAACCAACTCGAACACATCCGGACCGACGGATACCTTGCCGAGACCCAGGTGCTCAATAATAAGCGGGTATAGCGTGCCGATCAGGATCAAGGTCGCCGCGACGACCAGCAAGACGTTATTCAGCAACAAAAACGTCTCGCGCGCAGTGGGTTCGAATCCGGCCTGCGTATCCAGCGACGGCGCGCGCCAGGCATACAAAGCCAATGCACTGGTGATCACGACGAAAAGGAAGCCCAAAATGAAATAGCCGCGCGTCGGATCACTCGCAAATGCATGCACGGAAACCAAAACTCCCGAGCGCACCAAAAACGTCCCGAGCAAGCTCAACGAAAACGCCATGATGGCCAGCAGTAAGGTCCAACTCTTGAACAGGCCGCGCGTTTCGGTCACCGCCAACGAGTGAAACAAGGCCGTCGCGGCTAGCCACGGCATGAAGGATGCGTTTTCAACAGGGTCCCAGAACCACCAGCCCCCCCAACCAAGTTCGTAGTAAGCCCACCAACTGCCGAGCGCAATGCCGAGCGTCAGGAATAACCAGGCGGCCGTAGTCCAGGGACGCGTCCAGCGCGCCCACTGTCGATCAAGTTCACCGGACAGCATCGCCGCAATAGCGAACGCAAACGCTACCGAGAGTCCCACATACCCGACATACAACATCGGCGGATGTATCACCAGCGCCGGGTCCTGCAGCAGTGGGTTCAAATCTCGACCATCGATCGGCGCCAAATCCAGTCGTAAAAACGGGTTCGACGTGAACAGCGTGAACGCGAGGGTCCCGACGCTCAAAAGACCAAGGACACCGATCACACGCGCTGCCACATGCTCGGGCAAACTCTTGGAACCGACCGCAACCGCAACCGTCCAGATCGACAAAATCAGTATCCACAACAACATCGAGCCTTCGTGCGCACCCCACACGGCCGCCACGCGAAACATCACCGGCAATGCGGTATTCGAATTGGTTGCAACGTACTCCAAAGTAAAGTCGTTGGTGACGAAAGCGGTCGTCAGGATTCCAAAGGCAACAGCTACAAAACCAAATTGCGCTACGGCTGCCGGCCTCGCTACTTGCATCATCGCACTGTCGCCACGATGGGCGCCGATCAGCGGAAGAATGCCCTGTAAACCCGCGAGCATCAGAGCAATGATCAATGCGATTTGTCCGAGCTCAGGGATCATTCGGAATCCGCCGGTTGGTAGCCCTGCCGAGCCAGAGAATCTGCGACCTCGGGTGGCATGTAATTCTCGTCATGTTTGGCGAGTACCTCTTCTGCGATAAAGCGCCCACGCTCGTCCAACTGTCCTCGAGCGATGATGCCCTGCCCATCGCGAAACAGATCCGGAAGTACGCCTGTGTAGGCGACGACCAACTCATTGACGGTATCTGTCAGCGTAAATTCGAGCTCGAGACTGCCGGGTGCGCGCTCGAGACTGCCTTCCTTAACCAGGCCACCCACACGGAAGGCTCTATCGACCGGTGTCTCCCCACCTGCAACTTGGTCCAGCTCGAAATAGAAGCCAGTGTTCTCCCGGAATGCACCGATACTCAACGCCGACACGACCACCAGACCACCGATCAAAAGCCCAACCGAGAGCATGCGCTGTTGCTTGGGTGTCACGAGGTTACCTCCTGAAAAGTGCCACGCGGCTCTGCCTGTCTCGTGGATTGCGATTCTCGTAGTTGCGCCAGGATCCGATCGTGGCGTCGCTTCGCGAATACAAGGTTACCAACCAACGCAGCGAGGGTCAGACCGAATGAGGTCCAGACGTACAGCGCGTAGCCGCCCATCGACAACCATTCCATCATTTGACCGTCTCCATTGAGGGCGTAGTCTCGACCAGTCGACGGACCCAACGCGCATTGGCTTCCCGGATCAGCACCTCACCCCGCAAGCGGTGCAAAAGCACGGCGCCAAAAAACAGAGAAAACGAGGCAATCATCAACAGCAGCGGTGTCAGCATGCTCGCTGGCATCGTTGCCTCGGAATTCATGACGGTTTGTCCCTGGTGCAACGAAGACCACCATTCCACCGAATAGTGAACCAGTACAACGTTCACGACGCCGACCAATGCGAGCACGGCCGCTGCCTTGTCGGCGCGTTGGCGGTCGGCGATATTGGCACGCAATGCCATAAAACCAAAATACAGGAACAGCAGTATCAGCTCCGTCAGCATTCTTGGATCGCTCCATTGCCACCAGGTGCCCCACATCGGTTTGCCCCACAGCATGCCGGTGGCCAACGCGAGAAAAGTAAAAGACGCGCCGATCGGCGCAGCCCCTGCAGCAACCGCGTGCGCTAGCTTCATACGCCAGACGAGTCCGATAGCGGACGCTACCGCCATCACGACATACGCCAAAAGCGAGAGGTAGGCCGATGGCACGTGGACGTAGATGATCCGGAACGCATCGCCTTGTTGGTAATCCTCAGGTGCCGTCACGAGCCCGCCATACAGGCCCGTCACCATCCCGACCACCGACAACGCGAGGAACCACGGTGCCCACAATCCCGCCATTCGGTAAAAGTGCGGTGGCGACGCCAGTTTATGAAACCAAGTCCACATAGAAATCGAGCTCGCTTCCAACTATTCCATACTAATTCGTAGTGCCGCCGCCGTCGCTATCGGAGATAACAACGCGGCGAGCAATGTGACCGCCAAAACCAGATAAATTGGACCCTTTGCCGGCAGATTGGTTGCAGCCATGCTGATCGCTCGAGTTCCAAAAATCAGGACTGGCACCATCAGTGGCAAAACCAGCAACGCAATCATCGCACTCGCCCGCTGTACACCTACTGTCAAAGCCGCAGCCACTGCGCCGAGCGCACATAAAGCGTAGCTACCGCCGGCCAACGTAATCGACATCACGGCAAAGGTGCTGGGCGCCAAACCATAACTCCCTGACACCACCAGCGACGCTAGCACAAGAGGCAGCCCGGCGACTAACCACAACGCCACAGTTTTTGCGATGCATATCGCAACGAGAGATTGGCCAGACAACAGGTACTGTTCCAGAGTCCCGTCTTCATAGTCATGCGCGTAATGCGTACTGAGCGGTAACAACGCGGCCAGCAATGCGGCAATCCAAATCACGCCAGGGCCTATCAGTGCCAACACGTCCGGCAATGGACTGACCGCAATCGGAAACAGGCTAGTCACCACGGCGAAAAAGAACAGTGGATTGAGTAGATCGGCGGGTCGACGATAGGCCAGCTGCAACTCACGCCGCAACACCGTCGAAAAGGTGCCGAACGGTCTCAAGCTCGGCGAGACGACCTGCAACGATGCACCGATCATTCGGTTCCCTGCCCCCACTGCAAACGACGCACCGGAGTGTCTTTCATCGCTAGTTGCTGATGGGCCGCAAAAACGCAGGCCCCACCCTTCGCTGAGTGTTCCGAAATCAGCGACAAAACAAAGTCGACGCCTGAGGTATCCAGGTTTGCAAACGGCTCATCCAGAAGCCAAAGCGGTGCATCGGAAAGCAAAACTCTGGCCAGCGCGACACGACGCCGTTGCCCTGCGGATAACCCACGTGCCAGGACGGTACTGCGATGGTCTATCGCAAGCGCTTCCATGATCTCGTCGATGAGTGGATTTTCGTGCTGTCTTCTCAGTGCGTTGTCGAACTCAATGTTCTCTCGCAAAGTCAGATCCGCTTTGAGACCAACCTGATGACCCAGCCAGGCCAGATTTTGATGAAACGCGGCACGGCCGGACGGCAGCGCGACACCGCACCAAGCAACGTCACCGGACGCTGGTGACACCAAACCGGCCATAACCCGCATTAGGCTCGTCTTGCCGCAACCATTTGGCCCAACCAAATGGACGACATCGTGCGGTGCTACCTGCAAATCAAAGTCAGACAGCAAAATACGCTGACCGCGCTGCACAGAAACCTTGCGCACCTCGAACAAAAACTGCGTCACGAACGCCCCAGAAACCCTTAGAAGGTGCAATTCACGTTAGGCGGAAAGTATACCTGCAAAGACAAAGAGTTGTTCCGACAAATTCAGGCACATTGTTCACACATTGGCGACACTTTAGACGCCTGCGGCGCCCCATGTGGGAGTTTTTATCCAGACCAAACAGTGAACATAAAAGCTGATTTTACATTCGTAATTTGCGTTCGATAGACTCTGGGTGCGCGCCAGGGGGCGCGGCTTCCAGCCGTCGGCGCGAAAACGGAATTTCTCTAGGGGTACGTACGTTTTGGGCTCGAACGAATCAGCCAACGGACAACATCTGTATGTGGATCCGCAGCGCGAGGAATTGATCGCGTCTCTGTGCGACGTTTATGACACGAAGCACGGCCTGGCCGTGGTGACCGGCCCGGACCAGTCGGGTTTGACCACCATCATGAAATCCCTGGCGCTGCGTCTTCGGCAGGATAAGAAAGCGATCGGCGAGGTCAATGTCGCGATCCTCGATGTATCGAAAACCACCGTTGCTGGCCTGCTTGTCGAGCTGTTGTCCGCCTTTGGTTATGACCTGCCGAATGCCACTCAAACCGAGTTGCTGTCGATGACGCTTCTCATAGCGCAGCACCAGGCGCAATCAGGACTCTCGCCATTGGTGATTCTCGAGCATGTCGACAAGGCAGGCCCTGCGACACTGAACATCATTAATCAGCTTGCAGCATTGCGTCACGCACGCCGCAGCGCCTGCAGCCTGGTGTTGACGGGCGGGGAACCACTGAATCACATCGTGACCGCTGAAGCGATGCGTGATGTTGGCAAACGAATCAGCCTGCAGACGCATCTGTCGCCGTTTACGATCGACGAGCGCAAAGATTTCGTTCGTGTGTTGCTGTCGAATGCGGGTGTGAGTCTGCCCGATCGGAGCATCAACTCGCTGGCCCGACTCGGGGATGGCTGGCCTGGCACGATGATCGCCGAAATTCGAGAGGCCATTACGCAGCGCCGCCCTTCCAAAGCGCTGGGCTCGGCCGATACGCTCGACACGCTCAATCGAGAACTCGGACACAGCGCGGCGCTTGCCGCTGAAACCGAAATGCTCGAAGACACGACCATTGTTCGCTCGGGTGACCTATCGATACCAGAGGTCTCACTGGAAGCCAAACGCATCCGAACACCAAGCAGCGGTGCCGCACTGGGTGAGTTTTTGATTAACCACAACGGGCAGCTCGTGGAACGCTTCCCGATCACCCGGCGTAAGGTGTTGATCGGGCGTGCCCAACACAACGACATCGTGTTGAACTCCAAATGGGTGAGTCGCTACCACGCGATAATCGTTTGCCACCGAACCGGGGCCTCACTGGTCGACATCAACAGCACCAATGGAATGACCGTCAACTCAACGCTGATGCGACAGGGCGAGCTAATGCATAACGATGTCGTCGTTGTGGGTGACTACCGGATCAAATACCTGAACCCCGCCGCCAAGAACCGCGACACCGATGAAGATCTCTCGGAAACGCGCGTCTTGAAGAAGATCGAAGCGCCCGACTACGACCTGACAATACCGATCGACAACGCCAAAAAAGACCGCCCCTCCTAGCAGCAGAACGCCGTTTGTCGGCATTCAGCGACAAATGACTGCCGCATGTGGTAGTTTTGAGCAGGGGAAAGCGACAAGCGATGCTGTTTTGCTGCGACAAGTCGCTGCGAGGGACCGGTATTGGGCAGACGGAAGGATCCAAAAGAAAGAACTGCCCGCTCGGCAGAGACTTCAACAGACACCACAGTTGCCAGCGCGGGCGGCCTGCAGGCGATTGCGTTCCTGGCAGCCGGACTCGCTCACGAGCTGAGCAATACGTTGGGGCAGATTCTGAGCATCGCAGATCTCGCTCGCCTGACTGGCGAGTCAGACTCGCCGCAGACCCGTGACTTCAGCCGAATCGTGGATGCCTGTCTACATGGCCGCGACGTGATCGAGGACACGATGAAGCTGCTCGACCGTCGCGAAGCTCCGCTGGAACCGCTATCGCTGGAGTCCGTTGAACGCCAGATTGATCAATTGATCCGATCGAGTATCCCGTCGGACCGGAGCCTGACACTTCAAGTCGTCGGCGCACCGCCGGACTTCACAGCCAGTCGCACGCACATTACGCAAATTCTCGTAAATCTCGTGAGTAACGCGGCCGAGGCGACTGGCTCAGGCGGCAGCATTGATATTACGATCAACGAGGCTCTAATCGACGAGCCGCTGACGCTATCGCCAGAGGGCATCCTCAATCCGGGGACTTATCTCTCCTTGTGCGTCACAGACAACGGGCGGGGCATAGCCCCGACTGCAATCAAACGTGTATTTGAGCCCTTTGTCACCACACGAGAAGGGCAAGGTGGAACCGGCCTTGGACTTGCCGTTGTTCAGCATCTGGCGGGTCTTTATCGTGGCGGCGTGACGGTGACGTCCAAGCCTGGCACTGGAACCGCAGTGACCGTCTACCTCGCGTCGGGCTAGTTTCCTTAAGGCGTCTGCAGCCTGCACTTCTGCCTTAACTTCGATCTCGACCAGCGGAACGTTGGTCGGATCCCACGTCAATCCCATTCCCGTCAGCGCAGGAATGGTATACGGTTGCAGGTTGAAACCTTTTTTTGTCGCGCGCGGCTGCCAAACGCAGCCCTCCAGGAGTATGAGAATGAAACTCTCTCACCTTATCGGCTTATCTCTCATCGTTGCACTGCTGTCCGCCTGTTCCGACAGCTCAGATAAGTCAGACACACCCACGACCGAAACCGGGATCGACCTCGCCGCTGCCGACGAACTGAACGTCGATCCCGCAGACCTCGAGGGCAATCCATTCCTGGAGGAGTGGACAACGCCATTCGGCAGCCCGCCATTTGACGTTATTCAAGACGAGCATTTCCTGCCAGCCTTCAAACATGGCCTGGCGTTGCGGCGCGATGAAATTAACGCCATCACGAACAATCCGGAGCCACCGACCTTCGACAACACAATCCTCGCGCTAGAGCGGTCCGGCGATTTGTTGACCAAAGTGGGTTTAGTGTTTGGTTCTCTGACGAGCACAGAACTCAACGACAAGAAACGCGAGCTTCAGGGAATAATCTATCCGTTATGGACTCGCGAATCCGACAAGATTGTCCTCGATGATCAATTGTGGCAGCGAGTCGACGCGGTGTATCAAGCTCGCGACGAACTTGAGCTCGATGAACAGGACGCACGTTTGTTGGAGTTGATGCATCGGCAGTTCGTTCGCGCGGGGGCACAACTTGAGGAATCGACGAAGCAGAAAGTCGCTGAAATCAACGAGGAGCTATCGGGACTGACCACCAAGTTTGCACAAAATCTGCTGAGCTCAACGAAATCCTACGAACTCGAGATTACCGATGAAGAAGACACCGCCGGCCTGACGGAAGACTTCAAGAACAGTATTTGGGACGACTCCAGAAATGCTTGGGTAGCTACGCTCGATCGATCGGTTTTCGAGACGTTCATGACGCAGTCCGAGAATCGCGAGCTTCGCTCGAAACTCTTTGACGGCTATCGATTGAGAGCCAGCGATGGCGCCAATGACAATGGTCCACTGGCCGTGAAAATTGCCCAACTAAGAGCGCGCCGCGCGGCATTGCTGGGGTACCCGTCGCACGCACACTACATCCTCGAATACAACATGGCACGGACACCAAAAAATGCCGAAGAGTTTCTGCTGAAGGTCTGGCGTCCCGGCCTCGCGCAAGCAAAATTGGATCGCGCCGACATGCAGGCATTGGCAGGCGACGATGTGGATTTCGCTGGACACGACTGGTGGCACTACTCAGAGAAGATCCGCAAGCAGCGGTACGACATTGACGAGAACACACTCAAGCCCTATTTCGAACTGAGTAATGTACGCAATGGCGCGTTTGAGCTAGCAACGCGCCTATTCGGCGTCACATTTGAGCCGCTTGACGTCCCGGTCTGGAACGAGACGGTCGCCGCGTTCGATGTTCGTGATCCCGATGGCGAACATCTTGGTGTGTTTTTCTTCGATATGTTCGCGCGCGACTCAAAACGTGGCGGTGCCTGGATGAGTTCCTACCGACCGGCATCGAACATCGACAACACGCCGATTCGCCCGATCGTGACGAACAACTTGAACCTGACGAAACCGCCCGAAGGGCGACCGAGTCTGCTGCGCTTCGATGAAGTCTCAACACTTTTCCATGAGTTTGGACATGGCCTGCACGGCGCCATCACCCAGATTGACTACTCAACATTCTCTGGCGTCGATGGGCCGCGGGATTACACAGAGTTTCCTGCGCAAATCCTCGAGCACTGGGTCTCGGAACCCGAGATGTTGGAAATCTACGCGCGGCATTATGAAACGGATGAGGTCCTGCCAGAACCGTTGGTCGAGCGAATGCTGGCCGCGGCAAACCACGGCGAAGGTTTCCGCACCACTGAATTCATCGCTGCAGCGCTACTGGACCTGCGCTGGCATATGTTGACGGAAGAGGAAGCTGCGGCAATCACCGATGCAACCGCCTTCGAAGAGCAAGTGCTTGATGAGTACGGTCTGATCGACGAAATCGAACCTCGCTATCGTTCCCAATACTTCAGCCACATTTTTGCGGGTGGATACTCTGCCGGTTACTACGCGTACCTGTGGTCAGAAATTCTCGACAGCGATGGGTTCGCAGCGTTCAAGGAAGCGGAAGATATTTTTGATCCCGAGACCGCTGCGCGCCTGAAAAAATGGGTCTACGAAGCGGGAGGCCTGATGGAAGCCGATGAGCTGTATCGCAGATTCCGCGGTCGCGACCCGGACATCGGTCCGCTGCTTGAAGGTCGTGGATTTGCCGCCGAAGCCGACGGCGATTAGCTGGCGGCCTAGACTTGTCAGACCACAGAGGTGAGTCGCACAGTTAGCTCAAAGAAAAACGCGCTCGATAATGAACCAACTACCGACACAGGCAATCAGTGCCGAAGTCGCGAACTGGGTAGGACGCACGAATTTCTGCGGCTGCTGTTGCGCCTCGCCAATATGGCGCAAGACGGTAAGCGCAATTAAGGCAACGACAACGACGCATAGCTGGCCAACTTCAACGCCGAAGTTGAATCCGATGATCGCGGGAACAAATGTTGCGACGGGGGTATCCAGGTCGGAGAAAAACGACGCGAAACCAAAGCCGTGCAACAAACCGAATAGGAAGATGACAAACCAGCGATGGCGAGGCTTCTTTTTTCGAATCAGATTCTCGAGAGCCACGTAGACTATTGAAGCTGCGATCAGGGGTTCGACGAATTGGCTCGGTGGGGACGGAAATCCGAAAGCCACGAGTGCCAGAGAAACGGAATGCGCCAGAGTGAACATGGAGATGAGAATCACTAGCGTACGTACGTTCTGGATGCTCATGACAACCGCGAGGACAAACAGAATGTGGTCGAGTCCGCCGGGGAGGATATGATCCAGGCCAATTAATACGTTGCCTGCGAGCGTGCCCCAGAAACCCGCGTTCCCCTGCTCGTCGATAGAAGGCAGGCCATCGCGGTTAACGACGTCGCGACCACCCCGATCCATATCGGCCAGTTGTTGACAGAGAACCGGGTTAATGGACTGGACCCACGGCTCGCACATCTCATCGTCTGGATGTGCCGCAGCGACACCGATGGTCGCAAGGATCAGGACACCGAAAGCAACGACTGCAAGCGGCACGGACAACAAAAATCTAGATGACATGGCGCAACGGTAGGACAAACACAGTAAGTTGACAATGTGGGTTGTGATTGCGCCAGGGGTCAACCCGGTCTGGATCTTCTGACTGGAGACTTCGGTGCCTACAGACAAGCGGAACATACTATGACAGACAAAGTACCGGTAACTGTACTCACGGGATTTCTCGGTGCTGGCAAGACCACGCTTTTGAACCGAGTGCTTCAGGAGCACCCCGAAAGCCGCTGGCTGGTCATCATCAACGAATTTGGCGCGGTCGGCGTTGACCATGACCTCGTCGTGCAGTCCGAGCCCGACACTGAACCCGAACCGCGATTCGTCGAACTCTCTAACGGATGCCTTTGTTGCACAATTCGTGGTGACTTGACCAAAACGCTAACCGATGCCGTTTGGCGTTTTTCGCGTAGCGGATCGCGGTGGTTTGATCGAGTTGTCATCGAGACAACCGGCCTCGCCGATCCCGCGCCGATAGTCAAGACACTTACAAACCAAGCGGCAGTCTCACGCCGCTACACGTTGAGCCAAATTATTAGCGTCCTCGATATTCCCAACGCCGACAGTACACTCGGCAACGCCACGGAGGCCGTAAAGCAAATCGCCGTCGCCGACACAGTGGTACTAACCAAGGCGGACTTAGCCAGCCCCGAGCAAATCCAAGAGACGAAACAACGGGTGCGGCGAATTAATCCTGCGGCGCAGCTCGTCGACAACGTTCATGCTAACAGCTTTAGCCCCCACGCCTTGTTCGTTGCCTCTCGGTTCCAACCCGGTGACTCCTCTGCAGAGGTTGCAGACTGGCTTTCCCACGAGGTCTTCGAAACGTCCCACGACCACGACCACGACCACGACCACGACCACGACCACGACCATCATCATGGCCATCACGGACACGACGTCAATCGACATGACGAGAACATTCGGGCCGTTTGCCTGACCGTCAACGAGCCCCTATCCGTCAAAGTCTTCGATGCGTGGTTTCGGCAACTCTCCGATCTTCGCGGTGAGGACTTACTCCGCGTCAAAGGGATTTTGAATGTCGCGGAACTCCAACGACCGATGGTGATTCACGGCGTGCAACACGTATGGCACGAACCGGAGATCCTGCCGCAATGGCCTAGCGATAGCCGGAGTTCGAAGATCGTCTTTATCGTTCGAAATCTAAGCCTGGAGGCACTGCGCGAAGCGTTGTCATCTATCCGCGAGTCCTTTCACCATGCGGAGTGGACAGGGCTCGACCGGCGCGAGGTCGAGACGATTACCGCGAAAGCTCCCCGCTAGATCTGGCAAAGTCTTGTCAGCCAATTGATCGTAGAAAAGCGGAACATCCGATAGCACGGCAATTCGTCAGATTTCCGAACATACCGCGAATAGCGAATCGGAACGAACCACAAACGTCGACGGAAACAAATCAGTCCTGTCTCGCAGCGAATGGTGAGACAGGTACAATTCTGTGCCGCCCTGCTGCTGCTCGCCAACGAAATGAATCAATTGCAGTAACGCGCGAGACGTCGGATCGTCCTGATCTGACTCTAGTCGCCCCAGAACCGACTCAGCCGCAAAACAAATGTTGAAACCAGTAGGGGAAGTGACTAATGACAGTAGGTTCTGTCGTTAGCAAACCGTTTCGATCAGATTGATGGCGCTCAGCGCTTGACCAGCTTTGCATCGTGCAAGCGATACACGGTGCCCTCGCCTTTCTCGATTGGCTCAAAGCGCCCTTCCACGACCACGGGATCCCAGGCCAGCTCAACGCCGTTGGGTGCCAAAACCTCGACAGTGCCTACGGGTCCGCCCGGGATATCAAAGAAACAGTGCGGTGGCGCACTGGTCAGTAAGAACCACTGTTGCTCCGATCCAGTCTGCAGCGGAAGCATAAACCCTGCAATCCGGACCGTATCGCCAGCACGACTGGAAATGATCTCAGGGAAATCTGCGATCAACTCCTGACTCTCATAGCGCAAGCTAGTCTGCATCAACTCAGACCACTGAACCAAATTCTCGACAACCGGCAGTTCCGGTGCCGTAAGCGCCAGGCGGCTGATGACATTGATGACGATATCGATCTTGGTTTCGCCGATTTCGGCGGTCACGACATCGATATTCATCGCTCCGGTGTAAACCGAAAACTCAGCGATTCCGTAATCGTCCGTCACGAACCCGGTGGTTCCCTCTAACTCCGAGATGGTGCTGTCCCCTACAACGGAAAACTCGACGGTCGCACCCACGACGGGGTCCCCTCTCGGCGTCATGACCTGAAGCGCCAGCGGCGCTTGATCACGCTCCAATACATCGATTGTCAGTCGCCCATTCATGTCTAGATACCCGCCGCGAACGAGTGGCGTCACGACAACGGTGTCTACGTCAGCCGCATCTACCGCTTTGGTGTCGGGCAGCAGAATGGAATCCAGCGACGGTTCGACCGTCATTTCCTCCTCACTCAAACCACCGTTCAGGGTTTGTCCAGTCTCTGCAGACTGACCGCTCGCGGGGCTAACGACGAGCAGCGTCAACGGCAGAAAAACCGCAAGCCGACCTGTGAAACGCATGTTCAACCAACCTCTGCAAGTGTTCGCGCGACGTCGGTCCGGTAGGCCTGAATGGCCGGGACCGCAGCCGCAATGATTCCAACTATTAGAAGTCCAATCAACAAAAAGGTTTCCTCGGACAGCCAAGTGAAGCCCGTGAACGCAACACCACGGGCGCTTTCCAGCCATTGCGCCAGGGTTTCGACCAGGAGATGCCCGCAAACCAGACCCACAAGAACTCCTGCGGTCGTCAGCAGTATTCCTTCCAGAATCAATGTGTAGAACACCTGCCAGCGCGTGGCGCCCAGACACCGCAACATCGCGATATCGCCGCGACGTGCATGCAGTGACCCGTACAGTGCTGCGAAAATCGATAGCGCCGCGGATGCAATCAACACCCAAGCGAACAGACGCAATCCGTCAATTCCGAAACCGACCAACTGAAGTACGCGATTGACCTCTACGGCCGGCGCCGCTGCCATCAGGTTACTCGTTGTGTTGACTTGCCTCGGGAAGGAGGCAGCAGACACTGCCGACCGATATTTTAGAAGGTATGCAGTAACCTCCAGCGTCGACTCATCACGTTCATGCGAGTCGTGGCCATGTCCGTCATGGTCCTCATCTTCGTGCGCTTCGTGGTCGTGCTCGTCTTCGTCATGATCATGCGCATCGTGGTCTTCATCTTCATGCGCTTCGTGGTCGTGCTCGTCTTCGTCATGATCATGCGCATCGTGGTCTTCATCTTCATGCGCTTCGTGGTCATGCTCGTCTTCGTCATGATCATGCACATCGTGGTCTTCGTCTTCATGCGCTTTGTGGTCGTGCTCGTCTTCGTCATGATCATGCGCATCGTGATCCACATCTTCATGTGCTTCATGATCATCATCGGCGTGAGCGCTCTCGTCGTGGACATCCCAGACACTTTCCAATGAGGTCAGGATCAGACGATCCAGGACCGTGCCAGTCGGCTCAAGCAGCCCGACGACTTCAAATTCGGAGTCATGCGTATGACCCTGATCGGAAAAACCGTGTGCACTCTCGAATCTTTGGTTCAGCGACAACCCTGTATCCGCGGCGACCTGCGATCCGATGACCACCTGCATCGATCGCGACCACCAATCACCACTGACGAGCTCAGCGTCGTAGAGGGCCGCATAGTCCTCAGTCGTTCCAACCACCCGAAACTGGCGGTAGCTATCGCCCAGCGATAGCGGAATCGCTGTTTCGACCCGTCGATCCTCCGCCCAGCGGCGCGCTTCGGCCAGATTGATGTTCCCGGGCGGTGTGTCCGCGTGGTAGACCGCCGACAAGATCAGTTGAACAGGACTTCCCTTGGCGCCCAAGACAAGATCAATATCGCGCGCATCCCGTGACACGGTCTCAGAAATCTGTGAACTAACCAGCATCAGCAAGACGATGCTGGCGGTTCCCAGTGCCATCAGGATGACGTTCACTGTCGAGGCGATTGGCGACTGCAGCAAGTTGGCTAGAGACAGGCGAAACCAACTCATGGTGTCGCTCCGAAATCGTAGTCTCGATCTAACGTGCCACGGATACGCTGATCGTGTGTCACGACCATCAACGCAGCGCCACTCTCGGCCACTGTGTCTTTCAATAGTTGAATCGCGTCCGACGCATTGTCGTCATCCAGTGCCGATGTGGGTTCATCAGCAAGTACCAACTTCGGACGATGCAGAACTGCACGTGCGATCGCTGCACGCTGCGCTTGTCCATAACTGACTTCGTTCGGGCGTTGATGCTTGATGCCATCAATATTCAGGCGCTGGATCACCTCATCGACCGTCGCTATCGACGATTTACTCCCGGACAGGCGATGGGCTAACAGAAGATTCTGTCGGATCGAAATCGACCGGATCAGGTGAAAGCGTTGCAGCACCAATCCGATCGTGCTCCCGCGGAACTTGTCCATCTGACCGTCATTGAGATCCGACAGGCTCTGCCCCTGGATCTGAATCTCACCGCTGTCTGCACGCAGAAGACCGGCGAGCAGATGCATGAAGGTCGATTTCCCACAGCCGGACGGACCGATTACGGCCACACTCTGGCCCGCACCAAGCGTGAAGTCCCGGATGTCGACGACGGCCGAATCACCGTAGCCGAACCTCAAATTATTTACCGTGATCGCATCCATATTGTCTTTATTGTGGATGTTCCGCAGTCGCGGAAGTTCCGCGCTGCACCGCTATGCCGAAGATTTTTTTCGAAACCGAAGTCGCCGTAGATGCACGGTCGCAACCAACAGCGAGCCTGCAACAGTAACTGGTGTTTCGACAGATTCAAATGGTGGATAAAACGCCCCTGCTGTCAGCAGGACGATTCCAACGATGGCAATCACCGACATTGTCGGATTGCCAGCACGCCATTCGGCGACCATAACGTAGAGCGTCGCCGGTACCGTAAGGACCACGAGCGCCTTGTGAAACAGCTCGTTCTCGAGGAAAGGCAACGACAACGACATTAGCAGCGCCACCGTTCCGGCCACGCAGTGCACCAAACAAAGCATCGCCGCGGAGGCTGCGTAAACATCTACCGCGCCATCGGACGGCGAATTTACCGATTGATTTGATGACATTTCAGGTATCTCGGGAAGTTGATTTCGCGGATCTAGGTACTTTTCGAAGCAAGAACCTTTGTCAGTGCAATATTATTACATACGTCGAGATATTGCGCCGCGACAAGCAGCGCATTCGGCCTCTGGCGTGCTATCTGCCCGACGCTTTCGCGGCTTTCGAGCGACCCAGCCACCAATGCAACACCTCTTCCTCGATTCGATACAACGGGCTATGACCCGGTGATTTCGCCGGGTTGTCGCCCGTACCGGTGATGATGCTCGCGATGCCATCTCCCGATTCCGGGTCATACAACGCGAGACTCAAGACGCCGTAGGCTTCGCCCAGATGACCGACCAAATGCTCCGGTCCGTCCGTGAACCCCCATGCCCGCATATCGATTCTGTGAACCGACAGCCCGTAGCTTGTCATCAGCCCTTCCGTCGGGCCATTCGGTTCGGCCTCACCCGCGGATTGGCCATTGTTGGAATCGAACATCCATTGCGGTTCGAGCATTTGGGCAACCGTCGCTTTCTGCAGCACACGTACGCCATCCCATTCGCCGCCTGCTGCAAACATCGCGAGGACGCGCACCAGATCATCCGCGCTGGCACGCAAGCCACCTTGTGGTGAAAACAGACTGGCGTTCGTGCCGGGTTCGTACTGGTCGAGAAAAGCCGATGGATCGTCGACATCACTCATCCCATAAAAGCACTGCGGCTCACCACCATCGACTTGAGCGACCCAGGGCCCGTCCGGATCCCACTCGTTGCTGCTAACTGGACGTTTGCGAAACGCCGCAGCGCGTTGTGTCGCGGCGATATCGCAAGCGCTGAAGCTCGCGCTCAATCCGAGTGGTTCGAGAACCTCACGCGCCATGAATTGATCAAAGCGTTCCCCCGACACTCGCTCGATCACAGTCCCAAGCAACCCGAACCCCAGGTTCGAATACAGAAAAAACTGTCCGGGAGCGCGCCCCGCTTCACTCGCAAAGTGCGATCCGCCCTCCCACAGCGCGGACTCTGGATCAAAGAAATCGCGCAATCCTCCCTGCCCCGCTTTGACAAAGTATCGCGAGCCATCTCGCACGGAGGACGTATGCGCCAGCAGCTGCCTCGCAGTTATCGTCGATTCAGGAAACGCGGGGTTCCTCAGCCGCCAACCCAGGTATTCCGAAACATCCGTATCGAGACCTAATTGACCTGACTCGACAAGCCGCATGACGCCAATGGCCACCACCAGTTTCGAAATCGATGCGATCCGCACTTTATGATCGGCACGCAACGGTATCGAACCGTCAACTTCGAGCTGTGCAAAGCCCGTCGCGATGCTTTCCGCTGGTCTACCGGACTCCAGAAGGCTGATCTGAATGCCGCTCAAAGGCGGCGTCACGTCAGTGCCATTGGAGAGTTCTGCGATACGGGTGTCCGCGCATGCCGACGTCACCAGTGACCACATTGCCAGACCAAGAATTCGGAGATTCATCCCCGAGATCGTAGCGCGACGTCGAGTGTCGGTCGACCGCTTGGATTTTTCCGCTCGATTTCCGTGACGGCCGTGCTTCAAATGAACCTAGAGACCGCCTTCAGAGACGACGATCGCCAAGTTCCGATCGCGGTCGAAAGCGATTATCCGCCAGCCTTCGTAATATGTGAGATGTTCATAGGTTGGCCAGATCTGCGTCCTCAATGCCTCGTACTCGGCCTCGCTAAGCTGAAGCTCTTGATAGTGAGCTTCGTAGTACTCGAGCGCCGGCAGCCAGTTCGGGAGTTCACTGGTCCGTCCAAACGAGTCGTCGTCCATCAATGAGTTCACCAATCGCTCGGCGACTTGGGGTAAACCAGGATCATCCGCATGCGTCGGGGTGTGGCGCTTGAACGGCGCTTGGTAGGTATACAACGCCTCACCGTCCGACGAAGAGATCGTGATCGTCAGCCTAGACTGCGCGCACGACTGCCCAGGGATGGATACCGACAAAATGTCTGAATAGCGCTCCGTTGAGAATCTCACACCCGACGTCTTCGATATCTCACAGGCCAAAAACGCTTTCTCGTCTGAGCCGAGGCTGCGGAAGAACTCGAGATCATTGTCGCCGAGGTTACGCACAAGAGCCGCAGCGTCCTTCTGCGCCAGAAACAACGACCTGCCATTCAATGACAGCACAAACTGCTCGCTGCGGATCATGACTTCCGGAGCTGGCAACGTTACCCAGTTTTGTTTCCAGCCGGTCCGGTTGTCGTTAAGCCAAGCCTGCAGACCTGCGAGTTCTTCGGTGGTCAGCCCGTCACGCTGACCTTCACCTAAGAAAATCTCCGCTTCCCGCACTGCTTCTTCCGCAATTGAGTGCGAATGCGTACAACCGTGCAGAACAGGGAGCGCGACCCAAAGACAAAACCACAGCCCTACCGAACAAAGGTCATCGAGCCTGCCCACAAACCACCAAACTCGCGTATTGCGCCGATTTCGATTCACGGTCGCTCCATCACGCCGAGGCTCGGCTCCGTCAACGAAGTCACAACGACTCTGCCATCCGGCATCGTCACAGCGCCGGTCGTCAACGCGTATGCGCCGTCGGGGTCTTGCAGTGTCTCAATGACATTGCCATCCACATCGAATCGCAACACGAAACCATACCGCGTTGGCGCGGGCCGCATTGCATCCGGGAGCCGCATGATCGCGCGACGCCAGAACGGCGCATCGGACAGACGATCCATCAGTGCGTTGCGGGGACTGACCAGTCCCAGCCAAAACGTGCCGTCGCCTACGGGATTCACGTTGTCCGGAAAGCCAGGCAGATTTTCGAGAACTACCTCGCCGGCACCGCCATCCAACGGATATCGCCAGACGCGATACTCGCCGGTCTCAACGAACAGCAACCACTGCTGATCGTCGCTGACCGCGACACCGTTCGCAAAGGTCAGCCCATCCGCAAATACGCTAGCCTCGCCTTTGCCTGGGTCGTACTTCAGGATCCGTCCGTTGGCTGAATGCTCCATCAAATCAAGCAGTGAACCCTGCAACGTACCGCCGCTGGCCTCGGCCCCAAACCGTGTCGACGCATCCGAGAAATACACGATGCCATCCGCCGCGATATCGACGTCATCGGCATAAAGAATCGGACTGCCGTCAACTGTTTGATCGGCCAGCTGCGTCACTGCACCGGACGGATCAATCGAGAGCAACCCCCGATACGCATCCGCGACAAACAGCGTCCCATTCTCGTCAAATTCAATCCCAAGTGGTCGTCCACCCGTCTGCGCGAAACCCGTCACGGAGCCGTCCGTTTCCACGCGAATGATCTCACCATCGTGCGTCGCCGCGTAGATCAGCCCGTCCTGGCCAATGTCGGCGTCCTCAGGACCGATACGCCCATCCAGATCGATCAACTTGAGTTGTTGTAAACGCGCGTTGGGTTCATAGATGCCGGTGTATCCCACGTCGATCGGCGCCCGCCACGATACCGGCTCGACCGCTACCGGCCAGAGTGTCAAATACGCAGTAAGAAGCAGCAGCAAGGCCGCCAGTACAAGGCCAAACTTTCTCATAGCAACGTAGGTTATCCTACCCGCGAGCCCTCAACACGATTACTACCCATGAATAAATTTCTCGTGACGATCCTGAAACTGATGTGTGTTGTTCCGTTTTCCGTGCCTGCGGTATGGGCCCAGGACGACGCCAAAAAAAGTGCAACCGCTGACATTCCCGACCCAGTCGTCTATATCACCGAACATCGGGGTCGATTCAACGGCGAATCCGTTGAGTACACCGTGACTGCAGGTGAGCTCTATCTGAAGGACAAGAAAGATCAACCCAAGGCGTCATTCTTTTCGTTTAGCTACGTCAAGAAGAATGCATCGGAAGATCGCCCCGTCACATTTGTATGGAACGGCGGACCCGGCTCCTCGTCCGTCTGGCTGCACATGGGCACGTTGGGGCCCAAGCGCATTTCAATCCCGAGTGATGCTGAGCGCGCCGGTCCCCCACCCTTCGACATTCGAAATGCGCCCGAGACGATTCTCGACGTCACCGATCTCGTGTTCGTCGATCCAGTCGGCACAGGTTTTTCGCGCCCGCTCGGCAAGCATGAGGGTAAGGAATTCTGGGGGCTGGTTGAGGACGCAACGTCTATATCCGAGTTCATTCGCGAGTGGATCACCGTGAACAATCGCTGGAACTCACCGAAGTTCCTGCTGGGTGAGAGTTTCGGCACCACTCGCGCTGCCAAAGTCGCATTGATGCTCGAAGACGACATGAACATCGGCTTGAACGGCATTGTGTTCGTTTCGCAAGCACTCGACTACCAAGGTTCGACGCCCTATGTCGATCACAACCTCGTATCGTTCGTGACGTACGTACCGACGATGGCCGCCGCGGCGCTATACCACGGTCGTGTCAATCCGCAGCCCGAGAGCCTTGAGCGATTTATGGATGATGCGCGTGCTTTCGCAACCAACGAGTTGCTACCCGCTTTGTGGAAAGGCAATACGATCACCGATGATGAGGCTCGCCAGGTCAGCGATCGCCTCAGCTACTTCTTGGGCATCTCGACGGACTACATTGACCGAGCGAACCTGCGCGTTGACGCGCGCCGCTTCGCCAAAGAGCTACTGCGTGATCAGGGACTCGCAATAGGATTCGCCGATGCACGGTACACCCGTGATGATATCGACGATCACGCTGCTGAACCGGAGGGGGATGCCTCCAGCGATGCGATGAGCGCACCGTATACGACGTCGTTAATGAGCTATATGCGTTCGGACCTCAATGTGACGCTGGATCGGACATACCGGGTCTCAGGCGGCAGCGAAGTGAACCGCCAATGGCGCTGGCGGCCCGTGCCAGATGGTCAGGGGTGGGAGCCTACGTATGTCAACACAACACCCGACCTCAGCAAGGTTCTCCGAAAGAACCCCTCGCTCAAAGTGTTGGTCGCCTCGGGCTATCACGATCTGATCACGCCGTTCTTCGACGCCGAGTACACGCTTAATCGCCACGGTATCAAAGCGGAACAGATCGAATACAAGTATTACGTTGGTGGTCACATGATGTATGTGCACGAGCCATCACGGACCCAATTGCTCGAAGACATCCGTTCGTTCATTGACGCGCAGACCCGGTAGAAGCGCACGATAGTGAGTTAACAATACCCACCTGCGATTTGCATTCAAAGAGTAACCGGTACAGTCTGACGAGGGGGATCAAGAGGGACACGCGACATGGGCGACAGCAACTTCAAGCAGCTTGAGTCGCTGTTTAAAAGAGCGAATCAACTCGGCCCGGACGCGAAAGAACAATTTCTCGCCGACGTCCGACGCGAGAGCCCGGGACTGGCCGAGGAACTCGCGAGCTTGCTCGAAGTCTCGCAAGACGATCGGTCACTCTCTGGCGCCGTAGACTCGGCGGCAGCATCCGCAATCGCGACCTCGGAGGTCGATCCGATTCAGCCCGGCACTCGCGTGGGCAACATTGAGATCGTGCGGCGCATTGGCGCGGGCGGCATGGGCAACGTGTATCTCGGTCAGCAGCAAGAGCCGTTTAACAGACCGGTAGCAGTCAAGCTGGTCAGAGTCGGTTTGCAGGTCGATGACTTGCTGGCGCGGTTTGACGCCGAGCGGCAAGTCTTGGCTCGGATGAACCATCCGTCCATCGCTCAAGTGTTCGATGCAGGCGTACTCGACAACGGGCAGCCGTATGTTGTGATGGAATACATCGATGGTGAACCGTTGGACCAATACTTTGAGTCCAAGCAACCATCCCTGGAGTCGCGCCTCGATCTTTTCGCTCGGGTATGTGATGGCGTGCAACATGCCCATCAAAGGGGCGTCATTCACCGTGATCTCAAACCCTCCAATGTACTCGTCGACGGGTCCGGTCGCCCAAAAATTATCGACTTCGGTATCGCCAAGCTCATCGAACCCAATGAGGACCCTAAACTCACACAGATGGACCAGACGGTCGGCACGCCGCAGTACATGAGTCCAGAACAAGCCGGGTTCAAGCACGACGAAGTCGACACCCGCTCCGACGTTTATGCGTTAGGGGTGTTGCTGTTCGAGATGCTGACGGGCACCCCACCCCAAGATGTTTCAGGTAAATCACCGCTCGAAGTACGACAGCTCATACTTGAGAGCGACCCGCCGCTCGCCAGTTTGCAGGTTTTGTCGTCAATACCGTATTCCGCGACAACGATTCGTGGTGATCTCGATTGGATCGTCGCCAAAGCGATGGCCCGAGACAAAGACCGCCGGTATGGCTCGCCCGCTGAGCTTGCGGCCGACCTTTCGCGATACCGCACCAACTTGCCAGTGTCAGCGGGTCCTGACGAGCTGCTATATCGAATGCGAAAATTCATCCGCCGGCACCGCGCGGGCGTCGCGGTTGCTGCGGTCGCCGTCGTCACAATCGTTCTTGGCCTCGCGGGGACTTCGGTTGGTTTGCTTCGTGCGCTAGAAGCTGAGCGAGCGGCTGCCGAATCCGCCGACGTTGCGAATGGCACGCTGCAGGTGATTGAAGATGTTTTCGCGGCGGCGGATCCTTCCCAATCGCGCGGCGAAGAAATCACGGCCAAAGCAGTACTGGACCAAGGTGTCGAGCAAATCCGTGCTAACGAACAACTACCCTTCAACACACGCGCCCGGTTACTCCAAACGATGGGCAGTGTGTACGAGGGACTCAGTCTCTATGACAGTGCGCAACCGTTGTATGAACAGGCGATTTCACTTTATGAGTCAAATGCCAACACAACCGATGACCCACCCACTTGGTACTACGATGCTCGACTCGGGCTTGGCAGCGTGCTCCGTGAACTCGGAGAAACCGACAAACGCTTCGAGATCATTGACGCGCTGTTGAAGGAACAGCTCGAACGATACGGTCCGAATGATGCGCGGCTTGTCGACACTCGACTGGCGGTGCAGTCGTCGTACAGCGGGGCGGGCGATGAAACGGCGGCGCTGGAACACTTCAAACTCGCACAAGACCTGTTCGACAGAGTTGGCGCGCCTAAGGAGAAGCACGCTTTTCTGATGGCCACCCTCGCTCTGATGTACGTCAATCTCTATAAATATGACGAGGCCATCGAAGTCGGCCGGGAAGCGGTAGCCGTGGTGTCGAGCGCGCTTGGACCGGATCATCCGGAGACCGTCGTCGCGCGCGCCAACCTTGCATGGTACTTGCAGCTTGGTCGACGGCACATCGAGGCAGAGAACGAGTTTAACGCTGTCATCGATGACTACGAACGGATATTCGGCGAGAATCATTTTTCATTGGGTACTGCCATCTACAATCTCGGCTCTTTGCAATCCGAAACGGGACGATATGCCGATGCGATGGCAAACTACACGCGGGCTCGCGACATTTGGCGCTCGCAGGTGGGTCCGACGCATCCCTATGTCTTGGTTGCGTTTAGCGATATCGCGCAGATGCATTACCTGGTTGGTGAGCATGAGAAAAGCGAGGCGGCTTACCTCGAGTTGGTCGCCATTGAAAAAGAGTCGCTTGATGCCGACGACCCGTATCGCGCCTATGCCCTAAATAACCTCGGGATGGTTTACCACGCCATCGGCCAACTCGACAAGGCCGAGACGTATCTCACTGAAGCACAAGACCTCCGGCTGCGTGCGCTTGGTGACAGCCATGAATTTGTCTTGGACGGTCACATCAATCTCGGTCGCCTCGCCAAAGAGCAAGGCGATATCGAAGCCGCAAAACAACGTTTCCGGACCGTCATTGATGTGGGCACAGAGCGTTTCAATCCGAAGCACTCCATCGTCGGAAGAAGCTATCGCGAACTGGGCAAGCTGCTCATCGAACAAGGGCAGGCGAATGACGCTCTGCCTTTGCTTACGAACGCCATCGAGAGTTTCGCGACGGAGTATCAAGAAGGTTACTGGGAGACCGCTGTGGCCCGCAGTCTCTATGGCGAAGCATTGTTTCTTAGCGGCGACTCCAGTGCGGCGGAGGCGTTTTTGCGCGAGGGGCTCGACGCATTACTCGCTAGCGAAGACCGCACGAGTCGCCATACTCAATCCGCGATTGAACGCCTGATCCGTTTCTACGAACACGAAGGCGACACTGACAAACAGATAGAAGCTCAGGAACTACTAGAAACGATCAAAGCGGAAGCGGAGCAGCAGCAAACCTAATGGCCGCGGCGCGGCGTATTTGCGAACTCCTGGTATGGTCGGTTGGCCAGTGTTTCTCCGCAGACTGCGGGCACAATGCGCTAACTTCATGAATGAAAGAAAACTCTGGGTTGATTTGATCGTCCCGTGCGCCGCCACTTTACTGTTGCTCGTCGACCTGTATTTTGCGGTCTTCGCGGGACGCACAGCCATGATTCGACACGGTGGATTTGTCTGCTTCGCAGAAACGCCCACAATTTTTGTTGTAACCGTCACGGTGAAGATCCTGGTACTGGGCTTCTTACTTGCCTACATCAAAGATCTCGTACGCGACGTATAGATTCAAAGCCACTCGGCGAAACTCGGGCCTATTCGATTCTCAACGCCCCCACTGCCGCTTCCGATTCGCGTAGTACGCCAACAGCCCCTGCTCAAATCCTCTTACCTCATCCGAGTCGCAACGATGTTCGTCCATCAGCTCTTCGACGGCATCCGTCAACTGACTCACGCCTTGCAGGCCGAAAAGCGCTTCCAGCATGCCATCCGCGCCTGATGACTTCGGCTTGCTGAACACATCCTCAAATAAATCCGCGTGCTCTCGCTTGATACGGTATGTCGTGGATACTGGTACGCCGCGAATACGACTCACTTCAATCCCGCTGCCGGTCCTTGTGACGGTATCCACACGCTCGGTGAACGTGACGGTAATCGCGTCCGCGCCCAAACACGATTCGTACTGATCTTCGTAGTTCAGAAGATATCGCAGAGCGACAGCGGTCACCGCACTCGGATTGTTCAGCTCTCGCGCCGCACTCTGCAACGGTCGGCCTGCCGCGCCGAGAATGTCGCTCACAGAGTTGATCTGCTGCGCCATGAACTGAAACATGGGCGCAACGCCTGAGAGCAGTTCAGCATCCATTCTCGCCAACGCATTGAACTCGCGGTTATAAAGTGCGTTGAGATAGGCATCCGATCCTGTGCCAGCGAACGGGCGTGTCCCGGTCAATTGTTCATCATAGACCTTGCCCAAACGCTTCAAGTGCCGCTCAGGGCGTGTCGCCAGATCGCTTGACGCGAAATAGCGCTGGTCGAGTGCGGTCAAAGCGGACGTCGTCCGCGCGCTGGCTAGCTGCTGCGCCAGTGCAGCCTCCTGGTCTCTCTGCCAATCGAATCGCAAATCTTCAAAGTCTTCCATCAGATCACGGAAGTCGCCGTATTCCAAAACACGGCCGTACTTGCGCACGAGTGCATTGTGCATCTCCACTAGTCGAGACAGGTTTTGCAGGCTGGTGTCCTCATCCTCCAATGCCACGAATGCAGTTTGCTCCGTCTCTGCGAACTTATCCGCCAACTCGTCCAGGCGGTCCCTCAATCGCTCTGCCGCTTCCGAGCACGTATCTTGTTGTGCTTCACTGCACGCGAGCTCCTCGTCAACACTCGACACCCAACCCGCCATCTTCACAGCATCCCTCGCCGTGTCGGCGGCACGGCTGTATTCCACCGCCTTATCGATCAGGACTTCCTCAATCAGCGTGTTCGCCGGTGCGTCTCGAATATCGTCCCGCACCAATGCGGCTTGCCAAAGATCCAACATGTGAAACAGGCGCGCGTCACGCATATTCCCGAGAAAATCCTCTTCGGCACGCCGCGCCATCATCGCCTCGTTCAAAGCCACCGTCTGCTGTGCATAGCTTTGCGAGTCGTACACCGATGAGTCCGCCAACAGCCGATCGAAGTTGAACGTTCTCGGTACACGGCTCAACGCTTGACTACTAATGTTTGAAAGCTCTGGCAAAGACTCGGAAGTCAACAGAGGCAGCGCACGGCGCGCGACCCAGTCTTCCGCGACTGGACCGGCCAGCTCTATGAATCGCCCGTCTCGAAATGCCCGATAGTCCGTGATCCCCATCAAGGCCCTGACAACGGCTTGTTGCCGAGGGTCTCGGCGAACCATGCAGCGTCCCGCAAGTGCACGGCGTATCTCCCTCCGTCGCTGCGCACGAAAACCGGCCACGGGTTCCCCGAAGATGGGTCGCGTTACCTCATCCGTCCAAAGCGCACTCGTATCGCCTCGGCCCAACCGATCGAGCGGTAACTCCAGTCCAACATGAATCCACTCTTGTAACTCACGGGGACACTCGCCCTGTTGATCTTCAATGCCGATAACAATTTCTTCCTGAATCGCCAGCAATTCGCTCTGCAAGTCCGCAATGGCGTCAGCCGGTGGGCGCTGCAAGACCCCAAAGTCGCATCGTTGGTGACTGAGCAACACCGTTTCCTTACCGAACAGGATGTCGAGCTGCAGAGGTCGGCGAGAAATGGACTCACGTACGCTGGCTCGCCCGGTTACGCTGTCGTATTCACCTGTAAGGACTCGGTCTGTGATTTCGCTTCGCCCGTCAGGAGAAATGTAGTTCCTGCGACCCAGTGCGGGTGTTACCGTCCAGCGCACTTCAAGTTGGTCGTTTTCCAGAGCATTGACGGCGATACGTGTCGGGAAATCTCGACCCGCGTAACTCAGCAGTCCCTGCCAATCGCCAACGACTTTTTTGGTTGGCAGCACGTCGACGACATCTTTAACGTCGACCGCAGTCCCCTGCTGCGCCGACTCCGCCCCGCAAGCGCTGAAGAAAACCGCGAGCGATAGCACCACGCGTCGGAATCTGCACATCGACGACAGCTTCTCAGTGAACTTGATCATCCAGCGAACCTCATGAACTTTGCCGAACGATAACAAATATCGGGGTCGAACCAACTTTCCATCTGAACATCAACTCAACAACGCAGCCGCAGACACACTGATTGGTTAGGTTCGACCCTGCTCGTTAATGCACGGTTCATGTTGATCCGCTAAATTCGGACACCTTGGGAGATAAGAACGGGAAGCACCGTGAAGAAACTCATCGTCGCACTCCTGCTGCTGTTGCTGATCGCCGGACTGTTAATCTGGCAGAACCTCGGTGATGGGTCCGGGTCAATACCCGAAGATGCGGACTACTTTGACCTGCTTCGTGACGCGCGGACACAAGTGCGAGAAAGCCCAGACCACCTGCCAGCGCAGTACGCGCGAATCGTGGCAAGTGACGATCCGGAAGCACTGAACCAATTCCTGCGAGACTCCTTCGAGATTCTGCCCCCGGCCGCCGGATGGCAAGCCGCACGCAACGAAACGGGTCTCGGTACGCTCGCCGCACTGAGAACCGGTGCGGGCACACCTCGTGAGTTGGTCGAGCTGCTGCGCGGCGGTATCGAGACGATGGGGCTTACGGGCCAATTGGTCACGGTTGCCGCGCCAATCCCGATGCGCTCGCTGGAAGCACCGGATCCTCCGAAATTCAAGCAGCCCGAAATCAACCATCGACTGCTTTCCACGATCTTTCCGGAGGAGATGCCCGAGACGGGACCGCTGGAGCGCCATCCTGACCTGTGGAATAGCGTCGCCGAAGCAATGCCGACCGCACAGAACACCGCCGTACGCATTCGTCTGGCCCAGCCTGATCGCCTCCCTTCGTTGCTGATCAGCATGACCGACTCGGAGAACGGAGAATCTGTGCAAAAACTCGCGAACCTTTGGGAGCGCGATGCCGACAATTCCTGGTCCGACGCAGAATGGCGTAGAACGGGATCGGATGTTCGACCGGGCAGCACGTTGAAACTGTCGCTGCATATGAAAACGACGGACAACCAATGGCACAACATGCCCGTGCTCGCCGAGACTGCGCTAAACGCCCACGATATCGCGGGTGCACGTTTATCTGTCGGCTTTTCCCCGGTGCTATCCGACGCTGGATCGCGGCACACCACACGTCCTTCTGACGTTCGCACGTTTCTGCCGTACATCAAGGTCGAGGGCGGCAACCCTGACTTGAACGAAGAGCAACGCCGCATCGTCGGCACCGCTTTCACGCTGTCCGGCGACACGATCGAGCGTGACGACGAATCGCAAACCATCGACATTGGACGACACACGCTTTCCAGTGGTGGCGTCCCCGAGACTGTCACTGACGTTCAGATTCGCGATATCGAAACCGAAAGGTGGCCCTGGCTCGAAGTTAGCTTTGACCCGTTGGATGCTGGCAGCAATGTCGTTAATGGCCTCGCACCTGACAGCATTACGGCGATCATCAACGATCAGCCTGCCGCATTATCGCTTACGGCAAATCAGCGACCACCGGTGCGGATTGTTTTCCTGATCGACGGCTCGACCAGCGTGGCGCCGCAGTACCGCGCCGCAAAGCTTGGCGACTTTGTTCGCGAAATGGCCGATAGGATCTCCGAGCAATACCCCGGTGCACAATTCATGGTCATGGGCGACTATGGCATTGTGCCGACGCCGAAGTGGAGCAAAGACGCAGCCGTCGTCTCGGACGCTGCGGCGCGCATGGGGTTGACCGCCAATCGGATGTGGACGTCCGTCGTCGGGGCGGGAACGCTGGAACCCGATGCCATCATCTACTTCACAGATGGCAACGATGTCGAGTTCCGAACGACCGGGTTTGATCCCACGCTCGAAGAGCTGCCTGAAGACCTCCAGGCCAAACTGGCTTCCGCGCCGATAACCTTCACGCTCGGCGGCGCGCGGCCACCCGAGTTCTTGCTCGGGCCTGCCTTCGAAGGCATTCCACGAGCCACCGGCGGCCAGGCATTTCAGATTACGGATCATGACGCGGCACTCAACGCGATATCGGAAGCGCTTGCCGAGCACATCGGAGCGTACCGCGGTTATGTTCGACTGCCCGAGAATGTGGCCTCGAGGAACGCGGAGACTGTGCTGCAACTTGGAATCAACAACACCACCGATGCTTCAGCGTTTTCCGCGCCCGACCTGGCAGTGCAAAAAGAACCCTCCGAAATCGAAGGTCTGTATCTCAAAGTGACATGGAACGCAGCCGAAACATTGTTTCATCGGCTGGCAGGTGTCGCTTACGAGCAAAGCGCGTCGAACACAGACCGTCGCAACGCGCATCTCGGATTGTTCGGCAAGTACACACTGATTGCCGACGTCGGTCCGGTCAGTCCTTCGATCATGCTCGACGAGATGATCACCGCCCGCCTCGCACTTGAGCAGGTACTGGAGGCAGAAACTCCAGAAGCAGCCGAGGACGCCTTCGCCAACGTGCCGGTCTTGCCGGCGACAGCCTTCAGCTTCACGGCTGACCTCGGTGACGTGCGCGACTACACACCGCGACTCTGGATCGATGCAGACCAACGATGGATGCTGGACGGCCAGGAAGTCACCGTTCGCCGGACGGACATCGTTCCGCTGCGACTGTATTCGCTGAGCTCAGACCTCGACATGGCGAAATCCAAGACTCTGAAGGCAAGCGCCCTCATCAACGATATCGAAGGCAGCCTGTTTTCCGATAACGACCGAAAGTGCATCGCGCCTCCCCTGTCGATCAACCGTGACTATCAGGTGTCTCGTGATCGTCGACCCCAACTGGATCGACTTGTGGCCGGCTATGGCACAGCGATGACGTATGCCTATCCCACCGAGGGAGCCATCGACTGTGCTATTGGCATCAACGTCAATACTGGCGCCGGCCTGTTCATTAACGACTTCGGTGGTGCCGGGATCACTGTCGGTGAGGTCAACGCCCGGTTCGAGCAGGTCAATAATCTGCTCGATGCCGCATCTGAGGCAGGTGGCTCGATCGAAGCCTGGGCGTCTTTGGAGCAGATCAAGATGGATCATCTCCGAATGGCAACGATATCGATCCTGACAATGGAGCCGCCCGACTTGCAGGGCTACTACCAGGACCAGGCGTGCGATGCACTGCAGGGCCAGGTCGACTCCGCCATAGATGGCGTTGCTGGCTCTGTCGGCGGTGATGCGGCAACCAATGCGTTGGATCACCTGCGCGAAATCAACGACCTGGCCGGACAACTCGGTTTTGGTGGGCTCGAGCTGTCGGTGCCAATTCCCGGGTGCGGCGGATGAACGCAAGACCGTTGGCAAAAAAGCAACTCGCGGCAATGTGGAAGCGACTTTGCTTTGGCGGCATCGTAACGCTCTATGTCGGTGCATGTACCACCGTACCGGTAGACTCTGATCCGAATCCGATAGTCTCCGAGGCAGACTCGACGATAGTGGAACCATCACCGCGACAGGGGAATCCGGATCCGCTTATGGGTGTCTGGTCGGTAACTTACAGTGGCGGAAGTCGCCCTACCGGCGATCGACCGTTGTTGATCTGTGGCAGAGATGTCGATTCCAGATACCAGGCATTACTCGACAGCCAACCGGTGCTCATCACACGCACCGACGATCAGATCTCGTTTGAGTTCTACGTAAATGCCACCGCCGCCGGGCGCACCATTCGAGATGTTTGGATCACTTATGCCTACTCCGGCAACGTATCCGACAATGAGATCGTCGGCGCTTACACTTTCGTTCGCGAAGATGACCTCGCGGAAGGTACGGTCATTCGGATGCCTTTTGACGCAGCGCTCTATGACTCTCCTGTCAGTTGGACAGCGACGCGAGTTCCAGAACGTCTGGACGGCGAAGAGTCGAAAGCACTTGAACAAGCCTGCGCGAGGTTTTCAAGCGCGATCTAGGCCTTCTTCCATTGCAGGGCTGGCCCTCCCCTGACCAACATTGCTGCGATACCGAAGGGAACGGATGAGGTGCAAGAACGGATGATCTCCTGGTGACAATCTGCATCCACGGTGGTTGCTACAGCGAACCTTAATCATATTTTCTTGGGCGCTCTTTTTATGACAACCTTCGGCATTTGTTTGACAGTGCTGGCCTTGGCCATCTGGGTCGGGTCAATCGTGTTTCAGTCAGCGGTGGTCGCGCCCAGCGTCTTCACCGCCCTCGATTCAGAACATGCCGGCAAATTCCTGCGGGGGTTGTTCCCGCGTTTCTTCAAAGCGGGTCTCGTCTGCGGTGCGGTGATGCTACTCGGTCTCGCATTGATGTATTTCGGTGGAGCCTGGAGTGAGGATCTGACGCTGTTCGCGGCGATCGTCGTAGCAATGAGCTCCCTGCAGGCCGCCGCCGGTGCGATGGTGCCTGCGATCAACGCAGCACGTGACGCCGGGGAAGCCGGACGGAAACGCTTTGGCCAACTGCACGGCGTCAATGTGCTGCTCACGATCGCTGTCCTCTTACTGGGCATCGCCCTTATCGTGGTGGTTGCAACAACAGCGCTCAACGCACTCGTGTCAACGGCATAGGCAGGTAACTTTGAAAATCGATTCTACTGTCGATGCGTATGAGGTCGACTACTACACAAAGCAAGCGGAACTGTGGTGGGATCGGACCGGACCCTTCTGGCCACTGCATACGCTGAATGCTCTGCGAGTAAAGTACATCCTCGAACAACTGTGCCAGCGATTTGATCGTGACGCTGCAGACTCACAACCACTCTCCGACCTTCGCGTCTTGGATGTTGGATGCGGCGGTGGAATCTTATCCGAGTCGATCGCAGCGTTAGGGGCAACCGTCACCGGGATCGACGTGGTTGAGCGAAACATCGGCATCGCGAAGGCCCACGCCGCAAGTAGCGATCTCGACATTGACTATCATCACCAAACGGTTGCCGAACGGAGAAGCCTTAGCGAATTCTTCGACGTCGTCTTGAACATGGAGGTAGTTGAGCATGTCGCCGATCTCGATGCTTTCATGACCGATTGCTGCGAACTGGTTCGACCGGGCGGCACGATGTTTGTCGCAACCATCAACCGCAATCCTCTCGCGTGGCTTGTCGCTATCTTCGGCGCTGAATACGTCTTACGCTGGCTACCAAAAGGCACACATCGCTACCAAATGCTGCGAAAACCGACAGAGATTATCCAGCCTTTACAGGCGCATGATTTCTCTGTCGACGACATCATCGGCGTACGTGTTAACCCGTTCACGCGAAGCATGTCACTGACTGGGGTCACCGCGATCAATTACATGCTGGTCGCCGGCAAGACCGCGCCTGGTAACTCAGCAGGATAGATATGACGGATACAGCTAATTCTCGACCGCGGATTTACTGCGCAGCGATAATGAGAAAAAGCGATCCGGTCGCTCCAACCAGATCGCCCCTGGCGTTAACCTCTCATCTAGTAGGAGTAGCGCAACTCAACGCCAACGACGCGTGGGTCGTTAACGGCGAAGAACGGGCCGGTGTTGGCAGTAACCGTGCCATCATTGGTGGCAACACTAAACAAGCCTTGCCGACCGATAAAGCGCTCGTCAAACACGTTATCCGCGAACAGCGCAACGCTCCAATTGTCATTACGATAGCCGGCTCTCGCATTGACGATCGTGTACGCATCGACTTTATTGCTCTCCAGGTTCGTGACATCGGAGTATTGCTCACCCGTATAGCTTGCTGTGCCACTCGCGAACCAGCCGCGATCGTTTTGATAGTTCAACCCAACCGCGACACTGAGGTGCGGCGCATTATTGAAGTCGTTCCCACGCAGGTTAGCAAAGGTCGGGTCATCCGGATTCGCTGGGTTGCCCTCACTATCGATAGCGAACGGGAAATCGGTGAATTGCGTCTCGACATACCCCAGCGTTGCAAACCAGTCCAACGTCTCAGTCAATGTCTGACGAACTTCGGCTTCCAACCCAAACAACTTCGCGCTACCGACGTTGAGCACATCCGAATCAAAAATCGCGCCCGACGGACCTGGAACCGTAACCTGCTGGTCCTCCCAATCGGAGTAGAAAAGGTTGGCGTTCAACACGATGTCTTGCTCGGGCCACGCTGAGCGAAACGCGAACTCGTAATTAGTCAGAAATTCCGGGTCGAAAGTTCTCGTCTCGGGAGTAGCACCTGGAGGTGCGTACAAATACGAACCGCCAGCTCGATATCCTTGTGCGACGGTGAAAGACATCGACTTGTCGTCATCAAACGAATAGATCACCGATCCGCGAGGCAGGAACGCATCAAACTCTGCGGGTTCCGGTGCTTCGCCACCCGAGGGCGGGAAGATCACAGTGCACGGAAATCCTCCCAGACCTGGCACGAAGGGCGCAATCGTACATCCACCAGGCCCCACTTCGGACGTGCCGACAGTTCCGGTGTCGGAAAACTCCTCATCGTCAAAGCGCGCGCCGAAATTAAATGCCCAAGTTTCATTCGCCTGATAGGTCACATCAAAGAATATCGCCTGGTTTTTGGTTTCATCGCGTTGGTTTGTATCAAAGATGACAAATCCGTCGGGTGGATCAGTCGGGATTCCGAAGGTTGCAGGACTAAAGTTAAACAGCCCCTGGAAGCTTCCGCTGGTGTCGAAGTAATATGCTCCGATCCAGCCGGTCCATTGATCGTAATCAAACGCCGCACGCAGTTCGTACTGAAAGGTCTCATCAGGCGCATCGCCGGTGCCAAACGAAGCTCCGAAATTCGTATCACGCTGAGAGTCTTCGAAGGTCGCAAGACCGAACAACGTCCAATTGTCCGATAGTTCAAACTGGGTATCCAGCGTGTAGCGGCTCACCGTGTTGAACTCGAAGCGCTCCCGTCCGCCGAATGTTTCGTTGCCAAACGGGTCAAAGTCCGCAAACGTCGGGTCAGTTGCAGGGACAGGCGCCACGACCTGATTGAACTCACCGAACTCGGTGTCGGTGTAGCTATAGATCAGCTCGATACGCGCGCGGTCACTCGGTTCCCAAAGCAATTTTGCACGGGCCGTAAACTCATCCCGAAAACGCGTGTTGTTGCCGGTGTCGAGATTGGTCACACCAAAGTCGATTTCTCGTTGATCGACTGCAACGCGAAACGCCAGAGTGTCATCGACAATCGGCCCGGTCACCATCGCAGAATACTGCCGGTTGTCCTCATTGCCCGCCAGCACACGAACGTCCGTGCCAAACTCGTACTCAGGATCCGCTGTATTGATAATCACGGCACCGGCCAGTGCGTTACGGCCCTGCACTGTCGACTGCGGGCCACGCAGGATTTCAACCTGCGCAACATCCCACAGGTTGGATGCGCCCTGGTTGGCGTTGAAGGAGTTCGGTGAACCATCGACGTAGACGTTCGACGTTGCACCGGTCCCGGTAAAGCCGATACCGACCAAAGTGACACCGCGAATCGAAAGGTTGTTCAACGCACCGGAACCGTCCGTCGAGACATTCGCCGTCCGGATGATGATGTCCTCAACATTAAACAGCGCCTGCTCTTCAATCTGTTTACTGGTGACAATCGCAACCGACGTTTGCGTGTCCTGCAGAGTGAGATTCCGCTTGGTACCCGTCACGACAATCTCGTCGAGTGACTCATTATTCGGTTCGTCCTGCGCCACCGCAGCGAGCGACGCGCACGCGAAAACTGCGGTAATACCGCAGGCTATTTTTGCTTTCATGAGGTCCCCAATTATCAGGCGGTCCACTCCGCCGAGCATTTAACGCGAATGATCCTCGTTTGTAATTGGGCCAGAAGTCAAGCTGAAAACGTTCTTCAACTGACGAATTGAGCCGTTAGCGGGGAGCTGCGGTTCGCGCTACGCTTTAGCGCTATCCAGAGTCGGCCACCATCGTTGCCTCGCTTCGAGCACCATCACGAGTAAGGCGGGGAGAAAGCTGAGTGTCACCAGAGTAGAAAACAGCAAGCCTGCCAAAACGACGACACCGACACCTCGGTAGAGCTCGGTGCCCTCGCCCGGAAGGAATACCAAGGGTGCCAAACCGAACAGCGTTGTGATCATCGACATCATGATTGGTCGAATTCGAGTCGAGACAGCATCCCGAACCGCGTCGACAGCGCTTGATGCTCCAGCCCTCAGATTCGTGATGGCACCATCGACAATCAGAATCGGGTTATTCACCACAACCCCGAGCAATATCAAGAATCCCAGCATCGTGATCATGTCGAATGGTTGGCGGACGCCCAACCCATTCATCAGCACCAGGCCACCGATTCCTCCGGCGATTCCCAGTGGCACGGCAGTCAGGATCACAAGCGGCCAGCCCCAGTGTGTGAAGATGGCCACGAGGACCAAGAAAGTCAGTACGATTGCGACCAAATAGTTGTCCGCCAAAGCTGCCCGAGTGGCTGTGAGTTGATCCCCCGCCCCCGAAATATCCACGGTGACCGTTTGCGGCAAACGACCGTCCGCCCGCATACGTTCGACGACATCGGTTCGCACCCGTTCTACCGCGATTTCGAGCGCTGTTGAACGCGGCGGAATAATATTGAGCGTTACCGTGCGACGACCATTAAGTCGGCGCAACGAATCCGTCGCAACGGTCTCGTCGATCGTCGCCACCGAACTCAGCGGAACGACGGCACCCGACGGAGTAAAAACGGGCAAGCTGGCGACCCGGCCTAATTGTTGTTGGTCACCGGCTGACGAGTACAAAAAAATGTCGATCTTGTCATCGCCTCGAATGAACTCATCGACAAATGCCCCATCGGTCAACGCAGCCACTGCGAACCCGAGGCTGTCTGCGGAGAATCCCAGCTCAGCGGCACGATACCAGTTAGGCCTGACCTCTATAAGCGGCTGATCCAGCGACAATGAACCTGGCGATGAGTTGATACTCGGATTATTGAATGCCGCTTCCGCATATCGGTACGCCGTCTCAGCAACTGCATAGAGCTCTGCCAGATCTTGACCGGTAATATCGAGGTTCACGCTGCGTGTGCCGCCATCATTACTTGAGATGATGGAACCGCGTGCGGCGAAAGCACGCATACCTGGGTATTGCTCATACTGACGCTTTAGACCGGCCATCAACGCATCGATGTCTGCCGGGTCAACCGCCTCGGCGATCACGCGGAGCCGATCCGGACCGTAGTAGAGATTGACGTATGAGATCGGTGGCATATCGCTTTTGCCGTCAACGAACGCCTGTCGGTCTGTCTTTACGTACGGCAGGAGTTCTGCCTCAATCTCTCGCGCGATACCGCGCATCTCGGTGTAGTTGTGTCCCGGTGGTGCAATCATCGAAGCAAACGTCTTCGGCTCTTCACCCTCTGGAAGGTACTCCGCCGCGGGCGTGAGCAGGACCAGTACCAAAACAACACCGATCAGTGTTAATGCCACAGTACTCAGACGGCGAGTTGGCGAACGGACAAGCCAATCAACGGCATCTACCAGCCGTTTTCGAACTGTATGCCCGGTCTCGCCGGTACTCTTGAAACCAAAGCTCAATCGCGCCGAGAGCGCCGGTACGACGGTGACCGCAATCAACATGCTTGCGAGAATCGACGCGGAAATCGCCACAGCAATATCCGAGTACAACTGACCTGCTTCTTCGCGAATGAAGAAGATCGGGGCGAACACCAACACGGTGGTCATTGTCGAAGCCAGTACCGCAGACCAGACCTCTCGCACACCGGACACCGCCGCCGCCAATCGGTCCATACCGCGACGACGGTTGCGCTCGATAGCCTCGAGCACAACGATGCTGTTGTCGAGCGTCATACCAATTGCAAACGCGACACCGGCCAACGAGATCACATTGATGGTTCGTCCAGCCGCCAATAAGCCGAGAAAAGCCGCAATCGTACAAATCGGAACACCAACCACACCGACCAATGTGGCTTTTGCTGAACGCAAGAACACAAACATCACGGCTGTCGCAAGCAACGCACCGATACCCAGGTTTTTCCAGACGTTCGCAACAGAAGCCTCGACATACTTTGCGTCGTCACTGATCAATCCAAGCTCAAGCCCATTCGCTCGCAGCAATTCTTCATTGATCTGATCAACGGTTGGCAGCATGGCGCGTTTGATATCGATGACGTTGGAACCTGGCTCGCGATCGACCGACAGGGTTAACGTGGGCAAGCCATTCACCGCCGAGCTGTTGCGAATTTCGTAGCGCGACAACTCAACTTCCGCCACATCACCGAGTCGAACGACCTGATCATCCTCGGAACGCAGAATGGTGTCGGCCATCTGATCGACAGATTCAAATCGTCCAACGGTTCGCAACAAATAGCGGCGCTTACCCGCGTCCAAATCGCCGCCCGACACGTCGCGATTTCGCGCACGGATTGCCGCGCGGATTCGGTCCAGTGTAATCCCGCGCTCTGCAGCCGCAGCGGGATCGACAAGAATGCGCACTTGACGCTCTGCACCGCCATAGACATTTACTCGAGAAACGCCCGCTACGCGCTCCATGCGCGTGCGCACGTTGTCGTCGACAAAGTCACGGAGCAACGTAACATCCAGATCGAATGGGTTATCGGGTAACGGACGTACGTAGAAGAACATGAACGAGTTCTGTGAAAACGAGCTGGCGTCCAGTCGCGGCTCATTGACATTCTCGGGGTAATTCGTGACCTGGCTCAGTGCGTTGTTGACCCTAATCAGGGCCTCATTGATATCCACACCGAAAGGAAACTCAAGACGAATTTCGGCGCCGCCGTAACTTGCTGTTGAGACCATTCGCTCCAAGCCGGGCAACGACCGCAGAAACTCTTCCTGTTCGATCAGGATCTCTTTCTCAACGTCTTGGGGTGTTGCGCCTGGCCAGCTCGTCTCGACGGTTACGACCCTGACCTCGAGGTCAGGAATCATCTGTACAGGAATCCGCAAAGCGGCCAGTGTCCCAAGCACAGCGATTACCAGAACAACCACCGCGAGAATCGTGCCTCGCTCAATTATCTTCTCGAACATAGTCGCCTAGTCCGTCAGTTTTTCGACCAAACGGACTCTCTGTCCATCGGTCAGAACTTCGTTGCCACGCACGACCACTCGACTCGATGGATTCAGATCACCTTGGACAACCGCGGTATCACCGTACACGCGGCTCACTTCAACCGACAGTTGACGTGCGATCTCCGGTGAACCTGAGGTAACCACAAAAACGGTTGTTGAGCCGTCGGGAAAACGAATAAGAGCATCGCGAGGTACCGTCAGGGTTTCTTCGTCCGATTCGAGAGTCAGCTCAGCTTTCGCCGACATGCCAGACGTCACATCTGCCACAAGATCCTTGACAGCCAAACGCATCAGGAAGGTTCTCGAGTTCGGGTCACTCGAAGGGACTTTTGCGGCTATCTCAGCGTTAAAACGCAAATTGGGAAGCGCATCGAGTCGAACGTTGATCGCCCCTAGTCTGGTGGCCTGCGGCCATAGTGACTGCGGTGCTTGCAACTCGAGCCAAAGATCGTCTGGTGTTACGAGAGTCGCGACTGGCGTCCCGGGCACCACCCACTCGCCGACCTCGGCGAGCCGCGATGTGACAACACCAGAGAAAGGCGCTTTGACCGTGTGCAAAGACCGTTGCACCGACGCTGTGTCCCGAGCTGCCTCTAACAAACTGAGCTGCGCGACGGCCGACTCAACACCCGCCTCACGACTCCGCAGCTCGGTCTCCGGAAATAGCTTATCAGCTCGTAGGGTCTCCGCCTCGGCGACCAACCGTCTGGCCTCACGCAACGATACTTGCGCCCGCATGACCTCAGCGTCAGCCTGAGAAAGTTGCAGTGTAACCAACCGGTCATCCAGTTCGAGCAGCGCGGCACCGCGAGACACTACATCGCCCGGCTCGAAATTCGCAACCGTCACCAAACCGGCCACTTGAGTGGATAATTCGGCTTGTCTTTTCGCAACAAATGAGCCGGATAAAGTGATCCGCTCGGTTGCGGGTGCCAACTCCGGCTGCACCACCACGACCGGAGCCACAGACTGTGCCATTAGCCGACCGGGCAGGAGAAAAATCGAAGTGAAGATCAGTGCTGAGAACAGGCGAAATTCCATGGGCCAAGGATACGCGATGTCGTAGACCTGCACGAATCAGGGCATCTTTCATCCACTGAAAATCCTGCGTGTTGGCGGAAATGACGACTTACCTAACCGGAGGTGCCACGCGGTAAGTCGGGTATGCTTGCATCCCCTCTTTCGATCCATGGAGTCATTCAGAGAGAACATCAAGCAACCAACGCCGATGTCGGTATTTTGGAGGGAGCAGACTCTTCCACACCGGTCAGTTAATCGAACATCGATTCTAGATTGTTATACACGCGCTGCACAGACTCCGAACGGCACCCGCCCTCCAGGTGCTGGCGTATCGAAGAACGGCGTTCCGCCTCGATAGAAATTCGTTGTTGGAGGTCGCGCTGACTGCGTCGCAGCTCCGCTTCACTGGTGATAGCGAGACCTCGTACCTTGTTCCAGAACTGATCCGGGCTCAGCTTGCCGTGCTCGTCATAGATCGCCTGATATCGGGCAGCATGTCGGCGCTCAACATAGGTACGATCTCGCTGGACTTCCTGACTGAAAGAACCGGCGTAAGGGTCGGTCGTCGTCTCGGTGACCACATAATCGAACGGCACGGGGTCAATCAGCTCGGCGCTGCAGTAGTCTGAATACCCCTGCAGGTAGACGACAAAGAAGCTCTCTTTATAGAAGTCGGACGTCCACAGTTTGACCTCTTTCTTGTCGAGTTGACGAAGCATGCCGGCAAAGGTCGATGGACTGAACATCTGCGTATCCATCTCATTGCAACGCGCATTGAGCGTGTTATCAGGGTAACTGCAGCGCTGGCAGGTTTCTGCAAGGCGCGTATACATACGGTTATCTTCCGTGTAGACGGCGAACTGCGCCGTTAGTCGGGAAAAGTCCTCCGTGTAGCTCACAAACTCAGGCTCGGGGATCCGATCGCCAAGACCAAATTTGTAGGTCATGCAGACGCAGTAGTACTCCTCATTGTCGACGCCGCTGATCGTCGACGCCGATCGCGAGCAGCTATCGTAGAAAGGCTCGAGGCGCGAGAACTCGGGGTTCGCCCGAAGCTGGGCGAGCTTTTCACCGCGCCGCTGGGTTCTGACACCCTCATCGCGTCGTCTAACCACCTCGTCCAGTGAAACGAGCGCTTGTGGATCGATGTGTTTGTCGCGAAGTGGTTCGCTCCTGAACAGCGATGACGCGATCAATCGCCGCTGATCGTCGTAAAGTCGCAGGTGGAGCGAGCGATTCTCCCGAGCCGTGTCGGCGGACCTCGGATACAGCAGAGCCTCCGCGACTTTCGGCTTGCACCCCTGGTCCGTACCGGGACGCGTGGTGAGATGCATCAAATAGCCGTCTTCCGACCGGTGTGATTCGACAAGCTCACCCACACACAAAGCCGTAATCTTGCTGTCGAACTTGAGGCGATAAGCATTGTCGCGACCAGTACTGCGTGACAACGTGCCCTCCGTCCGAACATCGGCATATTCACTGTCATGCCAATCCCACCGAAAGCGGCCGCGCAGCGGTCTTGTGATCAAACCAGCGAACATATCTTCGTCATACGGTCCGGATGGCTCCACCGTCGCGACCGCGGCGGGCTCGGGCCGTGGGGCTTCAGCCGGCGCATCCAACCGACTCAGCAACGTGTCGCACTCTGCGACAATCGGTGCCAAAACACCGGTGATGTTCTCGACGGATCTCGCGCCTGTCGCGTTGATTTGTCCTGTGATATCGCTAGTGGCGGACTGAAGAAGTTGCGCTTGGCGACCCATATCGGGGATCTCTTTTGCAATGACATCCTGCCATCGCTGCGCGTTGTTCAACAGCTCCGAGGCTGCTTTCTGATCGATTCCGACGGCGCCGGCGAACTGCATTCTCAGTAGGTTACTGTAGTAGCAATAGACCGCTTTTTCGCCGTCACCACCGAATTCTTGTGGGATTTCGGCGACCGCGACAGGCGCCCACATCAGTACAGCCCATATCCACAGCGCGCGCATCGCATTCCCCAAGTTTATTGTTTTATCCAACTTAAGCGCGACGATACTACGAAACGCTGGATGAACGAATCCTGAACATACAAATCACACGTGCGGGCTATCGCCCCGCGCTTCGCTGCCTCTGACGCAGCGATCGCAAGAACGGATTAATGAACGACATGCCCGTTTCCGAATTGGTAAATACGACGTAGCCCTCACCATCGTCGAGGAAAAACAGCGCCATCGAGATGTAATTGCCGTTATCGCCAGTGTGGAACACCGTTTCCCGGCCTTGGATTGTTCTTGCTTCCCAGCCCAGGCGCCAGGTTGTGACCGCCTCCTCGAGTTCAAACTCGTCCGTCTGAACCGCGAGCATATCTCTATACGATTCTTTCGTGAGCCCATCGCAGCTGCAGACCATCGACAGGAACCGGCCGTAGTCTCTCGCCGTTGTAGCCAAAGAATAGGCCGCGTTCTCACGTTCAAATGGCGCCACTGCTTCGCCCTCGCCGTTTCTCGCCGAATGGTAGCCACGAGATGTATCCGCATCGGACGCAAACGGTCGACGAGACACGCTATCCGGCATTACATGGCCCAATCGATCCTCGAAAAGCTGCTGAAGCGAAACGCCGGTTTTTTGCTCCACGAAAGACTGAAGCAATGTGTACGCTTCGCCCGAGTAAGTGTGTTTCGTTGCGGGATCCGCTGAAAAAGCCAACGCGGTGTCGCGGTCCGGGTCACGCGGATCTCCGGACCAGTTTGGTAAGCCGCTTCGATGCGCGAGTATCAGGCGCGGAGTCAGTTTGCCCAGCCGCTCCTTGTCGACAATCCGCGCGGAATCAAATCCATCGTCGACCAATGGCCTATCCAGATGCACAAGGCCCTCTTCGACCAACGACATTACCAACCAAGCAAACACCGGTTTGGACAACGACGCCGCTTCAAAAAGAGTCCGCTCGTTCGCAGCGCGCGGCACGGACAGGTCCGCGAATCCCGCCGCACCGGTCTCTACCACGTTACATCCGGCGAGCCGCGCGTAGCTCATACCAGGTACCGAATGCTGCTGAAGCAACACGTCGACGCTGACGTCATCACTCATCGAGCCGGCTTGAGGGTCCGATGCGCAGGCGCTAATCAGCACCGCAAGGGTCAGGGGACAAAGTCCGTTCGTACGCCACGTCGAATTTGAGCTCACGATAATCCTAGCCAATAAAGACACGCTGACTTATAGGATCGAAGTGCAAATTTGGTTACATGACCTTAAAAAAACGTCAGTTGAAGGAACGGTAAGGTCGGCTTTGACTCAATCCATAACAATGACCGACCTGTCGCGTAGCTTCCGCCACCACATCCTCAAAGCTGCGTTCGGTGTTTTCCGCCGCACGCAGAAGCAGTTGCACTTCGCGGAACAAATCCTCGTCATCTGCCGCGGCGCGCCTCAAAAACGCGGTCTGTTGAACGGCAGGTTTTGTTCGTGCTGCATTAAACAATTGCTTTGTGCGCCGCCAGCGCTCGCTTGTGTTGTCGTCCGTCATCGTGAGTTTCAGGTCACATTTGGAAGGGAAAAAGGCACTGCCCGGCCACCATATGCCGGGCAATGCTTACGATTTTGCTACTGCGCCGACAATGCGAAAACAACAATAACCGCGTCATCGTCAAAGGCAATGATGTCGCTGCGCCCATCCCCGTTGACGTCGCCCATATAACGTGGGTTTTCGTCATACGTGAAACCGCGGTTGACGGAAAATTCCGGCAACCACTCAATCACATTGCCGAACCTGCTACCGCCGCCGTTATTCAACGCGTAGTAGGTGCCGCCTGTCCCACCGGTCGTCAACGGACCGAACCCAATCAAATCCTTTAGTCCGTCTCCGTCGATGTCTGCAAAGTAGCGCTGATCATTTGGAACTCTCCAGCCGTCGTCGTAGCAAAACTGACTGGATAGTGTTCGTGTGCTTGGATTCAGGCCACCTCTGTCGGTCGCGAGCGACACAATGGCATTAGCGTTTGCGAAACCAACCACATCGTCTCGACCGTCATTGTTTACATCGACGGCCAGACGTGGATTTTTGAAGACTCGCCAATCTCTGTTGTACGTCATCAGCTCGAAATACTCCGCTGTGGAATCGAATCGTGGCGTGTCGCGGTTTGGTCGGAAGATAGCGATTGCTGCCTCGTTGAAGCCAAAGCCCACGATGTCGTCATAGCCATCTCCATTGAGGTCTGCGAGGATTCGTGGATTCCGCTCCACCCAGCCGCCCGAAGCGGGTCCGAACCTACCGATAGCGAACCCGCCCGGGTTGGCATTCACAAACGTATTACCTGCCGCGAAACCAATGCGTACACCGCCATCGGAGAACGCGACAATGTCATCACGACCATCTGCATTCATGTCCGACAGATAGCGTGGATTTCTGTCAAAGTTCCGAAAACCTTGATTCACACCGTAGTCTTCCACACACGGATCGCCGTCGCACAGCACGGTAAAGTTGCCCCTACCATCATTCTCTGCGATGAACACACCCCTCGCTCCGAACAAAACGATATCCGGTTCCGCACTACCAGACACGTTGGCGAGCATCCTTCGATAGATCGACTTGTTATAGTTAGCGCCGCTCGCGAAATCGTCAAACTGCCTTACGGCGCTGTCGAAACCTGTCCCGTTGGATAGCGCGACATAGGTGCCGTCGGGTCCGAAGCCCACGATGTCGTCACGACCATCCCCATTGACGTCGGCGACGAGGCGTGTGTCGTCCTCTTCATTCCAACCGTTGTTCAGCGACATACCAATATCGGCGCTGAACCTTGGCTGTACGCCGACGACATACTGGGTGGACTCGGAGAGTGCACCTTCAATATCTGCAGTAACCGTGACCGAAAACAGGCCGTCGTTGTCGTAGACGTGAAACGTATTGACAGTGAGGCTTGCAGTGCAGGCATCGGCGCAACCAATTGTGAAGTCTGAGGATCCATCTCCCCAGTCGATGGTCAGGCCGGTAATGGTGTTGTTGAGACCTGCTGGCGAAACGGCAGTGACCGAAGTGTTGACCGTCTTTCCAGGGCCAACAAAGCTAGCGGCGAAGCCGACGCGATTGGTGTTCGTGGGTTCTGGGTCTTCGTTATCGTTAATGCCGTCCCCATCGGTATCAACATTGTTCGGATCCGTGCCAAGTTGACGCTCTTGTGCATCATTCAGCGTATCCCTATCGGAATCCGCATTGAGCGGATCAGAGAGCACCTGCACAACTCGATCCTCAATCGAAATCGACCAGCCTGTGCGCGCTTCTTCAAAATCGCTTAAACCATCTCCATCTGAGTCTGCGTCGTTTGGGTTTGTGCCAAGCAGATATTCTTCGCGATCAAATATCTCATCGAGATCCTGGTCGCGCATGTAGACCATTGAGATACGATCGCCTGGCATCATGATCACATCATCGAAATCCGTGGCAGGATCGTCCAAGCTTTCGCTGGAAGTGAATACGTACCAGAAACCCGTGTCGACGCCGACCGTCGCGAGGCCACGAATACTATTGATGACCTCACGCATTGCCCCCGTCGGCGCACCGGCGTCATCGATCACCTCTGTCCTGATCACTGTGTAGGGAATTTCCAGCGAGTTACGCATCACGTCACTCATGCTGATGCCAACGACCTCATTGGTGACCGGGTCGCGCGCGACATTGGTGGCGACCTGATAGCGCTCAACGGTGGCACCACCGGCGACTTCGTTGTCACCGTAGTCGATAACAACTTGTGCCGTCTGTGCGTTAACGTCTTGAGCGATACGCCCCCAGTCCCGGCCTTGTTCCTGACCAATCTCGGTCATATCGAACGAACCGACCGTGAATTGCAGTCCGCTTGGGTCCGCCATCAACGCCTCGAGCGCACTCGCATTGCCGAACTCCTGGGTCACCGTCTTCTCAATGGACTGCCCGGTACTGAGCAGTTGCGACCCGTTCTCTACATCAAACACCAACGTGCCAATAGGTTGGATTGTGCCACTGCGGCCGGAACGTCGACTGGCAATGATCTCAACGCTGGACAAAAGGAATGAAAGGTCAGAAGTATTCTCGATACGAAGCAAAGCAGATAAGCTGCCGCCGTTCGTCCGACGAGTTGCGCTGCGAGTTTCGTTCGAGAGTCGTCCATGCTCCTGTCGTGAACTATTGGCTGATGTACTGCTAATCGATGTCGATACTTCCTGTGTGACTGACGCCGAGACGCTTGATTCAGACCCGGTCTTGGCAGACCCGCCAATCGACGTAGGACTGGCCGAGGCTTGTACCTCTGAGTAGACACGCGTGCTCGCACTGGCCGTTGCAGATGTTGCCTCAGTGTCCGAACGCGAGTAAGAACTCTGCTGGCCGCGTTCATAACTTGCGCTGAAAGACTCCGCGAAACCCTGGTCTTCCGTATCGATTACATTGATGTCGATCGAAGGTGCGCCGATAACATCGATTCTCACGGTGGGTAGATCAGCGACCAGTGGATTGAATCCTCCATTGATGACTTCGCGCCCGTCGCTGAGCCCATCACCATCCGTATCGGCGAGTTGCGGCGATGTGCCGATCGCAATTTCCTGCGCATCTGTCAGACCGTCTTGGTCCGTGTCGATAGAGCTGGTTGGCGTAGTGCACGTGACAGTCACGTCGTCGACATTTGCCGTTACAGTGCCGGAGCCGTCGGCAACGGCACAGGTTTGCGCCGGATTGGACGGCTCCGTCAAAACGGTGATCGCATAAGCCTGCCCGCTCGCCATTGTGGTGGCGAAGGTGAAGTTACCATCCGAGCTGACCGACAAGTCATCGCCATTGTTGTTCTGTAAAACGAGCCCGACTCCTGCCAAGCCCGATACCGTACCGCCCACGGTAAACCTCTCGGGTGAGGAAGTAGCTGCTGATCCACCGCCACCACTGCAGCCGCTGACTGCGATGCCAAGTAGTGCTGAAACCATCCAATTTTTGTTGCAATTTTTCATGATCGCCTCCGTCCCCGCGGTCGCGAGGGCAATTTGCTGCTGTCATGAGTTGCTGCGACAACGCACGGCGGATCGTTCGGAGAAAAATGAAAAGTAGCGACGCTATCGCCGCAAGTCGCTGAAAAACATTGTGTTATAGTTTCAAGCACTCATTGGAAAAGCGATGCATATGACATCAAATGAAGTCACACAACTGATTCATCGCTGGCAACATGGCGATGAGGCAGCGCTTGCCCGCTTGACGCCGTTTGTCTATGACGAATTGAAGCGCCTGGCACGCGGATACATGCGCAAGGAGCCGTCATCTCACACCTTGCAGGCCACGGCGTTAGTCAACGAGGCCTTTTTGAAGCTTGCGGGTGCCGAGGTGGACTATTTGGATCGCTCGCACTTTCTTAGCACCGCGGCACGGATGATGCGTCGAACGCTGGTCGATCATGCGCGCGCTAAGCACCGCCAAAAACGCGGCGGCGGTGTGGCGAGTGCAACCCTCGATGAAGAGCGCATTGCTGATCTCCGCAGCACTCCGGCCATTCTGGAATTGGATATCGCGATGGAAAAACTTGCCACGTTCGATGCGCGCCTGGCATCGGCTGTTGAGCTCGTATTTTTCGGTGGACTAAGCTACAAGGAGGCCGCCGACCACCTCAACATTGCGCGAACTACGTTTTACGAGGACTTGCAGTTCGCGAAAGCCTGGCTGCAGAAAGAGATGGCGTAATCCTCGTAGCCTGCGGGTCGGAGCTTTCCTGTCCCTAACCAGCGATAACAAGACTCGATTTAATCCAATTGAGCGAGCATCGCTTGAAAACGTTGTTCCTGCGCGGCATTACCAGATTGCCGATAGTGCGCGAGCAATGCACGCACTGTTGCTGCATAAACCTCATGATCTGGTAAGTCTATAGACACGCCCTCGAATACTTCGACTAAGGTACTCGCGCCGCGCCCGGAGTCTCCGCGCGCAAGCAAAGACTGTCCGAGCAGCATGCGCGCCTTGTATGTCAGCCAGTGTCCTGCGGGAAGTTCCGTCTCGCAGATTCGCAAAGCGGCGGTGGCCTGTGCAATCGCGGCATCTGGTTGGTTCATTGTCAGCAACAACTCGGCGAACGCGGTTTTCGTGGACGCCATCTGTGGGTGTGATTCGCCGATAGTTGCCGCGTAGATCGCCTGCACTTCAGTGAAATGCTGTGCCGCAGTCTTAGTGTCGCCGACTTCGGCCTCGAGCTTGGCGAGATTGTTCAAGTTATACGCGGTCTCAAATTGCTCCGGACCGCGCGTTTTGATCGCATGATCTACTGCGCGTTGTAGCCAAATCCTTGCCTCGTCATAGCGTTCCATTCTACGGTACAGCACGCCCAGACTGGTCATGGTGGCATCCCGGTCAAGATGATCTGCCCCTAACGTGGCCAGATCGATCTCGTAGACTTGGAGATACAATGCTTCCGCCTCTTCGAGCTCATTGAGTTCTGAAAACAACGAGGCCAGATTATGCTTCCGGACACTGACCACGGCGCTGTTAGATTCATGGTTTTCCTCCGCCCAGGCAAGCGACGCTTCGGCGAGTGGCACAGCCGCTGCCGTTTCGCCCTGATAGTGCATGATCTGTGAGAGATTCGCCTGCGCAGCTGCAACCACTCTATCGTCCGAGATACCGGCCGATTCGGCTATCGACAGCACTTGCTCGAACAGTGATCGCGCCTCGACGTATCGACCTTGATAGTTAAGTGCGTGCCCAAGATCATTGATGAAGTGAGCGCGATGCATACTGTCTTTTTCGTAAACACTGTTAGCCAGTACGAGCGCGCTCCGGAAATGCTGCTCAGCACCTTCGTAGTCGCCGAGGTAGAGCAGTGCGTTGGCAAGGCCGAGCTCGCTCTCTGCCTGTCGATGCACGTTGCTATTCGCTTTGTTAAGTGCGATTGCTTCCCGGTAGTGCTTGGCCGCTTCGCTGTGAAGGCCAAGGTTGCTATAGATACCGCCAATTGTCGCACCGAGTCGCGCATGCGTATCCGGCTGATTCTCGAAGCGGCTGCTCAGTGTGCGGGCGCCCGCATCCAAAACGGCTTTGGCTGTTACCGTATTGCCCAGTTGATTCGGACTTTGCAGCTCGAAAATATCGGTCATGAACTGAATGACAGACTCTGCACGCACAACTTCTGCTTCTGCTCGATCCCGCTCCGCGCTGACAGTCCGTGTGTGATACACCAACGCGCCAACTGCAGAGAGGGTAAGCACCAAGCCTGTGAGCGCTGCCGCCCGGTGGCGACGCAAGAACTTCCGAGCTACGTATCCGAAGGTGCGACCGCGCGCACGCACTGGGAGGTTATCGAGGAAGGCATGCACGTCATCATACAACTCACGTGCTGAGCGGTAACGGCTCGCTGGCTCCTTGTGCATGGCTGTCAGAATCATTGCATCCAGATCACCCTTGAGTCGGTCCGCCTGCACGGGGAATTGCACAGTCTCGCGCGCGCTGCGTAATACCTCGTATGCCGTCGTACTCGGCTTTTTTGGATCCGTGTCGCACAACAGGCGCTCGCGTTCGCTGGCACGCAATCCATGCATCGTGTAAGGACGTCGGCCCGCGGCCAAGAGGTATAGAAGGACGCCGAGCGAATAAATGTCGCTCACGGTAGTGATTGGACTACCAAGCAGTTGCTCCGGGCTTGCAAAATCCGGGGTCATCGCGCGCTGTTCAAACTCGGTTGGGTCCACCGATTTATCGGAGCCGCCATTTATGATCTTCGCGATACCAAAATCGAGCAGTTTTGGTTCACCTTTTGCGGAAACGAGGATGTTCGACGGCTTAATGTCGCGATGCACGATCAGGTTTTGGTGTGCGAATTGAACGGCGTCACAGACTTTCGCAAACAATCGCAACCGTGCATCCAGCGTTAAACTATGGTCTTCGCAAAATCGATCGATTGGTACACCATCGATGTACTCCATCACAATGAAGGTGGTGCCATCGTCTGCAGTGCCGCCGTCAAGAATGCGTGCGATACCAGGATGCTCGAGCCGAGCCAATATTTGGCGTTCTGCAGCCAGCCGCTGTCGGTCTTCGATTGACGTGACGCGTGAGCCAATAAGTTTGACCGCAACGCGCTGGTCGAATGCCCCATCTGACCGTTCGGCTGCGAAAACTTCGCCCATTCCACCATGTGCGATGTGCTCGGTAATTGTGTACGCGCCGAGCTGCTTGCCGATCAAATGGTTGGTAGTTGCCTCATCCAGTGTCTGTACGGCACCGCCGACGGCTTGCGTCACGGATTCGCTCGGCGACGCAAGGGCCGCGAACATTTCAGAGAGCTCGGCGGAAAGATCCGGTGCTTGCTGCGCAATCTCGGCCAGGCGCGCTTCACGCGTTGACTCGCTCAAGTCCCGCAACTCTGAAAATAGTCGTCTGAGCTCCGTCCAGCGGTCGGTTGTCATAGCTCTCTCCTCGCCCACACCGGTTCAGTGTATTCAATATTGGTTGTGTATATCCTGCTTGTGGACCAACCGCGCTGGTTACAATAGAGCCACCTACTCCAAAAAAGCACAAGAAAAACCTCAATTGATGGGCACGCAAAACACATGACCCACTGCAAAAACTGCGGCGCTGCGCTCACCGGTAAATACTGTGCGCAGTGCGGCCAACGCAATGCGAACTTCGACAGCCCTATTTGGCACTTGATCGGCGATGTCGTTCAGGAGACGTTTGAAGTTGATGGGCGCACCGCGAACACGATAAAAACACTGTTGACCGATCCCGGTGGACTCACTGCGGAGTACCTCGCAGGTCGTCGCATGCGTTTCACGCCGCCACTGCGCCTGTATTTGGCATTCAGCATCGCGTTTTTCCTGCTCATCGCCTGGTTCGCCTCCGCACAACTCCTTGGGCAGCCAGGTATCGACCCAGCATTCGATGCCGCAATCGAATCGCGATTCTTATCTGACGATCTACCGAGCGTTATGTTCGTGCTGCTGCCGGTTTTCGCGTTGCTGATGAAGGCGGTGTACTGGCGTCGACTATTTTTTGACCACCTCATATTCTCTTTGCATTTGCACTGCGTCGCGTATGTAGCGTTTGCGGTAATCCTGCCGCTGGAAGTGGTTGCAGAGAGCAGCGCAGTCTTACTCGTCGCTCAGGCAGTGACGATGATTGTTTTTCTCGTATACATCACTTTGGCATTCCGCCGAGTTTTTGGGACGCATTGGCTAGCGGCGATCCTCCGGACGATAGTTGTGCTCTCGCTCTACATGGCAATCGTGTCGATCGCCATCGAATACACAAGCGAGCAAGCGATTGGCTAGGGTGTCGTGAAAATCTTCGCCACCATCGTCGAGCCTTCGAACACAGCCTTGTCCAGAACGTGGGTGTCATCCACGAAGACGAAGTCCAGCTCCCGGTTCTGGTTCACATCCGAATGCAGCATGATCAACAGCGGGCTATCAGGTTCCGGTTCATCAGGCAAGGTGATCGGGACGTCCAGATTGCTACCGGCTTTTACGAACGTCGACGCCACGTAGTCTTTGCCGTATGGCTTGCCATCCTTGAAGCGATGGATAACGAGAAAGCCATTTTTCTCGATCAATACTTCTGGGACAAAGAGTACATCCCCATCACGCGTCAAGCCTTCGATCTTGATCCAGTTGCGCTCGCCGTCCCCCAGCGTGATGGCTGGTTTTTCCTGGGTTGGCTCCGCGGCATTCGCCATCGTCTCTTCGGAGTGCGACTGCGTGCAACCACTGGCAAGCAGCGCGACGACCGGCGCCAACCAATAACGTAATCCCCTCATTCTGCTGCTCCATGTGCTCGCTTGTAATTGAGTGTAGCAACGAAAGATCAACCTCGTTCTTACAACCAATGCTTGGATCACCGGTTCGAACTTCACGTCATCTAAACCCTCCGCGACAGCCAAGCATCCAACCAAGGCTCAGAGCGCTGCTCGGGCCGAGTCTGGTACATGACGAATCGAGCGCCGCAGAACACGCTGTGGAACAGGAGGATCGTATGGCAAGAGCAGGAGTACTAAAGGGTCTTTCCGTCGTGCTGGCAGTGCTCTTAAGTCAACTATCCGACAGCTCGCCATTGGAACTTGAAGACGCGGTGACTGCCGCTGACCTGGCCGAACAGATTCGACTTGGAGAAACGACTTCGGAGGCAGCAACCAAGGCACTCCTGGAACGAATCGCAAAATTTGATCGCTCCGGGCCGCGTATCCAGAGCATCATCTCTCTGAATCCCGATGCACTTAACGCTGCGATTGCACTCGACCGTGAAGCCGAGGCTGGGATGTTTCGAAGTCCGCTACACGGCGTACCGATCCTTTTAAAAGACAACATTGAATCTCGTGAATTGCCAACAACGGCTGGTTCACTTGCACTTGCAGAGAACACCACGGGACGGGACGCACCGCTCGTCGCGAGGTTGCGCGAAGCCGGTATGGTGATTCTCGGAAAGACCAACTTGTCCGAATGGGCGAATTATCGATCGTCCGAATCGATCGCCGGTTGGAGTGGCGTCGGCGGACTCACGCGAAACCCGTACAACCTTCGGCGCAGTGCGTGCGGATCATCCTCAGGATCGGCTGCTGCAGTCGCTGCAGCGTTCGTTCCGGTTGCTATTGGAACGGAAACCAATGGGTCGATCACCTGCCCTGCCGCAGTCATGGGCCTCGTTGGCTTGAAACCAACCGTTGGCCTGGTGTCGCGCCGGTACATCATCCCGCTATCGCCGCGTCAGGACAGCGCTGGTCCTATTGCACACACCGTAAAGGACGCCGCAATGTTGCTTGCTGTCATTGCCGGATCGGATTCCGAGGATCCCGCCACTCGCGACGCTGATCGACGCAGGGAGAACTACGTTACCGAATTGGATAGAGGCATCCGTGGCATGCGAATTGGCGTGTTTCGATGGGCGGAGGGAGACAGCGCACCGGTCTCCGCCTCTTTCAACCAGGCGCTCAAGCGGCTGGAAGCGGCAGGTGCCGTTCTCGTGGAGATCGAAGAGTTCTCCCCGGCGCCAGTACTGTGGCAACAAGGCGACCGAATCCTACAGGCGGAATTCAAAGTAGGCTTGAACGACTATCTTGCCAATTCGCCGGCGGATATCGCGGTTCGTTCAATCGACGATATCATCCAATTCAACCGCGCGTATGCCGATCGCGAGCTCGCATTGTTTGATCAGTCGATTCTGCTGGACACTGCCGCATCAAGTGCTGCGGACGATGCAGACTTTGGAAGTACGGTCGCTGAGTTCGTCCAAGCTGCTCGAAAAGACGGCGTAGACAAACTGCTGGCGGAACACGACGTGCGTCTCCTGGTTATGCCAACAACCAAGCCGGCCGCTCCTGTCGACTTGCTCGGTACGAGTGAACCGGCGGGCGGCCTCTTAGGCGCAGGTTGGTTGGCGTCAGCAGCGGGTTACCCGGTGCTGACGGTGCCAATGGGCGACCACCAAGGTCTACCGCTCGGTCTTTTGTTTATGGGGACCGCTTGGGACGATGCGGCGCTCTTGCGCGCAGGCCACGCATTCGAGAGAACGGTGAACAGTGACCTTGCGCCCATGTACCCGGATGGTGACACCGAGCGTTTGGATTTCTCTAAGCTTGTGGCTCCGGTCGACTAGAAAAAAGTTGTCAGACCGAATTCGTCGAACATCGGATTGAGCGCGATCAAGGTCAGTGTAGTTATGGACTGGCAAACCCGATCTTTCTGATCGGTCCATCTCCGCCTGATAATTTGTGCTCGACAATATGACCGCGTAGCTTTATGACTAAACGAGCACTTGAGCGAGCATAATTATGAGATTCGCAGTTCTAGTCGGCGTTTTCGCGATAATGTCGGGGCAGCTTTCGGCCGACGAATCTGCGACCGACCGGGCGTTCCGAGAAGGCGCTATCAAGTGCTCGGAGACACATGGTGTAAATTCCTTGATGCACTTCCGCTTGTCATTGATAGCGCTAGCTGAAGTGTTTCGAGCCGGTCGAACCAGTGCCGTCACACCTGAAGGACTAGAGCCAGTTTTCGAGTTCTCTCACGACATGGCAAAACGCGTATCACCTGATTGGCTCAACTGCGTGTCCGCTCCGCTCGCGACTGCGTTCAAAGACTACTACCTCCCTTACTTTGACGTCGTTAACCGTTCGGTTAGGGAAAACAATCGAGAAGTTGGACTCGAGTCAAGGCGCATTCTCAAGGCATGGATCGATGTGCTGGATACAGAAGATCCAAACAAAGTGCTGACTCCCTTGGTGTTTAAGTATCAAAGCTCGCCGGAAAGCTCCGACACCGAACAAGACTAACTATCGAGTGGCGTCCAACAGCGAAGGGCGACCAGACCGAATCTGTCGAGAAAATCGGTTCGACCCCGATTAAGACTAGTCGTCTACGAGTTTGATCGGGTGTAGAAAATTGTCGATTCTCGCGTACCAGCGACCACCGACCATGACAGTCAGGTCGTCTGCAGTCACAGCAGAGAATTCACTCATCCGCACGCGAATCGGGATTTCCGAGAACATAACCCTGGGAGTTAAAGTCTCCATAGCGCCTCTACCTCTCTACCAAACCGGTGCCGTATGCGATTGCTGCCATCGACAGCAACCGGCGCGTATGCACCACTTATATAGTTAGAGGCAGCGAATCGAGGAAAAGTTCATCAAGTTCTAGGCAACTGTATACAGTTGTGGCTCATTTCGATGAATGGGACGAGTGCCGAATTCCTCTAATCCTCATCCATATCGACGTATCCAATAGAATTCACCAACCGTGCTGAATCAGCCAGAGCCAATAACCCATCGATTGGTTCGGCCTCCCCGATTCGTTCGCGTCCGCTCTGCAAGCGTCCTCGTAACTCGGTAGCATCTGGCTCGAAGAATTTGAAACGGTTCGCTGAAAAGAACTCGACAGCGCACGTACCCAGAACCACACGGCTACCCTATGTCTGAATCCAATCGAAATTTCGTTACGCACCTCGAATGCTCCATGACAGGTGAGCGCCACGAAGCCCATGTGCTGCACAACCTCTCGCGCGAGGGTTGGCCGTTGCTCGTGCGATACGACCTCGACGCGATTAGCGCCAGTGGGTTGCGTGATGCACTGTCGAGCCGGGATGCCACACTCTGGCGATATCAAGAGCTGCTGCCGATGCGCGAACCCGAGCATGCAGTATCGCTCGGCGAGGTCATGACGCCTTTAATCGATCTACCGAACATGGCGAAGCGCCACAACGCTGCCAGCATCGTGGTGAAAGATGAAGGCCGACTGCCCACCGGCTCGTTCAAGGCACGGGGCATCGCCGTCGCACTGAGCATGGCGCGCGAGCTCGGCGTCACGCACGTCGCAATGCCGACAAACGGTAATGCCGGCGCCGCCCTCTCCGCGTATGCCGCTCGCGCTGGAATGACCTGTGACGTGTTTTGCCCAAGCGATACGCCAGCAATCAACATTCGGGAAACCGCAATGCAAGGCGCGAACGTTTACAAGGTCAATGGACTGATCCACGATTGCGGTCGAATCGTAGGTGATGGAAAGCAAACCCGTGGCTGGTTCGACTTCTCAACGCTTAAAGAGCCCTATCGCATTGAAGGCAAAAAGACGATGGGGCTTGAGCTTGCCGAGCAATACGGTTGGGAACTTCCGGATGTCCTCTTTTACCCGACCGGTGGCGGCACCGGACTCATCGGCATGTGGAAGGTGTTCAACGAACTCAAAACGATGGGTTGGCTCCGAGGCGAGCTTCCGCGCATGGTCGCTGTGCAAGCGGAAGGGTGTGCGCCCATTGTGCGCGCTTTCGAAGCTGGCACGAAACACGCCGAGACCTGGATTGATGCGCACACCGTTGCCGCCGGCATTCGTGTGCCCGCGGCAATTGGCGACTTCCTCGTATTGGAAGCGGTCCGAGAGAGCGGTGGATTCGCCACCGCGGTGAGTGACGACCACATCGAAGATGCACGCGCTCGAATTGCTCGTGAAGACGGCTTATTGCTTTGCCCTGAGGGTGCCGCTACTTTCGCGGCGTATGAAAACGCCCTTGCCGACGGATCGGTATCGATGACGGATCGCGTCGTGTTGTACAACTGCGCAACCGGCTTAAAGTACCCACTTCCAGAAGCGGGGGAAAGCTACCCGTAGTTTTTCGCTGCAGAAAGCCGTCGACTCAATTTCTGACTAGGTAAAAAAATTCGACACCACTCGCACGAGCCCCCAATTCGCGAGCATCACCGCCAGGAACGCATAAGCGGCAGTGTAAAAACTAAAGTGAAGCTTTCGCCAGATTGACCACTCAGTGCCTTTCCACGCAGGCAGCAAGAAAATCAATAACATCACAGCAAACGCTGCGACGATCGTAGAGACGAGCGTCAACTCACCGATCAGCGGTAACGGCCAGTTGGACATGAACTCCGCAAACCCCATATCTCTTGCCTCGGGAATACGACGCGCCACGACACCGAGGCAGACGAGAGGCAGCACGCCTGCGAGCGCAATCCAACTCACAATTGTCCCCGTCGTCGATTTCTCACGTACCTGTCGTGCGCGCCGCCACAGGCCAAGCCATGTGGTCACGGTGAAGAACACGGTCGCCAGCAGACCAATGGTCAGATTGAACGGATTGGTCCAAAACGTCACGGGCAGCAAATCCGTTGCACCCGAAGAGCCGATGATGCGGGTCACACCGCCGCCCTCGCCCTTCACGATACCAATGCGACTGCCGTTCCGGTTCTCCCAGAGACCCTCGCCGACCCGCACGTACGGTGCCGTTGATCCCGCGATCAACAATCGTCCCTCTTTTGCCGAAATATCGACGGTCCCCTGGACGATCGACACAAACTTATCGGGGCCAAAGAACGGGCGTCGAGCGCTGATGTAAGTGCCTGCCACTGCCTCGGCCGCATCGACATCCTCGTCGGTCGGCTCCGGACGCAATAGAAAATCGGAGGTACCCTGTATCGCTAGTTCACGATTCATCACGAGATGCGGCACACCGGTAAGCGGGTCAAAAGAGTCAGCTGCGTTCTGAGAAATGAAAACACCGAGATCCAGCTCAGGCGCAACGATGAATTTCGAGTAGAACTCGTTGATCGAACCTGTGTGCCCAAAATAGCGGATCCCGTGATACGGGACATCTGCAAAACCGTGCGCACGAACGCCGGCGCCCGGCACGGGATCAAACGCCTTGGATCGCATGAGTTGGAACGTCGACTCCGTCATGAGTCGAACACCATCCAACTCACCGCGATTGAGCAGAAATCGCATCCAACGCCCCATATCAACTGCCGTCGTTGTCATTCCGGCGATCGGCGCAAACGCACCGAGATCGATTTGATCCACTTCTTCGGGTCCGCTGCCCTTTACTCGGTAGTTTTTCGAAATCGGTAGACGGGATTCATCAGCGTTCGGGCTGCCGGCGTTCAACACGGTGCTGCTCATGCCTAACGGCACGAGCAATTCGTTATACAAAAACGACTCGTAGGACACTCCCGCGACATCCTGGATCACCAGTGCGACCAGGTTGGACCCCCAGTTCGAATACGCGGCAAGTTCGCCGCGCTCAAACGCCTGCCCCGGCTCTGTAGCCGCGATCGCTTCTTCCAGCGGCAGACTCGTGAGTGACGGCATCCAGACACGGAACGTCTCCTCAACGCCCGATCGGTGCGCCATCAAATCGTTAACCGTCAACGGTCGACTACCCTGCGGGACCTCATAGCCAACGAGGTAATCGTTGACGTCCCGGTCCAGATCGAGCTGACCGCGATCGACAAGCAGCATGGCTGCCGTCCACACAAACGTTTTTGAGATCGATGCGACATAGAATCGCGTCGTAGCTGGATCCACCGGCGTCGAATTTTCGATATCGGACAGCCCGTAGCCTTTCGCCAGGACCGTCCGATCGGCCCTCACTACGGACACGGTATAGCCCGGAGCCGCGTGCGCGTCGCGATAGGTTGCGACGACTCCGTCGACGAAAGCCTCTAGCAGTGCGTCTTCTGTTTGAGCGCTTGCTTCGAGCGGAATATCGTCGAGAACTACGTCGTCTTGTGGGTGGGCCAGGCCCGCAAACACAAGCCCAGCAATCACAATCAATAGGTGCTTCACGACGTTTCCCTGTAGTTATTGTTTGAACACAGCGTAGGAGTTCAGAGTAGGTAGATCAACAAGCGCGACAAGTGACACGGGGTGACCGCAAGAAAACGACCGAACCGCACCCTGCTTTGGAAAAGTCATGCGTCGGGGACTTTGAGTCGAAAACCTTGTCAATGTGGTCCGCTTCAAAAACCGAGCCTCCGACTAGAGATCTGTATCACGAGCGCGAGGCAACAACACAATGGCTATCGCACCAAGGAACAGGAGACCCAAAGCTACGTTCCCAGCCCAAACCCAAACAGCGCTCGAGTGGGTTTGTCTCAAAACAGCGATTGGGATTGAAAATAAGAGAAGTCTGGCCCAAGACTTGTATAAAACCCTTGTGAAGCGTTGCACTATTCTCGCCTCTGCAAAAACGCAGTTGTCACTTCGCGTCACCAAACGCACCACTGCGCTCGATTTGCACGTCAATCATTTGCTCATCAATCGCCCAGGTCCACATCGTCGTTGGCGCCCGTCCGGCATCATTGGCCAGTGCGACTACTCGGCCCTGCCCTGTGCGTAACGAGCTCGGAACCGGCAATGGATCCTCATAGGCGACATCCGGACTGACGATCTCCCAGCCGTTCTTTCGAAACGCTGTGACCAATTCGTCTGCGAACATCGCTGCTAGATCATTCTCGTGCAGCAACAACACATGCACCGGCGACTCATCGAGGATCTGCACGGCAACGCTGTCGTAATACTCGGCAGAGTACAGCAGCATATTCACATACAGCTTACCTAACGCATCGTAGTCGATATCGCGACCCGCCTTAAGCGCTTCCTGCAATTTGCTGTCGATATACCAATCGTAGTTATCGATGGTCACATAACCGTTCGCGAGTCCCCGCTCGGTCAACGCATCCGCTATCGCTTTGACCTTTTCGGGCGAACGGCCTTCATCGAGAAATGGAAACCGAAACCAGGGACGAAAGTTGTCGAAGCCTTCGAGTTCCCTGATCGCTTGATCTACATCGGACAGATACGCAGATACGTCTGTCTTATGCGCCCACGGGTGTGTGTGCGTGTGATTGGCGACCAAATGTCCTGCGGCGGCGTAACGTGCGATGCGCTCACGACCCTCACCGTTCTGTTCGAAGCCTCGCGTGGTAACAAAGAACGCAACCGGACCCGCGTCAACGGACCCCAATGCATCGATTAATGCTGTTGCGCGCTCCGGACCCGTGAATACCTGCCCGTCCGAGCGTGGTGCATCGTCGTAGGTTAGCGCAACACGTTTCTCCGCCATTGCTGCAATTGGCATCACAAGCAACAAGAACAACAACAACAACCCTGAATAACCGAACCGAGACTTCACTTCGCAAACCATAAAAGAGTTCCTACCCGTTCACGCGCATCAATCATGACGTCGGTAAGCATAGTACGGAGAAAGATTACCTGGGAGTAGCTACGTTGCTAAACCGCGCTCTCGAAAAGGATCCGAGTGGATCTGACAGACGATGCGTTGCAACCCGATTGGACCACGCCTCATTCCGCCGCCAGAGGTAAGCCCGCGGTCCAGCCAAACTCTCGACGAACTCGTGCGAACTCCGCGAGCTCAGGGCGCTGAAACAGTGAGTGGTAGCGCGGATGCCTCAGCACCCAGTCGGGATAAGGGTTTGTGCCATAGAACGGCATGAGCGCATGTGCTGTGCCCAGGAAGTGCCCCTGATCGGCCGCGTGGTCCAAGGCGTCGAAGAAGACGTCTTCGGGTAGAAACTCGCAGAAAACGGGAGCCCACATTCCCACCTGCTCAGTGACCGGGTCCGTCGTGTAAATTTCAATCAACGCCTCAATCTGTTCCTGCTTGTCCGGTCGATCGAACATGATCGAGAAAAAACCCGGCAGGATGCGTGTGACATCCGGCTTCGACTCGGGCGGCAGCGTGGCAAGAAACGCTTCGAATTCCTCATAGTGAGGGCGCCATTGTGCTGCGATCTCCGCATTACCTGACAACACTGCAAAAGTAGACGCGAACGCCACGAAACCTTCACCCAGGCATCGCTCCGCCTGGCAGTCGTTGAAGAACGCAAACGCGTCTTCGATTCTGCCCACCGTCGCGAGCCATCGCGCACGCACCTGCGCGCCGGACAGGTTGTCCGGCTGTAACGCCGTCAGTCATTCATAGAGATCGAGACCGTTGGCGACATCCCCGCTATAGAGTTTCAGTGCCGCATCTGCATACATGACATCGGCCTGCTGCGGGGCCAGCTCCAGACCCCGCTCCACGTGGACACGGGCGGCTTCCATATCGAACGCAGCACCCAGACTCCAGAACACCATCGCCGCGTGGGTGGACGGGTTCTCTGGAGCAAGCGCGAAGCTCCGTTCGAACGCGTGGGACACATCCCGCCGAAACTTCTCGAAATCACGAGACAGCGGGCTGCCGAAGCTGGTGGACCCGACCATTGCGATGCCAGTCCAGGCTTCACCAAAGTCGGGGTCAATGGCGACAGCGTTTTGAAATGCGTCGTACGCTTGGAAGCGCGCCACATCATTTCGCATACGCTCACCGTAATAGCCGAGCCCCAGGTAGTACTGTTCGACGGCACGCGGATCGATCCCTTCGCCACTCGTCCGCTCTCGATAGCGTCCCACACCCAATTCAATCTCGAGCTGACGACCCAACTGGCGCACGATGTCGTCCTGGATTTTGAACACGTCGGTAAGCGGCGCGTCATAGGTTTGATTCCAGACCTGGACGCCATCGCTACTGCGCACCAACTGAATGTAGAGCCGAATATCCTCATCGCTTCTCTGGAACGTCCCATCCAGCAGATGACTCACGCCGAGATCATTACCGATCGTGCGTAGATCGAGATTCTGGTCGCGGTAGGCGAATGAAGAACGCTGTCCGGCCACTTCAAGATCGGTAATGCCTGCCAGCTGGGTCAGAAGGTTGACCGCCACGCCATCCGCAAATACGCGGTCTTCTTCCTTTTGCGAGAGCGCTGTGAACGGCAGGACAGCTATCGAAGTGGTTGTCTCACTCGCATCATCTCCGGTGACCGTCGAGTCTGCGCTTTGTGCAGGTGATCGTTTGGTCTGCTGCACGACAGTCAGAAGTGCGATTGAAACGATGACGAGAACACCCAGCAGCACTGCAATGCCCGGAACGATTCGCGCCGGCTTCGGTGCATCTACTCTGGGGGAGTCAGGCGCTTGCTTAGCGCTTTTGACGATCGGTGCAGATTCATCTTCCAACAGAGTTACGGGCTGCGAGACCCGGTAACCGCGTCTGGGAATTGTTTCGACGTACTCCTGCGTCTCGCCAGCTTCCCGAATACCCTTTCGGATAATCGAGACTGCCCGAGTCAAGCTCTCGTCGCCGAAATGCTCGGTTCCCCAAACCTCCTCGATGATCGACTCGCGTGTAACCACATCGCCAGCACGGGCTGCGAGCAGGCACAGGACATCCATGATGCGCGGCTCGAGGGCGATTTTGTCTTCACCGGCAAGGAGCGAATTGCGCGCGGGCTCAACTCGAATCTCACCAAGAAGGAATGGGTCTCGAAGTGGATTTGAGTCTGTCACGTGCCGGTAACCCTGAACAAGCGAGGTCCTGCGCCTTCTCTAGTCTGCGGATGCTCGAAAGACCAATGCCATGAGCAATAGATCCTATGATACAGAGGTCGGCGAGCGCCGACTGCACTGGATTGCTGTGACACCGTAGCGTCGGTTAGGTGTGTTTGGTGCCCGGGGCGGGAAGTCGCTCCCGCACATCCCTGTGCTCCGCGACACTTGGGCTTCCTGCCCGGCGTCGAACCACGTTCAACGAAGCCGCAACGGTAGTCTTGAGATCATCCATCTGAGGCTCGCCGCTGTGACTTGGTTAACGCCACAACGTAAGTCTCATGAAGATGGTTTCAAATGGGCCACCCTGCGGGTAGTCCCCCCTGGCTGTACAGCGAGCGTGCCCGCCGTAGCGTGTACTGGGTCATTTGGTGCCCAGGGCGGGACTCGAACCACGTTAAACGCCGCCTCTTCCTTTAGCCTCCTGGTACCCAGCTAACTGAGGCTGGCAGCTGTGACTTAGTTAACGCCACAACGTGAATCTCATGAAGCTGATTCTAATTTGGCCACCATGCGGAGCGTCCCGCCAGCTCATCAGGCGACTGCACCTGCCGTAGCAGGTGCATAGGCGCCTGGTGCCCGGGGCGGGACTCGAACCCGCACGTCCTCACGGACAGCGGATTTTAAGTCCGCAGCGTCTACCAATTCCGCCACCCGGGCCGACTACGCGGTGCTTGCGCCCGCCTGCGATGAGATCTCACCGCAGACGGTCTGGAAATGGAGGCTAGGGTCGGAATCGAACCGGCGTACACGGCTTTGCAGGCCGCTGCATAACCACTCTGCCACCTAGCCGGGCAAGCGAGCGCGGAACAATAGCACAGGGAACTGCAACCGTCACACGGTCTGGGCCGCCCTGCCGTCCCACGAAAAAACCCGGCCTCACTGAGACCGGGTTTTGAAACTGGAGCGGGAAACCAGGTTCGAACTGGCGACCTCAACCTTGGCAAGGTTGCGCTCTACCAACTGAGCTATTCCCGCAAGCAGGCGCGCCATTTTACGCGCGGCGCGGGCGCTGTCAAGCAGCCAATCGACGCTATTCGTCGCGAGACAGAACCGGCCAGGCGGCGCTCAAATACACCCACATCGACCAAAGTGTCATCGCGGCGGCGATCAGCAGCGCAATAAACCCGAGTTCGACCACCGGAATGCCGAAGAACAGGTCACCCCACAACATGAACGACAGGCCGATGAGCTGGAACGTGGTTTTGATTTTGCCGACCATCGAAACCGCGACCCGGGAGCTGGCTTGCTGGCTCGCCATCCACTCACGCAGCGCCGACACCGTGATTTCGCGGCCAATGATAATGATCGCGATCACAGTCATCATCCAGTTTTGCTCGCTGAACACGAGCAATACCAGAGCAATGGTGACGATCAATTTGTCGGCAACGGGGTCCAAAAACGCCCCAAAAGCCGTGGACTGGTTAAACCGTCTGGCGACATAGCCGTCGAAAAAGTCCGAAATCGCGGCGACGGCGAACACCAGAGCTGCCGCTTTGCGCGCCCATGAAAACGGCATCAAATATAGAGCAGCACACAGAGGAATCGCGAGGATCCGGATGCCGGTGATCGTGTTGGCAAGGTTGAGCTTCAAATCAGGCCCCGTTGGATTCCTGGTTGGCGGTAATCGTCTGGTGGAATTCTAAATAGATTCGCTCGGCGAGTCTCCGGCTAATGCCCTTGACCGTCGCCAAATCGTCGATACTCGCGCGTCGAATGCCTTGTATCCCACCAAATTGGGTCAACAATGAACGACGCCGGGCAGGCCCCAATCCCTCGATACCTTCCAAAGCGGACTGCTTTCGCGCTTTGGCGCGCCGTCCGCGGTGACCCGCGATCGCAAACCGGTGCGCCTCGTCGCGAATCCTCTGGATCAACAAAAGCGCCGAATCATCCGGTGGCAGCAGGATCGGCGTTTTGGAGTCGACCAAAAAGAGCTGCTCAGCACCTGCCTTGCGCGCCCTGCCCTTGGCGACACCGACCAACAACAGGTTGTCCAACTCCAGCGACTTCATGACTTCGGCGGCCATGCCGAGCTGACCTTTGCCGCCATCAATCAGAACAACATCCGGCATCGGGACCTCGCCCTTTTTGACTCGCGAATAGCGACGGGTCAACGCCTCGTGCATCGCAGCGTAGTCATCGCCCGTGTCGGTCGACGTGATATTGAACCGACGATAGTCAGACTTGAGCGGCCCTTCAGTGCCGAACACCACGCACGACGCGACCGTTGCCTCGCCCGACGTGTGCGAGATATCGAAACACTCAATTCTGAGTGGTGCCTGTGGCCAGTCGAAGACTTCTGCCAAGCGATCCAGTTGTTTTCCGATCCCGGCGCGACTCGCTGCGGCAAGACTAGCCGATTGCGCTGCATTGTCGCTCGCCATCGCGAGCCACCCTGCCCGATCACCGCGTACCGAGTGACGCACGGCCACTTTCCGACCCGCCTGCTCGGCAAGCGCCTCTGACAAAAGATCCGCCTCTGGCAACTCGAGAGGCACGATGATCTCCGCCGGTGCTTCGCGATCCACATAGAGCTGTCCGATGAAACCCGACAACACGGTCACGTCATCGTTGCCGGCCGCATTCACTGGTTGAAAGTCACGACTGCCCAACACCCGACCATCACGAATGAACACGACCGCGATGTTGGTGCTGCCACCACCACGATGCATGCCGATAACGTCAGCATCCACATGATTGCGCGTCGACACCAATTGCTCCGACTCGATCCGCCGGAGTCGCGCGACCTGATCGCGCAGCCGTGCCGCACTCTCGAAATCCAGCGCCTCGGACGCACGATTCATGCGCGCAACGAGACCGTCGATGACTTCGCGATTGCGACCTTTGAGAAAGTCGATGCTGTCTTTGACATCCTGCGCGTACGTTTCCGGTTCGACCAAACCGACGCACGGTCCGCTGCAGCGCTTGATCTGATATTGCAGACACGGTCGACTCCGGTTCGCATAAAAACTGTCGCGACACTGGCGGACACGGAACAGTTTCTGCAACTCGTTCAACGTGTTCTTCACAGCGCCTGCGCTCGGATACGGCCCGTAGAACTCGCCCTTCTTGCGGCGCGGTCCTCGATAGAAACTCAATCGCGGAAATTCGTGTTCGGTGCTGACTCGAATCCACGGGTAAGACTTATCGTCACGCAGCACGATGTTGAAGCGCGGGCGGTGGCGCTTGATCAGTGTATGTTCGAGCAACAACGCTTCCGACTCGGTCTTGGTCAGCGTGACCGCCATATCGGCGACGCGTTCCACCAAAGCCATGGTCTTGGAGTCTTTCGCCTTGCCGCTGAAATAGGTGGAGACGCGTTTTTTGAGATCCCGCGCTTTGCCGACGTAGATGACGTTGTTCTCGTCATCGTACATTCGGTAAACGCCCGGACGATGCGACAGTCCGTCGATAAACGCCTTAGCGTCGAACTCCGCTTCGCTCATGCAACCGACCCGACACCCGCCAACGTCGCCGCGATCCCCATCGCATTCACAAACATCTCGGTGGTCAACCGTCCTGTGTTGGTGTTGTAGCGGCTGCAGTGATACGAATCGACCATGCGAATGCCGTTATCAAGCGTGTGTTCGGCGGCATGGCCAAACGCATAGCCCGCCTGTCGCAATCCATACGCCTTGATCACGGCACGATGCGCGATGCCACCCAACGCCAGGATGACGCCGTCTTTGGGCAACCCGCTGAGCTCAGCCGCGAGAAACCGGTTGCACGTATTGATCTCGGCACCCACGGGCTTGTTCTGCGGCGGCAGGCATTTCACAGCGTTGGTGATTCTGACGCCGTTGAGCTTCAAGCCATCGTCGGCTGACTCGGACTGCGGTGCGGTGGACATTCCGAGCTTGAACAGCGTCTCGTACAAAAGGACACCGGCATAGTCGCCGGTGAACGCTCGACCGGTGGCGTTGGCACCATGCATCCCCGGTGCCAGCCCGACGATCAACAGTTTGGCTTTCCGATCGCCGAAAGGGGGTACGGGCAGCGCGTGATACTCAGGTTTGGCCTCGCGCACCTCCGCAAGAAAGCTGGCAAGACGCGGGCAGTCAACACAGCCCGCGTCATACCAGTCTGAAGGGATTGACGCGCGCTTAGTCATCCATATGGCGGATGATCGCCTCACCAAAACCTTTCGTGCCGAGCAACTTCGCGCCAGGCACGAGTTGCTCCAGGTTCTCTTTGACGTCGTCTTTCCCGCTCGCAGGTCCTTCACGCTTCGGCGCACGAATAGCTTCGCGCAGACGCGCAAGGTCGAATGTGAGCTCTTTGTTCGCGATCGTATTACCGATGCCCTTGATGATCAGATCCGCCGCTTCGGTCCACCCGAGATAGCGCAGCATCATCTCCGCAGACAACACCAGCGACCCCGGGTTGACGCGATCCTTGCCGGCGAAGCCCGGCGCGGTGCCGTGCGTTGCCTCGAATACGCCGACGCCATCGCCGATGTTCGCGCCCGGAGCAATACCGATGCCGCCAACCTGAGCCGCCAACGCGTCGGAAATGTAGTCACCGTTCAAGTTCAAAGTCGCGATGACGTCGTAGTCCTCGGGCTTCAACAAAATCTGCTGCAGGAAGTTATCCGCGATGACGTCCTTAACGATGATCTCGCGACCGGTGCGTGGATTCTTGAACGCCATCCAGGGTCCACCGTCTTTCGGCTCCGCACCGTAGTCTTTCGCTGCAAGCTCATAGCCCCACTGGCAGAAGGCACCTTCGGTGAACTTCATAATGTTGCCTTTGTGAACAAGCGTCACCGAACTGAGATCGTTGTCGATGCAGTAGTTCAACGCCTTGCGAACCAGACGCTCCGAGCCCTCGCGCGACACCGGCTTAATGCCGATACCCGAGCTCGACGGGAAGCGGATCTTAGTGACCCCAAGCTCTTCCTGCAGGAACTTGATCAGCTTCTGCGCTTCTTGCGACCCGGTCGGGTATTCGATGCCCGCGTAGATATCTTCGGTGTTCTCACGGAACACGACCATGTTCACAAGCTCCGAATCCTTCATCGGCGTGTTCACACCGGGGAAGTAGCGAATCGGGCGCACGCAGGCGTAAAGATCTAAGGTCTGACGAATCGACACGTTCAGTGAGCGAATCCCGCCGCCGATCGGCGTCGCCAATGGTCCTTTGATCGACACGACAAAGCGTTTCAGAACGTCCAGCGTTTCGTCCGGCAGGAACGTTGCGCTCTCGTAGACCTCGCTCGCCTTCGCGCCAGCGTAGATTTCCATCCACGCGATCTTGCGTCGATCGCCGTAGGCTTTCTCGACCGCCGCATTGACGACGTCCAGCATCACCGGCGTAACGTCGATGCCGATACCATCGCCTTCGATATACGGAATGATCGGGTTGTCCGGCACTTCCAGTCGGAAATCCGGCGTGAGTTCAATCGGCTGCCCATCTTCAGGCACAGTAATCTTGTCGTAGTTCATGACCTATCCTGCTTGTCCCCAGAGGCGCGGTCACCGCATGGCACGGCGGGCCTCAAAACGCGGCCGCATTGTATCGCATTCAAGCGCTGCGAGGCGCAGCCTTCGTGGGAACTGCGACAGTCGCTGGGCAGAAACTAGCTTAGAAAATCGACGCGCTCGATTCCCGTGTCGAGAAGTAGCAAATCGCCCCAGTGCGACAACTGCCCAGACACGCGGACAGGGTCGGCGACGAATGGTAGCAACTCCGGACCAAACCCCTGGCCCCGGTGTGTCATGATCATCAGAGCACTCTGCTTCTGCGGCGTCTGGACGTACAAAGCCGGTGGAATACCTCCGCGAATACAGAGACTTGCGCACGCTTTATGAGACTTTCCTTCGTTTGGATTCATGGCGCCAAACCAACACTTGGTATCCAGGATCTCTCCGTCCAGAGTCACGTCTGATACCGGTTCCGGCGATTCAAACACCAGTGCTGCGGGCACCGGCTCGGCACTCGGCTCGATCCAGTCGACGCCTTCGACCACCGTGATCATTGCGTGCGGACCTCGCTGAATCAGCGTGCCACGGACAACCACAGGTCCATCCTTGACCGAATTCAGCCGTGCCTGCACCCCACACTTGGTTTCGCAGGCGAGCAACGCTGTCATCGGCGCGCCGGTGACGTCTGCCGTTCGCAACATGGGGTATGGCGATGAAACGACCTGCCCACGAAATTCTCGTACGTCCGCGAGATTCCAAACGCCTGGGCTTGGCTGTCGCTGTGCGAGTGCAAACCCCGCCGCCGCAGCCGCGGTCGTCACCGTCAAACCGATCCCCGCCTTCAGGAAGAAGCGCCGGTCCTTCTCGAGCGGCTCCGCCCAGCCGACAAAAAAATCGTCGTCGCGATCACTCATCGGTTGACCTCTTGCTCATAGCTATGCCGAAACACGGGTTCTCGACACTTGTTCAAAATCAGCCATGCGCACCTCCGCGGATCATGTGAATGAATTGGGCCTGGCGCTCACCCATACATGGCCGCCTTCCACGCGCGTCTCATAGGTCGCAATGCGCTCCGTGAACGGCGCGGGTGATCGACCATCGGCCAGTTGGTATTGAAATCCATGCCACGGACAGGTGATGCATCCATTGACCACCTTGCCCTCGCCTAGTGGCCCGCCCTGATGGCGACAGACATGCGACACGCCGTAGTACTGCCCGTCATGAAAGAACACCGCGATGGCTTCGGCCCGTGCAGGACGAACGATTCGAGCACGCGACGGCACGAATGTGTCGACATGACCGGCGTCCAGCCAGCCGTCGGCGGCATACGTTCCCGATTCACGAAGCGTGCGCCAGGCAGTCACCAGATGCAGCCCTGCAACACTGACGGCAGCCGCAACGATCGCGATCACGTAGAGCGGATGCTTTTCGAATTGGATAACGCCCAGCACCACGTGCCCGACCAGAGCAGTAAATGCGAGATACACGCCCATGTGCAGGGCTTTCCACAACCCAGGACCCAGGTTTGCGTTCCAAAAATCGTGGCTGGTTGCGGCCATCAGGAACATCACCATTAACGCGAACAAGCCGAGCGATTCAAACGGAAAGCCCGCGAGACTGTCGTAACGCGGGTTTGATACCAGCAGTGAAACAAGCGGATTCAAATCACCAAAGCCGTGGTACCAGATCGTGACCAAAACTCCGTGGACCAGCGCGATCAGGAACGTCACCACGCCAAGATGGCGCCGGTTGTATAGCAATGGCTTGAATCGATCCGACAAGCGCGCGAGCGGTCCGATGCACAAGATCAGCGTCAACATCATGAACGCCAACGTACCGAACGCTCGGATCAGAACCTGCACCGGATTAAGCGTCGCCCCGTCAGTCTGCAACGTCAGGCTTGCGCCGATAAACACGCCCAGGAACACGACCACGCCGACCGCGATCCACTGGTCGTAGCGTTTCTTGATCGGCGTCCACTGGACGCGTTGATAATCATGTGACATCAGGTTGGTTCCATCGCGTCCGCGGGTAACGAATCGACCAGCGGCGCGACTGGCCTAGCCTGAGTGCCAAACCAGAGCAGAGCAGCGATTGCGGGCGTCACGACCAACCACAACCACAGATGCCAGAGTCGATGAGAACGCTTCATTGGATCGGGGGCTCGGTCTGCGTGAACCATTTCACCAACATGATCGGCCAAAGGCCGACGATACCCGGCGCAACGAGAAGACGAACGCTCCAGCGCATTCCGGTGCCGCGCGCCGCCGGGTCAATGCGACCAACGCCGCCTGCAATGAACATCACTGCCACAATGAAGCCGAGCAGAACGTAGATCCCAAAACCGGCGACCAGCCACTGCGCCGTCTCGACACTCAAATGAATCGACTCCGCGTGTTGACGCAGACTTTCGTTCGCCTGCTTCCCATAACGCGAACTTTAGCTTGCCTATGTACCATGTTGATCTCCCCCTTCCGGTGCCACCCCCCCAGACAGCTACACGGGTTGTAACACGACGCGCGGGGCAAACAAAATCGAACCACAGTGGCGCCCGCCCGCGTTATTCTTCATGGTGTCGTGTGGGAAAGGTCTGCGGAGAAGTGTCATGTCCGAATCGCAACAGGAATTCAGCTGGCACAAAGTCGCCAACGTTAGCGAACTTGCTGACGGTCGTGTCAAGTCGGTGACCGCAGGCACCCAGTCGCTCGCGCTCGTACATTTCGAGGGCGAGTGGGCGGCGATGGATAACCGCTGCCCCCACCAGGGCGGACCGCTCGGCGAGGGCGCCATCGAAAAAGGCATTGAAGGCAAGTGCTGGTTGCGCTGCCCATGGCACGGCTGGGACTTCGACCCGTTGACGGGCAAACCACCGGGTGGCCATGAAGATAGTGGCCAGCAGATGTTTGACGTCGAAATCCGTGGCGATGAGGTCTTCGTGGCGATCCCGGACGAACCGGAGCGGCCACGCAGTGTCGCAGACCTGATGGCCGAGACCATGGTGAATTGGGGTGTTACCTCGGTCTTCGGTATGGTCGGTCACTCCAACCTCGGCCTCGCTGACGCGCTACGCCTGTGCGAGTCGCGCAATGAATTGCGCTACTTCGGCATCCGACACGAAGGCGCCGCAGCCTTCGCGATTTCCGGATACGGCAAGCTCACCGGGACACCGGCTGCCGCACTGACGATCGCCGGTCCTGGCGCCACCAACCTGTTGACCGGACTCTGGGATGCGAAAGTCGACGGTGCACCAGCGTTGGCGTTAACCGGCCAAGTGCAGGACCAGGTCGTTGGCGTCCATGCCTTCCAGGACATTGACCTTGAAGCCGCGTTCGAGAGCGTCGCCGAATTCTCGGAAACCGTGCACCCACAGTCCGACCACACTCTGTTGATGTCGCAAGCGATTAAAACCGCGATTTACAAGCGCGGCGTTGGTCACCTCGTTTTCCCCGATAACGTGCAGCCCATGGCAGCGCCGGCAGGTGTCGAAGCCTCCACGCCGCAAGGGAGAACGGCTGATCTGCGTGTTGCGCCGGCAGCCGGCAGTCTCGACGCGGCGATCAAGACGCTCAGCAACGCCAAACGTCCGATGATCATCGTCGGTTACGGTGCGCTCGAAGGAATGCCAGAGGTTATCCAACTCGCCGAGACTCTTTCAGCACCCATCGCAACCACGTTCAAAGCCAAGGGTCAGATCGCAGACGCACACCTATTGGCCGCAGGCGTGCTGGGCCGATCCGGCACACCGATCGCGAGCTGGTTCATGAACGAAGCTGACGTCCTTCTGGTATTCGGCGCGAGTTTCTCTGATCACACCGGCATTTATCCGACTAAGGCCACCATCCAGGTCGACAACGACCCAATGCGTCTTGGCAAGCGCCACCCCGTCGATATGCCGATTCTCGGCGACGTGACCGTCACCGCGCAGCAATTGGCTGCCGCGCTCGATGAAACGTCACTCGCCGGTACGGACCAACGTGACGAAATCGCCGAACGTTGGTCTCTATGGCGCACGGAAAAAACCAACCGCCTGAGTGAGAACAACGCGAAAGGCATCTCAGCGGCGGCACTGTTCGATTCGATGACACGCTTGACGCCAGCCGACGCAGTGATTGCCGTCGACGTCGGCAACAACACCTACTCGTTTGGAAGATATTTCGAGCCAGCGGCGAATCAACGCGTGTTGATGTCCGGCTACCTCGGTTCCATCGGGTTCTCCTTCCCCGCCGCGATGGGTGCGTGGGCCGCCACTCAGGAAGACGGGCCCTACACCGGGCGGAAAGTCGTGTCTGTCTCGGGTGATGGTGGCTTTGGGCAATACGCCATGGAGTTCACAACTGCCGTGAAGTACGGCATGAACATCACGCATATTCTGATGAACAACGCGGAGCTTGGGAAAATCACCAAGGAACAAAAAGCCGCTGAGTTCGCGGTCTGGCAAACCAGTTTGGTGAACCCTAGCTTCGCGGCGTTTGCACGCGCGTGCGGTGGCATGGGCGTGCGAGTGAAAAAGCGTGAAGACCTCGACGACGCCATTCGCGCAGCGATAGCGCATGAGGGACCGTCTCTGGTCGAGGTCATGACGGACGCCGAGCTGGTCTGAGCCGCGCGACAGGCGATTCGCTTTGACGACCTTGTTGTTGAACAAACCGTTCCGCGTGCTCTCGCAGTTCACGACCGACTCCAACAAGCAGACGCTTGCGGACTTCATCGATACGCCCGACGTTTATGCGGCGGGTCGTCTCGACTATGACAGCGAGGGGCTGTTGTTGTTGACCAGCGACGGTCGACTCCAGAGTCGGTTATCGAACCCGAGATTCAAGATCGAAAAAACCTACTGGGCACAAATCGAAATGGACCGCGCCGGTGCCGAGCGCGTCTGTGAGGTACTTGTGAAAGGGGTAACGTTGAAAGATGGTCCAGCGCGCGCTCAGTTCGCCGAGGTGATCGCCTCGCCGGATGTGTGGCCCCGGACCCCGCCGATTCGTCACCGCGAGTCGGTACCTGCTAGCTGGATCGCTTTGAAGATCAGCGAGGGCCGCAATCGACAGGTCCGAAGAATGACCGCTGCGGCTGGGGCGCCGACACTACGTTTGATCCGAACCGAGATCGGTCCGTTTTCGTTGAATGGATTAGCACCTGGCGCACACGCGCGCGTTCCCGACCGCGTCGCGTGGCAGCGACTAACTCAACGCGAGGACGACTAGCGCAAACCCGCGATACGCAGAGCGACTTCGAGCGCTTGCTCGTAGTTCAAACGTGGGTCAACCTGCGACTTGTAGGCTCTCGCCAAATCCGCATCGGTAAGTCCCCGCGCCCCGCCCGTGCATTCGGTGACGTTGTCGCCGGTCAATTCGAGGTGAACACCGCCGAGGTAAGTACCTTGCGCCTGGTGCACACGGAAGGATGCTTCGATTTCCGAAACGATGTTGTCGAACCTTCGGGTTTTGTAACCGGCTTCCGTGGACTCGGTGTTACCGTGCATAGGATCACACACCCACAACACAGGACTGCCGGTTGCCTGCACTGCCTCAATCAGGCGCGGCAGATGGGATTCGACGTTACCCGCGCCCAGTCGGTGGATCAGTGTGATACGGCCGGCTTCGTTCGACGGGTTCAACACACCGAGCAGTTCCTGCAGCCACTCCGAATCCATGCCTTGGCCGATCTTGATGCCGATCGGATTGGTGATGCCGCGGAAGTACTCAACGTGCGCCCCATCGAGCATGGCCGTGCGCATGCCGATCCACGGGAAGTGAGTCGTAAGGTCGTACCACCGTTCTCGGCGCAGACGCGTCTGCGACTGCTCGTAGTGAAGATGCAGACCTTCGTGTGCGGTGAAAAATTCCGCACGCCGGGTTTGATGGATCGCCTGCCCAGAGATCGATTCAAAGAAATCCAGAGACCGTGAGATTTCACCGGTCACTTTTTCATACTCTGCCGACAGCGGCGAATGGTTCACCCAGTCGAGATCCCAGTATTCAGGATGATGCAGGTCCGCGAAGCCGCCATCCACCAATCCCCGGATGAAATTCAGGGTCAGCGCAGACCGCTCATAGCCTCGAAGAATCAGCTCCGGATCTGGAATCCGATCCTCAGAAGTGAACGCGGGACGGTTGACGAGATCACCACGAAAACTCGGCAGCGTCTGGTCACCACGAGTTTCTGTATCAGCAGATCGAGGTTTTGCATACTGACCCGCGAAACGACCAATGCGCACGACCGGCTTTTGCATGCCGTAAAGCATAACCAGACTCATTTGCAGCAGAATCTTGAGTTTCGCGACTATGTTTTCTGAGGTGCAATCGTCGAAGGTCTCGGCGCAGTCACCGCCCTGCAGAACAAACGACTCGCCACGCTGTGCGGACGCAATCCGCGCTTTGAGGTTGTCGACTTCCCAGGAGGTCACCAACGGCGGTAGTGACGACAGACGGGACACCGCCGAGCGCAAAGCGTCGGCGTCCGGGTATGTTGGCATCTGGCGGGCAACTTTGCCCTCCCAACTTGCGGGATGCCATGTATTTTCTTTGGTTGAACGGCTCATCGGCGGAGTGTGCCACAGCCGTTTTGTGCGTTGCAAAAACTCCTTGCGGCCCATCTGGTTACCAATGAAACAACGTTGCAGAACCTGCTCTGCGCGCGCGGTCTGATCTGGCGCATTTCGAGTCAAGTTGGCACACTGCGCGCCACTCAGCGCGGTTCTCGTATGCCGCGCCACGACAAGATCCATAAGGGACAACATAATGCACAAGGTACTGATTCTCGGTGCCGGGAAGATCGGCGCGCTGATCTCCGGCCTGTTGGGCGACTCCGGGGACTTTGACGTCCAGATTGCCGATGCGTCCGCAAGCGCAGCGAAGTCGGTCGCCGCCAAGCACGATCTGGACAACGTTCGCGCGTTTGAAATTGACGCTACCGACAAAGACGCGCTGGTCGCTCATGTCACCGAGCACCGCCCTATCGCGGTGATTTCGAGTTTGCCGTTCTACTGCAACCCGCTGGTTGCTGAGGTCGCGCGCGAACACGCCCTGCACTACTTTGACTTGACCGAAGATGTCGCGGTTACGGAAGCCGTACGCGGTCACGCCGACGGCGCTACAACCGCTTTTGTTCCGCAGTGCGGACTCGCGCCCGGGTTCATCAGCATTGCGGCGAACGAGCTGATCAGTCATTTCGATTCGATCCGGTCCGTCAAATTGCGAGTCGGTGCGCTCCCGCAGAATCCGAATAACGTGCTGAAGTACTCACTGACCTGGTCGACGGAAGGCGTGATCAACGAATACGCCAACCTTTGCGAGAGCATTGTCGATGGCGAGTTGACCAAAGTACTCGCACTCGAGGGCCTCGAGAAGATCCAGATCGATGGCACCGAATACGAGGCGTTCAACACCTCCGGCGGCTTGGGTTCACTCGCAGAAACCTATGCCGACAAAGTCCAGAATATGGACTACAAAACGATGCGCTATCCAGGACACTGCGAGCAGATGCGCTTGCTGATGAACGGACTGAAACTTCGGGATGATCGTCAGACGCTGAAGCGAATCCTCGAGAATGCGGTGCCGCAAACGCTGCAGGATGTCGTCATTGTTTACACCGCAGTCACGGGTACGCAGAACGGCGTGCTCCGCGAGGAGAACTACGTCAACAAAGTTTATCCGCAGTTTGTGGCGGGCAAGCTTTGGTCGGCCATTCAGATCACGACCGCAAGCGGTATTTGCGCGGTTGTCGACAAGGTTCTCGCAGAACCTGACCGGTTCCAGGGTTTCATCGCGCAAGAAGCGTTCAGCCTCGGCGAAATACTCGACAACCGTTTCGGTAGCTACTACGCCGATGGCGGCACGAGCAACGTCTCCGCGCGGGCCATCGCAACCAACTCCAGTAATCAGTAACAGGACATCAACATGACCCATCAAGTTCTCGAAGCACTTGAACTCAAGGACTCGAACCCCGGAAGCTGGATCGGCGATCAGCCTCTGCCGGCGACCGGCAACGCAATCGTGTCACACAGCCCGACCGATGGCAGCACGCTTGGCAGCGTTGACGCCAGCAGCGCGGCCGACTACGAAGCCATCATGAATGCAGCTTTGGACGCGGCACAACGCTGGAAGCAGGTCCCAGCGCCACAGCGCGGTGAAGCGATTCGATTGGTCGGTGAAGCGCTGCGCGCAAAGAAAGACGAACTCGGTAGCCTCGTCACACTGGAGATGGGCAAAATCAAGGCCGAGGGAGATGGCGAAGTTCAGGAGATGATCGATATCGCCGATTTCGCGGTCGGTCAGTCCCGGATGATGTACGGCAAGACCATGCATTCGGAACGTCCGTTGCATCGGATGTACGAGCAGTGGCATCCATTGGGTGTCGTTGGGATCATCTCGGCGTTTAACTTCCCGGTGGCCGTCTGGGCGTGGAACGCGTTCATCGCCGCTATTGCTGGCAATGTCAGCATCTGGAAACCGTCGCCGAAGACCGTTCTGTGCGGAGTCGCGGTTCAAAAGATCTGCAACCAGGTCCTGACCGACCTTGGCCATCCGCCGATCTTCTTTTTGTTCAACGACTCGGGCACCGATCTTGCGAACACGTTTGTCGATGACCGCCGTGTGGCATTGATGTCATTTACCGGCTCTTGCGAAGTCGGCAACGCTGTTGGCGCACGAGTCGCACAACGCATGGGACGATCGTTGCTCGAACTGGGCGGCAACAATGCACTGATCGTCGACGAATTCGCGAACATGGACCTCGCTGTTCCAGCCATCGTATTCGGCGCCGTCGGTACGGCCGGGCAGCGCTGTACGACGACACGCCGCGTTCTCGTGCACCAATCGCGCAAAGCGGAGCTAGTCGAGAAGCTGGTTGGCGCGTACGGGCAAGTTCGCATTGGCGATCCGCTGGATCCCGACACGCTGATGGGACCATTGATCGACGAATCCTCGGTCGAGCGTTTTTTGAACGCAGTCGCCGCTGTCAAAGACGCTGGTGGTGAATTGCTGGTTGGCGGCGAGGCTATCGAAGGCCCAGGAAATTTCGTCAAGCCGGCGATCGCGACCGCCAAGAACGATTGGCAAATCGTCCAGGATGAGACTTTCGCGCCCCTACTCTATGTCATCGAATTCGAGACTCTGGACCAGGCAATTGCAATGCAGAATGACGTTCGTCAGGGATTGTCTTCGGCAATCTTCACGGACCGCTTGCAACACGCCGAGCAATTCCTGGCCGCTACGGGCTCGGATTGCGGCATCGCCAACGTCAACATCGGCACGTCGGGTGCCGAGATCGGCGGTGCATTTGGCGGCGAGAAGGAAACTGGTGGCGGCCGCGAGGCTGGCTCCGACTCGTGGCAGGCGTACATGCGACGCCAGACGAACACAATCAACTGGAGCCACGAGCTGCCATTGGCTCAGGGCATCAACTTCGATCTGTAAAGAAGCTCAGCCGTGTTGCATGAGTCGCTCGGCGCACCTCATTGGGCGTCGAGCGACTTGATCACACTGATCACAAACTGATCCGGCGTCAAAAACCCGTTTGCGTTCGCGGATGCATCAAACGCCACGCTCGGTTTCGTCGCGAGGATCTCATCGGCGTCTTTGCCACCGTCGAGCATGAGCGCAACTTCCTTCCGAATGGCGCTCAACATCGTTCTGTAGTCTTCTAGGACACACTTACGCGTGCAGGCTTAAAGTCTGATCGAACGTGAAGACCGGTAGCGCAACTTTAGGCGACGGTGGAATATCCGTATTGAAGCGTTCTAGCCGCTGGCCAGTCTTGATACGCTGACGGACGTTGTCATGCGCTACGATCAGCGCACCCTTTTTACCCAGGTTCTCGTTGCCACCCTAGTGATTGAAGTGCCAATGTGTATTGAGCACATAGTCGATCGGACGATCGGTGACACCTGCGATTGCCGCCTCTATCTTCTCAGTCAAACTCCCGAGATCTTCTCGAAGCGATTCTTCTCTCGGTTCTTAATGACCGTGCCGGCAGCGAAAACCTGACCGCTCATCGCAATAAACACACCAGAAGTTTGACTCTGCGCCGCGGCAACGGCCATCCCGACGTTAAACACTGCATCGGTGGTCCTGAAACGCGCCGGCGTCAGAGCACCCGTCAAGACCACCGTTTTGTCTGACATCGGCAGCAACGCGTCGGCGGTCAGAGACATCGTGTCTGTCCCGTGGGTCACCACGAAACGACGCGCCGGATGCTCGAGAATCGCCTCGCGGATTCGTGCGCGATCCGTGGCGTCCATCTCGAGGCTGTCCTTGCGCATTAGCGGCAAGACTTCGTACTCAATATCGACCAGAGCTTCAGCGAGGATATGCTCGACGACCGCTTCGCCGATTTCATACTGGCTCGCAGCATCAAAGTAGACTTTGTCGATCGTACCACCGGTGGTGACAAACACGATGCGGTTATTGTTCACGTCTGAGGAATCACTCATGGTGCGCAAGTATCGCACGGAAGCTTCGCTAGAGCCTCTCTACTCCGGCATCCGAAGAATCTCATCCCAGCGCTTCTCGAGACGGCGTAGCGAGACTTTCTCGCGTGTGCCGAGAGACTGTGCGAATAGCGAAACGCGCAGCTCCTCGATCAACCAGCGAAACTCCTCTGCCGCACGTCGCTGGCTCAATCCCGTAAATGCCGTCAATGCGCGACGCCTTGCCTCCAGACTGTGCACCATCGCCATCGATTCGTTGTCGCGGGCCGGATTGCCTGCAATACGCTCAAGTCGCAATTCAGCGCCCGCAATGTACCGCGCCAACTCGGAGATCGTCCTGACCGGGGTCGCCATTAGGAACCCTGGAAAGACCAAAGCGTCGATTTGCGACCGAACGTCATCGCGTGCCTCCGCGAAGGCATCGACCGTGCCGCGACGTCGCTTTGTGCAATCTGCAAAGCGCGACAGAATCTCTGGCAGTATGCGCAGCAGAGCCTGCCCTTCCGGCATGATCTTTGCGGCGCCTTGTTCAACCAGGCTTTGCCATGCTTCGGCATCGCGAATGAGATCAAAATTCTGACCGAAAGCCGCCCGTAGACTCGCGTCGACCAAATCATCTGCCAGCGCGGCGCCACCTGAATCATCGAACACGGCCCACAGGAGTAGCGTCTCCCTGTTGCCGAACAAGTCCTTGCGCAGCGACTTGACCTGATCCTTGAAGCGACGCTTCAACAGTTCTGATACCGCGCGTGTCTGTGCGTCGGAGGCACTGATTGGATCCAGAAACTCGTGAACGACAATGCCTGACGGTTGGACGCTCAATGCGGGGAAAACCGTGACCTGAACATTTCCACGGCGCTTCGCGTAGGACGGCTCAAGCGTTGGGAAATCGGTTGGAGTCACCGGCCGGATGCTCTCGGGTTGCGCTTCGACGTTTGCGCGCTTCTCTGGCTGGCAATGGCGCCGAAGCGCTTGCAAGTCTCGCCCCGCTGCGATTTCCTGCCCGTCGTCATCGACGATGGAGAGTCTCGGGAACCAATAGTCCGACTCCACCAGCGCGGACCAGACCGAGTTTTCCACCTGGATGCCGTACTCGCGCAGCAACACCCCGGCAAGACGATCATTCAGCGCCAATGCACTATCCGGCAGTACGGAGAGCGTCAATACCAGCGCCTCTGCGGTACTTGCGATCGGATGCAGACGCTTACGATCGCGCTTCGGCAATGCCCGCAAACGCGCGGCGACACGCTGCTGAAGAAACTGCGGGACCGCTTGCTCGACATCTCGAGGGGTCAGCGCGCCGAGCAGACCGACAGGCACCGTGAGTGTCGCACCGTCCCGTTCACGATCGGGCGCAAAACGATAGGTCAATGGCAACGTGTTGCCGCGCACCGCTGCAACCGGCGGCGTCGCAACGACATCCGGCTGTGTATTCTCGGCCAGCAACTGCTCGCGATCAATTCTGAGTTTCGCGTCGTTCTCAGAGTCACGCTTCAACCAATCGGAGAGTGTGCCGCGACTGACAACGGTCTTCGGAAGATGCCTATCAAATATTTCGAAGATGTCAGAGGTTCTAACTTCAACAGCACGACGCAGTTGACCCTCGAGCTCGGCAAGCGCCTCACGTTCCCGGCGGTTGAATTCGGCGAAATCAAACGTCCCGCCCAGACGATCGTTAATTAGCGCTTCGCGAATAAACACCTTTCGCGCAGTGTTGCGGTCGACTGGCTCGAACGGAACCCGCCGGTTAGCGATCAGAACGAGCTTGCCCAGCAGGGTCGTTCGCTTGGCCTCAACACGCCCTTTGCGCGCGTTCCAATACGGGTCTGAGTATTCGTATCGGGTGAGGTGTGTTGCTGCGGATGCCACAGCACCCGGTGTGACAGACGCTGCGATTCGTGCCATGGCCTTGTGCGTACGCACAACCTCGAGCGCCATGACCCATTTGGGCGATTTGCCAGAAAGCACCGAGGCTTTATGCAGGTTGAACTCACGACCACTGACGCCTTCGTAATTTCCCCGATCACGCACATGACCCACGCGCGTCAACAACCCGGTCAACAGAGCATAGTGGACGTCGGCTCGAAACGATTTGTCCTGCACTACCCCGCCGAATTCCGAGTCCCACCGAGCGTTTACGATTTTACCGATTTGCCGCGCCATCTCCTGCCACTCTCGCAAACGTCGAGACGACAAAAAATTCGCCTCGCACCACCGCTCCCAGTGGCCGCGACCTTTCTGGCGCACCGCACGAGATGCATCCCAGAGCTTCAGCAACGACAAAAAATCCGACTCGTTGTCCGCGAAGACTTCATGCGCCTGGTCAGCGGCTGACGCTGCCTCGACCGGCCGCAGGCGTGGATCCTGGATCGACAGTCCGGTCACAATAACCAGCACGGCCCCGATGACCGCACCCGGCTTCGCCGCAATTAACATCGCACCCAACCGAGGATCAAGCGGGAGTCGCGCCAATCGCCGACCCAGTTTCGTGATGCGATCACGATCATCGAGTGCACGCAACTCCCGGAGTTCACGGAGTGCATCATCCAAACGACCGGGCTCTGGCGGGTCAGGAAACGGAAAGTCCGCAACTGGATGGATCCCGAGCGATGCGATTAACAAGACAACACTCGATAGGTTTGTCCGAAGCATTTCGGGATCGGTGAACTCGGCGCGTTCGGCGAAGCTGTCCTCGCTATACAACCTGACACAAACGCCAGGCCCGATCCGCCCGCACCGCCCGCTACGTTGGTTGGCACTGGCCTGCGACACCGGCTCGAGCTGGAGTTGCGTGACACGCGCACGCGGAGAATAACGATTGATACGAGCCAACCCGGTATCGAGCACGGCTCCGATTCGTGGGACGGTGATCGAGGTCTCGGCGACATTGGTTGCCAGCACCACGCGTCGTTGCCGACTCGGCTTGAACACCAATTGCTGATCCTTATCGGACAATCGACCAAAGAGCGGAACAACCTCATAACCTCTGCCAAGCAATCCCGACTTGGATAACGCACGCTCGGCATCACGGATTTCTCGCTCGCCCGGCAGGAACACGAGGATGTCCTTCGCATGTTTCGGTAGCGGTTCATCGATCAGTCGCGCTACACCGTCTACGACCTGGCGAGCGAGGCGCCGGCTATCATCGCGCGCAACGGTGATGGCCGCGTACTCAACCTTGACCGGATAGCCGCGTCCGGACACCTCGATGATCGGTGCATTTGAGAAGAAGCGCGAAAAACGTTCGACGTCAATTGTGGCGGAAGTCACGATGACTCGCAGATCCGGGCGTCGTTCGATTGCGCCCTTAAGCAATCCGAGTAAACAGTCGATGTTCAGACTGCGCTCATGTGCCTCATCGATGATAACGACATCGTAGCGTCGCAATGTCCGATCGCGTTGCACTTCGTTGAGCAACACGCCATCCGTCATCAAGCGCACTAAGGTTTGGTCTGAGCTCTTATCATCAAAGCGAATCGCATAACCGACGCCCTGCCCGAGCGGCAGCGCGGCTTCCTCGGCAATGCGTGCCGCGACCGAACGCGCCGCGATCCGTCGAGGCTGTGTGTGCCCGATCATGCCGGTTCGACCGTATCCGGCTGCAAGCGCAAAGCGCGGCAGCTGGGTTGTTTTGCCCGACCCCGTCTCTCCGGCGACCACCAGGACGCGATGCTGCTTCAACGCCTCGATGATGGCATCGCGATGTGCGTTGATAGGCAATTCCGGATCGTGAATCCTCAGATCAGGCTTCTGTTCATGTCGGCGCGCTATTGCGGCGTCGGAGAAACCACTCATCCGCAAATTGTGGCACAACCCGATTGCGGGATTCTATGAACGCGGAAAGTTCAGATGTACTGCTGCGCCGCCAAGATCGCTCCGACGAATTTCCAGCTTGCCGCCATACTGAGCCACCAGTTCGGCGACGACCGCAAGACCAATGCCCGAACCCGGCACCGTTTCATCGAGACGCGTCCCGCGCCGCAATGCGGCTGCGACGGCATCGGCGGGAACACCGGGCCCGTCATCCTCGATAACCAAGTTAAGGCCCGCATCCTCCAAACCAACGATCAGCACTCTCTGGCGGCACCACTTATAGGCGTTGTCGAGCAGATTACCCAATATCTCAACGAGATCGCCCTTGTCGCCCTGAAACACGAGATCCGCTGGCATTTCGATCTCACCGCGGACGTTCTTGCTTCGATACACCTTATCCAGCGCACCTAACATCTGACTGACTTCATCGAAAACCGGAACGCGCGTCTTGCCTACCGTGCGGCCTGTCGTAATCGCAGAACGCGATAATTGATAGCGAACGATCTGCTCCATTCGCTGCAGTTGCGAGTGCACGGGCTGCGCGGCCTCGTCGTCGCCCAGATTGGCCTGTGCGGCCGCCAACGGCGTCTTCAAGCTGTGCGCAAGATTCGCCAAAGTCTGCTGATAACGTTCGGTGCGTCTTTGCTCACTTCGCATCAGCGCATTCAAGTTTCGCGCAACACCCGAAAGCTCACTCGGATATTCGTCGGACAGCGCTGCACGATGCCCCGATTCGACGGCTGAAATTTCGCCTGCAATTTGACCGAGAGGTCGCAACAACCAGGACAGCACCAACCCCATTCCGATCAACAGTGCGATTGCCACCAGAGCAAAAGCCGCGAACATCTGTCCACGAAACCGCTCCAAAGGTGCAATGATCGCGCGCTCACTCTCAGCAGCGCTCAAAGCGAAGTAGCGCTCGGTGTCGTCGTCGAACGTCCAGACGACCCCCAGAGTCACGGTGAGCAGCGTGTCGCCGTTGCTGGTCTGCTGGCGAACATAGACTTGTTCGCCGGGCGCGGGAAGCGGTGTGTCGGGATCGAAAGTGAGCCCCAACGCCGATTCCGAACGCCAAAGAAATGCACCACTTCGGTCTCGGACTTTTGCGTAAAGCCCGGAACCGGGATTGTTGAATCGCTGCTCCGGAAGGTCGGGAGGAAACGTTAGAGACTGCTCCTGACTCGGCTCCGCCACAGCCAGTAACATGATAATTTTCGAGTCGAGTAACTCGCGCTGCTCCTCGTCGAGCGCGGCGCGCACACTCTCATCCAGAATCACGCCTACAATCGCCAGAGCACCGGCCAGCAGCACGCTGGTCACCAACAGCAATCGCGCTCTTAGCGAACGCATCGGCGCGCCTTACTCCTGCACGTTGCGTTCGAGCGCAAATCGATAGCCCCGGCCACGTAACGTCTCGATCGGTTTCGTCACGTTGTCCGGATCGAGCTTCTTCCTCAGTCGACCGATGAACACCTCGATCACATTACTGTCCCGCTCATAATCCTGATCGTACAACCGTTCGGTCAACTCGGTCTTCGAAACAACCTCTCCCGCGCGCATCATCAGATATTCCAGGAGTTGGTACTCAAACGACGTCAGATCGATTTCCTCGTCGCTCACGAACAATGTCTGCGCGGCAGTGTCGAGCCGAACTTCACCGCAATCGAGGATTGCGGAGCCCCAACCGCCAGCGCGGCGCAACAGTGCGTTGATCCGAGCGGAGACCTCCGGGAAATGGAACGGCTTCGACACGTAGTCGTCGGCGCCTGCCTGCAGACCGTCCACTTTGTCCTGCCAGCCGTCGCGTGCCGTCAGAATCAGCACGGGATAGTTGTGGCCGGAACCGCGCAGTTGCTTGATCAGGTCAATGCCAGGGAGTCCGGGTAAGCCGAGATCGATGATTGCGAGGTCAATGGGATACTCACGCGCGAAGTACAGCCCTTCCTGTCCGTCCGCCGCCGACTCAACGCGATAGCCTTCGGCTAGTAACTGCTGGGTCAGCGACTCTCGCAACGCATCATCGTCTTCTACAACGAGTAAACGCATAACTCGTTACTCCGCGGAGACGCGCACAGTGTGTACGCGCCCGTTGTCGGTGAGAACCTTGATGACATGCACTCGGTTGCCCGGTCGTCCGCGTGTTTCGGCACTGACAATCTTGCCACCATATTGTCGACGCACGCGGCGCACCGCTTCTTCAAGCGACACCTTGTCTGCGAGGACCGACGCTTCCGGTGTCGCGGACTCCGCCTGGACTGACGGCAGTTCGCCAGACCCCGCGTGCACTGGCGAGCTGAATGCCAGTAACACGAGCAGCAAAATTGTCAGGCAGGATCGCATCATCCAAATTCTCTGTATTAGCGCGTGTGAATGCAACGATAAGCGTCGCGATTACCGAACTGCAGGCGCTACGCTGATCCGTACCCGAATTCGGTTGCCGGGATCGTTGCGGGTTCTCGTAACGTAAGTCTCGCCGCGGTACACATAAGTCACACGAAACCCGTCAACGCGCTCTCGCGTTTCGAATTCGTAACGCGTCTCGCAGACGCGCTGTGTGCGCACCTCGGCGACATCAGGACGATCGTTCGCAGCTGCTGCACCGATCAGCGTACCGACCACGGTCGCCGCATCGCGGCCGCTGCCGCCACCGAACTGGCTACCGATAACGCCACCAATGATGCCGCCTGCAATGGTTCGACCCACGCGCGGCCGGCGTTCAACCACCACCTCGCGATCGAAACACTCGCGAACCGGAACTTCCACTTCAACCCGACGAATCAACGGCTTCACGTCGAGCACTTTGGCGTAGTCGAATCGCACCTCGTCTGCGCCTCGATAACCCTCTCGAACTCGGTCCGCCCCGGCGGAATCCGCAAGAAGCAAGCCGGCGCTGGCCGCCAGAATCAACAACACATTTTTGTGAAACATTGTCCTACACTCCGTTTTCGGCTGACGTTCGTGTCAGCCACGGGGTGCACGATAGTCGAGCGCAACTGAACTCGGCCTGAATGAGCGCTACGTCGCCCGCTTGGCTGTTTCCCAGGCTGTCTCCAGAGCTTCGGGATCGAGTTCGGACAGTCGGGCGTGGCTTTTCTCCATATGTTCAAATCGACCCACAAACTTCCGATTGGCCGCCCTCAGTGCTTCTTCCGCATCAATACCGAAATGACGTCCAACCTGGGCGACAGAAAACAGCAAGTCCCCGAATTCTTCGTGCCTTTCCGCACCGGACTCCGCCGCGGCCAACTCGGCCAACTCCTCGCCAACCTTTGCGAGCACACCATCGATGTTGGGCCAATCGAAGCCGACGCGCGCAGCGCGTTTGCCGAGCTTTTGCGCTCGCTGTAATGCCGGCAGCGCTTTTGCAACGCCGGACAGCGCCCCGCCCGCTTCGACGGTTTGGGCGCGTTCGGCAGCCTTGATGTCCTCCCAACGCGTCAACTGCTGATCTGCATCGCCTTGGTGACATTCATCGCCAAAAACATGGGGATGCCGGCGCACTAGCTTGTCACAAATGGATCTCACGACATCCCCAAATTCGAAGACCGATTGCTCCTCCGCCATTCTGGCGTGGAAGACAACCTGCAAAAGGAGGTCGCCCAGTTCGTCTTTGAGGTCCGACAGATCTCCCCGGTCGACGGCATCAGCAACTTCATAGGCCTCTTCAATGGTGTATGGCGCTATCGTCTCAAACGTCTGCTCCACATCCCAAGGACAACCCGACTGCGGATCTCGCAATCGCGCCATAATCTCGAGTAAATTCTCGATTCTCATATTAGGCCTGTGATATAATTTGAGAAATCAGAGCAATGACTCGTGCAGTGACGCCCCAGATGCGCCGCCCCTGCCAGTCGATTTCGACGTTCTGGTAACGCCGACCTTCGATCTCTCGAGTCCCAAGCTTGTGGTTATCGGTGTCAAACAGGAAGGCGGCAGGAACCTCGAACGCACTCGCGACCTCGCCGGGATCCAAACGCCAGTGCGATGGCTGTGTACTCATCGGAATGTGAGCCACCACCGGCGTCATCGCATAGCCACTGACCGTCCACTGCGTTGGCAGGTAACCGAGAATCCGCGCGCCCGAATCCGATAGTCCGACCTCCTCGTTCGCCTCGCGCAACGCGGTTGCCGCGAGGTTCTCGTCGTCCATCTCCACGCGGCCTCCAGGAAAACTGATCTGACCGGGATGGTGTTGGAGGTGATGGGCGCGCTCCGTCAATAGCACCTGCGGCGAGTCGAGATCCCCCAACAACGCGATCAAAACGGCCGCCGCCCGCAAGCCATCGCGATGCCGCACCTGCCAGGTAGTCGGCATTTGCTCGATCGGCAACGGCGGCGTGACATCCAACGGGTCAGCTGGTGGGTTGCGCCAATCCGAAAGCGCCTGGTCGACTCGCGCAACGCTCACCATAGTCAGTGGCGGATACCACCCTCCGTCAGGGCCGCCGGATCGAGCAGCCGATCCAACTCTTCGCTCGTGAGATCCGTCAACTCCAAAGCGACATCCTTAACCGACCTGCCCTCGGCATAGGCCTGCTTGGCGACTTTGGCGCCGAGCTCATAGCCAATCACAGGGTTCAAAGCCGTAACCAGGATCGGATTGCGATCCAGGGCTGCGTTGAGATTGTCCTGATTTACGGTAAAGCCAGCGATAGCTTTTTCACCAAGTGCACTCGCAACATTACCAATAATTTCAATAGATTCCAGGATATTTCTCGCAATTACTGGCAACATCACGTTCAGTTGAAAATTGCCCGCTTGGCCGGCCACTGTGATGCAGCTGTCGTTGCCGATCACCTGGGCAGCCACCATAGCCGCCGCCTCGGGAATTACGGGATTCACCTTGCCTGGCATGATGCTCGATCCCGGCTGCAACGCCGGCAGAGCGATCTCGCCCAGACCCGCTAGTGGCCCGGAGTTCATCCAGCGCAGATCGTTGGCGATTTTCATGATTGCCACGGCGGCTACTTTGAGTTGACCCGACAATTCGACCATCGTGTCCTGACACGAGAGCCCCTCGAAAAGGCTATCCGCCGGTGAGAAATCCAGCCCAATCTGTTCGCCGAGCAAGGTCGCGACCTTCGCACCAAATTTCGGATGCGCGTTGATGCCACTGCCGACGGCGGTGCCGCCCTGTGCCAGCTTCAAAACTCGAGGTAGCGTGTCGCGCACTCGCGCAGACGCATTGGTGATCTGAGACTCCCACGCTCCCAGCTCCTGACTCATTCGCACCGGCATCGCATCCATCAAATGCGTGCGCCCGGTCTTCACGACCCCATCCAGCGACTGGCGCTTGTCCGCGATCGTCGCGGCCAATTGATCGAGCGCCGGCAACAAATGGCGCGACACACCGAGTGCCGCGCTCACGTGGATGCTGGTTGGGATGACGTCATTGCTGCTCTGGCTCATATTGACGTCATCATTCGGATGAATCGACAGACCGCTGGCGCTGCTCGCAAGGTTCGCAATCACCTCGTTAGCATTCATGTTGGAACTCGTACCAGACCCGGTTTGAAAGACATCTACAGGGAACTGCTCTCGATGCGTACCTTCGGCGATTTCATTCGCTGTTTGCTGGATCGCAGCCGCCTTGTTGGAAGGCAGCAAACCCAGCTCCCCGTTGGCACCGGCGGCCGCCCACTTCACTCGGGCCAATGCTTCGATGAACAAATCGGGCATCGACCGGCCGCTGATCTGAAAATTATTGATCGCACGCTGAGTCTGCGCACCCCAATGTGCCGATTCCGGCACTTCCAGCTCGCCCATGCTGTCTTTTTCGATCCGAAATTTCTCGTCTGTCATTGCCCCATTCCAATCTATTCTAGTGGTCACGACTGCAGCGTCGCGCGTGTATCATTAGAGGTTTGCAGACTATTGTCCAGCGACTTGCTGGGCGAGTGCAAACGGTCAAACTCACACTCAGGGGAATTGTAATGAGCGATGCGACACTGCTCGCCATTTCACCGCTCGACGGACGTTACGCAGCCAAATCCGATCCACTGCGGGAGATTGTCAGCGAGTACGGATTGATTCGTTTTCGATTGGCCGTTGAGGTTGCCTGGTTGCGCGTACTCGTCGAGCAGGATGCGTTGGATGTGTCGCTGCCACCGGAAGTCTCAGATCGCCTGACAGCGATAACCGACGCTTTCACCATCGACGATGCGCGAGCGGTGAAGGAGATCGAAAGCAAGACGAACCATGACGTGAAGGCTTGCGAATACTATCTTGCCGAACTGGTGCGACAACACGGCGGCGACGATGCGCTGATCGCCCTGCTCCACTTCGGTTGCACCTCGGAAGATATCAACAATCTGGCGTACGCCATGATGCTCAAACAAGCTCGCGATCAGGTGGTTGTTCCGGAACTGAAGGGTATCGCCGACCTGCTGGCAGACCGGGCTCGCGAGTGGGCCGACACACCAATGCTGTCGAGGACGCATGGCCAGACGGCCTCGCCCACGACGATGGGCAAGGAAATCGCGAATATCCTGGCACGGCTGGACCGCGAAACTACGACACTCAACGCCACAGGAATTCTGGGCAAGTTCAATGGCGCGGTGGGCAACTACAACGCCCATACTAGCGCAATCGACGATGCTAATTGGCCAGAAATGGCGAGGCAGCTCGTCGAAACGGTCGGTGTTGACTACAACCCGATGACGACACAGATCGAACCGCACGATTGGATCGCCGCGTATCTGCAGACGATCAGTCGAATCGCTACCATTCTGATCGACTTTAGCCGCGACTGCTGGACCTATATCAGCCTCGGGTATTTCAGCCAGAAAACTGTGGCTGGCGAAGTCGGCTCCTCCACGATGCCGCACAAGGTCAATCCAATCGATTTCGAGAATGCTGAGGGAAATCTCGGGATGGTCGTTGCACTCGCTAATCATCTCGCGAACAAACTGCCGCGGTCACGGTTGCAACGAGATTTGACGGACTCCACAACATTGCGAAACCTCGGCAGCGTGCTGGGCTACCTGAGTATTGCGATAAGTTCGTTGCGACGCGGTATAGGCAAGCTTGAAATCGTCGAACGCGCACTGGAAGACGATTTGGAACGTAGCTGGGAGGTTCTGGCCGAGCCGATTCAGACCGTCATGCGACGCTATGGCGTTGCGGATGCTTATGATCAGTTGAAAGCACTGACAAGAGGCAAGGTCATCGACCGTTCGCGTGTCGGAGAGATTCTGGACGGTATCGATCTTCCGGACGAAGCTCGCAAAAAGCTGGCGGATTTGACGCCTCACAGTTACGTAGGACTTGCCGCAGAACTGACGCGCGAGTATCTGGCCCAGCGGCATCAGTGAAACCGGTTGATGCGATACCAGCTGGGCTGGCGCGTGCGTGGCAGCGTGAACCATGGTGGTCCGAACCGACGGAAGGCGCGTTTCGACCGCCGCTCGACATTGATGAGATCGCAGGCCTCGCGACGCTTCCCGACGTTGAGTCGTTGCTCGTCAAAACGCACCGTACCGACGGCAAGACTGAGTACAAAACACAAAGCGGTCCTTTCGACACATCGACGCTAGGGTCGCTCGGCGAGCACGACTGGACGCTGCTTGTGCGGGACCTCGATCGACACTTGCCTGAACTCGGTGAGCTCTGGACGCATTTCCACTGGCTGGCCGATTACCGGCGCGCTGACATCATGGTCAGTGTCGCGGCCCCCGGCGGATCGGTTGGACCACACCGCGATAGCTACGATGTATTTCTGGTTCAGGGGCACGGCGAACGATGTTGGCAACTGGCACCCGGCGACGACGCCGAGGAAACTCCTGACCACCCATTACGTTTAACGTATCCACCTCAATTTACAGAGCGCGTCGACGCAACTCCCGGACACACGCTCTATGTTCCACCTGGATACATCCACCACGGCGTCGCACAAACGCTCTGCACAACATGGTCATTTGGTCTGCAGGCACCATTGGTCTCCGATATTGCGTCGATGGCCAACCTCCCGGGAACGCACTCACCCGACGAGCGGCTGCGAGACCCCAGTATTCCCGTAAGAAAGCGTCATGGAGAAATTCCGCACGATGCACTTGCCGCCGTGTCCTGCTTTGACGCTGACGACGCCAACGCGCTGGACGCGCTGGGGATGTTGCTATCGACGCCGAAGCCAGGCTTTGAACCCGATGGGGCCTCGATTCCGGAACGCACTGGAAAACTTCATCCGTGGACCCGCCTGTATTGGCGCACCGACCGGAGCGCGTGCAGTGTTTACTGCAATGGTCAGATGTTCGTCCACACCAACGCAGCGATCGCCACGCTTGAGCGGCTGTCTGAGCAACACACACTGAGCATTTCAGACGATGCCGAGCTGTTCCGCTGGCTCTCAGGATGCGCAGCTTTCGAGTAGGATTTCACATAATGCAAAATGAACCCGAGATTGAGATCATCCGCACCGACTGGTCGACGCACCGCGACGACTTGATGGCCGTCCGCCGCGCGGTTTTTGTTGTAGAGCAAGCCGTTCCCGAGGACGAAGAATGGGATGCCGAGGACCTGCAATCCGAGCATTTCATGGCACTGACTGGAAAACGTGACGTGGTAGGTGTGGGGCGCCTTCAGGACGACGCTAAGATCACTCGTATGGCGGTATTGTCCTCATGGCGAGGTCACCGCATTGGAGCGCTGCTCCTCGAGTCCATGTTGCAGCGCGCGAGTGAACGCGGAGTGATTCCGTGGATGCACGCTCAAGCCCATGCGATCGATTTCTATCGCAAGTTTGGCTTTGAGATCGTCGGCGAGCCCTTTGACGAAGCAGGTATCGCGCATTACATGATGCGATTAGCTGGGGAACGCTGACGGAGCAGCCATGGCGCCAGCCGCGATTGGGAGAGCAACGCGTTGGGCGCAGCCGAAGCAAAGAAAAAAGCGGATCAGCGGTGGGTATTGTCCTCGCCTGCCGACATGCGAGCGGCTGCCGCGAGCATTTGCCGTAGCGCTGAACGCAAAGTTTCGATCGTCACGCGCGACCTGGAGCCCGGCGTCTACGACCATGCCGATTTTCTGGAAGCGGTGAAGAAACTCATCCTATCCAGACGATTCGCGCGCGTCCGAGTGCTCATCGCCGATCCTTCACGAGCGATCAAGAATGGCAACCGACTCGTCACAATGGGACGCCGCTTGAACAGCTTCATTGAGTTTCGCAACGTCCATGATGACTACAGAGAAATCCCGGAGGCCTATTGCATCGCAGACGATCGCGCAATCGCGTATCGGCTGGACGCTACGCGATGGGACGGCATCGCGGACAGCGATGCGCGGCCGGTCGCAAGGACCTATCTGACACGGTTTGACGAAATCTGGGCGGCCAGCGAAGTTGAAAATGAATTTCGACGCCTCCACTTGTAAACGATGAACGATACGGACATTACTGTCTCTGCTATCGCACGCCGCGACGATGCGTTCTTGTGTATCGACGAGAACAGCAGGAGTGGCGTGGTATTGAACATTCCAGGTGGTCATATCGAAGCCGGCGAATCACCAGAACAGGCAGTCGCACGTGAAGTCATGGAAGAGACCCGCTGGGTGTTCGAACCGACCGGCTTCGTCGGCGCCTACCTCTGGTGGGATGCGATTCGCGAACGTCGGTTCGTGCGACTCGTGTACTGTGGTGACGTTGAATCAGAGCACTCAGCTCGACAGCTGGATCAGGGAATCGTGGCGGTACGCTGGTTGACCCGCGATGCGATCGCAGCTGAGTCAGAGCGATTGCGTGCACCTGTCGTGCTCAGTGCGATCGATGACTTTTTGCTCGGACGACGTGAACGTCTGCACATCGACCCTTCTGACAGCCACGAATCGTTTCTGCATCGGATCGCGCCGCTCGCCCGACAACTGCCGTCCTAGGACTCCGTCTGCGCCGGCAAATCCGCTAAAATAGCGGTCATGAACTATCCTCCCCAACCTCAAGATCTTAACGGTCCAGTCTTAGTCGGCATGTCCGGTGGTGTCGACTCGTCGGTCGTTGCCTGGCTTTTGCGTGAGCAAGGTTACGACGTCGAGGGACTGCACATGACCAACTGGGAGGACGACGATGGCTATTGCGGCGCCGCAGAAGATCTCCAGGATGCGCGGGCCGTCTGCAATCAACTGGGGATTCCGCTTCACCACATCAACTTCGCTCGAGAGTACCGCGATGCAGTATTCGAAGACTTCCTGGCAGGCTATGCGAATGGCAGAACCCCCAACCCGGATGTCCTGTGCAATCGCGAAATAAAGTTTGGTGTGTTCGCCGACTACGCGCGTCGGTTGGGAGCCGGTGCATTGGCGACCGGTCACTATGCGCGGCTCGCGGCGGTCAACAATGAGATGCAGCTGCTGCGAGGCATCGATGCCAACAAGGATCAAAGTTATTTCTTGCACGCGGTGGACAGCGCCCAATTTGACAACGTGCTGTTTCCACTTGGCGAGCTGTCGAAACCCGAAGTACGACAACTGGCGCATGACGCGGGACTGACGACCCGCGACAAGAAGGACTCAACCGGCATCTGCTTTATCGGCGAGCGTCCGTTCCGCGAGTTCCTGTCTCAGTTTTTGCCGGCCTCTCCGGGCGCTATCGTCGACGAGAGAGAACAATCCATCGGCGAACATCATGGCCTCATGTATTACACGATCGGGCAGCGTCAAGGTCTCGGAATCGGCGGACAGTCCGACGCAGCGGATGCGCCATGGTATGTGGCCGAAAAGCGATTGAGCGACAACACGCTGCGCGTGGTTCAAGGCAAAGAGCACCCGGCTCTATTCTCGGAAGCGGTTGTCTGCCGCGAACCACACTGGATCGGCAACGTCGATGAGGTGTTCGATACGCCACGCGACCTCGCCGTGAAGATTCGCCACCGGCAGCCCGATCAGGCGTGCACCGCATCCATCGACGCCAGCGGGCATTTGCATGTGAGTTTCTCGTCGCCACAGTGGGGCGCGGCAACCGGCCAATACGCCGTGTTATACGACGGCCATCGATGCCTGGGTGGTGGCGCGATCGATGTTGTCCACCCGTTAGCGACTCGCCTGCACAACGTCGGTTAATCCAATCCGTGAATAGCGGGTATTGGCTGCGGCTGCGACTTTATTGACTATAATTTGTCTCGGACTGACAACCGACGGGCAGCGCACGGAACCGATACTCCGAGCGCCCCCCAACACCTTCGGGAGACGATATGACTAACTCGCTGAAGACGCGCAAAACGCTGACAGTCAATGGCCAGGTGTTCGAGTATTTTGACGTGACCGCGATTGAAGGTGGGCAGGTTGAACGTCTACCTTTCTCGCTGAAGGTGCTCCTCGAAAACCTCTTGAGACACGAGAACGGCGCTGATGTGACGGTTGACGATATCCATGCATTGGCCCACTGGGATCCCGCAGCTACACCGAACACCGAAATTTCATTCACACCCAGTCGTGTGATTCTGCAGGACTTTACCGGCGTGCCCGCCGTCGTCGATCTGGCGGCGATGCGTGACGCGGTCGTCGAGCTCGGTGGGGAAGCGGATTCGATTAATCCACTGTCGCCGGCTGAACTCGTCATCGATCATTCGATTCAGGTAGACAGCTACGCAAAGCACAACGCACTCGACCTGAACAACAAGATCGAGTTTCAACGCAATAAAGAGCGCTATGCCTTCTTAAGATGGGGGCAAAACGCATTCGACAACTTCAAGGTAGTGCCACCGAATACCGGCATCGTTCATCAGGTGAATCTGGAGTACTTGTCGAGAGTGGTTTTCGACGTTGCCGGCGACGGGACCCGGCTGGCTTACCCGGACACTTTGGTCGGGACGGACTCGCATACGACCATGGTCAATGGGTTGGGCGTCCTCGGCTGGGGGGTCGGTGGTATCGAGGCCGAGGCTGCAATGCTCGGACAACCCATCACAATGCTGATTCCGCAGGTCATCGGGTTTAAATTGACCGGTAAGCTCAAAGCCGGCACAACCGCGACGGACCTGGTGCTTACCGTAACCGAAATGCTGCGGAGCAAAGGCGTGGTGGGCAAATTCGTCGAGTTCTTTGGCGACGGCCTGGCACATCTGCCGCTCGCTGATCGCGCGACGCTTGGCAACATGGCGCCGGAATTCGGCTCCACGTGCGGCATCTTTCCAATCGACGGCGAGACACTCCGATATCTCGAGCTGTCTGGGCGAGACCAAAAACACATCGAACTGGTCGAGGCCTATGCAAAAGCCCAAGGCATGTGGCGTGAGGATGGCCAGGCGGACCCCGAATACACTGAAGTGATCGAACTCGATATGAGCGACGTTGAGCCGAGTATCGCAGGACCAAAACGGCCTCAGGATCGGATCGCTCTGCGCGACGCAAGTGAGACCTTCGAAAAGCAGCTCAGGACGCTCACGCCGAATCGAGACGGCGACAGCAACACCACTTTCGAAATGGACGGAACGAGCGTTGAATTGCGCGACGGCGCCGTATTGATTGCCGCTATCACAAGTTGCACGAATACCTCCAACCCCGCCGTAATGATCGGTGCTGGTTTGCTCGCACGCAATGCGGTTGCCAAGGGCATTTCCGTCAAACCCTGGGTCAAGACCTCGCTGGCACCCGGCTCTCGCGTCGTCACAGACTATCTCGCCCGCGCGGGCCTTATTGACGACCTCGAGGCGCTCGGATTTCATACCGTCGGCTATGGCTGTACAACTTGCATCGGCAACTCAGGTCCGCTGCGCGACGAAATCGAATCCGCTGTCGAAGCGTCGGGAATTGTTGGTTGCAGTGTGTTGTCCGGCAATCGGAACTTCGAAGGCCGTATTCATCCTCTGGTGAAGATGAATTTTCTTGCATCACCGCCGCTGGTTGTCGCCTACGCACTAGCCGGCAACATGCATGTGGATGTCTACGACGAACCGCTCGGGCTCGACCCTGACGGCCAGCCCATTTACCTCAAGGATATCTGGCCCGAGCAAACCGAAATTCAGGAAACCATACTTCGCTGTATTGACTCGGAGATGTTCAAAACACGCTATGCCAGTGTTTTTGACGGGGACGAGAACTGGCAACGATTACCGACTCCGACCAGCAAGATTTATGAATGGGACGACGCATCGACCTATGTCAAGAACCCACCCTACTTCGAAGGCATGACGCTCGACGTTCCGAAGCCGGAAGCGATTCGCGATGCGCGGGTCCTCGCTTTGCTCGGCGACAGTGTCACCACCGATCATATCTCTCCCGCCGGTAACATTGCCCCTGACAGTCCAGCGGCTGCTTATCTCGAAAGCCAGGGCGTAAAGCCGCACGAATTTAATTCCTATGGTTCACGTCGCGGCAACCACGAAGTCATGATGCGTGGCACCTTTGCCAATATTCGGCTGCGCAACCAACTTGCACCTGGCACCGAGGGCGGTTGGACTCGCCACCAACCCAGCAAAGAGGAAATGACCATCTACGACGCCGCGGTACGCTACGCCGAGACGCAGACGCCACTGGTGGTCATTGCGGGCAAGGAGTATGGCACCGGATCGTCACGCGACTGGGCGGCCAAGGGCACGCTGTTGCTTGGCGTGAAGGCGGTAATCGCCGAGAGCTACGAACGAATCCATCGCTCCAACCTCATCGGCATGGGTGTTTTACCGTTGCAGTTTATCGGCAACGACAATGCGGCCTCACTCGGCTTGACCGGCGAGGAAACCTACACCATCACCGGGCTCGAAGATGAGAATGCTCGGGAGGTCGACGTCACTGTGACATCGGGTGACCACAGCGTGCAATTCAATGCTCGCGTGCGCATCGATACACCTAAGGAGTGGGACTACTACCGCAACGGCGGCATACTTCAGTACGTGCTTCGTCAGCTGGCGGCGCCGGAGAGCAAATAATGTTTGGCCGAATCTACGATGCATTTGCCTTCAGCGAACGTCGCTGGTTGGCGCCCGCAATCACCGCGGGACTGGTTGCGCTCATTGTCCTGACCATCGTTGCCTGGTACTGGTCGCGAGAACCTGAGGTGTTCTGGGTTGAGGAACGAACCGAGGAGACGTCGGGTACAATTGGGTTTGCGACAACCAATACGCTGCTTCGCGTAGCCAAGACGCTCATCGAAAAACCCGGAGGACTACTGGTCAACGACGTAGCTCCACCGAGCGTGTTTCTGGACAATATGCCAAGCTGGGAAATCGGTGCGCTAATGCAGGTCCGCGACCTCGCGAGAATCCTGCAGAACGATTACAGCCGCTCGCAGTCGCAGTCGACGACCGACGCGGACCTTGTCGATGCGGAAGCTGCGTTTTTCATCGGCTACGACAGTTGGATTTTCCCCGCAGCGGAGAACAAATATGCAGAAGGCATCGCGTCGCTCGAAAGCTACCAAGCTCGGCTACTGGACGCCGGCAACGCGGACGCGCAATTTTTTGCTCGTGCAGACAACCTACGAGAGTGGTTGGGGCTGGTCGAAAAACGTCTCGGTAATCTGTCGCAGCGACTGACCGCCAGTGTCGGGCAAACGCGCGTGAACACCGATCTGGCCGGCGAATCCGCCGCCAGTGCCGGTGGCGGTCGATCGGCCAGCGCCGACGTTGTGGTCAAGACGAGCTGGTGGGAGATCGACAACGTGTTTTACGAAGCACGCGGATCTGCTTGGGCGCTGGTCCACTTGCTGCGCGCGACCCAATTTGACTTCGCCGACGTTCTTGAGGACAAAAACGCGACGGTGAGTCTCAGACAAATCATTCGTGAACTGGAAGCCAGTCTTGCACCCATTCGTAGCCCCGTGATCCTGAACGGCAGCGGCTACGGTATGTTCGCGAACCACTCACTGGTTATGGCTTCGTATCTGTCACGTGCCAATGCGGCAGTGATCGATCTACGCGAGTTGCTTGATCAGGGCTAACGAACCTGCCTACCAGAGCCAGCGTGGCAAAACTGCGTGTGTGCCGCCAAGTTCGGCGTCGAGTGATCTCGCGGTGGGTTCGATCGACTGCACCAAACGCCAGAATGCGCCGGAGTGATTCATGTGGCGCAAATGTGCGAGTTCATGAATACACAAATAGCGCGCGAGCTCGGGTTTCAGGAACAGGCCAGCGAGATTCAGACTGATAGTGCCGGTACTCGAACAGCTACCCCAAACCGACCGCTGACTGCGCACCTGCAGACGCTTGAATTCAACACCCATTTCCGCCGCGAGCGGGATCAACTGCGACCGGTAGTACACCTTGGCACGCTCGACGAGTGCCCGCCGGACGCACGTCTTGACCTTGAGGGCCACCTCGTCGCGCTTTGGATCGAAGATCACGCGCAAGGTGAATAGATCAGGGGATGTCGATGGACGCAGCGTGGCACGTGCGCTCGCCAGTCCGACACGCTCCACCCGCTCCAGACGCCATCGTTCGCCGACGGCTGCGAGCTCGAGATATTCCGGTGGCTCTGCGGCACACAGCTTAGAGTGTTGCTCCTGCGCCGCGATGACATTGCGGTGCAGCCAGTCGCCATTCTTTGCAAGGAATGCGTCGATCTGCGACTTCGGTGTTCGTGGTGGGACGGTCAAACGAACCTGACCGTTTTCGGCGACTCTGAGAATCAGGCGGCGCGCACGAGCGTGAGTGCGCACCGCCACTTCGATTGATGTATCAGCGACAGCAAGTGCCCGCTTTATGGCGCGTCCCCACTGTAGCGTTGCATCTCAGCTTCACCCTCGATAGACCCGACCGTGGCCGTATCGTGAATGTAGAGCTCGACCTCGCGTTCAAACACGAGCGGGCCCTCAACAACAACGTTGCGACCAATGACAACGACCGGTTTGCTTTTTTTGCCCCAGCTCCAACCGTAGTTCTTTGTTTTCCTGACGAGTACCGAGCCTTCGACTCGAGTCCCCTCGTCGAGATAGACACCACCGTTGGTGTTACCGATATTGCCGGCAACATTGACGCCCTTTAGCTTGACCTTGCCGTTTACCGTATCGACATCGCCGCCTACCTGGCTGCCATAGCCGATATTCACTTCCCCGTTCACCGTGGACACGTCGCCAGAGACGATCACCCGCTCGCCGAGTTCGGCGCGACCGTTGACGGTCTGTGCGGTTTCCACGGTGCAATCGTCTCCGATGGTGACCTTGCCGTTAACGCTTTGCACTTCGCCCGCCTGGACACCGCTTCCAAGCTTAATACCACCGTTGACGGTATCGACATCACCATCGATCATCGCACCATCACCGACCGTGACGCGCCCGTTCACCGACGACGCACCTTTGCTGATTTCGCCAGCTTCGACACGAATGTTCTTGTTGACGGAACCAAAGGCGTTCGAGGCCGACATGAGACCCAACAGCGCGACGCCGACACAGGAAATCCAGAGCTTATTCATATTCATCCTCCCGATATTAGCCGATTTAGCTTACCGGTTGGATGTCTCGTCAGGCGAGAAGGTTTAGTTAGCGTCCGATCCTTGCGAGCGACACTTGAGCAATCTTCAGATCGGGCGCGATCAGCAGGGCCTGTTCGAGATGGTCGCGGGCCGCTGACGTGTCGCGATTCAGCGATGCGACATGTGCAAGCCAGAAGTGCGCGTGCTCTTCGCCCCAGGTCGGTCCACCGTCCATCGTCGGCGATGGAAATTGCTCAAAACGGGCGATGGCATCCACAAGAAGCTGCCGCGCCAACGCGACACGATCCGGATCTTCAAATCGACGCAGCAGCGTGACCGCCTGCAACAACATTGCGCGTGGATTCTCAGGGTTGATCACCAGTGCCTGCTTGAGCTCACGTGCTGCGAAATTTCCAGCGATCAAAGCAGACAAAGGCTGCCGTCGCGCCGCAAGCCCATGGCAAGCACCGGCGAGTGCCAACGCCTCTGACCAGTCTGGCCGAATCTTCAGCGCGGCTTTGGTCTGGTCAATGCAGCGATCCAGCAATACCCCTACACGCAACTCGACATCTTCATCGATCTCAGCCGCACGGTAGGCGGCGAGCGCAGCGTAGTAATGAGGAAGCGGAGCGGCGTCGCCACGGGCCTTCTCATCCGCAAGCAGCATGCTCAATCGAGTCAGATAGGTCCAATCGCCGGTCTGCGAGGCGTACTCGATCACGGCCGCGCGATCCTTGAGATCCGCGACTTTAAGCGCTGCAGACGCACTCGATGCGCCAAAGATGCCAGCAAGTAATATCAACATTGCAAAGATACGCATGGCAGAATAGTACCGCGAGCGCGCAGCATTTATCGTCAAACTGCGCGACTCACCGGCAAAAATGTGCGCCAGATCACCCTTTTCTTGCGGAGTGGCCCTCAATGCTGACCGACATCGGCGCAAACCTCGCTCACGATAGCTTCGATGACGATCTTGATGACGTGCTGGATCGCGCCGCCAATGCAGGTGTCGAACGTATTGTCGTGACAGGAAGCTCCATCGACAGCAACGACAGGGCACACGCGCTCGCTGGTCGCTATGCCAACCTGTACTGCACGGCGGGCGTGCATCCGCACCATGCGGATGACTATACGGACACAATGCATGCGACCCTGCGCCAGCAAATGTCGCGCCCAGCTGTACGCGCGGCTGGCGAATGTGGCCTCGACTATTTTCGTAACTACGCAACACCTGACGCACAGGCGCGCGCATTCGAACACCAATTGGCGCTGGCTGTGGAGTTCGGTTTGCCCGTATTCGGTCATCAACGCGACGCGCACGACGATTTCATGGCAATCGTTAAACCGCACCTCGGCGGCGTCACCCGCATCGTCGCGCATTGCTTCACCGCGCAGCGCCGTGAACTCGAAGACTACCTCGCCGAGGACTTCTATATCGGCATCACAGGTTGGATCTGCGATGAGCGCCGTGGATCGCATTTACTGGAGTTGGTAGCCGAGATACCCGACGATCGCCTGTTGATTGAGACCGACGCGCCTTACCTACTGCCGCGCACACTGCGTCCGAAGCCGAAATCGCGACGCTGCGAACCGGCTCACCTCAAAGAGGTGGCGCGCACCGTTGCCGCGGCGCGCGGTGTTGATGAGGAAATGATCGCTCGTCAAACGACCCGCAACGCTAGCGAATTCTTCGGCTTCGACGACGCTGAGTGATCAGGTGGCACCTGAAAACGCGGCGTCGCGAAGCTTCTGCCACTCCGCATCGAACGAGGCCCGCAGTTGGCTCGCGCGAGCACCGTCGATACTCGGCAGTTCATTGCGAAGCATTTCTTCGGTGTAGACATGCGCCGGTCGACCTTTGCTGAAATCGGCTTCGGCACCGAACAATATGCAGCCCTTTACAGGAATATTCTTCACGATCTGACGAACGGCAGCGACCCGATCGAACAGAGGTCCTTGCGGATTGGCAATAGTGTACCTTCGGCGGTCGTCGAGAACGGTCCAGTCGTGCATCTTGTCGCTCCCAAACACGATGCCACGAATCTCCTTCGGATCGATGACGTACAGCCCGCCTTGCGTCAACAGGATGTGTTCGATGTGAATTTCCCCCTCGTCCGCCTTCGGCAACACGACGTTATCCAGCTTCTCGAACGATATGGCGCTGAGCAACTTGGCGATTGATCGAGGCCGTCGCGCGCGTATTACCCACCACACAACAAGCACCAACAGAATCGCAACTACCGCCAAACCGATCGCGCCATAGGGCTCCACCAGGCCCAGCAACCGATCTAGCAGCGTCCGGAGTTTATCCATCGCCTTACTCTCCTAACTTGGCTAACGACGACTTCAACGAGTCGAGCTGCGCATCGATTGTTTCGAACGTCGCCGGTCGTGACAACAACTCTGACAACACCGAAGGCACAGCGACAGTACGTCCGATCAACGGCTCAACTATGGTCTCGAACTTGGCAGGATGCGCGGTTGCGACAAGGCACCAGTCCTGCTGCTGACGCATTTCTTCAGACAACCGAAGCCAACTTGCCATGGCGGTTGCAGAATGCGGGCACCAGACGAACGGTAACCGCTGCGAATCGTCACGCACTCGCTCCGAAATGGTAGCGTCATCCACCGAATCACTGCTGATCCCCATTCCCTTGAGAGCCTCCGCTTCGCCAAACACGTTCCGCAGCCGCTCGAGATTGCTCGGCGCGCCCACGTCCATCGCAGATGCCAATGTCGCGACACTCGCTCGCGGTGCGTAGTCACCGGTCGAAAAATAGTCCGGCAGTGTTGTGTTGGCGTTGGTCACGAAGCGGATATCACCCACCGGCATCCCGCATGCACGGGCGAGCACAGCCGCCAAGCCGTTGCCGAGATTTCCGGTGGGAATCACGAAAGACAACCGGCGACCGGTCTTTGAATGATGCCGCAACGACGCGTACGCGTAATAGGCGCTCTGCGGCAATAGTCGGCCAATGTTGATGCTATTGGCTGAACTGAAATTGAAACGTCGAGTGAGTTCAGCATCCACGAATGCCGCCTTCACGAGGTGCTGGCAATCGTCGAAATTGCCACGTACAGACAGAGCCGTGACGTTGTCACCCCAACAGGTCAACTGCTGTTGCTGTCGAGCCGATACCCGACCCTCCGGGAATAACACCACTACTCGAATTCCAGGGCGGCGGTGGAATGCGGCCGCAACCGCTCCGCCGGTGTCCCCGGATGTGGCGACCAGAATGGTTAGCACACGGTCACTCGAAGGCTGCAGTCGTTGAAGACACGCGGCCAAAAAACGCGCACCGACATCCTTGAATGCCGCGGTCGGACCATGGAACAACTCAAGCACGCTCGCTACGCCTTCCGCAACTTCAAAGGACACAATCGGGAGGTCGAAGGCGAAGGTCTCGCGCGTGATCTCTTCAATGTCCGACACGAGAACCGAGGACTCAAAAAAGGGTGCCAGATAGCGTGCCGCGACCTGCCAGGGAGACATGCCTTCCCAGCCCTCGACATCATGTTGTGGCAGAGACTCCGGGACAAACAAACCGCCGTCAGCAGCGAGGCCTTGCGCCAACGCGGTGTCCAGAGATACCAGCGCATGACCGCGCGTGCTTCTGAACCTCATGACAGTCGCTCTGCAGAGGCGCCATCGGCCTGCAACGACGAACACCACGCGCGGGCACTGACGTCGTTCTGGCCAAATGCGTCAACCATCGCATCCGCAATAGCGTTTGCGTCAGATGCACGGCAAAGCGCAAACAGGCTTGGACCGCTGCCGGATAACGAGCACGATAACGCGCCGTGCGTCAGCGCTGCTTTTTGCACGTCGTCGAAGCCGCGCACCAGTGACTTTCGTTGCGGCTCGACGAGTCGGTCGACTGCCGCGGATGCAAATCGGGACGCATCGTTCGCATAGGCCGCATCCACCAGTGTCGCAAGATTGCCCGCTTGGGCTACTGCATCCGATAGCGCTACGTCCGCCGATAGCACCTTGCGAGCGGCCGCAGTTTCAACGTGCAAGCCCGGATGGACCAGGATCGAAGACAGTCCATCGGGAACCGGCAACTGCCTCACTGCGGGAAGAAGTTGTGGTGGGCACAACACCAAGCCACCGAAAAGAGACGGTGCGACGTTATCGGCATGAACCGCCCCGCTTGCATATACCTCGCCCTCCAGCGCGAACGGAAGGAGCTCCGTCTTCGATAGCGGCGTCTCAAGCAAAGCGTTTACGGCCATGACCGCAGCAACCGCAGACGCCGCAGAGCTTCCCATACCTGAGGCGAGCGGTGTCCCCTTGCGCAGGTTGAGCTGAAGACCACGCGAATCACCATGCGTCAGCCACAACCGGTGGGCGGCGATCGACGCCGTATTGCGCATCGCATCCGTCGGGAGACGCGAGACATCGCCAGCGACCTCATCGCCATCGATCGATTCAATGACACACCCAGGCGCATCGGTTAGCTCGCAAGTGACTGTGTCGCCCGCCCCTTGGATCGCGAGGCCCAACACGTCAAACCCGACTCCCAGATTGCCGATCGACGCCGGCGCATACCCTCGGCTGTGGGCGCTCAAGTCGGCCCCCGTAACCGGTCTGCAAGACGCAACAAATCCGCAAAAATGCCGGCAGCGGTCACCTCCGGACCCGCGCCAGGGCCCTGTATCACAAGCGGGTTCGTCGCATAGCGGTCGCTGCGAATCCGGATCATATTGTCCGTCAACGCCAGCCGCGCGAACGTGTCGCTCTGCGGCACGGTTTGCAGCGCGACGGACACTCGTCCGTCACTGTCGAGTGTCGCGATGTAGCGCAAACAGCTCTTCTGATTTAACGCGTCCAGGACTCGAGCGGACATCGCAGCATCTGCATCAGCTAACGCACTCAAAAACGCATCGACCGTCAGGTCTTCCATGCCCTCAGGGACCAACGATTCGACCTCAACATCATCGAGTTCGATCTCAAACCCAAGCTCGCGCGCGACGATCACCATTTTCCGTGCAACATCCGTCCCTGAGAGATCATCGCGCGGATCCGGCTCTGTAAAGCCCGCCTCTCGCGCCTGACGAACAATCTCGGAAAACGGAACGCTGCCATCAAACTGGTTGAACAGATAGGCTAGTGTTCCAGAGAAAATACCCTGAACTTCCGACACTCGGTCGCCGGTGTCTCGAAGATCTTTCAACGTGCCCAAAACTGGCAGCGCTGCGCCGACAGTGGTTTCGTACAACAAATGCGCGCCTGAGGCCTGCGCCGACGTGCGTAATGTGTTCAGTCGATCGGCAGCACCACTAAACGCGCGTTTGTTTGGTGTCACGATATGGATACCCCGACTCACCCAGTCGACATACCGATCGACCACCGGCTCGCTCGCCGTACAATCAATCAAAACTGCATGCGGCAGATGCTCAGGTGCTACGTGTTGCGCCAGTGCATCAAGATCCGTCGCCACGCCCGTATCATCCAGACGGCGCTGCCAGGAGGGTTCCTCAGTGTGTTTTTCATCGAGCAACATACGTTGGCTGCGAGCGACGGCGCGCACCCTCAGATCGAGATTAAAACGTCGCTTGAGCAGCTCCCGCTGGTCGTGAATCTGCTTGAGCAATGCGCTGCCAACCGTCCCCACACCGATAATACCGATCGATAACGTTTTGGCGGACAGATAGAAACTTGAATGCACAGCACGAACAGCGCGCGTTGCATCCGCACCGGGCACCACGACCGAGATGTTGCGTTCGGATGAACCCTGAGCGATCGCGATCGCGTTGATTCCCGCATTGCCTAACGCACTCAGGAACCGACCCGCAACGCCAGGTGTACCCGACATGCTGTCACCGACCACCGCGACAACGCTGCAGTCGCGCGTCACCGCCACAGATTGAATCTGTCCCTCTTCGATCTCGGTGGCGAACGCGGCGCGGATCACCGCCTGGGCGCGTGGCCCCAGCGAGTCCGGCACGACGAAGCACACCGAATGCTCAGACGACGCTTGGCTGATCAACGTCACCGAAATCTCTGCCGCACGAAGTGCCTCGAAGATTCGATGCGCCGTGCCCGGCACGCCGATCATCCCGGCACCCTCGACATTCACAACCGCCATCGCGCCGATCGAAGTGATTCCCTTGATTGGCTCCGCCTCGCCCGATTGATGACTGACACACGTACCTCCCGTTTCCGGTTCGAAGGTACTGCGGATATAGATCGGAATCGCCTGCTCAATCGCCGGACCCATGGTCTGAGGATGAATCACTTTTGCGCCGAAGTAAGCGAGCTCCATCGCTTCGCTGTAAGACATGCGCGAAATGACGGTAGCGTTGGGCACCTTACGCGGATCGCCACTCATAACGCCCGGCACGTCCGTCCATATCGTGACTGCCTGTGCCTGCAGCAGTGCGCCCATGATCGCCGCGGAATGATCGCTGCCATTGCGCCCCAGGGTGGTTTGTAGGCCCGCCTCATCACTGGCGACGAAGCCCGTCACAACCAGAACTTTCGGATCACGATTTGCAAGGAACTCGGCAAGCTTACGCCGCGATTCCTCCCACAAGACCGATGCGCCCAAGCGAGTCTGACGAACCGTAATGACCTCACGGGCATCCAACAGAACCACCGAATTCGGTGAATCGGACTCGGATAACACCTGGCTCAGGAGCCGCGCCGACCATAGCTCGCCGAACCCCGCGATCACATCCCGCGTTCTTTGAGGCGCAGAACCCAGCAGCTTTATAGCGCTCAATAAGTCTTCGATGTTGTGTCGATCATCTGACCATGCATCGACCACCAGAGCTCGCGCCGGCGGATCCAACAAACACGCGGCACACTCGACGTATCGCTGCTCAATCGCATCCAGCCGCTCTTCGACTGATTCGCTGCGTTCGGCAAGGGAAATCAACTGCAACAGATCATCGGTCATCCCACCCATCGCGCTGACGACGACGCACGTGCGGGCGCGCTGAACCGATTCGCGCACCAGAGAGGTTACCTGTTGAAAGCACTGGTAGTCCGCCAGCGAGGACCCACCGAACTTGTAGGTGGCCCAATGCACGCCGCTATCCATAAGCGCTAAGACTCTGGTGAGATTGTGAAATGGAAGTGGTGGGCCGTATAGGGATCGAACCTATGACCAATTGGTTAAAAGCCAACTGCTCTACCATCTGAGCTAACGGCCCGCAGAAATGATTGCCTGCAGCACTTCCATCGACGGGCCGGACGACCCTTGGAAAGCCGTGTATCTTACCGAAAGCGCAGGAATACTCAAGCCCATCAGTGAGCGAAGGCCAACGCCGAAACGTAGGTGCTGTTTGATGGGCGTAGCGCGCAATTACGACTACTTCGGCCTTTTGTCGCGCCACTGCGCCTCTCCCTTTCGACCGGCACAGCCGGCTCTAGCGCCCGAAGTTACCATGCTCGCCGATGTTGGCAACCGCGTACTCAGGAATTGCGGACGATTGACTGAATCGCACCCATTGAAGACTCACGCATAGCGCGTCGGATCCGGCATGCCAGCTGCAGAAAATCCCTCCGCTCGCAAGCGGCAGGCGTCGCATCGACCACATGCTCGCCCATCAGGGGTTGCCTGATAGCAGGAGACGGTCGCCGCATAGTCAACGCCCAATTCGGCACCGCGCGTGACGATGTCCGCTTTGGTCATGTGCAACAGGGGCGCCTCGATGCGGATCGGATTCCCTTCGACACCTGCTTTGGTCGCAACGCTCGACAACGCACGAAATGCATCGATGAATGCGGGACGACAGTCCGGGTAGCCTGAGTAGTCGATCGCATTCACGCCGATATAAATCGCAGAGGCCTCAATCACCTCGGCCCAACCCATTGCCAGTGACAGAAACACGGTGTTTCTGGCCGGCACATAGGTCACGGGTATTCCTGAAGTTGGCGCTTCGGGCACGTCGATCGATTCGTCGGTCAACGCAGAACCACCGATACCCCCAAGATCGATGCCGATAGTGCGATGCTCAACCACGCCGCTCGCACCCGCGATCGACCGCGCTGCAGAGAGCTCAGCGTTATGGCGTTGACCGTAGTCGAAACTAAGCGCGAACACTTCGTATCCATCCGCTTTCGCCATCGCCAATAAGGTGGTCGAATCGAGCCCACCGGAGAAAAGAACAATGGCTCTATCCGGGAGCGTTCGACTATCGGCCACGAACATCGCCCCACAAATATTTGTGTAACTGAAGCTGAAGGCGAACCGGTAGGCCGCTCTCAAGAATCCAGTCCGCGAGGGTGCCCGGTTCCAGCTCATCGTGGCTCGGTGAAAACCAAACGGTACAAAGATCAATCAGCGTGTGTTCGCGCACCTTCGCGCACGCCCAGTCGAAATCCGCACGGTCGCAGATCACCATTTTGATCTGATCCTGTCCCGTCAGATGGTCAAGGTTCGCCCAGAGGTTCCTGTGTGCTTCGTTGGACGCAGGAGTCTTGAGATCCAGAACTTTCACGACTCGCGGATCCACCGATGCGACATCGAGGGCCCCACTCGTTTCGATGGAAACGCTGAGCCCGGCATCGCACAGTCGTGTCAGTAACAGCTCACACGTTGGTTGCGCGAGCGGCTCACCACCGGTCACACAGACGTACTGCGTCCCAAATGCCTGAACTTCCGCAACGATGGCATCCAACGATTTACGCGCTCCGCCGCTGAAAGCGTAAGCAGTATCGCAATATGTACAACGCAGCGGGCAACCGGTCAGTCGTACGAAAACCGTGGGCGCACCAACGAACATCGCCTCGCCTTGCAACGACCGAAAGATCTCGGTGATGCGCAGGCTCGGCTCGACATCCGTGGCCGCTTGTTCTGCGAGAGCCATGTAAGCAAATCAGCCGCGTTCGGCGCGAACGCGCTCCAAACGCTTACTGGCAAGACGTGCCGCCGTCGTTTCCGGATAGTCTGCGACCACGCGAGACAGCGTCGTCTCGGCATCGTCCCAACGCTTCAGCTCGTGGTGGCAATAGCCGACCTTGAGCAACGCATCCGGAACTTTGCGAGACTGTGGAAAGTTGTCGATGACACCGCTGAAAATCGGCAGGGCTTCGTCAAAACGTTGAGAGACGTAATAACTCTCGGCCAACCAATATTGCGCATTGTCGGCAAGCTCGCTGTCTGGGTAGGTCACCAGGAACTGCTCGAATGCGCGGGCCGACTGATCGTAACGACCTTCCTTCAGCAATTCGAACGCTGCTTGATAGTTCTCACGGTCCGACCCATTGGGAAGTGGAAGTTCTCCAGGCGGCAGCGAACCGCCCTGCATGACGTTTTCACGCGTGCTCGACTCAACCGCGTTGATTCGTTCGTCCAAATCAGCGTATAGCGCACGTTGGCGCTCTTCCATCTGTTCGATTGCATACCCGGTCGTCTCGCTGTTGCCACGCAACTGGTCGATATCAGCCGCGAGCGCATCTACCCGTGTCACGAGCTGCACCAGGCTGTCGTTCTGAACGACTCGCTCGACTCGCTCAAGGCGCCGCTCGATCTGACTCAGTTTAATCAACACCGGGTCTTCTTCCGGCGGCAACGGCGTGGCGCAACCTGCAATTGCGGTTGCCAGTAGCAGCGTGGCCGCACGGGCCATCAACTTGTTCGAAACACTCATCGTGAACTCCACGCGATCTATCAGCGCCAGGAAAGCTCTACCCGGCGATTTTTCTGGTAATCGGATTCGGTACTGCCGAGCGAGGCTGGCTGTTCTTCGCCGTAACTCACCGTACTGATCTGTCCGGGGGAAGCGCCTGAGATCAGAAGAACGCGCCGCACAGCTTGCGCCCGTCGCTCGCCCAGCCCGATATTGTACTCGCGCGAGCCCCGCTCGTCGGCATGTCCCGCCAGACGCAATCGCAGGCCAGGGTTCTGAGCCATGCGGCGCGCGTGTCCTGCGAGAATGTCAGTGTACTGTGGACTGACCTCGCTGCGGTCGTACTCGAAATAGATGATCATCGAGTCAGCCGTGTCCTGCGCTGCCGGGTCATCGTCGAAACCCACGCTGCGAACGCCTGATCCGGCGCCCGCTGAAGCATTCGCATCCGACGCGTCATCGTTATCCGGAACAACAATACCTGCTCCGGTGTCGATGGGCGTTGTGCGCTGTTTACCACCGCATGCGGCGAGTCCGCACATCACGGCTGCCAATAGAACTCTCTGTATGTGTATCTGCATCTCGCTCTCCATCCGGCGCGCTCCGCGCCGCACTGAAATTCTCAATAAGGCGACCACACCGGCTCACGAACATCGTTGCCGACGGATTTGACACGACCAGAGATCGCGCCATCCACGCTGACAGTTTCCAGGACACCACGGCCACCCCGCCGCGTCGCATAGATCAATTGTGCACCATTTGGTGCAAACGAAGGTGATTCGTCCAGCGCCCCGTCGCTCAAGACCTGCAAGGACCCATTCTCAATATCCTGCACGGCGACCCGGAAATTGCCGCGGTCATCGTGGACCACCGCCATGGTGCGACCGTCTGCAGCTATGCGCGAACGCGCGTTGTACCGCCCCTCGAAGGTGACCCGGGATACATCACCACCGGAAACCGGCACCCTGTAGATCTGAGGCGCTCCGCCGCGATCCGAGGTGAAGTAGATGAACTTTCCATCCATCGACCAACTCGGCTCGGTGTCAATAGAACGGCGTGTGGTCAAGCGCGTCTCGCCATCACCAATTATCGGAATCACATAAATATCAAGATTCCCGTCCGGGTCGGATCGCGTCAGCGCAAGCTCCCGGCCATCCGGTGACCAACTAGGGGCGTTATTGACCCCCGGCTTATTGGACACCACGCGGCGCGTGCCCGTTCGCAAGGTTTGCACGTAGACCGCCGCACGCCCCATTTCAAACGAAACATAAGCCAACTGGCGCCCATCGGGCGACCAAGCGGGCGACATGATCGGTTGCGCACTCTCCAGCAACACGAATTCATTGTTTCCATCGGCATCGGCAACAATCAGGCGATAGCGCTGCGATGGCGGCTTACCCGCCACGGAGATATACGCAATTCGCGTCGCGAACACGCCCTTGATACCGGTAATCGCCTCGAACACAGCATCGGCAACTCTATGGCCGCCCTCTCTGAGGTCTCGACGGTCCATCAATAATTGGTCCGCCACGACGCGCCGCCCACCGTAAACGTCGAACAACTCAAAACGAATTGAAAATTCGTCTCCAGCCGGAGCAAGCTCTCCAACCAGAACGTAGTCAACCGCCACCATGCGCCAATTGTCGAAATCGATATCCACGCCGCGGCTCGGTCGCTCGAGCATGTCGCTTTGCGCCAACGCGGAAAACCGGCCACTACCGGTCAGGTCGGACCGCACGACGGCTGCGATATCTGCGGGTAACGACTCTGTGCCTGCCCAACGAAACGGTACTATCGCGATCGGCACCGGCTTGGTCGCCCCGCGTGTGATCTCAATCACCAGTTCCGCCGATGCGGCTCCTGACCATGCCCAGGACACACTCGCAAGCGCTACAAAAACGCCGAGAGTTTTACTAATTTTTTTAGCAAGATATCGCATGTTTTTAACTATAACGTGACGCAAAGCTCTATTCACCCGTTCTGAATGGAAAGCGCAAATTGGCCTCGAACAAAGAAGCATCCTTCGGCGGCGGCAATGGTGATGCTCGCCTGACCGCGGTTTCAATGGAGCGAATCAAAACCTCTCCGCCGGCGCAATCTGTGACACGTACTGAAACCACTTCACCATTTCGCAACTGTCGAACTGCTACCTCGCAGCGAATGCCATCAGGAACCCCTGCGGGGCGGTTCCAATTGCGTTCCACTTTTTGTCGGATCACCTCGATGTACTGCTGCAGCAGGCCTGCGTTTATCGCACCTGCCCGCGCCTCCTCGGCCTCCAGCGCATCACGTAGCTGCGCATCCAACTCCGCCTGTCGTGCTCGCGCTGCGGCCTCAGCCTCCTGCTGGCGCTTCAACTCCGCCTGCCGCTGGCGCTCCGCTTCGGCCTCTTGTTGGCGTTTCAACTCCGCCTGCCGCTGGCGCTCCGCTTCAGCCTCCTGCTGGCGCTTCGCCTCCGCCTGCCGCTGGCGCTCCGCTTCGGCCTGTCGCTGACGCTCGGCTTCCGCCTCCTGCTGGCGTTTCACTTCGGCCTGCCGTTCGCGGGCCGCTTCGGCTTCCTGCTGTCTTTTCAGTTCCGCCTCGCGTTCGCGTGCCTGTCGCTCGCGCTCCGCTGCCGCTTCGCGCTCACGCGCCTCAGCCGCCTGTCGTTGCAGCTCCGCATCCAGTTCTCTCTGCGCATCGCGATCAGGCTCAGGCGTTTCGACCGGTGTTGGCGGGCTGGGTTCCGCAATTTGACGCACCGTAGTTTCGTCGGCAACGAGGCGTGCTGAAATCGTGGTCTGAACCGGCTCATTGGCCTCTTTACGCAGCGACCAGCTGGTCCATACGAGCAGTAGAATGGCGGCGTGCACGACCACTGTGCCAGCAACGCCGTAGCTCGTATCGATCCACTGCCCACGCGCTCTCGCGTTCATGGCGTTTCTTCGAACACACTCGGGTCAGTGATGAAACCAACAGACTCTGCGCCCGCCTGCTGCAGCAAGACCATGCCCTCCACGACGCGTCCATAGGCTACCGATCGGTCGGCCTTAACCAACACGGGAGTGTCCGCTCGACGACCGAGCACGATACCGACGCGCTCGACCACATCGGCGGAGGCGACGGGTTCCGTCTTGTCCGAACCGAGATTCAGGAACAGCTCACCATCGGCGTTGATCGACAGAACGATCGGCAGGACTTGCTCATCTTGCGGCACCTCGATCGGTGCAGCATCCGCCTTTGGCAGATCCACTTCGATGCCTTGCGTGAGAAGCGGCGCGGTCACCATAAAGATGATCAACAACACCAACATCACGTCGATGTACGGCACGACATTGATTTCGCCCATCAGGCGGCGCTTGTTCATGACGTACTGCCGGCCTTGCGACGCGCATGCCGCTCAAGAATGCTGACGAATTCGTCGACGAATGTATCGAAACGCGTCTCGATGCGACCTAATCGATCCGACAGACGGTTAAAAAAGACAACGGCCGGAATCGCCGCGAACAATCCCATCGCTGTTGCAACCAGCGCCTCGGCAATACCCGGAGCCACCGACTGGAGTGTCGCGACCTGGTTACCGGTTCCAAGACTGGTGAACGAATTCATAATGCCCCAGACCGTGCCGAACAAACCCACATAGGGACTCGTCGATCCGATCGTTGCCAACGATGCCAAACCCTGCTCCAGTGTTTCGGTCTCCCGCGTCATGCTGACTCGCATCGCACGGCGAGCCGTTTCAACGACACGCTCGGCGGACACATCGTCTTGCTGAGTCAATCGAGAAAACTCGCGAAACCCCGCTTCGAAGATCGCGGGCATTCCGGGTCCGGCATGCTGACCTGCGGCGACCCCGCGGTACAGGGTGGATAGATCCGCACCCGACCAAAACTCCGCCTCGAAACGATCGGCAGCAGCGTGTGCGCGCCGCAACATTCCGCGCTTTCTGAAAATGGTAAACCAGGAATACACCGACGCTGCGAGTAGCATCAGCATCACGCCTTTGACCACCCAACCTGCATCGAGCATCAGCTCAAGAATCGACATTGTTTTGTTCCCTCAGTTGGACCTGGTTTAGCGGGTCTCATCACCCGCTTCAAACAGCGGCAAGGCATCACCACGGGCGCCACCGGCCGGCGCCGGTAACCCGAAGTGCAAATACGCATGCCGAGTCGCGACACGACCCCGCGCGGTACGCATCATGAACCCTTGTTGTATCAGGTAAGGCTCAATAACGTCCTCAATAGTTCCCCGCTCCTCGCCGATGGCTGCGGCCAGACTGTCGACGCCAACCGGACCACCGTCGAACTTCTCAATGATCGCAAGCAGCAATCGACGGTCCATAGCGTCGAAACCGTGGGGGTCGACCTCAAGCATGTCCATCGCTTCGGTCGCTGCCTGCAAGTCCACCACACCGGTGCCACGCACTTCGGCGTAGTCTCTGACTCGTCGAAGGAGTCGGTTCGCGATTCTGGGCGTCCCCCGCGATCGGGACGCGATCTGCTGCGCGCCTGGCGCCTCAACCGGAAGATTCAAGATGCCGGCCGACCGCGTCACGATTCCGGCGAGATCCTCTGCGCCGTAGAATTCCAGTCGTTGCACGATGCCAAATCGATCGCGCAAAGGTGATGTCAGCAAACCCGCTCGGGTGGTCGCACCCACCAACGTAAACGGTGGTAAATCGAGTTTGATCGACCGCGCAGCGGGGCCCTCCCCGATCACGATATCCAGCTGGAAATCCTCCATGGCCGGATAAAGCACTTCCTCAACAACCGGACTGAGCCGATGGATCTCGTCGACGAACAAAACATCGTTTGGCTCAAGGTTCGTCAGTATCGCCGCGAGGTCGCCCGGTCGTTCCAAAACCGGCCCCGATGTCTGGCGCAATCCCGCACCTAACTCATGCGCGATGATATGCGCCAATGTGGTTTTCCCAAGACCCGGTGGACCGAAAATCAAGACGTGATCCAGCGCTTCACGCCGATTACGTGCAGCACCAATGAAGATCTCCATCTGCTCCCGAACCGATGGCTGACCTTCGTATTCAGCCAGAGTCTTCGGTCGAATCGCGCGGTCCAAAGCGCCGTCCTCTGGCGACGAGTCCGCAGAGATCAGTCGAGCATCGTCACTCACGCAGCCCCCTTACCGGCAATCTGTTTCAAACAGAGTCGAATGTAATCCTCAGCGCTCTCGGCATCGTTGGTTTTGGCTACCTGGGCGATCAATTTACGAATCTCCGCTTCCTTGTAGCCGAGCGCCACCATGGCTTGCAGTGCATCCCCTCGCCCGTCGCTTGCGACCTCAACCGGTGGTTTGGCCGCGGTTGAAGCAGCGCCTGTCGACGGTGATAGTCGGTCACGCATTTCTATGATGAGACGCTCCGCGGTCTTGCGCCCAATGCCCGGAACCTTGATCAACGTCGCAACATCGTCCAGCTCAACACACTGGCGAAAACCGGAGACACTGATACCACTCAGGATTGCAAGACCGATCCTCGCGCCGACTCCCGAAACCCGCAGCAGGTTGCGAAACAGCGCTCGCTCATCCTCGCTGCCGAATCCATACAACAACTGCGCATCTTCACGCACGAGAAAGTGAGTCAGGATTGTGACTTCAGCACCGACGGCCGGGAGTTGCAGATACGTGGACATCGGCGTTTCCACTTCATAGCCGATACCATTGGTCTCGACGACAATTGCAGGCGCCCGCTTGGCGATCAACTTGCCTTTTAGATAGCTGATCATCGACGCACCGCCATTCGGTTAAGACGATTTCGTAAATGCTGACTGTTGCCATGGCATATCGCCACCGCCAGCGCATCAGACGCATCCGAGACCAACGGTTGTTTCAGCGCCAGCAATGCGCGCACCATGTGTTGCACCTGGTCCTTGGTTGCAGAACCTGTGCCCGTTACCGCTTGCTTGATTGCGCGAGGCGCATACTCGGCAAGCGTTGGCGCGTTTACGAAGGTTGCACAAATTGCCGCCGCACGCGCTGCACCGAGCTTGAGCGCGCTTGAGGCATTGCGACTGACGAAAACCTGCTCGACCGCCACGGTGTCTGGCTGAAGGCGGTCGACAAGGTCAGCGACACCCTGATGGATCTCACGTAGTCGCTGGTTGAAGTCGTCGTGAGAAGTACGAATCACGCCCGCGTCAATGAACTCTGGCTTGTCACGCTCGAAGCGCACGCAGCCATATCCTGTGACGCGCGACCCGGGATCGATTCCCAAAATGATGATAATTGCTCTCCTAAGCCGACAGCGCTGCCATCACAGCATCGGGAAAATCCGCGTTACTGTAGACTTCCTGAACATCGTCGAGGTCCTCGAGCATATCGAGTAATTTCAGCATGGTTTCAGCTTCTTTTAGCTCGAGAACAGCACTGGTCGAAGCACGCATTGTGACCGCTGCCGACTCAGGCGACAGCTCCGCATTCACCATCGCATCGCGAACCATTTCGAATTCCGATGGCGCCGTAATGACCTCGATCGACCCGTCGTCGGCGACGATGACATCTTCAGCACCCGCCTCGATCGCCGCTTCCATCACCATATCCTCATCGGCACCCGCGTTGTAATTCAAGAGGCCCACTTGCGAAAACAGATATGCCACTGACCCATCGGCGCCAAGATTCCCGCCGAACTTCGAGAATGCATGACGGACCTCGGCAACCGTGCGGTTGCGATTGTCAGTCATGCAATCGACCATGACCGCCGTTCCACCGGGCCCGTATCCCTCGTAACGAATTTCCTGATAGTCATCTCCGTCCAGCTCGCCTGCGCCCCGTTTGATTGCGCGTTCGATATTGTCCTTGGGCATGCTTTGGCCCTTGGCTTTATCGACAGCCAGTCGAAGGCGCGGATTGGCATCCATATCCCCACCGCCCATGCGAGCCGCAACGGTGATTTCGCGTATCAGCTTCGTGAACATCTTGCCGCGCTTTTTATCCTGTGCGCCTTTGCGATGTTGAATATTGGCCCACTTACTGTGTCCTGCCATTCGGTCTTATCTCCTGCTCTGTGCCAAGGCGGGATCAGAATCTCAACTGAATACCCACATGTACGCCATTATCACTGGTTAACTCCCCTGCCGGGTCGAATTCGGTTTTGATGTGCCGAATACCGACAAACACATCGGCGTTTCGCAAAACGTTGTAACCAAAACGGGCTTCGATTTCGGTGTATTGCGCCCCATCCCCGAACGCGAGAACGTCCGGGGCTATATAACCATGCCCATAGACGTTGAAGCGGTTGTATTTCGGTAGCGTATAACGGAAGAAACCGCCAATACCGAGCACCGTTGCATCCAGCGGTCCACCGTCCGGACGCACATGCACGACACGGCCGCCGACACCACCGATCAGGGGTGCATCGCCGCTCGAGGCATCGCCGGTTACGTGCACCCCAAGATGAATAACCTCACCTCGATCCTGGTTGTGCAACCAACCACCATCCACGCGCACGGCGCGGGACGGATGCTGCCATTGATAGGTCAAGCGAGCAGTGTCATCGTTAACGCTGATGTCCAGGGAGTCTGCCCCGGCCGGCATCGCCAACATCAGAATTGCGACCGCCGTGCAGGCGGACAGAATCGAGTTTACCCGTGGCATGATCGCTCCTCGGCGGTTGCTCTTTCACGTCGCGTTTCCGTAACGCGCTATTCGCGTATCATACCGGCTTCAACCGACGGGCAAAACGCACGCTGTCGCGTGCTTACGACATCCGCTACCTATGGCAAACGAGCAACGCGAATCCGCCGCGTCTGATGCGGACGCTACCAATTGGCTAAACGAGCTGCGTCAGGGCTTGTCGGCTGATCATCCAGCACGAATCCTATCGGAGGCAACCGAACAAGTGATAGGGCCACTAGGGCTCGGCGACACCTTGGAGCTGACTGCCGCGTTGGCGCCGTTGTTGCGCGCTCAGAGCATCTCACTACGGCAGATTCAACGTCACGCCGGCGTCGAAATCGGCGCAATGGCCGCCGGCCTCGACCAACTCTTCGAGCTCTCATTGCCGGGACAATGGACGCCAGGAGAACAACTACCCGTCGCGCAGGGCGAGGCTTTGCGCCGCATGCTGCTCGCCGTGGTCAACGACTTTCGACTCGTGATTGTTCGGCTTGCTGTGCAAGTCGCCGACCTGCGTGCAGCCAAATCTGCGAGCCGCGATACCCAGCAAATGCTGGCGCGCGACACGCGTGAGATTTTCGCACCGCTCGCGAACCGTCTGGGAATCTGGCAGCTCAAGTGGGAGCTGGAAGACTTCGCCTTTCGATATCTGCAACCGAATGATTACAAGAGCATCGCTCGGGCGCTCGACGAACGACGGGCAGAACGAGAGGCCTACATCGAATCGGTGACACGCGAGTTGTCAGGGCTGCTGAATGACGCATCCATCCCAGCCCACGTTTACGGACGCCCAAAACACATCTATTCAATCTGGCGAAAAATGACTCGTAAAGACGTGAGTCTCGACGCGCTGTACGACGTGCGCGCCGTTCGCATCCTCGTCGACTCCATCACCGAGTGCTACACAGCCCTTGGCATCGTGCATAACCGCTGGCCCTATATTCGCGATGAGTTCGACGATTACATCGCCAATCCCAAAGGTAACAACTACCAATCCCTGCATACCGCAGTGGTCGGACCGTCCGGCCAGGCAGTCGAGATTCAGATCCGTACGCATGATATGCATCGGCAGGCAGAGCTGGGTGTGGCGGCGCACTGGCGATACAAGGAAGGTGGACCTGGCAACGCTGTCTTTGAGCAAAAGATCGCCTGGCTGCGTCAGTTGCTTGAACAAGACAACGACACCTCCGACAGCGACTTATTGGACAACCTGAGCGAGGGTGTTTTCGACGATCGGGTGTACGCGATCACGCCGGACGGCGACATCATCGACCTACCGGCTGGTGCCACGCCGCTCGACTTTGCCTATCACGTGCACACGATGATCGGCCATCGTTGTCGCGGCGCACGGGTCAACGGTCGCATCGTTACGCTGACGCATGAACTTAAAAACGGCGACCGGGTTGAGATCATTACGAGTAAGCAACCGTCACCGTCCCGGGACTGGTTGTCGCCTCGTTCCGGGTTCCTCGTGTCCGCACGCAATCGAACCAAGGTCCGTGCCTGGTTCCGCCAGCAGGATCGCGATCTGAACCGTCGCCAGGGCCGTGAGCACTTGGAACGTGAACTGTCGCGCGTGGGTATCCGGGACCTGCCCATCGCCAAATTGGCCGAGGCCCTTAAGTTTGAGGATGTCGACGCAATGTGTGTGGCGCTAGGCGCCGGCGATATAACGACAGCATCTGTCTTCAATGCTGCCCAAACGCTGCTCGCGCCACCGGCGCCGGAGGACCCCGGCAGGGTAAAACGAAGTCGCAAACATAAGCCGCGAGCGCGCGGTGGTGTCATCGTCGAAGGGACCGGCGAAGTCATGACTCAATTTGCCGGATGCTGCAATCCGATTCCGCCGCAGCCGATCAGCGGATACATCACGGTGGGCCGCGGAATCTCGATCCATCGACAGGATTGCCGGTCGTTGATTCGACTGGCCGAACGCCACCCTGAGCGTATTCTTAGCGTGGCCTGGCGCGGCGCCGATGTGTCCGGTCACTACCCGGTGACGCTGCGGATCGAGGCCCGCGATCGCACCGGTCTCCTCAAAGACATCAGTGGCTGCCTGAGCGACGACAGTGTCCGGATCCTCGCCAACGAATCACGAATCGATCACAAGAGCTTGCGGGCGATCGTGACGGTTCGCGCAGAAGTGGACGGCCTGGACAGCCTGAACCGCATGTTGCTCAAGCTTGCCCAGCTACCGGACGTAGAGCGGGTCGACCGAGTTCAGTAGCTCCGACGGACGTACGACAACGCGCTATCGGTTAATGGCGTGCAAAGCGCGTTTATCCGCCGACAGACTGGCCTCGTGAATCGCTTCCGATAGCGTCGGGTGCGCGTGTACCGTCCGCTGGATGTCCTCGGTGCTTGCACGAAACTCCATCGCCAGCACCAATTCACCGATCAATTCGCCCGCCATGGGTCCGACGATATGAACGCCGAGAATCTCGTCGTCATCTTCTGCGCTGACGACCTTCACAAGTCCTGATGCCTGCTCCATAGCCTTGGCCCTGCCACTGGCGGCAAACGGAAATTTTCCGACTTTGTAGCCGCGTCCACTGGCCTTGATCTCTTCCTCGGTCTTGCCGACCCATGCGATTTCAGGTGCGGTGTAGACGACTGACGGAATCACGTCATAGTTGACCTCGGCGACATCACCCGCGATCAGGTCGGCCGCCATGACGCCCTCCTCGGTGCCCTTGTGCGCGAGCATCGGTCCGCGAACACAGTCACCCACCGCGTAAACACCATCGACTCCGGTTCGACATTCATCGTCGACCTCGATGAACCCGCGACCATCTACGGAGATGCCCGAGTCCTCCGCCAACAATCCTTCGGTGTAAGGTCGTCGACCCACAGCGACAACCAATCGGTCAAAGACCGCCGTCTGCTCACCCTCCGAATTCTCATAGGTGACATGAACCTCATCGCCCTCAACCTTGGCGCTGATCACCTTGGCGCCGAGTTGAATATCCAGACCTTGCTTGCGGAACTGACGTTCGGCGTCCTTCGCCACTTCTCGATCGATCATGGATAAAAAGTCCGGCATAGCTTCGAGCACGGTCACCTGCGCGCCAAGACGACCCCACACGCTCCCGAGTTCCAAGCCGATGACACCCGCACCAATAATGCCGAGTCTTTGCGGCACCGCATCGAACTCGAGTGCGCCCCAGGAATCAACAATCCGGTCGCCGTCGAAGCTCATTCCCGGGAGTTCAATCGGTTGGGATCCAGATGCGAGAATCACGTGCTTCGCAGTTAACGTTTGAGGCTCACCTTCCAGCGGCGTGAACTCCACTTTTTTGTTCGCTAGCAACTTACCGTGCCCACGCAGGCCCGTTACTTTGTTCGATTTGAACAATGCTTCGATGCCGCTGGTTAACTGTTTGACGATTCCAGCCTTGCGCTTCTGCATGGCTGCCAGATCGAGCGAGACGGTTCCGGTGTCGATACCGTGCTTCTTGAATTCATGTTCGGCGCGATGAAACAGCTCCGACGATTCGAGCATCGCTTTGGACGGAATACAGCCGGCGTTTAGGCAAGTGCCTCCAAAAGCGTGACTGCCATCGTAATTTTTCCAGGCGTCAATACATGCAACGCTCATCCCATGCTGTGCTGCGCGGATCGCTGCTGGATACCCTGCAGGGCCACCGCCGATGACGATGACATCAAATTGCTGAGACATGATTTTCCTCTGCCTGAACGGCGAAAATAACTAGACTTGCAGCAACAAGCGCGCCGGATCCTCCAGCGCTTGCTTGATACTGACAACAAATTGCACGGCTTCCTTTCCGTCGATGATGCGATGATCGTATGACATCGCCAGGTACATCATCTTGCGAATCTTGATCTCTCCGTCGATCGCGACGGGTCGATCCATGATCGCATGCATTCCGAGAATTCCGCTTTGTGGTGGATTCAAAATGGGTGTTGACATCATCGACCCGAAAATGCCGCCATTGGTGATCGTGAAAGTCCCGCCGGTCAGGTCCTCGATACCGATACTTCCTTCCCGCGCCTTGCGGCCGTAGTCGGCGATTTCCTGCTCGATCTGGGCGAAGCTCTTCAGACCCGTGTCGCGCAAAACCGGCACCATCAAGCCGCGTTCTGTCGACACCGCAATACCGATGTCCTGGTAGTCGTGATAGATGATGTCCGTCCCGTCGACTGACGCGTTGACTAACGGAAACTTTCGCAGGGCTTCGACCGCCGCTTTTACGAAAAACGACATAAAGCCCAACTTCACACCGTGCTTCTCGGCGAATGCGTCTTTGTACCGAGCGCGCAGCGCGATGACCTCGGTAAGATCGACTTCATTGAACGTCGTCAACATTGCCGCGTTATGCTGAGCCTCGACCATGCGCTTCGCAATCGTGGCTCTCAACCGTGTCATCGGGACGCGTTGCTCGTTGCGGGCAGACATCACACCCGCGTTGACGACAGGCATATCCTCAGCCGCATCGCCATCATCATCTTCAAGATGATTCATGACATCGCCTTTGGTGATCCGCCCGTCTCGACCGGTGCCTTTGATTCGACTTGGGTCAAGGTCATGCTCTTCGACCAAACGACGCACTGACGGACTCAACTTGTCGTGAGCGCCATCAGCGACTGCGGCCGCGGTGGCTGCTGAAGCATTGTTATCGCTGGATTCGGAAGTCGGCGTCGCTGGCTCCGCCGTAGCCACACTTTCCTTGGCCACTGCACCAGCTTCCACGATCGCCAACAGCTCGCCACTGGTCACCGTCGCACCGTCTTCGGCCTTGATTTCTTTTAACGTTCCATCTGTTGGGCAAGGCACCTCTAGCACGACTTTATCCGTCTCAAGATCGACGAGATTCTCATCGCGGCGGACGGTGTCGCCGGGCTTCTTATGCCAGGACACAAGGGTCGCGTCCGCGACAGATTCCGGTAGTTGTGGGACTTTAACTTCAGTTGCCATATCTGTGCTCTCGGGCGTCGGTCGATTCGCGAGCCACGCCGCTGTGACTATCGATCTATTTCTTCAATCAGTGGCTCAAGGCCGAGGGCCTGGCCAACCAGTTTTCTTTGTTGAACTTGATGTAACTGCGGGATACCTGCCGCGGGTGCCGCAGCGCCAGGTCTTCCGCTGTAATGCAGGGTGTGACGGCTTCGCAGCGGCTCTTGCAATCGATGACGGATCTGATACCACGCGCCTTGGTTGCGCGGCTCTTCCTGACACCAAACGACGGTCTCTGCATTCCGGTAGCGATTCAACATTTCGCCGTACTCGTCAATCGGGAACGGGTACAACTGCTCGATACGAACGAGTGCGACGTTTTCGAGTCCTTCTGCAGCTCTTCGCTCGTACAAGTCGAAATACACCTTGCCACTGCAGACGACAACCCGTTCGACTTTTGCCGGTTCGATTTCGTCAATTTCGTCGATCAGGATCTCGAAGCCACCATCAGTCAGAGTGTTGATCGGAGACACTGACAGCTTATGCCGAAGCAGGCTTTTCGGCGTCAGCACGATCAACGGCTTGCGCACCGCACGCAGCATTTGCCGCCGCAGCATGTGATACATCTGTGTCGGGGTCGATGGCACGCACACTTGCATGTTGTGCTCAGCGCACAATTGGAGGAATCGCTCGAGTCTCGCGGAACTATGCTCCGGCCCTTGTCCTTCATAGCCGTGCGGTAGGAACAGCGTCAGACCGCACAAGCGGCCCCATTTCGCTTCGCCCGAACTAATGAACTGATCGATAACAACCTGCGCACCATTCGCAAAATCGCCGAATTGACCTTCCCAAATAACCAATGTTCGCGGTTCGGTCGTCGCATAGCCATATTCGAAGCCCATCACGGCCTCTTCCGACAACAACGAATCGGTCACAGTGAACGCGGCGGGTCTGTCGACCACCTCCGTCAACGGCACATATTCGCTACCGTCCTCCTGATTGTGGAGCACGGCGTGACGGTGGAAAAACGTGCCACGACCACTGTCCTGGCCCGTCAATCGAACATCGAATCCGTCATCCAGCAGCGTCGCGTACGCCATAGTCTCGGCAAAGCCCCAGTCCATGCTCTGCTCGCCCGCCAGCATCGCCTGCCGGCTTTGGATGATTCTCTCAACCCGCGGGTGAATTTTGTGATCAGCAGGAATTTGCGTCACAACTTTGCCCAGCCTCTGAATTCGGTCGGCTGCGACGGTGGTGTCGGCTGAGACCAACAAGTCGCCAGTAATGTACGGGGACCAGTCGATCGTGTACTCGTTACCGATCATGCCGAGTAGTGCTTTCGGCACAGGTCGTCCGTCATCCAGGCGGGCTCGATAGCGTTCGACCATGTCTTCCACGGCAGTATTGTCGAGCACACCCGCTTTGACCAATCGCTCTGCGTACAAAGCGCGGGTCGTGGGATGCTTGCGGATGGTTCGGTACATTTCCGGTTGAGTCGCGGCCGGCTCGTCTGCCTCGTTGTGCCCGAGTCTTCGATAACAAACGAGATCGATCACGACGTCTTTGCGAAACTTCTGCCGATAGTCTAAAGCCAGCCGCGTTACCCTGAGGACGGCCTCCGGGTCGTCGCCGTTTACATGGAAGATCGGTGCCTCGATCATCTTTGCGACATCGCTGCAATAGGGCGTCGACCGGGCATCGTTCGGATCACTGGTAGTGAATCCGATTTGGTTGTTGATCACTATGTGCACCGTGCCGCCGGTTCGGAACGCCGGAACTTGCGACATCTGAAACGTCTCGGTGACAACGCCTTGCCCCGCGAACGCCGCATCACCATGCACGAGAACCGGCAAGATAGTGCTGCCATGCAGATCGTTGCGGCGAAGCTGCCGCGCACGCACGGACCCTTCGACCACCGGATTCACGATTTCCAGATGCGAGGGGTTGAATGCCAGAGACAGGTGGACGTTGCCACCAGCCGTCTTCATGTCGGCAGAGAAACCCTTGTGATACTTGACGTCGCCCGACCCCGTGATCTCACTTGGGTCGTACTCCCCCTCGAACTCGGAGAATAGCTCCTGCGGTGCCTTGCCGAGAACATTAACGAGCACGTTGATTCGGCCGCGATGCGCCATGCCGAGAACGCACTCTTTTATGCCCGCCCGTCCGCCGTCCTGAATGAGCGTGTCGAGCATCGGAATCAGACTTTCTCCGCCTTCCAACGAAAAACGCTTTTGACCGACGTAACGGGTGTGCAGATATCTCTCCAACGTCTCTGCTCGCGTCAGCTGCTTCAGGAGCCAGCGCTGCTCCTCCGCATCCGGCGCGACGGTGCTGCGAGCTTCGAACTGCTCGCGCAGCCACAGTCGTTCTCTTGCGCGCGAGACATGCGCAAACTCCGCACCGACCTTGCCGCAATAGATACGCTTCAGCAGCACCATGATCTCGCGCAGCTTCATACGGTCGTGACCCGTGCCAGCCAAACCACCGGTGAAGAACTCGCGGTCCATGTCAGACTGATCCAGTCCCACGAAGTCGAATTCAAGTACGCGGGGTACGTGGCGCTCCATCATGCCTAACGGATCGATGTCGGCGATTTGATGACCCCGCAATGCGTATACCTGAATCAAGCGCGACACCGCTGCCTGCTTTTCATCGCTCGATTGTGGGATTGACTTGCCGTTCAAGGCCGTCGCTGTAGTCGCTACGCCCGGCGCCGTTTTGCTCAACTGTTTAAGACGAGCGACGATGGCGCCATGATCTGGCTCGACTTCGTCCATGGCCTCGGGTGCCAGAGTTTCGAAGTAGTCGCGCCAGGTTTCTGGCACCTGCTTCGGATCGCGAATAAAACGCTCATACAGCGCTTCGATGGTCGCCGCATTCGCGCCGCTTAGTGGCGTCGCCCGATACTGCTCCTGCAGTGCTTTGCTCATTTCAGTGTAGAGGTTGCCGCATCCGCCTCGCGGATCGTCCCAACGGCAATACCTATTCCGCTAACGTCGGTCGCGAATGTTACTTGAACGCCCATCGGATTGGAACGTGTAAACGCCCGCAGCTACAACGATTCTGCCGACTGGTCACCGCGCTCGATCAGGTAGTCGATCAATGCCTCACGATCCGCCGGATCACTGATACCGCCAAAGTTCATGCTCGTACCTCGAAACAACTTATACGGCGAGGCAAGCCATTGATCGAGTAGCTCGCGAGTCCAGACCTCGCCACTGCCCGAAAGGGCCTCGGAATACCGAAAACCCGGGCTCGCCCCAACGCGTCTGCCAATCAACTGATTGAGTTGTGGGCCCGAAACGTGACGTGCACGGGGACCGATTTGGTGGCAGGTTCTGCAGCGTGCCCACAAAGCCGCACCTCTGGACAGCGGTTCGTCGCCGTGCGCCGAGCGTGTCCCGGAATCCGCAGAATCGCAGGCTGGGAGCGCAAGTACGACGAGAGCCAACAGGCAATTCCGCGCGAGAGCCACGGGAAAACCTGAATAACGTGACCTACCGCACGCTCGGCGGTGTGACTCCGTACTAACGTGAGAACAGATCGTGAACCACATGGAGTGTTCCCAGTGTTGAACTTCAAACAGCAACTTTGTGCCTTAGCGTTAACCGTCAGTTTACCCCTGGCCGCACACGCAGACGACGACTTCTGGATCGCCGGACGCGCAGGCACCCAAGGTTTGGGGCTGGAAGCGACCTGGCGTGCTGTGCCTTACCTCGATTTTCGACTTGGTATCAATCAATTCTCTGTCGATGTGGACAGCACAGAAGCTGGAATCGACTATGAAACCGAAGTCGACTTAAGCAGCATATACGCGACCGCGAATTTCCGTGTCCCATTGAGCCCGTTTCGCGTAAGCGCAGGCATTGTTAACAACAACAATGAAGGCAGCCTCTTCGCACCACAGCAGGGATCGATCACCGTAGGCAACCAGACTTTTGATGGCAATTTGGTCGGGAATTTACGCGGCAAAGCGACCTTCGACGATTTCGCGCCCTACGCCGGAATTGGACTGGACTTTCGATTTGCAAATCGCGTAGGGCTGCGCTTCGACGCTGGCGTGATGTTTCAGGGTGAAGCCAGCCTGACGCTTGCCGCTGATGGCACGCTGGCAACCGATGCGACGTTTCAACAGGAATTGGAATCCGAACGCCAGGAACTCGAGGACGATCTGTCGGACTACGAGTTGTTCCCGGTAGTTGCGCTGGCGGTCTCGGTCAACTTCTAGCGCACAACAACCGAACCGACGTTTTGGCGCCCCTGAGCTCAGTACCACAAGCTCGTGCAACCGCGGCGAGTCCCTTGTGGTCGAACAATGTAGCGTCTGCGATTCGCAGGCACACGTAGTCCAGCCATCAAGACCCGGTTTCTTGCCGAACACCTCACGCAGACATATCGCTGCAGAAGCCGCAGAACCTGAACGCGTTTTCCGAATCGACGCAACAGGTATTTAATTCTTATTTATTTAATTATTTCAATATATTATCGGAAATACCTAATTTTCATTATCACTCATCAACGTCTGCGAGCTCAGCAAGCTGTTAAGGTTGGGTTCAGGCATCTACGGATATAACAGACGCTCGAAAGACCAAAGGCCGGGAAGAGCCACGACCGCAATTAGGAGTCGAACATGAGTGGATCGCCAATCAGGAACTTGCTGAGCATCACGATGCTTGCCGCCGTACTGAGCGCATTCCCGGCCAAGTCATTTGCGCAGGCCGCAGCAGCGCCTGTGTCCAGCTATACCGTGGACGAGCTGCAGGACCTCGTCGGCCCGATAGCATTGTACCCAGATGATGTACTTGCAGTGTTGCTGCCAGCCGCGACGTATCCGTTGCAGATCGTCGAGGCCCAGCGATTCCTCGAAACCAATCCAGGCGAGAACGATGAGCCCGCCGAGGATTGGGATCCAACAGTCATCGCGATGCTGAACTATCCCGAAGCGCTCACGTTGCTGAGCGAAGACCTTGAGTGGACTGCCACGCTCGGCGATGCAGTGCTCGCCCAGGAAAACGACGTACTCGAAGCCATCGAGCGCTTCCGGGACGCTGCGTGGTTGGCAGGCAACCTCGAATCCAATGAGCGACAGAGAGTGGTCCGGAGTGCCGAGAGCATCGAAATCCTGCCCGTTGAGCCGGATGTCGTGTACTTGCCCTACTACGATCCCGCAACCGTGATCGTGCGCCAGCCACGTCCTGTCGTCAGTTTTTTCGACTGGGGCTATCCGCTTTACTACCACGCTTACCCGAGTGCATTCGTGTTCGACCGTCTGTTCTTTCGAGTTCCGACGTTTTATGAGATTTCGTGGCGCAATCGATATCTGCACTTATTCGGTTTCGATTACGGGTTCTGGTGGAATCGTCGTGCGGGTTTTTACGCGCACGGACCCCGCAACGCTTTCCGTTACAACCGCTTTGGTCGCCGCTTTGGAGGTGCCGTCGTCGGGTTTCAACCGCGGCGCTGGCAGCACAGAGCCCGACCCGGTGTCAGATCATCACGCTACCAGCGCTACGGTCGTCGCGACCGAGGGGCACGCGTGCAGCAAGGCTATCGGGTGCAAAACCATACGCGCGGGTCGCGTTTTGCCGGCAACCGGGGAACACGAAACCGCATAGCCGCCAACGGCCGCTCTGCGCGTCGCGATGCAGCGGGACGTCAGGCTGCCGGGTCGAACCGCGGCAATGGCTCATCTCGCTTCACTAGCCGCAGCGCGCGTGGGCAAGAACGCGTCAATGGTCGCACCCAAGCTAGCGAGCGACGGGTGCAAGGTAGAACCGATAATCGATCGAACCGACGGACATCTCGCCGCGAGACTGGCGCAGGTCAGTCCCGTTTCCGCTCTAGCGATCAACGCAGCACCGCCCGCGATACGCGCCAGACAGCGAGACGGGACGCGCGCGATACCCGGTCTACGGCTCGGACCAATTCGCGGTTCGCTCGCCGCGACTCACGTGCCGCAGAGCGGTCGACGCGACAAGTACAGCGCTCGGCCCCACGAACTCAGAGATCGACTGCCCGTCGTAGCAGCGAGGCACGTGCCTCACGCTCAACGGCGCGCAGCCAGACGCGCGCGAGTCGCTCCGACAGTCGAGCGCAGTCCCGTAGCAGCAGACAAGCAAGTCGCTCGAACGCACGCAGCAGCTCTCGGGGCAGTGCTCGCTCATCGAGCCGGAGTAGCTCGCGAGGCCGTAGCGGTGGCTCGCGTGGGTCGAGCGGTCGTCGCAGCCGAAATTAAATCCCACCGGTTCGACATAACCCGGCATCGGTGTCGGTGTACGTGACACTTCACTGAGGGTGGTCACCACAAATATCTGTTTTATATGACTTTGCTATTTTGGCAAGGTGCGTGCTTTGTTGGTTTGGGACATCTATCTGACGCAACAGATTGCTCGATAACAACAAGGAACGCACTGTGAAATACGCTTTATCCATATTGGTATTAATGCTGCCACCCATTGCCGGTCAGGCCTCTATCCTAGAACCAGGCGTTGTATACGATCTGGACAACCATCCGGATGGTCGCACCGCATCGCCCTACTACGGCCTTCGCCTCGATGGGCTAACCACCGGAAACTCATCAGAGGTTTACACTTTCGACTTCGAAGCCGCCACTTCCGGCATGACGATGGTGTACGACGACGAGGCTGGCACGCTCAATATCTCTGGAAATGCATTTGGCGGGCGCGATGGTGGCAGCGATTTTATGGCTGGCACAACCGACACCTGGCAGATCAGTTTCACGTACACGGATGTCTACAGCTGCAACGATGGCGGTCTGTGCGCGAACAGTGGTGTTGGCTCGATCAGTTCCTTGCTGTTTGGCACCTACAATCTGGTGTCGGAAATGGGCCGACACAGCTATGCATTTCAGCTGAGCACAGACCACCGAGGCTTCACCGGAATCAGTGGTTGGGGTTGGATGAATCACTGCCCGATGTCCGGTGACGGGGACAATGGCAGATACGGAAACGGTGTCTCCTGCGACCGCCATCTGTACTCATCTGACTGGCTATTCACCGTTCGCGACGTGCCCGCACCCGGTACGCTTGCGCTCCTGGGGCTTGGCCTCGCGATGGTCGGCATGCGCAAGAAAGCTTGAAGCCAAGCCTTCTCGACCCGAATAAACCCGGCGATTGCCGGGTTTTTTTGGGTATCGCAAACGTCTATCCCCTGAATCAACGCCCACGGGCGCTCCACGCGCTCGTAGCTCAGCAGGGCGAGAGGCGCACCAGCGGAAAGCACCGCTTTCGCCGCCGTGAGCGACACCTGCGCAGCAGGTGGCCGGGCTCGAGGAGCTTCAGCTCCGAGAGGAGCACAGGATGCAAATCTCCCCTTACGCCGCTTCCGGTACAATACCAACCACGCGCTCGTA
>JBCBBH010000002.1:176100-783810 GCA_038531945.1 Pseudomonadota bacterium | reverse complement strand
ACACCTGCGCAGCAGGTGGCCGGGCTCGAGGGGCTTCAGCTCCGAGAGGAGCACAGGATGCAAATCTCCCCTTACGCCGCTTCCGGTACAATACCAACCACGCGCTCGTAGCTCAGCAGGGCGAGAGGCGCACCAGCGAAAGCACCGCTTTCGCCGCCGTGAGCGACACCTGCGCAGCAGGTGGCCGGGCTCGAGGGGCTTCAGCTCCGAGAGGAGCACAGGATGCAAATCTCCCCTTACGCAGCTTCCGGTACAATACCAACCACGCGCTCGTAGCTCAGCAGGATAGAGCACAGGATTCCTAATCCTGGGGTCAGAGGTTCGAATCCTCTCGGGCGCACCAAACACAACGAAGGTGGCGCAGCCACCGTCCAATCCTCTCGGGCGCGCCAGTTATGCAAGCACTTCGTTGGACGCCTACCACGCTAACCGGTACCCAATGACGAATATTAGAATCTCGATCCGATCGGCGAATGTCGCAGATCTCGAAACGATCGTTTCCGGCAACCAACGAATGGCCAAGGAAACTGAAGGTAAATCGCTCGATACAGAGACTTTGACCGCTGGCGTTGCTGGGCTACTTTCCGAGCCCGAACGCGGACGTTATTGGCTTGCGGTTGCGGATGAGCAACCCGTCGGGCAAATCATGGTGACGAAAGAGTGGAGTGATTGGCGGAACGGGTTTTTTTGGTGGATTCAAAGCGTTTATGTCGAGCCGGACTGGAGGCAGCGTGGCGTGTTTCGAGCGCTGTACCAGTCGGTGAAAACCGAGGCGCTCGCACAACACGCCGTTGGATTGCGGCTGTACGTTGAGAAAGACAATGAATCCGCGATCGCAACCTACATATCGATGGGCATGGTTGAACCTGGCTATCGCATGATGGAAGAAGAATTCAACGAGGACTAACTTGTGTTAAAGACAGGCACTACTGCGCCGGATTTCGAGCTTGCTGGACCTGGCGGGCAGCACTACACGTTGTCAAATCTGGTTTCGGACGGACCACTGATCCTCTATTTTTATCCGGCCGACTTCACACCGGGCTGTACGAAAGAAGCGTGCGCCATTCGCGACATCCACGACGATATACAGGCAACTGGCCTGAAGGTAGTCGGGGTCAGCCCACAGGACGGAGGTAGTCACGAGCGTTTCGCGGAGCGTTACGAACTGCCGTTTCTGTTGCTCTCCGATCCCGACAAACTGGTCACGAAAGCCTATGGCTTAGACGGCCCACTCGGCATCGGCAGTCGTCGAGGGACGTTTCTGATTGATGAGAACCAAGTCATACAGGACGCCGTACTCGCGGATATTCGAATCGACAAGCACGTTGCATTCATCGAGAAAGCGATGGCACTCCAAACTTGAGTCGCAGCGTCTTCACCTTGCCAAACCACGGTATCGTGACGATGTAGAGATTGTCGTATTCCGACTCGGCAATCTGCGGTATTTTTTTACTACCACCAAGCTCCGCGATCATCGGCGCGATAGTGTCGCTGTGGCCAACGATGAGGACAATTTTCCCTTTGTGCTTTAGGACTATGTCGTTAACTGAGCCCTCGACGTCGTCAAGATCGAAGACGCGCGCCTCGATGCCGACTTGCGAAAGCAGCGGCCGAGCCGTCTCTGCGGTACGACGGTATTGACTGACATAGACGGCATCAACACCGGCAACCACGTCCACCGAGTCGAGCACACGAGCTAACTCCAATGCGCGCTGCGTGCCGGCAGGGGTCAAACCCGGATCGCCGTCTGGCAGCGTCGCTTTCTCAGCATGCCGCACGAACACGAGCGTAGTCGTTGCCTGTGACTCGAAAAACCATGCCAAACCGACGGATGCCGTCACGAACATGGCTATGGCAAGCACGCGGTTGCGTCGGCGACGACGTCTTCGAGCCTCGATGTCCCGGGTAGCAGTATTCACGCCGAGGAGCTTACCGACTCCGCAGGCATTTCACCATCCAGTCTTTCGGACGCTCTGCCTGATCCGGCTAGCGCTTTTTGCGATCCGAGACGTCTGAATACTCGACATCCAGTATCTCAGCGCCGGAATCCCGAGCCCCTTGCTGAGTCGAGAACGCATTGGGGTTCTTCCTGCGCCACCACCATGCACGCAGGGCCAAAACAACGCCAAAGGCAAGGGCGAGCGCGAGCAGAATCAGAAACAAAGCCCCACCGACTAACAGCGCGAGTGCGAAAACACCTGCCCCTGCTACAGCTGTCAAAAACCGCGCAATCGGAGACGCTTGGGTGGTTTTTCCTGAAAGACCGTAGAACACAATTCGCTCTTTTGTCACATCGCTCGCCTTTCTACCCATCGCACATTTCGGTGCACGTTCACGTTAGGACAACGATACCACCCAAAAATTCCGGACTTGAAATGCTACAAGCCGCACGAATACTGGCATGGGCGGTTGAATCAAACGCCATCAGCGGCGACAATCGTATCACTCGGAGGGGTGGCAGAGCGGTTGAATGCACCGGTCTTGAAAACCGGCAAGGGTTAATAGCCCTTCGAGGGTTCGAATCCCTCCTCCTCCGCCATCTAACACCTCAGTCCGAAAAGCTACAACGGAGGACAGAAGCGATGAGCACGAGAGCCGCCACCTACAGCAGCGTACCGGTATCCCAACTGCCGGCCGAGGAACGCAAAGCATTTATCTGGCGCACCTACGCGCACGTCGTGGGCGCGATTTTGGCTTTCGCCGCGATTGAGTCGTTTTTGTTTTCATCCGGCACAGCGCAGCGACTGTCGCCGGCCCTCAGCCAGAACTGGATGCTCGTTCTCGGCGCTTTCACGATCGTCGGTTGGGGCGCTAGCTATGCCGCGATGCGATTACAGTCGACGGCAGCGCAGTACGGAGCGTTGGCCGTTTTTGTCTTTGCCGAAGCTCTGATTTTCATGCCGATGCTCTACATTGCGTCGGTGATGCCGAACGGGGCCGGAATCATCGAAAGTGCGGCTGTGGTCGCTATGCTCGGCAGCGCCGGGCTAATGGCAGTCGCGATGATCACAGGCCGAGATTTTTCGTTTCTGCGTGGCATGTTGGTTTGGGGCGGTATCCTGGCGCTGGTCGCGATCTTTGCCGCTTTAATATTCGGCTTTGAACTCGGAACCTGGTTTTCCGTTGCCATGATCGGTTTTGCCGGTGCCTCGATCCTATACGACACTTCCAACATCATGCGGCATTATCCTGCGGACAGACATGTCGCCGCTGCGCTTTCGCTGTTTGCATCGATTGCGTTGATGTTCTGGTACGTACTACGCCTATTCATGTCGCGCGAGTGATTACGGCCACCTGGATCTAGGAACGAACGTCAGGACAACGAAGCACATAGTGAGCAAGCGGGCCAGACATACCCTTGGGGTGTGTCTGGCCTTGTTCGTTTACAGTTTTGCGTTGCCCGCGAGCGCGCAAGATGACGACATCATCCCGAGCACACTCCTGCTCGAACAGATCGAGTCAATCGAACAGTCACTGCAAGACCCTAATCTGACGCAGACAGATCTCGCTCAATTTCGCGCCCAGACGGAAAACCTGCGCGATGAAGCAACGGCTTGCGTTGAGTCGGTGGAGGCGAGAATTGAGCAGCTCACTCCGCAACTTGAATTGCTCGAAGACCTGGGCCCGAATACCACTTCGGCCTTGTTTGACCGCTTTATCGAACTGAACCAGGAATCTGACGCAGCCAGTGCGCGACTACTGGATTGCCAGACAGTTCTGCAAAAGGCGGCCGACGTGCTGCCTGCAATCTCGCAAAGAACGGAAGACTTGAGTTCGCAATATCTTTGGCAGCGCGACGATTCGATCGTGAGCATGCTGCGCAATGCACCGAAAGCCTTGAGCAGCTGGCCAAGTCGTGTTCGAGGTAGTTTCCAACCCGCGCTGCGCGCGGATCTGACCACATTGCAGTTACTGTGGATTTTAGTGGGCGCTGGACTTGTGTCGATCGTTGCCGGAGTACTGATCCGCCGCCGCTACCATCAATGGTATGACGGCGCCGGCCACGACAAGAACACGCCGACTCTTGGCGTGCTTCTCGTAAAGCCATTCGCAACCCACGCGCCTATGTTGTTATTGGGGTTGTCGCTGTCGTTGGTACTTGCGATTTGCATCCTGAACTTCAGCGTTTCGTTGCCTATGGTACGCGTGGCAACTGCGATGCTCCTATACGGCATCGGCTGTGTCATTGTTGACTGGACCACCGGCCCACTATCACCGAGCGCCAAGCTCGCCGGCTTCTACCCGGACCACGTCGGTCCAATGCGACTCCGACTACGCGTCCTTCTGATCGCGGTAATTCTGAGTTTCGTCGTTTTGGGGACCCAATGGTTCGGTGCCGAACAGACAGCTGCCCGGGATGCGCTCGCCCGATTCCTGACGTTGGGGATTGTATGCGGCGCGCTCGGATGGGTATTGACTTACCTGACGAATATCCGCGGTCTCAGACGCTACCGCATCGTATACGTCGCGGGTCTGTTAACACTCGGCACGGCCTTGATCACCGCAGCCGCCGGCTTCCTCAACTTTGCGAGCTACCTTACGCAGGGCTCGGTGCGCACTGCCATGGCGATCATTCTGGTCTGGCTGGCGTTGTGGTTTGTGTTCAGCATCTTCGAGGCTTTGGTTGACGAGAATCGTTCCAATACGCGGTCGCTGCGCAATTTCATTTCGATCAGTGACAAGGAATCGCGAACCAGTTTCGGCGTGATTCAGCTGACCGCGGACATCATCATCTGGCTCGCGTTTGTCGTGTACCTGATTTACGTCTGGGACAGCTCCGGTGTCCGGCTGGAAGAGCTGCAGGAGAAAGTCAGCAACGGCTTCAGTATCGGTAACGTCAAACTCGTGCCTTTGCGAATCGTTCAGGGACTCGCCGTTTTCGGTGCTTTTCTGGCGCTAAATGGCTGGGTCAAAAGACTGATCGATAAACGGTGGCTGCGCCACATGGCAATGGACCGCGGCGCACGAGACGCCATGGTCACGCTTTCGGGCTACATTGGTTTCGTCGTCGGAATCCTCGTCGCACTTCGCGTTGCGGGCATTGACCTCGGTGGCCTTGCACTCATCGGTGGCGGTCTTGCTCTCGGCATTGGTTTCGGCCTGCAAGCCATCGCCAGCAATTTTGTATCGGGTCTTATCCTTTTGTTCGAGCGCCCCATCAAAGCCGGGGATTTCGTCACAGTCGGTGAGGTTGAAGGCTTCGTTCGACGGATTCGGATTCGCGCAACGGATATCGAGACGCTCGACAACCAGAATGTCCTCGTGCCGAACTCCGAGCTCGTTTCGGGCCGTGTTACTAACTGGGTTTTGCGTGACCCGAACGGACGTCTACGAATTCGAGTCGGTGTGGCGTACGGATCGAACACGGATCTCGTACGCGACATCCTCGAGCAAGTCGGTCGGGACCACGAAGATGTGATCAGCGATGGTCAAGCCCCCGCCCCGCGCGCGTTGTTCATGGGGTTCGGTGACAGCTCTCTGGACTTTGAACTGAGAGTTCGGATTCGTCGTATCGAGAAACGGTTCTCAGTGATCAGCGACATCAATTTCCGCATTGACCAACTGTTCCGGGAGCACGGCATCGAAATTCCGTTCCCACAAAGGGACCTGCATTTGATCAGCACACCCGAATCGCAGCCGATCCAACCACCAGCACAACCCATCGAACCTCCGCGCCAGACATTCGATACGCGGGTGCCCGATGACGTGACTCGTGAAATCAAGCGAGAGATAGATTTTGGATGCAGCATCGAGAGTCTCTGGAAGGCGGTAACTGATGCCGATCAACTCAAACGCTGGTTCGCACGTGACATCGAGATCGCAGCACGTATCGGCGGACGGCTGCAGGCAACACTGCCCGACGACTCAGAGGTCGATGCCAACATCGATATTTTCATGCCACCCCGTCGACTGCGCTGGGCATCCCTGACACCGGACGGGGAAGGCCCCCTCGCAAGCGGACCGATTTATGAGTCGTTGATGCTGAGCCAGAAAGACAAGCGTGTCTTGCTCAGCGTCGAGGTGAGCGGCATTCCCGCCGATGAAGACTGGGAAGGTTACTTCCGCCGCAAAGAAGCACACTGGGAGCAGAGCCTTGCAGAGCTTAAGAAGCTGCTCAGAAATGCGAAGAAAGTGACTTAAGCGCGAATCTCTTCGAGACCGCCCATGAACGGGCGCAACACGTCAGGCACAACAATTCGGCCGTCCGCTTCCTGATAGTTCTCCATCACCGCGATCAAGGCACGACCAGCAGCCACGCCCGACCCGTTTAGCGTATGGACTAGCTGTGGTTTGTCTTTCGGCGCAGCACGAAACCGTGTTTGCATTCGACGTGCCTGAAAGTCGCCACAATTGCTGCAGGACGAAATTTCCCGGTAGCGTTCCTGGCCGGGTAACCACACCTCAAGGTCATACGTCTTTCTGGCGGAGAAACCGGTATCGCCACTACACAGCTTGACCACCCGGTACGGTAACTCAAGCGCCCGCAGAATCGCCTCGGCGTGCCCGGTCAAAGACTCCAGGGCATCATCCGATTCATCCGGCGACACGACATGCACCAACTCAACTTTTTCAAACTGATGCTGCCGAATCATGCCCCGTGTGTCCTGACCGTAGGAGCCCGCTTCTGAGCGAAAACACGGTGTGTGCGTCGCAAATCGCAGCGGCAACTCGTCATGAGCCAGAACTCGTCCGCGCACAAGATTCGTGACGGGCACCTCAGCGGTCGGAATCAGATACAACTCCCGCTCGCTGTCGACTTTGAACAGGTCCTCACCGAATTTCGGCAACTGGCCCGTGCCCAACAAGGCATCCGGCCCAACGAGATAAGGCACGTATGCTTCGGTGTAGCCGTGCGCCTGGGTATGCGTTGCCAACATGAATTGGATCAGCGCGCGGTGTAGCGTCGCCAGCGGTCCCGTCATCACGGCAAATCTTGCGCCCGATAGCCGGCTAGCAGCCTCAAAGTCGAGACGACCCAGAGCCTCACCGAGATCAATATGATCTTTGGGTGAAAAATCAAAAGCGCGCGGTTCGCCCCATCGACGAACTTCAACGTTGTCGTCCTCGTCTCGACCATCAGGGACATCTTGGTCCAACAAGTTGGGCAAACCGAGGTGAATCTCATCTAACTCGCCAAGAACATCAGCCAGCGCCGTTTCGTTTGCGCTAAGTTGGCTCGCCGCTTCCTTCTGGGCCTCCAAATACGGCTGGATATCCTCGCCCTTACCTTTGGCGATACCTATAGCTTTGGCACTCTCATTCCTTCGTTGCCGCAGCGCCTCCGTCTCCGACTGCAGCACTTTGCGACGGGATTCAAGTGCCGTGTACTGCTCGGCATCAAAATGGAAATGCCGCCGCGCGAGTGCATCGGCAACGGCTTTGGCGTCAGCGCGTAGAACTTTCGGATCGATCATGGGCGCTAATGTACCCAAGGCTCCGTATGGAATCACCTGTTTTGATCGAACCAACCCTCGAACCGCATTGCCCAATGCTCAGTTCCCACTCTTGCTAGCAGCAACGCGAACGCAATACCGGCAACGTCCGCAAAAAAGTCGCTCCCGTCGGCCACACGACCGAGCGCCATCGCACCCTGCGCGACCTCTGTTGCTAATCCAAGACCGGTCATGACAATGGCCAACACTGGCAAGGCATGGCGTTCAAAGAGCCCAGCGAACCATGCGGTCAAGCCGCCGAACGCAATGAAATGCATCGCTTTGTCATTCAACAGACTGCTGGTCGCAAAATCCGGCTGCGGCAACAGCAGCTGATAGACGACGAAGCCGATACCGCAGACACCCAAACTCATCCAGAGCGGGAGCCAGCGTAACGTTTTCAGCACGGGCTAACCCAAACCAGCGATGGGCTCGCTGTCGGATTTATCTGTCAAAGGAGACTGTGGCTGCGGCATGATCTCGGCCTCGTCATCGAGACCAACAACATCCGCGTTTTCGGGTGGCTCAAAGCGAAACAGACTATCGTCGACGGGCTGGTTTTCCTCGACGTCACGAAACTCGATCACGGTCAATTGACCCAGGTTGTCAGTGACCTGCATACCTGCAAGTCGACCATCCGCCGCGTCGAATCCAAACCGCAAAGCTGCGAAGTCGCTCTCGTCATCCAGGACCTGCATCTGCACCCAAAGCACGTCATCGGATTCAAACGCGCCTTGTATATCAAGCGACTCCAACGCGTCAGCCGTGCCGCTCAGAATACGCGCTGGCGACTGGCCCAACGCCTCCGATTGATCCGTTACGCTGATTTGCTCAAGATCGACGTCGTAGTTCCAGAGTCTCTTGCCGTCAGCGACCAGCAGCTGCTCATAAGGCGATTCGTAACTCCACCGAAAGCGGCCAGGGCGTTGTACGGCGAACTGCCCCGTGTATTCGTCATCCAGGCTGCCGTCGGCACCATAGACCGTTTGCGTGAATGCACCGTTGAGCGTCGTGACTTCGGTCACAAACGCCTCCAGCCGTGCCTCCCCGCGGGCCGTCAGTTCGTCTGCATCCGACTGCGCTTGTACATCAGCATAAAAAATGGCAGTGCAGAGTGCCGTCGCGGCAAACAAACAACGCGCAATAGTTTGGTTTTTCATGTGATTATCGTCTCACTAACCGACTGAATAGGACCTGAATCGACTCAGTCTTTCGGCGGCGCCGGTGCTAGCACTTCGCGACTACCGTTCGATTCCAGTGGCCCGACCAATCCCGCCTCTTCCATCGCTTCCACAATGCGTGCGGCACGGTTGTAGCCGATTTTCAGTCGCCGCTGTACACCGGAGATCGACGCCTTGCGAGTCTCGAGAACGATCGCTACGGCTTGGTCGTACAGAGCATCCTGCTCCGCATCGGAGGCCGCTGCCCCTGCAACATCTGGCATTCCAGGCACTGGCGTCGTTGGACCGGTCAGAACCTCATCGATGTAGGTGGGCTGACTCGAGCTACACAAAGACTTGACGACCGAGTGCACCTCGTTGTCCGACACAAACGCACCGTGGACGCGCTCCGGCAAGGAGGTTCCCGGAGGCAGATACAGCATGTCACCATGGCCCAGCAACATCTCAGCGCCCTGCTGATCAAGAATCGTGCGGGAATCGACCTTTGCAGAAACTTGAAACGCAATACGTGCCGGAACGTTCGCCTTGATGAGGCCGGTGATCACGTCAACACTAGGCCGCTGCGTCGCCAGAATCATGTGAATACCCGAAGCCCGCGCTTTTTGCGCCAACCGAGCAATCAACTCTTCGACCTTTTTTCCCACGATCATCATCATGTCGGCAAGTTCATCGATAATCACAACGATAAACGGAAGCGTCGTCAGCGTCGGCGCCTCCGGCGGCGGCCGATCTTCATCGATAAGGTCCGGTGGCTGCCATAACGGATCGGTTAGTGGTTGCCCGGCCTCCTCCGCATCGCGCACCTTGCGGTTGTAGCCGCCAATGTTCCGGACCCCGAGCGCCGCCATCAGTTTGTAACGCCGCTCCATCTCTGCAACGCACCAGCGCAACGCGTTGGCCGCCTCTTTCATGTCGGTAACAACCGGCGCCAGCAAATGCGGAATACCCTCGTAAACGCTCAGCTCGAGCATCTTCGGGTCAATCATGATCAGTCGAACCTGATCGGGTGTTGCCTTGTAGAGAAGACTCAACACCATGGCATTGATGGCGACTGATTTACCCGATCCCGTGGTGCCTGCAATCAACAAATGCGGCATGCGCGCGAGATCTGCAATCTTGGAGGCACCGCCAATATCTTTTCCAAGTGCGAGTGTCAGCGGTGAGTTCGAGTCGTCGTACGCGCGCGAGCGCAAGATTTCGCCGAGCGTCACCAACTCGCGTTTTTCATTCGGGATCTCGAGGCCGATCACAGAACGTCCAGGAATCACCTCAACAACGCGCACGGCGATAACCGAAAGCGACCGCGCAAGGTCTTTCGCGAGATTGGAGATTTGAGCAGACTTGACGCCCGGCGCAGGCTCGAGTTCAAACCGCGTGATAATAGGACCGGGTTGCACCGAAACGACCTGCACTTCAATCCCGAAATCGCGCAACTTGAGTTCGACCAGTCGTGACATTTTTTCGAGGGATTCTTCCGAATAGCCTCCCTCGACCGGTTGTGGGTCATCCAGCAAGGACAACGGTGGCAGCTCGCCCGGTGCTGCTTGTTCAAACAACCGCGCTTGGCGTTCATGCTCCGCGCGAACACTGGTCTCCTCCCGGCGCACGGTCGGCTCGATTCGCGGCTTCACACGTTTGTCAGATTCTGCGCGCGCTACCCGCAGTGTCTCTTTGCGCTGTTGTTGTACGCGGCGACCTTCAGCCTTGTCGCGCCACTGATCTCGCCACGTCTGAAAGCGGTCGATACTCGTCAATATGGACGCACCCAAGCGGTCCATTACCGCAAGCCACGAGACGCCGGAAAATACAGACGCAGCGGCAAACCAGGCTGCCAACAAGAGTAACGTCGCGCCGAGCGATCCGGCGATGGCCGACAATCCGTTACCAACGGCGTCACCCAACGCACCACCAGCGGTACCGGGCAAGCCCGCACCTGAAAAATGCAGTGTCGCTAAACCGCAGCTCGCCGCAAGCGTCGCAACAAATCCAGCAAAGCGCAGTGCGAATACACCTTTTTCCAACGGTTCCGGGTTTTCTCGCTCTCGGTACACGAGGTAGCCCGCAAAGAAGACCATCAGCGGAAACAGGTACGCCGGGCGGCCGAACCAGAGGAACGCAGAATCCGCAAAATAGGCGCCCGCTATGGAGATGGTGTTGCGGATTCGTTCGCCACTGCCAGCATGGCTAAAACCGGGATCGTCCGGATGATAGGTGTACAGAGCCACCAGCAAGATCACGGCGAGCATTCCGAGCAGGTACAGTGCACCTTCACGCAATGACCGTGTCATGGAGGTCTGCAGGCCCTTGACTCCAGTGCCAGCACCGGATCGGGTTGTTGTGCTTGTTCGCGGCATACCGGTATCTTATTACAAACCCAGGCAGTTCTGGCGCCGACATGACGCGCGGCACGGATTGGCGAATCCATGGATGATGCATGATCGAAGCGCAGCTCGACGCCAAAATACACTCCAGCCTTTCTGAAATTCCCGCCGAGGAATGGGATTCGCTGGTTCCAGCAGGCAACCCACACCTGCGCCACGGTTTTCTGAACCTTGCCGAAACGTCCGGTAGTGTCTGCAACGAGACAGGTTGGCAGCCATGCCATATCGCGATTCGCTCCGACCAAACCCTGATCGGCGTTCTACCGCTCTATCAAAAAGCGCATTCGTGGGGCGAATTCATCTTCGACTGGAGTTGGGCCCAAGCGTATCAACGCGCTGGCCTCAGTTATTACCCCAAGTTGATCAGCGCAACGCCCTTCACCCCCGCATCGGCACCTAAATTTCTGACAGCCGAGAGGGTCGGTAGTGAAGTCCGTAATGCGCTGCTGCAGGTCGCTTTGGGGTTCGCGCAGCAACACGAGTTTTCGTCGCTGCATCTACAATTTCTGACCGACGATGAACGTCTCTGGTGCGCCGATAATGGGCTTTTGTTGCGCAAAGACTGTCAGTTTCACTGGTTCAACCAGGACTATCGGGATTTCGACGAGTTCCTGGCTACCTTCAGCAGCAAGAAACGCAAAAATGTAAATCGTGAGCGCCGTCGGGTCCGCGAGGCAGGCATTTCACACCGGGTGCTGGCAGGAGATGACATTTCCCAGAGCATCATGGCAGACGCCTGGCGATTGTGCAGCTATACATTCCTGGCACGCGGCCACGAACCCTATCTCAACCTTGCGTTCTTCGAACAACTCCGGCAGACAGCGGGGCACCCCCTGGTCATCGTTCTCGCGGAGCACGAAGGTCAACCGGTCGCAGCTGCGATTCTGCTGCATGAGGGTGACGTGCTGCTTGGGCGGTACTGGGGAAGCGAACGTGAGTTTCACAGTCTGCATTTTGAAACCTGCTACTACCAGGGCATTGAATATGCGATTTCCCAGGGTATCGATCGCTATGAGCCGGGCACACAAGGCGAACATAAAGTCGCGCGTGGGTTTGTGCCAACCGAGACGGGTTCTGCGCATTGGTTAGCAGAGCCTGCGTTTGCCAGCGCGGTTTCGGACTATCTGGAACAAGAAGCTCGAGGCGTTGATGCGTACATGGACGGCGTTGCGCAACATGTTCCTTATCGAAACGATGAGGAAGGGTCCGCGAAGTGACTCTGTTTTGGTTGGGGATTGACGAGGGCAATTCGTTTCCTCCTATCCAGCAGGCGCTCAGCGATCCCAATGGCCTACTCGCAGCCGGAGGAGATTTGTCTCCGGCACGCCTTTTGGCTGCCTATCGCATTGGTGTCTTCCCGTGGTTCAGTGAGGGTCAACCCATTCTCTGGTGGTGCCCGGATCCGCGAACGGTTTTACGCCCGGAGGGCTTTCATTTGAGCCGCAGCCTCCGTCGATCGATCCGACGCCACGAATGGCACATCACGATAAACCAGGCATTTGACGCGGTCGTTCGCGGCTGCGCGGAACCCCGTCAATCAGAATCCGAAACGTGGATCACCCGGGAAATGCAGGTGGCCTATTCGCGCATGCACGAGCTTGGCTGGGCGCATAGCCTGGAAGTGTGGCGTGACGATCTGTTGGTGGGAGGCATCTACGGTGTCGCGATCGATCGTTTGTTCTGCGGCGAATCCATGTTCATGCGCGTAACGGATGCTTCGAAAGTCGCCCTGTTTTCGCTCTGTCGCATTCTCCGGTCGGCCGACTTCCGGCTACTCGATTGTCAGATGCATACGCCGCATCTTGCATCCCTTGGAGCCGTCGAGATTTCCCGGTCCGACTATGCCAAGTCCCTACTGGACAACGTCCGCGACTTGAAACCCTGGAACCCCGCCCCCATTCCTGACACGGCGGAGCGATTGTTGTAATCCAGCAACAAGCAAGACGTAGGTCATTGCAATTCGATGACCTATTGCCGACAATGCCGCCCGCAACCTTTGGAGGATATTTTTTTGGCGAAAGAAGAAGCCATTCAGATGGAAGGCGTCGTCACTGACACCCTACCCAACACAACGTTTAGAGTTGAGCTTGAAAACGGCCACAACGTGACCGCGCACATCTCAGGCAAAATGCGAAAGCATTACATCCGCATTCTGACCGGCGATAAGGTCACAGTTGAACTTACGCCTTATGATCTGACCAAGGGTCGTATCGTCTATCGCGGCCGCTAGACGCTGCCCTACGCTTCGTCCTCTTCGGGTGAAGCGAGCTCCAGTGCTGGCGTTGCCGGTTCGCGCTTCAGAACCAATTCCCCGCCCTCCACCGTTACGGTGACGTGGCCACCATTGGCAAGATCACCGAACAACAGATCATCAGCCAACGCTCGCTTGATGTATTTCTGGATAATCCTGGCCATGGGTCTTGCGCCCATCGACTGGTCGTAACCCCGATCCGCTATCCAGTCTCTGGCGGCGTCGTCGAGCTCAAGCGTGACATTGCTGCTCAACAGGCGGCCCTCTAGCTCCACGACCAACTTGTCGACGACACGAGCGATGGAATGCGCATCCAGCGGATCGAACTGAATGATCGCATCCAGACGATTTCGGAATTCCGGTGTGAACGTCTTACGGATCACCTCCATCCCATCCGTCGAATGATCCTGTTCGGTGAATCCAATAGACGCTCGACTCATTTCGCGTGCGCCCGAGTTGGTTGTCATCACAAGTACAACATTGCGGAAGTCTGCCTTGCGACCGTTGTTATCTGTGAGCGTACCGTGATCCATGACCTGCAATAGTAGATTGAAGACTTCCGGATGTGCTTTCTCGATTTCATCGAGCAACACCACAGCATGCGGATTCTTGGATACCGCTTCGGTCAACAAGCCGCCCTGATCGTATCCAACATACCCCGGCGGTGCGCCGATCAAACGGGAGACAGTGTGTCGCTCCATATATTCGGACATATCGAATCTCAGCAATTCAATGCCGAGACTTTTGGCGAGTTGCCGGGTCACTTCAGTCTTGCCCACACCCGTTGGCCCGGCGAAAAGGAACGATCCAACCGGTTTCTCTTCGTCATTAAGCCCTGAGCGAGCCATTTTGATTGCCGACGATAGCGCCTCGATCGCCGAATCCTGCCCAAAGATCACCATCTTCAGATCGCGTTCCAGCGTCTGCAGGGTTTTCCGGTCCGACGCTGAAACACTGGCAGCCGGGATCCGCGCCATCCGTGCAACGATGTTCTGGACGGTCTCTACGCTGACGGACTCCGGTCTCTCGTCCTCAGGCCGAAGGCGCAAATTCGCACCGGCTTCGTCGATCACGTCGATCGCCTTATCCGGCAACTGTCGATCGTTAATGTGGCGGGCGGACAACTCTGCCGCGGCCTGCAGCGCGTCGGAATCGTAACGAACGCCGTGGTGCTCCTCGAAACGGCTTTGCAGCCCGGTGAGAATCTGTACAGTCTCCTCAACGCTCGGCTCCGGAATATCAATCTTCTGGAAACGTCGTGCCAGCGCGTGGTCTTTCTCAAAAATTCCGCGATATTCCTGATATGTGGTCGACCCGATACAACGAAGTTTCCCGTTGGCCAGCACAGGCTTGATCAGATTCGAAGCGTCCATCACACCACCGGAAGCAGCACCTGCCCCAATGATTGTGTGAATTTCATCGATGAATAGAACGGCCTGAGGCTCCTTCGCCAACTCCGCGACAACACCTTTGAGGCGCTTCTCGAAGTCGCCGCGATATTTGGTGCCAGCGACCAACGCACCCATATCGAGCGAGTAGATCGTTGCGCCGAGCAGCACCTCAGGCACTTTCTCCTCGACAATCAAGCGAGCGAGACCTTCTGCGATGGCGGTTTTGCCGACGCCGGCTTCGCCCACATACAACGGATTATTCTTGCGCCGGCGACAGAGAATTTCGATGGTGCGTTCGACTTCCAACACGCGACCAATCAACGGGTCGATGTTGCCCGCCTCAGCTTCTTCATTCAGGTTGGTCGCGAACTCGACCAGTGCCGATTTCTGAGCCTCACCGCCCTCGTCGCTGATCGCAGCGGCCTCGTCCGAGCCATCGAATTGTTCTACCGGGCTGGAACCGTGCGAGATGTAGTTCACGACATCCAACCGCGTGACGTCCTGCAGATTCAGCAGGTACACGGCTTGCGATTGTTTTTCGCTGAAAATGGCAACGAGCACGTTGACGCCGGTCACCTCCGATTTGTTGCTGGACTGGACATGAAACACAGCGCGTTGCAGAACACGCTGGAAGCCCAGCGTGGGCTGCACATCCTGTTCCGACTCCAGGTCGAGTGTTGGCGTCGTTTGCGCGATGACCTCTTCCAGCTCTCGGCGCAGGCGATCGGGGTCGCCATTGACCGCGCGCAAGACCGAGTGCACTTCCGGTATATCGAGAATCGCGAGCAGCAGATGCTCCACCGTCATGTATTCGTGCCGCTGGTCCCGCGCCGTCTGAAAGGCCTCGTTGAGGCAGTATTCCAATTCGCTATTTAACATAAATTACGCGTTCCATTGCTGATGACTCAGTCCTGCTCCATCGTACAGAGCAGCGGGTGCTGGTTTTCTTCTGCGGCCTTGCTGACTTGAGCGACTTTGGTTTCGGCTACGTCATAGGTAAAAACACCGCAGACGCCTTTGCCCTTGGTATGCACCTCGAGCATGATCCGGGTCGCCAGCGGCCTGTCGTGGCTGAACACCTGCTCGAGGATCTGGACGACAAATTCCATCGGTGTGTAGTCGTCGTTGAGCAAGACCACGCGATACAGCGGCGGCTTCTTGAGTTTAGGCCGCGCCTCCTCAAGCACCGTCCCTGTGTCACCGATGGCCGGTATTCCAGGATCCTGATCGCGTTCCGACATCACACTCCACCTGTCGTTATGTCATTACTACCATGGTTGCGGGGCGCGTGTCTCTGCCCTGCGTCTCGTCGATATGGGGTCCGATAGTCCACCGGACAAGGGTATGGAACCTGGCGGCCCAAAAGCACTCTAAACGCTGTTGTATTGGCGCTTGTCGGTGCGGACGTCACTACCGTATCATGCAAGCCCGTCGGGACAATGCCCGGTGCCCAAAGCAAGCATCGGTTTTTTAACAAAAAAAGGCGACCTGTGAACCCAATTTTCAGCAACCCTGGTCGATACCGACGATGAGTGCGGCGGAACTGCTGGGCAATGCTCGACTCGCGACTCTGAACCGGTACCCGTGGGCGGGCAAGGCAGCAAGTCACGCGCCGACCGTCTGCGTATTGCTGCTCGCGGCAGTGCTCGCCTGGCAATTGGCGGGACTCATCTGGGCTGTATTTCCGGCGCGTGCGGACAACAACGTTCAGTTGACGTACGCAACGTCGACTGCTGCGGACACCGACGTCGGCGCCACGCGGGCGGCCAATGTTGCGCCGATTGTCGAGGCCCATCTTTTTGGTGAAGCGAAACCGGAAGATGCCGTGGTTGCGACTCCTGAGATTGACACCACCGACGCCCCGGAAACGAACCTGCCGCTGGAACTGAAGGGTACGCTTGCGTCAGACGACCCGGACAACGCACTTGCCATCATCGCCGACGGACGAGACGAAAAGGTCTACCGAGTCGACGATACTGTGCGACGCGGGGTGACGCTGCATGGCGTCGAACCGACCCGCGTCCTGCTCAGCCGTGCCGGCGTCATCGAAGCGCTCAACTTGCCGGTTCCGGAAGAAACAGCATCGACTCGCCCGGTGGTCCGGCGACCCACACAATCGGTGAATCAACGCCAGCGAGCCAGCGTCAGTCAGGCGATCACCAGCAACGCCCCGGCGCTGCAGGAGATTATCTCACCGCGGCCGTATTACGTCGGCGGTCAACAACGCGGCTTCCGTTTGTACCCGTCGCGTGATCGACAGAAATTCGCGGCGCTCGGGCTGAGGCCCGGCGACATCGTCACGGAAATTAATGGCATGCCACTGACCAATGCTCAGCAGGCAGCTCAGGTCTTCAGTCAATTGGCCGATGCGCAGAGCGTCACGGTCATGCTGGAGCGCAACGGAAAACCTCAATCTCTGACGCTTGACGTCAATCAAATCGAGAATGCGACCCAGGCGGATTAGAACAATGAAAGCAAGTATCACCCACAGCATTTCGAACTGGGCGCGCCCCTTGGCCGCACTCATCATGCTCGCTTTGGCATCGATCAACGTCACGGCGCAGGACGGTGGATCGATCACACCCAACTACCGGGACGCGGACATCCGCGAAGTCATCGAAGCGGTTCAGGCGGTCACAGGCAAAACGTTTATTGTGGATGCTCGGGTCAACGCGAAGGTAACCTTGATCGCCAGTGAGCCGATGACGAATGAAGAGTTTTATTCGGCGTTTCTTTCGATCCTACGCGTGAACAGTTTTCAGGCGATCGAAAACGATGGCGTCGTGAAGATCATTCCGGATGCGCAAACGCGGACGTACGCCACACCGCCGAGCGCGCGCGAAGCAGACGCGATCACGACCACGGTGTTGCGACTTGAGAACATCAACGCCGCGCAGCTCGTGCCGGTCATGCGACCGTTGATGTCCACCAGTGCGCATCTGGCGGCGGTGCAGAGTTCGAACGCGCTGATCGTCAGCGATAACTCCGCCAACGTGCAACGCATCCGTTATCTGATTCGCCAGATCGATCGACCGGTGGAATCGGATGTTGAAGTGATTCGTCTGGAAAATGCATCCGCCACAGAAATCGTGACGACGCTCAATGCGTTGACCAATGCCACGCGTGCCGATGGCGCCGTTGGTGCGGCTGGCCCTTCGGTTGTTGCCGACGCGCGAACCAACAGCGTGTTGGTGGCCGGAACCGCGGCGGCAAGAGTCAAGATTCGTGCATTGATTGCCCATCTCGATACGCCGCCGCAGGAAGGCGGCGATACGCAGGTGCGATACCTCAACTATGCTCTCGCCGAAGATCTCGCGACCAAGCTAACCGGTCAGATCCAGCAGGAAAACCAGGGGCAACAACCTACGCCTGGACAACAGGAGTTAAACATCTGGGCGGATGAACGAATGAACGCACTCGTGGTGTCAGGGCCGCAGGCATCCATTCGTCGGGTCATGCAAATCGTCGATCAGCTCGACATTCGACGCGCGCAGGTTTTGGTCGAAGCGTTGATCGTTGAGGTCACGCTTACCGAGAACTCGAATCTGGGAGTTGCGATCGCGGCAACGGACGAGTCCGGCGACAACCCTCTTTTCGTCAGCGAACCGTCGGCTACGGGTGGTTTGCGAGGTGCGGCCGGCTCGCTCGGTACTGACGGTAATGATGCTGCGGCAATCGCACAGTTGATCGGACAGGGTTTGACTCTAGGCGTCGGTCGCATTGTCGACGATGGCATCAGCTTCGCGGCGGTGTTGAATGCGCTGCAGAGCGACTCCAACACCAACGTCATCTCTACACCAACGCTCGTCACGCTGGATAACGAGGAAGCCAAGATCTCTATCGGCTCTGAAGTGCCGTTTGCGACAGGCCAGTTCACCAATACCGGCGGCAACAACAACGGCGCCGTCAATCCATTCCAGACAATTAACCGGGAGAGCGTTGGTACCGTCCTGGAGATCACACCGCAGATTAATGAAGGTGATGCCATCTTACTTAAGGTGGTCCAGGAAGTATCGAGCCTGTCAAACGACTCTGTGGGCGGTCAGCCGATTACCAATGAGCGATTGATCGAAACCTCCGTCATAGTAGAAGACGGCGGTATCTTGGTGTTGGGTGGATTGATCGATGACCAAGTAACCGAGAGTGAGCAGCGTGTACCGATCCTCGGCAGTATCCCTTTGCTCGGCCGTCTGTTCCGATCGAATTCAGTCGATGTGACGAAGACCAATCTGATGGTGTTCATCAAACCTCGTATTATTCGTGACGGCATTAGCGCCCGAGACGCGACGACGGAAAAGTATCAGTACTTGCGTGATCTGCAGCTCGGCAGCGAAGAGAGTCCATTGCTTCTGCCGGAACTTCAGGAGCAACTGCGCGAACCGGCGCCACCGCGGACACGCGAACCCGAGAACATCATGAACGACGGCACAGGCAACCAGTAACATGGCCATCTCGACTGAGACGCTAGCGGACGAAGCACAATCCGAGATCGAGGCTCCGGCAGCGCGCCAGCTGCCCTTCTCTTTCGCCAAGCGTTTCGGTGTGCTCGTCGAACCGCTGGATGCCGACCCAAATCGGTCGCGACTGGTGTTCCGAAAAGGCGCCGCGCTGCACGCGCTTGCCGAAGCTCATCGTGTCGCGGGCAGCGATGCGGAAGTCGTATCGGTAGACGAAGCCGCGTTTGATGCCGCACTGCAGGCCGCTTACGAGCGCGGCAGTGGCCAGGCCATGCAGATGATCGATGGCTTTGAAGAAGACACTGATCTGTTTAAAGTCGCGCAGGCATTGCCCGAGCAATCCGACCTCCTGGAGAGCGATGACGAAGCGCCGATTATCCGGCTGATCAACGCACTGCTGACGGAAGCGATCAAAGAGAACGCTTCCGATATTCATATCGAACCGTACGAGAATCGTCTGATTGTTCGTCTGCGTATTGATGGCGTACTGCAGGAAGTCCTGCAAACCGGTCCTGGCGTTGCACCTCTGCTGGTCTCGCGCATCAAGGTCATGTCAAAACTCGATATCGCTGAGAAACGACTCCCGCAGGACGGTCGAATTTCCCTTCGAGTTGCAGGCCGTGCGGTAGATGTCCGGGTCTCGACGATGCCGTCGGGGCATGGCGAACGCGTCGTTATGCGTCTGCTGGACAAACAAGCCGGACGTTTGGACCTCGCGCAACTCGGCATGCGCTCTGAAGATCAGGACGCAATTGATGCGCTGATTCACAAACCACACGGCATCATCCTCGTCACCGGACCGACAGGTTCCGGTAAAACGACGACGTTGTATGCCGCACTTGAACGCATCAACAACTCATCTCGCAACATCATGACGGTTGAAGATCCGATCGAGTACTACATCGACGGCATCGGTCAATCACAGGTCAATTCAAAAGTTGATATGACGTTCGCGCGTGGTCTCCGGGCGATTCTCCGGCAGGACCCCGACGTGGTCATGGTCGGAGAGATTCGCGACCTCGAAACCGCGGAGATTGCCGTTCAAGCGAGTTTGACGGGTCACTTGGTGCTGTCGACGTTGCACACCAACACCGCAGTCGGTGCAGTGACGCGGTTACGAGACATGGGTGTTGAGCCGTTTCTGTTGTCGTCGAGTCTGATCGGCGTGCTCTCCCAACGGTTGGTTCGTACGTTGGATGAAACCTCGCGCGAGGCCTACACCGCGAGCGAAGCGGAATGCGATTTGCTGCGCGTCTCAAGAAATGAACGGCCGACACTGTATCGCCCGCCTTCCGGCAACACGCAAGGATTCCGCGGTCGCTCTGGCATCTACGAGCTTGTGACGATCGACGACACCATGCGCACGATGATTCATGACGGCGCCGGCGAACACGAGCTGGAGCAATATGCTCGCACTCGCGGACCTAGTATCCGCGACGACGGACGCGCAAAAGTGCTCCAAGGCAAGACCACCCTCGAAGAGGTCTTGCGTGTGACTCGCGACGACTAGGTAACAGCACACGATGGCTGCATTCGAATACGTCGCACTCGATCCGCGCGGTAAACAACGCAAAGGCGTACTCGAGGGTGACACAGCGCGCCAGGTCCGCCAGTCGCTGAGAGACAAAGCGCTGACGCCCATGTCAGTCTCCGAGATTTCTGGTGCCAAAGCGGCTCGAAAAGCGGGTGGCCAGGTCGCCCGTGAATCGCGTCGGAGCATGTCATCATCCGAACTTGCCTTGGTAACGCGACAACTGGCGACACTTGTGCAGGCTGGGCTACCGCTCGAGGAATCGCTGCAGGCGATCGGCGACCAGTCAGAAAACTCGCGCACAACACGTACGATTCTGGGGGTTCGGTCTCGTGTGCGCGAGGGATACTCTCTCGCAGACAGCATGAGCAATTTCCCGCAAGCGTTCCCTACCTTATTCCGAGCGACGGTGGATGCCGGCGAACAGTCGGGCAAATTGGATGGCGTTCTCGAACGTCTCGCTGATTACACAGAAGACCGCCAAGGGCTGACTCAGAAAGCCCAGTCGGCGTTGATCTATCCAATGCTGTTGATCCTGATCTCGATTGGAATCGTTGTGTTCATGCTGGTCTCGGTGATGCCAAAAATTGTCGGGATTTTCGAATCGTCCAACAGCGAACTGCCAGGGTTAACCCAAGCGCTGCTGTCGATGAGCGATTTCCTTCAGAACTGGTGGTGGGCTTTGCTCGCGGGGATTGTCGGGATCGCTTTCGGCATACGGGCAATATTGCAGCGGCCGAATCCGAAACGACGCTGGCACGCGTTTTTGTTGCGCATGCCGATCGTTGGTCGCTTGACTCGCGGACTAAACACCGCCCGTTTCATGCGCACCTTGAGCATCCTGGCGAGCAGCGGCGTGCCGGTCCTGGAAGCTCTGCGCATCGCTGGAGAAGTGATCACCAACGTTCCTATGCGCGAAGGTGTAGACGCAGCGGCCGTCAAAATTCGCGAGGGTGCATCGATCAGCGGATCTCTGAAAGAACAACACGTGTTCCCCCCGATGACGCTGCACTTACTCAGTAGTGGCGAGGCCAGCGGCGAACTGGACAACATGCTGGAACGAGCAGCGGTTAATCAGGAGCGGGAAACCGATAATCTGATCTCCTCGCTGATGTCGATTGTCGAACCGGTCATCATCCTGTTCATGGGCGCTGTGGTACTGCTCATCGTGATGGCCATTCTGATGCCGATTTTCAACATGAACCAGCTGTTGAACTAGTCGGCACGTCGGATCGACCGACCAAGTGGCTGACACACGTACCAAATCCTGAATTTCCTGTTGCACCGAAATGGATCGCAGGGCTATATTCCGCGAACAGGGACATACAGCAGGTATCAGCACATGGTATCCGAAGAAGGAAACTCACCCGACGACGACGCGTTGGTAGACGACGATCAGGACGACGAGTCGTTCACAGAAACGATTGTCATCGAGGGCGGCGACAACGTCGGTGGTGTCTCGGTGGAGATCAACGTTGAAGAGTTGGTTTCTGATATCGAGACCGCGAAGAAGGAAACCGCGGATGGTCAGGCCGCCCGGAAACGACTTGAGGCGTTGCTGGAAGAGAAGCGGTTGTCGCGACTGCTGGATGAAGATGACGATTTCGGCATCATGGACCTGGAAGCCAGCGACTAGTTACCGTAAACACTAATGAAAATCTCGCGATCGTGTAGCAAGCCCTACCAGCTGATCACTGAAATCCAGTAGCTCGTTCGCGACGACGTGAATCACCTGCCCCTGGATCTGCACCTTCCCTTGCACACCCATCAATCGTGAGCCGACCAGAATCTTGCGCTGCCGCTCCGCAAGGTCTTTCCAGATGACGATATTGATGTACCCATTCTCATCCTCCATCGTCACAAAATTCACGCCACCCGCACTGCCCGGTCGCTGACGTGTAATCACAACGCCTGCAACCAACACAGGCTGATTGTTGTGAAGTTCCGATAACTCGCTGGAACGTGTAAATCCCCGTTCCGAAAAGTCGGCACGCAACATACTCATCGGATGTCGACCTAACGTCAGACCCAACGCTCTGTAGTCGGCGATCAGATCTTGTACTTCGTCGGGTGTGCGTAACATCGGGGTGCCTTCGGCAACTTCTGCACCCGCCAGTAAGTCATCCTGCTGTACCACACCGGCCACCTGCCATCGCGCCATATGACGATGTCCTGCCAGTTGAGACAGCGCATTTGCTGACGCCAGGGCACCCAACTCCGCTCGATTCAGACTCGCGAACTGAGCCATTTCCTGTACGGTCGAGAACCCGCGGGACTCCCGAACAGCGACCAACCGCTGCGCCGCCTCCTCCCCCAAACCCTTGACCAGTCGCAGCCCCAGACGGAGCGCTGCAACGGGCTGCGCACCCAGCTCGCCTACCGGCTCCAGAGTGCAATTCCAATCACTGTGCCGCACGTCTACCGGCCGGATATCGACACCGTGCCGACGCAACATTTGCGTGAGTTGGGATGCGCTATAAAAGCCCATGGGTTGGCTATTGATCAACGCGCAAACAAACGCAGCCGGGTAATGGCATTTCAACCAGGCAGAAACATAAACCAACAAAGCGAAACTGGCCGAGTGTGATTCCGGGAATCCATACTCACCGAACCCCTTGATCTGCGCGAAGATCTGTTCGGCAAACGCATCACTGTAACCACGTTCGTGCATCCCTTGCTTCAACTTCGCCTCAAAAGGCCCCAAACCACCGCGTCGCTTCCACGCAGCCATCGCGCGGCGCAACTGATCCGCCTCACCGGGAGTAAAGCCCGCCGCGACTACCGCCAACTCCATGACCTGCTCCTGAAAAATCGGCACACCCAACGTGCGCGACAACACATCTCGCACCGCTTCACTCGGATAGCTCACCGCCTCTTCGCCATTGCGACGACGCAAGTACGGATGGACCATATCGCCCTGAATCGGACCTGGCCGGATGATGGCCACCTCGATGACCAGATCGTAAAAACTCCTGGGGCGCAGTCTCGGTAACATCGCCATCTGTGCTCGCGACTCGATCTGGAACACACCCATTGTGTCGGCGTTACAGATCATGTCGTACGTATCCGAATCTCCGGCCGGCACACCAGCCAGTGTCAGGGATTGCCCGTAGAAATCACGCAGATAGTCAAAACAGCGCCGGATCGCACTCAACATACCCAAACCCAGCACATCCACCTTCAGAAGTCCTAATGCTTCGAGATCGTCCTTCTCCCACTGGATCACGGTACGTTCGGGCATGCTGGCATTCTCGATCGGCACGAGCTCATCGAGCCGCCCTTCCGAAATGACAAATCCCCCAACATGCTGCGACAGGTGGCGGGGAAACCCGATCAACTCCCGGACCAGATCGAGCAATTGTTTCAACACAGGATTTTCCGGATCGAACCCAGCATCCCGCACACGATCGTCTGCCACGGTGTTGCCGTCCCACCATTGCATACTGCGCGCCAACTGATCGACCTGGAGATCTGCCAAACCCAAGGCTTTGCCGACATCACGCATAGCACTTCGCGGTCGGTAGCAGATCACGGTGGCAGCGAGCGCTGCACGCGTTCGCCCATATTTTCGATAGATGTACTGAATGACCTCCTCACGTCGCTGATGCTCGAAATCCACATCGATATCAGGCGGTTCGTTTCGCTCGCGGGAGATGAACCGTTCAACCAACGTCGATTGTCTTTGCGGATCGACTTCCGTGATCCCAAGGCAGAAACACACCGCCGAATTGGCCGCCGATCCCCGGCCCTGGCAAAGGATACCCTCCGCTCTTGCCCATCGAACGATGTCGTGAACCGTTAAAAAATAGGGCTCGTAAGCGAGGTCTGCGATCAGTGCCAGCTCATGCTCAATCAGCTCACGTGTCGCATCGGCAACACCATCGGGCCACCGCTCGTGCATACCATCGAGCGTCAGTGTTCGTAACCAGCTTGCCGGCGTTTCACCCTCCGGCACCAATTCGTGTGGATACTCATAGCGCAATTCCGACATCGAAAACGTACACCGCTCGGCAACGCACAACGTCTCGCGCAGCAAACTTTCCGGATACAACCGCTTGAGTGCCTCAATGCGCCGTAAGTGCTTTTCTGCGTTTGCATGCAACGCATAACCTGCCGTTTGCACCGTCTGACGCAGACGAATGGCGGTGAGCGTATCGTGTAGACGCTGCCGACTGCGCACGTGCATATGTACGTCGCCGGTAGCAACCAAAGGCAAACCGTAATACGCGCTGAGTGCATAGAGCGCTTTCAGACGAATCTGATGCAACCCATCGGGAAACAACGCCGCAGCGATCCACAGTCGCCCCTTTGCCAGCTCCGGAAGAAAATCGAGCGCTGACGGCAAACGAAAGCGCTGACCGGGTGTCCACAGTATGGTGCAATCATCCAGCAATCCTGACCGCAGATGTTGCTCCAACATTTCGGCGGTCAGTTTGTAACTGCCTTTCTCAGCAGCGCGGCGTGCGGCGGTAATCAGACGACACAGACCTGCATAGCCGTCGCGATTCATTGCGTGCATCACGATGCGCGTATCAGGCTCCAACTGAAATTCTGCGCCTGTGATCAAGGGTAATTCACAGGCTTGTGCAGCGCTGTGTGCGCGGACGATCCCCGACAGCGAGCATGCGTCGGTCAGGGCCATCGCACGATAACCCAGAGCCGCGGCTTGCTGGACCAATTCTTCGGGGTGCGAGGCGCCGCGTAGAAAACTGAAGTTACTCAGCGCATGCAGTTCGACATATTCGCCCACAGCACATCAACCGAATACGCCGTGCAACCACCAACGCGGTTCATGTTGATGCGTCCAGCTACGGAAAACCCACAGCCTCGCAGCGTCGGTATCGGTAGCGACGAAGTAGTCCCGAACGCTGTTGTTGTGCTCCCACCAACCGGCCGATATGCGCTCTGGACCATGATTGAGTAACAAGGCACCCAGGTGATAAGGGCGACCATCGCGCACCGCCAGCGGTTGGGGTCGTTCCAATAACCACAACGGGCGCTGTAACCAGATCGACGCAGCCGTACGAGATTGTTCCGGCAACGGAACATCACAAATCTGCCAATCGGGTGGTAATGGCTTGGATGCGGGATGATCCGCATCGAACACACCGACCGATTGTGATGCACGCTCCGGTCGATGTTCTGCGACATGTAAGAGTCGTGCTACCGCATCTTTCCCAAGACGCGCCCGCAGACGGTCCAATAACGCATACCCACTGTCGGGTATCGCAACCTCGAACCCTTCATTATTCGTCAGGTCCAACGCCTTCGAGGCGAGCTCCAGCGCATCGTGTGCAGCCGCACACAAACTCACGGCAACCACAGGTTGTGACAGCTCAACCGTCTCCAGTTGTGCCTGCAGAACGGGCAGCCAGTCCGCAACGCAATGACTCGGTGCGCACAACGATAGCGCGACCTGCCCTGCCTGTCCCTGCCATGCATGAAAACAAAATGTGAGCTCACGCACAGCGGCTTGCCGCCTGCGTAAATCCAGCTCGAGTTGCCGCAATAACGACGTGCACACTGGCAACAACGCACCTGTAGCGGTCAACTCCGAATCCAGCTGCACGACGGCATCGAACTGTGGCGGCGATACCAATGCATCGCGAATATCTGGCAGCTCGCCCAGTGCTTTGGCAAGATCCTGCGGCACTTCAACACCGAACCGTCGTGCGAGCCCGGCGCGAGGTAATCGGCGGCAATCACCGATCGTGTAAATCCCCATCTCTCGCAAAGCGTTGAGCGTGGTATCGGGCCAATGGGTGACTCCCAGATCCAGAGCATTCAACAGCTGCTGGAATTCCGGGGCGTCTCGTCCGCGATTGACCACATCTTCGGGCAATGGACCAAGACCACCTCTGACCAGCCAGGACGCGCCCATCGGAGTGGGTGCGACGGCATAGCGCACATGGTGATCCGACAGACAATGACTGAACAGTCGAGCTAACAGGTTTTCAATGCCATTGAACAGCTTGAGGCTGCCCCGCACTTCCAGCAACAACGACTGCGGTGGTTGCTGGCACACCTGTGGACTCAGTGACATGAGTCGTTGTGCGACGTGTGCAAGTAGCGCGGTTTCCTTGTCGAGTGATCGCTCAAGTACGTCGAGTTCCTGACACAAAGCCATTGCGGTACGAAGACTTTGACCCGCGACCAGACCACTGGCATTCGCCGCGCGGTTCACCGCAATGACAGTTCGCTGACGATCACCATCAACCACCACACTCGGTGTTGTGGCACTGCATTGGTCTTGCAACGCTTGCAATGGCAGCCCTGGAAAATACAGGCATATCCAAACAGCAGATTGAGCCGATGTGACGTTCGCTAACGGCTCGGTTGACGGGTGATGGCCGACTGACCGAATGGGGCGAGACTGCAGCTTCTGGCGCTCTTGGTGCGCCTGATTGGCTTGTGGATCACTAACATCACGAAATAGATCCGGCTGCGATTGACGGGGTGTGCCTGCCATTACTGCCCCACCATCGCACCCAGCCCGAAATCGACGCCGGCATCGAAATTACGCACGGTGCAGGGTCGCCCACCCCGCACTTTCAGGAGCTCCAGGTCGCGCCCACCATCGGTAACTGTCATGGCAATACGTAACACCGCAGAGGATGGCACTCGGCGTTGTTCAAACCCACGAAATGCCACAGCCCAGCAACGATGTTCGGAGGCGGCCAGTTGCAGTCGACGACTCAGTCGCGCAAACCCACCTCGCTGTTTGGTGCGGTCCAGAACGTGGGCCCATACCAATACGGCGATGCAGTTTTTGGATGTGAGTGCCTGCTCCGTCGCCCAGGCGAGATCTTTTGGTGTTCGCGGATGAATCACCAACATGCGCGACGGCGCCACTCGCCACTGCTGCAGCGCTGGCGCATTCGGCAAAAATGGCGGTGCTATCCACATCACCCACCCAGGGCGTGTCTGGGTCATCGTCGCCAGAGCAGGCATCAGCAAACGGAGCTCACCAACACCCGTGGTCTTGGTCAGAAGCTCGGTCAACCCTGCGGTGTTCCATCCGCCACCGGGTAAACAGGCATCCAGCTCGGAGTAACCGGTTGCGCACACAGGCCCCTGCCCTGAAGTCAGCGCATTGGCACGCCACAGTCCAACCGATTCAAAGGCTGACACCTGCTCCGGGGAAAAAAAAACCCCGGAGGACGACTCCGGAGTTTGCTTTCTTGTCGTAGCGCTCTGATCAGACAAACCACTGTCGTCAGAATCGCCAGGCTGACCGGACGTATCCGGTGGCGCTTTGCTCATACGCAATACTCGTTGGACTACCTTGCCAAATTGACGACTCTATTCACGACTCGAATGATTAGACGATTGACGACACGCGGGATGCCTTGTGACGGGACTCAGAAACTCAATGAACCTGCACGCCGTCTCGAATGACACCCACGACGACCCCTTCAATCACTAGGGACTGCTCACTGAGATCGACCTCGATCGGTTCAAAGTCTTCGTTCTCGGGAAGCAACCACACGACACTGCCTTCCTGTCGGTAGCGCTTGACCGTCACCTCGTCATCCAGCCGGGCAACCACGACCTGACGACTGCGAACCTCAGGTGTGCGGTGTACCGCCACGAGATCGCCATCCAGAATGCCGATGTCTTTCATACTCATTCCACAAACGCGAAGCAGGTAATGTGGCTTCGGTCTGAAAAATGCCGGATCGACTCGATAATGGGCTTCAATATTCTGCTCAGCGAGAATGGGATGACCCGCCGCGACACGACCAATCAACGGCAACCCGATTTGTTCGCGCAAGGAATCCTTTAATTGGATGCCGCGAGAAGTACCGGGAATCAGCTCCAATACACCTTTACGCTGCAGGGCACGCAAGTGCTCCTCTGCCGAGTTGGGCGATTTGAAACCCAGCTCTCTGGCAATCTCGGCACGCGTCGGTGGCATACCCGTTTCGTTAATGAAATCCTGGATCAATTCGAGGATCTGCGATTGGCGCGGTGTAAGGTCGTTCATAACGATACCTGTATAGAAAACCAGTCACTGTGATTATATACAGGTCAATTGATTGCGCAAGCCCGATCGCGGAGAAATCACCAGGCCCCTGCTTTGACCGAAACACTCGAGTCAGAACAGCCGCACAGACCCAAAATCCGTGTCGCAAAACCGAGACGGGCGTTTTTCTTATAACTCGGCAAGAAATCTGGCATTATTGCCGCAACTACAGGCTTGACCTGTCGTTGTTTGGGTATCTTCGATACTGACTTGTACAAGAACGAATGGGGTTTTTTGTAATGATGAAGAACGTTCTGAAAGTCGCTGCTGCCGTACTGGTACTAGGTACTGCTGCCGGTTGCACGAACACCGAATTGCTGAACGAAGTACGTGCGAAAGCGGATGCCGCTGCTGCCGACGCTGCGGCTGCGAAAACCGCTGCTGAAGCTGCGCGAGCTGCTGCTGACCGTGCTAGCCAGCAAGCGGCGAGCGCTGCAAGCACCGCCAACCAGGCGCTGTCTGCTGCTAACTCGGCACAATCCTGCTGTGACGCCAACACAGAGCGTCTGGAGCGCATGTTCCAGCGTTCCATGTCGAAGTAATTCCCGCAACGGAATTGCCTGATATGGCTGGCGCCTTGCGCGCCGAAGACGCCGCGTAGTTTTACTGCGCGGCGTTTTTTATCGCCTGCTCGAAACTTCAACCAATTTCACTGTCGCTACGACATCCTGGAGCACCAATACGGCGAGTTCAGCGACTGGCAAGGCTTTGGCTCCTTAGACGACAGGCGAAAACAGCAATCGCTTGAGGTGGAACACCTTCAAAAGCAATGCGCGGGTGCCGACAAAAACTGGCTATGAGTTAGCTAAAATCAAATGAGAAAATTACTCATCTTCGTTGTTGTTGCTGGTGCAGTCCTAGCCATGCGCGGCCTCGACAAGACACATCACATTCTCGTGAAAGAACCTGTGGAAGTATTTTCAAGCTGGCCCACTCAAAACCGAGATGATGGGTTGACAGTAATTGGCTATCTGAATCCGGGAGAAAAGTGGTCAATCACATCGGCTCGATACGAAAAGGATTTCGCTGTTTACGAGGTCGACCTAGCTCGAAGCAGATTCGATATGGATTCCGGATATGTTTACTTCGATAGCAGGAGTTTTGACTTGAAGCAGGACGATTGACCCTACGACTTGGGGCCTATTGAGACCTCCGTTAGGCTTCAGGTGTCGCGATCGATACCCGCTTGCTTTGAGGTGTGCCCTTCGCCTTCGGAACTAGTGGGAAATACGATCGCTGGGCGACCGACGAACTCCGTCTACTGCATTCCCTGCAACTTCGACTTCTGGCTGATCAACATCAACTTGCGCGTTGACCTTGCCGACAAGAACCGGCACGCCCCGCGCTTGCTCAAGAACTTCTTCCATCAACGCCCAATCTACGGTCGCATCTAGTTCGCGCGTCGCAGCCACATACACCCGCATCATCGACGTCAGATCGCCCTCTTCAATCTCAGCGATCTCGACGGACTCCAATGCCTCGGACTCAGCGGTCGGTTCATCGACCGTATCCGCCATCGCAGTCGCGAGTGGCTCATGCGCTTCCATGATCAACTGATCCACATGCCAGCCCATTTTCACCGGTTGATTGACGATCCGCACCGGCGTGTTCACAGGCAACATCGCAAACAAGGATTCAATGTCTTCCGGGAACATTCGTATACAGCCATGCGTGACACGCATACCGACCCCGGCCGGTCGGTTGGTGCCGTGAATCAGATACCCGGGCAGACCCAACCGAATCGCGTACTCGCCCAACGGATTGTCCGGCCCGGGCGGCACCACCGCGGGCAACGGATCCCCCTCGGCTGCATGTTCCTCGCGAATCGATTTCGGTGGGTACCAGCTCGGCCGCTCCGCTTTGGCAACAACTCGGGTTCGACCAAGCGGCGTCTCCCAGTCCATACGCCCGATGCTAATCGGAAACGTGTAGACGGTTTCGCGGTCGTCCTGCGGATAGAAATACATCCGGTATTCGGCAAGATTCAAAACCACGCCACGGCGCGGTGCGTCAGGCAAAACGAACTGCGCGGGGATTACGATGCGCGTGCCTGCGCCCGGCAACCAAGGGTCAACGTCAGGGTTCGCTCGGCGCAATTCTGTGTAGCCAACACCATACTGCCGCGCCAAATCGACGAAGGTATCCGTCTCGGCCGCATCAATCTCCAGAATTTCTCCGATGACCCCCTGATCGGATTCCGGCAGCGCGTATTGCGCACCGAACGCAGGCAACGCGGTGCTCATGCAAAGAAAAGCACACACAAGCTCAGCGCTGAGACGATGTCCAGAGATATTGCGACGTTTGACCATTTGTCACGTGCCACGTAGCCTTTGCGCGATTGTAACGCAGGGGAACGCACGCGTGGCCATCGTCGTCAAAATCAAAATATCGAATAAGGACATCCGTGCCTTGCGAAAGGCGATGCAGGCTGCCCGCGACACTATTCACAGCGCAGATGAGCAGGACATCCTCGAAGCGGCCCGCACACTGCTCGACGAATTTGACTCCCGTCAGGCACCCGATTTCGTGCGCGAACGTGTCCCGAAGTTGGTCGCGATGACCGACATGCTCGAGGACAAAGACTGGGAGCTACCGAAGCGTCAACGCGAGAAAATTTTGGCGGCGTTGGTTTACTTCGGTGACCCGGATGATTTGATTCCAGATGATGTGCCGGGTCTTGGTTTGTTGGACGATGCAATCGTCATCGAACTGCTACTTCTGGAACTCAAGCATGTCGTCGAAGCGTATCGAGATTTCTGTCGCTACCGCAGCAGCTTGATGACGACGGTGCCTGAGGACGTCCGGATCGAACGCCTGAATAAACGTCGTTGGGCGCTGCATGGACGCATGCAACGGCGCATGCGCACGGACCGCAGTGGCCTGCCGTCGCGCTCACTGATCTAAACGATCGGTTGGCTAGAATCTGACGAGCGCAGATCCCCAGGTGAACCCGCCGCCGAACGCCTCAAGCAGCAACAACTGATCGCGCTTCACGCGACCATCACGGACGGCAGTATCCAGCGCCATCGGCACGGACGCAGCGGACGTGTTGCCGAACTCCTGCACCGTTAACACCACCTGCTCCATCGGCATCGCGAGCCGTTTGGCTGTCGCCTTGATGATACGGATGTTCGCTTGATGCGGGATCAACCAATCGATATCACTCTTGTCGATATCGTTCGCCTCAAGCGTTTCATCGACGATTCGCTCAAGCGTTTTTACGGCCACTTTGAACACTTCATTGCCAGCCATCTGGATAAACGCCTCACCGCGAACAACATCATCGAGTCGTTTGGATGGACCGGCGTTCATGCCGAGAAGATGACGGTAGCGTCCGTCGGCACCGAGATGCGTTGAAATCACCCCGGTCTCTTCATCCGGCTTCAAAATCACAGCACCGGCGCCATCGCCGAACAACACGCAGGTGTTGCGGTCGCTCCAGTCGGTAATTCTTGAGAGCGTTTCCGCGCCGATCACCAAAGCGCACTTGGACGTACCCGAGCGCATGTACTGATCGGCAACACTCAGTGCGTAGATGAAACCGGTGCAGGCTGCCTCGAGAGACATCGTTGGACACGCGGGAATTCCAAGCTCTTCCTGAATCAAACACCCCACGTTTGGAAAAACAAAATCGGGCGTGGTCGTACCGATCGCGATGAAATCAATGTCCTCGCCGGTCACCCCGGCCGCTTCCATCGCGCGTCGCGCCGCCTCTACCGCCAGCGATGACGTCGTTTGGTCGTCAGCAGCAATATGCCGCCGCTCAATTCCGGTACGAGTGCGAATCCACTCGTCGCTCGTTTCGACCATCTTTTCCAGGTCGGCGTTCGTGAGCACCCGCTCCGGTGCGTAACTGCCGGTCCCGGCGATTCTTGAAAACATCAGGCTGCCTCGTTTTTCATCCATCGGTCGATCGCTGCGGGCGTGTTGTCTGACACCTCCAACAACGCAGTTTGTATCGCGTGACCAAACGCGACCTCGTCGGCACCACCATGGCTTTTCACAACGATGCCATTCAGTCCGACAAAACTTGCACCATTATACCCTCTCGGATCGAGCGTGGTTCGGAGCTGGTTCAAAGCGCGTCTTGCAACCAACCCCTGCAGCTTGCTGAACCAGCTCCTCGTGAATACATGATTCGCGAAATGGCTCACCAACGATGCTGTCCCCTCCATGGTTTTCAACGCGACGTTGCCCGTGAATCCATCAGTTACGACGACATCGACGTTACCTTGCCCGAGGTCGTTACCCTCTACAAAACCGACGTAGTTAAGGCCACTCGCTTCGATCAACGCGCTGGCTTCCTGAATCAGGCCATCCCCTTTTTGGGATTCACTGCCGATGTTCAGCAGCGCAATCGACGGAGACGTTGAGTCGGACAATTGGCTTGCGACGATACTGCCCATGACGGCGAACTGGAACAGCTGATCAGCGTCGCACTCGGCATTCGCTCCGACGTCGAGCAAATAGGTGGGGTTTCTGCGGGTCGGCAGTTCCGCGAGAATCGCGGGCCGCTTGATGCCGGGCAGCGTTTTCAAAACGAACTTCGCCGTTGCCATCAAAGCACCTGTGTTGCCGGCACTGACGCAGGCAGCTGCTGCCCCGTTTTTGACCCGCTCGATGGCAACCCGCATCGACGAGTTCTTTTTCCGCCGCACAGCGTCGGCGGGCGAATCATCCATCGTGACGACCTCGCTTGCCGGGCAGATGCGAATCCGTTCTGCAGCAGCCGGCACAAGGGACTCAAGACGCACCGCGTCACCGACGAGATCGACAGAGAGATATCGGTGGTGAGCCACCGCATCGACGGCAGCGCTCACAACCACTTCAGGACCGTTATCAGCACCCATCGCGTCGAGCGCGATAGTTACTGGATGCTTAAGATCAATCGACTTCACGCTGCCCCAGCCCTAGCGACGCGAGGGTGTCGTTCGAGTCGGTGTGACCGAAACGCGATTACTCGTCGTCTGAATCTACGATTTCAGGAGCAATCACCTGCTTGCCACGATAAAAACCATCCGGGCTTACGTGATGGCGCAGGTGTTTCTCGCCGGTGGTCGGCTCGACGGAGAGTGTCTTGCCCTTCAATTTGTCGTGACCGCGGCGCATACCGCGGGTTGACGGCGTGCGTCTGCTTTTCTGAACTGCCATGCTGGCCTCCGTTTACAAATACTGGTGCCGAATCACTGGGTCTTGCCGGCCATGAGACCGGCCAGATCCGCGAACGGCGTCTGCGTATCGGTTTGCGTCGCCGGACGGTCCAGCCGTCGCGCCAACTCCCCACATTGTTCCACTCGCTCATGTGCTACCACCATCGGTAGCTCGAGCAAAATCCATTCATCGATCAGATCCGCGAGAACCAAGATCTCGCTGTCGTGATCCCAACGCTCGCTATCGGGTGATACTGCTGCAACAGTCTCATCCTCGACATCCGAACCAACCAGCGCCAAATCGACCGGCCTCGATACATCGACCGCGGTCAATTCAAGACAACGCTGACATACCAGCGGTATCGACGCACGGATATCCCCGCTAACCTGCCAGTGCTTCGGCTTTCGAGCCGGAGCCAATTTCAGATCTGCGGCAACGCGAACTTGCGATTCCGGTCCATCCGTAGCCCCCACAGCGTCAGCCTTCGCGACCTCCACCAGAGCAGAAATCTGTGGCAAATCAACTGCTTCCAGACTTCCCGACAGCGTTAGACCGTGAGCATCCACGTCCGCCAACACAATTTCGGTTCGAAACGTGATACTCATAGCCGGCGAATGGTAAGTGACTGACATTACTCGTGTCAAAGCAATTGGAGACTCTTGATATGCCCTCGATCGTCCTGGCATCTGCATCTTCTGCGAGACGATCGCTTCTTGATCGGCTCGGTCTGAATTTTGCGGTGGATCCCGCCAATATTGATGAGTCACGGAATTCGAATGAAACGCCAAAGCAGCTAGCCGCCCGGCTCGCTCTACAGAAGGCGCAGTGCGTCGCGAATCGCCAACCTGCCACTTCACTTATCATCGGCTCGGATCAGGTGGCTGAAATCGACGGGGACGTGCTCGGCAAACCCGGCACTCGCGAAAAAGCCATTGCGCAACTCAGCCGATGCAGCGGTCGCACGGTCACATTCCACACTGCTTGGTGCGTTCTGCACGAAGACTTTGAACAGCGCGGCATCGACGTTACCGAGGTCGATTTCAGAGAACTGACCAACACGGAAATCGAGACCTATGTCGACGCCGATCAACCGTTCGGCTGCGCCGGCAGCTTCAAGGCTGAATCGAGAGGAATTGCCCTGTTTGAATCGATCCGGTCGAAGGACCCGACCGGGCTCATCGGTCTCCCGCTGATTCGCGTTTGTGCCGCGCTGAGAGCCCGCGGAGTCACGATCTGATCGCTAGTTTCCCGCCAGCAACCTCGGTAGTTTCTTCGCAATATCGTTGGGCAATGGCGCACTGAACAACCGCTCTCCGCCTACGCCGTCATCGAATGCGATCGACTGCGCGTGCAAAAATAAACGCGGCAAGCCTTGCTTGCGCAGTCTGTCGTTGATCTCTGGCTCTCCGTAGCGATCGTCCCCGGCGATAGGAAATCCGAGGTGCGCGAGATGCACGCGGATTTGATGTGTCCTGCCTGTTTGTGGCGAGACGGTCAACAGTGAGGCGCTCTTGCGTGCGTCGGTCACCGTCACTTCCGTTACTGAGGGTTTGCCGTCAGGTGCGACGACGACGTGCCGCTCGCCGTTGCGCCGCTCAGTCACCTTCAACGGCAGGTCGATCACATGGTGCCCATGAGGCCAATAGCCTACGACCAGAGCCTGATACACCTTGCTGACTCGGTTCTCGCGGAAATCCTCATGTAGCTTTCGCAGCGCAGCACGGCGCTTTGCGAGCACGAGCGCACCGCTGGTTTCCCGATCCAGTCGATGCGCCAGTGAAACCTCTGCCCAATCGGGCCGCATCTGTCGCAAAACCTCGACCACACCATGTGAAATGCCGCTACCGCCGTGCACCGCCAATCCGCCTGGCTTGTTGATGACCAGGACGTCGCGATCCTCAAACAGTACCGCATCGATCAGTGCTTTTTCCAACCTTTGCGGTGCGCGCTGAGGCGTCACTGTGTCCACGAAAATCGGGGGAATTCGAATCACTTCCCCGGACACCAAACGCCGCGTCGGTTTCGCTCGACCCTTGTTGACCCGCACTTCTCCCTTACGCAGCATCCTGTAAACACGTGACTTGGGAACGCCACCGAGGTGCTGGATCAAGAAGTTGTCTATGCGCTGCCCATCCGCATCATCGGACACAGTGACATGCTGTACCCCGACTCCACGGGTGGCTGGCTTCTCTTTCTCTGACAAGTACTTATCCGATTGCCGTGACCTGTTTGGGTTGTTATATTATGCCTGTCTCGGCCATTTGCCACAGGGCAAATCACCTCAACTCCCTGATCAGTTTGCGAGCGATCGCAAAGACTTGGAGGGTGACCCGAGTCAACCGAATCACGGTCTGGCGGCATGCCGACAGACTTGGATAGTTTTAAGTCAACCGCTGCGAGGACCAATCTCTGGTCGGACCGCAGCAGAGGCGAAGCAGCAGGCCCGACCTGCAGCGACAGACACAGCGCAGCAAGGCGCAAAAACCGAATGTCATTATTAACAACCATCATCGCAACCTGGATCGAGCACATCAGACCCCGTCTGATCGTCGCGCCGACGGACTGGTATGCGCCTGAGGTCAACATGACATTAGCATCCGCACGCAGTGACTTGTCACCCGCTTCGCCCGTACCTCAACGGAATCTCGGGCACAATGAAAAGAATGCTTATCAACGCAACTCAAGAAGAAGAGTTGCGCATGGCGCTGGTCGATGGCCAGCGGCTCTACGACCTCAACATCGAGGTCCCATCCCAGGCTCGTAAAAAAGCCAACATCTACAAGGGCAAGATCACTCGTATCGAGCCCAGCCTCGAGGCGGCGTTCGTGGATTACGGCGCTGAGCGTCACGGCTTTCTGCCGTTCAAAGACATCTCTCCTGAGTACTTCATCAAAAGCCCGCCTGAGAAAGGCAAGGTCTCAATCCGCGACGTTCTGAAAGAAGGCCAGGACATCGTCGTTCAAATCGAAAAAGAAGAGCGCGGTAACAAAGGCGCGGCGTTGACAACCTTCGTCAGTCTGGCCGGACGGTTTCTGGTTCTCAAACCTAACAAACCAAAATCTGGCGGTGTATCACGACGGATCACAGGCGAAGATCGCGAGGAGATTCGCGAGGCGCTGTCGACAATCGATATCCCGGAAGGCATGAGTGTCATTGTTCGCACAGCCGGCATCGACCGGACTGCGGAAGAACTCGAATGGGACCTCAACAACCTGTTTGCCGTTTGGGAAGCGATCAAGAAGGTTGTCGTTGCCAAAGACTCTCCGTTCCTGATCTACCAGGAAAGCAATGCGGTCATTCGATCACTACGTGACTATCTCTCCAACGATATTGGTGAGGTGCTGCTCGATGCTGACGATGCATACGGACAAGCCAAAGAGTTCATCGAATCGGTGATGCCGCATAACGCGCAGAAACTGAAACGTTACTCCGATCCCGTGCCGCTGTTCACGCGTTATCAAATCGAATCACAAATCGAAACCGCCTACGCGCACAGCGTCAACCTGCCCTCCGGCGGTTCGATCGTCATCGATATCACGGAGGCGCTGATCTCGATCGACATCAACTCGGCAAGAGCGACCAAAGGTGCGGATATCGAAACGACCGCATTCAATACCAACCTTGAGGCAGCGGACGAAATTGCGCGTCAGTTCCGTCTGCGCGACCTGGGTGGACTGATCGTCATCGATTTCATCGACATGAACAGCTCAAAAAATCAGCGCGAGGTTGAAAACCGACTGCGCGCTGCCGTCAAAGCAGACCGAGCGCGAATCCAGATTGGAAAGATCTCTCGGTTTGGTTTGCTGGAGATGTCGCGACAGCGGCTCAGCCCGTCGCTGGGTGAGGCGACTCACCAAACCTGCCCGCGTTGCGATGGCATGGGTAATTTCCGCTCTAACGAGTCGCTGGCACTGGCGATTCTGCGGGTTCTCGGCGAAGAAGCACGCAAAGAGCGCACGTCGAAGGTCATCGCGCAACTGCCGGTGGAAATCGCAACCTATCTCTTTAACGAAAAGCGGGACTGGGTGCAGAAACTCGAGGCCCGCCACGGTACAAATTTCATTCTGGTTGCAAACCCCGCGTTCGAAACGCCGAAATACGAAATTCGTCGCGTGCGCGACGATCAAGTCGAATTAGCCGAGAACACCGGCACGAGCTTTGAACTAGCAGAATCCAACGAAACCGAAACCCAGACCGAATGGGGCGGTGAAAAAGTTCAGCCCGAGCAACCCGCAGTTCAGGTAGCGACGCCGGCCACACCGGCGCCAACACCGAAGCGTCTTGCGCCTGCGGCCCCGCAACCGACAGGACCGAGACCTGGTGTGTTTGTTCGCATTTGGTATTGGCTGTTTGGTGAGCCGGATCCGGAGGAGATTCAACGCAAAGCAAAAGAGAAACAGCGCCTCGAACGCAAGAAGCGCGATGCCGAACGTCGCGCTAAGCGAAACACGGAACGTAAGAATACCGAATCGAAACGCCGGAATTCTAGAAACTCGGACAACGCCTCTCGGAATACGAAAAAACGCGGGAACAATGCGGCACGCGGCGACAACGCGAAAACTCGCAATACCAAGCAGGAATCGCGTAACAAACGCAATGACGGCGACGGCAAACCGTCATCGCGACGCAAACCGCAATCGGGCAACAGCAAGTCTGACAACGAAGGGCAAAACGAATCGCAGAAGGGGAACAACGCCTCGCGGTCGTCGTCACGTGCTGATGAGAACCGAGAAGCGAATGGTGATTCAGATCAACCGCGCAAAAGACGGCGCCGGTCTCGCGGTCGACGTCGTAAGAAGCCTGCTGGCGAGCAACAACAGAACCAACAGAACAACGAGCAGCCGCAATCCGCGAACGACCAACAAAAACCTGCGAGTGGTCCCGAGACGTCGCAAACCGCGAGCGACCAACAAAAACCTGCGGGTCGTTCCGAGCAGTCACAAGCTGCGAAAAAAGACGATGTGAATACATCTGAGCGCTCAGCGCAGCGACCAAGCCGCGGCGAAGCCAAGCGTTCGGAGTCGAACGCGCAGCAAGATACCGCGTCACCACGCGAAAGCGGAGGCGCGCGCACCCGGCTCGCATCCAGCGAGCGCAAGACTGGCGAACAACGAAAGTCGGCAGCGGACACCTCCACGGATAAAAAGCCCAAGCCAGAACCAAGACCAGGCAAGTCAGCAGATGACGGCGACACGGCGCGAATGAAGGCGCTGCCCGACGCACAGCCGAAGAAACCAGAGTCATCGAATGCGACGACAGCAAAATCGGACGGCAAATCTTCTGAAGCGGCGAAACCCGCCAAGCCTCAGTCAGATGCGAAACCGCAATTGCTGCCTTGGGAAACCGAAGCTCCGAAAAAAGGACCCGATAAGACTTACACGGTCTGGTCCAGCGACGACTAAAGTCGATTCAAACTCGGGTAGATACCTTCAGCGGTTCCCGCGTTCACCGGAGTTTTTTTAGCAACCCGCTGCAGGCGTCGTCGATCAGTTGGTAGACTAATTCGAAACCGCGTGCGCCACCGTAGTATGGATCCGGAACCTCATCGAACTCGGTGCTGGTTCCGTGCTCCAGCAACAATGAAACCTGCGCGGTCGCGCCTTCCGGCGTGATCCGCTCAAGCGACTTCAAGTTGTCGCGATCCATCGCAAGAATCCAATCAAAATTGCCAAAGTCAGCTTCGGTCACAGGACGCGCCCGCTGATTCGATAAGTCAACATCGTGCTCCAGAGCTTTCGCCTGCGATCTCGGGTCGGGCGCGTCGCCAGTGTGATAGGCGTGAGTCCCGGCCGAATCGATTTCAAAGTGTGTACTGAGGCCACTCGCATCGACGTGATGGCGAAAAACCCCCTCGGCCGTTGGTGAACGACAGATGTTGCCCATGCAAACGAACAGGACTCGGATCGGTCGCCGATCGTCGTCGGAAGAAGGCGCGTTGCGCATTGGAAGTGGACCTTGCTTAAGCTGTCACTCTCCATTGTGCCAACGTCTGCCCTGAGGAATCCAGTGATGGACGCGCGTTGAATCTCGAAGGCAACTTGCCCGGTACAGGGGTACCGGGCAAGCTCGTGAAACAACTACATCAATTTCCGCCGGTTCCATCGCATTGTGCAATCCGCGGCGCGGAGCCTGAATCGGCAATAGCGTCGCAGTGTTGATGTGCCCTGAAATCCCATTGAGCACATCGGTTATAGCCGACGAGCCCAACGCCGTAATACCCGCCTCTTCGGAAAACGCTAGGCAACAAGTATGCGATCGGAGCACCCAGGAGAAACGAACTGGCCGCGACGCATAGGTGGCGATTTGTGTTCATTCTTGCATGACAACTGGAGCGCCAATCCTCAATTCGGCGCCGGCATAACTCCTCTGACGCCTCATTCGCCGCATCAATGAGGTTCTGCAACGAGGCACCCAGACTGTCCAGGTCACCATTCAAGTTATCGATGTCGAGAATCGACCAACTCAACCAACTACCCAGCCAACCAAACGCGAAACCCGACGGTCGGGTACCAATCGATACCACTTCGTCGACAATTTGTTCCTCCTGATCGAACATTTGCGCATCAACGTTTACGGAACAAACCGCCAGCGCCGCGATCGCACTCATCCATGTGCTTACGCATCTCATGTGTCACCTCCTTGTGACGTCCCTCTGAAACCTCAGCCGACCTCCTTGTCCCTGGGAAGCGGCCTATTCAAAAAACTCAAGAAAAATCGGTCTGTATTCTTCGTCTCGCAACCGCTCCACATGCGCTCTGATGGAAGGGTCAGGTGTGCCACCTTGCTGACGTAGTGCAGTGGCAATAGCAAACATCGGCTCCGCATTGGAGGGATTCACGCCGCGCAGGGCCGCGTTGAGACCTGCTGATGGACTGGCGCCCATCCGGACCAGCCGATCGATTGCCTGGAGCGTGCTGGTAACGTTCGTCTCTGCAGGCTGCCAACCGACTCGCTGCACAAGCGTCGCAACAGAATCAGCGCCGGAGAAAGGATGTTCTGCCGCAAAGTCAGCCGAGAATCCGGTATCGAGCAGTATGTCGAGCGCCTCGGTATTGGCGTAGAACACAGCGCGATCAAACGCCTCCTGCGGTGTCGCGACACCGGCCTGCAGCAAACTGATCAGCTCATCTCTCGATAGTTTTCCTTGAGCCAAACCGGCCTCGAAGAGAATCCGCGAGTGATCCTGGCCCGTCGCCTCGTCGCGTTCCTTGATCATCTTCTTGAGCTGCTCCCAGTCTTCGGCATGTTCACCCAGCGCCATTCGAAAATCGGCCTCCTCGACACCGTAACGATCAATCAGCAATTGATGCGCGACGGCGTACTCATTGATTGGCTCGCTCGACAGGAAAATTAGAGGCTCTTGCTCATCGACCGAACGTTGAGTGCGGTCGGAGATTTCGGGCACTGCTTCCGTCAGCGCCTCGCCGCGGATCGTGGACTGCCCGGAATCCGAAAGCTCTGAAAGGCCTGCGTCAATGCCTATGTCCGGCCCGGCTGCGTCGCTGGATGAAGTCGAATGCGAGTAAAAGGAAACGCCCACAAGCACCGCCAGCGTCAGCAAACTTCCAACAATCCATGTGATCTTCATTCAACACCTGCCGTGACGTCGATGACGCCTGTAATGATAGGAAAGGCCCGGCGCGTTTAACCGGGGAGTAATTGGTGGATTCACCGTCATTTGATAGAAAATACATTTTATGGTAACTTTTCTCTATATCTAACACTCGGAGGATGCTCGGAATCCTATGCCACGTTCCCAGACTGTGATTGCACTCGCCGCACTGATCGTTTTTTCCACGCCCGCAAACAGCGAATCAACAGAACCCACCTGGACCGATGCCTATCGTGCGTATCAAACGGCAGCACAGTCCGGCGAGGCCGACGCCACGCTCTCAGCGGCACGCCAGGTGTTTCAACTGGCGTCGGAACAGCTCGCATCGGACGATAAGCGACTCGTCGCACTCAGCTCGAATCTCGCCAGCGCCCTGCAGGCGGCGGACCAGTCTGAAGAAGCAGCCGAAGCGTTCGAACAGACCATTGCTTTGGCTAATGCGGTTTATGGCGAGCAATCAGACCAACATTTCGATCTCTACAGTGCCCGCGCATTCGCACTGCATGACGATCGAAAAATAGCACCCGCCTACAAGGCCTACGAAGCGCTGATCGATCTTGCCGAATCGCGTTACGGCGACGACAGCGGCGACTTCGCCACATGGTTGCTCTTCGCTGGCAAGGCCCTTTACGACGAATGTCGCTCTGTCGCCGGGACAAAGTGGATTCGGCGGGCCCACAGTATTCTCGAGCGCGAAAGTGTCAAGCAGCCGCAATATCAACACGCTCTGGCTAGAGCCAGTTTCTACCTCGCAAAGACACGGCTGACTGAACGCAAGCGCTTCAGCGCGGAGACCTACTTCAAACAGGCTGTTGAGAACGTTGACCGCTCGGCGCCTGATGGTGACACGTTGCTGCGCGCCAGCCACCGATACCTGCTTGGGATCTATTCAAATAACGATGATGAGGCGGCGGTTCAGCGCCAGCGCGAAGTTCTGGTTGCTATGGGCCCACAGGACGAGCCCGAAACGGTCTATGTTCCACTGCATCGCACGCCACCAAGTTTTCCCGTTCGCATGGCACGAGGCAAAACTGAAGGCTTCATTGACTTGATATTCACAGTCGATAAGGAAGGCCGACCCGTCGATGTTGATTTCTCGGCAATCGGTTTGAGAAATGACTCCGACGAACCCAGTTCCGACATGAGCACCTACGAAGTGCAGGCCGCCGTGGATGCATTCAGCTCCAGAAAATTCAGAAGCCACGCGAAGAGCCTGATCAACATAGCGAAAGACACCTTAGAGGAATGGCGCTACATGCCGCAGGTCATCGACGGTGAACCCGTCGAGACGGAAGGCGTTGAGACCCGACTGACTTTCGAGATGGCGCCTGTTGGATAGCAGGCGACTGCATACACAACGTCTGACGCTGACGCCCGTTTCGACGCGGGATAGCCAGTTTTTTATCGAGTTGATGAACTCGCCTGGCTGGCTCGAGTTTATTGGTGATCGGAACATACAAACCGTCGACGACGCGCGAGAACAAATCGAAACGGTGTACGCGCGCTCATTCGAAACACACGGTTTTGGTTACCACGTTATATCTGATAGGTCCGACGGTTTGCGGTTGGGCGTCTGCGGTATCCTGAAGCGGGACAACATGCCGAACCCCGATCTCGGATTTGCGATGTTGCCGGCTGGGCAAGGCCAAGGTTTCGCCTACGAAGCCTGCGAGCGCCTGCTTCGATTCGTGCACGCAACGAATGCGGTGACCCAACTCGATGCCATCACCCGGATCGATAATCTGCGGTCGATCAGCCTGCTCGAGAGACTGCATTTTCGGCGCAAGCACACCGAGAATGACGGGGACGAAACACTCGCACATTTCTACTGGGACAGTACGGCCTTCGACCATGCCAGCACCTCGTTCGAGACCGAGTAGCTCATAAAGAAAAACCCCGTCAAGGCGGGGTGACCTGTTCCATAAAGAAAAACCCCGCCAAGGCGGGGTGACTTGCTCCATAAAGAAAAACCCCGCCAAGGCGGGGTGACTTGCTCCATAAAGAAAAACCCCGCCAAGGCGGGGTTTTTCGTCCAACCAATAACTGGCTGTTTCTAGAACACCGCCCGAGCGCGGAGGTACCACGAACCGCCGTTGAATCCGAACGGGCTAGCTTCAGAATAGAGCTGACCGAGCGAACCCGCACTTGGGTTGACCTCCGGGAAGGTATCGAAGATGTTCGCAACGCCGCCGATCAACTCGATGCTGTCCGTCACCTGATAGCCAACTTCGACGTCTACAAGGATTTCCGCGCCGATGTCGTTGACGCCGTTACCCGTATCGTCCCAAGCACCAAAGTACGTGCCGCGAACGAGCGTACGCCAGTCGCCTTGCAAGTGCGTGTAGGTCAGGTTGCCGCGAAGATTTGGCAGCAAATCTTCGATCGCTTGCACACGACCCGCGCTGATCGGGTTCAGCGTACCGACGCTGTCGACCTCAGTCTCGTTGTAGTTGAACGCAATCGTCAACTGCGACGAGCCCGAGAACGCATCAAAGGGAATGGTGCCGACGACATCAAAACCGGTCGTTGTTGTATCGAAACTGTTCGAGAAGAACCGGAACTGCGACAGATCATCCAGGCCGAGGAACTGCTGACGGTCAATGACACCATCTGCATCAAGACCCGCAAGCGCTTCAGACACAGTCTGATAGTCGTTGCCATTGGGATCCGCAAAGTTCAACGCAGCCAGGAAGTCGACGTTCGCGCCTAGCGCGACGCGATCTTCAAGTTCGATGTTGTAGTAATCGATCGTCCAGGTTGCGGCACCCGTATCAAACGATACGCCGAACGCGAAGTTAGTCGCGTCTTCTGGTCCGAGGTCCGGACGACCGTTACCCTGGCTCTCGATGAAATCAGCCGCTAGCTGTCCGGCCGCCGATGACAAAGGCAACGTGCCTTGGTCAACCAACACACCACCGACGTTCTGCGTCGTCACGTTGGTGATATTGGCCTGACCAGCTGTTGGCGCGTGGAAGCCTGTCGAGTACGCACCCCGAAGTCGCAGCGAGTCATTCACCGAATACACACCTGCGACCTTAAAGTTGGTTGTGCTGCCAAACTCGCTGAAGTCTTCGAAACGAACGGCCGCCTGAGCAGTAAAGTTGTCCGTCAAATCGGCTTCTATGTCGATATAGGCCGCAACACTATCCTGCGTTGCGGAAGTATCGTTCGGGAAGCCGCCGAAACCATTAGAACTTGAAGAGAACCCTTGATCAGCCAACGGACCTAACGCGAAAGATGCCGGGTCGCCGGCGAACAGATCAAACTCTTCCTCACGGTACTCCGCACCAAACGCGATGCTAAGGTCGGACGCAAAGCCGACATCAACGTCGTACACAAGGTTTGCGTTGATGACCGTTTCGGTTTGCTCCTGGCCACCCGGCACGAAATCACGCGGCGTATCCGGACCGAGCGATGCATTGATCGTGTTGCGAATGAAAAAGTCGGTACGGTTCGACCCACGCTGCGCACTGAAGTCGTAGCGCAAACCAGTCCCGATACCGAGCTCACCGCGAATACCCAGCGCGAAAGCCGAGTCTTCATTGTCGCCACCGAAACGTGGCACGAACCCTGCCGGGATCGTCTCGACGAACGAGAAGCAGTTCGGATCTGCTGTGACATCCGCCAACACGGTTGGATCAGCGATCAGACCATCTGTACCTGTCAGCGGAATCCCCGCCGGGCAGGCGCCGCCGACTCCCAGGCCATCAAGATCGCCAACGCGGATCGACGGCACACCGTTCGGGTCAAGTGCACCGGTGATCGGATCAACGGTCGGGCCGCGATAGACGCCGCCTCGGTTTGTCGGGTTGCGGTAGAAGAAACCGCCCTCAACACTTCGCTCTGCATAGTTACCGAAGAAGTACAGTTCCGCACTATCTCCAAGATCGATTGCCGAGTTAACGAACAGCTTGATGTCATCGGTCACATCCGGCTGACCCCAATATTGTGGGACTTCCGAGGTGTAGGTATTGATTGCCTGGAAATCAGCGACCGCCGTGTTACCCGCTGCAATCAATGCCAGGACATCATCGCGAACGACGGAACGCACGGTGCCCTCAACATCGTTGAACTCGCCTGTGATATTGATGAATCCGGAGTCGCCAAGCGGGAAGCCCACGTTGCCGGCGACGCGGTAGTTATCACCGTCACCTTCGAAGGTCGATCCGTAATTGGCGATGATCTCAGCACCTTCCGCGCTGTCGCGAAGGATAAAGTTCAAAACGCCCGCGATTGCATCCGATCCGTACTGCGATGACGCACCATCTCGCAACACTTCGACCTGCTTGATCGCCAACGCGGGAATCGCGGAGATATCCACACCCTGCGCGCCATCCGAAATACCACCGCCGAGGAAGGAGATGATCGATCCGCGGTGACGACGTTTGCCGTTGACCAGAACCAGAACGTTATCCGGCGATAAGCCACGCACGTTCGGCGGGCGAACAATGGTCGCCGCGTCACTAATTGGTTGCGTGTTCACGTCAAACGACGGCACGGCTGTCCGGAGCATGTCCTGCACGTCCGCCGAGGGCGTCCTGGTTAGCTCTGCTCCCGAGATAACGTCGACAGGAACCGGCGAGTCCGCGGCAGACCGCGCTGCCCGGCGGGTACCGGTGGTGATAATTTCTTCGATTTCTCGCTCCTCGTCCTGAGCCAATGCTGACTCGGGTGGAAGTGCAAGAGCCGGAATGAGCAAGGCAAGAAGCGCAGTTCTTGTCGCGTGCTTATAGGGCATGGTGAATCTCCATGGGTGTTTACAGCGGCATCAGTTGCCGCAAAGTTCGCTCGATACGTAGCAAAACCGCAACGAAATATGCTCCATCACTGTGAAATGACGGGTTTGACGTTGCGGATTTACGACACTACGGCGCTCAATATTCCCGGCTCACATAAGTCCGTCAACTGTTTTCGATGAAACCATTCGATTTTTTCTGTCGAGAATCACAGAGTTACTCAAAAGCACACTCGGCACCGACGATTCACGCGTTAGAGATTTCCTGGCGAAACGCGGGGTTTTTCGGCAATTAGTGTCCCTCACAATTGTCCCCCTCTGGTCAGCTAGAGACGACCGTTCATTGCAGACCGCATCTCGCCACCAACGCTGCTGTCTCTGATCTGCGACGACTTCGAAAAAACGAATTGTTCGACCCGCAGCTTATGTCTACTATCCGCGCGACTTGCTTATCCGGCGACGGCCGGAGACCGATTTCCTCTGATAGGGAGTTCAGACAATGACAGTATTTACCAGAAAAATCGCTTTCCTTACCGGTGCCCTCGCCCTCGGGGCCAATGCACAAGCAACCGACGTCAGCTACGATTTTCTCGAGGTTCGTTTCGTTGATACGGAAATCGATGGCAGCAACGCAGATGGTGATGGATTCCTGCTGGGCGGCTCTTACAATTTTCATGAAAACTGGCTGGTCGTCGGCAGCTACACCTCCCAGGACTTTGACGGGAATGTTGATCTCACTGGATTTGAAGTCGGTGTCGGCTATGTATGGCCGGTTGATCCGCGCTACGACGTTTTTGCAACGGGTAGCTTCATCGACTATGAGACGGAGTTTGACTCGTTTGAGGTCAGCGACGACGGTTTTCGATTGACCGGCGGAATACGGAGCCGATTTAACGAACAGTTCGAGGCGAGAGCGATTCTCAACTACGTTGATCAGGACAACAGTGACACGTTCGTGCAATTGGCTGGAGACTATTACGTTACCGATGAGTTTGCTGTCGGCATCGCTCTGGATGTCGGAAGTGACAATGACACAATCACCTTCGGCGGGCGTTGGTTCTTCGGCGATCGCCGCGTCAAGTAAGCCCGCACCTGACAGACCAAATCGGTTATCCTCGGAAGTAAGTCAGCATCGAGGATAACCGGTTGTCTCCGATCTCGGAATTCGAGAAGGCGTGGATCGAACGACGCACCCGTCAGTTGGTGAGAGAGGACCTGTACTACGCTGCGGCGCGCATGATCGCGATGCGTGAGATGGAGAAGATCCGCGAGCGACTACCCCACCGGAGGCCGTGATAAACTCCTGGCGAAAATTCTTGGCCGGAACCCACTACCAATGTCTAAACTCGAACAACTGCGAGAGATGACTGTTGTCGTCGCCGACACTGGCGACATCGAGGCAATCAGGCGTTACGCACCCGTTGACGCTACGACCAATCCGTCGCTGCTCCTTAAGACGGCCGAGGATCCGACCTACGGAACACTACTCGATCAAGCCATTGCTGACGCGCCCAAAGCCGGATCGGCGGCCGCAACGACCACAGCGGTCGCGGATCAGTTTGCGGTGTTGGTCGGGAAGGAAATTCTCAAGTTGGTACCCGGCGTTGTGTCAACCGAAGTCGACGCGCGGCTGTCGTTCGATACCTCAGCAAGCGTCGCAAAAGCCGAACAGCTGATCGATCTGTATGCGTCTGCCGGTGTTGCGAAGGAACGTATTTTGATCAAGATAGCATCCACCTGGGAGGGCACCAAAGCAGCGAAAATCCTTGAGCAACAAGGCATCCGCTGTAACCTCACGCTGCTGTTCTCTGACATACAAGCGCTCGCAGCGGCACGAGCTGGTGCGTTCCTCATTTCACCTTTCGTAGGGCGAATCCTGGACTGGCACAAAACGCAAAACCCTGAGCAGTCTTTTGATGCGACGAATGATCCCGGTGTTGCGTCAGTTCGTAATATCTACAGGATGTATAAGACGCGGGGCTTCGAGACGGTCGTTATGGGCGCAAGTTTTCGTAACGCCGGACAAGTCGAAGCGCTCGCTGGCTGCGATCGCTTGACGATCAGTCCTGGGTTGCTGGACCAGTTGCAGGAGGATGACGGCACTCTGCCACGCCAACTGGATCCTTCGGATACCGAAGACGCGCCCGACTGTACGTTTGATGGAGAAGCCGATTTTCGACTGCAGTTGAACTCCGATGCCATGGCAACCGAAAAGCTTGCTGAAGGCATCCGTGCGTTTTGTGCCGATCAGGTCAAATTAGAGACTCTGATCGCCGCACGCATCTGAAAACGCACGCCGAGCGAAATTTACCAATGAAATCGAAACAGGAGAACTGAGTGATGATGCGAGCCCTACTCTTGGCGACCTTGGCAATGGCCGCAACCAGCGCGCAATCCGCATGCGACGCACCACTTCTGGACCAGACGTTCAAGACGCTAAATAGCGACGAGGAAATCAACCTCTGCGAGACGTATCAGGATCGTGTTGTGTTGGTCGTTAACACCGCGAGCAAATGCGGCAACACGCCGCAATACGACGGACTCGAGAGTCTCTATGAAGAATACGGTGAACAGGGGCTAGTGGTGTTGGGCTTTCCCTCCAATGATTTTGCTGGCCAAGAGCCTGGAACTGAAGCTGAGATTGCCGAGTTCTGCAGACTCACCTACGGCGTCAAATTTCCGATGTTTGAGAAAATCATCGTAAAGGGCGACGACGCGCATCCGTTTTACCAAGCGCTCGCGAAACTTGCAGATACGCAACCGCGCTGGAACTTCCACAAGTTCCTGATCGGGCGCGACGGCAAGTTCATTCGTGACTTTTCACCGAGCACCCAGCCGCAAGACGAAACCGTTGTCGCTTCGATTAAGGCCGCACTCGGAAAGGACGCGGGCTAGCTCTGGCTGCCCAGGAGTGCCTCGATTGCGTCGAGGTCCTCCTGGGTGTCAACACCCGGCGGGGGAACCTCGTTCGCAAGCGCGACGCGAATCGACTGTCCGATGTACAACGCCCTGAGCTGCTCCAACGACTCTGTTTGCTCGAGTTGGCACGGCGGCTGTTCGACTAACGCCTGCAATCGATCCGCTCGATACGCGTAGATCCCTAAATGCCGCAACGCTTCCATGCGACCCGGGCGACGGGGGTGCGGGATCGGCGCGCGCGAGAACAACAGCGCGAACCCGTTGTTATCTACAACCACTTTCACGCAATCCGGACTAACAAACGCCTCGTCAGATTCGACCGGTGTCGCCAACGTTGCCATGTCCGCCTCGGGCATCTCGTCAAGGCACCCGGCGACCTGATCGATCGCCGATGGCGGCATCAAGGGTTCATCGGCTTGCACATTTACGATCCGCTCTGTTGTCCAGCCCTGCGCGCGAGCCACCTCGGCGATACGGTCTGTACCAGACTGATGGTCTGAACGGGTCATAGCCACCTTGGCACCAAAAGACCTTGCGACACTCTCGATTTCCTGACTGTCGGTAGCGACCATTACCGAGGTTGCGCGCGAGTCGCAGCAGCGCTCCCAGACATGCTGAATCATCGGCTTACCTGCAATGGGAAGCAGTGCCTTTCGAGGTAAGCGCGTCGACTCCAAGCGTGCCGGAATGACGACATGAAACGGCTGAATACTCATAGTGTCACGGACCCGACCTGAGACTCTGGATTTGATCCAGCAATCGTTGCGCATCCGCCGGTTCCATTTCAACCTGCGCGGGCACGATCCAATGTCGCTCGCTCAGTGAGTCATATTTGACGGCATCCTTTTCGGTCATCAAGACCGCTAAAGCGTCATCGGGATCGATGCTCGCCGCATCGAGAGTCTGGTGATCGGCCGCAGGGATCTGCAGCACCCGCAGGCCGAAGCTACTCAGCATATCCACGAACCGCTGCGGGTGCGCAATTCCCGCCAACGCATATACGGACTGCCCGTAAAATGCCGCCAGCGGTCGCTCAACACCCGAAGCACCGTTGATAGCAGTTTGAATGTCGAGCGTATAGAACATATCGGATACCCCTTCGATTTTGCCGCCGGATGCGACAATCACGTCGACCGAAGATAGCCGCGATACAGGCTCTCGCAATGGGCCTGCCGGGAGACACCGCCGGTTCCCGTGTTGCCGCACCGCATCGACCACAGCAATCTCCATTGCCCGACCCAACCGATAGTGTTGCAAACCGTCGTCTGCCAAAATCAGGTTCGCACCGTCCTTGTGAGCCACGTTCGCAGCGGACACCCGATCCCGGCACACATAGACCGGAACACCGGTCAGCGCAGCCAGCATCTTGGCTTCGTCACCGGCGACGGCAGCGGGTGTCGTTTCATCAACTCGCAGGGGCATCGTCGGCTCGTCACCCCCGTAACCGCGAGAGATAATAGCGATGCGTAAATTTCGTTCGCTCAGTTGGCGTGCCAACCAACCGACCAGCGGCGTTTTGCCACCACCGCCGACCGCGATGTTGCCGACTACCACCACGGGCGCATCAATCGATAGCGACTTAAAAACCCCGTTGCGATAGAGGAATCGTCGGACAGCGACGATACAACGGAACAGCCACTCCAACGGGCGTAAAGCCCACCCCCCTGTGCCACCCTCATACCAAACGGAATAGAGCCAGCGCTGCGCTCCTGTCACGAGCTATCTTCGCTAAACTGCATCCGATGCAACGCGGCGTACTGTCCTCCCGCCTGCACCAATTCGCGATGCGTGCCCTGCTCCACCAAACGCCCTTCATCGAGAACGATGATCTGATCTGCACCTTCCACTGTGGAAAGACGGTGCGCAATCACCAACGTCGTACGCGAGGCCATCAAACGCTCGAGCGCCTGTTGGATGTGGCGCTCGGATTCGGTATCCAATGCCGATGTCGCCTCGTCCAGAATCAGGATCGGCGCGTTTTTCAATAATGCGCGAGCAATGGCGATACGCTGACGCTGCCCGCCCGACAGCAACACGCCGCGATCGCCCACCATAGTCTCGAAACCTTCGGGCAGATCATCGACGAACTCCATGACATGCGCCGCCTCTGCCGCCTCGCGCATTGCGGCCTCAGAGACATCACCGAGCGCGCCATACGCGAGGTTGTTTCGAATTGTGTCATTGAACAGAACGACATCCTGGCTGACCAATGCGATTTGCGATCGGAGCGACGCGAGCGTGTAGCTATCGATCGGGTTCCCATCGATCAGAATCTCACCGGTGCTGTGGTTGTAGAATCTCGGCAACAGACTTGCAAGCGTCGACTTGCCACTGCCAGAGCGTCCGACGATCGCGAGCGAAGTGCCTGCGGGCACTGCGACACTGAAGTTTCGCAGAACAGGAATCTTTTCGTCTGAATACGAAAAAGAAACATCTTTGAACTCGACGTCACCGCGAACTCGGTCCGATGCATGCGCCCCTTCATCAAGCTCCGTCGGCGTATCGAGGATTTCGAACACGCTATCAGCGGCCGCAATCCCTCGCTGAATTGCCGCGTTAATGTTGGTCAGTCGTCGCAATGGATCCAGCAACAGAATCATGGCGGTCATGAATGCGACGAAGGTACCCGGTGTTAACTTGTTGTTGACTGACAGTTGACTTGCTACCCAAATCACAGCCGCAACCGCCACCGCAAAGATAACTTGTGTCACCGCTAATCCCGCCGCTTTGGTGATGACAAGCTTCATGTGTTGTCGGCGATGCTTCTCGTTGGCCGCCTGAAATCGCTCACGTTCGTAGTCCTGCCCGCCAAACACCTTGACGACTCGATGGCCTTGGACAACCTCCTCAGTAACCTGGCTGACCTGACCTACCGAGTCCTGAATGCGGGTGGAGTAGCGACGAAACGTTCTGGCCAATACGCGAACCAGTACCGCGATCACCGGAACCACAACTGCGACGAGCAAAGTAAGCTGTGCGCTCGTATAAAGCATTACGCTCAGTAGCGCGATCAACTTCAACGAGTCGCGTACCGCGATCGTAATCACATTGGTCGCCGACTCAGAAATCTGCTCCACGTTGTACGTCACCATGGAAAGTAACGGACCCGACGAGCGAGCATCAAAGAATGCAGCGGGTAACTCAAGGTAGCGAGAGAACACATCCTGACGCAGTCTGAAAATTACATGCCGGCTAATATTTCCGAGTGCATATTCAGAAAGGAACCCAGCGACACCACGTGCAATAAACACGACAATAAACGCAATTGGTACCCACGTGGCTAATCCTTCTTGGCCGAGAAGTGCCTCATCTGTCAGAGGTTTCATTAGAAGTGACAGGCTCGCTTCAACGCCGGCGGTGAGCAACATGCCAACGCCCGCGACAATAAACAGTTTCCAGTGTCGGGCGGAGTAACTAAGCAGGCGGCCGTACACGGCACGCGCATGCGGCGTCTCCGGCGCGGCTACATCGTCAATCATCGCGTGAATTAACGGTCGCTATATTGACCGCAGCAAAACCGAGATCTGCGGTCACATCCATCGCTCGGATCACCGACTGGTGCGTCGCGTTGGCGTCGGCAATGATCGTCACGGGGAGTGCTGTGTTGCCGTCGGTCGTTTCGCGAATCGCACGCGTCAGTGTTTCTGCCGCGCCATTGACCAACTCACGATTGTTCACAAAGTACTGACCGTCCGCAGTAATCGTGATTTCGAGCACCTCGCGTTCGACCGGCACTTCAATCGGATCACTGCTCGCTTGCGGCAAGTTGATCGCGACAGACGACTCTCTTTTAAAGCTGGTTGTCACCATGAAGAAAACCAGCAGAAGCAACACAACGTCGATGAGGGAGGTCAGGTTGACCTCGGGCTTCTCTTTCGGTCGCCCGGACAGTCTCAAGCCTGCCCCTCCTTTCGACGACCAATCGCTTCGATCAACTTCAACGCTTCCTTTTCCATCTGCACGACCAAAGCGTCAACACGGTTGCGAACATAACGGAAGCCAATCAGCGATGGGATCGCCACTGTCAATCCGGCGGCTGTTGTGATCAAAGCCTCGGAGATACCACCCGCCAACACCGCTGGGTTGCCGACACCGGCCTGGGTGATCGCCGTGAAAACCTTCACCATGCCGACGACGGTTCCGAGCAAACCGAGCAACGGCGTAATCGCGGCAATAGTGCCCAAAGTATCGATGTAACGCTCAAGCTCGTGAACCACATGTCTGCCGGTATCCTCGATACTCTCTTTCATCGCACCTCGGTCGCGATCGCGATTCGATAAACCGGCAGCCAGAATTTGACCCAAAGGCGAACCTTGGTGCAGGGACTGCAAGTGCTGAAGTGTGAGCTCATCGTTCTTGACCCAAGCCCACACCCGCGATGTCAGGTCTTTGGGAATCACGCGCTGCTGTTGCAGCGTCCAGTAACGCTCGATGATGATGCCCGTCGAAATGATGGCACACAGGATAATCGGCGCCATCATCCAACCGCCGGCTCTTACGATTTCGACCATAACTCGCTCAAACTCGAAGTCAGGCTGAATCTTACCGTTCTCATCGCGCCCCTACCACAGGTTGCGACTCGTCTCGGCTGGGTTAGCACCGCAAAATCGATGTGCAAGCGCGCCCTCCTCGGCTGTCTGACGTACGACAGCTCCGTGGCGTTTCCAGGTCGTCACCACATCTGGATGCGGCATGGCCCAACCTTTGCGACGGGCGTTCGATACCCACGCTTGCTCAGCGTGCAGCTCCGCAACGAATGCAGCGTGAGATGACGTCGCACTGCCGTGGTGTGGCACAACAACCAGCCTGACGGCGGGTAACAGGAAATGAATGAGTTCCTGCTCGGCTGCGCGTTCGATGTCACCAGGCAGCAGGGCGCGGGCGCCAGTCGATGTCGATACCAAAACCACGCAGGAACGGTTGTTATCCGACGCGGATTCGAGCCCCTCAATGGGCCAAAGCACCGAAAAGCGTATGCCGCCTTGCTGCCAGTTTTGGCCAGCAATGCAAGGCTCCGCGCTCGTTCCTAGCCAACGCCGTATATCTACCGCCTTGGCAAGCCCGTCGAAGCCGCCGGCGTGATCGGAGTCAGAGTGACTTTGCACCGCACGATCGATACGTCGAATGCCTTGTCGACGTAACCAAGGAGCCAGAACGCGTTCGCCGGCATCGGAACCGGGCCATTTGGGTCCCGCATCAAATATCACCGTGGACGACGCAGTCAGCAGCGAAACCGCAAGACCGTGACCCACGTCGTGCACCCGGATATCGAAACAGCTCACCGGCGGTAGCGATGGCTTCGCAAAAAACAGAATGGTTACCCCTGTCGATGCCAAAAGGCGGGTTGGCCAACGCGCCGCCAACACACTCCACAACAGACACACGACGACGAACCCGACCACAATGACGGGCAGCTCGGCGACACCTGGGGCAATCCACTGACGATCCGCCCAATACTCGATGCCAAACAGAACAATCTCGATCATTCGCTGCGGGATCATCCAAAGCCAACCGGCTGAAGGACTCAGAACGTTAACGAACGCCACTAATAAAAGTGTAGGAACAATCAGGACACCAAAGAGTGGCACACACAACAGATTTGCAGCGACCGACACAAGACTAAAGAATCCGAACATAGATGCCGTCGCCGCCGCCAGAACAGTCGACAGCACCAGCTGGGCACCGATCAGGTTCCGAAGGCGCGACGGCGCCCGCCACCACCCAGCGCTGACTTGTCCGTACAAACCGAGCAAACATACGGCACCAAAAGACAACCGAAAACTCATGGAGTCGATGACCGCGGGATTCATTCCGACAATCAGAACGACAGCTAACGCGATTAAACGAGGGCTCGACGCACCGAGTCTTTGCCACTGTGCCAACGCGATCAACACGGTGGCCAACAATGCCCGCTGGGCCGGTATCCCGAAGCCGGAGATCAATGCATAGCTCGTCGCAACCAGCAAAGCGCCAATCCAGCCACAATCCTGCCGCATGAAGCCGAGCGGCAATGGTAGCCACCGGAACAGCCAAAACCCTATGCCCGCTGCAAGCCCAATATGGAGTCCGGAAATTGCCATCAAGTGTGCCAGGCCGGTTCGTTGCAGTTGGTCGACCACCGTCCGCGTCAATTCGTGTCGCTCGCCCAGCACGAGACCCAGGATCACGCCTCGCGAAGGACTCGAATCGAGTGTCGTTTGCAAACTCGATCGAATGCGCTGACGAAACTCGGCGATCCAGGCCGTTACGAAATCGCAGGGGATCACAACGACGCTGCCCGTCGCTTTCGCGGTGCCGCCGATTCGTGCGATGCGGGCAAAAGATAGCCTGCGTCCGGTGCGACGCTCAGGGAGCGCGCTGACTTCCAGCATCCCTTTGACACACTGCCCGGCGCGCCATTGCGAACCTGCTGGCAGGCGCAACCGCAGCCTTGGCGGCAACGCCGGGTCCCGAGCCGTGACAACCGCCTCAACACCCCACGGACGTTGCACCGGTGTATTCAGCAATCTGACCTCGGCGAGCACTCGAGTCGACGTGTCTGTGCCGCGCCATTGCGTCGCCTCGAATGTCACACGTGACCAGGCGCTAAGGACCGCGCCGATAAGACCAAAGAGCAGGATCGCAAAAAGGCCGACCAAGCGATACCGAGCGAGCGAGTAGCTCACCGCGATGCAAGCCAGTGCAATAAAGGTCGATACGCGTCCCGCTTCCCAGGCACCGGCGACGACAAACACCAAAGCACAAGCGACGACAATCAATGGGCCAACCCCGCACATGGCATCGACCCAATTGTCATCGCCAGGTTCGGCGTCGTGCGATGCGGGAAACCGGTCAACCGGTCCGGTTTCGCCGAACGAACAACCTAGCGCAGCGCTTTTAGCTGCCCTTTTTCCAGTGTCAGTTCACGATCCATGCGTGCGGCAATCTCACGGTCATGTGTCACGATCACCAGACTGGTCTTGAATTGCTGATTGAGCTCCAGCATGAGTTCCAGAACCTGCTGTCCCGTGTCGTGGTCGAGGTTACCGGTAGGTTCGTCGGCCAACACCAGCGCAGGACGTGTAATCAGCGCACGCGCCACGGCGGCACGCTGACGTTCGCCGCCAGATAACTGCGAAGGCCGATGTCGCAAGCGATCTCCGAGCCCAACCGATGACAGAAGACTGGCGGCTTGCTCCAGCGCCTTGGACTTCGGCTCACGTCGTATCAGCAACGGCATAGCAACGTTTTCAACGGCAGAAAACTCTGGCAACAAGTGATGAAACTGATACACAAAGCCGATGTGGCGATTGCGTACGTCACCGCGTTGTCGGTCGCTCAGGTTTGCAAGGTTCTCGCCACGCACTGTGATGATTCCCGCGTCCGGTGCATCGAGGCCGCCAAGCACCTGAAGCAGCGTGGTTTTGCCTGAGCCAGAAGCACCGACAATGGCAAGCCGTTCGCCAGCGCCGATGACGAGGTCAACACCACGCAAGACATCGAGTGAGTTACTGCCCTCCTTGAACGTCCGGGTTACCCCCTCGCAAGTCAGAACCGACGAGTCAACGGTCGAATCAGTCAAAACGCAGCTCCTCTGCCGGATTGGTCCGCGACGCACGCCACGCAGGGTACACCGTCGCTGCAAACACTAGTGCCAACGCGATCGCTACGACGAAACCGACGTCACCCAGCCGTAACTCGCTGGGCAGATCGCTAATGAAATAGACATCTTCAGCGAGCAACGTGATATCGAATACGCGCTCAACACCGGCGACAATCATCTCCAGATTCAAGCTGACAAGTGTCCCGATCAGCACTCCGCTTATCGCGCCGGCGACGCCGATTACGCTGCCCTGACTGACGAAAATCGACAAAATGCCGCGCCGCGAAGCGCCCAACGTTCTCAGTATTGCAATATCTGCCCGTTTGTTTCGAACGACCATGACCAAAGTCGAGACAATGTTGAACGCCGCAACCGCCACTACCAGGGACAGAATGACGAACAATATCGACTTGGTCACCTGAATGGATCGAAAGAACGCACGATGTCGGCGGGTCCAATCGCTGATCATCACGCCTCCGCCTTGCGCAATCGCAACCTCTCTTGCGATCGCAGGTGCTTCGAACATATCCGTCACCGCCAACCTGAGCCCGGTCACATCATCGCGCAGGCGCAGCAAACGGCGTGCATCATCCAGATGAATGAACGCATACCGGCGATCAAACTCGTACATGCCAGCACGAAACACGCCCGATACGGTGAAGCGTCTCATCCTTGGCAAAATCCCCGCCGGCGTGACCGTGCCTTCCGCGACCATGAGCGTGACTCGATCGCCGACCGCGACATCCAGCGCCTTCGCAAGTGCATCACCCAGTACAATTTGGTAGGCCCGCGATTCGAGCGCACCGACACTGCCATCCGGAGCGATGACGTCGAGATCCGCGACGCTTGCCTCTTCCGCAGGTAAAACACCGCGAACGACGATGCCGCTGACAGTCTCTGAACCGGCGAGTAGCGCGCGGTCCTCAACATACGGTGCACCAGCGACCACTCGAGGGTTCTGCAACGCATCCTCTCGACGCAGTTCCCATGCCGTCAGGCGATCATCCAGCCCTTCGATCGTCGCATGTGATGACATCGCGAGCAGGCGGTCCGTAAGCTCGCGCTCGAAGCCGTTGACGACTGACAAGACGATAATCAAAACCGCCACACCGATCGCTACGCCGAGCATCGAAATTGCCGAGATAAACGACACGAACCCGCTGCCGCCGCGTGTTTTGACGTATCGACTGCCAACGTTAATTTCGTAAGGCATATCCGACATTAGCCGTACCTCAGGGCTTCCGCCGGATGAACGCCGGCCGCTTTGCGCGCGGGGTAGATGGTCGCGAGCGCCGTCAAACCGAGTGCGAGCACCGCGATCCATACGACCTGGCTACGGCGCAACTCAGACGGAATCTCGGTCATCACATACACATCGCCAGGCATGATCTGAAAGCCCATCAGCTGTTCGACAAACGCGACCACGTCAGTGACGTGGGTCGCTAGCAGAACGCCCGTGACCATACCCAGCAACACACCGAACCAACCCAGAATCAACCCCTGCGTAAAGAAGACGCGGACAACCCTTTGTGGCGCAAGTCCCAGCGTTCTCAGAATCGCGATGTCGGTCGACTTATCGCTGACCACCATTACCAGGCTGGCGATGATGTTGAACGCAGCGACGCCAATCACCAGAGCCAAAATCAACGCCATCATCGCCTTCTCCAAGCGGATCGCTCGAAAGTAGCTCGCATTCTCAACCGTCCAATCGTTCGTGACGTATTGATTGCCCAATTGTTCGGCAATCGCCCGAGATACGTCTGGTGCTGCGAAGGGATCTGTGAGTTTAAGACGCAGCTGCTGCGGACGCACTGCTTGATTGAGCAACGCAGTGACATCTTGCCAATGCATCCAACCGACCCCCGAGTCATAGTCCGGCACGCCGGCATCGAACATTCCGACGACACGAACTTTGGATAACTCCGGAGTCACACGACCTGAGTTCGACTGCGGAATCAGGACAACAACGCTGTCACCCACGTTAACCCCAAGTTCGAGCGCAAGATATCTGCCGAGGACAATTCCGTTCTGGCCTGCCTGTAACTCGCTCAAGGAACCGCGGATCAGCGAACCTGCGACAGCGGAGACTTGCGACTCCAGTTCGGGACCGATGCCTTCGATCAGGATCGGCACCAGTCTACCGTCGACATTAGCCATGCCCTCCGCGCCGGCACCTGGCGAGACCGCGACTACACCGGGTACATCGAGCACACGATCGCGGACGGCCTGCCAGTCTTGCAGTGGCCCGTTCGCGGACGCGACGCTGCCTTCCGCCTGCAGGTCGAGTAAGCGCGACCGCAGCTCGGACTCGAAACCGTTCATGACGGACAGGATCGTGATCAGTGCGCAGACACCGATCGCAATGCCGATCATCGAGGCAACACTCATAAATGACGCAAACCGCGACGCCTGCCGGGCACGCAGGTAGCGCATTGCGAGTGAGAGTTCGAGTGCGGTCGGCATCGCGCGGATTAAAGCACAACCGTCCAATTAGTGCCCGTTTCCGAGACACCCGTCACGAAATGTGACGGCGCACCCTGTAACTCAGTGAAATCACGGTGGTATTATCGTCAAAGACTCGCGGAAACTCCGACACGAAGGAGACTTCAATGATCAAGAGATTCACAGCACTCGTGGCCGCCGGCGCGTTGGCACTGCCTGTCGCGTTTGCAGAGACTATCGATGCGAACCCGGGCGCTGTTGCGACGGACGCAAGCGCACCGCAGCGTGGTATGACCATGTCGCGAGTCGAGTCCGGCTGGGGACAACCGCAAACCCGACGCGCGGCGGTTGGGCAACCACCGATCACGCGCTGGGAATACAACGGGTTTACCGTTTACTTCGAGTATGACCGGGTCATCCATACGGTTCTCGACAACGGCTAAACGCCGCATCGGCGACTGAAACCGCCCTGTGGCATAATGCGCGCCGGCTCGCCTTCCGCGAAGCCAGCGCCACTATGACCACGAAAACGACTGCAACCAGCGCGGTACCGCGCACGCTTCTGCCCCTGTCCTCACCTTCAAGTGCAACGCACGTGGGGGGGCTTGTCGGTGCGAGCACGGCTTTGGCTCTGGCCGAACTTGCAGCGAAAGAATCTCGCCCCGTGCTGTACTTCGCGGAGTCGCAGCAGATGGCCGATCAACTCGAGGCGGCGGCGCGTTTTTTTCTACCGAAAGACCTTCCCGTCCTGCATTTTCCGGATTGGGAGACGCTCGCGTACGACAGTTTTTCCCCGCACCAGGACATCATCTCGCAGCGTCTGGCGGTGCTCGCAGAGCTACGGAACTTGAACCGCGGGTTGTTGATCGTCGCTGCTCAATGTGCGTTGCATCGTCTTCCACCGCTCGACTACGTCGGTGCACGGTCGCTCGACCTGAGAGAAGGCCAAACGCTCGACACCGAGTCTTTCACAACGCAGTTGATCGCCACCGGCTACGCACGCGTGCCGCAGGTAACTGAGCATGGCGAGTTTGCGATGCGCGGCGCGCTGCTCGACGTTTTTCCAATGGGTGCCGCGCAGCCCATTCGAATTGACCTGTTCGACGATGAGATCGAATCTCTACGTTTCTTCGATCCCGACACGCAGCTCTCGGGAGAACAAACACCCGCCGTAATTTTGCTTCCCGGACGCGAAGTTCCGTTGGATACGCCGTCCGTCAAAGGGTTCCGCCAGCGGTATCGGGAGCGTTTCCCGGAAGGCACGCAGGCGCAAGTCTACAAAGATGTTTCCGCAGGTATTGCCTACGGCGGCATCGAGTACTACCTGCCGCTGTTCTTTGACGGGACCAGCAATCTGTTGGACTACTTACCAGCCAATACTCAGGTTACCGCCAACATTGAAGCGACTACGGCAATCAACGCCGCTTTCGACCAGGCGGTCGAGCGATTCGAAGTTCTGAACGTCAGTGACGGTCGGCCGTTGCTACGCCCGGATGAGGCGTTCTTCACACCGGATGACTGGCGGGATCGGCTCGGAAGCCGCGAACTCATGACGTTGTCGCGCGAGAAACCACTCGAAGGGATGGATGTCGCCACCAAACCGCTCCCACCGATGTCGCTCACCACGAATCAGGACAATGCGTCAAAGGCGTTCGTTGACTTTGTCAGCGACCCAACTGCAGCCGGGCGGGTCCTGCTGGTCGCGGAAACTGCAGGCCGAAGAGAATCCCTGGCCGATCTTTGCAAGGACCTCGAGTTGAGACCGGTGACTGTGCCGGATTGGCACAGTTTCGCGACAGGCGCCCAGACACTCGCAATCACGGTTGGCGATATCAATGAGGGGGTAATCCTCCCCGGTGATCCGCCATTGACGCTGATTACGGAGCAGGCGCTTTACGGGCAGCAGGTCCGGACCCGGCGTCGCCGACGACGCGGACAAAGAGATCCGGAAGCGGTTATTCGACAACTCAGTGATTTGACGGTCGGCGCGCCGGTTATCCATGAAGCGTATGGCGTCGGCCGCTATCTCGGCCTGCAGACGCTCACAGTGGGTGATCTCACCAATGAATTTCTGACCCTCGAGTACGCGGGTGGCGACAAGCTGTATGTGCCAGTCCATGCGCTCTCTCTGATCTCGCGCTATACCGGGGCATCACCGGACAAGGCGCCACTCCACAGACTAGGCACGGACCAATGGCAGAAGGCTCGGCGCCGCGCTGCTGAAAAGGCTCGCGATGTTGCTGCGGAGCTGCTGGACGTCTATGCCCGACGCGCAGCGCGCAAAGGCGTGTCAATGCACACGCCGCAGGCCGAATATCGTCAATTCAGTGCCGAGTTTCCGTTTGAGTTGACGGACGATCAGGCGGATACGGTGGAAGCGATTTTGACGGATATGCAGGCGGGGACACCGATGGATCGTGTGGTGTGCGGCGACGTGGGATTCGGCAAGACCGAGGTCGCGCTGCGTGCTGCGTTCGTTTGTGCCCAGAATGGACGGCAGGTCGCCGTGCTGGTGCCGACAACACTGCTTGCTCAGCAACACTTCCAGACATTTGTTGATCGCTTCGCGGACTGGCCTGTGCAGGTCGCATTGCTGTCACGTTTCCGCTCCAAGAAAGCGGTCGATGCGACTCTGGCGGGTATGGCCGACGGAACTGTGGATATCGTAATCGGTACGCATAAACTGTTAGGCCACACCCAGGCCTTCAAGTCGCCCGGGCTGGTCATTATTGACGAAGAACATCGATTCGGAGTTCGACACAAGGAAGCTCTGAAATCCCTCAGGTCGGAAATCGACGTCCTTACACTGACGGCAACGCCGATACCACGAACCCTGAACATGGCATTGGGCGGACTTCGCGAACTGTCGTTGATCACGACCCCACCGGCCGATCGGCTATCCGTCAAGACGTTCATCAGTCGGTGGAACGATGGTCTGATTCGTGAGGCTTGTCTGCGTGAGATTCGCCGGGGCGGTCAGGTATATTTCGTGCACAATCGCGTCGAGGACATCGAGAAGATCGCGAGTGACCTGCGCAAACTCGTACCGGAAGCCAGCGTCGGGATCGGCCATGGCCAGATGAGCGAACGTGAACTCGAACAGGTCATGTTTGATTTCTATCACCGCAACTTCAACGTGTTCGTCTGCACAACGATTGTCGAGAGCGGCATCGACGTGCCGACCGCCAACACGATTATCATCAACCGCGCAGATCGCTTCGGTCTTGCGCAACTCCATCAACTGCGCGGGCGTGTGGGTCGCTCACACCACCGCGCATACGCGTACCTGATCACACCACCCCGCAACGCCATGACAGCAGATGCGGTCAAGCGGCTCGAGGCGATCGAATCTCTGGAGGACCTCGGCGCCGGTTTTGCGCTCGCGAGCCACGATCTTGAGATCCGAGGCGCTGGCGAACTCCTGGGTGAGGGCCAAAGTGGTCAGATTCAGGAAATCGGGTTCTCGATGTACACCGAGCTTCTGACAACAGCCGTGAAAGCGCTTCGCGAGGGAAAAGAGCCCGCGTTCGACCAACCCCTGAACGCAGGGGTGGAAATCAACCTGCACCGTCCGGCGTTGCTGCCCGAGGACTATGTTCCCGACGTACATCTGCGGTTGATGCTCTACAAACGCATCGCAAGCTGTCAGGACGAGAGTCAACTACGGGAACTGCAGATCGAGTTGATAGATCGATTTGGTTTGCTGCCGGAGGCGACACGCTTGTTGCTCGATATCACCCGTCTGAAGCAACAGGCCGAGCTGCTCGACATCATCAAGATCGACGCCAACCAACACAGTGGCTTCATCAAGTTTTCAGCGCAACCGAAAATCGATCCTATGCAAATTATCGCGCTGGTGCAGCGCCAACCGGAACGTTACAAACTGCAAGGTGCTGACAAGCTGACATTTAGAGCCGAGATGCCCGATGGTGAGGATCGCGTGAGGACCCTTCAGGAGTTACTCGATCATCTTAGCTCAGGCACGAATACCACGGTAAACTAGGGACATGAACACCAAATTTGCTACTGCCCTGCTATCGCTGGTGATCCTGTTTGCAACCGTACCACGTGCTGCTGGTCAGGACCCCGCTGCCGCTGAAGCAGACGAACCCGCCCCCGAGTTCGAGGTTGAGGTCATCGTTTTTGAGTATGTCAGCGGCGCAGTTGGCGCTCGTGAGGACTGGCAATATATCGACACGGGCCGCGATCGGGTCCAGGCACAAATTGGAGCGATGCAATCGCAGTCCGAACTTCCTTTCACCGACAGTGACGACAATGAATCGTCGATGGAGGATGAGGAGACGGAGCCTGAAGGTGAGCCCAAGCCGCTGATCTGGAGACCCATCGCGTCGGAGCAGCGAAATCTGACCGAGACATTCGCTCGCATGCGTAACAGCCGAGACTACAGGCCGCTACTTTACGCTGCCTGGACTCAAACGGTTTACGGCGAGACGGATAAAACAACGCTCGCCCTCGATCGGGTCACGAACGTACCCGGAGGCTTGAACGCATCGGCCTCGCTGTACGTCGAGCGTTTTTTGCATCTCACGCTGGATCTGGAGCTGGCGAAACCGGCCGGCATGAAGGATCCGAACGACTCAGGATCAAGAACCGTAACGTATCGACTTGCTGAAAAGCGCAAGATGCGCAGCGGTGAGACACACTTTTTTGATCATCCAAGATTTGGCGCCGTTGCACTGATCAGCAAACCGAGTGGTGAGATGATCAATTCGTCGCCGTAGGCGTAGCGTCGACACTCTCAATCGTTGCTGGCAGCGTCATCCAGCAATGGATAGAGCGTGATAATGCCGTCTGGCGAATCGATCTGTGAGCGCGCCTGATCCAGCATCGCGGCCGCATCGTCTTCGTTTCGAGGCACCCGAGCGCAGACGCCAACACTCAATGTGAGGTGCCGACCGACCGGTGATTTCGGATGATGGATTGCGAGCGCCTTAATATCTTCGCAAATCATATCGGCGAACTTCCGTGCTGCTGGCGCCGTCGTACTGTGCACTAGTACCGCCAATTCGTCATCGGCAATCCTCGCGGCCGTATCACCGGCACGTTGTAAGCGTCGACGAATACTGTGCGAGATCCTTTTCAATGCGGAGTCTCCGGCATGTTGACCGAAGGTCTCGATATAGCTGGCTAATGCATCCACGCGGAATACGATGACCGCCAACCACGACTGTTCGCGTGCAGCGATCGCGGCATCGCGTCTTAGCAGTGCTAACCACGGATCGCGTTTCAGGAAAACCGTCACAGCGTCGCTGGAGACGGCACTGAATGATGCTGTGATTCCCGACGGAGAATCCTGCACCGCATCGATCTCAAAATAGGCGGTGCGAAGTTGCGTTCCAGGTGCAGCGATACTCACCTTGCCGGTCACTTGCCGGTCTGTCTCGCCCCGACCGACAAGAACGAAAGAAAACTCTTGCTGGGGACGAAATTCACCGACGCTCTGGATTGCTTCGTTCAGACCGCTCCCGCCCAGCTCATGCAGAATCGCCTCTGCGTCCTGCCCGCTGACTTCGCCTGCCGGCCGGTCGATCAACCGCAGGAAAGCGGGATTGAAGTAGAGGATTCGCCATGCACCTTCGGCTGCGTCGACCAGAATCACGGGATTCGGCTGGCCGTCCAGCATGCTCTTCAGCACATTTTTTGAGGGCGTCTTCAAAAGTTGGCTCAGGTTGATTCGCAAACCAGTCTCCAGATTTAACAGCCGACACTCGAAAAATCGAGCGTAGTGGTCTGAAAATGCTACCTAAATCACTCTTTTGCCGAAAAGAACGCACGTAGCAACTGATTCGCGCGCTCCCGCGATTGCGTCATGGCTTGTCGGAGCTGGGCATGGATGTCACCTTCGCCTTGGCCGGCCGCCTCATTCACGATGAGCGCAATGCAGGCATAGGACAACCCAAGCTCGCGTGCAATCGCCGCCTCGGGCATGCCGGTCATACCGATAATTTCGACGCCGTCACGCCCCAATCTTGCGACCTCTGCCGCAGTTTCCAATCGTGGCCCTTGAGTGGCGCCGTAAACTCCGCCATCAGCCGCGTCGAGTCCGACCGAGCGTGCCGCCGCCAGTAAGTCCTGACGCAGATGGCGCGAATAAGGCTCTGTGAAATCGATGTGTTCCAGACTGCCGCACGCGCCATCGCGGACTGTATGACGGCGACCCCATGTATAGTCGATGATCTGATCAGGCAGCATGATGCCACCCACCGGCACCCGTCGCCCGATAATGCCGACCGCGTTCAATGCGACGACGTCGGTTACGCCGACTTGATGGAGCGCGCTGAGATTGGCCGCGTAATTGACGAGGTGCGGCGCAATATGGTGACCGTCGCCGTGGCGCGGCAAGAACCAAACGCGCTGTGCTCCCACCAGGCATTGCCGCAATGGCGCCGAGGGCTTCCCAAAAGGCGTATCGACGGTCTGCTCGTCGAGCAGCTCGCCGAGAGCAAAGTCACCGGTTCCGGTACCACCGACTATCGCAACGCTCCGTGCGCTCATAGCCCGGGGCCAGACTCGCGCTGCAAGGCCGAATCCAAAGCCGCTCGCGCAGCCTGCCATTCCGCGGTTCCTGTCAGATTTCGGGTATCGAATGTCGCTCCACCACGAAGGCGAGCCATACGGGTCATCGACGCTGGCCGTCGCCATTCCGACAGATGTGATATTGCCCGCTCGGCGGCTGGTCGGTCGTTACAAATCAATACCATGTCGGTCCCGGCCTGAAGTGCCAGATCCGTGCGCGCCTCGATATCGCCATACGCACTCGTGGCCTTCATCGTAAGATCGTCCGAAACAATCGCGCCGGAGAATCCCATTCTTTGGCGCAACTCCTGCGTCTGCCACCAACTGGAAAAACTCGCCGGCATCGGATCCAACGCGGAGTACACGACATGCGCCGTCATGACCGCGGGCAAACCCGCAGCCAGCATTCGCTCGAAAACGCGTATATCGTCAAACATGGCGGAATATTCCCGCCGATCTGTAGGCAGTTCAAAATGTGAATCCGCTACCACAGCGCCATGTCCTGGAAAGTGCTTGCCGACTGCTGCCATGCCCGCTTCGCGCATACCATGCATCATTCGCGTTGCCAGCCCAACCACCACGTCGGGATTGCGATGCAGCGATCGATCACCGATAACCGAGCTCACGCCGTAATGCAGATCGAGAACCGGCGCAAAAGACAGATCAACCCCAACGGATAGCAGTTCGGCAGCCATCAGCCATCCGGTTTGTCGCGCAAGGTCCAGCGCAAGTGTCGGGTCCTCGCCGTGCACAAGACCAAACCAGCCAAGCGGTGGGAGCGCGGTGAACGGTGCGCCAAACCGCTGCACGCGACCGCCTTCCTGATCGACACCGATCAGTAGATTCGGTTGACGCAGATCCTTGATCGCTGCGATCAGTGCGCGAATCTGTTGGACGTCAATGAAATTGCGCTTGAACAGAATGACGCCGCCGACGGCTGGCTCTCGAAGCAAATCGCGATCGGCCGGCGTGAGAGTCCCCCCCTCAATGTCGATCATCAGCGGTCCGAGTGCCATGCGTCAGGAATCCACCTGTTCGAACACCGCGATCGACTCGACATGCGCGGTATGCGGAAACATATTCATCACCCCTGCCGTCGCCAGCTCGTAGCCCTGTGACTCGCACAAGATCTTTGCGTCTCTGGCGAGCGTACCGGGATTGCAGGACACGTAGACAATTCTTCGCGCCCCGACTTTGCTGGCGTTTTCGGCGAATTGCTGCGCGCCAGCGCGGGCCGGATCCAGCAGCACGCGATCCCATTGTTGCCCGGCCAATGCCTCGATTGCGGCCGGCTCCGATAGATCGGCAGCAGAGAAACTGACGTTGTCGATACTGTTACGCGCCGCATTGGCATTCGCGCGAGCCGTCAGACTCGCCTCGCCTTCAACGCCATGCACCGCAGCCGCCCGCCGTGCAATCGGCAGCGTGAAGTTGCCAATACCACAGTACAGGTCGAGGACTCGCTCGTCGGGCTGTGGGTCAAGGTGTTGCAATGCCGAACCGACCATGTGTTCGTTCATGCGCGCATTGACCTGAATGAAGTCGTTCGGCTCAAATTGTAGAACGATGTCGTGCTCTGGCAATGCGTAACTCAATTTTGGCGCAACCTGCCCGTCTGCTCGGGGCAATGGCGCCAGGGTGCTGGGGCCGCCGGTCTGAAGGTAAAACCAGACGTCATGCTCCTCGGAAAACGCCGCGAGCAGAGCCTTGTCTGCGTCGGTCGGCGGATCGAGAACGCGAAGCGCCAGTACGATCACCGGGCGCGTTTTGCCTTCGCACGGATCCCCCACCGTGACCTCCACCTGGGGCAACCGCCGCGCAATCGACAGCTCGCCGATGCAGCTTGCCAGTGGCGCTATCAGATGGTCGACCGGTTTAACGAGCACGGGGCAAGATGTCATGTCGGTGATGTAGGACTTGAACCGTTCGCGAAAACCGACCAGCACCCGATTCCGGGCGTCAACAAATCGCACGCCCAGGCGTGCACGACGACGATAATTCCATGCATCTGCCATCGCGGGCGCCAGCCATTTTCTTGGTTGAAGTCCAGCGACGCGAGCTAGATTGTCTACTAAAACTTGATGTTTTGTAGACAGTTGGAGATCTAAGCTCATGTGCTGCATAACACAGCCGCCGCACACACCGAAGACTTCGCATGCCGACTCAACGCGGTCCGGACTCGCTTCGATGACCGCGTCGCATCGCGCCTCATCGTAGTTCCGTTTCCGTCGTGCCCGAGTCCACTGGACTTGCTCGCCGGGCAGTGCCCCTTCCACAAACACGGCCTTCCCCTCGCTGTCAGCGATGCCGCGTCCATCATGGGTCAACGCCCGAATTCCGCTCACAACCGGTTCCCGAGACAGTTTTCTACCCACCGGTCGCCTCCCACGCGTCGCGATAGGCCGTCCAATGGGCTTCGTCCTGTCGCGCCAGCCATTCGCGAACCCGTCCGATCTCGCGCTCAAGACCGGCGGCATCCAAGCGGCCACGCATCCGCTCGAAGCGGAGGTACACAAGAAACGTGTTAAGCACATCGGTCTCGCAATAGTCGCGAATCCGGGCTAGATCCCCAGCAGCGTAAACCTCCGCCACCTTATCGCCGCTCATACCGAGCTTGCCCGGATAGCCCAGCATCACGGCGATATCATCGAGCGGCGCGCGCGCGCGCGGCTGGTAGGCCGACAGCACATCCATTACGTCGATATGCCGCCAGTGGTAACGACCGAGATAGCTGTTGTAGCGAAAATCTCGCTGCTGATCACCATTCTCCCAGTAGGTGCCTGCGGCAATACCGTGCAGCAAAGCACGATAGTGCAACACCGGCAGATCGAAACCCGTACCGTTCCAACTCACAAGATCGGGCACAAAACGCTCGATGCCATCAAAAAAGCGCTGAATGAGCTCCGCCTCCGAAGACTCGAGGTCACCCAGGCTCCAAACACGGAAGTCCTGGGCGGTGCGCAGCGCGACCGAAATCGCGACCACTTTATGCAAATGCAACGGCATGAAATCCGTCCCGGCACGCTCGCGGCGCATCGCCTGCATCGCCGCAACAGCGCTGCTCTCATCCAGACTTTCGAGATCGTACAGCCGCTTGCCGGAGTCAACATCCGGCACTGTCTCGATATCAAACACCATGCAATGCAAAGTTACGCCCTCATCATGACCGCCATGGCGACCACCAGGCCGGCCTCATCGGTCAAACTGACATGCGCCTCACCAATACCGAGAGACTCGCACTTGGCTTTGCCTCGCTCACTGAATATCACCAGCGGTTTTCCCAAGGGGTCGCTCACAACGCCAACATCGCGTATCCACATGCCGTTTGCGAACCCAGTGCCCATCGCTTTCACGCACGCCTCTTTCGCGGCGAACCGCATTGCAAGGAAGCGCACTTTGCGTCGATAGCGGTGGTACGCGATACGCTCCTCGTCGAGCAGCAGTCGATCGAGCAAATGATCACCGAAGCGGTCGAACGACGCCTGAATACGAGCAATCTCGCAGACGTCGGTACCGATCCCGTAAATCATGTCGCATGACCTCTCGCTTGCATCATCAACACTTTCATTCGACGCACGGCCTCTGGCAATCCGACGAACACCGCATCCGCGATTAAACTATGGCCGATATTCAATTCAGAAATCGACTCAATGGCGGCGATCGGCGCCACGTTGTGAATGGTCAGACCGTGACCTGCATGCACTTTCAACCCTTGTCGCGACGCGTAGTCGGCAGCATCAGCTAGTGCAATCTGCAACGCCTTCGCCTCGCCCCCGACAGCCTGCGCATAGGCACCGGTATGCAACTCGATGACCGGTGCACCCACCGCAACGGCTGCATCGATTTGAGAGCGCTCAGGGTCAATAAACAGCGAAGTTCGAATCCCCTCCGCAGCCAATCTCGAGATTGCATGCCGCACTCGCTCGAGCTGCCCCGTCACATCCAGACCACCCTCGGTGGTCACCTCTTCGCGCCGCTCAGGCACGATACAAACATCCGCGGGCTTCAGGTTCAGTGCGATCGAGAGCATCTCGTCGGCCAGCGCCATTTCGAGGTTCACGCGAGTCTGCGCGCTCTCACAAATTCTACGCGCGTCATGGTCCTGGATGTGACGACGGTCTTCGCGTAGGTGAATCGTAATCGAGTCCGCCCCATGTTGTTCCACCAACAGAGCCGCGGCGAGCGGATCCGGATACCGCTCACCTCGCGCCTGCCGGAGTGTCGCCACGTGATCGACGTTTACACCAAGATCGATTGGTCCTGCCATGACTATTTGCTCTCGCTTTGGGTTCGCGGGGCAACATGACTGCGCATCTCGCGCAGCACACGCCGCGTCTGCAGCGCCTTGCCTTCCAGTTGGGTATCCAGCGCTCGTGCCAGTATATGCTTGCCGATACGCCGCGTCTCAGTCTCAGACCAGTCGCCTTGGGTGATCCGCAACAGATGCTCACCCGATATCGACTCCGCCTCATGATGCTCATCAGCCACACGCCGGGGTCCTGCATCCGACACCATCGCATACTGGTATCTCGACTCGACTGGCTGCCCGGTTTCAAGGTCCAGGCCCCAGTTAATCCCGAAACCCAGTTCGCGCAGCAGTTGATCCTCGAATGGGCGCAAGCATTGATCGACACTCGCCGTCGTTCGCAGCTGGCCGATGATCTGACCATAGAGTTCGAAGAGTTCCGGGTTTGGGTCGTGCTTGTGAGTCAGCTTCAAGCAAAGCTCGGAAACGTAGTATCCGGCTAACAACGAGTCTCCGATCAGCGCGCTTGGTGGTGTCGCGTCTGCATCCACATCGGTCAACGTGCCGAGCTCCCGCCGCGCAACCCAGGACACCCTAAGCTCACGAAAGGGTTGTAACAATCCGCGCAGTCGACTCTTGGGTCTCTTGATCCCTTTCGCCACCAGACTGATGCGACCGTGCTCCGCAGTCAGAAGTTCTACAATCTGGCTGGAATCGCGAAAATCTCGCCGGTGCAACACCCACGCCGGCATCAACTGTACCCGCTCCATCAGTCGCCCATATCGAAACCGAGTCGGTTCAAATCCTGCTCACTGTCCGCCCAGTTGTCGCGCACTTTGACCCAGAGATCGAGATGAACCGGCTCGCCCAGCATACGCTCGATATCGCGTCGGGCTGCGCTTCCGACGGCCTTGAGGTTTTGCCCGCCCTTTCCGACGACGATCCCTTTTTGGGAATCCCGTTCAACGAATATCGTCGTATGGATTTCCATCTTGCCGTCATCCCGATGTTTCATTTGATCGGTCTGCACAGTAAGCCCGTAGGGCAGCTCCTGACGTAAACGCAACGTCAGTTTTTCACGAATCATCTCTGCGATCCGAAACGTGGCGCTCTTGTCCGTAACCATTTCGTCGGGAAACATCGCCGGTGACTCAGGCAACAAACTGACGATTTCCTGACGCAATGAATCTGTACCGACACCTTTCAAAGCGGAAATTGGGACCGATGTATGCAGTTCACGTTGTTCATTCACGGTTTGCAGGAATGGCAGCAATTGTTTTTTATCGGTGATCTGATCGACCTTGTTGACGACGGCGATAACCGGCACACGCACACGCGACAGACGCTCAACGACGTTGCGATCCTCTTGCGTGAACCGTCCCGCCTCCAGCAACCACAAAACGAGCTCTGCCTCCGACAATGCACTCACGGCGGAGCGATTCATCACGCGGTTGATGGCCTTCTTCTGACCGACGTGCAACCCCGGCGTATCAACAAAGACAATCTGCGCATCATCGCGCGTTTGAACGCCCAGAATGCGATGCCGGGTTGTTTGCGGCCGCGGACTCACGATAGAGACTTTTGCGCCGACATAGTGATTCATCAGCGTTGATTTGCCGACGTTCGGACGACCAACAACGGCAACAAACCCGCACCGGTAGCCAGCGGAATCACGAAACTCGCTCATTTATTGACCCAGGGCGCGGAGCACGCCGGCCGCCGCGTCCTGCTCAGCGGCACGCCGACTCGCCGCTTCGCGTTCACACTGCAACGCTTCATGTTCGATACTGCAGCGAACACGGAACATACGCTGATGATCCGGGCCACTGGCATCCAGCAACTCATACGATGGGCGTGGTAGTCCGCGCGCCTGCAGCCATTCCTGAAGCCGCGTTTTCGGGTCTTTTTCCGCATCCGACAGTTGGAGTTCATCCAGTCGCTTCTCAAAGATCCGCAAAATGACTTGTTGTGTAGCGTCATAACCTCCATCGAGGAATACCGCGCCCAGTGTCGCCTCAAGTGCGTCAGCGAGAATAGAATCGCGACGCGACCCGCCAGACTTCATCTCCCCGCTACCGAGCGCAATCAATTCGCCCATATCCAGTGACCGAGCTACTTGCGCGAGCGAAAGATCTTTCACAAGCACCGCCCTCAATCGGCTCAGCACACCCTCGTCCGCTTTGGGAAAACGTTCGACGAGCTGATGCGAGATCACAGTATCCAATATGGCATCACCTAGAAACTCCAGGCGCTCATTACTCTGACCGCGAGCGCTCCGGTGATTCAGAGCGAGCTTGAGGAGATGCTCATCGTCAAATGCATACCCGATTTGCGCCTGCAATCGGGCTGTCGGCTCACTCAACGGACAACGGAAACCGAATGTGAGAAGTCCACAGTGAAGGAGATGTTCGCGAGGTAACTGACCTTGTTGGTGTACCGCACCTTCACATCGTAGCCGGAGCCGGTCTTGATGAACTCGACTTCTTTCCATGACACGGCGTTGACGCTCTCGACTTCAAAGCGACGCTGAAGACCATCCACCAGGTCACGCCGGCTGAAGTCGGTGCCGGTAAACTCTTCCTCAACACTCGCGAAAGCACCGCTAATCTTCTGGTCTTCCAGATAGACAGGAACCAATCGCATCGCTGCGTAGACAAAGAGTGTCAGGAACATCATCAGAAGAATCAGGCCAATCGTTGTCATGCCCGATTGACGCTTCATCACAGACGCGTTGTTAAAAATCATGAGAACCCCAAACTAACCGACCCGTCGATCTCGTTATTGTATCTTATTGCCGATCCGAGACCATCTGGGCATATCCCACAGTTTCCAACTCATCCAGATTCGCGTGGCGCGCCCAACCAGATTGGCCTCAGGCACGCAGCCTATCTCCCTGAACCGACTGTCGCGGCTGCGATCACGATTATCGCCCATCATGAAGTAACAGTCGTCGCCGACCGTGTACTCAAACCCTCGACCGACCGCGTACTGGAGCAGAATCGAGTGGCCCTCACCAGCGAAAGTCTCCGTGAAGACAATGCCGCGATTGTTCTCATTCGTGAACGGCTCGTCACGCTCGAGATCGACTAGCTCGCCGTTTATCGTCAGCCGTTGATTTTCATAAACAACACGATCACCCGGCAACCCAATGACACGTTTGATGAAATTGATGTTCGGTTCACCCGGTTTACGAAATACGGCGACGTCACCGCGCTGCGGCGCACCGGTTTCCCAGATCAGGGTATTGCTGACCGGCAGGCGCAAGCCGTAACTGAATTTGCTGACAACGACGAAGTCGCCGATCAATAGGTTGGGCAGCATCGATTCAGAAGGAATTCGGTATGGCTCGAAAACAAACGAACGCAACACCAGAATGACTGCCAATACCGGAAAAAATGCGCGCGAGACATCGACCATCATCGGCAACTTCGCGTCTTCTCCATGCTGCTGCTCTCGACGTGGCTTCAAGTACCACTTGTCGAGTGCTACGACGAGGCCTGTACCGAACGTCAACAGGACGAACACCAATGGTAAATTGACCCATTCAGGAAACATTTATTGGGTTCCTCATCAACCGTCTACTTTCAGTACCGCGAGGAATGCTTCCTGCGGAATCTCGACAGATCCGACTTGTTTCATCCGTTTCTTGCCCGCTTTTTGCTTTTCGAGCAACTTGCGCTTTCGACTGACATCTCCGCCATAACACTTGGCCGTGACATTCTTGCGCAACGCCTTGACCGTGCTCCGGGAGATGATCTGATTGCCGATCGCAGCCTGAATCGCCACATCGAACATCTGTCGCGGAATCAACTCGCGCATTTTCTCGACCAATTCACGCCCGCGAGATTGCGCTCTGTCCTTATGCACGATGATGGATAGTGCATCGACGCGGTCGCCGTTGATCAACACGTCCAGCCGCACAAGATTGGCTGCCTCATAACGTGCGAACTGATAGTCGAACGACGCAAAACCGCGGCTAACCGACTTCAATCGATCGAAGAAATCCAACACGACTTCCGCCAGAGGCATGTCGTAGTCAATCGAGACCTGCCCGCCGAGGTATTGCATGCGTGTTTGCACACCGCGCTTCTCGATACACAGCTTGATCACCGACCCAACGTGCGCTTCCGGCACCAGAATCGATGCGTTGATAATGGGTTCACGAAGTTCATTGATCTTGCTCGTCTCGGGGAGACTCGATGGATTATCCACGTATACAACGTCGCCGCTGGTCGTCTCGATTTGATACACAACAGTGGGTGCCGTCGTGATCAACTCCAGTTCGTATTCACGCTCCAGGCGTTCCTGCACGATCTCCATGTGCAACATGCCAAGAAACCCGCAGCGGAACCCAAAACCCAACGCGGCAGACGACTCCGGCTCAAAATGCAAAGCCGCATCATTCAGACGCAGCTTCTGTAGCGCCTCACGGAAAGTCTCATAGTCGTCACTGGAGATCGGGAACATACCCGCAAAAACTTTCGGCTGGACCTGTTTGAATCCCGCCAAAGGTTCATCGGCCGGCGTACGATCATGGGTCAAGGTATCACCCACTGGCGCGCCTTCAATTTCCTTGATCCCCGTGATCACGAACCCGACTTCGCCGGGGAGTAACTGCGTGTCGTCGGTCATCTTCGGCGTGAACCGGCCCAGTCTGTCGACAATATGCGCACCGCCGGTCGACATCACGCGGACTTTGTCACCCTTGTTCAGTGTGCCGCGGACAATGCGTACCAAAGACACAACGCCAACATAGTTGTCGAACCAACTGTCAATGATCAAGGCCTGCAAAGGCCCGTCGACATCAGCGCTGGGTGGTGGAATGTCTGTGACGATGCGTTCCAGCAGAGCTTTGACACCCAAACCGGTCTTTGCACTCACCTCACTGGCATCGGTTGCGTCGATGCCAATGATTTCTTCAATCTCAGTGGCGACTCGCTCCGGCTCAGCCGCTGGTAAATCGATCTTGTTCAAGACCGGCAGGACTTCCAGACCTTGGTCGATCGCCGTATAACAGTTGGCTACGCTCTGCGCCTCGACACCTTGAGCGGCGTCAACAACCAGCAAGGCACCTTCGCACGCGGACAGCGAGCGAGAGACCTCGTAGGAAAAATCGACGTGTCCTGGCGTGTCGATAATGTTGAACTGATAACGCTGGCCGTCGTCCGCATCGTAATAGAGCGTGACACTCTGCGCCTTGATTGTTATGCCCCGCTCGCGTTCGATGTCCATGCTATCGAGCACCTGCTCGGCCATCTCGCGCTGCTCCAGTCCTCCGCATAACTGAATAAAACGATCGGCAAGTGTGGACTTGCCATGATCGATATGGGCAATGATCGAAAAGTTGCGGATTTGCTGCATGAGTCGAGCCGGGGTCGTAATCCCTTTATTATAGTCTGTTGGGGACCCGCAATGCGGGATCCGGTCGAAGTTTTATGGATGTCTAGCGATCGTCGACAATGCCTGGATCGCTCAGATAGGCATACACGGTGTTCGGCTGCAGAGCACCTTCGCACAGCACCGCATTACCGACCGCCAGTACCGGGATACGAAGATCGTAAAGGGACCGCAACTCGGGGGCGCTATCGATATCAACGACTTCGAGTTCCGCGCGGCCGCGGATCAACGGGAGAACCGCCTCGATCATCTCTTCACACAAATGGCAGCCAGCTCGCGAGTACAGCGTCAACGTAAGCGTCATTCTGTCGCCACCCGGGGCATCGCCCGCCGTGACGCGAACCCGCGGGCGAAGGCGAGACCGGCCGTCACGCCAGATGCCGCAGCAAGCACAACGATCCACTCGGATGCAGCAAAACGCGCCGCGACACTGCTCCCAAGGATCATGCCAGCCAGCGGCAAGCCATAGCCAATCATCGCTGCGTGTAACACCGATTTCGGCTCGCACTCCAAAACGATGGTGGATCCGATGGTCGCGTTCTCAGGTAACTGATTTCGATCTACCCGTACGTGCCGTGCCGATCCCAGCAGACCCGCGCCACAGCCCTTGCCCTCACGACAGGGCGCGCAAACCGACCCACTGAATTCGACTACGGCGTAGTCGTTATGTAGTTGCGTGAGCGTGACTTCTGATCGGATCACTCGGTCGCTGTCGCTGCCGGTGCCACGCGCTCCAGCGAATTCAACTGGCGGTCCGCTTGTTCGGCCAACATCCGCAGCGTCGCCAAAGGCACCTCACCGACCAGCGTCATGGTCGAATGTCCATTCGAGCGTTGATAGCTGTGGGTCGCACCCATCTTGCCGTGTTTGCCACCGGGTGCTCCAGACCCCGCAGCGACGAAAACGGACACGGTCGCAATTCCGTCAGAGTACTCGAACCGAGTCACTTGCCGACCGTTAACTTCGACCATCTCACCCTGCATGCCGCTCAAGCTGAAACCCGAGCGACTGTCGGTCTCATTCAACAGAGTCTCACCATTGGCCGCGCGCGCCTGCAGTGCGGGCGAGCTGGCTACGAGTCGATCCACTGTGGTGACGCCAGCCTGTACCAGTTCGAATCCGGTATCGTCAATCGTGCTGCGCAAGTCATCGTCAGCGATCGCGGCGCCAATTGTCACATCCGTGAATCGAATCTCCTCGACCACTTGTTTCGCATTCAAAAGCTGCATCCGCAACGGCAATAGTGTTTCGGAGTCGACCCACAGACTATGTCCGTAACGGAATGCATCTTTCGGCCGGATGAAGTAACGCAAAGCATCACGGCCTGCGATCCGGTCATTTCCCAACGCGACCAGTTCGTAAAACTGACCAATTTTCTGCGCAACCGCTGGCAGGCGCGCGAACGCATTCGACGGACTCGCGGTTTTGTCCACAAACTTCAATCGCCGTTGCGGCCAAAGGCATACAAGCTCATTGCCAACACGAACAATTTCACGCTGCTCACCATCGAGTGTCACCAACTTCTCCGTCGACACACCATCCTGATTCCGGTGTGCGACGCGCAATGTATGCAGCTTGCCGTCAACCGATCGCACGAGCGTGCCCTGATAATCCAGCGTGTGCATTGCATCGCTGATCTGCTGCAGGAGCGGCTCCGGCGCCTGTTCGGCAGTAGCGCCGACGGCAGCGCAACCGGCGACCAAACCGAAAATTAGTTGCCTGAACAACAGATGCAGACGACGTTGATGTGTCACGGGCTGACCGCCTCCTGAATCGGCATCCGCGTGCGACGCCTTTCTGTCTGCGGCAACAAGGCTTCTTCCTCGGCACTCAGCTCAGGGTCGATATCAGAAGAATCTGATTCGAGCATTGTGATGGCGGTCGCGCCAGGCGCGAGCGTTCGACGACTCTGAGAATGATTCAGGTAATAGGCGGCCAATTCGGTATCGGCAATCACAAGACCGGGGCCTGAAACCTCAGTCGGAACGATATAGTCCACTCCAGCTTCGGCCGCAGCATCCCGGTTCTGCACCTCAACCCGGCCCTCGGCAACGGCGGCACCATTATCGGTCGGTTGATTCATCCAACTCAGTGCACCGACGGCGACGGCTAACGTGAGAGCCCCGCCGGCAGCCACCTGCAACCACTGATTCGGTTGTCGCTTGACAACACTACTCGCCGATCGAGCGGATCCTGCGACCGCATAATCTTCGACGTTTGCATCTTCCAGTGAGGCTGAGTCGTCGAGCGCTACGCGGATACGCTCTGCAAAACCGTTGTCCGCGGACAACCGCTCGCCGCGCATATGTCTCCCGACATCCATTAGCGTGCCTGCGTACGCACGCAGTTCACTGTCTCTCGCGAGCCGTCGCACCAGAAGCTCCGCCTCATCGCTACCCAACTCCCCATCGACAAACGCCGACACTTGTTGTCGCAGCTCACTGTTCATTGTGTATTCACCATTGTCCGCATGTTTTGTTATGCCCCGACCTGAGACGCCTTCGGCGTTAAATCGCCGAGCGCATCAATGCCTTTAGTAATTGCTTCTCGCGCACGAAAAATTCGCGACCGGACCGTCCCGACCGGGCATTCCATAGCCTCGGCAATCTCCTCGTAACTCATGCCATCGAGCTCGCGTAGTACGATTGCCGTTTTCAGATCCTCAGGTAGACCGTTGATCGCATCTCCGATCCGTTCTTGCATTTCGTCTTTCAAGGCCACTGCCTCGGGCGTATCCTCGCTGCGCAATCGCTCGTGCACTTCGTAGTAGTTCGGATCTTGCAAATCGAGGTCATAGTCCATTGGGCGGCGCTTCGCCGCGACCAGATAGTTTTTTGCGGTATTCACCGCAATTCGATAGAGCCAAGTGTAGAAGGCACTGTCGCCACGAAAACGCGGCAACGCGCGATAGGCTTTGATGAACGCATCCTGGGCAACATCCAACGCCTCATCGGGGTCGCGAATGTAGCGCGACACCAGGTTGACGATCTTGTGCTGGTACTTCAGCACAAGCACGTCGAACGCGCCGTTGTCGCCCTGCTGCACCCGCTTGACCAGCAGGCCATCGTTTGATGTTGAGCCCATCTGGGCTACCCCTTGTCTTCCGTGGATTCGCCACTCAATCTTGTGACTGACGTTCCGACGAAAAGTTCGCCGAAATCACGCGATATCCAGTATTTTGTGAACATAAACGTCGGACAGATTTAAGCCCATGATTCTACTTTATTTTTTGGTTTTTTTCACGCCGACTGTTAGCGCGCCAGTGCATGGCAAGTCGATGCCATGCGACTTCGTTCTGGGAACGACGCAATAATATCCTCAGAGTAATCCCTCGATCCTCAATCACGAGAAAGCCAAAACGGTCCCCAAGCCACGATTTGGCCGCGATCTGCATCAGGCGAGCGTGCCCATCGCACCAACGCACTGTGCAATCCGTTTCGTGAATGCGGACTTGATCCGGTGGGGGCAACTCACGCCAGACGATTACGCTCTCGATCGTCGCTATGACGAACAGAAGTGTCAGCCCAACTGCCCTCGCCAATGGGTCAGGAATGTGAACCAGCATCGACGTGCCGAGTATCAAATGAAGCAGAGCGACTAGCCCCAGGAAGAACTCACGTGCGAACTTGTAGGGAACCAGCACATTCGAGAATGGCTCTGACAACGTCGGCTGTAGGCTGCGATTCGGGAACAACCCCTTTCACCAAATAGCCAAAGATCACCGGATCCTGTGCTTCCAGCAACTCGATAAACGCGTTTTGCTGTACCGAATCGGCCGAGGGATAGCGCAGCTCGAGATAACCGAGCAACAGTTGATCCAACTCCCTCATCCCTCGACGACAACGCCAACGCAGCGCCTTCTCAATCATGCGAGATGACTCAATGACGGCGCTTGGCCATCATTTTCTTAGTCTCGGCGATTGCTTTTGCTGGGTTGAGCCCTTTCGGACAGGTCTGAGTGCAGTTCATGATCGTATGACAGCGATACAGGCGGAACGGATCTTCCAGATGATCGAGCCGCTCCCCCGTGGCGTCGTCACGACTGTCCACCAGCCAACGATACGACGCCAGTAGTGCCGCAGGCCCGAGATACCGATCACTATTCCACCAGTAGCTCGGGCAACTCGTCGAGCAACATGCGCAGAGAATGCATGCAGAGGGCTCATTGATCAGTTCCTGATCTTCCTTGGTCTGCAACCGCTCCGTGTCCGGGGGCGGTGGTGTTTTGGACTGCAGCCAGGGTTTGATCGACGCGTATTGCGCGTAAAAATTCGTGAGATCCGGCACCAGATCCTTGATGACCGGCATGTGCGGCAACGGATAGATTCGGACCTCGTCACCGATGTCCTCGGCGGACTTGATGCAGGCGAGCGTATTGCCACCATCGATGTTCATCGCACACGAACCGCAGATGCCCTCGCGACAGGACCGCCGGAAAGTCAAGGTTGGGTCGATCTCGTTCTTGATCTTGATCAACGCATCCAGAACCATCGGACCGCAGGTGTCGCTGTCGACGTCGTAGGTATCCATGCGTGGTGCGGTGTCGTTATCCGGATCGTAGCGATACACGACATACCGACGCGTGTTAGTCGCACCTTCCGGGGCAGGAAAATGGCGCCCCTTGGTCGGTCGGCTGTTTTTGGGAAGTCGAAATTCTGCCATTTGGTTTTCCTCAGCAAAGCCAGGTCGCGGCTAGTAGGTCCTCGCTTTCGGTGGAATCGCCTCAACTTCATCGGTCAAGGTTGCCGTGTGCACAGGCCGATAATCGATACTGATATCGTAGTCCCGATCGATCCAGGACAGCGTGTGCTTCATCCAGTTTTCATCGTCTCGATCCGGGTAGTCTTCGCGAGCTTGAGCACCACGACTTTCGTGACGATTCTCCGCCGAGCGAATAGTCGCCATCGCGTTGATCATGAGGTTTTCCAGCTCGAGGGTCTCGACAAGATCTGTGTTCCAGATCAGCGAGCGATCGGCGACTTTGACATCCGCAATGCTCGCAGCGGTTGCCTTTAGCTTGTCGATGCCTTCTTGCAACAACGACTCGGTACGGAAAACCGCCGCATGCTGCTGCATGGTTTTTTGCATTTCCAGTCGAATTTCCGCGGTGCCGCGACTGCCGTCGGCATGACGCAGCTTGTCAAGGCGAGCCACTGCGTAGTCGCCGGCATCCGCTGGCAATTGTGGCTGCGCCTCGCCGGCACGCATGGTGTCTGCACAGAATTGCGCCGCGCCGCGCCCGAAGACGACGAGATCCAGCAATGAGTTTGAACCCAGGCGATTGGCGCCATGGACGGACACACACCCGGCTTCACCGATTGCCATAAGACCTGGCACGACGTGCTCCGGGTTTCCATCCTTAAGCGTCACGACCTGCCCGCGATAGTCTGTCGGAATGCCACCCATGTTGTAGTGGACTGTCGGCAAAACCGGGATCGGGTCTTTGTTGACATCAACGCCCGCAAAGATCCGCGCGGTTTCCGCAATTCCTGGAAGTCGTTCATCGATCACCTCAGGGCCCAGGTGTTCAAGGTGCAGGAAAATGTGGTCTTTGTCCGCGCCGACACCTCGACCTTCCTGGATCTCGATCGTCATGGCGCGACTGACAACATCTCGTGACGCCAAGTCTTTTGCGTTGGGCGCGTAACGCTCCATGAAGCGTTCGCCCTCCGAGTTCGTGAGGTAGCCGCCTTCGCCGCGCGAACCCTCAGTGATAAGACATCCAGCGCCGTAGATTCCTGTCGGGTGGAATTGCACAAACTCCATGTCCTGCAAAGCAAGGCCAGCTCGCGCGACCATGCCACCGCCATCGCCAGTACAAGTGTGCGCCGAGGTACAGGAGAAATACGCGCGCCCATAACCGCCGGTCGCCAGAATGACCTTGGCTGCCCGGAAGCGGTGCAGTGTGCCGTCCGCCAGATTCAACGCCACCACGCCACGGCACTCGCCATCAACCATGATCAGATCGATGGCAAAGTACTCAATGAAAAACTCAGCGTCATGCTTCAGTGACTGCTGGTACAGCGTGTGTAGCATAGCGTGACCGGTTCGGTCCGCGGCGGCGCACGTCCTCTGCGCAGTGCCCTCACCAAAATGCGTCGTCATGCCACCGAAAGGACGTTGGTAGATCTTGCCCTCTTCGGTCCGAGAGAAAGGCACCCCGTAATGTTCCAACTCAACGATGGCTTTCGGGGCTTCCTTGCACATGTACTCGATCGCATCCTGGTCGCCTAACCAGTCCGCCCCCTTGACCGTGTCGTACATGTGCCAACGCCAGTCGTCCTCACCCATGTTGCCAAGGGCAGCACTGATGCCGCCTTGCGCGGCGACCGTATGGCTGCGCGTAGGAAACACCTTGGTGATGCACGCAGTCGTGAACCCGGCCTCGGCGAGGCCGAACGTCGCGCGCAATCCCGCCCCGCCGGCTCCGACGACGATGACATCGTAGGTGTGGTCTTTGAACGTGTAGTCAGACGTCATGCATCAACTTCCTAACGAAATTTTCAAAATGGCGAAGCTGGTCGCCACGGCCAGAGCCACGTACGCGAATCGCGTCGCGACCAATGTCACGAGCTTGCTTCCGCCGTGCAGATAGTCCTCGATCACAACTTGAGTCCCGAGCGCTGAATGAAACAGCAGTGTGCCGCTAAGCAACAACAACAAGACTGCATTGACCGGTGCGGCGACAAACGCCTGCATCGTGGCAAATCCATAATCCGGTAGTCGGATCATCGATACTACAAACCAGAGCGTCAGTGGCACCATCGCTACTGCGGTCAGACGCTGATGCCACCAGTGCTCGGTACCCTCTTTGGCAGATCCCAGTCCCAGTACGCGGCCAATTGGCGATTTCAAGCTCATGGCGCTACTCCTACACCCAGATCGACAGCAGTGTAAGCACAGTCGCGATAGCGCTCACCGCCACAACGGTCCAGCCCGATGCCTGCGCTTGCTCGATTTCGAAGCCTTTGCCGGCATCCCAAAACAAGTGCCGTATTCCGTTCGACAGGTGATAAAAGAACGCGAAAGCGAAGCCGGCGATAATCACTGCGCCGAGCCACGACCCGATGAAGCTGGCAAAGCTGGAGTAACTTTCTGCCCCGGACGCCACGCTGATTAGCCAAATTGCAAACAGCAAGGTGCCCGCGCTGAGCGCAACGCCTGTCATGCGGTGCAATATCGACAGCGTTGACGTGATGCGGAATCTGTAGGCCGACAAGTGCGGCGACAAAGGTCTCGTCTTGGTATTCATTCAGTTTTTTCGGTTGTCCCAATAAGCGCGCTGGACGGCTTTCCCCAATTCAGCGCGGCTCAAAAATCGATGCAACGACCGTTTTTTTCCCAGTCACCGTAGCGCGTCGGCTCCGGGCCTTCGCGACCACCAATTTCCTTCGGTCGAGAAGGTTTCTTGCGGTCCGCTTCTGGCGTCCACGTCTTAGGCTTTGCAGCTTGATCCGTCGTTCCTTGCTCGCTCGAATCGCTGGCTACTTGAGTCGTATCAGGTAGGTTCGTCTTCATCTTCCCAATTATGCCAGAGGCCCGCATCCGACGCAGCAGCAACGCCGTCAACAGAGACTCGACAGCAGCTCGTCACCGGCTCAAAATATCGCTTGGGGGAGACAGGGATTCGCAAAACAGAATGAGCACACTTAACGAGACGGTCAGCACCCGCTGGCTCAGCGTACTGCGTTGCACCGGAACTGATCGAGTCTCATTTTTGCAGGGACAGCTCACGCAGGATATCGCTCGCCTCAATGAGGCGTCTCCGGCACTGCCGGCCGGGTGTTGCGACCCCAAAGGCAGAGTTATCGCAACCATGACGCTGGTTTGGCTACCTGACGAAATCCTGATGTTGGTACATCATGAACTTGCGCAACCACTGATCGATCACCTCAGCCGCTATCGTCTTCGCTCGGACGTGCAGTTCGACGTCGCCGATGAACTCGCGGTCGTGCCCGCACTGGCTCGCCATACCGGGCATCAAATCGCACTTTGGCGCAAGGAAGGTAATGGCTGGCGAATCGGCGTGATGCATGAGCAGATCGTCGCCGCGGAAGACGTCGAACAGCGCACGGGCGTTGAGGAGTCGCGCTGGCGCAAATTGAGATTGGTTGCTGGCATCCTGGACTTGCCGATTGCCAGCAGCGGGCAATTCACGCCCCACATGCTGAACCTGGACAAAATCGGCGCAATCAGCTTCACCAAAGGTTGCTACACCGGCCAGGAAATTGTGGCGAGGACGGAGCATCTCGGGAAAGTGAAGCGGCGGGCGCGATTGCTCCGATTGGTCGATCGCACAGGCAAGCCTGTCGCCGCGGGACAGTCGATCACGATCGACGGACGCAAGGCAGGCACGGTCGTCGCGTCAGCGACCACTACAATTGCGGCAGTGTGTGGTGAGATGAGCCACGCTGACCGCCTGAGGCTCGACGACGATCGATCTGTGAGCTTTATTGACTGACGCGGGACTCAGTCCACCGCCTCCGGTCGCATGTGCGGGAACAGCAGCACATCCCGAATCGACCCACTGTCGGTCATCAACATAACCAAACGATCGATGCCGACGCCGAGGCCTGCCGCTGGCGGCATGCCGTACTCGAGCGCTCGAATGTAGTCGCTGTCGAAATGCATGGCTTCATCGTCGCCGGCGCCACGCGCATCGACTTGCGCCTGAAAACGCGCCGCCTGGTCTTCTGGATCATTGAGTTCTGAGAAACCGTTCGCAATCTCACGACCACAAATGAACAACTCGAAGCGATCGGTCAAGAACGGATCGTTGTCGTTCGCGCGCGATAGCGGCGACACTTCCGCGGGATAGCCGGTCATGAACGTCGGTTGTCGCAGGTTCGGTTCAACCAACTTCTCGAAAAGCTCCAGTTGCAGCTTTCCGGCTCCCCAGGAATCGCTCACTGTGATGCCGAGCTTATCGGCGATGCCCGCAAGGTAGTCGCGATCGCGTATCCGAGCATCATCAAAGTCGCGAACAGCCCCGCGCAAACTGTCCTCGATCGACATCCGTGCAAACGGACCGCCGAGATCGACCGATTCGCTCTGCCATGAAAGTGTCGTGCCGCCGGTCAGGGATTCGGCTATCCCGCGCATCAGCGTCTCCAGCAGTTCGATCAGGTGTTCATAATTCGCGTACGCCTGATACAGCTCCAACATCGTGAACTCGGGATTATGCTGCGTCGAAAGACCTTCATTGCGAAAATTGCGATTGATCTCGAAGACACGCTCGAAACCGCCAACCAACAACCGTTTCAAATTCAACTCGGGTGCAACGCGCAAGTACAAGTCCATATCCAGCGCGTTGTGATGCGTGATGAACGGCCTCGCGACCGCACCGCCAGGCGTGGTTTGCATCATCGGCGTTTCGACTTCCATGAAATCCCGTGCCTCGAGAAAGGCGCGTATATATGCCACTACTCGAGTACGGGCCTGGAAAATCGCACGACTTTCCTCGTTGATGATCAGATCAACGTAGCGTTGACGGTAGCGTGTCTCCTTGTCAGCGAGGCCATGCCATTTCTCTGGCAGTGGCCTGAGACACTTGGTCACCAACCGTATGGCATCAACCTTGACGGTGAGCTCGTTCGTTCGCGTGCGGAACAACTCGCCCTCTGCGGCGACAATGTCTCCGATATCCCAGGTTTTGAAATCAGCGTATACACCTTCGGCGAGTGAATCTCGCTGAACGTAGATCTGCAGCGCACCACTCCGATCCGAAAGCTTGGCGAAACTCGCCTTGCCCATGACGCGCTTCACGAGCATACGTCCAGCGATCGAAACTCGTACAGGCGTAGATTCAAGACTCTCGCTATCGTGCTCGTCAAAGCGCGCCAGAACGTCGCGAGCGAGATCCTTTCTTTCTATATCGTTGGGATAAGCGACACCGTTGTCGCGAAGCTGGTTGAGCTTGTTCCGCCGCTCCGCGATCAGTTTGTTTTCATCCACAGTGTTTTCGTCTGACATTCCTACAACCCTTGTTTGAGGCTGGCTTCAATGAATGGATCCAGAGCGCCGTCGAGTACCGCCTGCGTATTGCCGGTTTCGACACTCGTGCGCAGGTCTTTGATGCGTGACTGATCCAGCACATACGAGCGAATCTGATGCCCCCATCCAACGTCCGCTTTGCTCTCCTCGACCGCTTGCGCCTCTCCTCGGCGCTTGAGCATTTCAAGCTCGTACAGCTTGGACTGCAATTGTTTCATCGCTGTCGCCTTATTCTTGTGCTGCGATCGATCGTTCTGACACTGGACCACCGTATTGGTCGGCAGGTGCGTGATCCGCACAGCGGATTCGGTTCTATTCACATGCTGTCCACCAGCGCCGCTTGCGCGGTACACGTCAATGCGCAAATCGGAAGGGTCGATCTCCACCTCAAAGCTATCATCGATCTCCGGCGAGACAAACACCGACGCGAACGATGTATGGCGTCGATTGCCCGAATCAAAAGGAGACTTTCGGACCAATCGATGGACACCGGTCTCCGTCCTCAGCCAACCAAACGCATATTCACCATCGACGCGAATTGTCGCGCTCTTGATACCGGCGACCTCACCGTCCGAGGTCTCGACCACCTCGGTCCTGAAACCCCGCTGCTCGGCCCATCGGAGATACATTCGTAGCAGCATGCTTGCCCAATCCTGAGCTTCGGTTCCACCGGCACCCGATTGAATGTCGAGAAACGCCGGGCTGGCATCTTGCTCGCCGGAAAACATGCGGCGAAACTCCAATGCGGCAACCTGCGATTCCAATTTACCGAGATCTTGACGAATCTCAGCGACGGTATCCTCGTCGTGTTCTTCGATCGCCATCGCGAGCAACTCGCCAGCATCTTCCAGTCCAGAGCCGATATTGTCGAGCCCCCCGACAATCGCATCTAGGCTGGAGCGTTCCTGACCGAGTTTTTGAGCACGGTCCGGATCATTCCAAACGTCGGGATCTTCAAGCTCGCGAGTTACCTCGTCCAGACGGTCGTTCTTTCCAGCGTAGTCAAAGATACCCCCTGAGCGACTCGGAACGGTCCTTTAGGTCGTCGATGAGTTGTTCAATCTGGTTGGTTTCCATGAAATCAGCCCGTGGAAAAAGAGCGCGAGTCTAACACGACGCGATGGTCGACCATTGTTCGATGACCAGTTGCAGCTGCCTGCGACTGCGCCACTCATTGATGTCGAGCCGATAGACGGCATTCACCTCATCGCCGGGCGACGGCAACGGCAGCCGCACCTGACCGAACGCAATTCCGTCGATGCATTCGCCATTGGCATCGAACTGGAATTTCAAGTGACGTTCACCGACGATTCTGCCCTCCCTGACCTTCAAGCGACCTTCGAATACCGGCTCCGGAAATTGCTGCCCCCAAGGTCCCAGCGCAGCTAACTGTTCCGCGAAATCAAGACGCAGCGCGTCGTGCTCAAGCTCGCCGTCAACGTCCCATACCGGGTCAAAGCGATAGTCGTCGTACAAAACGTGCATCGCATCGACTACGGCCGTGTCGAAATCGTCGAGCGAATCGGACGCAATAGTCAGTCCAGCGGCCATCGCGTGACCCCCAAACTTCACCAATAGCCCCGGGTGCACACGATCCACTTCAGCCAGGACATCGCGAAGATGAACACCGGGGATTGAGCGCCCTGAGCCCTTCAACCGGTTTTCCGACTCGGTTGCAAACGCGAAGACCGGGCGATTCAAACGCTCTTTCAGCCGTGAGGCCACCAAACCCACAACACCCTGATGCCACGACGCTCTGTGCACGACGACACAAGGTGCGGGTGCATTCACATCGAGCTTGCTGACCTCCTCCAGCGCCTCCTCTTGCATAACCGCCTCGATCTCACGCCGTTCGGCGTTAATCGACTGCAGCGTCTCAGCCAATTCGCGCGCCTCTGCAGCGTCATCGGTCAACAGACAGCGGATACCGACCGACATGTCCTCCAACCGTCCGGCTGCATTCAGCCGTGGTGCAACCGCGAAACCAAGATCGTTCGCGGTTAGGTCCTGCTTGTCACGGCCGGCGACCTCGAGCAACGCGCTGATTCCGGCGCAGCACTGTCGGGAAGATATCCGCGACAGACCCTGTGACACCAAAATGCGATTGTTTTGATCGAGCGGTACAACGTCCGCGACCGTGCCGAGCGCCACCAGATCCAGGTAGCGTGCCGGAACACGGGTGTGAGGTTCACCCAAAGCGCGCGCTAGTGCCGACATCACCGCGAATGCAACACCAACCCCGGCGAGCGCCTTGCTTGGGTACCTGTCATCGACCAAATTCGGATTCACGATGACATTGGCCTCTGGCAGCGACTCCGGCGGCAGATGGTGATCGGTTACCAGCACATCAATGCCAGCGTCACGAGCAGCCGCAACACCGGCAACACTTGAAATCCCATTGTCGACGGTGATGATTAGGCTCGGTTCGCGCCGAACGGCCACCGCCACCAGTTCCGGCGACAAGCCATAGCCGAATTCGAACCGGTTCGGTACCAGAAAATCCGTATCAGCGAATCCGAAGTCACGAAGACAGCGCAGCACCAATGCTGTGCTCGTCGCACCATCCGCATCGAAGTCCCCAACCACAAGAATGCGTCCCGTCCGGTGCGCTTCAATCAGCGCCGCAGCTTCGACCACACCGCCAAGTTGACTGATCGGCGAGAGCCTGCTGAGCGCCAGTTCACGCTGTTCGTCACGTACAACGCCACGCGCTGCAAGAACGCGCGCAAGGACCGGCTCGAGACCCGTCAGTTGATGCGACGGGCAGGCTCGCTGACGCGTGGGCCGAGGTTCAAACGCTTCCGATTCTGTCACAGCCTTCCTCGTGCGAAACGACGCAGGCGATGATGCCACCGAGCACGTCGGACAACCAATCGCTTGGAATTCGTCAGCAACACAACGTGTCGCACTTCTTTTCGCAACAGCAAGTCCAGAGCTGCCGAATGCAGCTCGCGACCGCACAGCACACACCCCTGCAGCCTATCCCCGGGCTCGATCGATGCGGATACGTGTTTCCAAAGTGCTCGCAGTATCACCCACTGACTCTGCAGCGCAGGAAGTTGTGCCGTCACCGCCTCCGGACGGGCGCCTGCGCCGTGCAACCAGATCGCATTGACCGGAGGTTGACCTTCCTGAGCGCGCCTCTGATTCCACTCAGCGCCATGTAGCGTCATTTGAATCTCGGTCATCCAGCGCTTGATCAAAGCGGCATCCGGACCACGAATCGGATGATCACGAAGCGGCTGACCGAGCAGTTGGGAGGGTACGTCGGCATCAAAACGAGGGCCTTGCGACCCGTTGCCCACCAGAAACCAATTCCCCTCTGACGGAGAAAATCGAACCCGAAGTCGGCGCAGTGTATTTGACGGATCGTTTTCGAGCAGCGCATTCAACGCATCCACAAGCGCCTCCGCTTCCTCATTCGGCAGCTTCGGTAGTGCGCTGATCCGGACATCGCGAAGATCCGCGGTCTGGGTGACTGGCGTCACAATCGCGGCCCACTCCGGAGACGGCGTATCGAGTTGGTCGCAAGCCAATAGCGCGCCGTGGTGTTGACGGAACAACACCGTCAGCTCGCGTGATCGCGGATGCGGTGTATCATCCGACCGCGTGCAGGTAACCCGAGCGTCATCGTCGAGCTGCGATAACATCGCTTCATCGGGATCCACGACACAAAGTTCGTCGTCCGATAAGTGTTGAGGCAAGTACGATAGAAAGCCGGTCATTACACTCTGATTGTAGCGCGAGCTATCGAAATCTACAGGATCAAACCATGCAATTCGCAAGAGAGTCCGCACAGCGGCACGCGATACAAAAATACAACTTAACGACCGTCACGATCGCTGAACAAACGTACGAGGGCAGTCTGGCAATCTCTGCGGAAACACTGCTTGAAGACTGGCAGTGCACGTCGATCGAAGCGTTATCCGACACATTGATCGATCGGTTGGTCGCGCTAAACCCTGAGGTCATTATCCTCGCTACCGGCGCAACCGTTGTCTTTCCGAACGCTGCGCTGCTGCATCCTGTGATGCGCAGCGGTATCGGAATCGAGGTCATGAACGATGGCGCGGCGATTCGCACGTTCAACGTACTTCTATCGGAGTCTCGCCAGGTCGTGCTGGCGCTCATCCGCGGATGAGTCTACTGACGCAGGAAGGGCATCGGGTCGACCGGTTGCCCATCTTTGCGGATTTCGAAATGCAGCCTGGGCTTTTGCGCGGCGGTCTCCCCCATAGTCGCGATCTTCTGCCCGCTCCCGACCTGATCTCCTTCATTCACCAACAACGCTGCGTTGTGGCCGTACGCGCTCAGATAGTTCGGTGTGTGCTGAATGATCACGAGCTTCCCATAACCCTTTAACCCACTGCCGGCATACACGACCTCCCCGCCTGCGGCCGCAAAAATCGGTTGGCCCCGCTGACCGCTAATGAGAATACCGGTTTGCTTAACCTTTTTGCTGAGATCAAACGAACTGACCAGGCGACCTTCTGTTGGCCAGCGCCAGCGAGCAACCGATTGGATCGGTGCACGACGAACGGGTGTTTTCGCGACAGGTTGATTGGGTGGTGCCGTCAACCGCAGTTTTTGCCCCGGATAGATTCGCGTCGCATCACTGATTCGATTCCAACGCGCGAGATCTGCCTGAGCAACGTTGTGCCGAAACGCAATCGAATAGAACGTATCGCCGGGCTTGACGGTGTAGATGCCGCTGGCGACAGGCGAGCTGGACGGTACGCGGGGGGTGCGTTGCGGTGTTTTGGATTGCTCCCAACTTCCGGCGCATCCAACAAGCGCTGCAGCGAGCACGGCGCAAATCAGTGCACGAAATACCATGTCAATCCACTTGCAACGAGTACAACGACTGCCCAACCGATGATATCCACGTAGCGACGCAACTGCGCCTCCATGCGCGGCCCACCCAGGTAGATCAGCGCCGCTACCAGGAAAAACCGCGCGCCTCTGCCTATTGTCGAAGCAATCACAAAGCCAGGTAACCCCATCCCTGCAGCACCGGCACCAATGGTGAAAATCTTGTAAGGGATTGGCGAAAACCCCGCAACGAATACGACCCAGATTCCGTAGGTCTCAAACCACTGCAACGCTCTGAGATAAGCATCTGAATAGCTTGACTCAAGTAACCAGGGCTCGATTGATCCGAGCATCCAGGCACCGATGACGTAACCCAGCAGTCCGCCAACGACGGACGCAATGGTCGTGACAGCGGCAAAAAAAAATGCTCGATGTCGTTTCGCCAGCGCCATCGGAGCCAGCATTACGTCCGGTGGAATTGGAAAAAAGGATGACTCTGCAAAACTCAGCAAGGCTAGCCAATACACTGCCAAACGATGTCGTGCCTTGACGAGAACCCAGTCGTAGAGTGGCGCGAATATCTTCACCGACATTACCCAGACGACTTGACCAATGGCACGAAGCTGGCGGGACCAAGATCCTCTTGCTGAAAGCCTTCTTCACCACGGGTAATGCGCATTAGACGTTGGTCGCCACGCTCGGGTCCGAGCGGGAGCACCAGTCGGCCGCCTGGCGCGAGTTGCTCGAGTAAGGCAGTAGGAATTCGCTCGGGTGCCGCCGTAACGATAATGCCATCGTAGGGCCCATGTTTTGCCCAACCTTTCCAGCCATCGCCATGGCGAAAGCGAACATTGTAGATCTTGAGCGCCGACAGACGCTCGCGGGTGCGGCCAAGTATCGGCGCGATGTACTCGATACTGTGAATGTAGCGCACCAGGGGTGCCAACACCGCCGTTTGATAGCCGCACCCAGATCCAATTTCGAGGACTTGCTCGACCGGCCCTGCCTCCAACAACGCCTCGGTCATGCGTGCGACGATATACGGCTGACTGATGGTCTGGCCGTGTCCAATTGGCAACGCAGTATCCTCATACGCCCGACTTGCCAAGGCCTCATCGACAAACAAATGACGTGGCACTGCGCGAATCTGCGCCAGTACGTCTGCGTTGCGAATGCCCTGTCCACGCAATCGCTCAATGAGCCGATCACGCGTGCGCGCCGACGTCATACCGATGCCGGAACGGGAGTTCATTGAATGCGAACCCGTATATACAGCAACAGTTGAGGTATTGAAGCGCGGTGTCGCAGTTGGGGGCCTCCAGAAATTCATGCGGCAAACGCCAATCGCATGATACGCAATCCACGCGTGGCCGAGTAGCAATCCCATGCTTTTCCCGACTCGACAGACATCGTATTCTCACCGATGAACTCATTGAGGTAGCGCATGAGCGATGACAATCCCGACACCGAGGATGAACTCGACCTGTTCCGCGAGGCGGTCAGCGGTGCGCGCCCGCTGATCCACGACCGGGTTGAAGCCGAGCGCAAGCCACCGGCGCCGAAGGCGCGTATGCGACGCCGGGATGAAGCTGCGGTACTCGACGAGAGCCTGAACGCCGATATCGAGACGATGGAATGGCGTAACGGTGATGGCCTGCGGTACCGCCGACCAGAAGTCGGCGAACGTGTGCTGCGCAAACTTTCAAAGGGGCAATTCCGCATAGAAGCTGAATTGGACCTACATGGCTACACCGTCCGCGAAGCACGTGAGGTCATGCGTGATTTTTTGCAGGACTGTGAATACCACCACTGGCGCTGCGTTCGGATTATCCATGGAAAGGGGCTCGGTTCCGGACACCGCGGACCTCAGCTCAAAGGCAACGTCGACAGCTGGCTGCGACGAGACGATCGAATCGCGGCATTCTGTTCGGCGCGGCAGGTCGATGGCGGCAGCGGCGCCATCTATGTTTTACTCCGCTGATCGTCGTCGTCCGCGACTAATTCGTTAACGAACGCAGTCGCGAACGAACCCGCAGGAAGCTCGAATGAGAGGCGCGCGACGTGCTCGTCCAGCACGTAGCTGAAGTTAGCGGGAACCATTCTGAGCGCACGACGTGCCATCGATGCCCCCGCGACCTCAGTCGCTTTCGTCCAAAGCTGATGGACATCTGCAACAGACTGCTCATGAGATTCGACGCTACCGGTCGTCATAAGATCGCCCCTGCCCCATAGAGGCCCCGTCGGATGGACGTCCAACGCCGCGGCCCGCTGTTCCGTTCCGTGCAAGGAGTCTGCATCCACCACATAAAGACTCCTACTCCCCTCGAACTGGACGACGTCGCCCAGTGTTGGCGCGTTCCAGTTGCCTTCGAACACACGCGACTCGAGTACGGCATTGAACACCGCACTGCGCGCTGCTGAGACCGCGAGCGCTCGCTCGGATTTTCGAACTCGACCACCGTGGGCAATCGTCTCGGCATGTCGCAGATTGCTATTGTGCTTACCGAAACGTTGTGGACCAAAGTAGTTGGGTACCCCGCTGCGCATGGACTCAACAGCCTCGGTATCCAGTGGCCGATTCAGGTCACGGATGACGATTTCAAATGCATTGCCTCGCAGCGCACCTGTCCGAACTTTACGGGAATGACGCTCGGCAGCATGAATCGTCGCACCCGGGCATTCGAATGACGCCCAGTCAATCTCCACGCCTGGCAAGTGCACACTGAACCACTGCCACGTGCGCGCAAGACGATCCTTGCGGCCCGCAAAACTCACGGATCGATTGGGGACACCGGCAAAGCGCGCCAGTTGACGCGCCAGCCACTCGGTGTTCAGGCCCGTCTTTTCAATCCAAAGAACGGCATGTTCACCCTCCCCTGTGGGTGTCCAGTTGGGAATTTCCCGAACGACGAAATCTTCCGGTGACGCTTTCAGCTTGCCGCGAGCGCGGCCAATGCCCAGCGCAGGTCTCAGCGACCGCAGCGCCGTCTGCTTATCAATCAACGGGCGTTGACGATTTGGTAGAACGACTCGTTCGGCGCAATCAACCCGAGATCCGATCGAGCGCGCTCTTCGGCTGCCTCAAGGCCATGCTTCAGGTTGTTGACTTCACCGGATAGCGCCTGGTTACGCGCCTTCAATGACACGAGCTCATGCTGAGTCAAAGAAACTTCAGCCTGCAGTCGCTGCGTGCGCCGCAGTCCGTCTGGCGACAGCAACAAAACGGCGAGCGTGCAAAGCAACAAAGCCGCCAGTGCGACGATGAGAATGCTCATCGACCATGACTGTTCTTGTTCTGCGACGCCCTGAGCCAAAATCACCTACCCCGATTCTCTTGCATCAACCAAAGTCTGGAACGTTTCTAAAAGTGACTTCACCCGAAACGCACCGCCTTGGGAAACGCCGCTTTGGCGTTGTAAGACGCCTTCTCCCCTAGCAGCGATTCTATTCTCAATAGGTGATTGTACTTTGAAATTCGGTCTGAACGCGACAACGACCCGGTTTTGATCTGTGTGGCGCGGGTACCGACGGCCAAATCCGCAATCGTAGAGTCTGCGGTTTCGCCCGATCTGTGGGACACGACCGCCGTGTAATCTGCATCGATGGCCATGTCGATCGCCGCGAGCGTTTCCGTCAGCGTGCCAATCTGATTGGGTTTGATCAGAATGGAGTTGGCAATTCCGTCGCGAATACCTCGTTCAAGAATGCTGGTGTTGGTAACAAACAAATCATCACCAACCAGCTGCACGCGATCTCCCAAAAGCTGCGTGAGCGCTGCCCAACCTGTCCAGTCGGACTCGTCCATGCCATCCTCGATGCTGATGATCGGAAACTCATCACACAGACCGCCCAAGTACTGCGCGAACGCCTCGGCATCAAACTGCCGGTTCTCTGATGCAAGGTTATAGACCCCGTCTTCGAAAAATTCGGAACTGGCAACGTCGAGACCGAGATACACATCTTCACCCGGCCGATAACCAGCGCGCTCCACGGCATCCATGATCGTCGTGAGCGCTTCGCGATTCGACGGCAAATCCGGCGCAAAGCCGCCCTCATCCCCAACCGCGGTGTTCAAGCCACGCTCAGTCAGTACCTTCTTCAGGTTGTGAAAGATCTCAGCGCCACAGCGAAGCGCCTCGCTGAAGCGGTCAAAACCGACCGGCAACACCATGAATTCCTGAATATCGACGCTGTTGTCTGCGTGCGCACCACCGTTGATGATATTCATCATCGGTACCGGCATCTCGACGCTATCACCGAGTGTCGCAAACAAAGGAAGTTGCCGACTAATCGCTAGTGCGCGCGCACTAGCGAGTGACACCGCGAGTAGTGCGTTGGCACCGAGACGACCCTTGTTTGGACTGCCATCGAGCTCGATCATCGCGTGATCGATCGCAGCTTGGTCGGCCGCATCGCGCCCGACCAGGAGTTCACGGAGCTCGCCATTCACTGCCGCAACCGCCTTGCGGACACCTTTTCCAAGATAGCGGCTCTTATCGCCGTCTCGAAGTTCTACGGCTTCTCTCGACCCGGTCGACGCGCCGGACGGCACGCCCGCTCTGGCGTAACTGCCATCGTGCAACCACACCTCCGCTTCAACGGTCGGGTTGCCGCGGCTGTCCAGAATTTCGCGACCGGCGATCAATTTGATCGTGCTGTTTGAAAGTTCGCTCACGACGCCTCCCCAAGGCCAAAATGAGATTCCGCAAATGGCGCCGCCTTGACGGTTTCGTCAAGGCGCTGCAACTGTTCAAGTAGCTCCCGCATGTGATCCAGTGGCCAGGCGTTCGGCCCATCGGACAAAGCCTCATCGGGTTTCGGGTGAGTTTCCATGAACACACCCGCAACGCCGGTTGCGACAGCCGCCCGGGCCAGCACCGGTACAAACTCCCGCTGGCCACCGGAAGCTACTCCTTTCCCTCCCGGGAGCTGTACTGAGTGCGTGGCATCAAACACTACCGGTGCGCCTGTGCGGCGCATAATCGCAAGCGATCGCATATCGGAAATCAGATTGTTATAGCCGAAAGAGAAGCCACGCTCACAGACCATAATGTTCTCGTTGCCGGTTGAGCGAGCCTTGTCGACGACGTTGTCCATTTCCCAAGGCGACAGGAATTGGCCTTTCTTGATATTGACCGCGATACCCTGCTTACACACGTTGAGAATGAAATTGGTCTGTCGACACAAGAACGCCGGCGTCTGCATCACATCAACAACATCGGCTACCTCGTCAAACGGCGTGTCTTCATGAACATCTGTCAGAACAGGTAACTCCAGTTCACGCTTCACTTTCGCCAGAATTTCCAGTCCAGCGGCCATGCCGGGGCCGCGATAACTGCCTTGGGAACTCCGATTCGCCTTGTCAAAGGACGACTTATAGATAAGACCAATACCCAGGGCATCCGTCATCTCTTTCAAGCGTGTCGCCGTTTCAAACGTAGTCGCTTCATTCTCAACGACACAGTTGCCGGCGATCAGGAAGAACGGACGGTCGAGGCCGACTTCAATATTGGCGATCTTCATTGCGCTTGCGCCTTGACCTGACTGGGCGCGTGCTCGGCAAGCGCTCGCGCTGCGGTCACAAAACTTGTAAACAGAGGATGGCCGTCACGCGGGTTACTTGTGAACTCGGGGTGGAATTGGCTCGCGACGAACCATGGGTGATTGGGAAGCTCTATCATCTCCACCAAGTCGTCCGGCGACAAACCACTGAATCTCAACCCCGCCTCCGACAAACGGTCGCGGTAGTGGTTGTTCACCTCGTAGCGGTGTCGGTGACGCTCACGAATTTCACCCGCTCCATAAATGTCTCTTACCGTACTGCCGGGCTGTAATTGGATCTGTTGCGCACCCAACCGCATCGTTCCGCCGAGATTGGATTGCTCGCTGCGAAGTTGAGTCACGCCATCGAGATTCTGCCACTCAGTAATCAGGCCAACAACCGGATGCGGCGACTCTGCATCAAACTCTGTGCTGTGCGCCGATTCGAGATTAGCTACGTGGCGAGCGAACTCGATGACCGCGACCTGCATGCCAAGACAAATACCGAGGTACGGGATACCGTTCTCGCGCGCGAACTGCACCGTCGAGATCTTGCCCTCAATACCCCGGTCTCCGAAGCCACCTGGCACCAATAGCGCGTCGTATTGCCGCAACTGATTGGTTCCGGACTCTTCGATATCCTGCGACTCGACGTAGTGAATGTTGACCCGGGTGCGAGTCTGAATACCGGCATGCAGCAGCGCTTCAGTCAGTGAGATGTACGAATCGCGAAAGTCCACGTACTTGCCGACCATCGCTATGTTCACTTCGCAGTCTGGATTGCGCTTCGCATCGACGACGTATTGCCACGCGGACAGATCGGCCTTCGGCACATCGAGCCGTAACTGACGACAGATAATCTCATCGAAACCTTGTTCGTGCAGGACCATCGGAATGCGGTACAAATCATCCACGTCATAGGCCGAGATGACGGCGCTTTCCTGGACGTTGGTGAACAATGCAATTTTACGACGTTGTTCCTCGGGTAACGGCAACTCGGAGCGGCAGACGAGAATGTCGGGTTGAATCCCGATTGAGCGCAGCTCTTTGACCGAGTGTTGCGTTGGCTTCGTCTTGATCTCGGAGCTTGTGGCGATGTACGGCACCAGAGTTAAGTGCACGTAGGCAACGCGCTCGCGACCCAGCTCGACACCCATTTGGCGAATCGCCTCAAGAAAAGGCAGCGACTCGATGTCACCGACTGTGCCGCCGATTTCGACGAAACACACATCGGCATCACCGGCACCGCGGCGAATCGATGCCTTGATCTCATCGGTGACATGCGGAATTACCTGAACCGTAGCGCCCAGATAATCGCCGCGCCGTTCTCGTGCAATCACCGACTCGTAAATCTGTCCTGTCGTGAAGTTGCTGTCCCGGCCCGTCGTCACGCGCACAAACCGTTCGTAGTGACCGAGATCGAGATCCGTCTCGGAACCATCGTCGGTCACAAAAACCTCGCCGTGCTGGAACGGGCTCATCGTGCCGGGATCGACGTTGATGTAAGGGTCCAGCTTCATCATGCTGATGGACAATCCGCGAGACTCGAGAATTGCGGCAAGACATGCAGAGGTGATGCCCTTGCCAAGCGATGAAACAACGCCACCAGTGATAAAAACGTAAGAAGTCATGGGCAATCCGTCCGGCAACAAAAAAAGCCGGAGCAAAGGGTCAACACTCTGTCGTCAACGTCACCACGGGGTGCGGTCGACAGCCAGCCTTCACTCCGGCCTCAGGGCGCGATCTCGCGTCATCAGAACGGAGTCAGACGATACCAGAGCCGGTTGAGCCAGACAATCCAAGCGCCGGGCACTCAGACCAGATTGGTACTACTGACCCCGCCACTTTGTGCCAGTCAGACAGACGTTTACCGCCAATAGCGATCAGAGTGTCTTCGACGCTAATTAATGGAATTCGCGACCGCGCCCAGGGCGGAATTGCGCGCTCCTGGCACCACTTCGCGAAGTCCTTGGAGTTGCCGGACGATTCACGCACCTTCAGTCCCGGCTCACGAAAGTGGCAGCGCAATGCGAGCGATTGCGACGGCGCCGGGTGCAAACGTAGCATGCCATACCCACCGGGCAGACGTAGCGGTCGAATGCCATCCCAGAATTGGTCAAAATCATCAGGCTCCGCTTGCAGCGGAGCAAGCAGGAACAACTGGTCTCGGTAGCGTCTGGCGCAACCCCCGTCCCACGCCACGAGACCTTTGCCTGATGTGGAATTCACCATCGCTAGCACGGCATCCAGACGCACAGCATTCGGCACCGTCAAACCCGCGGCTGCAAGGCCGGCGCGTATCGCCTCTCTGGCGCGCCCATCTGGCAGTACTTGCAGTCGCGCACACGATGCTACCTGTCGTCGCGGTCGGCAGATCTGCTGCCAGTCGGAAAGCGCCTGGCGGGTCAGCGCGTGTGTCGCTGCCTGTTGCCACCGTGCCACACGACCCAGCGTACGCGACACTGCCGGCCAACGGTCTGCGATACCCGGCATCACATGTAACCGCAGGTAGTTTCGATCAAATCGTGTGTCGACGTTGCTAGGGTCATCGAACCAGCGCAGATCATGCCGAGTCGCATAGTCGGAAATCGTCGACTTGGGGACATCGAGCAACGGTCTAAGTAAATGTCCATGACCAAATGCGGACCTCGCGGGCATCGCCGACAACCCGGCCGGTCCGGACCCACGTAGCATCTGCAAGAATACAGTCTCCGCCTGGTCATCCGCATGCTGCGCGGTAACCAGGACTTCCCCTGCACCGAGACTATCGGCCAGTGCCCGATACCGAGCGTGTCGCGCCTCTGCCTCAACACTCGAACCCGCAGTCAACGCGACCGGTGTTGGCAGCACCGTCAACGGTACGCCAAACGCATGCGCAATCGACTGAACAGATTGCAGCCATTCACCGCGCAGCTCAGGTTGCAGGCCATGATCGACATGAACTGCGCGAAGCATGATTTCGGTATGTTGACTGAGCGCGTGCAACAGCACGGTAGAGTCTTGACCGCCACTGAACGCGACCACCCATTGGTTGGATTCCGGACAGGTCTGGATCGCGCGGGCAACGGCGCCAGCGAGCGCCGCCTCAGCGCTCACACTCACGCGCTCTTGAAATCACCGAATCCGGACAGCCGCGCAGCGCGACGCGACAACAGTTCCTCGACGGGGAGCTCCGACAGCTCCGTGACCTGCCGCAGTAACCCGGCTTTCAAGGTGGCCGCCATAGTCTCCGGAGAGCGATGCGCACCGCCCAGCGGCTCCTCAAGCACCTCGTCGATCAAACCGAACTCAATCAGCTGATCCGCCGTAATCCGCATCGCCTCGGCCGCGTCAGCAGCCTTCTCCGCGCTCTTCCACAAAATGGACGCACAGCCTTCCGGCGAAATCACTGAATACACTGAGTATTGCAACATCATCAGATGATCAGCGACGCCAATCGCGAGTGCACCGCCGCTGCCACCCTCACCGATAACGACACTGATAATCGGTGTCCGTAAACGGGCCATGATTTTGAGGTTGCGCGCGATCGCCTCCGACTGGCCACGCTCCTCAGCGCCAATTCCCGGATAAGCGCCCGGCGTGTCGATCAAGGTCACGACCGGAATCGAAAATTTTTCTGCCAGCTCCATGAGTCGTTGCGCTTTGCGGTATCCCTCGGGGCGTGGCATGCCATAGTTTCGAAGTACGCGCTCTTTGGTATCGCGACCCTTCTGGTGGCCGATCAGCATGACCGGCACGCCCTCGACCCGTGCAAGACCACCTACAACCGCGTAGTCGTCGGCGTACATCCGGTCGCCGTGCAACTCTTGAAAGTCTTCGAAAATGTGGGACAAATAGTCCAGTGTGTAAGGCCGCATCGGATGTCTGGCAACCTGCGCGACCTGCCAGGAACTAAGGTTCGAGAAAATTGACTTGGTCAGCGATTCGCTTTTTTTGGTGAGTCGCTCAATCTCCTCGGCAATGTTGACGCCGGAGTCATCACCAACGTACCTCAGGCCTTCAATCTTGCCCTCCAACTCGGCGATAGGCTGCTCAAAATCTAAGAATTTCAGATCCATGGGTCTCGAACCGTACTTCGACAGATGTGAACGGTATCACAGCCCATACCGGCGACTCACGTCATTACGCATGCGCGAGTTTGATGGCATAACTGCCCTCACCAAAGCTCTGATCAAGCGAATCGCGCAGACTCGCACTGACACGCACGCGCCACAGCTCTCCTAACGCAACCTGACCGGCAAGCTCACCGGCGCGGTAGTCGATGACGATTTCGCAAGCGCCACCACGGTGCGGGCGCAAGACATCCTGCAGCTCGCGAACGCGCTCCCGTGCCTCGGCGTCGCTTTCGGGACGTGCGAAGGACAAGACCAGCTTCGCCGCGTACTCCTCGACCATGTGATCCACATCGCGTAGTGATCGCGCATTCACGCACCACGCATTCATAAAACTGTCCCAAGTGAGGTTGCCTGATGCAGCAACGACAGAGTCTTTCACGAGAAGATGACGAACGGCGTCGACAGTCTCCGAGTACAGTTGAACGTCAATACGTCCAGTGTCGTCGTCGAGAGTAACCGTGGTGCGATTCCCACGCTTACGGATGTCAAAAATCAATCCCGCAACGGTCACTTGCCTTTTTGGTTGCGCGTAGTCGCCACCACTCTCGGCACCCGCGGGAGGCCGTGCAGACACGATTTCACCCAGCGACGCACGGGCCAGTTGTGACGTAATCTGCCGATACCGAGTGAACGGGTGGCCGGAAAGATACAGGCCAAGCGCCTCTTTCTCAGCGCGGAGTTTGTCGCCTGAATGCCACTCTGCGACGTCCCGGATAGCGATGCTCGGAATCGCGGCATCAGTTGTTTCTGCGCCAAAGAGATCGTTCTGGCCGGCGGCAGCGGCGCGTGCGTCCTGCTCTGCCTGACGCAGCAGATCGGGCACCGTCTCGATCATTGCGCGTCGGTTGGCGCCGAGACTGTCGAGCGCACCCGCCTTGATCAACGCCTCGAACATACGGCGATTAAAGGGCTCAAGGTCCACACGCTGCAAAACCTCCGGTAGATCCTTGAAGGGACCTCCCGCGCTGCGCTCCGCAACCAACGCGTCAATCGCGCCCAGTCCAACGCCCTTGATCGCACCGAGTCCGTAGCGAATATCGGCCTCCGGGGTCGCCGTGAAGCTTGCCTGCGAAGCGTTAATGTCAGGCGCCAACAGCTGAATGCCGATTGATCGGCAATCGTCCTTCAGCCCGACCAGTTTGTCCGTGCTGTCCATATCGGACGACATCACCGCCGCCATAAATTCCGCCGGGTAGTGCGCTTTTAGCCATGCTGTTTGATAACTGAGTACCGCGTAGGCGGCGGAATGCGATTTGTTAAATCCATAGCCCGCAAACTTCTCCATCAGATCGAAGATGTATTCGGCTTGCGCTTTGTCTACGTTTCGCTCGACACAGCCGTCAACGAAGATCTGGCGCTGCTTTGCCATTTCCTCCGGCTTCTTCTTGCCCATCGCACGCCGCAACAGGTCAGCTCCACCCAGCGTGTAGCCCGCAAGAACCTGAGCGATCTGCATCACCTGTTCCTGATAGAGGATGACGCCGTACGTCGGTTCCAAAACCGGTTTCAAATCGGGATGCAGGTAATCGATATCCTGACCGCCCTGTCCGTGCTTGCGCGCGATGAAATCGTCGACCATGCCAGATTGCAAAGGACCCGGTCGGAACAGCGCGACCAGCGCCACCAAATCACCAAAACAGTCAGGCCGCAAACGCTTGATCAGATCCTTCATGCCACGCGATTCGAGCTGAAACACCGCGGTGGTTTGGCAGCGCTGCAGCAACGCGAATGTGGCCTCATCGTCCATCGGCAACGACTGTAGATCGATCGGCTCCTTACCCTGCTTCTGTAAAGCGGCATTGACCGATTGCAAAGCGCGGTCGATGATCGTTAGCGTACGAAGCCCCAGGAAATCGAATTTCACGAGACCCGCGGCTTCGACGTCGTCCTTGTCAAACTGGGTGACCAGATTCGCGCCGCCTTCTTCACAGTACAGCGGCGTGAAGTCCGTCAGTTCGGTAGGCGCAATCACAACGCCGCCAGCGTGCTTGCCCGCGTTGCGAACGCAGCCTTCCAGTGACAGCGCGAGTTCGAGAATACTCTTGACTTCATCGTCCTCGCGATAGAGGCGAGCAAGCTCCGGCTCGTCGTCCAGCGCCTTGTTCAAAGTCATGCCGACTTCGAACGGGATCAACTTGGCGATTCTGTCGACGAAGCCGTAGGGAAAATCAAGCACCCGACCCGCGTCACGCACTACCGCCTTCGCGGCCATCGTGCCGTAGGTGATAATTTGTGACACGCGATGACGACCGTAGTGTTCCGCGACGTAAGCAATCACCCGATCGCGCCCTTCCATACAGAAGTCGACATCAAAATCCGGCATCGACACCCGCTCGGGATTCAAAAAACGTTCGAACAAAAGATCGTGTTCGAGTGGATCGATGTCCGTGATGCCAAGCACAAACGCGACGAGAGAGCCCGCACCCGAACCGCGACCGGGTCCGACCGGCACCCCGTTGTTTCGAGCCCATTCAATAAAGTCAGCAACGATCAGGAAGTAGCCCGGGAAGCCCATGTCACAAATCGTGTTGAGCTCACGTTCAAGGCGTGCCTTGTAGTCGTCGACACTGATCTCAGTCGGTTGAAGTCGCTCGAGCTTTGACTCCAATTTCTCGCGCGACTGCTTGCACAGCCAGGTTTCCGCATCGCTGCCATCGGGGACCGGAAACTCCGGCAGGTAGCTCTTGCCAAGCTCTAAATCGAGACTGCAACGCGCAGCGATATGCAGGGAATTCTCGATCGCTTCCGGCAAATCCTGAAACAACTCGATCATCTCTTCCGGCGTACGCAGGTACTGATGCGGCGTGTAAGGTTTTGGACGCTTGCTGTCGGCGAGTGTACGGCCCTGATGAATGCACACGCGCGCTTCATGTGCCTCGAATTCTCCCGATTCAAGAAACCGGACATCGTTGGTTGCAACCAACGGAACGTTGATGTCGTGCCCCATACGCACCGCTGCGTCGAGCCAGGCGGCCTCCTCTGCACGTCCAGTTCGCGATACCTGAAGGTAGAACCGGTCCGGAAAAACACTACACCAATGTTGCAATGCTGCGGCGACCGACGCGGGTTCGGAAGACTGGGCCAGATGCGCCAGTTCCCCCTCGAAACCACCGGACAATGCGATCAGACCCTCGCATGCGGATGGCGTTAGCCAACCGCGGCTCACCTCTGGCCTACCTTTGCGTTGTCCCTCCTGAAAGGCGCGGGTCACCAGCCGCGTCAGGTTGCGATAGCCGTCGACATCCATGCAGAGCAATACCATCAAGGTGGGTTCGCCCGAAACCTGATCCTCATCGCGCATCGAAACTTCGACACCGATAATTGGCTTGATGCCTTCACGCAGCGCTCGGGTGTAGAACTTGACCATGGCGAACAAATTGCCTGCGTCAGACAACGCCACGGCGGGCATGTCCGCTGCGGCAACTGCTTGCATCAGATCAGGCACTTTCACGAGGCCGTCGACAATCGAATATTGCGTATGCAAATGTAAATGCACGAACGAAGCCGGGGTTCGTGTAGCCGCTGTCGGTAGCTGTTGGACTTCGGCGACCATCAGCGCTGCACTCTTTGCGCCAACGCGCGCCTCACCGGCGCGAAACTTGTCCGATGTATCTCGCAAGGGCCGTACTTCTCTAGCGCCGCCAGGTGCGCTTTCGTCCCGTAGCCTTTGTGCTGCGCGAAACCGTAGCGCGGCCACTTGCGATCGAATTCGATCATGGTCGCATCGCGTGCAGTCTTGGCGAGAATCGAGGCTGCCGCAATGCTTGCGTCGCGGGCGTCTCCGCCGACTATCGCCGCCCACATCGCCTCGATTCGATCGCCCTCTGCGGGCAATCGATTGCCGTCCACACGCACCTCGACGGGTACGGTATCAAGATTGGAAACTGCTTCTGCCATTGCCGACATCGTACACGCAAGGATGTTCGCCTCGTCAATCCGTTCAGCGCTGTACGAAACGACGCTAAATGCGACCGCACGCTGTCGAATCTCCTGCGCCAAAGTCTCGCGCCGCGAAGCAGACAGCCGTTTTGAATCCTGTAAGCCTGACGGGATTGCTTCGGCATCCAGAACCACAGCGGCGGCAACAACGGGTCCAGCCAGCGGGCCACGGCCCGCCTCATCGACGCCCGCAATCCATCCGTCGTGGGTCGCGGGAATGAGGCCAAGTCCAGACGTCACGACGCACTCCCTGCGGTTGCAGTCGCAATCACCGCACGTGCGGCTCTTTCATCAGCGTTCACCGCCAATTGCTCGCGCACTTGTGCAAACGCGGCGAGCATCTCCGTCTGGTTGGTATCGTCGAACAGTGGCCGCAACGCCTCGGAGAGTGACGTCGGTGTAATGGCATCTTGGACGAACTCCCGCACGAAAGGCTCCGCCGTCAGCAGATTTGGCAGTGAAAAGTGTTCAAGCTTGACGAGATTCAGGGCGCGCACGATTCGATACGTCGAAGGTGCCAGTCGGTAAGCAACAACCATCGGCTTACCGTGCAGAAGCCCCTCGAGCGCAGCCGTGCCTGAAGCCAACAGCAACACGTCAGCAGCAGCCATACACACGTTCGCATCACCGACGGACAGTCGAAAATTGCCCTGCAGACCCTGTTCCTCGATTAAGCCTCGCACATCATCGGCGCCGCGCTGACTGGCGAGTGGCACAAGAACGGTCAACCCGTCCAGTTGATCCGACAGCGCAGCAGCGGTGGCGAGAAAATCGGGCGCAAGTCTGGCAATTTCACCGCCTCGAGAACCTGGCATCACCGTCAGGACAGGCCCGTTCGAACCGATTCCGAGCTCACGGCGGGGAATGGCCACATCATCTACCGGGCGAATGTTCTGAGCGAGCGGATGACCGACGAACGTCGCCTCTACGTTGTGCCGCAAATAAAACTCAGGCTCGAAAGGCAACAAGCACAACACACGATCACACGCCTTGGCGATCGTCTTCACGCGGCCCTGTCGCCAGGCCCATACGGACGGGCTCACGTACTGTATGGTTTTAAGGCCTTTGGCGCGGAGACGTTGCGCCAGACCGATATTGAAGTCGGGAGCATCGATGCCGACAAATGCGTCCGCATCGGCACGCACAAAACGCTCGACCAACGAACGTCGGAGCTTCAGCAATCGTGGCAGATGCTTGATTACCTCCGTCAATCCCATCACAGCGAGCGTTTCGGAGTCCTCCCAGCACTCAAGTCCGGCAGCACGCATCTTCGGCCCACCGACTCCGAAAAAGCTCGCACCTGGGACTTGTTCGCGCAGGGCGTCTATCAACCCTGCGCCCAGGGTGTCGCCGGAGTGTTCGCCGGCGACGAGTGCAATTCGAAGCGTTGCGAGGGATCGAGACACGACGGCCTCGATTAGCGAACGATACTGCGGCTGCTGCCGGTTATCGACTCCAGGAGCGGGGCAAGTTCCGGCTGTTCTCCAACACGCGCGGCAATGGCCTCCTGCGCCTCCTCAAGTCGCAGCTGGCTGCGATAGAGCAGCTTGTAGGCATCGCGAATATTCCGGATCTGCTCGCGATCAAACCCGCGACGCTTCAGACCCTCCGAATTGACACCCCTCGGCTCCGCAGGGTTGCCCATGACGGTCACGTAGGCTGGCACATCCTTGCCGATTCCTGAATACATCCCGAGGAAACTGTGCGGACCGATCTTGCAGAACTGGTGCGCTCCCGAGAACCCTCCAAAGATCGCCCAGTCGCCAACGTGAACATGACCGGCAAGGGTCGCATTGTTCGCAAGAATGACGTTGTTGCCCACCACACAATCATGCGCGATATGCACGTACGACATGATCCAGTTATCGTCGCCGACGATCGTGGTACCCAGATCCTGTACGGTGCCGCGGTTGATGGTGGTGCACTCGCGGATAGTATTTCGGTCACCGATACGCAGCGACGTAGGCTCGCCGTCGTATTTTTTGTCCTGGGGTGCACTGCCGATCGAGACGAACGAATAGATGTCGTTATCTTCGCCAATCTCTGTCGGCCCCTCCAACACAACATGCGCACGAAGCTTGGTGCCTTTGCCGACGGACACGTCTGGACCGACTACACAATACGGACCCACTTCCACATCGTCGGCCAACGTCGCTCCAGGATCGACTAAAGCGGTCGCATGAACCTTCGTATTCATGGTGCTCACGCCTCGCCAGGTGCGCACATAAGCTCTGCAGACGCGACCACCCGGTCGTCGACCAGCGCCTCGGCGGAAAACCGCCATACCGTCCGGATTCTGCGAATCAGTCGCACTTCGAGCCGCAGCTGATCACCTGGCTCAACGGGTTTGCGAAAACGCGCTTTGTCGATTCCGACAAAGTAGTACAGCGTGTCAGCTCCGGGTGCTTCATCGGCAGTAGCGAAAGCCAAAATGCCCGTTGCCTGGGCTAACGCCTCAATAATCAGGACGCCCGGCATCACGGGTCGACCTGGAAAATGCCCCTGGAAGAACGGTTCGTTGAACGTAACGTTCTTCAACGCGGAGGCCGACTCTCCCGGCACGCACGATACGACTCGGTCGATTAGCAAAAAGGGATATCGGTGCGGAATCAGCGCCATGATCTGACGGATATCCAACTGTTCGGCAATGCTATTACTCATTTTTTTCCTGATTTTTCATTGCCCGCTGCAGGCGCTTAAGCTCACGCGCAAGTTTATCCAGCTGACGAAACCTTGCCACACTCCGTTGATGATTGCGTATCTCATCATGCGGAAACACGCCGCCGTAAGTGCCGGGCTCATCAATAGACGATGTGACGGTGCAGCGTGCTGTGATCACAACACCATCGGTGATCGTCAGATGACCCGATGTCCCGCTATTACCACCAAATGCGCAGTTCTTGCCGATCGTGGTTGACCCTGCGATACCGACCATGCCTGCCATGACCGTATGTTCACCAATCACACAGTTATGGCCAATCTGTATCTGATTATCCAGTTTGACGCCATTGCCAATCGTGGTGGGTTCGATCGCACCACGATCGATGCTCGTACACGCTCCGACATCCACATCGTCACCGATTCTGACCCCGCCGACTTGTGGCACATGCTCCCATCCTTCAGGGCCACGAGCGATACCGAAACCATCGCTACCAATGACCGCGCCCGGGTGCACAACACACCGCGCGCCGAGTATGCAGTCTCCCATTATGGTGACGTTCGGACCGATCCAGCAGCCAGCGCCGATTTGGACGTCCGGGCCAATGTAGGTTCCTGCACCGATGGCGCAACCCGAGCCGATGACGACGTTCGCGTCGACCACAACACCAGCCGCGATCGATACGGATTCGCCCAACGCCGCGGAATTGTCGACGACAGCCGCGACGTGAATCCCCGCCGCAGGGACTGCACGCGGGTGAAGTAAGCGCGCCATCCGGGCGTAGGTAAGATAGGGATCATCAGCTACTAGGGCGCAGCCGGACACATGAGGTGCGTCTTCTTCGGCGACTACAATGGCCGTGGCGTCGCTGTCACCGAGGTACTTGCGATACGCGGGGTTTGCCAGAAAACTCAGTGCGCCGTTACTGGCCCCACGTAGAGTGGCCACATGGTCAACGACGCTGTCGGGGTCTCCGACAACGTCGCAACCAAAGCGGACTGCCAGTTCGCTGACTTTATGCGGCATTTAGCCGAGGCGGATCTAGTTGCCGGCCTTTGCCTGCAATTGCGCGAGGATTTGGCCGGTAATGTTGGTACGGCCACTCGCAAACGCAACGCCTTCACTGAGGATCAGGTCGTAGCTGTTTGCCGTTGCGAACGCTTCAATCTCTTCCACCAGCATGCGCTGCAGCTTGCCGAGCTCTTCATTGCGACGCAGGCTGCTGTCTTCCAGGAATTCCTGTTGAAGGCGTTCCAAATCTCGCTGTCCGTCCCGGAGGTCGCGCTGCATATTTCTCAGTTCTGCCTCACCCATGACCGCGGCGTCGCGCTGCGCTTTTTCCTGCAACGCTTCGAACTCTTCGGTCTTGGCGCGAACTGCGCGCTCGCGTGGCGCGAACTCTTCCTGCAGCGCTTCCATCGAGGCTTTCGTCTGCGGCGCCGCTTGCAGCAGGCCCTGAAAATTCACCACGCCAATCTTAAGTTCCTGCGCTTGTGCAGGCCCGCTGAGCGCGAGTGCCAGCGCTAGCACCAGCGAAACAATGATCTTGTTTGTCATTTAAAGACTCCCCTTAAAATGCATTACCAATAGTAAACTGGAATCGCTCAACACGATCTCCGAACAAACGGCTTGTGCCTTCGAAATCGTTGAGCGGGAACGCGTAGCTGAACCGGAACAATCCGAGCGGTGCAAGCCATTCCACACCAATACCCACCGATTGCTTGAGGTTATCTACGTCGAAGTTGTAGTCGATCCGATCACCACCGAGGCGATCTGTGAATGCGATCTCGTTGTTGCTGAATACGTTGCCGATATCATAAAACAAAACAGCCCTGCCCTGTCCTCTGAAACGCTCAGGGACCGGCAAAACTAATTCTACCTGGGCATTCACGAGGATATTGCCACCATATGGTAAACCGCGGCTATCCAGAGGGCCTAGCGTGAACTCGCGGAACCCGCGGACAGAGCCCGGGCCGCCACTCCTGAACAGCTTGTACGGCGGTAAGGCTGTGGTGTCACCCAGGCCTTCGCCGAACGCCAGCTCTGTTGAAATCTGCAATCCGAACTGCCCCCACAGCGGGAACAGGTTCAACCCGGTGTAGCGCGCGGTCCAGTACTCTACGTCCGACCCCGGAACCGAGTATGCGATCGAAGCACGATGGCGTTGACCGTTGGTCGCGAACAACGCCCGGTTGCGGCTGTCGTAGCCCCAACCAGCCACCAGTTCAAGTGTATCGAACTCGCTCGAAAACACGGTGAGGTCGTCGGGCAGGAAAAAACCGCCGTCGACATTCTCGCTTACCTGCGAGTCTCCGTTTTGCCGGATCCAGTCGATCGCCTGCTGTGTGCTGCCAAGTTCCGTCGCAATGAGTCTTGCTTGCTGGTAGGCGACCCCAAGACTGATGCTCTGATACTCCGTAATCGGATAGGCGTATTCGAGTGCGGCAGTTAACGTCTCGGTGGACAGATCCGAAGAATCGGTGTTGAACTGATCGAACTCTCGAAACGACAAAGATGTGGTTCGGCGAATGCCGTCGATACTGGTATACGGATCGGTGTGCGACAGGCTGTACACGCTCTGGAAGCGGCCCGAGTTGATCTCCGCCGACACACGGTTTCCTGTACCCATAAAGTTTGTATGGGTGAAGTTTCCGTTGAGCAGAACACCCTGAGTCTCTGACCAACCAATACCACCACCAAACTGTCCCGGGAGACCGTACTCAAGGTCGAAATTTACATCGACCAGATCTTCACTGCCGGGAACGGGAACCGTCTCGAAATCGACGGTTTGCAGATACGGAAGGTTTTGCAGGCGAATCTTCGAACGGTCGAGCAGTCGGTTCGACAAAAACGCCCCTTCCATCTGGCGCACTTCCCGACGCAAGACCTCATCATTGACCTGGTCGACGCCATCGAAACTGATGTTGCGTACGTACATCCGATTGTTCGGCTCGACGAAAATCGTGATGTCGACCGTTTTGTTGTCCGCATCTAACTCTGGAATAAAGTCGACTTGTGATTCGGCGTAGCCATCCGATCCGAGTCGAAACTGCATCAACTCGGTAGTCTGGGTCAGCAGGCGCTGGTTAAACGTCTGGCCAGGTTTGATCTGTACCAAAGGACGAAGGAACGCCTCCGGGATGACCATCTTCCCGGCGATATTGATCTCACCGACCGTATAGACATCACCTTCCTTCACATTAATGGTGATGAACACGTCTTCGCGATCCGGCGAAATTGTTACCTGCGTCGACGTGACACGGAAGTCTGCATACCCGCGATCCAGGTAGAACGAACTCAACGTCTCAAGATCACCGGTCAATGCTTCACGCGAGTAGCGATCATCCTGGCGGAAAAACGAGAGCAGGTTTGGCGTTTTGAGCTCGATCTCGCCGAGCAGCTCTTTGTCATCAAACTCTGTATTACCGACGATATTGATCTGTCGGATTCGCGCTCGATCGCCTTCAACAACGTCGATAAAAACAGCCACCGAGTTGTTCGGCCGATCCTCAACGCGTGTGTCGACCTTCACACCGTACTTGCCGCGACTGTAATACTGCTCAACCAGAAACTGGCTAACCTCGTCGAGCACAGAGCGATCAAACGTCTTGCCTCGCGCGAGCCCGACGCTCCTCAATGAGTCCGTCAAATCCTCGGTCTTGATGTCTTTGTTGCCGTCGATCGTGAACTGCTCGATCGATGGTCGCTCCTGGACGATCACCACCAGCGTGTTGCCTTCACGCCGCATTTCGATCGCGTCGAACAACGCCTGGCTATACAGAATTCGTATCGCTTCGCGGATCCGGACCTCATCGACCGTGTCGCCGATATTGATCGGCAAATAATTGAACACGGTTCCGTCAGAAATTCTTTGCAGTCCCTCGACACGCATATTGCGAACTTCAAAAGACTCTGCCTGCGCAGTGCTGGCGAACAATGCGCCCACCACCGCCAGTGCGGTCCAAAAAATACCTAATTGCCGTATCCGTCTGTCGCCCGTTCGCATGCTCAACTCAAGACCCTTTCGACAATGCGCGCAATATCGTTATAAAACGCGAGACTCATCACACCTAATAGCAACACAACGCCGACCTGTTGGTAGACGATTTGCAACCGCTCGGAAACCGGGCGACCCGTCACGCCTTCGACACTTTGATAGACGATTTGCCCGCCGTCGAGCATCGGAATCGGCAATAGATTCAATACACCAAGACTTATGCTGACGATGGCGAGAAAGTCGATGTAATCGACGAAGCCGCGCTCGAGTGTCGCGCCGGCGTACTCGGCGATGTTGAGCGGACCGGAAATGTTCTTTGCGGAAACCGATCCCGTGATCATTCGCCCGAACATTTCGAGTGTAAATCCGATTTTATCCCACGTCGTTGCAATGGCCTCAGGAATCGCAGACAAAACACCCAGGCGCTTTTCGCCGTACAGACTGTCCGGAAGCGTGTCGCCTGGCAGCAACCCCACCTGGCGCCGCCGACCCTGATCGTCATCCACAACGTCTGGCGTGACAGCGACTGACAACACCTCGGTGTCTCGACGAATATTGAACTGACGTGTTGGTGGGGCATCATCGAGCCGTATGGCATCGACGACATCATTCCAGCTCGGCGTCGGCACACCATCGACAGACTCGATCACATCTCCAGGCCGCAGTCCGGCGCGTTGACCCGCCGACTCTGGCATGACCTCGCCGATGAGGCCGCTGTGAGCCCATGGCCGAAGGCCGATACCCTCAAAAAGCTGCCCCGGTTTCGCCAGCCGGGACGTCTCCTCGCTGACGCGAACGGTCACCGCAAACGCGTCCTGCCCGTCGCGCTGTATGACGAGTGGAATCTCGCCATCACCAACCAGCTCGTCCACCAGCACCTGTATGCCATCCTGCCAACTCTCGATAGCAACGCCACCGATATCGACAATCACATCATTGCGCTGCAGGCCAGCAATTGCCGCTGGTGACTCTGGCGTCACCACGCCGACGACCGGACGCGTCGCCGGTGCACCGACGACAAACACCAGCCAGTACGCGAGGATCGCAAACAAGAAGTTAAACGCTGGACCGCCGAACAAAACCGCAATTCTCTGCCACACGGGCTGCGCATTGAACGTGCGCCCCTTGTCCACTTCAGGAACATTGCCTTCGCGCTCGTCGAGCAACTTGACATAGCCACCGATTGGCAGCGCGCTCAGTGCATACTCTGTTTGATCGGGCCCAAAACGCCGGGACCAGATGACACGACCCCAGCCCACGGAGAACCGCAGCACCTTGATGCCGCACAGTCTTGCGACAAGGTAATGTCCGTATTCATGGACAACTACAAGCACACTGATGGTGAGTACCAGAGCAAGGGCAAAATAAGGGATGTTCATTTAAGATTCCCTGCGACGACCGATTTCTCAGACCATAAAACACCATCGGTGTTCCCCAAGTCCTCGGATTCTCTGAAGATCACTGGTCTTGGGACGGATACTCGCCGTCGGCAAGTGTGAGGTCGCATCACCATGGACCGTGCCCCAGGACAAGTCCGCCGGCGAACAAGACCGAACCCGCGCTGATGCTATCGACTCGATCCAGCAGTCCACCATGGCCCGGAAACAGCGTACCCGAATCTTTCAGGCCTGCCTCGCGCTTGAACAGACTGATCGTTAAATCGCCAAGAATCGACACCGCCGCAGTCACAGCACAAAGGGTCACAATTCGATACCAGCCGATGTCAAACATCCACTCGCCCGCAAGACCCACCAGCGCACTCAACCCGAGTCCACCAAGAACCCCTGCCCATGTTTTGTTAGGGCTGACTTTCACCGCGAGCTTCGCCCCTCCGATTGCACGTCCGACGAAATAGCCACCGATGTCAGCAGCCCAAACTACCACCAAAACAAACAACAGCAGGACCGGGCCAAGGAGTTGCTCGCGATCGCCGAATCGCGCCAACCCATCGAGGGCTGCAAACATGGACACGAGGGTCAACGGACCACCAATCAAAACGACAGCGCCAGGCACGCGGATCGGGTAACGCAACACCATCGTCAAGGCAGCGAACCACCAAACGGCGGCGGCAATCAACAGGCTCGCGAAGAGCGTTGGATTGGTGTTTACCCAATACAGCGCTGTCAAAGCAACGATTACAACCGCGTAGGTTGTCCGCGCGGTCAGAGATTGCAGACGGGCAAGACTGCTCCATTCCCACGCACTGGCAGCGACGACTAGTAACAATACGGGAGGAATCACGCTCTCCGGCAACACGAACAGCACGACCAGAATCGCAGCGACGGCGATCAGCCCTGAGACAACACGCTTCAACAGCATGTCAGCCCGCTTCCTCCTGCGCGACCTCAGTAACACGCCCAAATCGACGAACACGTCCCTGATACCAATCGAGTGCCTCGTCGAGTGCGCGCGCATCAAAATCTGGCCACAGCAAATCTGTGAAATACAGTTCGGAGTACGCCATATGCCAGAGCAGAAAATTGCTGGCACGTTGTTCACCGCCGGTGCGAATAACAAGATCCGGATCGGGGCTATCGGCGAGCGTCATGCTTGCGGCCATCGCCTGCTCGTCGAGCTGGTCTGCCGAGAGCACCCCGTCCGCGACTTTTTGTGCCAACACTTTGGTCGCCTCGACAATCTCCCATCGACCGCCGTAGCCCACTGCGATATTCAATCGTAAGCCATCATTGTTCGCGGTGAGTTGCTCGGCATCTGCCATCGCCGTGCGCAATCTAGCGGACAGTCGACTCAAATCCCCGATGAATCGCAGACTCACACGATTCTCGTGAAGTTCTGCGACTTCGCGTTGTAACGCATCGAGGAATAGTTTCATCAACCCGGTGACTTCTGTCGCGGGGCGTTTCCAATTCTCGCTCGAGAAGGCGAACAGCGTTAGATAGTCGACACCGCACTCGGCTGCTCGACGAACAGCAGCACGAACCGCCTTGACGCCAGCTCGGTGTCCAAAGTTGCGAGGCAAGCCTCGGCGGCGCGCCCATCGGCCGTTACCATCCATAACGATCGCCACATGACGTGGGAGATCGGATTCAGGATGAAATTGATCGTTGGCGGCCATCGGAAGATCTCAGAATTCCATGAGTTCCGATTCTTTTTCTGCCAGCACCGCATCCACGGCAGCGACATGTTTGTCGGTCATCGCCTGAACGGCATCGCCAGCACGCCGCTCGTCGTCTTCGCCGATCTCTTTCTCTTTCAACAGTTCCTTGATATCGCCAAGCGCATCGCGACGAATGTTTCGAATTGCGATGCGGCCATTCTCTGCTTCGTTGCGGACGATACGGATCATATCCTTGCGTCGCTCTTCAGTGAGTGGTGGCAAAGGTACACGGATCACGGTGCCCGCTGTCGCCGGATTGAGTCCGAGGTCGGATGTCATGATCGCCTTTTCGATCGGGCCGACCATGTCCTTTTCCCACGGGGTCACGGTGAGCGTACGGGCGTCTTCTACACCGAGATTTGAGACTTGCGACAATGGCACCTCTGAACCGTAGTACTCAACAGTGATGTGGTCCAGCAGACTCGTGTGAGCACGTCCGGTACGAATTTTTTGCATCTCGCCGCGCAATGCATCGACACTCTTGCCCATACGATCGTCAGCGTCTTGTTTGATTTCTTCTATCATCACTTCAAGCCTTTAGGCTGTTACCAAGGTTCCCAACGCCTCTCCATTGACGACTCGCACCAGCGCACCGGGCTCCGTCATATCAAACACCCGAAGCGGCACCTCATTGTCTCGACACATCACAATCGCTGTTGCGTCCATCACGTTCAAGCGCTCGGACAACACACGATCGAAACTCACCTCCGGCAACTGCTCTGCATCGGGATTGGTCATCGGGTCGCTATCAAACACACCGTTAACCTTGGTCGCTTTGAGCATCAAGTCGGCACCGATCTCAATCGCGCGCAGACTTGCTGCAGTGTCCGTTGTAAAAAATGGATTGCCCGTGCCAGCCGCCAGCACCACGACACGACCTTTTTCAAGATGTCGAATGGCGCGTCGGCGGATGTAATCCTCACATACATCGTTGATGGAAAGCGCGGACATCACACGGGCGTAAACCTCATGTCGTTCGAGCGCATCCTGGATCGCGAGCGCGTTCATCACGGTGGCGAGCATACCCATGTGATCGCCGGTCACGCGATCCATGCCTGCGCGTGCAAGCCCCGCACCGCGGAAGATGTTCCCGCCGCCGATAACGATGGCGACCTGGACACCCTGACCGACGATTTCGGCGACTTCGTCTGCAATGCGACCGATCACAGCAGGATCGATGCCGTACTTGAGGTCACCCATGAGCGCCTCGCCACTGAGCTTCAACAGAATTCTGCGTGATGCTGGTGTGTCGCTTGCTGCCACTCGATACTACCCCTCAATGCCGGCCGGTAAGAGTGTAGCGCAGCCCGGTCGGCGACTGCGCTACAAATCCGTAGAGAACAGTCTCTATGAGTCTTCCGACGCCGCCTTTACCTGCGCCATAACTTCTTCGGCGAAATTGTCCTCTTTTTTCTCGATGCCTTCGCCTACCTCGAATCTCAAAAAGCTGGTAACGGTGGCGTCATTGCCTTTCAGCAGTTTTCCGACAGTTGTGTCGGGATCCTTGACGAATGGCTGACCAACCAACGTGATCTCCGCGAGATACTTTCGCATCCGGCCATCGACCATCTTCGCGATAATTTCTTCCGGCTTGCCGCTATCTGCCGCCTGGTTGATCAAGATCTCGCGCTCTGCGTCCAATGTCGCCTGCGGTACATCGTTTTCGTCAACGCAAACTGGCGCGCTGGCTGCAACATGCATGGCAATGTCGCGACCCAATGCTTCGTCGCCGCCGCTCAACGCGACCAACGCACCGATACGATCATTGTGGGTGTAGCTCGCGATGACACCGCCTGCCGACTCAACCAACGAGAAGCGGCGAACGCCGATGTTCTCGCCGATTTTTGCGACCAGTGCCGTCCGGGCTGACTCGACCGTGCCGCCGTCCATAGGTAAGTCCATCAGAGCCTCTACGTCTGCGGGACGCTCGCTCACTACCAGGTCACCAACGGCCGTTGCGAACTGCACGAAGTTGTCATCCGCGGCCACGAAATCGGTCTCGCAATTGACCTCCACCATTGCAGACGCACCATCGCCATGGGCGATGACAATCCTGCCCTCCGCTGCAACACGTCCGGCTTTCTTGTCGGCTTTCGCCTGACCTTTTTCGCGGAGTAATTTCGCCGCGGCGTCCATATCACCATCGGCTTCTACCAACGCCTTTTTGCATTCCATCATGCCGACGCCGGTGCGCTCACGCAGCGTCTTAACCATGCTTGCTGTAATCGCCATGCTGTTTTCCCGTCCTTATTCGCTAGCGGTTTCAGGTGCCGGGTCAGCATCAGCTGCCGGAGCCTCTGCAGCCGCCGGTGCCGGGTCAGCCGGTGCCTCGTCGGCAGGTGTGCTGTCTTTCGCCTTAGCTGCAGATTTTGCTGCTGGGCGACGAGCGGCAGGTTTGGCACGACCACCCGCAGGTTTGCGGACGTTACCCTGTTCGTCCAGCTCCACGAAGTCGTCGTCACCGATCATTGATTCAGGTGCGCTGGCTTTGCCTTCCAACACCGCATCGGCAATAGCAGTGGAGTACAAGGAGATAGCGCGCATTGCGTCATCGTTGCCCGGGATCACATAATCGATACCGTCCGGTTCACAGTTGGTATCAACCACAGCGACAACAGGAATGCCGAGCTTGCGCGCCTCATCGATCGCAATCTTCTCGTGGCCCACATCGACGACAAACAGCGCGTCTGGCAAGCCACCCATATCCTTAATGCCACCAAGGCTCCGCTCCAGCTTTTCCTGTTCGCGACGTAAGTTCAGGATTTCCTTTTTCGTCAGCGACTCGATGATGCCGCCTTCGGACATGCTCTCGAGATCTTTCAGGCGCTTGATCGACTGCTTGATGGTCTTGTAGTTGGTCAACATGCCACCAAGCCAGCGGTAGTTAACGTAAGGCATGCCGCAACGGCTAGCTTCCTTACCGATCGTTTGGCGTGCGCTTCGTTTGGTACCGACGAACATGATGTTGCCACCATCGGATGCGAGCGCCTTGACGTACGTCAACGCCTCACGAAACAGCGGCAAAGTGCGTTCGAGGTTTACGATATGAATTTTGTTGCGGTCGCCGAAGATAAACGGCGCCATTTTGGGGTTCCAGTACCGGGTTTGGTGGCCAAAATGCACACCCGCTTCCAGCATCTGGCGCATGGTAACGTCAGCCATGGGGGTCTCCTTGGGTTGAGCCTCCGAACATCCCCTGGCGCAACCCCTTTTCAGGCGGGGCACCCAGCACCAGGTGTCGATGAACGTGTGGTTTAAAATTAGTCGCTGCGAAACACTCGCAGCGCGCGCTTTATAGCATAAACCTTAGCGGTTTCGCTAGCGGTTGAGGTGGCCCGTCGCCCTTCAGCACTGGTATCCTTGCCTGCCACCCAAACCACTTTCGGCGCACACGACGACAACAGGACCACGATGGCAGTTACGATCAAGACACCCGAAGAGCAGGACGCTATGCGACTGGCCGGTAAATTGGCCGCTGATGTGCTTGATATGATTACAGATTATGTCAAGCCAGGCGTCTCGACCAATGAGTTGAACGACGTTTGCCACCGTTACATCACGGAAACCCAGCAGGCAATTCCGGCACCGTTGAACTACACCGGCGGTGGGCCTGTGCCATTCCCGAAATCCATCTGCACGTCCCTCAACCACGTCATCTGCCATGGAATTCCATCCGACCGTGTCTTGCGGCACGGCGATGCCCTCAATATCGACGTCACGGTCATTAAAGACGGCTGGCACGGCGACACCAGCCGTATGTTTATGGTGGGAAAACCCAATATACAGGCGCAACGAATCGCTAAGATTTGTCATGAGGCGATGATGCTCGGCATTCAACAAGTCGCACCTGGGCGGACGCTCGGCGATATCGGCCACGTCATCCAACGCCACGCGGAACGCAACCGCTGCGCCGTTGTTCGCGAATACTGCGGCCATGGCATCGGACGGGGTTTTCATGAAGACCCACAAATCGTTCACTTCGGCAAACCGGGCACTGGCATGACGCTTGAGGCGGGTATGACGTTCACCATCGAACCGATGTTGAATGCCGGCAAGCGACACACACGGCTGTTACCCGACGGCTGGACCGTGGTAACCAGAGATCACTCATTGTCGGTGCAATGGGAGCACACGGTCCTGGTCACACCAACCGGATACGAAATACTGACATTGGGCGAAGCTCAACGTGACCGAGCCAGCGCGGCCTGAATCACACTCTCGTGTAAGCACGGCGCCTGCCGGGACCGGCATCTACACGGCCCAACCCGCAGGACCCGATGCGACGATGGGTCGTTTCATCAGCTGGTTGCGTGCGGCCGATCCCAGCGCGGTACAAATGCGCGAGGCAATCCAAGGTGCGAAAGAGGAACTCGCTGCGCGCTTTAGACGCGGTGACTCGGTCGACCTGCTGGTCGCAGCTCACGCGGGAGTCATTGACGCGGCGTTGACGCATTTGTGGACCAGCAATGGCGTTTCGGACACGGGTTTCTGCCTGGTCGCCGTCGGCGGATACGGACGTGCCCAGCTTCACCCCAGCTCCGACATCGACATCCTCATCATCGCCGACGATAGCGATGGCTCCACAGAGCCTGTGGAGCAGTTCGTTGCCCAACTCTGGGATACCGGACTCGAGATCGGCCATAGCGTGCGCACCGTCGCAGATTGCGAAACCCTATCGCGGGAAGACGTAACGGTGGCAACCACGTTGATGGAGTCCAGGCGACTGGCGGGCGCGCCGGACCTCTACCGACAAATGGTTGACGCAACAGGACCCGGCCGCGTCTGGGATGCACCCTCTTTTTTCGTCGCGAAACGTGAGGAACAAAAAGCGCGACACGTCCGTTACGACGACACAGGCTACAACCTTGAACCCAACGTAAAAGGTAGTCCGGGTGGATTGCGCGATATTCAGATGGTCACCTGGATCGCACGCCGACACGTGAGCGCCAACGACTTCGACGACCTGGCCAACGCCGGCTTCATGACCCGAGGCCAGGCGGAGCGTTTGATAGAGGCGCGCCACTTTCTTTGGACCATTCGCTACGGGCTACATGTGTTAACTGGACGCCGTGAGGATCGACTGCTGTTCGATCATCAAAAAGCCCTTGCTGAGCTTCTGGGTTACGAGGACTCACGGTTTACGTTGGGCGTCGAGCAAATGATGCAACGTTATTATCGGATGGTGATGCAGGTAACGCGCACCAACGAAATGCTGCTGCAGCTGTTCGAGGAAGACATTCTCATGCCGCACGACTCGGCCCCGGGGGTAATCGACGAGTCGTTCGTTAGTCGCAATGGCTACCTGCAAGCAATCGACGATGATGTTTTTCTGAGAGATCCGTCAGCAATCCTGACGGTGTTTCGATTGCTACAACGCAACCCGGATTTGAAGGGCGTCAGTGCACGGACGATCGGGCTGATGCGACGCAACCGCCATCTGGTCGACGAACAATTTCGCCAGCACCCGAGAAACCATCGTCTGTTCCTCGATATTCTTCGCGCGCCCCGTGGTGTGACTACCGAACTGAGACGCATGAACCGTTATGGAATCCTCGGTCGGTACATTCCAGCGTTCGGCCGAATCGTGGGTCGCATGCAATACGATCTTTTTCACGCGTACACGGTCGACGAACACACCCTGTTTGTGGTCTCCAATTTGCGCAAGTTTGCGCTGAAAACCGGCGCCTGCTCGCACTGCAACTCGGTCATGGCACAACTACCCGATCCGTCGCTCGCCTATCTTGCTGGACTGTTCCATGACATCGCAAAAGGCCGCGGCGGCGATCATTCAGAACTGGGTGCCACCGACGCGTTGTTGTTTTGTCGGGAGCACGGACTAAAAGATGACGACAGCGAGTTGGTGAGTTGGTTGGTCGCCAATCACCTCGTCCTGTCGATGACTGCGCAGAAGAAAGACCTGAGCGACCCGGACGTGATCGCGACATTTGCGAATCGCATGGGCACGCGACGACGGCTCGACTATCTGTACGTTCTTACAATCGCGGATGTTCAAGCGACCAATCCGAAACTCTGGAACTCGTGGAAGGCAAAACTGTTTCGCGATCTGTACGAGGCGACGGCCGCCGCACTGGAGCGTGGACTCGAAAACCCTGTCAATCGCCGGCAGGTAATCGATGCGACCATCGAGGCTGCGCGACATCACCTCGCAAACGTACTCGATGAGCCGACTATCGAATCGGTCTGGTCGGTCGTAGACGAAGGCTATTTCCTGCGTCACTCCGCGGAGGAAATCGCATGGCACACCAGTGCGCTGGGCGCTCATGGAATTGTCGACCCGATGATGGCGCTGGCGCCACGACTCAGCGACAACACGCTGGCGATCATGCTGTACACACCACAGGTGCAACACACATTCGCCGCGGTCACGGCGCGGCTGGATGAGCTTGGGCTTTCCGTACTGGATGCAAGAATTGAACAGCTCACTAACGGCTTTAGTCTCGATACCTACATCGTCGCGAACCCTTCAGGTGACGTGCTTGAAGACTCTGTGATTCGCGATGTTGAGGATCGACTCGGCATGATTCCGCACACCGAAGATGATCCTATTGAGAGTGTGCAGCGCAGGATGCCACGTAGGCAGCGCATGTTTGACACGCGCACCAAAGTTGTTTTTCGCGATGATCCGACGGCCGAGCGGACCATCATGGAATTGGTTTGTGCAGACTACCCTGGGCTTTTGTACACGGTTGGCATGACGTTGATCGATTGCGGCGTCTACATCATGGCAGCGAAAATCGTCACAATCGGAGAGCGTGCAGAAGACGTATTTTATCTGACCGACGAGCAGGAAACCGCGTTGAGTACTCCGCAGCAAGAATCACTGCGCCGCGCTTTGTTAGCCGCTCTCCCCGGCAATGCGCAAACCGAATGAATCCTGGCTTCGCGAAACTGCAGCCTTACCCTTTTGAGCGACTCGCCAAGCTGTTAGCTCAAGTGTCGCCGCCGAATCATCTGACTGCGATTCCATTGTCGATCGGAGAACCAAAGCACCCACCGTTTCAAGCGGCGCTCGAGGCCCATGCCCAGGCGTTTACCGAGTCTGCCGGGCGCTACCCCTCCATCCGAGGCTCGGACACGTTACGGGCGGCGTGCGCGGGATGGCTTGCTCGTCGTTTCAATATCGATCTGGATGCACAGCGTATGTTGCACCCGGTCAACGGGACTCGCGAAGGCCTCTTCGCAATTGCGCAAGCACTCATCGATTCGTCCGAGCGGTCGTTGGTCGCAATGCCGAATCCGTTCTACCAAATCTACGAAGGAGCCGCGCTGATGGCCGGTGCGCAGCCGCTCTACCTCAACGCAGATGCGGCCGATGGTTACCTTCCCGATTTATCGCAATTGACTCCCGATATCTTAGGCAGGCTACGGCTGTTTTACCTGTGTTCTCCGGTCAACCCAGCGGGGAGCGTTGCCGCACTGGACTACCTCCAGGCGTTGGCAAAATTGGCGCGCGAACACGATTTTTTCTTGATCGTCGACGAGTGCTACATCGACGTGTATCGCGATGTTGCCCCGCCATCGATCTTGAATGCTACCGATTCAGATTGCACGAACGTGCTCGCCTTCCACAGCTTGTCAAAACGCTCGAATCTGCCCGGACTCAGGTCCGGCTTCGTCGCTGGCGACGCCAATTTGATTGAGCAGTTTTCGCGCTACCGAACGTATCATGGCTGCTCACTTCCGATCGCAACGCAAGTCGCCAGCACAGCGGCCTGGGCGGATGACGACCACGTGACCGTCAATCGTCAAGCGTACAATCAGAAGTTCGCAGCTGCAGAGGAACTGCTCGGCACTACATTGGACTTTACTACCCCCGACGCCGCGTTCTACTTGTGGCCGGATATCGGCGGCGATGATATTGCGTTTTGCCAGGCACTGTTTGCCGAAACACACGTCACGGCAGTACCGGGGCAGTACTTTGCGAGAACCGTTCGAGGCGCGAACCCCGGTGCCGGCCGCGTGCGGTTGTCGCTGGTTGCAGATCTGGAACAAACCACAGAAGCACTACATCGGTTTGCGAAATTTTGCGAGAGCTACTTCGCTCGATCCTGAGGAAACTATGCAACTTGAGAACATGATTAACCAAGCCTGGGAACGTCGATCTTCGATTGACACATCCGAGCGCGAGGTCGTCGAAGCCGTCGACCAGGCGATCGAACTTCTGGATCGCGGCGAAGCTCGTGTCGCGGAGCCGAGCAAGGATGGATGGCTTGTCCACGAGTGGTTAAAGAAGGCCGTATTGTTGTCGTTCAAGCTTCGACAGAACACGCTGATCGACTCGACGCCAAACAGGTACTTCGACAAGGTACCGTTAAAGTATGCCAACTACGATCACGATGACTTCGTGCGTGACGGGGTGCGCGTGGTGCCAGATGCGCAAGTGCGTCAAGGGGCATTTGTCGCGCGCGACGTTGTCCTGATGCCTTCCTATACGAACATCGGTGCGTATGTGGATTCGGGCACAATGGTCGACACATGGGCGACCGTCGGAAGTTGCGCGCAAATTGGCAAGAACGTGCATTTGTCGGGCGGTGTCGGAATCGGTGGCGTCTTGGAGCCGATTCAGGCGAGCCCCACGATTATCGAGGACGATTGCTTCATCGGTGCGCGATCGGAGATTGTTGAAGGCGTCATCGTCGAGGCTGGAAGCGTCATATCCATGGGTGTTTACATCGGCCAGAGCACGCGGATCTATGACCGCGATACCGGGGCGATCACCTATGGGCGCGTCCCCGCAGGTAGTGTCGTTGTGCCAGGCAATCTGCCCTCGCAAGACGGAAGCTATTCGTTGTATGCCGCTATTATCGTAAAGCGTGTGGATGCAAAGACTCGCGCCAAGACCAGCTTGAACGAGTTGCTAAGAGAAGTCGGACAATGAAACTACAACTTTTTGGATTAAAGAACTGCGATACCTGCAAGAAGGCCATGAAATGGCTCGACGCTGAAGATGTCCCATTCGTTTTCGTTGATATCCGGTTAGAGACGCCTGGTGCAGACACGCTGCAGTCGTGGATTGAGGACGTCGGCGGCGACTTACTCATCAACCGACGCTCTACAACCTGGCGAGAACTCAGCGAAGCCACTCGGCAAAAAGTCACCGGAGGCGACGCTGTGCCAACGCTCCTGGAACACCCGACGTTGATCAAACGTCCTGTGCTGGTTGGCGCTGGACCGACGCGAGTTGGGTTTGACCCGAAAGTATGGAGTTCGCTGCTGTCCTGACACGTCCTCGGGCGCGCGCTAAGCGTGCCAGGTCAGCCGAATCGACCGGTTATGTAGTCTTCAGTCAGTCGATGCTGAGGGTTGGTAAACACCCGGTCCGTACCGTCAACTTCGATCAATTCGCCCAGGTGAAAATAGGCCGTTCGCTGTGAAACCCGGGCAGCCTGTTGCATCGAGTGCGTCACAATGACAATCGCGTAGTTCTCGCGCAGCTCGTCAATCAAATCCTCAATTTTTGCCGTGGCGATCGGATCCAGCGCAGAGCAAGGTTCGTCCATCAGAATGACCTCCGGACTGACCGCAATCGTACGAGCAATGCAAAGCCGCTGCTGCTGCCCACCCGAAAGGCCGGTGCCACTATCGTGAAGCCGATCTTTGACCTCACCGAGCAACCCGGCTTTGTCCAGGCTGGTGTGCACGATTTCATCGAGATCCGCACGATTTTGCGCGAGTCCGTGCAGCCGTGGGCCGTACGCAACGTTGTCGTAAATCGACTTGGGGAACGGGTTCGGTTTCTGAAAGACCATACCGACGCGCGCGCGCAAAGCGACGACGTCCATCGAGCGATCGTAGATGTCCTGCTGATCCAGCATGATTGTGCCTTCAACCCGTGCGCTATCAATGGTGTCATTCATCCGGTTCAGGCATCGCAGAAATGTCGACTTACCGCACCCTGACGGCCCAATTAAAGCTATAACCTCGTTGCGCGCGATCTCGAGACTCACGTTCTTGATCGCCTGCGTCTCGCCGTAAAACACATTGACGCTGTGGGCCTGGAAGTACGGATCTTTTACAAAAGGACTGCCCACAGACTCACTGTTGGGCAAGACGCGATGTGGCCTTGGAGCACCCTGCTCCAAGTCGTCAGACGCCGCACCGTCCAGCGCGGAGTCAGTTGTTAAATTTCTGACCATAATCTCAGATTTTTCAGAGATTTATAAAACACTCATCACATCCCTTATCGCCAGGTACGTTCGAATCTCCGACGTAACAGCACAGCTGCCAAATTCATCAAGAACAAGAAACCGAGCAGAACGATGATCGCCGCAGATGTGCGCTCCACGAACGCGCGTTCCGGGCTATCTGCCCAAAGGTAGACCTGCACTGGTAAAGCCGTAGCCGGCTCCATCGGTCCGCCAGGAACATCCACAATAAACGCGACCATCCCTATCATCAACAGAGGTGCAGTTTCACCGAGTGCCCGCGCCATACCGATGATCGCGCCGGTCAGGATTCCCGGCATCGCCAGCGGAATCACATGCTGGAACACCGTTTGTACCTGTGATGCGCCAACCGCAAGCGCCGCTTCGCGAATTGACGGCGGTACCGCCTTGATCGCAGCTCTTGCAGAGATAATGACAACCGGCAAGGTCAGCAACGCGAGCACCAGACCGCCAACAACAGGAGCAGAACGCGGTAAAGACATCCAATTGATGAAAACCGCGAGGCCGAGCAACCCGTAGACGATCGACGGCACTGCCGCGAGGTTATTGATGTTGACCTCGATCAAATCGGTCCAACGGTTACGCGGCGCGAACTCCTCGAGATACACCGCTGCCGCGACGCCTACAGGAAAAGCGAATAAGACAGTGACGAGAAGCATATAAATCGAGCCCATGAACGCTCCGCGTATTCCTGCCAGCTCTGGATCTCGAGAGTCACCATTGCCGAACAGTGCCGAGTTAAACCTGAGATAAATACGGTTCAGCCGCACGAGCTCATCCACCCACGCAATTTGTTGGTCACTGACCGTTCGCTGCGACGCGTCAAGACCCCGGTCGACGTTGCCTTTAATCAACATATCGATGTTGGCACTCGCCGGAACCCGAAGCTCGATTTGCGTACCGACGATGTGCGGGTTTGCCAACACCGCCTCGCGCAGCACGAAACTGGATTCTGAACTGACCAGCGCACCCACGGCCCGTTTGTCCTGTCGATTGCGAACGTCGACGAACAGGCGTGCCAAAGCGTCTCGAATCACGATCTCGTAGTCACCCGATGCCAGAGACTCGCGACTGGCATCACCCTTTGGGTCAACATCGGCCGCGCTGACAAAGACTGGAAGCACAACCTCGGTCTGCCTCAGCGCACTGACCCCGTTTTCCATGATCGTGGCGAAGAACACGACGAGAAACAAAAGACCAACCATAACCGCAGCGAAACCGTACGCACGGAACCGGCGCTCACGCGCATAGCGACGTCGCAAGGACAATGCCACAGCATTCCTAACATTCGCGCTCATCGATGCACCTTACTCATACTGCTCGCGGTACTGGCGAACCACTCGCAAACCGATCACATTCAACGCCAGCGTAACCAGAAACAGCAATAAGCCCAACGCGAACGCAGCCAATGTCTTGGCGCTGTCAAACTCTTGATCGCCGACCAAGAGCGTGACGATTTGCACGGTCACTGTAGTGACCGCTTCGAACGGATTCACTGTCAGATTCGCTGACAAACCCGCGGCCATTACAACGATCATGGTCTCACCAATCGCACGTGAGACGGCAAGCAGTACGCCGCCAACGATTCCTGGCAACGCAGCGGGCAACAACACCTGTTTTATCGTCTCTGATCGCGTTGCGCCCAATGCCAGAGATCCATCTTTCATCGTCCGCGGCACCGCGGTTAACGCATCATCGGACAACGAGGAAATCGAAGGGATGATCATGATCCCCATGACCAAGCCAGCCGCCAGTGCGCTTTCTGAAGCGACGGTCAGTCCGATCGCGCTCCCGAAGTCACGCAACAACGGCGCGACAGTCAACGCTGCGAAAAACCCGTACACCACCGTCGGTATTCCGGCGAGAACCTCGAGTAACGGTTTGGCTACCGCTCCGAAGGCCTCTCCTGCGTATTCGTTGAGATAGATCGCCGTCATCAAACCCACTGGGGTTGCTACCAGCATGGCAATTGCGGTGATCAACAATGTGCCTGCGAAAAGTGGTACGGCGCCGAAAGTGCCCGAGCCACCCACCTGATCGACGCGAATCGCTGTTTGCGGGCTCCACTCCACCCCAAACAGAAATTCCGTCATAGGCACTTCACCGAAAAATCGAGTGGCTTCAAATAGTACCGAACCGACAATTCCAACGGTGGTCAATACGGCGATACTCGAGGCCAACAAAAGCATCAGCCGTACGAATCGTTCGACGCTGTGTCGGGCCGTAAAGGAGGGACCGACGCGCCAAAGACTGTAGCCGCCTCCCATCAGGATCAAAGCAAGCGCAAAACCGGACATGACCCTCCGGCTGGAGGCCTGAAGCTGATTGAGGCGATCAGCGAGCGCAACCACTTTGGGATCGTCGCTAACAGCAACCCCGGATGCGACGTTACGAATCTCATTCAACGCCAAACTCACGTTACCCGCAGTCTGCTCGACCATCGCGTCCTGCAAACTCTGTCGCATTTGCATGTCAATTGCCCGGCCGGCAAACATCGACCAAAGCAACAACAGTGCGAGCACCGGAATCAGGACCCACAGCAGCGAATAGGCCCCGTAGTGACCGGGCAACGCACTCAACGATCTACGATGCTCAACCAACGACACCGCACGGCGACTGGCGACAAAATACATGGCCGTGCCGCAAAGTATCGCGATGATTACGAGGGTAAGCGGTTGCATCGTATGTCCGTAGAAGCGCCTATCTTCAGCAGCATCACAAGCGAACCGGACTCAGTGCCAGAACACCAGCCAAGACTTCGGCCCGCTCGCTGATAGGCAGTGGGACTAATCCACGATCAGCGAGATAACCGTCGTAGCCCGAAGCGCGGTTACTCGTGAACTCCCTTAGAAACTGGCGCAGTCCGGGAATCACGTCGACATGCGCGCGCTTGACGTAAAAATATAAAGGTCTCGAAACCGGATAGTCAGCCGACGCAATGTTTTCGAAAGTCGGAGCGAAACCGTCGACAAACGCACCCTGAACTTTTTCGGCGTTTTGATCCAGAAAGCTGAAACCGAAGATGCCGAGCGCGGCGGGGTTAGCGCGAAGTTTCTGCACGATCAAATTGTCGTTCTCACCCGCCTCAGTAAAGAACCCGTCCTCGCGAACGGTATGACAAATCGATCTGAAGCGGTCGGGGTCGTCTTCTGCGATAACCGCTATCCAATCAAAACTGGAACACCCACCTTCCATCGCGAGTTCAACAAAAGCATCACGTGTGCCAGATGTCGGTGGCGGACCGAGAACTTCGATCCTGAGATCCGGCAGATTGGCGTCGATATCCGACCAGCGCTCGTAAGGATTATCGACGAAAGATCTGGAGCCATCTGGACTAGGCACTTGCTTAGCAAGGGATAACCAAACCTGGCGTAGTGTTAAAACAAACGGCGGTTGGCCGGTTGCGTTCGCGAGCACAATGCCATCGTAGCCGACCTTAACTTCGACCACGTCGACGACGCCATTGGAAGCGCATAGCTCGAGTTCCGACGCCTTGACTCGGCGCGAGCTATTGGTGATGTCAGGATAACCGACGCCGATTCCGTTGCAGAATAGTTTGAAGCCGCCGCCCGATCCTGTAGCCTCGACTTTGGGTGTTCGAAAACTCGCGCGACGCCCGAAACGTTCGGCGACCACGGCAGAAAACGGAAACACCGTGGATGAACCGACGATCTCGATATAATCGCGGCCTTCTTGAGCTTGGACGACGGACGGGCTCATGACCATCGAAACCAAAATCACAAGAAACGTCCTCACCAGCTGCTCCTCATCGAAAACAACAGGTCACTATAGCTTCCAGAGGTTACCGAATTGTTGCAACGGAGATTTCACGCTGCGGTATACCACCGCCCCAGCCGTTGTCTGAGCTGGCTTTTTATGCGACCGTCCATCTATGAAAAATAGCACCGCACTTCAATTGACTGAGCAACTGATCGCACGAGAGTCCATTACGCCCGTGGATGCCGGCTGTCAGGAATTAATCGCAGAGCGACTCAAGGCCGTGGGATTCACGTGTGAGTTTATGAGATTCGGTGATCCGAACGCACCCACAGATAACCTTTGGGCTCGGCATGGCAGTGAAGGGCCTGTCCTGTGCTTCGCCGGCCATACGGATGTCGTGCCACCGGGTGACCTTGCACAATGGAACACCCAACCCTTCGATCCTGTCATTGTCGATGACGTCTTATATGGACGCGGTGCTGCAGACATGAAGGCGAGTCTGGCCGCTATGGTCGTTGCGGCTGAACGATTCCTCACCGCCACACCCAAGCCTCGCGGTTCACTGGCACTACTACTGACCAGCGACGAGGAAGGACCCGCGCGGGATGGCACCCTGCGCGTTATCGAGACCTTGCAATCGCGTGGTGAGAGTATTGATTGGTGCGTCGTCGGGGAGCCTTCGAGTCAGGAAGCGCTCGGCGATTTGATCCGTATCGGTCGACGTGGATCACTCAGCGGCATGCTGACGGTGAACGGCATTCAGGGACATGTCGCCTACCAAGAGTTGGCGAGGAATCCGATTGAGGACTTTGCTCCGGTGCTGAAAGCGTTGTATGACCTCCCACTCGACGAGGGAAACGATCACTTTCCGCCCACGACCTTTCAGGTAGTCCAACTTGAAGCAGGCGTTGGCGCACCGAACGTGACACCGGCGTCGCTGTACTGTCGCTTCAATTTCCGTTACTCGACCGAATGGCATCACGAAGATTTGCGTCGGGAAGTCGAACGCACGCTGCAACAATACGATTTGGACTATGACTTGAAATGGCACTTGTCGGGTGAGCCTTTCTTGACGGAACCTGGCTATCTGACAGAAACCGTCAGTTCGGCAATCCACACCCACACCGGTCGCAGACCAACACTTTCCACAGGTGGCGGCACATCAGATGGTCGCTTCATAGCGCCGACAGGCACCCACGTAGTCGAGCTGGGACCAATCAATGCGTCTATCCACAAAGTAAACGAGCACGTTCGCACGGAAGATGTCAGCACGCTCGCTGACATTTATGAATCCATCATGCACCGGATGATTGGGGAGGGTTCGGCGGAGACTCCCTAGATACTGTCGGCGGCCGCCCTGCGCGCAGGCAACCGCCAGTTCGACAGGACTATCCAGACTGACAAGACGGAGAGTGCCACCAACACCCACGTGGGCATCGTGAGACCCAGGAATCGCCAAGAGACTTCAGCGCACTCTCCGGACGCGTTCAAAACCTGATTCAGTGCATCGAAAAGTGGGAGTGTCTCCAACAGGTAATCGAGTGAAGCGCCGCCGCAGGCGGGAACCTGGTCTGGTGGCAGGTTTTGCAACCACACGTGCCGTCCCGCAACCGCGATGCCCAACCCACCAACAACGACACCAAGAACGGTGTAAACCATTCGCCCCACGCCCGCGGGATTGTGCACGGCTGCGACGAGCGCCACGAGCCCCATGACAATGACGGCTAGTCTCTGAAAGATACAGAGAGGACAGGGGTACAAACCCAAAACGTGCTCAGAGTACAACGCAAACGCCATCATTGCGGCGCACGCTGCGAAAGTTGTGAAGTTGGCAAGTCTGCGGGTCAAAATTCTATCTTCAGGGGCGCTTCATCAGGTCGAGATCAACATCTCCGACATCGGTGTGTCGCACATCTTTGCCATGCACCATGTAGATCACGTACTCACCAATATTTTTCGCATGGTCCCCTATTCGCTCCAGCGACCTTGCAGCCCACGTCACGTTCATCACGCGTTTGATCGTCCGCGGGTCCTCCATCATGAAGGTGATGCACTGACGTTGAATCATTTCGTAATTCTCATCGACGATTTCATCGTCCCTGACAGTCTTCAGTGCCGCCTCCGCGTCCAGGCGTGCAAACGAATCCATAGCGGATTGCAGCATCGCACTCACTTGATTACCTATTGTCTTGAGCTCGCCGTACGAACCCGCCGGGCGGTCCATGGTTGCCAGCTTCGATGCAAGGAAGCCAATTTTTTCCGCCTCATCGCCAATGCGTTCGAGATCCGTGATGGTTTTCACGATAGCGACGATCAGACGCAAATCCGACGCCGTTGGACCGCGCGTCGCCAAGATTCGACTACATTCCTCGTCGATCGCAACCTCAAACCGATTGACCTTGTAATCGTCATGCGCAACCTGAAGGCCTAGCTCGCTGTTGCCGGAAACGATTGCCTCAATCGCTTTGCTCAGCTGAGTCTCCACAAGTCCACCCATTGCGAGAACGTTGTTGCGAAGATCTTCGAGGTCCTTGTTGAACCGCCTCGAAATGTGATGATTCAGATCCAATGTGTTCACCGAAGGTCACCTTGTCCCGTTTTTTTAGGTGCTGAACGACTTTTTTCGAAAAGTATAACAGGGCTCTGTCAGGACAAACCGAACTGAGGCCTCACCCGTTAGTCTACATGGACCCTGCACTGCTTATTGGGACCGGATTCCGAACTGTTCGTTCCATGGGAAAGTCGCAACGAAAGCAACTGCCTTTGCCGAGCTCACTCGTCACCGTCAACACAGCATCATGGCGAGCCAAGGCATGCTTGACGATGGCGAGGCCCAGGCCAACGCCACCGCTGTCACGACCGCGCCCCCGGTTGACGCGAAAAAAACGCTCGGTTAAACGCGGCAAATCTTCCTCGGCGATTCCTTCGCCATGATCGGTTACGGTCAACGCAGAACCCTCCGGCGTCGCACCCCACCAAACCTCAACGTTGGTGCCCGCATCGCTGTAGCGCATCGCATTTGAAAGCAAGTTGGTAACGACGGATGTGAGATCAGAAGCTTCCCCGAGGATCTGCAGTCCGTCATCAACATCGACAGAAATTTTGTGACCTTCTTGGCCCAGGAGCACCGCGACTTCTCGCACAAGACTTGCCATATCGAGGGGCTGTTCCAGTGATGCCTGGGTCTTCGCCTCGAGACGCGAAAGTGCGAGAAGCTCATCGAGCATCGCCCGCATTCTCTCGGACTGGATTTGCATCTCTTCAAGTGGCTTGCCCCACGCCTCCTTCAACACATCATCGTCTTGCATCGCCTCAACGTATCCCGCAAGTACGGTTAGCGGCGTGCGGAGTTCGTGCGATGCATTCGCGACAAAGTCGCGACGCATTCGCGACAGCCGGGTCCGCTCCGTCACGTCACGAAGAATCAACAACCGATTGTTGTCGCTATAGGCCACGAGCTGAACCGACAACCAGCAATCCTCCCCACGGGGCGACGGAATCACTAACGGGACATTGAAATCCCCGGTCCTCAGAAATTTGACGAAGTCCGGATGGCGCAACAGGTTGTCGATTCGCTGTCCGCGATCGCGCCGCTTCTGCAATCCAACCATACGTTCAGCGGCAGCGTTGAATCGTTGAATCTCGTGCTCGGAATTCAGGGCGACAATCGCATCGGGTAACGCGTTCGTCGACTGCCGTACTTCCTTCATCAGGCGACGGTAGTTACTTTTGTGTTTCCTGACCCGCGTCTGCTGGTAATGAATGCCAGCGAGAACTCGCGGCCACACCCCGTCTCCATCCGGAACACAAACCCGCTTGCGTCGCGCAAGTCTGCGTTCCAGACGAAGCACGCGGAACAGCTGAAGGAAAAACAGCCCAGACATGGCGATAAGAAGGCCGTACACCGGGAATCCAAAATATGCCCCGGTCGCCAGGCCCACACCGAGCAGAAACGCGACGCGGAGCAAGGCATTACGAATTGAATTTGGCATCGCTACGCTCGAGCTGAAAACCGGTAACCGGCTCCTCTGACCGTCTGAATGTAGCTGTCCGCGGAGTGACTCTCAAGGGCCTTGCGCAGACGTCGAATGTGAACGTCGACCGTCCGCTCCTCAACATAGACATTCGCACCCCACACGCGGTCGAGCAATTGCGCTCGGCTATAGACGCGTTCCGGGTGGGTCAGAAGGAACTTCAGCAACCGATATTCCTTTGGTCCGAGAGACACCTCTGTATCGCCCGCATAAACCCGGTGACCCACTGCGTCGATTTTCAGCGACCCCGCGGTGTAGCTTTCGTTCGCGGACGGTGCGGCTCGACGCAGCACCGCCTGAATGCGGGAGATCAGTTCGCGCGAGGAGAATGGCTTGGTGATGTAATCATCGGCGCCGCTATCCAGCCCTCGAACCTTGTCCTGCTCGTCGGCTCGTGCTGTCAGCATGATAATCGCGAGGTCTTCGAACTGCGGGTCACGCTTCAAGGAACGTACAAATTCAAGACCGCTCATGTCCGGGAGCATCCAGTCCACGAGCGCAAGGTCCGCGCCCTCGTCTGCCATCCGCTCACGCGCCTGCTGACAATCCAGCGCCTGAGAGACTTCGTAGCCAGCTCGGGACAAATGAAAAGTCACCATATCGCTGATGGCGACTTCGTCTTCGACAATTATGATTCGCGGGCCGCTCATGATGTTTCGTCCTGTGGAATCATCGCATTACAACCACAATGCGTTACAGGAATGTTACACCAGTCACGTCAGGATCGATGACCGGGCCGCGTTTGCACCATCGCCGAATCCGCCCGCAAGTAGCTCGCTTGGGCTTGCTCGGGTCGCGTCCAGATCAACCCTGAATCTTGCGTTGCGATCTCAAGCAGCGCCTCGGCGAGCGGCAAAGCGTCACCGTGCCGTGGAATGTCGAGCGTATCGAGGGACGCACAGAGCGACAGACCGTCACCGATTAAACCATCCGCTCGAACATCACCAACCGAACCCGGCGCTCGTAGCGCATCCGGCTCCAGTGCATACGCCAGCCCGTCTCTTCGCTCATAAAGGCCGAAGAACACTTCACCCATATGCGCGTTGTTGACGATCTGCACCGTGTCCCACTCCGGCCTCGATGCGAACACCGCTTGTGCGGTTGCTCGCAAACTCGATATGCCCGTGACTTTGGCGCCAGCAGCCAAAGCCAGCCCCTGCACCAACGCTATCCCAATCCTCAAGCCAGTAAACGACCCTGGGCCCGAGGCGTAGATCAAACCGTCCAGCTCCGCTGCAGCGGTGTTTTGTTCAGCGCGCAACTCTGCAATGGCGCCTGGCAGACGTCGTGCGCTCTGTCTCGCGTCATCAAATGCCCGCGATGCAATGTGACCGTCCACCAGCAATGCGGCGCTGCACCGGGAACCCGAAGTATCGACACTCAGCCATCGCTTAGCTGCGCTCATTGCAGAGTCTCCGTCGCGCGTGCCGCGTTTTGCATAGACTCAAGAAAACGCGCTGCGTCCGCCACATTGGTCAGTACTGGCATCGGCCCCAGCGCCGACACAAACATCCGGCCATATCCGCGTTCAGTGATCCGCCGGTCGCCGATCACGATCACCCCATAGTCCGCCGGATCACGCAGCAGTCTTCCGGCGCCTTGCTTCAAGGCCAGCACGGCCTCGGGTAGCTGGTGATGGCGGAACGGATTCAAACCCTGACGCTGAAGGTGTGCACTTCGTGCTACGAGCAGGGGATCATCCGGCACCGCGAACGGCAACTTGTCAATCACGACCAGGGTGAGCGCCTCACCGCGTACATCGACGCCCTCCCAAAAGGTTCCAGTGCCCAGCAAGACGGCGTCACCGGCGTTGCGAAACTCGGCAAGCAATCGGTCGCGTGGCTGGTCCCCTTGAACGAGCAAGGGACGATCCCCGAGCAGAGCGGGACGTTGAGCAAACCACTCCGCGCTCTCTCGCAGCGCTCGGTAACTGGTGTGCAGAAAGAACGCACCGCCGTGTGTCGCTGACAACAGCGGGGTCGTCAATGCAAGCAACGACGGGATGTACTTTTGGTCTTGGGGCATCGGTAATTGACCTGGCAACAACAAGCGTGCGCGCTCCGCTAGTGCGAACGGCGTTGCGAACTGTACGCACCGCGCGTCGTCGAGCCCCAACCGATTGAGGATGTGGCTGAAGTCTTCACCCACAGCGAGCGTGGCCGACGTCAACACCCATGCGGCTCCAGTCGTATCGATCGCCGCTCGCATACGCGGCGCGATATCCAGCGGTGTCATATGCCACCGCATGCCTCGGCGAGTCACATCGACCCATCGCATGCCGTCCTCATCGCTATCCGCCGCAACGATACGCAAACGGTCTGACACGCGTAACAACCGATCGAGGTGCTGAGTCTGTGCGGGCTCCAGATGACCAATTGCATCTACGGCACCGATGAGATCATCCAGCGCATCATTCAATTGTGTCACGGCCCCGTGCAACGACTCGGGCAACGATTGAGACTCATAGCGCCCAGCCTCACGCGGTGCAGACTCTCGCACCACGAGCGCCGCGCGACGTGCCGTGCGCAGTCTCGTCTCAACGGCATCCGTCGCAAACCCGGCCAACGCGACTTCCAGTTCAGCGAGAACATCCAGAAACTGACGATGAGAAACAGATGTGCCGAAAAACTCGAGCGCAATGTCCGGCAGCTGATGCGCCTCGTCGATAATGATTGCGTCGGCATCCGGCAGAAACTCAACAAACCCACCTTCGCGAAACGCGAGATCCGCCATAAGGAGGTGATGATTGATCACCACCAAATCCGCCTTCTGCGCCTTGCGCCGTGCACCCACGACGTAACAGTCATCGAAAAATGGGCACTGCTGACCGAGACAATTGTCCGCCGTCGACGTGACGCGCTGCCAAACAGCATCATCCTCAGGAATCTCTGTGACCTCGCGCCGATCTCCATCGCGCGTGTGGTCGCGCCATTCAGAAAGAATCCGTGCCTGTGCCGAAGTCACGGCCGTTGCATCCTGCAACGCAAGATCGAGTCTGTGCAGACAAAGATAATTGGATCGCCCTTTCAGCAGCGCCGTTTTCACCGGCCTGCCAAGCGTCTTGGAGATGGTCGGAAGATCACGATGAAAGAGTTGGTCCTGCAGTGCCCGCGTGCCTGTCGACACGATGGTTCGTGCACCGCCCAGCAGGGCGGGCAACAGATACGCGAATGTCTTGCCAGTGCCGGTGCCGGCCTCGACAACGAGGCGCTCGCCGTTCTCGATCGCTTGCATGACCGCTTGCGCCATCAGCTGCTGCGAGAGTCGAGGTTGGTAGTTCTGCACCGCGCCCGCAACGGGCCCTTCCGCGCCTAGCAGCGCGTCGATATCCATCATAACTAGCTGGCCTGATGACCTGGTATTCCCGGGCGCTAGTTTACCGTGTTTGCAAGGTTATCGGCGGTTTCGAATCCGTCCTGCAATTGCCTTGAGTGTTTCCTGATCGGCCTTGATCGCAACACGCAAGAATGGCCCGCTTGCGGTATATCGGGCTGCCGCAAAGTCTTCATCGCGGAAACCGGCGAAGTTGTAGCCGAGCGTGAGCCAGACGTTGTCGCGAGGATTAAACCCGATCGCAGCACCGGCTGTGTAGTCACGCGTACCGCTATCCCAGTTATGCAGCACACCGGCTTGCAATTGATAATCCCAACGTGGTCGGAAACTTCGCCGGTACGACGCACCCGCCAGATCTGTGTAACCACTGAAGCGATTGCCGTCGAACTCCGTGCTGACGTACTTGGCCGCATATTGCAGCGTCAGCTCGCCGGCCGGGCCTATGCGGCGCGTGGCATTGAAGTTATTCACGTAGCGCATCGAGTCGCGCGATGTACCAAGATTTGTCTGCTCCTCGTGGATGATGTCCAGTCGATCCAGGAACGACCACCGCCGGTCGGCCACGCGATACGCCCAACCGACTCGAAAATCTCCTCTGACCTGCTGGCCCGAGTCGAGTCGGTCATCATTTGTGTACTGCAGACCGGCGGACAGCCCGTGGCCGGCAATCGGCTCGCGGAACCATCCGAATAACAGCGTATCCCGAGTGCCGTTATCTGCGTTTCGATGCTCAGCCCTTGTATTGGCCGACCACAACTCGGACTGATACGCCGCGCCTACGTAGCCTGCAACGTAATCGTCGCGAATCGACCCGGACGCCAATTCGCGGTCGGTGTCGAAAATCAGTGCATCCTGCTCGACCAGTGTGTTGCTATGGTCCACACCGAAATCAAGGGTCCATCGCTCACTGACCTGGAGACCCTGAACAAAGCCGAAGTTTGCGAACAGACGTGGCCCGAACTCGGTCACTTGGTTGTCGAGAGAACTCGTGAACTGAGCCCGTTGCCATGGCGAGGTTTGCAGACCGACACGAGTGGTCTGCGCGTCGATCGATTGTCCCTCGGCCCACTCATGCTCAGCGAACAGCGTTGCCGTTCTGAGATTCAGATCAAGACCGAGCACTTGCCGCGCCGGGTAATCAACGACACCGTCTGAATCGCCTAGTGATTGCTCCGCTGATGCACGCAGTGTGACTCGATTTCGGAACAGGTTGCGAGCGACCCCGGCACGAACGAGCTCAGACTCGCGCTGCTGTCCGTCGGCAGCATTGTCGGACACACTGGACACTCCGAAGAACGCGCTGTTGCGTTCATCTTCATACCTGAGATCTGCCTGGTACGTCTCCCGCTCCAACTCGGTTTCAAGGTTCTCCTGCCAGGCCGCTTGTGCCTGCAGGAACCAACGCTCGGCAAACTGGATACGCATGTCCGCACCGGTCTGCTCGATTCCGACCTGGCTAGCCGCTTGCAGTCCGAGTCCGAAATTTGCGTCTGCATACGAATGGTATACCCGCGCGTCGATTGCACCCGTACGGTGTTCGACGTTCACACGATACGCATATCCCGAGGTTTGTGCGGAGAGGTCGTCGCGTTCAGTATCGGCGTATTCTGCTGTGACCAACGTCTCGGGCGATACCTGCCAGCGCAGATCCGCACCAACCAGCGTATTAGCGTCGACCGCGTTCTCTTCCTGAATACCGGTCACACCGACTTCCAGCCGATCATCCGAAGTCTTGACCGCAACCCTACCGCCCGCAATCAGATCCTGATCGCCCGCATTTCGCGACTCGTATTCGGCGACAATGACCAACGGGTTGAGGTCGCCGTCGCGACTCGGAATTGGCTGCTTGAAGAACAGCGTTCCATTGATGTAATCGACGTCATAGTCGACAAATCGTGTCAGCGATCGGGTCGTCAAAACTTCATTGGCACGGAAACGATCGCGCGTCTCGATGCGAATGACGTCGCTGTTCGGAACGATGTCCTGACCACTCAGGCGATACAGACCCGACGTACCATCGCCAGGAATGTCATCGCGCGTCAATCTCTGGTCGGTCTCGGTCGCGAAAGCGTTCACGGTCACGTTCTTGCCGAAGTAAGTCGTCTGCAAACCGTTAAAGCGGCGCTCGTAGCGAGCCAGTTCATTGGTCGACAATCCAGTGCTGAAATCTCCGAACAGCGCCGAGAACTGCCGCCGCTCGAGTTTGATGTAGAGTTTTCGTTGGCTGGCCGCTTCAAAGCGCGATTCCGTGCCGTCTGCATACAGGGTGTAGTACGCGTCCGGATCAATGGGTGCCTCGAACCGATCCAGGTCCTCAGCGTTACCGCGACTGTCGTAGGCAATCGTCAGCAGGTAATCCCCTTTGACACGACCCTTCGCGAAAAACGCCACACGGCCTTCTTCATACAGGTCGTCCTCGAAGCCACTGCGTGTCGCAAGCTCGGCGTTGTCACGCAACGTGTTGTAACCAACCGTACCTTCAGCGAAGCCAACCAGAATCCAGTCGCGCGGCTCAGGCTCCAAATAAGTTCGAAGCAACTGCTCTCGCTGATTCGGGAACAACAGACGCAGCGTCACCTCCCCGGCCTGAGTCGTCGGCTCCAACTCAATGTACGCAATACCATTGGGTCCAACCCTGTAGAACGGGTCACGTTGATTGAGCTCGACCAGTGAATTTTCGCGCTCCTGCGCAACTTCATACCAGGACCGGTACGGTGCATTGATGCTGAAGTCACCCACCGAAGCCTCACGCGCCGGCTCGCCGACACCGTCAAACAACTGAACCGCAATCACCGGACGCTTGCGACCATCGGCAATCAAACGCGACTGATCTGGCAACAACGCACCGCGGATCGGGTGCCCTGCGAAGTGCACGCTGCGTTCAAACGTCTCCTCAAGACTGCCATCCGAACGAATCACTCGTGCTTCAATGCGGTTTTCGCCATCGACCAGATCAACACCGCGCCACTGACTGAGCATCCGCGTCTTCGCATCGTTTGCGGTTGAACCCTCAAAATTCAGTGCGCTCACAGGCTGTTCGTTGATCAACAGCTCCACCTTGCTGTCGACGCTGTGTGCGACCGCGATTGTGGTGCTGGGAATCGCAGGCTGGTAGTCAGCGGTCGGCCAGACAATGCCATTCGCCGTCGGCACTTGGCTCAGCGCCTCGTTGGCGGCATTCGCACCCTGATCGAGCCGCTCATTGATTTCACGAATTTTCGCGTCGAGTGGATCGTCGATCGCATCCGGACCCGGTGTACGCCCTACGGTGTCAATCTTGAGCACATCGCTGGCAGACTGCGTGACGAGCACGGCACTCTGCTTGCCAGGACGAATTCCGGACATGATCAGTTCGACGCGTCGGTTGCGACGTTTGCCCGCCTCGGTGTTGTTGCTCGCGACCGGGGCATCAGCACCCATACCTTTAACCGTGATGTTCGCTGCAGGTACTTTGAGCGCGTTCGCGAGGTATTCCGCGGCCGACGCGGCCCGCGCCTGCGACAGCGCGTAGTTATCGGCAAAAATTTCTCGATTTCGAGCGGCGATACGATCCGCATCAGTATGTCCGGTCGCAACCAGATCGATGTCGTAAACGCCCTGCCACTCCGCAACCAATGCGTCCAGGGTTGCACGATCTTCGGTGGAGAGCTCCGCCGACAACACATCAAACGTCAGAGACAATACGTAGTCAGCATTCTCGGTTGTTGCAGCCTCTCGCTGCATCCGAGCTTCCCCGACCGGTGTGCGCTGATTGCGAGCGGCGGGGGTGTTGAAATTGGCAACTGCCTTGGAGACCAGTTCACCGGCAAACGCAGGATCGATCTCAGCGGTAAACGTCAGCTGATCCCGCCACGCTCGATCTCGCGCACCCAAAACAAACACGACCGCGCTACCCGTCTGTCTCAAACTTGGCATCTTGCGCCCATTCAGGCGCGCCGACTGCGGATCGAGCGTTGCTGCCTTAGGCAACAACACCGTGACGCTAAGATCATCGACAACGACATCGCCGGTGCCATCGATACTTAACGTGTAGTCGATCGTATCGGGCGCCGCGCCGCTGGCGTTGACCAGCTTCAGCGCAACTTTGCCCGTGCCAGGTGCTTTACGTTTCAAATAGAAGTCCGCGCGCTGCACCTGGCCGCCGATTAGATCGACCCATTGTGAATCCGCGCGTCCTCCAAACCGAGGCGCAGCGCAAGGTGCGAGCCCCATCCATTCGGGAACGGTCAGCGGATCCATCTGCACCACGCTGCGACCCGCCAACAGACCCTCGAGGTGGTACCGCCCTTGCTCATCAGTGACCGCGTAGCGACCATCTTCGAGATACACGCGCACGCCGGCGACGCCGGCCTCGGCCGAGAATGTGTCTGACTCACAGTCGCCGTCGACCACGCGGCCGATTAACGTCGCGCGGTCGCGGAACAGGTCTTCGCGCAGTGCGATCCCGATGCTCGCTTCGTTCGATACAACGTCGCCATCGGCTGTCGCGCTTGCAGCGTTCACTGCTCGTCGACCGCGCGCACCGCCCGTCACTTCCATCACATAAGTGAGAGTCACGGAAGCGGCTGGCGCAATCTCAGCCAGTTCAAAGATGAAACTCGCTCCGGCACCGCCGCCGATGGGATCACCAAATGGCTCACCATTCAATCGGGCGGAGCCTGGCACGTAGCGGAATCCCGCTGGCGGTACGTCAGTCAATGAAATACCGGTTGCTGGAATCCGCTCCGAGGTATTCTGTATTTGTAGTCGGTATTGGACGTAGTCCCCAACCGCTGCAGATGTTGCGGTGGTTGTTTTGCTCAATAAGAGCCCACCGTCGAACGGGTCGAGCGGAATATCAAAAAGTGTCGTTGCACCGTCCAGCAGTTGCTCGAAGGGCAACAGGAACGACGCATCAGAAATATTGAATGACCCGCCTGGCAACGCGGCCAGCTCGGCCTCCGTGCGATTGGATGGCGCCAGGAAATTGGCCGGAGGTGTCACCTGCAATCGGTAACGACCCGCCTGGACAACCGGGAAACGGAAACCACCCGTCGGAACACTGTATACAAGACCACTGGCATCGGTTGTCTGCGCCCCTGCAACGACAGTAGCGGGGTACGCTGACACGCCATCATTACCGAATACCGTTGCTGGCTGACCGGTCGTATCGTCAATCAGTGTGATGATCGCGCCATCGAGGGTCTCACCGGTCGCAGCATCAAAAACCACGGACAGAGGTGCAACCAAAGCTGACGCGGCCGTTGCATCTTGCGCATCAGCAGGATCTGTATAGTCGATTTGGATTTGCGAATCCGTCAGACCCTCCAGCACGCAGTTGCCCGCTGTTGCCGCCGCCTCTTGAAGCGGAACGAAACCCGTAAAGACCCCTGTGTTCTCTGCCGTCTCCAACAAACGAAGCACTTCGGAATCGTTGCTGGTCGGATTGGTCAGAGTGACTGAGACCCACTCGCGCAGGTTGGGGTCGAGATTCTGGTCGCCATCATCAAGTTCGAGGTAAGCCGTTTCGCTCGCGTTGTACAGCGTGGTGCTCAATACGGCTTGCGGTGCGTTCAGGTCCAGTGGCTGGCCATCCAAACCAAGCGGCGTCGCCAGTGGCACAAAAGCACCGGCTTGCGAACACTCCGTCGGGCTGACCGTCGCATCAACACCGCTGCCGCCGGGTGCCAGTCGCAAGAAACTTACGCTCGCAGGTGTACGCCCAAAAACGCTGGTGGTTCGAACAACGTTACTCGTCACTACACTGACGCGACCCGGAATCGCCTCGTAAGTCAGACGAGCCTGGTTATCGATATTCGTTCCGGGTGGTGTCGCGGCCGTAGCTGCTGCAGCAAAAAGCATGCTGGCAAGCAGCCCGACACACGCACGTGCGCTACGACGCAAAAAGCCCGGAGTGCGGCGAACCGCACCCCGGGTTTTCTTGGCCATAGCAACCTGCATCATCCGGTACTACTCGTTACCGGTTGATTAGAGGATTGTGACCTGGAACCGAACAATCAGAGTGTCATCCACACCGGTGTTCGTTCCCAACGTCGCAGCCAGATCGGCCTCGAGCGTTGAGCCAGACAATCCACAGTTATCAGCATCAGCATCGCCTGCATCGGCTGTACAGAACAGCGTAGCGCCAGCGAGGTCATACGAGATATCAGCCGTACCACCGTTGTACTGCGCCAACAGCAACTCAAGCGTCGCAGTATCGAGGATGTCGGTGATGCCGACGTTCGTCGCGTCCGCGCTACCGGTATTCACAACCGTGATCGCATATTCGATCACTGCCCCCGGAATATGCAGCGGGTCGGTGGTGCCATTGAACGGATCGCTGATGATGGTCTCTGACTTGGTCACCGTGAGCGTGGCTGCCGATACGACGTAGCCATCTTCAGCGGTTTCCAGACCGTCATTGCCTGCATCACCGAACACGATGTCTACACCCGCGGTGTCACCACCTGTGGTCGCAGTCACGATGGTCGCACCGCTACTACCAGCAACCGCTGTCGTTGCCGTCAGACTCACGTTCGCGTAATCGTCGTTGGTCGCACCAATTGGCACGTCCGCGACAACGAATACGAGAATGCTCGCATCGGCGGCCAGACTATCCACGAACGGCTGGTCACCGCCGCTGAAGTCGCCACTGCCATCGGTATCAGCAAACGCACGGAGGTTGTTCGCATCAATCGTATCTGCGTCTCCACCGAACACGGTCGTGCCCGCAGCCAGGTTGGCTGCCGTCAGCGCATAATCCTGCGTATCGTTACCGGTGTTGGTCAGCAAAAACTCGGCAACCGCATCCGCTTGTCCCGGACTCACCGGAGTTTGCGCACCCGACTGCTCGATCAAGGTCAGGTCAACACGGTTATCGACAACGAAACTCGTCGCGCTACCGTTACCGGCACCCGGTGTCGAGTTTCCTGTTGGCGATGACTCGATCGGTGTCTGGGCGATCCCACCCACCTCAAAGTCAACGGTGGCAACGTTGTCGATGGACGTGCCCGCATCCGTTCCGACCGCATGGGCCGACGGGGCGAGCGCGAACGCCGCAACAGCCACCCCTGCAGCACGCCATGCTGCAGATCGTCTGTAAGCGATTTTCATTTCGCTACTCCTGGTTACTACTTCCAAAATTTTTCATTCGCGCAGCTATCGCTCTTATTGGGAGATCATGCTGCGCCATGAATCCCACTGTCCCTGCTTGTCGTTGAGCCTGGTAGTCCTTCGCCAGGTTGTATTCAAAGAATCAGTTCAGACGTGCACGAAAGCGTGCGAATCCCTGTGCGCCCGGATCAAGTTGTTCGGTGAGTGTCCAACGAATGTGAGTCAGGTCGTCGGTCCGTGCGGGCACCAATTCGCCATCGCGTTCGACCGTCAACGACTCGAGTGCCGCGAACTGCTGTCCACCGTCGACCGAAAATTCAATGTCGGCGCCGGGCGCAAAGGCTGAGTCGGTAACGTATTGCAGCTGGTCTGCGATCGGGTTGGTGATGACGACATTCTCAACGGCTTCATCTGCGACGTTGGTGTAGGTCACGGTGTAGATCACAACGTCCCCCGGTACGACCTTGTCGGCAGGGACCAGTTGAGTCACCTCTTGACCGGCCTCGTTCAACACGACGGCTTCCTTTTCAACCACTGTCTTCAGTTCAATTTTTCCAGCCTGCGCGAACGCCGTTTGCGTCAGCAGTAAGGCGGCTATTGCGGCAATGAGTCTGTTGGTCATGGTTATCGCTCCTATCGCTCTAATTCGTTAGTTAATTTGTACGCTGAAGGTGATGGTCTGAACGCCCGACGCCTGCGTAAGGTCACCCAGCGCCACGCGTACTTCGCCGTTGGGCGCGGTTGCGAAAAACGCACCGGCGTCTACATCGTCTGCATCGCTCAGCGCCAGACCATTCAGCGCCAGCGTGCCTGGCTGGTAAGTGGTGCTCGCCGGAATCGGATCAGAGATGGTCGCTGCCGTCGCCGTACCCGTACCTGTGACGGAGACCGTGATCGTGTAGTTGATCGTCGCACCCGGTGTCGGCGCGCTGCCGCCGAACGGGTCTACGACGACCGCTGCTTTGTTGATTGCGATCTCAACATCGGAAACGATGTATTCGCCGGTGGCCTCGGCGGCTCCGCCACTTGCACCCGCCAACGCATCAGCGCCGCCCTCGCCGGCTCCCGGGAACACCGTGCCCGGCGTTCCGGTTCCTGTCGCCGACTCCGCACGCAGTGTGCTGCGACCCACCGAGCCATTGGCGAGACCCGCTGTGATATCATTCACAACGAACACCGTGAGCGTCGCATCCGCCGGCAGTAACGGGTCGTTGTCGCCAGGAACGTATGGCGTATCAGCAGCGGACAAATCTCCACTTGCGTCGCTATCAAAAAAGATCGTTGGTGTTTGCGCGACCGGATCGAAATCATCCGCCGCGTCATTATTCAGGACCGTCAAACCGAACGTCTCGGGACCGTTGCCTGTGTTGGTGATCGAAAATACGAGTACTGCACCGGTCTGGCCTGGGGCGACGGTGACCTGCGGGCTTTGCAGGACAGTCGCGACGTCAATGACCTCATCCACCGTGATCGTCACGGTGTTTGACGATTGTGAGACGGCGGTCCCGTCGAGCTCATAGTTCACTTGAGCGGTATTCAGGATGTCCGTGCCCGCATTTGTACCGACGCCAGACGCGAGCCCGCTCATAGCGAACAGCGCTAGAGCCGCCGATGCGCGTGGTAACGCCCCCTGCCACCGTTTTATGTTTTGTTGCATCGGTTCAATTCCGTGCTTCGTTTTCACCATAAGATCGTCTCAGATATGGACGCTTTTACCTATAGAAGAGTCACTTATGGTGCAGAATCTGTGAGGGTAATCACACAGCGACTGTGAACTCGTCGACACTTCGGACGCATTGGGCTCAAGTTTTAAAGTGGGCTGCCGGGGCCCCGAAAATTCGCGATTTTATTGCACTGCAACACTTGACAGGTGATCGATTTCTCTCTATTGTGCGCTGCAACATTTGTTGCGTTGCAACATTCTACTAGGAGTATAGCCGTGAGAGAGCAGATCGAGAACGTAGTAAGCCGTGTTGCAGACACGGCCCGCAGTGGTTTCAACACCGCAGTAGACGCGACCCAGGACCGCGTTGGACAAGCCGGAAAAGTCGTTGCAGACACCAAAAAGCCGGTTCAAAAAGTATCTAAAGCGTCGTTGGACGTGAATGCCATCGCATTCCGCGCTTCCAAAGAGTTGATCGAACTTCAGTCCAAAAGCGTACAGAAAGGCATCGACGCTGTAGCGCGCCGCCTTCGCGACGCCTCTCGCGTTGACAGCCTGCGTGAACTCGTTGCAATGCAGCGTGACGTCGTACCTTCCGTCGCACGCTCCTACGTTTCTGACATCAAAGACGCATTCGGCATTGTCCGTGGCGCAGCCGGCGAATTCGGTGGCGTTGTAGGTGGTCTGCGTGGCAGCACAACCAAAACGGCAAAGAAAACCGTGAAAAAAGCCGCGAAGACGGTTCGGAAGACAGCAAAGAAAGCACCCCGACGTGCTAAAGCGACTGCAAAAACAGCCGCTAAGAAAGTTGCGAACGCGGTAGCGGAAGCTGAGAAGTCTGCTTAAGACCTCTCGGAATCCACCTCTCCCCCTGAGGTACCGACACAAACTGGTCCAATCCCCCTCCCCCCCCCTTTGGGCCAGCGCATATTGCCGCAGACATCTAGGTTGGTGTCTGCGGTTTTTTTTGCCTTAGAAAGGACCTTCCCTCCACGCCGGGACTTCTCAAGCGCAGCGTAGCGCAATGACGCGAGGGCGTGATACGACGTCCTGTTAAAAGCGCTCAGGGAGTGGGCGTCGGGGGGTTGGATGAGCAACCGTCGCCAGGTTTTGCGGTGACTCGGCCAGCCGACGGCAGCGAGCGCTAACTGCTCTCGACGATGTAGTGCACGGCGAGTGGCGTACCGGGTTTGGCGACTTTTCCGAGGCCAATAATGCCCTCGCCGGTCAGCTCGATACTGTCGCGCCGGACGAAATTCTCCTCGCCGCTCACCTTTGCAATGAACGAGCCGTTGGTGCTTTCGTCGACGAGATAGTATTTGTTACGCCGCCGCTCAATACGCGCGTGCACACGCGAAATCAGATTGCCTTTCACGACGAGATCATTATCTTCCGCGCGACCCATCGTGATCTGTTGTCGGGCAGGGTCAATCGGCATCGTGTGACCGGCGAACGACAAGGTTAATGCGATGTCCGATTGTGAGCCGCCCTGCCAGCCGATGGTTGGTAGTACGCTGGTCGCCTCCTCGCCGCGCTGCCAAAGGACTTCAAACAACGCGACCTCGTCCTTTTTGCCTTTTACGACCGCCAAATCAATTTGGCGCGTCATCCGCTGCCAATCGTCACTGAGGAGTTCAACGGTTGTGCCAGTGGTCACGATCTGACGCGCCTTGGCCTGAGACGTCATACGGTTAGCCGTGTGGACAGCGGCCCCGAAGATATCGTTGGGCTCTCGGGCAACGACGCCATAGTGGCACCCGACCCGAATAGAAATGCTCTGCCCTTCCGGGACGAGGCCTTTGCCGGCAGAGATTCGCTGCTGCATTTCGACGGCGGCCGACATGGCGCTGTCGGCATCGTCGAAGATCGACATTACCTCATCGCCCATAGTCTTGATCACAGTCCCGCGGGCCGTATCCGTTGCCTCGATCATGATATCGAGGCACTTACGCACCACCTCGCGAGCTTTGTCATCGCCCAGTTGTTCGTAAAGTTGCGTACTGCCGACTACATCAGCAAACACGATCGCAACTTCGAGGTCTTCACTCATGGACACCGTGTCCAGTTGGCCCAACACTTAACAGTATACAGTGGTCGAGGAGAATCAGAATCCCTTTGGTGCGAATCCACTACTGCTGCGCCACGATGTACGCGATCCATGCTGGATCGGCATCCCCGGTGTCACTCGGCTCGTAGACCCCATTGCCGTCGCCGTCGTCATCCGTACCCTCCCAGTAGACCTCTGCGGAGCCGAATCCTGCCTCAAGCAGCAACTCCTGAATTTCCGGCAACGTCCACAGGCGCCAGTCGTACGTGAATGCCTTTTTCATCTTCGACCCATCGGGAAAGTGGAAATGAATATGACACAGCGTATGGGCGGTCACTGGATGATACTTCGCCTGGTGCCACACATAGGTGAAACCATCCAGTTTGGTCTTCTCTTTCATTTCGGTCAGTGCTTCAGACCCACCGAAAGCGTCGAGCACAAACAGTCCATCCGGGCGCAGTCCACGCCGGGCATTTTGAAAATATTCACGCAGTTGATCGCGGGTTTTGAAGATGCAGTAGGAAAAATTGAACGCGCCGATGATATCCGCGTCTCGCTCGTCAACGGTCAATACATCGCCATGAACCAGACGGACCCGCAATTGTTGAGCCGCGTCCAGATGAGAGACGCGGTTTTCGATTCCCCAGTCCAGAGTTGGCCGATCGAGATCCACTCCTATAGCCTGCTTTGATGAATCGCGACGAACCCACTCGCACGCAGCGCTGGCTGTGCCACAGAAGTCCTCGCGAAAGCACACCGGCTCTCGTCCGCGCAATCCGACGTAGGTTTCAACCAGAAAGTCGACCTCTGTTTCGACGTCCTGCACCGAAGCTTCGTAGAGCTCGTGTTTGTCGGCTTTATCCGCTGCAGACGGCTTGGATTTCGGCGTTGCCATGAGTGATCTCTTTGTTCCGGACCGTAGAACCTGCGCGCAGTGTAGAGGTCTCTCGCGAGGCTGCCAACAAGAAAACCGGTGTTACTGAATCATGCCGCGACGACAAACGATGCCGCTCGCAATATCAGATCGGCGGTTGACTCTGGCAGGTGCGCACGTTCTGACAACATTCGTCGCCACTGCTTCGCGCCAGGCTGCCCTGAAAACAGTCCGAGCATATGCCGGGTAATGTGCTTGAGCTGAACACGATTGTGACCAATGACGCGTTGCGCGTACCGCACCATCTCCATGACCACTGCATCACGGTCACACGCATAACCTGGCTGTAGCAAGCGCTCGAACCCGGTAAGCGACCAGGGATTTTGATACGCCTCGCGACCGATCATTACGCCGTCCACCCTTGCGAGATGATCGTTAGCGCTTGCCGCGCTTCGAACGCCACCGTTCAAATGGACCTGCAGTTCCGGTCGGCGCTGCTTCAGGTCGAATACCCGAGCGTAATTCAGCGGCGGGACCTCTCGATTCTGCTTTGGACTGAGACCTGCAAGAATTGCAATGCGCGCGTGAACATCGAAGTGGGTGCAGCCCGCATCGGCAACCGTATCGACAAACCGGTTGAAAAACGCATCACTGTCGTGATTATCGATGCCCAGCCGCGTCTTGACGGTGACGGGAATTGCGACCCGATCCGACATTTTCTGGAAGCACGCTGCCACCGTCTCCGGCTCCGCCATCAGGCAGGCGCCGAATCTGCCGCTCTGCACACGATCACTCGGACAACCCACATTGATGTTGATCGCGTCGTAACCTGCCCGCTCACCGAGTTCTGCAGCGTCTGCCATCATTTCGGGATCGCTGCCACCGACTTGCAGTACCACAGGATGCTCTTCGTTGTTGAACGCGAGTAACCGGTCTGCATCGCCGTGGGCCAGTGCTGCGGCGGTCACCATCTCCGTATAGAGCACGGCCGAAGGTGACAACAGCCGATGGAGGTACCGACAATGGCGATCCGTCCAATCCATCATTGGCGCCACCGCGATCGACTTCGGCGCTTGAGCGTCAGACATTGTCGTTGAATTCGCGGACAGACAAACCAATCGGATCAACCGAAGTAAAACGCGCCAGAGTCGCTGCCTCCTGTACTCGAGCCAGTGCCCGACCTTGTTCCGAGCGAGTCATCAGCAGCGCAAATCGAGGGCCGGTCCGCTCATGCGCAACACAATAACTTTCGATTCGAGCGTCGTTGTTGATCGACTCATCGATTGCGACAGCGTCATCGACGGGCGTTACCGTCGTCTCGGACGCGAACATCGCCTCTGGCGAATTGGGTGCAGCGGCGGAATACGTCGCCGCGGCAAGTTTCGATAGATACCCGCCGTTTGCCAGAACCAATGCATTCGTTTCAGGCCGCGCACGACATCGCGCCACGACCTCGGCGATGGCGTGCAATGAGTAGTTGTTCCCGGGCCCACCGAAAAAAGGTAGCCCGCCAGTCACCGTCAACGGTCGTGACATTGGGTCGATCCCGAGGTACTCACACGCGAGCAAAACCACCGATGGAAAGCAGCTATACAAATCCAACGCATCAATATCATCGACGGCTAGCGAGGCTCGATCCAAAACCTCGGACAGAACCGCTCGCATGGGTTCTGAATGCGACAGATCCTGCCGGTGCACCAGCGCACAATCGCGCGCGCTCGCGAAGCTATGCAAATACACCCACTGTGACTCGGGCACGCCCATCGCACGGGCGTTCGAAACGGACGTGATGATCACAGCGGCGCCCAGATTAACCGAATCCTGTGCCATAAACCACTTCAGAAAGGGATCAGCGATCAGCGGATTAGCATCCGAAGGTGTACTCAGAAATGCAGCATCTTTTGGATCGCGAAAACATGCGTGATCGTTGTCTACGGCAACCTCGGAAAATCCGGCGAGCAGTCGACCGACGCGTTGCCGGTATTGCTCAATCGACCATCCGTACCGGGCGCGCAATGCATGATCGACAAACGCGTAACTGTACTTGGGCAAACCGAGTCCATTGGAAAACTCATAGGGGGTGATAATCATCTCACCAAACCCACGGTCCTCAGACTGCGTCGGTGCTGTCAACGACCAATCCAGCTCGAGTTGCTTTCGCCGAGCCAACTTCACCGCCGCAGTCGCCTCGGCACCGACAATGGCCACACACTCGCGCTCGCCACTGAAAACGTCGCGGCATGCCTCGTACACAAGACTTTGCGGCTGGTCACCGCCCACAGCCGAATAGATGCTGGAGGTAACACTCAAGCCCACGCTATCGGCAATCGACGCAGGAAGGTCATCGTAGCGAGTCTGGGGATCGTCGAGTCCCGGTAGGGAATCGCGCATCGTACGCACGCAAAACAACGTGTCGATTCCGTCGCGCAAGCGATGAGGATCTGCGCATCGGCAATCTCGCAATGCGTGCTCGATCGCCGCGCTCGCCAACGAAACCGGGCTGGGCGCATCGCCGTCACCGTTCCAGAATCTACGAGCCTGCCCTACGCCGATAATGACCGGTAGTTGATCAACTTCAGACGCGACGGACAAGCCAGTGCATCCCCCGCGGTCAGGCCTTCGAGAGTTGGTTCGCGAGCGGTAACCGCGTGATCACCTGACCGGTTGCCGCAAAGACCGCATTCGTTACCGCCGGCGCCAACGGCGGCAACCCAGGCTCTCCGATTCCGGTTGGCGCCTCATCAGACGCCACGATATGGACTTCGACTTTCGGCATCTCGTTGATACGAAGTGGACGGTACATGTGGAAGTTTTGCTCTCGGACAACACCATCGTCCAGATGAACGGCCTCACGCATGAAGGCACCGAGCCCCATACCGATAGCACCTTCTACCTGCGCAGCAATGACGTCCGGATTAATCGCCACACCACAGTCGACCGCAGCCACCACTCGCTCCACCTTGAGGCGACCGTCGTCGACCCGCACTTCTGCAACTTGTGCAACGAAGCTACCAAAGGACTCGTGCACTGCGACACCCCGGAACAGGCCTTCCGGCGTCGGCGTCGACCAATCGGCTTTGGCGGTTGCGAGTTCGAGCACACCTCGATGGCGCGGGTGGTTCTCCAAAAGACCCAAGCGGTAGGCGACCGGGTCTTCGCCCGCGGCATGCGCCAACTGGTCGATCATTACTTCCGTAACCCAGCCGTTGTGCGTATGACCAACGGATCGCCACCAAAGGACCGGGACATCCACGCGCGCAAGCTGCAAATCGACATGGATGTTGTCGACGGTGTAGGGCAAATTGGCAGCACCTTCAACGGCGCTGCTATCGATGCCATCGACGATCGAGCTCGATTCAAATGGCGTACCGACCATGAATGAGTGCGTGACGATTCGATGCTGCCATGCGCTTGGGCGCCCTGCCTCATCGATCGCGGCGCGGACACGGTGAATGCCTATTGGACGATAGCGGCCCGCCGCCATATCGTTTTCTCGAGTCCAGATCAGCTTGACCGGATAGGCACCCTCGGTTGCTTTGGCAATGTCGATCGCTTCCACGACGAAATCGCTATCGGGTACGGCGCGTCGACCGAAACTGCCACCAGCAAACTGCGTGTGGATATTGATTGAAGACGGAGGCAATCCGGTCGCCGCTGCTGCGGCGCCCTGGTCCAATGTCTGTATTTGCGATCCCGTCCAAATGTCGCAACGATCTTCACCGAGCTCGACAACGCAGTCCATTGGCTCCATCGTCGCATGCGCGAGATAGGGCAATTCGAATTCGTGCTCTATTGTTCGACTGGCTGCACCAAAGGCTGCAGCGACGTCGCCGTCTTTACGGGCGACAGGTGCTTCATCCGCATCAGCGAGCGCTCGAAAATCTGCCATCAGCTGATCGGTGCCACGTTGTTCAGCCTTGGTTTCGTCCCATTCGATAACCAGCAGATCACGAGCTTTCTTCGCGGTCCAGAAGCTGTCGGCCACCACCGCAACACCACGCGGGATTTCGACAACATCGACCACGCCTTCAACAGCGCGCGCGGCCGCATCGTCGACTTTGGCAACCGTTGCACCGAATTTCGGCGGATGTGCAACGCTTGCATACCGCATACCGGGGCGTGTGATATCAATCGTAAATTGCGCGCTGCCATCGGTTTTCGAATCGGAGTCCATTCGACCCTGACGCGTACCAATCAATTTGAAATCACCGGGGCTCTTGAGCGTCGGGTTCTCGATTGGCGTGAGTTGACCCGCCGCCGAAACAAGTGCGCCGAAACCGCTCTCACGACCACTGGCGGCATGTTGGACACGACCGGCGTCAATCGTCACTTCACCCGCGGGCACTTGCCACTGTTCCGCAGCCGCACGCACCAGCAAGTCGCGCGCGGTCGCAGCCGCGTTGCGCAGCTGCATCCAACTATTCGCGATCGCGGTCGACCCGCCGGTTCCCTGAATACCGAACAGGAGGTTGGCGTAGCGCTTCGCATCCGCCGGCGCGAACTCGGTTCGCATTTGCGACCAATCCGCGTCGAGTTCCTCGGCCACGATGGTCGGCAACCCCGTCGTTACACCCTGGCCCTTGTCCAGGTGCTTGACGATCACGGTCACCATGTCGTCGTTCCCGATCCGGATGAACGCGTTCAGATCCGTAGACTCGACGCCCGGCTCTGCCGCAGTTTTCGCATCGGCCGTGCTCTCGGTTGTGGAACGCTCCGCGCAACCCACCACCAGGCCGGCTGCGCCAAACCCTGTCGCGGCCAGGAATCGTCTGCGAGTTACTCGAGGTTCTGTGACCGCCGAAGACATCCATTTACGCATGACTCAAGCCTCCAACTTGTCGGCGGCGGCGTGAATCGCCGCGCGGATACGGTGATAAGTGGCGCAGCGGCACAGATTGCCCGACATTGCGGAATCGATATCTTCGTCCGATGGAGACGGATTGCGCTCCAGCAACGCGGTCGCACTCATCATCTGGCCGGACTGGCAATACCCGCACTGAACCACATCGAGATCGCGCCACGCTTCGCGGACGGCTTTGGCTGCGGCTGACGACACACCTTCGACCGTCGTGACCGACTTTCCTTCAACCGCTGACACCGGGACACTGCAGGAGCGAACCGGCTGTCCATCTAGATGTACCGTACACGCACCGCACTGTGCGATGCCGCAGCCGAATTTGCTGCCGGTCAAGCCCAAATCCTCGCGCACTACCCACAGGAGCGGCTTATCGCCAGGGGCCTCAACGCTTCGCGTTGCGCCGTTGATCTTGAAACTCACCTTCATGGGAACCCCCTCCTGGCATCAATGCCTCGATGGAAATCAGATTCTCTGCCGAATCCGTTGATTCAGCGTCAAGCGATTCGACGTGTACTCGCGCCGGTCGCCGAACCCAACACCCCAAACAGATCTTTCGGATCGTCCGGGGTGAAAATTATGTCGCTCTCGCGGCCGATGTTGAGGTCACGACATTTTTTGTAAACGCACCGAAGCACCGAGTAGTCCTCCAGAGCAAATCCGACCGAGTCAAACAGAGTCATATCGTCGTCTGAACTGCGAAGTTCGACGTCGCCATTGAGCACCTGCCATAACTCCGTAACGGGAACATCAGCATCCAGAGCTTGAATCTCCCCTTCAATTCGCGACTGCGGCTCATATTCAACGGCAATCTTCAGGTCCGGCAACATATCCGGCGCCAATTCCGTCTTTCCTGGGCAATCGCCGCCCACACCGTTGAAGTGCACTCCGGGCCGCAGGTGCTTGCGGCTCACGACCGTCCGGTTGGCTTTATCTGCGGTGACGGTGGATATGATGTCAGCACCCTCACACGCCGAATCCACGTCCGCGCACGCCACCAGCTTGACCGGATGCCCCGCCATGTTGTGTTCAAACTTGCGTGTCGCATCGGGATCGACATCAAAATGACGGATCTCGCGGACACCGAGACAATGATGAAATCCGTAGGATTGAAACTCGGCCTGACAACCGGTTCCGATCAGCGCCATGACCGGGGTCTCCCGACGTGCGAGCAATTGCGCTGCGAAAACTGACGTCGCAGCCGTGCGAATTGCAGTGAGCAGCGTCATTTCCGAAACCAACACTGGGTAGCCACTATCGGTGTCTGCGAGCGCACCGAATGCGGCGACCGTCAATTTGCCATCGCGAGGATTGTCGGGATGGCCTGTTACGTATTTAAAACTGTAGCGGTTGGCGTCGCTGACCGGCATCAGCTCAATCACACCGTGCGGGTAGTGGTGCGCAACGCGCGGGGTCTTGTCGAAGTCATTCCAGCGCCCGAAATCGGCGGCGAGGCAATCGATCGTGTCGGCGATGAGTTGGTCCAGGCCAACTTCGCGCACGAGATCGCATATATCCTGTTTCTCAAGGAGCAAAGCCATGGTGTCCCTCACTAGCTTTTGAACAGCCCTTAAGTATCGCAGAATTCGGGCTGTAATTCAGGCGCCGGATTGCTGGTGCGCGCGCGTTTCCTCGACCAAATGCCGCACAACTTGCTGCAATGCAGCATGCTCATCCGCCCCTTCGCTGATGGCCTGCTCGTAACATGCGACCTGTTGATGCGCGCTGCTGCCGCGGACCAAAATATCGCGTAACGAATTGATCTCAGCAACACAATCCAGCGCCTGCGCGTCCTCGGCTGTCAGATCGATCAACTCCTCAAGCAGGTCGCTGAACGACACCACACGGCCTTTAGCCAGGTCGATCATGCCGGCATCGAACCCATAGCGGATCGCGCGCCAGCGGTTTTCGCGAATCAGCATCGGTGAGTAAATACGCCAACGCTGATTGTGGGTGCGGAGTCGATACATCATTCGCACGATGCAAGCATAGAGCGCCGCGATCGCCACGGCGTCGTCCAATCGGGTGCATACGTCGGTGACCCGCATCTCGAGTGTCGGGTAGCGCACGCTGGGGCGCATATCCCACCAGATCTTCGAAGCGTCCTCGATCAACCCGGCGTTCGTGAGTACCTCGATATGACGGCAGTACTCCGCGTAGCTCGCGAAGCGTTCCGGGAGTCCGGTCCGCGGCAGCGCATCGAACACCGTGAGCCGGTAGGATTTCAGCCCCGTATTCCTGCCATCCCAGAACGGCGACGATGTCGACAGTGCCAGCATGTGCGGCAGGAAATAACTCAACTGGTTCAGCAGATCGATGCGCATTGCATTCTCGGGAACCCCGATATGCACGTGCATGCCGCAGATCACCAAACGCCTTGCTGCAGTCTGCATTTCATTGGCCAACGCGTTGTAACGTACGCCATCCGTCGTTTTTTGCTGCCACCACTGCCCCGACGGATGACTCGATGCTGCGATTGGCGCAAGGCCGTACTCACCGGTGATGCCGATGATGGTATCTCGAAGACCGGCGAGATCCTGACGAGCTTCCGCCAGACTGTGACAAACTTTGGTGCCGACCTCGATTTGCGATCGCAGGAACTCCGGACTGACTTGATCGGGCGCGACGGTTTGGCATTCCTCCAACAGGCCTTCCGGCGCATCGGTTACGAGCGTCCCCGTCTTTTTGTCGACCAGCAAGTACTCCTCTTCGATACCGAGCGTCAGATCGGGAAAATCAGCTAGCACGTTGCACCCCCCATTTGCCTGCTGCATCGAGAAACTGGGCCGCCTCTGTCGCAAAGCTCGGCGACTGGCCGTCGGTTGCTGCGGCAAGCCGAACCGGCGCAGCCGAGACGAACGGCCGCAGCGCTTTTGCCAACCGATCCGCCCAAGCCTCTACACCGTTCGCCGTTGCCAGGTGATCCTGGCGCACCTCAATAGAAATATTCGAGAAACCCTGTCTTTCTGCATGAAAATCAATAGAAAAATCTTGTATCGCCTTGCCGGAATAGGGCTCGTTCATACCGACAGTCAGACCCGATTCTGCTTGCAGACTCTTACCGACGCCTAGCGCGACACGATCATCCAGATCCCACATCAAACCTGCATCCCAAGGACGCAGATGGCCGTTGAGAGTCGGGGTAAAGCTGTGCACCGCGACGTACAGGAGATTCGACACAGCTTCGTGCCGCTGCTCCAGTACCCGCTCCACTGTCGCGTGCCATGGCGCGTAAATCCCATGCACTCTGTCATGACGATCCTGCACCGCGACCGAATGATTTGCAGCTACCACCAGCCCATCGGCCTCGGGCAAAAACAACGTTGGATCATCGAGGCGACGATTGCAGTCGATAACGATGCGGGAATAGCGCGCGCACAGCGCCGGCGCGTTGAGTCGTTCAGCGAGTGCCAGCGTGAGGGCACGGCTGCCAAGGTCGGAACCATAGTGGGTCGACAGCAGATCCTTGGGGTATTGCCCGCGCAGGTGGACCGGGATGTCGACTCCCGCATGCTCGCAGACGAGGATAGCGGGACTCGCATCGTCTCCAGACCAGGCCTCATACACGGGGCCGATCACGCGGTCGAGATCAGAAGACAGATTCAATTTAGGGTGGCATGGAGCAATGTCATAGCGCTTCAGTCTAGCGCGACGGACACACTCTGCAAGCGGTCAGGCCTGCAACGACTCGCTGGGCACCCAAGGCGAGAACTTTTCGATCGGCTTCGGCTCTGCAATATCAAAGCCTTGCACCAAATTGACGCCCATCGATGGAAGCGCCTGACGGATCTGCTCGGTCTCAACGTGTTCGGCTACCGTTTCGATGCCCATTGTCTGGGCTACCTGGGCAATTGCCGCCACCACGCTCCGATCAACCGGGTCCGCCGCCACGTTGCGAACAAACGCACCGTCGACCTTGACGTAATCAACCGACAGGTTTTTGAGGTAGCCAAACGAACACAAACCGCTGCCGAAGTCGTCGAGAGAGAAGCGGCATCCGAGAGATGCAAGTTCTCCCATGAAATGTCGGACTCGCGTCAGATTGGCAATCGCCGCGGTTTCCGTGATTTCAAAACACACGGCGCCACGGCACAGGGGCGTGCTTTGCAGCTTGTCCCTGACAAATTCCAGAAACCGGTCATCGCTGAGCGAATTTCCCGAAAGATTGATGGAAAGGGTATACGCAGCAGGCTCGTTTGGGTCGCCCTGGTCCGCGTGTTCGAGTGCATGCTCAACAACCCATCGGTCCACAGCAGGCATGCGATCGTAACGTTCGGCTGCGGCGATAAACGTTGACGGAAGCACACGTTCGCCATCCTCGTCGATCATTCGCAGTAACAGCTCATACTGATTGCAGTAGCGAGTTTCTCCATCGTCGCCGATCCGAACGATTGGCTGGTAAAACAACTTGAATCGATCGTCCTCAAGCGCGCGATCGATCCGCGTCAGCCAATGCATCTGCTGGTGATGGGCGGTCGTCTCGCCCTCTTTGTAGACATGCACTCGATTGCGGCCAAGATCCTTCGCCGTGAAACAGGCGACATCGGCAGCACTCAAAACAGCACCGACCGATGCGGATTGCGCCGTTACCGCGACGACTCCGATGCTGACCTGCACCGTATGGCCGACCTCTTGCCACTCAAAGCGGAACCCCTCAACGCTCTGTCTCAGCGCTTCCGCTATATCCACCGCGCTGTCCAGACTGACATTTCCGAGCAAGACAGCAAATTCGTCGCCGCCGAGGCGCGCTACGGTGTCGTTCGTTTTGACGCACGTCTGAATTCGTTCTGACAGCTGGCGCAGCAGTTCATCGCCAGCAGTGTGGCCAAACGTGTCGTTGACGAGCTTGAACTGGTCAAGGTCCAGATATAGCAGGGCATACTCTTCACCCTGATAGTTCCTCGCGCGCGCAATCGCGCGCTCCAGTACGTTGGAGAATTCGAGTCGGTTGATGAAACCGGTAAGCGCATCGTGTGACGCCTGGTACGACAGTTTGCGGGATAACCGACCTTCCGCCGTAACATCGTGAAACACCATAACCGCGCCAACGATCTGCCCACTGTCGTCGCGAATCGGCGCGGTATTGTCTTGCACCGCAACATCCCTGCCCGCGCGGTCGATCAGCAGCGTCGGGTTCGTGTTCGAGATCGAACGACCCTCGTTCAGGCAGCGCACAATCGGGTTATCGAGCAATTCGCGCGTATGCTCGTTGACCAGCGTCATCACCTCCTCGATTGGCTGACCCACCATCGCCCTGAGTTTCCAGCCAGTCAGTGTCTCTGCAACTGGATTCATGTACTCAACGCAGCCGTGCTCGTCGCACGTAATAACGCCGTCCGCAATTGACTTCAGCGTCACCTCAGCGCGCTCTTTGGCAGCGAACACCGCGCGTTCGGCGCGTTTGCGTTCGGTCACGTCGGATATTGTTCCTTCAAGATAGGGCTCACTGCCCTCCTCCCGCACAAGGCGCGCGTTTTCCAACGCATCGATCACCATGCCATCTTTCCGCCGCATTTTGGACTCAAAGCCCGTTACCCGATCAGACGACGAAATGAGTTGCTCAAACCGCCGCGCATCGGTATCGCGAACATATGCCGAACTGCGCGACAGGTTTTGCAGCAGATCCTGCTCATTGTCGTAGCCCAGCATTTCGACGAGTGCCGGGTTTGCGGCCAGAAGATGACCTTCTGTGGTGGCGATGTAGACACCCTCAATCACGTGGTTGAACAAGCTCGTAAATCGCCCTTCGCTGATCGAAAGGGCCTGCTTCGACCGATTACCGGTTACCGCCAAGGCAGCAAGTCGCGCCAAGCCGTTCAACGCATCCAGCTGCTCAGTGTTCGGCTCGCTGAACTCACCGAAATACAGATCCAGCGTGCCAAGCGCATGCTCCTCGTTGTTTCCCAGCGGAATCGACCAGACCGACGAAAGCTCAATCCGGTCCGCAAATTCGATGTGACTCTTCCACGCATGGTGCGCACGAACATCTGTTGTGATCGCCACCTTGCGCGTTGCCATCGCCACGCCGCAGGTCAGCTCAGCCGCCTTCAAAGAGAGCTCTCGCAGAGGGCTCAGCTCGAGCTTCGAAAACGCGGGGGCACACTCCACGCTCATAAATTTTTCGTTTGCGTCTGCCAGCATCAGCGCCGCGCGACCACCGGGCGCCATCCTCTCGGCTGTCCGACATACCGCGCGTAAGACTTTGTTAAGTGGACGATCTGTCGCGATCATCTCCAGCAGTTTCTTTTCGCTGTACTCGATAACTTCGCGTTGTTTGCGCTCCGCTATGCTGGTGACGCTCGCCCGAACAAGCGAACGCCCCAAAGCGGGCAGATGCGACAAACGCACTTCACAATGGAGCTCCCGGCCATCGCGTGGCCGGTAGATCCACTCGAAGGTCGGCTGCTGCCCGTCAAGCGCGCGCTGCAGGTAGGCATCGATTCGTGCCTGTTCAGCATCGGGCGTCGCGTCAGGCGACGCGTCTCGCAAACCAAAAAAACCGTTAGTTAACAAGCGCTGACGAGACAAATTGAAGAATGTCGTCGCTTTATCATTCGCGTCGACAAAGCGATATTGCTTGACGTCGTAGACAAGGATCGCCTCCGGCGCATGCTCGACGAGCGCTCGGTAGCGCTCATGGTTTTCTCTCGCCGCACGTTCCGCCGCTACACGCTCACTCACGTCCCGCAGACACAGCACGAAATCGCCCGCGGCCATCGCGCTCAAATGGCTGGCAGTGGCCTCGACTTGATACGCCCGACCCTCGGGTCGCCGAACTTTCAGCAGCCCGGTCTGAACCTTTGGATGGGTGTCCTCCAATGAGATCAGGTACGGCGCGAGAAACGTTGCGACAGTGACGCCCTCGGGTATCGGAAGCACCTCGGCGAGCCGTTTTCCGGCAAGGCTTCTCGCCGATGGCTTGAAGAACCTGACGGCCGCGCGATTGGAAAACTGAATCTCTCCCTCGCGACTGACCGTGATCACCATGTCGGCCACGTTGTCCAGCACAGCCCTGAGATCATCGTCATGCAAATCTCGAAAGCGCGCACGAATGCCACTGCTGGAGGTTAGCGTCTCGCCATGGTCGATTGGCGGCTGGAGCTCGCCCGTCGGGGATCCATGCCGATACAAGGCTTCATGGATACTGGTTTGGTCCGCATCCAACGCCGCATAAAAGCCGCTGACAATGTCGAGCAACTCCCCGACATGCAACACACCCTCGACCCCGGAAGGTCGCGTTGCTTTCGCAAGCTGCGATTTCAAAATGGGATGCACTGCGCGCACTCCCGCCCTGCGGCGTTCATTCGTTATTAATGAGGAGTCCGTTCGCGTCGGCCACTATCGTGCGGCCACCGGCCTTCCGAGCCGAGGCGGATCACAATCATTGCGATTCGCCGGACTACAGGAAGTTACGGGGTTTTGCTCAACATAAGCGTGAGCAAGGTCTCGTTTCAGGAGTCTGTGGGAAAAAATTCCCGAGCGAGAATTTTCCTAGATTAACGCGATAATTATAATATTTATCATCGACTTATAAGCGATTTATGACTAATCACCCACTTCCTGACCGCCAGGCATTGCCGACAGCACCTCAACACCGGTATCGATTGGCCGCCCATTAGTATCCACTGCAAGTTCGGCGGCAACTGCCTGGACCGGAACCGTCTTGGCGACGATGAACGGCCGACCCTCATTGCTGCCCAGAAACTGCAGGTTGACGAATGATTGGCCCGCCTCCTCCGGAGTCACCACAAGATCGAATCGGCCGGCATCAGTGGCGCCAGAACCTACGTTCAGCGCTACCGACGATGGCATGTTCGCCGACAGCGCGAGTCCGCCGCGCGTCGCCATTCGCAGTGTCACGTCCCCTGCGCGCTCGCCGGTCACCGCAATACCAATGGTCAGTGGCTCCCCGACCGTTGGCTCAGCGTCAAAAACGTAACTGACGGCTAGCGGCACAGTAGGCTCCGATGGAGAATCGATGGATTCGATCGACAGCTCAGGTTTTGCACGCGGCCCGGTATCTGCCGCACTCAGAGGCTCAGCACTATTGCCACACCCTGCCAGGACAATCACACCAGCGACGGCCGGTAGGATCCAGAGTTTACGGGGAAGCTGATTCATTTCGACTGCCTTGAGTTGAGACCTCAGCCTAGCAGCCTCCGTGTGGTCACCGCCAGTGACCCGAAACCAGTTGTTGACGTCAAACTGCGACAGGTTCGGCGCTCGAATACGCACACACTGGTATTATCTGCACGACAAGAACACTAGGAAGATTAATGAGCGGCAAGCATATTTTGGTCACCGGTGGTGCCGGCTACATTGGCAGCCATGTCGTACGCCAGTTAGGCGCCCGTGGCGAATCCGTAGTCACTCTCGATAATCTGACAACGGGGTTTGCTAAAGCGGTGACACATGGTGATCTGGTGGTCGGCGACACCGGCGACACCGAGACACTCTCAAACCTGTTCAATCGGTACGATATCGAAACGGTTATGCATTTCGCCGCAGCCACTGTCGTGCCTGAATCCGTTGCCAACCCGCTGAAGTACTACCGGAACAACACCGCGTGCACGCGCACGCTGCTCGCGGTCGCGAACGCGCACAACGTGAAGCATGTGGTGTTCTCGTCGACCGCCGCTGTATACGGCATTCCTGCCGATGGCACTGCACGTGAAACCGACCCTACGGCGCCGATCAACCCCTACGGTACGTCGAAGTTGATGAGCGAATGGATGCTACGCGACCTGGAAGTCGCGGGCGGTCCATCGCACGTGATCTTGCGCTACTTCAACGTGGCCGGGTGTGACCCGCAAGGCCGAATCGGACAGTCAACTCCGCGGGCGACACTGTTGACCAAAGTCGCTTGCGAGGCGGCCGTGGGCAAACGCGATCATGTGGCTATTTTTGGAACGGACTACCCGACCAAAGACGGCACAGGCATCCGGGACTACATCCACGTCGAGGACCTCGCGTCGGCGCACCTGAAGGCCCTCGATTACCTGCGAGCGGGTGGCGAGTCACAAACCATGAACTGTGGCTACGGGCATGGTTATTCGGTTCGTGAGTTGCTTTCGGCTGTGGCCGATGCCAACGGCGCGCCGCTCAACATTGTCGAAAAAGAGCGTCGCGCGGGCGACCCGCCCTCGCTGATTGCGGTCGCCGATCGGGCTCGTGAGATCCTGGGATGGTCCCCGAGCTACGATAATCTCGAGGCGATTGTCACATCCGCCCTCGACTGGGAACGACGACTCGCCGCACATGACGAGTCGGCATATTGGGCTGACTAACCGGATACCATTCCGATGGCGTTTCGATTTCCGAGACCACGATCCATAACCTCTTTGGTGCTGCTCGGCTACGCCATCATCATGCTGCCTTTGAGTATCGCGCTGATCTGGACCATGCTGCAGCTAGACCGGTTTGCCAGTCGATCACAATCGCTGATTGTCGCCGGTGTCGATGCAACACAGAACACACGCGAATTGCAGGAACAGCTGTCGATTATGGAGCGCATCTCCCGACAGTACCTGGTCGCACCCAGCGACGAACTGATCGGGTTCCTGACTGCCGACCGAGAGAAGATTCGCGAAGTACTGGCTACGTTGCGTCGCTACACTGACGAACCGACGGCGACTGCCAGGATCGATCGTATCGATGCCACCGTCAGGGCTCTGGTAGATGCGTTACGTGAAGATGCGAATTCGATGGCTGGCGCCATCGGCAATCTGGTCGCCGCCGGAGATGCTGCGCGCATGCTCGAGGCGCAGTTCCAGGCCGGCATCGATGCACAGGTCAACGCACTGAAACAGGATGCTGCCGACACGCGCGTCGCCCTGATTTGGCAAGCGGTTGTGCTCGGTGCAATCAGCGTGATTACGATGATATTCGTGACCTGGCGAGTGAGCCGCCCCATCCGCGTACTTGATCGCGCGATCAACCAACTCGGTGAAGGACGCTTTTCTCAACGCATTGACGTCGATGGGCCCGCCGATCTCGTTGCGCTCGGCCGCCAACTTGAATGGCTACGCCAGCGACTGCTGGAACTTGCCCAGGAGAAGAATCGTTTCCTACGTCATATGTCGCACGAGTTGAAAACGCCGTTGGCCAACATCCGCGAAGGCACCGAACTTTTGCTGGATGGCTCAGTCGGAAAACTGGACGCGCCGCAAGAAGAAGTGACGGACATCCTGCGCAGCAACGGCATTCGTCTGCAGCGACTGATCGAGAACCTGTTGAACTTCAGTGCGTGGCAAAGTCGAAACGAGGTGATAACCGCCAGCGAGTTTCCGTTACGCAAGTTGATTGAATCTGTGTTGAAAGTGCATGCGCTATCTCTGCGCTCACAGAACATTCGATTGCTGACGACCATCGACGACACTTCGGTGCTTGCGGACCGTGAGATGATGAGAACGACGTTCGACAATCTGATCTCCAATGCGCTGAAATTTTCTCCGCAGGACGGTGCACTGTATGTCCGCGCGCAGCGCACGGACGACACCCTGGTCTTGGAAGTGGCAGACCAGGGGCCTGGCATTCCAATGGCCGAACGAAAAAAGGTTTTCGACGCGTTCTATCAAGGCGAACAACAACATGGCGGTCTGGTCGCAGGCACCGGCATCGGCCTCTCGGTTGTGCTCGAATGCGTGCAGGCTCATGATGGCCTGGTTGAAATTTGCGATGATCAGCGTTCTGTCAGGACCGCACAGGGCGATACGGTGCTTTTCGGGGGCGCTCATTTTAGAATTCATATTCCTCAACAAGCCACGGCGACACAGCCGCGGGTGGTCAATGCATAATCCGTGCATCAAACGCATCATGATTCTGACAGCACTGCTGGCGTGTACGGCCTGCGGATCCGTCGGAAAAGTGTTTGATCGTCGCCAATCGGCGACAAATCAACCACTTACGGTTGAGGCGTCGACCGTTTCGCTCTACCTTTCCGATATCAGGACCTTGCTCGAAGGAGATGCGAAGAGTCAGGCGAGAGTGTGGGACGAGTTGCAACTCGATTTCACGCGCGCACCGACAACAACCAATCGATTGCGTTTGGCACTGGCCCTGGCAACGCCCGGGCACCCCTGGACCAACGCGGCACAGGCGGATGGCATGCTGACCGAGCTTCTGCTCCAACCAGAACTTCTCCTGTCAGATGAGCAAGTGCTGGCAGCGGTTCAATTGAACATGCTCCGCTCGCGGCTCTCGGCTGAAACAGAAGCCCGGCAGGCTGGAACCAGTGCAACGCGAACCAGCGAACGGGAGCTTGCTGCCGCTCGCGCTCAGGTTGAGTTGTTGAGAAGTGATAACAGCCGACTGCGCACCGAACTCGAAGAGGCGGAAGAGAAACTGCGTGCGATTACACTGATCGAACGCTCAATTCGGGAACGGAATGGTGCAAACAGCAACACTGGCGAGATTGGATCGGACATCGATGAATAGCGGCAACAATCGTCGGAGCAGCCTGAAGCAAAAGGGGCGAATCCTTCTCGTCGACGACGACCCGGGGCTGTTGCGTCTGTTGAGCATTCGGCTGCGGGCAGAACACTACATTGTTGAAGCTGTCGAGAGCGCTATGGCCGCGCTGGCCGTTCTCGGTCGCTTTCAGCCCGATCTAGTCATCACCGACCTGCGCATGGACAAAATGGACGGCATCGGTCTGTTGCATGAGTTGCAGCGACGCGCGCCTGGCCTGAACGTGCTCATCATGACGGCGCATGGAACGATTCCGGATGCCGTAGAGGCCACCAAGGGTGGTGCATTCGGCTTCTTGACCAAGCCGATTGAGAAAGAAGAACTGCTGGAGCATGTCGAGAAAGCACTCCGCGTTTCGGGCAGCTCCGAGATCGGTGAGGACTGGGCGAACGAAATCATTACTCGCAATGCGTTGATGCGCGACCGTCTCACGCAAGCACGAATGGTGGCCGAAACCGATGCACGCGTTTTGATCACCGGCGAGTCTGGCACCGGCAAGGAACTGCTCGCACGTGCAATCCATCGCGCCAGCACACGCAACGAGCGCCCTTTCGTTGCTATCAATTGCAGCGCCATGGCTGAGAATCTGCTGGAATCCGAATTGTTCGGACACGCCAAAGGCGCGTTCACCGGCGCAACAACAGAGCACAAAGGCCTGTTCCAGGCAGCCAACGGCGGCACGCTACTGCTGGACGAGATCGGCGATATGCCGATGCGACTGCAGGTCAAACTGCTGCGAGTTTTGCAGGAGAATCAGGTTCGTCCTGTCGGCAGCACCGAGTCGATCGATGTGGATGTGCGCGTATTGTCAGCCACCCACAGAGATCTTGCCGAGTTAATGGCCAGTGGACAGTTCCGCGAGGATCTCTACTACCGCCTGAACGTCGTCAACATCGAAATGCCGCCATTGGAGGAGCGACGCGAAGATATCCCTCTGCTGGTCGCCCATTTTCTTCGCCAGCTTACCGAACAAGGCGACACCGAACGTCGCGTCTATGCCCCCGAGGCACTCGAGTTGTTGGTCATGGCAAAGTGGCCCGGCAACATTCGTCAGCTGTTTAACGTCGTTCGCCAAAACGTGGCGCTCGCCGGCTCGCCTGTGATCAGCGCAGAGCTCGTCAGATCGGCTCTGGGAGAGCACGGTGAGCGGTTGCCCTCTTTCTCCGACGCGCGCGATGAGTTCACGCGAAATTACCTGTCGCAGATTCTACAAATTACCGGCGGCAATGTGAGTCAGGCTGCGCGGCTCGCAAAACGTAATCGAACGGATTTCTACAAGCTACTCGCGCGACATGATCTGAATCCGGACGCGTTTAAAGACCGCTAATCCGATTTCGCGACCAGACCTTCGGCTTCGATGCCGTGGCGCTCCATCAGATCATAGAGCGTTGGACGACTGACGCCGAGCAATGCAGCGGCTCTCGAAATGTTACCTCCGGTGTGAACGATCGCCTGGCGCGTAGCATTGCGCTCAGCGGCATCTCGCACCTCACGAAGATTCAGCGACAAGACTTCTTCGGGCACCTCTAAGCCCAAATCCTCGGCGGTAACCTGCGGGCCGTCAGCCATGATCACAGCGCCGTTAACCTTGTTTGATAGTTCGCGGACATTGCCGGGCCACAAGTGCGCAACCATCGCTTGATGTGCGTCTTCGCTGAAACCTCGAATCGATTTGCCATGACGCTGCGCCGCCTCATCCAGGAGCACACGAGCCAACATGAGTACACCATTCTCACGGTCGCGAAGTGGAGGAATCGGAATTTCGATTTCGCAGATCCGGTAGTAGAGGTCCTCACGGAAACCACCACTCTCAATCAGCGACTTTAGATTCTGGTTGGTAGCGCAAACGACACGCACATCGACCGGGATTTCTACCCGACCCCCAATTCGCTCAACCACGCGTTCCTGAAGAAAACGCAACAGCTTAGCTTGCAGCGACATCGGCATGTCGCCGATCTCATCGAGAAACAGCGTGCCACCGCTGGCAACCTCAACCTTACCGGGCGTTTGTTTGGCTGCGCCCGTGAACGCACCCTTTTCGAAGCCGAACAACTCCGACTCCAAAAGATTCTCTGGAATCGCGGCGCAATTGATCGCAACAAAAGGTTGGTCTGCGCGTGGACTCAGTTTGTGAATAGCGCGCGCGAGCACTTCTTTTCCGGTACCCGACTCTCCGAGCAGCAGTGTCGTCGCAATTGTTGGTGCCACCTTTTCAATAGTGCGGCACACTTTCAACATGCCAGGGCTGACCGCCACGATGCCATCCAACGGTGAATGAGACGTCGATTTCCTGAGACGGCGGTTTTCCGCCTCCAACGCTGCGAGCGTAAAGGCGCGTCCAACCAACAGTTTCAATACATCGGTATCGAGAGGTTTCTGATAAAAGTCGTAGGCCCCGGCACCAATCGCCTTCAACGCGTTGTCTTTATCGCCATGACCGGTAACGACAATGATCTTGGTGTTCGGTGCGAGCTGAAGAATTTCCTCAACGCACCGCAGTCCTTCTGCGGTGCCATCTGGATCGGGTGGCAATCCTAAATCCTGCAACACAACTTCAGGCTCATGCCGGCGAATGGCGTCGATCGCACTCTCGCGATCCTCTGCCTGAACCATTTCAACATCGTCGAAGACCCATTTGAGCTGGCTCTGCAGGCCAGGGTCATCCTCAACGACGAGCAAAGTGGGTTGAGATTTCGCCATATTGATCCGTCAGGTGATTGTCATATCCATCAGGGGCGGAAGTGTGCCATGCGTGGCTGCCATGTGGGAGCCACCACCCCGCAAATTCTTGATTCGAATCGTTCGATATGGCCGATGTGACGAATCGATCAAAACCGTGATCTTATTCACACAATATTATTGACAATCATTCTCATTAACATTTACATTAAGACTATGTACGTATGCATCTGCCAAGCAATCACGGATCGCCAGATCAAAAGCGCGGTCGAAAGTGGTGTCGACTCAGTCGAAGCGTTGCGCGATACGCTAGGCGTCGCGAGCTGCTGTGGCAGTTGCTCGGAAGACGCTGAGAAAATTCTGGCCGAGCATCGTCGTCGCCCAGCCCCCTCCCCAGGCATTTATCGGCCCCAAAACGCCGGTTCAGCACAGCTGTCGAGTGCGTGACAAACCTTTCCTGACGCCCTACTGCGCGTGACAAAACAAGCGTGTAACCGAATGAAAATAGGAGTGATTTTCATTCCGTAAGTCGTGCTTGCATCCTGACAAAACGCCGTTATGATGCGCGCATCTCCAATCTGCGAATCCACCGCTACGAACCAGGGAAGCGAGCTATGAAAGGCGACAAGAAAGTCATCGAACACCTCAACACCATCCTCAAGAATGAGTTGACGGCGATCAATCAGTATTTCCTGCATTCACGCATGCTGAACGACTGGGGCATCACGAAACTCGGGGCGTACGAATACCACGAATCCATCGACGAGATGAAACACGCCGATTGGTTGATCGAGCGCATCCTCTTTCTAGAGGGTCTCCCTAATCTCCAGGACCTCGGAAGACTCAGAATCGGCGAAGACGTGAAAGAAATTCTTGAGTGCGACCTCGCGCTCGAGCACGATGCAATTCCAGATTTACGTGAGGCTATCGCCTACAGCGAGTCTATAACGGACTACGTCAGTCATGACCTGTTCAAACGCATCTTGGAGTCAGAAGAGGAACATGTAGATTTCCTCGAGACGCAGCTCTCGTTGATCGACAAGCTAGGCCAGCAAAACTACAACCAACTGCAATCAGAAGCCAAATCCGAAGACTGAGTCTATACACCTAGACGGTGGTCGAAAGGCCACCGTCTACGGGTATCACCACCCCGTTCAGATAACTTCCGGCTTTCGACGCGAGGAAGATCGCAACACCCGCCATGTCGCTCGGCTCGCCTATTCGACCGCGCGGAATCCCCTGCACGATCGAGTCTTTCATCGTCGCCAACGTATGCGCCATCATCTTGCTTTCAAACGGTCCCGGCGCGACTGCGTTCACCGTGACATGACGCCGGGCCAGGTTCTTGGCCATCATACGAGTGAGATGGATGATTGCGCTCTTGGAGGCCGCGTAGGAATACGTCTCAAGCTCTGATACGTGCAGTCCGTCGATGGAGCCAATATTGATGATTCGCGCCGGGTCCTCGTGCGAGCCTGCTTCGACCAGCAGATCGATCAACTGCTGACTGAGAAAGAATGGCGACTTGACGTTGATGTCCATGACTTTGTCCCAGCCATTAACCGGGAACTCGTCAAATGAAGCGCCCCACGTTGCGCCAGCATTGTTGACCAGGATATCCAGCTTGCTCTCGCGCTCGCGTATTGTGCCCACCAAGCCCATGAGGCCTTCCGTCGTCGACAAATCCGCTGGAATCGAGATGCACTCTCCGATTTCCGACAATCGCTCCGCCGTCTGATCGCAGGCTTCAGCTTTGCGGGCTGAGATGTAGACGCGCACACCGTTGCGAACATAGCCCTCGGCAATCATCTCGCCGATACCGCGAGAGCCGCCGGTCACTAAAGCGACCTTGCCCGAAACGTCAAAAAGATTTTGCATGGTGGTTTCCATTCATCAGGTTGACTTCAATCATAACGTGGACCGACGCAACAACCCACCTCGCCGCAAAAAATACCCGGCGGATTCTGAGGTCTAACTCGACACAACCTTTTGATCGATCGTGCCGAAAATATTCTGTCCGGATGTATCAAGCATATCGATCTCAACTCGATCACCGAAGCGCATAAAGGGCGTCGAGGGTTGACCGTTCTGAATCGTCTCGATCATCCGAATCTCTGCGATGCAGGAGTAACCGACACCGCCCTCAGCGATGGGCTTGCCTGGACCGCGGTCCAGCTTGTTGGACACCGTACCCGAGCCGATAATCGTGCCCGCACACAGCGGCCGAGTGCGCGCCGCGTGTGCGATGAGCTGGCCAAAATCGAATGTCATGTCGATGCCTGCATTCGCTGACCCGAACGCCTCGCCGTTGTATCGCACCTGTAGCGGCAAATGCAGCTTACCGCCCTGCCAGGCATCACCGAGCATCGATGGTGTCACTGCACACGGCGTAAACGCGCTCGACGGTTTGGACTGGAAAAAGCCGAACCCCTTGGCAAGCTCAGCAGGAATCAAGCCGCGCAACGAAACATCATTGACCAGCATCACCAATCGAATTTTTTCGAGTGCGTCTTCAGCCGAGATGCCCATTGGCGTGTCGTCCACGATTACCGCCACCTCGCCTTCCATATCGATACCAAACGTCTGGTCGTCCGGCATCACGATGTCTTCACGCGGCGCGAGGAAACTGTCCGAACCGCCCTGATACATCAACGGATCCGAATAGAAACTTTCTGGAACTTCAGCACCACGCGCCTTGCGCACCAATTCAACGTGATTGATGTACGCAGAACCATCGGCCCATTGATAGGCACGCGGAAGTGGCGATGCACAGAGACTTTGGTCAAACGGTTCACCTGCGATTTCACCGGAGTTCAGCTTTGCTGCGAGCGATTGCAGCGCTGACTCGACTTCTGTCCAGCGATCGAGCGCCGATTGCAGGGTGGGTGCGATGTCGGCAGCGGACTGACAGCGCGTCAAATCGTCGGAGACGACGACAAGGCTGCCGTCACGACCGGATCGGTATGACGCTAATTTCATTCTTGTGTGCCCTCGTTTGCTTCATGCAGCCACGCTGCGTGTTTCGGTGCTTGCTTCGTTTTCGACCACTCTTCGAGCATGGCCGGCGCAACGCTATGCAACTCATCCAACTGTGCTTGCGTCGCCGTGTTCGCCACCAACTCCAGCCGGTGACCGTTAGGATCAAAAAAGTAAATCGATTTGAAGATGCCATGGTTGGTTGGTCCGAGCACGTCGATTCCCTCCGCTTCCACACGCGCTTTTGCATCATTCAATGCGGTTTCGCTCTCGACCTCGAACGCGATATGTTGGACCCACTCCGGCGTGTTCTGGTCGCGATCCATATCGGGCTGCGTGGGCAATTCGAAAAATGCGAGCACATTGCCCATACCCGCATCAAGAAAAACGTGCATATACGGATCAGGCTCTTTTGTGGACGGGACCTCGTCCTCGGCAATAGCGAGCAGGAACTTCATGTTCAGGATGCGCTGGTAGAACTCCACGGTCTGCTTCGCATCGCGACAGCGATAGGCCACGTGGTGTATTCGCTTGAGCTCAATCGACATGCGGATCTCCGTCGGTTTTGGGTGCCAACTCAGCGGCAATATAGTTTCTAATGATACCAAAAATGCCCTTTTTCGGCAGCGTGAGTCGAGCACCGCGAGCATTCAACCGAGAAGTGTTACGCGCTGTTGACATGCCTGCAACCGCACCTTATATTGCGCCGCTCTGTCGGGGCTATAGCTCAGCTGGGAGAGCGCTTGCATGGCATGCAAGAGGTCGGCGGTTCGATCCCGCCTAGCTCCACCAGTTTCACGATCTTTAGGCCAGATCAGCACCGACAACGAAGTGTTTGTCCCCTTCGTCTAGAGGCCTAGGACTCCGCCCTTTCACGGCGGCAACAGGGGTTCGAATCCCCTAGGGGACGCCATAAAACAACGCTCGGTACCTCCGGTACCGGGCGTTTTTTTATTCTGTCGCCTAGGGTGTCATGAGAACCCCTCGGTTCGACCAATCGCGATAGCGATTGGCGACGAGCGACCACCGGTCGCGAAGCCCGAAGGGTCCGAATTGGCGCTAGCCGATTCGGATCAATCCCCTAGGGGACGCCATAAACGAAAATGCCCGCTTAACGCGGGCGTTTTTGTTTATGCGGTCCCTGGGTGGACGAGAAGCGGTGCATTTGCGAAGCAAACGCAGCCGGTTCGAGCCGAGCGGGAACCGCGAGACCATTCGACGCGAAGCGGCGAATCATCCTCTACCCAATGCTGGCACAGACTTAGTTTTTTTATTCTGTTGCCTAGGATGTCATGAGAACCCCCCGGTTCGACGATGGGCAGGATGCCCGAGTGCCGCGAAGCACAGGACGCGCGAGCGCGGCCCGCGACAGCGATTGGCGACGAGCGACCCACGGTCGCGAAGCCTGCAGGGTCGCAATCGACGTTAGGAGATTGCGACCTATCCCGCCCATTCGTCGGCCAACTCAAGGCCCGGAGCGCTTCCGCCGCGGGCCTTGGTGGAAAACCGATTATTCCTGCACGACAGAGATCTGATAGATCGCCGTTGTACCTGAGACCTCGTTGCCGACGATCAAAAGGTCTTCACCATTCGGGCTGTCCGCAGCTGGAACGAAAATAATGCTCTCTGGGCCGAGATCGCCCGCCGCCGGATTCGACTCGTCGATGCCATCTCCATCGGTGTCGCCTAGACTCGGCTCTTCTGAAAAATCGCGATCGATGACGTATTCGACGAAGCGCGCGCTCTGCGGATTGGAGATGTTGTAGACCATCAAACCACCAACACGTTCCAATCCAATGAACGCAAACGTCGCACCACCGATCGTACCGATCGCGAGTGCCTCGGGTTCCGGCCCTTTCGCATCACTTCGAGTATCCGCATCGTTCTCATCGTTATCGGCATTGAAGTTGTTGGGAAGCCGTTGGGCTGTGATGCGTTCAAAGTCATTGCCGCTATCGAACAAGACAGTTCCATTCGTATCCCAGATCGTGAAAGATCTGGCTCCAATCGAAAACAACTCGTCAACGTCGCCATCACCATCGGTGTCGCCGTTGGCTGACGTCGTCAATAGACGACCCAGGTTTTCGTCGGACTGCAGTGTCGCAGCATCCGGAAACGCCGTCGGATCCAGTGTCAGGTCATCCATACGCAGCTCTTCCGAGAAGCCGTCGTAGTCACGCGTATCCCCTTCGTTGGCGGTGACGATCAGCGTCTCACCCTGGAACTCGTAGGTCGCAATCGTATCCGGCATGTAAAACCCTTTCACAGGCCAGTTACGAATGTTGATACCACCATCGCGGTCACTCGCGTCGAGCTCATTCCCGATGATGCTGTGGTCTTTTGTGCCGAGTGGCAGAATCGCGACTACCGTTGGATCAACCCGATCAAAGTCGACAACGGCGATCGCATTGTTCTCCTGCAGGCTGACGTAGGCCACCGACGAATCCGGCGCAAACGCCACAAACTCCGGTTCTAGATCTTGCGCAACCGTCGCACCTGGACCGTAAATCCGAACATCGGGGCTCAGTTCGTCAGCGCGCGCTCCGCCTGCGTTGAAGTCCGTAAACGTCGCCGGCGGAATCACCACTGCCGTACTGAAATCCGCAATGTTGATCACGGAAATCGAGCCTTCAGGATCAACCGTGTAGTCATCGGAAGGTTCGCCTTCGTTCGCCACAACAAGGACATTGCCATCTGGCGACGCCGCGACAGAATCCGGCAAAACGCCCACTTCCGTTGCGCCCATGAAGCTCAGGTCCGACGTTTGGAAACTAGCTACATACCCATTTTCGTCGACGGCATCCGCCTCAATTGCCGCGTAGACGTTTCCGCCACTGACGGCGACACTGTTTACAGAGCCGAGCGCTCGCGTCACTGTCGTATTCGCGGCAATCTCCGCTGCCACGTCGATCGATCCGGCGAGAACCGGCGCGCTTGGCGCGGAAATATCAACAACGTCGACTTGCCCGGACGCTGCGTTAACCTGGAAGAGTTGGTTAGTCGTCGGATCGTACGCGACGATTTCGGATGCACCTTCATCGAACAAACCGCTCTCGTAGCGTCCAACGAGATTGAGTGTGATCGAGGTAACCCCATTGTTGCCGTCCTCACCAATTGGCCCCATGGGACCCTCTGGTCCGACTGCGCCTTGCGCACCGTCATCGCCCTCGCAGCCTGCCAAAAGTACACACGCCACCAAGGCCGCCACGGCCATCACTCTCATCATCCGCATAACCGACTCCACCAACGTTGAAACCCGGCGGCAGATTATGACGATGCGACGACAGTACTATGACTGGAAGATGACGAAACGATGACAGCCGCTTGGGGCTCGTGCAATGCGGAGGTGAAGAAGGAGCCAGGTGCTACGGCTCGTAGGCGTGCAGTGCCTCACGCAGATAGCGACCCCACCACGCGTTGAACGGATGGGCCTTTTCGGTGGTGCCTGAGTCGTTTTCAAGCGGTCGTTCCTCGTTCGCCCAAGCGAACAACGATCCGTCAAGGTTGGCAGCGTTATCGTAACCCTGTTCCTGCAGCTTGCGGACCGCGATCGACGATCTGACGCCAAGCGAGCAGTACACAACGATCGGACGATCGCCTGCTTGCTGCGCGACTTCAAGCAGACGCTCCTCGTCAGGCGCATGCACAGCACCCGGGATTCGGCTTACTGCGTATTCGCTGTCACGACGAACGTCTATCAATACCGGCTGATCGAGAGCGTCGAGATCCGCAGGGGAAAGGTGCTTTACGTCGGAGTACTCCTCGCGCACGTCTGCAATCTTCTTTGCCAAACGCTTTGAGACCTCGTCGATAGGCGGGTTCATCGGCTCAGCAGCCGCCAACGAACAACACAAGGTCAGCACGAAGCCGAATAATAACCGATTACCGAGCATGCCCAACAAAGCGAGCTACCGCTTGTGCTCCGGGCTTTGGAAATCGGTGTGGCACCCCGCTTCCCAAACGTCCGGCTGATTGCCATGCGCGGGAATCCCACCGGCATCTTTCAGCATGCGAGCCAGGTGCAGACAGTTCCAAACAAGGAACGTCGTATTGCGGTTCGTAAAGTCATTTTCCGGACCGCCCGAGCCTTCATCGCGATACGACGGGCCGGGGCCAGCCTCACCCATCCATCCCGCATCCGCCTGAGGTGGAACGGTGTAACCAATGTGCGAGAGTGAAAACAAAATATTCATCGCGCAGTGCTTCACACCGTCTTCATTGCCCGTGATCAGAGTTGCACCGACTTTGCCGTAATCCCGGTATTGACCCTTCGCGTTAAAGTCGTGCGTGTAACCATACATGCGCTCCAGCACACGATTACACACCGAGCTTTTTTCGCCGAGCCAGACTGACGTGCAGACTATGAGAATGTCGCAGGCGTCAACTTTCGCTTGGAGCTCCGGCCAATCATCCCGTTCCCATTCGGCCGTATCCGCCATGTTCTTTCCAAGTCCAGCCGCAATTTCATAATCCACCGGACGAATAATCTCGGTCTTGACACCATTCGCCTTAAAAATACCGTCGGCGACACCGATCAGTCCTTCCGTGTGTGACAACACTGGAGTGCGATTCAGCGTGCAATTCAGGAACAACGCCGTCAGGTCATCGTATTTCGCCGGTGGTGCCTCACATTGGTGATCTGTGATTTTCTGCAGCTGGTCTGTCATCGCATCGCCCCCTGTTTCGATTGAATGCTAGCTTATACGCTCGCGAAACGAGTGCAAGCGCCACATAATCTACTCAGGTTCACACACTCATCGAACGAGCGCACGTCGGGCAGCACCAAACAATGCTTTTGAATACCAGTGGTGAAACGGCAGCGTGATACGAATCAACGGCGACAAAACGGGCGCCCCGGAGTTGCCGGACGCCGCACCCAGCACCGCAGACCCGAAGAACAGTTGCGTGGCCGAGGCGTCGTTGACTGGACGCACCATCAACCAAGAGCGCGTCTTGCCGGTCATATCACACAACAACAGCTCGTTCTCGGCTCTGGCCTCCACGTCCCATGCCGCGAACTGACGGGTATGCCCTTTCGCTAACGCTTCGATATCCTCCGTTGTCGATGGACGTCGCGCCACCACCTTCAATATCCATCGCTCAACAGAAAACAGACGCGTCGAATAGAAAGCGCGAACGAACGCTTCAAGGCTAATCTCTCGAGAGACTTCCGTTAGGTAGCAATCGGCGAAATGACCTAGCCTGGCAAACTCACCAAGCATTGATCCGTTTGGAATTTCTGTGCTCTCGATCATTTGTTTGCACGGGCTTTATGTGTTCATTGGGCAACAACGCGACGATCGTACCGCCGCTTGCGGTCCGTTGCGAGATACTCGACACTTTGGCAATGCTCACACAGCTTTCTCTTGGAACAGCCATCACGGTAGCCTGCGTGATTTTCCATATCGGCGGTCTGGTTGTGCTCCTCGACTGGCTCAACCGAATCTCACCGAAACTTCAAATGCGAATCCGACACTTGCCCGCGACATTCGTAATCATAGTGGCGGCCGTACTCGGCATCATTCTGCTGCACACGGTAGAGGTCTGGAGTTGGGCGTTGCTCTACCAGGCTCTGGGTGAGTTTGAATCGCTGACACGTGCGCTCTACTTCTCGGTGTCGACCGCGACGACGGTAGGCTACGGCGACATCGTGTTGTCTCCCGACTGGCAACTACTCGGCACCTTCGAGGCCATGAGCGGCTTCATTCTGTTCGGCGCTAGCACTGCGTTTTTATTCGCGCTGGTTGGAGACCTGTTCGAAGATCGTCCAAATCCGTTACGTCGACACCAAAGTTAGCTAGGTCTACCCGCCCTAGGAGTGGCGCAAGTCGGCGACTCTGTTATCGTTCGACCACAGATCATTGCCGATGCAACCAATCCGATTTGCGTCTCGGCGATACCGGAGCTGCAGGAGGCAACGATGCCAAATACAAACTCTGTACTAGTCAAATCGCTGCTGGCGTTTTGCAGTCTCATTGTGCTGGCGACGGACGTTCGTGCCGAAATGGAAAACCCAACGGGCTTCGTCGTCGCTGGGACCATCGGCCGCAGCCGCATTCAGGACCAGGATGCGCCCGACGACACGTTTGATGGCCGTGATTTTGGCTTCAATCTTGATCTGGAATGGCGCTTCATCGAGAACTTCGCACTCGGTATGAATATTGCGAGCTTCGGCGAGGATTCGGATTTCTTCAACGGAGAAGATACAACCATCCGAGTGTATGGATTCGGCTTCTATGCGCGCGGCTATCTGCCCATCAACGAGCGATGGACACTGCACGGCACGCTCGGACGTTTCGCTTACGAAACCGAATCAAACGGTTTATCGACGAGTGTCATTTTGCCGTTCACCGGCGATGCCAACACGTTCGGCGCGGGCGTCGATTACGCATTGAACAAAAACTGGGCGATCCGATTTGACCAACGCTGGTTCGACGGTGCTGATCAGGAAGAAGGTACGCTCACAACAATCGGATTCCGCTGGCAGTACTAACGCCCATCGGCTCGATTGCTCAGTCGCCTGCGTTGACCATCAGTAACACGACTGGCTTACTTTCCGAAAATTCAAACTGAACCCATTGTCTGCTCCGTCGCTGACGGTGACGGTAAGCCGGCACGCATCGACCAACTGATAATCGAGTTTCTTCGGGAAATCATGCGTTGTATTTTGGAATACCGCCCGCGTGTCAGAGACAGAGATCATGTTGAACGGCACCGGCAAATCATTCTCTGCGACATGCGCCATGTACGTCACAGCACCATCGATTTCATAGATCAGAAGTGCTTCAGAGAAACGTACTTCGCCACTTTCACGCTCAATCATCTGCCCGACGCCTCGGTACACGCCGGGCGCTGCTCGAACCCACGTTTCTGACCGCACCGTCTCTTGACGATCCTGGCGCCATTCACCTAACAGCCAATCGATGGGTTTGAGCGGTTGCGAATCACCGGGCCCTGTCGCGCAACCTGACATCGATAACGCGCTTAACAGAGTTAACCGCAACAACAAACTCGTGTGCGGTAACTTGCGCTTCGGCTTTAGTCGGATAACCATCCTTCAGAGTATCGCGCAAACGCAGCAACCGTGCGAACAGTCGCACTCGTTGCAAGCCAGTCGGATCATCCAGGCTAGGCTTCCTCAGCCCCCTTGGCGGTCGCGAGGAACAGAAGCGGACCAATAGAACCGAGCGTCAGAGTCATCAAGACCCATGGCCAGACGGTGCGACCTTTGCGTCGCGCCTCAGGGACCATGAAGGACAAAACGAGAACGAGCGCGATCACAAGATCCGTAAACACCTGCCAACCCGCTGGACTATGGCGGTGATAGTCGAATATACCGATGTAACCCACTTTCCATACTGCGTAGGCGGTCAACACCAGAAAAGGCACGAGCATTGCAATTGCGAGAGACTTACGAGACATGATGCAACTCCAGGAGATTCGTTCGATAGCCGAATCCTGGGCCGAATACTGACATTCAGCAATAACCTCAGAGGTTATTGCCATGACGACGGAATTCGCGTTTCCTGTTCGTGGATCAAGGAAGGTTTGATGGTCGATCGATACGCATTTCCGCAAGTTTGCCGCGACTGGCGACAACGAAGAAAACTCTCACAACTCGAGCTATCGTTGCGCGCAGATATCTCCCAACGGCATGTGAGCTGGCTTGAGCGGGGCAAGAGCCAACCGAGCCGCTCGATGGTCCTGCGGTTATCCGAAGCCATGGATATACCCCTGCGCGCCCGAAACTTGATGCTGCAATCCGCCGGATTCACACCGGTCTACAAGGAATCAGCACTCGACGACGATGATATGGCGCCGGTGCTGCGCGCTGTCACTCAGATGCTGAAACACCACGAACCATTCCCATCCATCGTGGTCGATCGGCTCTGGAACGTCGTCAGACAGAACGACGCGGCATCAAGACTCTTTGCGGCGGTCGGAGATCTCCAAGCAATGAGTGAAAATTTGGGCGCCAGCGACAAAGTCAACCTCGCACTGTTAACGCTTCATGAGAACGGGCTCAAGCGTTTCATCACAAACTTCGATCAAGCAGCCTCTGCTTTCCTGCAAAGGCTTCGCGCTGAAGCGGAGTCGTCGGGTGATGAGGAGCGATTGGCGCAATACAGTAAGTTGCTCGAACTCGTCGATGCATCACTGGAATCGCCGGCCGTGAGCCCGCTTCTGCCGGTGTTACCGTTGGATCTCGATATACACGGAATACGGCTCAGCCTATTCTCCGTTATCTCTACCCTTGGCACACCCCAGGACGTGACGACCGACGAGATCCGTGTCGAATCCTTCTATCCCAATGATGAGGACACAGAGCGCTTTTTTCGACAGTCTAGCTAGCGCTACTTTTCGTACTGGTGGGGGACCATACGCAACTTCTGAAGTTCATAGCCCTCTGCAACCAGCATCGCCTTGATGTTCTCCAGGTCGTCGCTTGGGATCTCCGGAGTGCGTGCCATGATCCAGACATAGTCTCGCTTGCTGCGCCCGATAACAGTTTGCGTGTAGTCGCTATTCAGGTAGACGATTCGATACTCCGCCTTGAACGGCCATACAAACCGCATTCCCCAAACGGCGTTAGACCCATCGTCTCCAACAAACCCGACCGGCGTGTAGGTCTTCTGCTTGCCGTCAAATCCACCCTTGCGAAACGAGAAGGTCGTGTCGATGACACCCGGTTCGCGCAATGCGTAGCTCTCCGTCGCATTGAACGCCTGCTTCTCGATGAACGTTGGAATAGCGGCGATCACATACCAATCGCCCATGAAACGTTCGAGGTCGACTGATGTCTCGGTTCGAATCGGTGCGAACGTTGTCGTGCCGCAGCCGGCGAGCATCGCTATCGTCAGGGCGATAAATGGTAAGCGGCTTGAAAATCTCATACTCGGTTCTCTGTGAACGGCAGTTGTTGACTTTTTCGTCAGCTAATCCGAATTGGATGCCAAGCGCGACCTAATGCTAGTCGGACGGCACACTATCTCGCTGGTGCTCCATGACCAGCTCGACCTGAACATCGCTGATGAGTGCGTGCAGTCGTGCACCAAGGCATGCCAACAGGCTGAGAACGATCACATTGATTAAACTGAACGCAAGACCCAGCCCGAGCGTCACTAACGCACCCTTGACGCCTGTCACATACGCACCGTTGACTTGCATTACCTGAGCACCAAGTCCAGCAGCAATCGCGATGAGCAACGTCAGGATGACAAAGACAATCAGAAGAGCAAAGAACACCGTTTTGAAGACGGTTTTTGATGTCAGTCGGCGCGCGTTGATCGCCAGTATTCCTGCCGCGCGAGCTTCTCCGGCGTTCACAAAGCCGCCGGTGCGGTAGGCCTCCGCTCTCTCCTGAATCAACAACTCAATACGGCGCAACCGATCGGGATACTTGAACCGATCAATCGTATCGAGTGCCTCGTACAGCTCCTCGAGAGAGTAATTTTCAAAATTCGGCGTCATACAAAATCTGCTCGCGCTACCTATTCAAAACTGCAATTCGCCCCTAAGGCACTTTCGGCTGCTGCCCATCCATCTCCACAAGACCCATCGGATTTCCGGCCGGATCTCGAAACAAACCGAGTACAACAACTCCGGGAACTTCGAAGCGTGGCGCATCGACACTACCGCCGTGCGACTCGACCATTCTCAAAACTTCAGCAACATCATCCACGCCCATGTAGAGCCGCATTTCTGTCGGGTCTTGGCGGAACGCCGCATGCACCGGGGTTTCCACCGGCACGGCGAACTGGTGCTGCGCATCCGACTCCCAACTAAAGACTTTCCCGTAGAACGCCTTGAGCCCTGCAACGTCCTCGCCAGCAAGATCAAAAAAAACGATCGGTGTTGCCATGTTCTGAATCCCTCTGCCCTGACTGACGGAATAGACTACCCGGCCAGAATCTGGGGCGCTAGCGATTCTCCGGCGTGGCTAGTGCATAGACGTATGCCGAAACCGACGCACCCGTCGACAGCCGCGCCGTGACTTGCACTCGACAATATGCGTCACCCTCAAACTCGTCCAACCGCGCCCAATGCTCGTGAAGTTGATCCGACTCAAAAATGAACCCTTCGATCAGCGGTGCTGAAGCATCCGGGATCATGGCTGGATAGCCGAGATCCGCACCCCACCCTTCCGGCTTCAAATGCCCACGGACACCGGCCGGAATCCAATCTCCGGAAACATCCGCGAGAATATGCGAGTTCGCACGCCCTGGCGCCAAAGTGCCGTATACAAACAATCTGTCCACCGACACGCTACCTCTAGACCCAGATATCGTTCTCGGCCGTTCGCTCGCTAATCTGGTCGCCCGTGTTGATCACGCCGCCAGGCTCGATCAACATGACCTCCGTTTCTCGCTCTGCGTAAGGTTTGTGCTCGACACCTCTCGGCACAACAAACATCTCTCTTGGCCCGAGAGTGACGGCTCCATCGCGAAAATCAATTCTCAGCTGACCGGCAAGCACTAGGAATGCCTCATCGGTATCGTCGTGCTGATGCCAAACGAACTCACCCTGCAACTTCACGACTTTGAACTGATAGTCGTTCATCTCAGCAACGACTCGTGGCTGCCAATGATCGTCGAACTGACTCAGTTTGTTTTCAAGATTGATCGCTTGATAGCTCACACTCATCTCTTTATCGCCCTTTGATCCCTACATACATAGTGATTGCTCAGCAGACTCTAGCTGGATATCGGCGTACACAGCTCGACCAACGTGCCATCCGGACACCTCACGTAGGCGACTGTCTGACCCCACGGCTTCTGCGCTGGCGCGGCCAAGACTTCCGCGCCTCGATCCGCCGCACTGACGCACGCCCCCTGCACATCATCCGTCACGAGTGCGATTTCGATGCCGACGGGAAGATCCGACGCAACGGGCGCAAGCACCCCTTCCGGTAAATTGGTGGCGCTCAGTGAGATCGCGGCAAACGCTAAGGTGGTGTCTCCGGTTTCCAATTCGCCATAGTCGCCCGATTCGTGGACGAATCTTCTTGCTAGTCCAAACGCCTGCTCAAAAAACTCGACAGATTTCGTGACGTCGGGTACGTACACGATCGTGTATCCGAATTTCATAACTCCCTCCCTGGTTCGCCAGAACCGAATGCCTCGGGATGCTGTTGCCCGTCATCATCCCACGTATCCCATGAAGCTTTCGAATCCACATAGATGTGGTGCACCACGGTCAGTCGATCACCGCCTTCGATGATAGAACCCACAGGAATAAACATTCGTGCTTCGTCATTTCTGCCCGGAACCGCAGAACCACATACCGAACAAAAGTTCGCCTGCCAGTCGTGACCCGGTTTGTCCCACACAGCTATAGAGTCGGTATCAGAGGTCCAACGGAAGCTCTGATTTTCCACGACCGTCACCGCCATGCCCTGTGCCCCAGAAAATCGGCGACAGATTGAACAGTGGCAAACATAGACATCGGTCGCTTCGACATCAGCCGTATACGTCACTGCACCACAATTGCACGAACCCTTAATCACGCAGTACCACCGGAGATCACCCGTTGGTCGCTCCGAAATGGACAGTTGGGGTTGGCTACACACATCCAGGCCATCGATACGATTCATAAACACATGAGCAGCGTACCGATTTGGAGCCATCCGTGCTAATCGTTACTCCAACTCGCATCAGGCTCTGTGACCGTGGTGTCGGCCGATGGAGAGACAGGCGCCCTCGCCTCCCACTCTGATCGCGGCACGATGATGTGACCATCACTGATTCGTCGAATCACGTTGAAAAACTGCGAGAGTTGGCGGCCTGTCCAGATCAAAATTCCGATCACGACAGCGACAATTACCAACAAAATGAACACTGCGGTCTTCCGCGCTTTGCTCGTAGCTTGCTCCAAACGTTCGACCGTATCTTCGGCTCGAGTCAAAGCCGGGGACACCAGCGCAGTGTCGACGCGCGCAACTAACCGATTGGTCAACGCGACCAACGGCTCCTCAGCGTTGCGAATGGCCTCGTCTATCTGATCGGCTCTTTCGCCAGTGGATTCGATCAGCACGACGAGCGTATTCAACACTCGGTCAATCTCTTTGATCTCATCCGGCGACAGGTTCATGCCGTTTTGACGAAGGTCATCGATCGCATCTGCCAAACGAGTGACCGCAATCGCCAATTCAGCAGGCACCTGATCCGCGCCGTCGATTGTAATCGTGACGATACCTGACTGCGCCTCTGCCGATTGGTCGCCCGACTGTGCGCCAGCCGTTGCGATTAACATACAACCGAGCAGACCAATCGCGAATTTCACGATGTGACGGGACATACGATGCTCCTTGTGCGCTATCCGTCAATCATCGCACAGGAGCATCGCGACCGCTCGCCAGACCTTAGAGGCTGTCTACGGCAATGACGTTGTCGTCGCTGTTACGGTCGATGTACTTGTTATACGGATCTACCCCCGCATAAGCTGGTTTCTGATCGGTCACCAACACGATCTCCTGACGCCCATCCGAAACCGGACGTCGAGAGAACTCGATGACATCCGCTGCGCCGAAAGCCTCAAGACCAGGCCGACTCGCGAACAACCCAACATCGATATTGTCGTCAAGTGACGCTTCCGTCTCCAGTCCCTCACCGTCTGCATAGAACTTCGCGGCCTCAACGACCAGTGTCGTTTCGAACTTTCCGTCTTCGCGTTCGGTGACGGTCGCAGTGTCCGCCTTCAGGTCATACACCGTGATGTTCTCAAGGAGGTCTGTGATCAACTGGCGTTCCTGGTCATTACGTGCCAATGATTTGTAGCCGTCCACCAAGTCGGTTGAGGTTGCATACGGCTGACTCTTGAACCGATAGCGATCCAATAACTCCGCGAGCATCGAGTTCACGCGCGCTTCGCCCAGTCGATCCTGTAGTAGATACATCACAACAGCACCTTTGCGGTAGTGGATGTACCCCTGATTCTCCACTCGATTCAATGGCAGCTCTTCGATGACCTCACTACCCCGTGCGTTGAGATAGCTGTCCAGCTCGTATTTCAAGAATCGACGAAGCTTGTCTTTGCCAAACATTGACTGCATGACCATCAAAGCTGAATACTGCGCCATCGACTCGATCACCATCGTGCCGCCTTGTTGATTCGCACTAATCAGCTGGTGCGCCCACCATTGATGCCCTAACTCGTGCGCCGTGACATACGTAACGTAGTCGATGTCCTCGGGGTTACGCAGGTCGGCGATAAAGCCTAATCGCTCCGAGTACGGAATTGTGCCGGGGAAGGCCTGCGCGAAATTGGCGTAGCCAGGAAACTCCGTAATGCGCGCATGGTCGAATTGATAAGGGCCGAAGTTGTCCTTGAAATAGCGGAGCGACGCGACAGATGCATCGAGCATGGCGTCGATGTTGTAGTCGTGCGTCGGGTGGTAATAGACCTCAATATCCACTCCGTCATCGGAGCGCTTCGCCACTTCATACCGCGCTGACTGCACCGAGAAAAATCCAAGAATTGGTGACGATGAAATGAACCGCGCCACCCGGCGATCGCCGATCACCTCATCCGACACGCGACTTCCGGGCGCAATCGGCTCCTGGTCTGCATCGGTCGAGAGCGTGATATCCGACATCACCCAATCCACGTTATTGACGTAGTTCTGCTCGCGCGCGCTCTCGTCCTCCAGAGTCGGCATCCGCAACTCCGCTGGCAAATCGTACTTCCGGCGCGTCGCGCGATCCGATAGCAAACCCGATCGGCTCATGCCCAACTGCGGCATGAACTCGGAGTTGTTCAGGAACGTCCCGTTGTGCACCAAACGCGTGTCGTTTTCCGACGCACGAAATCCCTGTTGCTCGCGAAGCGTGTCGAACGTCAAGCTGGCTCGCTCACCGGGTTGCATCGGCGAGTCCAGTCGATAGATACGGTACTTCATCGCCTCATCGTGCATCTCAAGCGTCGCGCCCGGCACTTCAATGGACTTCACTTCAACATAAGCGTCATCGAATCGAACATGCAGGACTTCAACCGGCGCTCCGGTGTCGTTGATCATCTGCACACTGCCGTTCACCTCCAGGCGACGTTCGCTCGGATAGAGATCCACGTTGAGCGTGATGTCGGTAAGCGATGGCTGTTTGATGGTTTCGTATTGCAGATACTTCTTTTCGTACTCGGCTAATTGGCGCTCGCGCTCGTCGCCGGTGACGTACTCGTTCAAGACGTTTGTGTTCTTGTAAATAAAGGCGCCACTACCGACGAACACAGCGAATGCTGCCACCATCACAGCACCCGAGGCGCTGCGCAGACGTCGAGGAACCTGCCGTAGCGAGGACCGTATCGTCACCGCCGTCCCGCGACGCCATAACCAATGTGCCGCAACGGCCAACATCACACTGAAGGCGCCCCAATACAGCCGCACCCACCAGGCACCGTCTGCACTCACCGCGGTACCGTTGATATCAGACAGCGGCACGCTGATTCCGGCGCCAAACAAATACAATGGGTGGTTCAGATCGATCACGTTGAACGTGATGGTGGCAACCAGATACAGCATCATGATCGCCCAACCCACATACTTATTTGGGCTGAGCGCTTGCACGAACACCGACAGGATACCGAGCTGCGCCATCTCTACCGTCAACGGGAGGATGTACCACGCGAAGTACTTGCCAAATTCAAAATCTGCATAGCCGCGAAGCAGTTGCACCAACATCGCGGCGATGACGGATATCACCAACGCGGCAAACAACACACCGACCACTGCGAGTGATTTCGGCACCATGAATGCCCAGTTCGGAATTGGGGACGCATCGATCAACTCGTGCATCTTGCGCTCGCGATCACGCCACACCAATTCACCACCGTAGAAAATCGCAACGATCACAGGAATGATCGTAAAGGTGCCTTGGAGGATATCGATGACATAGAAGGTCATCGGATACGCGGCAGTGCCGTACAGCTCGTTGACAAAAAACAGTGCAGCGACCGCATTGAAGAGCCCAACCAACATCAGAATCAAAAAGGCCGGACTGCGAAATACTTGCTGCATCTCGAAACGAACGCGAACCAGGAGTCTCGCCCACGACTGCCCTGAAGCGGAGGGATTCGGGAGTGAGTCGACCAGAGTCGGCGTCTGCCTTGCCAAGCGGTTGGCGGCTCTCGTTTGTTTGTCGATCTGGCGACGCGACAATCCACGTTCGGCGAATTGGTATCGCTGGTACGCATAAGCCAAAGCGAGCAATGATACGGCGAACCAGATCAGTCGATTGACACCCAGAATCCCAAAGAATGGGGCCATCTGCGTGTTGCTTTCCGAAGCGGTCCAGTACCGCGTCAGATACTCATACGCGCCGCCGCCGAAAGGCTCAGCATAGGCCGCAAACACCATCATATCCGGATCGAACTCAGTCAGAGCTCCGAACACCAGATAGAGCACCAGAAAAACGACCACGCCGATGTAGCTTCCCATCATCGAACGGGTTGCCGTGGCGACTGCGAAAAACAATGATGACGTTAGAAAAATCCCAGGTAGTGCGAGCAGAAAGTAGGCATAAGCATACTGTCCGAACACATTCGGTCCGAGTGTCTCCGGATCAATCCAAGGCATTTTTGATCCAAGCCAAATCGCCAGCGGTACAGAAAGAAACGCAATCGCCGAGATTGCAAACGCACCTGTGAATCGTCCGATCAAATAATCGAACTTGCTCACGCGCGTCGAACGGACCATCGGTCCGAAGCCGCTTTCATCATCGCGAACAATCACATTGGCGACGAATGCGGTGGTGACGAACATGAAGAAGATCGTCAGGATGATCATGGTTTCAGCAAGCGCCGCGGGACTGTTCGCATGAACATTGCCACCGCCACCAATCTGAATATTGGTCGACGTCGCGGCACCGAAGGTGAGTAAAAAGAAGATGACAGACACAACCCAAAACACAGGGTTGCGGAACTGATAACGCAGTTCAAACGCAAAAACTTGTGCAAACATGATTCGAGAACTCAGGCGGCTTTGTCGGCGCGTCCGCCACGCAGTGCGGCGAGTGTCGAGAAATACACGTCTTCCAGCCCCCCTGTCGTGGTCTCGAAGCCATCGCCCGGATCACCGTCGCTCATGATGTTCACGATCGTCGCGCCTGCGATCAGGCGCGTCGAGATCACCTCGTGCTGCTCGCGACAGGCGGCGAGTTCGTCGCGCCGTATGCGTTTCGACCAAATCTTGCCGCGGGTCTGTTCGATCAGGTCTTTTGGTGCGCCTTCCAGCTGCAACCGACCTTCCGCAAGCACCGCCATGCGCGGACACAAATCCGCGACATCATCTACGATGTGCGTGGAGAGAATAATGACCACGTTTTCGCCGATCTCGGCGAGCAGATTGAGGAAACGATTCCGTTCCTCGGGATCCAAACCAGCGGTCGGCTCGTCGACAATAATCAACTCCGGATTACCGATCAGGGCTTGAGCCACGCCAAAGCGTTGGCGCATCCCGCCTGAGAATCCCGAGATGGCTTTCTTCCGTACATCCCAGAGATTGACTTGGTTGAGCAACGTTTCGACCGTCGCTTTGCGGTCTGCCTTGGACGCGATGCCTTTTAGAACCGCCATGTGATCGAGCATGTCGTAGGCGTTCACCCGCGGGTAGACACCGAAGTCCTGTGGTAGGTAGCCGAGCTTCTCTCGCAACTTCTCCGGCGTTTTAAGAACGTCGATATCGCCGAACGAAATCTGGCCCTGACTCGGCGTCTGCAGTGTGGCCACAGTTCTCATCAACGTGGACTTGCCTGCGCCGTTTGGCCCCAGCAAACCGAACATCCCTTTGGGAATAGTCAGGGTCACGTCGGACAACGCTTGCGTTCCGTTCGGGTACACGTGGCTGACGCCTTTGAGCTCGAGCATGTTGCGATTCCTCCCACGAATCTTTATTTCGCGAAATCATCGCACACAAGAGACAAAATCTTAAAACCCTGTGATGGAAGGTTTATTCAATAAATTCCTACGCTTACGCCACCCACTCGGTTTTTTTTACAAACAGAGTTTTGCACGTACGTCATAGGTTTGTTGAAGCGCAACCCCGAAAACCGCGGTCATCGCAAAAAAGCTGTCGATCGCATCGATTCGTTACCAGTTTCGAATCAATTCGCGCATAAAACCCCACTGACTCCTGATAAAGCCGTGTTTTTTGGGGAGATCGACATGGTGGTCCTTGCACTGGTTTTCGTACCAGGCACGCAAGCGAAGAGTCCCTGTGTTCGTTGGATAGATCCGGTGCGTTTGTGCGAATGGTTGCGCAAGATCCGAACCGACTCGTTTGCAGCTCACATGAGCTGCCTTCGTCTCGCCTTGTCCCACTCTTTTCGAATCAGCCAACGGTCATCCAACTGAAGGAACAAATTGGGTCCCCATTGCCAACGCTTAGCCAGCAATGCGATCAACCATGCCGTAGGCGAGCCTGCCGTCCACAGGGCCGGTAGGATGAGCGGGATGAATAGGAAAAGTAGCGGCACAAGGAAAGACGCCAGGAACACCAGCGCGACCTCTAACCCGCCACACACCACGGACAACAGCAACGTGGGTTTACGCGAACACAATCTAGATCGATCGGAATCCTTCATAGAGTACGAGACAGCCGTCGCTACTGGCCGTCGGATAGATTCAGCATTTCAAGGGCGGCCTCGTGACGCACCCACCGGTGTCAGACCTGCCAAAGCCCCGCTTCGATGCCACCTTCGATGTAGATCGCGCACGTGCCGTGCCCCGGAATCTCCATCGGCGGCAATGCGATCAGTGCACCGGCCTTTTCTGCCTCGGCGACGGCGGCAGCAATGTCGTCCACCAGCAAATAAGCGCGCGTAACCAAATTCTCCTGATCGTGCATTCGAGCACGGACACCGATCATCGAACCGTCCGACATTTTTGCCGTGCGTGCACCGCCAAGGCTCATGTCCGGTTCACCAAAACTCACGCCGTGAATACCGCCATAGATATCACAGGCTTTGCTGACGTCTTCCGTCACAATCTCAAGGTAATGAACTCGCATCGTATTCCCCACATCTATCGTTTTCGCTTCAGCCAATGCCGCATTCTCATTCGTTTCATTTTCCACCACTGACTCGGGTGTCGGCTCGCTACTGCAGCCTGCAATGACCACCCCTGCCAAACCGGTGGAAGCTAACTTCACGGCCTCGCGGCGCGAAATATTGTTGTTCCCTGGCTTCATAACTACGCTGCCGCCCGCCTAAGCTGGCACCAAACCAAAACTGACCCCCAGGGGGTCTTTCACCACCGCGTATGCCAACGTACCGTCGTCATTTTTCGCGGCCTTGATCACATCGCCGCCGCCAGCCTCGACGCGACGAAGACTCTCTGCCAAATCCCCGACAGGGAGATAGAGCATCCACACGGGAGGGATCTCCGTGTTTACGCCTCGCGCGTGACATACGCCCGCAGCAGGTGTGTTGCCTTCGACACACATGTTGTAGTCCGAATATTGCTCTCCATCTGCGGTCATAGGCGCAGCATCCGCCTTCCATCCAATAACCGACTCATAGAAAGCGCTAACCGACTCCGCGTCGTCGACGGTCAGATCCATCCAGGCAATTCGACCCGGCGCAGGAGCGCCAGCCTCGTGCGGCGGAAGCTGCTCACTCGTCACAACCGGGATCAACCCAAACGCATTCCCCGTCGGATCGGCAACGCAGGCCCAAAGACTATTGCCATCATCGTCTTTCCCATGCATCAGCTCTTTGCCGCCGAGCTCAAGCGCGCGCTCGACGCTCTTGGCGATATCACTTACCTGGATATGCGGAAACCATTGGAGCGGGAGACTTTCGTACATCTCCGTGCGCTCACCCAGACCGATGATCGGCGTACCGTCGTTGTTGGTGAGATCATCGCGCCACCGCGGGTCGTCACCTGTGGTCAAGACACTGACATAGAACTCGTGTTCGCGTGCATGCTCTGGTACGGCAATATCTCCGCTAACGGTGGCCCCAGCAGCAGCCATGAAATAGTCGCCCATTTTTGCTTGCCCCTGATCTCCCCAAGATCAACCACCAGTCTACCTGAATCCGTGCGCAGAAGCGGTTGAGGTAGCGACGTCCGTTGCAGTTGTCGAGGTTTTCGATTAATTAATCTCGACACAACATTCGACATGCGCGTCCTTCGCGAACCGAGCGCGTGACCAACATCGACAGATTCGAAAAAATATCGCCTCCCAAACGCTGTCGTCCGTCCGCTGCGCCCCAACGACGGTCGAACGCGTTCGGGTAATCCAGTTTCATCGAAAGATGGAACGCGCTGTTCGGGTTCAAACCTTCGATGCCGTAGATGCCTTCGGGTATTTGACGATCACCTTCTCGAAGCTTTGGGCCGGATGTTCCGCTCGCCGCAGTCACGTCAATTGAGTGTAGGAAAACCGGTGTGTCGCCATCAATCCAGACCTCAAGCCAACGGTCCTCTTTCGAGACGAGAAACACCAAATCGGACCGAGTTGGGTAAGCGAGCCCTTGTGCTTCAAACAGTGATTGCCAATAGGTTCTCGCGCTCGGACCGATTTCAGCAATTACTTCAGCTACGGTCTTTCGGCCCATGACCTTCGTATAGATCGGCACCCAAACCGGACGACCAAAATGGTACAGAGCGACGCCGCCAACAGTCGCTAGCAAACACGCCATCAAAAAAATCGACCGAAGTCTGATGCGGAACATAGGGCTACCCTTGCACCTGCGTTGCCATGACACATTCGCCCTTTAAAACTCAACTATCGCTTCGCTTTTCGATCAGAACCGCTCGCCAACCCGGTGAACGAATCCCCAGTCCGGTTCGCAGTTTGCACTTCAAACTCGTTTCATCGCCTGGCGGTAGGCAGCAAAACCAAACAGACCCGCGGCAACCAGTAGAACCAGTCCAGGAACTGGACCGCCGAGGATGAAACCCAGCAATGAATTCAAAGCCACGATGACACAGACAACTCCCCACACACCGGTTGCAACAGCAGGCCACCGCAGTGCAAGCGTTGCAGCCACTGCCAGTACAATCATCAGTATTGATGGATACAGAAACAGCGAAGGAAGGATGCTCTTCAGAAAATCTGATAAATCAGATTCCTGAATTGATTCGGCGATCCACGAATAGCCGCTTGCATGAAGAGCAGCTGTCGCCAGGAGCATCAGCGATCCAGCAAGCGTTGCCGCAACCACAGTTTTCGAGGCTTTCATACCTGCACCTCGCGACGGTTAGCGGAGGTAGTCAACAAGACGCTCCACTCTCAGTGCGAACGTCAACCCTAGGAAAAAGAATACACATCGACTGTGAAGCTCTGCTTACTCTTCTTTACGGCTGACCATGCTAATGCCAGAGAGATTAAGCCGCCAACAATCAGCACACCATTCGGCCCGATCGCCGTTGCGAGATCATAGAGTGCGCCCTTTTTGGCGACCTGCCCGCCCGATATCTGGACAGGGTCCCCACCGGTCGAAGTGACGAGCCAATACAAAAGTCCAGTCAGGGCGATCGCACAGAGCGTCAGGACAATCTGTCCACCGCAACGCGCGAGCAGGCCCGGTGCAACCTGTTCAACTGAAGCGACTCCCCCTTTCCACTCGCGTACCGCCGCCAGCATTCGCGACTGATCTTCGGCAGAATCAAAGAACAAAAATATATCGTCATCCATCAGTCCTTTCGCGACGATGGATAGACCACATTTATCGTTGTTGGCTACGTTTACGCTCGCCACGTTTTCACGCGCGATCACAGCATGGGTGCTGCCAAGGCTCTTCTTCTCCTTGAGCGTGACTGCACGGCTCTGCTCCTCGGTCAGACCGGCCCGAGTCGTGAAGAATACGACCTGCTCGTTGATGCCAACGTAGCCATTCTTAGCACGATACATAACAACAATCTCCAAAAAACGCCTTGTACATCATGTCAGCATCCGACGATCCAGCGGTAACTCAAACGGGTCCGAAATTGACAGCGCATTGAAATCCTCATGATCGGGATTGAGTATCGCGTTTTTTTCGATCGGCACCAGCGCCGACGGGACCAGAAGCAACGCAGTCTCTGCGTCAATGAGCCAGCGATCGCCGATCTCGGCCAGTTCTTGCGGGCCCGGCACCGAACGCCAACCGTCGGGAAGATCCTCAGGCACGACTTCAGTGCGGTCAATGTGGTCTGGCACTTCGATTCGGAACACGACCAGATTCGGCATAGTCTGCGAAGTCGTATGCACGAGCGTCTCGAGAATTGCGAGCGACGTTGAAGACGATGTGTAGACTGCGCGCCTTCCGGGGGAAGTCCATCGACCGCCCGCGAGGCGCGCGCCCTCACCATCAAACGCGGTGTCTTGCCATCTCCGGGCGGTGATACGGAACAGCTCCATAATCGACGACTATCCGCTGATCAGGAAAACACCCCATGCTCAATTCGCACCAGGATCGTGCGTACACCATCAATTCCGGCATCGGTGTCCAGCATCGACAAAGGCGTCCTGCCATCGAGCGCCGCAACAGGCGCTCTCAGCCACTGACGAGCAGCATCCTCGTCGTCAAACACCGCACTGACGTGCTCCAGAATCTTCTGAACTCGAATCAGACGATCGGACTCGATCGGCCCCAGCACGCCATCGGTCTTGCTCACTCTCCGCCAATGGCGATCGGACAGACCAAGGATATCCGCAAACCGACCGACCGGTATTGTCCAGGCCTGCATGACTGCTAAAGCACTTTCAATTGGCATGCCCGCGCGTGTCGCCTCATCCGCTACGAGAAATTGAGGTACGGTCATTGTGGCCTCCTGACTGAGTTGCTAAGCAGACAGATGCGTAAACGATAACGGACAAATGTCCGAATTTCAATCAGCGTCGCTCAACGTCTTTAAGACCCAGGAGCACGGCAGCGCCGAGAAGGAACGAACCAGCCACCCGATTCAATTGCTGCCGGGCTGTCGGACGCAGTTTCTGACTGATCCAATCGGCGCCTTCGCCGTACATGCAGAGAAACGTTGCATCGATGACCAGGTAGGTGACACTCAGAATCATGAATTGGCCAACCAGTGCGCGTTCAGGATCGATGAACTGAGGGAAAAGTGCTGCGAAGAAGACCACGGCCTTCGGGTTCGCGGCTGACGTAAAGAAACCTTGCCAATAAAGGGCCGTTCCAGACTTTTCCGGCGCCTCACGATCGAGATCCGCGTTCGGTTTTGACAGCACCATCTTGAGTCCCAAATACACAAGATAGGCGACACCTGCCCATTTCACGACAACAAAGAAACTACGCGAACTCACAATGAGACTGACCAGTCCGACGGAAGCCACAATCATCTGCAGGAGATTCGCAGTTAAATCGCCGCCCGCAGTAAACAGCGAACGCCGGAATCCACTGCCGATACTGTTGGACAACATCAGAAGCTGACTCGGACCGGGGGTGCTCATGAACACCAAAACGGTTCCGACGAACACCAGCCATTCCTGCATTCCCATGAAATGCCTCCTCCTATCCGACCGCTATGGACCTATTGTCGATCTCGTGCCACCCAGTCGACTGCCTTGTGAACTAATGCGACGAGCAACACCGCACCTGATAACAGCAGGAACACCCCGAGCACATGCTGCAGTGAACCGGCAACAACGCCAGGATCATCCCAGCTGCCTCGAACCCTCACCATTTCGAAAAATAAAAGTCCGAGGCAAAAGTACAAGACCCAGCGGGTCATGTTGCCCCATACGAAATGGACAATCGAACCACTCCAGCGAACACCGTCCGGACGACTGCTCATACGGAAATTCCCTCTTCAATCCGACGATTGCCTCATCAAGCACCAGACATCACCGCGATCTCGGCGCTTCACGCTCCCTTAAACTTCACACTACTCCGAAGGACCAAGCAATTTCAATTTCTCGGCAATTCGCCCAGTTTCTCATCACGATTGATGGGCTTTCCAGGCTTCAAAAGTCTTCGGGATCTTCAATCCTTTCAGCTGTTCCCAGGCGTGCATCGCCTCCTGTCGCGTACCGGCATTGGCCGCGAGGAAATCCGACGCAAAATTGTTCATTCTTGCCGATGGAATCTGAGGGAGACGCCCTGGTTCGGAGCAAAGCTTGATGTAGTGGTTGACCAGGTCAAGATACGTGATTCCATGCGCCACGTTCTCTTCACGCCATCGATTCAACCAGTACCATGCGCCCGACTTCGTAGGCACCGCACCGTGTATCTTCGTCGCCTCGGACTTGATAAACGATTTAGTGGCCTTGTTGCTCACATAGTGAACAATGCGCGTTTGCAAACTGAGGACATCCGGATCCTTGCGTGCAACGGTTCCGCCTCGGCCAGACCCGGACTTGGGCAACTCGCCGGTCACAAGGTGATCTCTGATGAGCGGTTCCAACTGGTCTTTGCGCAGCCGCGAGACTCCTCGAAAACCCAACGCTGAGGCAAAACGTTTTAAGTCCGAGGCATACCAATAGCCGTCATCGAATGCCTCCACCGACATTTTCGGATTCAATTTCGCGATCACCGCCACTGCAATCCTCGTGGTAGCAACCCGTTACTCTATCGGTACCGCGGCACCCCGAACAATAATCCCGCCCGCTTTCGGGATCTGAACGGTCAGCAAGCTTGGGCGCCCCATCGTTTCGCCCTGCCGAATCTGAATTGTTGTGGGTGCTTCGATCAAAGCGGCATCACGTAAGTATCCGCCAAGTGCTGCAGCAGCGGCGCCAGTGGCGGGATCTTCGACGACGCCACCGACAGGAAACGGGTTTCTGGAGTGAAACTCAGTTTCAGACTCCCGCCAGATCAACTGCAGCGTGATCAGATTTTCCCGCTCCATGATCGATTTCAAAGTTTCGAAATCGTAGTCGAGTCGCTCAAGGCGCTCGCGACTGCCGGCCGCCAGGACCAGGTGATTCGCACCGGCGTAGGCGTTTGCAGGAGGTAGGTCAGGGTCCAGTTCGGATGCCTCCCAACCCAGCACTTTTAGAAGCTCGGCGACGAGTGCGGACGATGGTGATTCATGACTCGGCGTTACCGACGTCAATGACGCTTCGAAGTGTCCGCCTTTTTCACTGACGGTAACGGGAATCTCTCCCGCGAGCGTGGAAAAGGTGTACACGCCTGCACCCTCCTCAGCCGCTAGCGCGACACCTGTCGCAATCGTGGCGTGACCACAGAACGGCACTTCCATCTCCGGGCTGAAGTAGCGAACTTCGCGAGCCGCACCCGACGATGGCGCTACGAACGCCGTTTCCGAATAGCCGACCTTTTTCGCGATGCGTTGCATCACTTCCGGCTCCGGGAGTTGATCCCCGACCCAAACACCAGCGGGGTTACCCCCTTGCGGACTCAGAGTGAACGCCGAGTACTTGTATAGGTTGCTGCTCGTCATTTATTAGGCCCCACAAAGCGCCGCTATCCTCGCTTGCGCTAACCTACCACCGATTGATCTATTCGTGACACCGAAACGAATACATCACCGCCGCAGACGCCTCGCCGTCGAGTGACTCATAAAACGAACGCGCTCGCGCGTTGTCTTCATCCGCGAGCACCCAAGCTTCGTCACAACCGAGCTCAGCCCCCAACGCGAGCAGAGTTTTCATCAGTCTCTTGCCGATGCCCTGACCTTGCATGACCGGCGTCACCCCGATCTCGTTCACCCACAACTCGTTCGGTTTGTCCGGATGCACGTAGTGGACCGCAGACGCGAATCCAACGACTGCATTTCCAGAAACCGCAACAGCCAGATGATGGCGTGAATCGGCAATGAACTCCGCAACCAGTTCGGGTTGCACCACGTTATCGAAAACGTCATCAGCGACCTGATTCAGAAGATCCACCTGATCTGACTGAAGCACAAATACGTCGGTGTCCATGCGCGTATGCTTCTGCCTCCGAAAAAAATTCGTACGACTAGAGTTCGGGCACAGCTGACAAGACTTCGCGGGCGAACGCGTCCCACCCCGGTGCGGTTAGCGCGATCGGACGAACCGCTTTGACCTCATCGATCGCGCGTTCGGTAGTAAAACCTTCGATGCAGACCAAATAGTAACAAAGGAACAACCCGGTCCGGTCTTTCCCCGACCGACAATGCACCAACACCCCACCCTCCTGCGGTTTCGGCGCCAGCGCGAACTCTAGCGCGGCGACCAATGTATCAATCGCAGCCTCGACGTCACCTGGCTGTGGTGGTGCGTTGTCAGGCAGTGGATAACACCCATACTCAATTCCGATGGGCGAAAAATCCTCTGGGTGAACGAGCGCGCCATCGTTGACCGATAGCACCCGTCGAATATTAGACGCCTGGAGTTCCTCGACAGTCCAGGGCACCAAGTCTGGGCCTGCTCTTCCCGCTAACACGCCGGGCCGGAGCCAAAAGATCTCGCTCGTTTTCCTCTGGCTATTCATTGCAGCCTATTTGACGCTTCTGATGGCTCTCGAACCGAAAAGGATTATCCGCTTCTACCATACGCGTTGCATCTAACCCTCACCCCTGATCGTCAGCAAGTCTCCTCGCGATCACTCGATCAGCCAGAAAAAGCACCAAAAGGAAAATGCCGCAAAAACCAAGATAGCCAAGCGCCCCACCGGGGATCGCATCCATCGGGAATGCGATCATCATGACGATCAGAAGCGCGACGCATGACCCCATCCACGACCGAATCGCCGTCAGTGCCCAAGGCCGTTTCAGAAACAGACCGATGGCCGCGGCAAGCGCAGTCGCACCGTACAAAAAGCCCCCAACGCGCAGCATGACGCCTTTCCCGCCCGACAAGTCGACGACATCTTCGGGCACCGAATCGAGGATGTTTGACAGGGAGAATGCAAAACCTGGAATCGACAGCATGCCGAGGTATACAGCGAACAGCGTCAGCGATATTCCGAGTTTCTCTCCGGTCGTTTTCAGCATCATTTTTTTCCTACGGCCGCTACGTCAGTGTTTTCCGAAAGCCGATTCTCTCGTGACCTTTTGGGAAATTCTCGAATCGCGTGAACTCTACGTACCCCAGTGCTTCGTAAAATTCCGCGGCCTGCCAACTCTGAGTCCATAGCCACACACCTTGCAGTTGCTGACCTGTTGCAAACGTCTCGGCGGCGCGCATCAACCTTCGGCCTACCCCTTGCCCTCGCAGTTCAGTGTCCACCCAGAGTTCATCAACGTATAGCCAATCCCACAGAACGTCAGCCGTCAGTGCTGCGCGAAGCGAGTTATCATCATTTCGGACCAACCAATTCAACCGGTCCTTCTGGAATCCTGGCGCGTCCGCCGTTTGTGTATGAACTTCAAATCCGGCCGAGACCGTCGCCTGGTCTTCAGCCGACAACGAACCGCTTGTAAGTTCAATATCCATCAACGTTCAGATGCCATGAGTCCGCAATTGCGGTATTCACTTGCAACTCTTACTTTGTTCCTGAGCGCGCTGGCGCGTTACGCCGTCCAGCACCTCACGAATCGCCACGGCAAGCGGCACCTGATCGGTGTATGCCTTGCCGTACCCTAGATTGAACTCGTAATCGAAGTCCACCGGATTTGCACCTTGTGTGTGCTGAAGAATCGTCTCCAGTTTGTCGAACGCCTTCGCAACGCGTGCTTCTGGTGATTCGCCGAGGTCGTACTCATCCCACAATGCAATGAATTCCGATCGAGCCGGTTCTGGCAGTGGTTTCAACAAAAACAGAAAGTCTGCGCGTTCCTGATCACGCTTGTCGTTGTCGGCGGTCTGCAGCGGTGCGGGAATGTCCCCGCCAATCGCCTCACCCAAATCGTGCAGTACGCACAATTTCATGAGCTTGAGGTGATCAAGCTCGGGCAGTTGGTCACAAAACGTCATGACGAACAAGGCAAGTCGCCAGGTATGCTCAGCGACGCTTTCCACACGCCCTTGTGCGGTATGCGCGCTGCGAAGCGTGTCCTTGAGTTGCTCCGCATGCCGGAGAAATTCTAGACGTCCATTCAGGTCTTCGTCAGTCATGACGACAGGATACTTCACAAAGACGTCGCCTCACTGGCCCAATTGTGAATTTGCGCATGGTGTGGCGACCAGGCTTGCCAGACATCGTTCGCCCAACGCTTCACGATCTCGCTGTGTTGCCCCGCATTCGTTGCCCGTACAACATCCAAAACCGTTGTCGCCCCGAGATGCTCTGGTGGCTCAAGCCAAACGAATGTCATCGTGTCCGCACAACGCTTGAGCAACTGCGTCGCCGCAGCGTGTTTGAGCCCGAGTTCCAAAACCGAAAACAGGGAAGTCAGATGCACCGCAACCGATTGAATCGACTGCGGGCAAGGCTGACCTGGATGTTGCGCGGCGTATGCGTCGACCGTTAAGCGATGAACGCTCATGTAGGTCGCGTTGCTGTATTCCCGCGCCAGTATTTCGCCGTAGATCGCCCAGCAGCTTGGCGTCGACTCCATGTATCGATGCACGGGTCCGTCGACAGCCTCCAGCACCACGCCACATCCCGGGCAGGTTTCCGTAGTCATCGTTCAGCTCGAAGCAAGCAATCAACAATCTCGGCGGGCGACGCAATGAGACGTTTCGCTCCTGCATTCAGGAGTTCTTCCCTGGAACCGTAGCCGTACGTCACCCCGATCGGTTCGATGTCGTTTGCGATTGCTCCGACGATGTCGTGCAACCGATCTCCGATCATGATCGCGCGTGACGGACAACCCGTCTCGGCCAGTGCGTGTCGCAACAAATCGCTCTTGTCGGAGTTTGTGCCGTTTAGCTCAGCACCAAAGACATCGTCGAAATATGATCGCAACTCAAAATGATCAAGGATCTTCAGCGCGTACACTGCGGGCTTACTGGTCGCGACATACAACGACATCCTGCTCCGCTTTAACGCCTGAAGGACGGCCACTACGCCATCGTATGGTTGATTCTCGAGCCAACCAACACGAGCAAACCGGTCACGATAGTGTTCAACGGCCCGCGCTGCGCGATCCTTTCCGACCAACGTTTCCATGCTCGTCAACAACGGCGGGCCGATACACCACTCCAGTGCGTCAGCTTCGGGCGGCGCAACATCGAGCTGCTCCATCGCAAACTGAATGCAGCGGGTAATACCCGCTTTTGGGTCGGTCAGAGTGCCGTCCAGATCAAAAAACACAGTCAGCTCGGTCATACCTGCCTACGTCACTCCCGTCTGTTCCATCCAATAGGCAACTGACAGCTAAGGTCGGTCGACGGATACGTTCGAGTAATGCAGCGACTAGACATCACCCGGGCTGCCTAACGGGCGAACCAATCGTTCACCACAATACAGACAGACTTTCCGACCTTTACCCAACCGTCGACCACAATTGGTGCAGTCGATAACCGATCGAGTCATTTTTCCATCGAGGACCCCGTCCTTCAGATCGATCTCCTGCATTTTTTTCTCGAGATCCTTCATGAAAAACCCGTTGGATTTTCCCATCAGCTCCCACATCGCCATCAGCGCAAGACTCAGAGTTTCCACCTCCGCCTCGAGCTCCTCGACACGGCGCGCGGTATCCGACCCCTTGATCCGGGCGTTATCCGCCGTCGCCTCGGAGCGCTGGATCCGCGCGTTTTGGAAAAACTCCCAGAGAAGACCTTTCTTCAGCATTCAACCTCACTCAGCACAGACTCATGTCTGTGCAAATCGCTGTGTTTCCTTAACGACCCAATTTCCATCACGATCACGATTCTAGCTGCACCTCTGGCGTACTCCTGTTCGCGAGCCATTGCCCGATGAACACTGCGATCACAACGGTGACGAAGTACTTCGCATAGAACGGCAGACCATCACGCAACATCGGCAGTATGCTTGATACTACCGACACTTCATTCGACATCACCGACACGCCGGGATCAAACTCTAAGGTAGTAACGAGTTGATAGGCCATCGAGAATACGAAGAACGCCAGCGTTGGGACAAACACCCGTTTCTTTAGAAGATACGCGGCGGCCATATAGCTGAAAAATAGGACCAAGTAAGGCGACACACTATCGAACAGCAATGCCCGGTCTAGCGAATCAAGAACGTCGGACGTCGTTTGCGTCGGAGCCCATTCCAAACGGCTGCTTATCCACCAGAAGAGCTCGTACATGATCGCCTCTACTGCGGAATAGCCGCCGAAAGCTAGCAGTAGCTGTGTCTGTCTGGGTGTCACGAGAAGCCCTCCCTGTGGAATGACCGAGCGCCCGGAACTCTCGGACAAAGGCGTATCTCTATACTCATAAAGTCTTCTTCTCGGTGAAACTGAACAAGAAATAACTGAGTACGAAGACCGGCGCAATAACAAGAACAATGATGACGAACGTTCCCAACACCATGTTGAGTTTGTCGGCTGCCACGGCCCAATAGCTCGCCGCAAGTCCGCCCGCCACAAGCGCAACCGGCACACTGCGTTTGGCGTTGCGACGACTCGCATCATTGTGTCGATTCGTCCAAATGAACAGCATCGCTCCCAGCAACAACCCGATCCCGATAACGAGCAGGATCACGGGGAGAAACGAGTCATGCGTCTCTATGCCGTACATCTAGAATACCCAATCCATAATATCTGTTTGAGTTCCGTCCAAAAACAGCCAGCCGAGTGCTTTACCATCGTCGGATGTAAGCTCAGTCCAGAACTGTAAACCCGGTTCAGAAATGACTCGATACATTTCAGGATCCGCAATATCCGCGGCACATTCCTCACCGTCGCCGCGTAACGCAGCAAATCCCTCGCTATATGGATAGAGGTACTCAACCACCGTACCCTCTTGCCATGTACACGCGTCGTCCGCCGTAGATCCAAGAACCTCCACGCGACCAAGGATGAGCACTCGCGTCATGCCCTTGTCGCGCGAGAACGGAATTCTCCTGCCTTCACCATAACTGACGACAAACCGTTCCGCTTTGAGGTTGGGGCTTCGATGCAGGATCAAGTCATCAGACTTTGCGGCGTAGACAGGAATACCCTCGCCCCCGTCGAATACATGAGCAATTTCGAGTACCGCCATCTGCGCCTGTGTGATGCCACACGCGGCTACTAGTATTGCAAATGCCGTGAACGTAGCAGCTACTCGGCTCAACTCACATAGCGACTCTCGCAGCGGTTTTTCCGCAGAGTTAATCCGCATCACTGCTCACCCACCACGTCAATCCTCGTCATCCAGCTCGAAAGTAAACGTCGTACTTTGCCAACACTCTTGATCCGACGGCTCGAACCTCCATTTTTTGGCGGCTTCCGTTGCCGAACGACTGAAAAAGTCGAGTGGCTCTGACGCAACCACTCGCACATTTGACACGTCTCCCGCTTTCGTAATCCCCATGACGAGTTCCACAAAGCCCTCGACGCCACGCGGCATCAAAACGTGAGTTGGATAGGTCGGCGCTTCGCGATGGACCGCATCACGCCGCGGCTCGCACTCGGGCATAGCATCCGCACTCACGCCGTTAGTAACAGCCGCTAGCGTCAGTAGAAGTGAGATAAACATACGACATTCCGCAAAGCGATTAATCCCACCAGAAGAACCAGTACGGCGAGTTAATCAGAGTGGCAGCAAGGTTGCTGATTGTTTCGCAGCCTTGCTCCACGATATCTGTGCAGTACCAATACTGTTGCCAGGCGAGCTCCATCGCAGCGGCTTGGTCACTCGGGGGATTGCTTACGACGCACTCGATGACATCTCCCGACATACCCGCAATTTCTGCACCGAACTCCGTCTGCCAGTGTCGATGGAACGCGCAATGAACCTCAGGCATCGGGCAATCATTCCAACCGCCGTAGCCGACCACCGCCGGCAGTTGCCACGGCTCGGCAATTGACGCACTGCCGAGAGTCACTTTCGGCATAACGGCACCAGACACGGTCTTTCTGTGCAACGAGATTGCACCCTTCTCGATGTCTTCGCCCGGCCAGGTACCAGCAATATCAAGCGGCGAGAAACCATACGATCCCGCTTCACGACGGCGACCAGAAATCCATTTGGCGAGATCAACGCTAAGCGAGCCACGGACAATGTCTTCGAACGATTGCTCATTGTATTCCGCCGCTTCCTGGAGGCGCTCGAGCTCCCGCGCCTCGCCGATCAGGAACGGGTAGCTTCCGGTTGTCGGATATACCTCGCGACGTGATTCCAAGGCCGCTATTGCATCGCCCCCCGCGATGCGGTCTGTTTTAATGTTCATTTCCACCGCCTTACCACCAAGTCTCCCGCCGAAACATCATCTCAGCCAAAATCAGAGCGCACTCGGCTTCGGCCGAAACTGTTTGATAGTCATGTCTCTGCAATGCAAATGCTCCTTTTGCATGACTCCAAGAACTCTGCACTGCCCTATTCCAAATCGTCTTCAGACTCAGCACGCTCAGGCAAACCTTCGTAGATCGTCTCTTCACTGAAGCAGGGCTTGGTCTCGCCCGCTAGTTGAACATCAGGCTCCAGCCGCTCGGCGAGTTTGGGGTTATCTGTGCAGAAAAACTCTTGGCTGAGCTCAAGTGTGTTTATTGAATACTCCGCGATAGTATCGTCGAACGAAAAACCGTTGTCCGTCCGCTCCATGTTGGCGAGCCAGAGATATTCGGTTCGAATGATCGAGCCAGAATTGTATGCGACGAACTCCACGTCTTCACCACTGCCCACTGATACGCCTATGAATTGATAGAGGTTAAGCCACGGATTCATGCAGAACTCATCTTCTTCGCACGCAATTTGTAGCTCGTGCGACTCCAGGTATTCCGCCGAGCCAACAAACAGCTCGGCATACGATGGACTAGAGGTAGCCACGCAGCCAAGCGCAATCAAAACGAGAGTCCACGATTGGCGAGCATAACGCCCGAACGCCGTTACGCTTGAGCTTTGCGTATCCCTGATCGTAAGCATCGACCCGAGGCAATTGAATTTCATTGTTACGTCGACTCTTTGGTGGGTGCATTCTCGTCAAAGGACCATTTTCTCAAAAGGAACGCAACATAGGGACCCACAGGAATTGCGAGCAACCAGAAGACCGACACCATATTGCAAAAGACACGAAACCACCGGTAAGGCTGATCGACGACGCGCAGTGCGAACCATGCCAACGCGATTCCTAACAGCCCGAGTACGATGCCGGCAATGCCAATCATTATCGGTAACCAGAGGGTGCCATCAGGACCGTACATCCAGTACAGCGAGGCGAAGTAAACTATGACAAAAATTGAGACCACGTACTGGAGCTGGAGATACACACTTGCGATTGAACACAAAAGCCTCACTCAGTAACCCCTCTATGATTACAAAAGCTAGCTAAGAAGCTGCTTGGAACTCAAAAATTTCACCATCAACTCGCACTTCCCGCGGCGGCATACCATTGCTGAAGGAAACCCGATCGCCGCCTTCCGCATTTGGAAAAATCAAGTCACACCCTTCGAACGACACCGGTGCCTCGTTGAACCCACCGTAGTAACCGAGGTACTCGCCCGTCCGTGAAAACACTACGATCCGCCGTACACCCTTCATCGAATCCGTGACCGAATCAAAAACCAACACTGTCGTTGTGATTTCATCACCGCACACACTCTCAAGGACGTTGTAGTCCGCTACTCTCGGAAACAAATCCGCGTGATTTGACTCCTGGATTCGATGGTACAAGGCACTGGGCGGTAGATCGGCGAGCGCAGGCCGAAACATCAGGATGCCACTGACCAGCATAAACCGGCGTGTGCGTGACCAGGGGGTATCAATATGCCTCACTATGACGTTCCTACCCAACTATCTCTGCAATCCATCAGGCGACCCTCCCTCCGGCATGCCAGCTCTAATAATAGCCAGTGTGAGTCTGTGCTTTGTCAGCAAGTCATCAGAGTATCTGTGGAACCGGATGAGGTTCGACCGACGTCGTCCGCGCCCATCGACCAACACAAAGCCAAGCCCCGAATCGCATTCGATCCATTCAACCTCGCAATCGGGCACTAAGTTCTTGAGCTTTCGTACCAACGCAAGCTTGAATTGGTGTGTGGTAATGTCGACGTGTTTGGTCACTGGATGTTACGCCAACGCTCGCTTAAGTCGTCCAGCTAAGCGGCGGCAGCTTACGGATCATAGGCAGCGATGACATCGTAAACGAAAACGCCCTTTATCTGGACCAGGTATTCACCCCGCACTTCGATGATGTCCTTCCAGCGCTCAAGATGATCCTCCAGCTCAGCCCAGTAAGCGGCTTGATCGTCGAGGCTTGCGTCGTCCTCCGAACCAACAAGTTCCAGTCGAACCGGTTTTTCAAGGTAGCTCCACTTGACCGCCAGTGGAGATTCGAGAGACGGAGACACAAATCCGCGCCCGTCCACGTCCTTCTCGATCGGAAGGTACTCAAGGAGTTCTTCATCGTCAAAAAGCACTAATTGTAAGTGGTGCTTCTCGTCGAACGGCGTTTGACACCATTCACCTATTGAGAACTTAAGCGGCAAGTCGCGGCTATCGGTACGATACAAAACTTCACCATCCCCACAAGAGTTTGTGACGATGAACTCTTCTGCGTCTTCGTCTGACCCTTCGACGGGACGAACCGGATCAATTGGAATCAGCTTTACAAAGACAATCTCCCCGACCGCGACCGAATCAGCACCCGATTGACCGATAGAAGCTAATACACAAAGAGATGAAAGTAACAGCGATGTTATTGCTCGTATTTTGCTCATGTGGACCAACCGATTGTTTCTTGTCGTACGTTTCGGCGATTTCCCGTTACTCGCCACGCTGTTGCATCTCCTCGTAGGTCGGATCCGCATACTCCCAACGGATGTTTTCTTCGTTAAGGAAATCACGAACAGCATCAAAATCGCAATGCGGCTGCACGTTGATTACGAAATAGGTTTCGCCATTAGTACCTTCGTATCCACAATCCATTGAGGCCAGATGTCGAAGCAAGCCCTTTGAGCGCTCGGACTCCTTAGCCGAATCATCCAGAATAATCCGCAACGTCCTGTGCCCGGATTTCTGTATTACGTCGGTCAGGTATGGATAAGGGTCATCATCATACTTTGGCCGCGCTTCAACGATATCGTCAAACGATACGCCGTATGCGAAGAACGGGAAATTCTTGACCTGGTAGCGATCATCTCCGAGCCGGTCCGCCCAAATAAACTCGACTTCGATCTCGTCGGAGTCGTCATACTCTGTTTCAATCCCAATCTTCGTTTGCTCTGGCTCCAACGCCGAATACCCCGCTAACACTCGACTTCAACTGTGCCGCTGCTGGCGGTCGGGTTTCGCGGCATGGAAACCCCGACTTCGACCGGTGTTGGCTGTAGCGACTGGTTATACCTGAAGCTCAATTCCCTCTTTCTCGAGCTGACGCTTCAGGTCGGAATAGCCATCGAGCTCGAGCGCCAAGTCCACTCTTCGAGACCGGGCAATTTCAAGCCAGCTTCTGCCCTCCAAGGCCCCAATCATCGCATACAGCAGATTCAGGCTTGGCTTGGCACCTTGCTGTCGAAGCCTCAAAAACGCTCTGACCGGCCCGATTTGCTCCAGATCTGACTTGGTTTGCACACGAATAACACCGAGCATTTTTTCGGACTGCGGACCTAATCCCGGCAGGTTGCGTAGTCTAGTCATCCGAATCAAGACTCAATAAGTAAAGACGAAGCACAGCTGCAGCCCGGGACGGTCAGATGGCGCTTTTTACTTGAGCTCATCTCTCGAAATTACCCGGAATGAACAGCTACCGTCCAGACTCAGGCGCGATGTCTTGTTGCTTTGCATTTATGAACCAGCCGTCGTCAGTTTTTGCAATATACGCGACTTGTTCATTCTTGCGGCCGCCCTTGAGCTTGAAGGAGTAGCGATAAGGATCGCGGGACGTATCTATATCGAATTGATACCGCTCGCACGTCTCACCCCCGCTCAACCAGTAACAGGCGCCTGTCATACGCACCCGACCGCCTCCCATATCCTGAGGCTCGGAAACGCTTAGCCCATCACTTATCCATTCTTGGATGGAAGAGGAATAGACGCGGTTGAGTGCTTCGTGAAACAACAAGCTGATCAAGGCCGACACGTCCTTCGAGTCCACATCCCGATCAAAAGATGCGAGTCGATGTACTAGATCGCGCTCGGCACGCGATAGATCGGCGCTTGGCTGAATGTAAAGATGTGGGGATCGAGGATGCATCGATTCAACCTAACTCCCTGACTCAGGTGATGGAAGACCTAAGGTCAATCCATTATGAGTCCTTTCAGGCGATCGACGTGTCGCTTTTTCTTCCAAATTACGGAGAGCAAGGCAGCGTTCACCACAATCAACAATCCGCCGAAACAATAGAGCCAGACATCCGTTTCCGTCAATACGGCAATTAGTGCGAGTATCCATAAACCCAGGAAATTCAGCGTGATCAGGACAGAAACATCAGACTGCGTACCGCGATTACGAAGCGAAGCCAGAGAGCCTCGCTTGTTCCTGCGAAGATGAGCTATACGATTGACGAACCCATCCAGCGTGAAGTCCTTCTTTCGATCAGCAACCGAAAATGCAACCACGAACTCCGTTTCGACCTCATCGAGGAATCGATTCAAGCGCCATGTTGCCCTGAAGCTCCTATCGATCTCCCGTCTTTCGCCATCTCGACTGGTGAGGTAACTGAGGAACTGGCTCTCCTCGTATGGCGATCCTGTCTGCAGGCGGTGTTTCTCGAAGAGTGGCAACACTTCCGCCCGAATTTGAGATGCCTCGTTATCGCCCATAGCTTTTCGACATGGAACGCTCAAGTTCAGCTGCGTTATCGGCGCGGTAGACGGCTTGTGGCAGCAAGACGATCGTCGAGGCCATAGCAGTCCGCTGCAGTTGCTTTTTAGATAAGCAGACCTTCATTCGAAAGCTTCTCTCTTTTCACTTTAAGTGTCAGCTGCAATTTTTATCCGTAAGGTTTTAGTCCCATCAGAAATACCAATAGTCCGAATTCATAAGTACCTGAGCGGGGGCTTCAATAGTGCCAACTCCTTGTAGGACGATGTCCGGACAGTAGTAGAACTGCAGTCTAGCGAGGGCTATAGCATCGTCTCGTGTGGCTGGTCGTCTCTTTACCGAGCACTCGATCACATCCCCCGAAATACCAACGATGTCCGAACCGTACTCAATATTCCATTGCTAATGAAACGCACAGTGTACGCTGGGTTCCGGGCACTCATCCCAGCCGCCGAACCGTAAAATGGCGGGAATCTTCCAAGTATCTGCAGTCTCGAACAGACCGATATAGACAGTTCTTTTGGGCTTTTTGCCCAGCAACGTCATGTGCAGTGAGGGTTCTATCGAAGGCAGTGTCTGGTCCGGCCATTCGGCAGCAGGCATTTCCCAGTAGTCCTCGTCTTCCGATATGCTCTCTTGGCACCACTCGGATATGACTAGCCTGTCCGTAGCCAAAAGTATTTCATTCAAATCGTCGTCGGCTTCGGCAATCAACTGTCGAAGCAACGAGAAGTCATTCCAATCACCTAGGATTGCAGCTGCGACTGTTTCGGAACGAAGCTTTCCAAGTTGTGTGTGAGCATCGGCTCCAGCTACCGCGACGATCTCGAATGGAAGCGCGTTCAACTCGATATTCGTTGGCGCAGGTTCGGGCTCCGGTTCAAGACGGTCACGAACAAAAAGGCGCTTTAGCCAGCCGAACATCAAACGAGACCTGACCTTGGCTCAGCTGCACATATGACGCAGCGGGCATTTTGCAGCGACGAAGTTCCGGCTGGGTACATCGATGTTAGGTGGAGCAGCTGGCTATGTGTCATCAGGAATCGCTTCATAATCAAACATGAACTGCCATCTTTTATCGCCTCGATTAAAAGAAACCAAAATCTTGATCATCTCACGGACGCTCGAAGGCGGGTCCTTCGTCACACGGTAGTCGCCAACATCTGGATCGCGGAACACTGAACTCAATCCATGCGTTGGATCCAGGGACCCACCGACCTCCATAGATTGCCCGGATGGCAAGACCAGCACCACCTGAAAAAAACCCTCTTTCCCAATCGAGGCTCTCAACTGTCGATGTAATTTCATCATCAGTTGGCAAAGTCGAGACCAAAACATGTTCTTCAGCAAAATTAGAGAGTACGTGGAGACCTGCAACTCCGGTAACTGGATCGTTTTCCTCTGAGCTGCAGCCAAAGGTCAAGAGAACAGCGATCGCGAGGAACATCCTCATGATGCGTGCCGCCAACGCACAGCTGCGGCAAGATCGAGTGTCAGCTGCAGCGGCCTGTTAAGTAGCATTCAACACTCCATAGACGACATACCCAGCCAGGCAGAGAAGCAAGCCGCAAGCGAGGATTGTCATTACCCAGTCAAAGAGTGCGTTGGTCGCGCCCGCGAATGATGCTTCCACCTCGGCCTCCATACTCGCCATTTCCTCACGTGAGATTACGCGTGCGGGTTTGTGGTTCTTTTGCGTGAGAAGAATGCGTGCGTCGTCGTATTGATCATCAAACACAACCCAAAGCCCTAATCTACGCGGCAGACTGTGAAATCCTGCGAAGCCGTGCTCATTACGGCCGGAAATGAATGTCATTATCCCAGCACTTCTTAGACGCTCAGAAACAGTCTCCGCAGACGATCGGTAAAAGTACTGCGCTATCAGCTGCATGGCCTATGCCGTATGACCCGCAGGTTCAGCCGCGCCCGAGCCTCGCGCGGCCTCGTCGATAACGAGGTTCGCGACGGCGTCAGGTGAGTGCTTAAGCGAATTGTGAGGCTGCAGTTTGATGCCCAACCCTCGAGGACTATGAGAAAACTCATTCCGGTACATCGAACTTGACCTGTTTTCCACTACTTGCCCATGCTGCTGGGGAACCAGGTGTAACCCTTACGATTCTCTAGCTCCGCTGATTCGTCGAGCTCCGATATCTCCTCAAGATAAAGCATCGGCGAGTCATCGCGAGGATTCCGAGTGATTTGCTTCAGATCATCCCGGGCTTTCAAAATCTCTATGGCTCTCAGCTCAGCTTCATCCGGCCCCGGCGCCTCGACGCGAATCGTTGTGAAGAATCCTAACCGAACGAGACAGTCATCTTGTCGTGTCAGAAAGTTCTCGCCTCGCATGAGCAGCTGGTACTTCAACTTGCTGCCTAACGCCCACGCTCGGCTGTGCATTGACGCGACGAACTGGTTTGTGACGAAAAAACGCGAGTCGCTTCCGTCACCTTCATCTGCACCAGCTGGTTCGGTCGTGGGTCGGAGAACGCGTTCTCGCTGATCTCATTTTCAGACCAACCTTTGTCAGTTTTGCTGTAGCGGACGTCCTCTCGGTATCCCACGCCCGCATTAGTCACTACAAGATCCTCGTCACCCACGAACTGCACAACCATATGTCGATTACCCTTTCGCAGAGAGAAACTCTCAATGTCGTCTTTGGTTACGTCGAGAATCCACGCTTCCCTCTCGAACCGTTCGTTCTCCAGCCAAACGAGAGCGGTATCTCTACTCGGCGAAACCGCGCTCCAAAGTGAGTTTCCTTCCGGATGATTCGCGTGCAGGATCTTGAAATCTATCGAAGGCACCACGACGTGCGAACCGATTTTGATCTTACCTTGGGCTGAACACTCTTCGAAAACGAGAAACGTCGCGTTAGGAATCACATGCGGTCCGGACCAATCGCATGAATCTTGAGCGTTCGCGATTGAAGCAAAAACAATGTAGACAACGACAACCTTCATCACCGCCTAACGCTCAGGCTCCGCTTCGCATTGACGCGGCTAGGGCTTTGCCACAACCAAACGCTGGCTGGGCCCATCGGCGTCAGATGCAACAGCATGTTGTGCATCGAAAGTTGCGTCACGAATCCCCACCGGTGATCGCTACGACGCATGTTGCGGCGTCGTTGTTCTCAACAAAATTAGACGCCTCCTCTAGGGTGGGTAGTATCTCACTTTCATGTGTCTTTTGTGCCTTGATGGCGAGCGACTTCCCTCCATCGACATCAAACGACTCAAACCGTCTCAAATCAATTAGGGTCATCGGAAGCCCATTTTTTTGGACTTCTAGACTGGAGAATCCTTGAGTACATGTTGCACGGGCTGTATGCCCCATGAACTCAAAAAGCTTGGAACGAGTCCAGGATTTATCATATCCAGGAATTTTCAGACGATAGTCTGAAGCTAAAAGGTCCTTTTCGGCATCGAAGACCCTCATGGCAGAGGCGCACTGTTGAAGGAAGAACTCCTTCGTCCTAGTCAGCTCTAATGCGTATCGCTTGTGACCGATTACGAACTCAAGTGCATCTGCCCCGATTAAACGACGAAACACGGTACCCAACTGTGAAAAAGGCTCGTCGTTCATCAGCAAAGACCAGTCGCGATCGCCAAAGCGAAACACCTTTCGTTGCCCCTCCAGCAAGACGCTGAATCCATAGGGGCGCCTACGAGGCATAACGCCCAGGCTCAGCTGCGGATTGATGCGAAGAGCTATTTTTTGACAACATAATGCGAGACGCATACATCAGCGTCAGCTGCAGTGACTGGTTAGGCGACATCTTCACTCCAGTCGAATCGGAAGGCGAACGAACGTCTGGCCTATATCGGAGAACCCAGTCGTTTGATTATTGCTAGAGGATCCTCGATATCCCCTCCAAGTATAATCACCTCAGATAGTGACCAACTCAAGAGTTGATCTGAAAAAGCATGAGCTAAATACTCAGAACGAACACCGTTTCGATCAACGCCTGCATCTGCAGGCACTCCAACGACTTTACCGTCGATAACCGTGCAGCCATTTAGCGTATCCGCTAGCCAATCGAAATCGGAGTGAAGCACAGCCCATTCTAGGTTTGAGTCAGACTCTACGCGATCCGCCCCAAGCTTCTTCGCATCTTCCTTCAAGTACCGAACTAGAGTTTCGACACTTGGACGATCGCCGCCGAAGTACATCAAAGGACGAGCGCGTATCGCCTCTGGGAACTTCAAGACTTTGATATTATTTTTTTAGGTGCTTGGGCATTATGGTCGGTTGAACGCTGCTTAACGCCCAAGCTCAGCCGCGCAATTGAAGGCGGCGGGGTCTAGCGAAAGCGAAACACCGGCGCAGTACATAAGCGACAGCCGCAGCAGCCGGTTAGATTCGAAAACTACTTCGCTCTTATTGGCGACTATTAAAAACGATAAATTCTTCATGAATCTTCGTCCATATACCCTTTACTTTCTTGTAGGTATCGACAAATCTGCCACCCGAATCATCGACCGAGAGAACCAGAATCGTACCGGTCGGGAAACGATGAAAGCACCCTACGGTTCGCCCAACCGACAGCGTCCTCGCTAATTCTTGCGAAACCTCAACACTTGGTGTCCAGGCTTGACTCTTACCCTCTGCCGTTGTGGTCCATCCGTCATGGCAAGGTAAGTCTCTCAACGCACTATGTACCCGCCAACTCGTGCAACCCAGCCCTATTGTCATCAGCCCGAAGACACACACCAGAACTCGAAGAAATCGGTCACCCACGAAAATCCGAATCAAACTCCCAAGCTCAGCCGCGCATTGATGCGAAGAGCCGTTTTGTGACAACAAAATGCGAGACGCGCACTTCAACTGCTACAGCTGGTTAAGTGTCATATATTGAACGGCGAAAACACCGACCATTGCACACCTCGCATCGGGTCTTTCCCACTTTGCAATTCGTCCAACAAGTTGGGTTGCTTTAATATTTGACCAATTCGCAGCGCACCTCTGATGCACTGCACACCCAGTAAGAGCAGTATCATTCCGCCCAGTACGAAACCAATATCGACAAGAGCGAGCGGTAATCCAGACTCGGCGATTGCATTGATTCCAATAAGCGTATTGAGCAACCCAATTGGTGTCATGAACAGACCGAAACCCCAAGCACGAGCTCGCGATAGTTGGTATTGCTCATATCGTTTAATTGCACGCTGCAGAGCTAAGGACATGATACTTAACGCCCAAGCTCAGCTGCACTATCGACGCGGTACACGGCTTGCGGTAGCAAGGCGATGGCCGGGTCAATTGCATTCAACTGCAGCTGCTTGTTGTTTAGCGAACTGAACGTCACGGACGCCCGAACTCCACTTCGATGATCCGATTGGAATCATCGATCAAAACAGAAACTGCTTCGACTCCACCCTCACTCTCCAAAGGAACGTAAACAAAAGTCCCTTCATCAACCTTGGTCATTCCAATCGATTCATCAAAATCGGTAATGACCCGGACAGGTGCGCCTTCGAAGTACTCTATCATCTCTTCATAGGCTACTTTCAGTGCCTCAACACTCCAGTCTTCCCGGAGCTCCGGGCTCAGCATCTGGTTCGCAGTGCCATATTCCGACCCGACAATCTTGGTTGCGAAGTCATTAGCAATCGCCTTCAGATCCATACCAACTCCATTTAGACCGAGAACCCACCATACAACTCCCAAGCTCAGCTATACATTTTGCGCCGCGAGCTGTTTTGTAATCACGAAACGCGAGGCTTGCCCGTAAACGCCAGCTGCAGCAGGTTGTTACGCCGTTCGATTAATAGTCCTCCAAGTCATATTGAAGACCCCGATTGTCAGTCATCCCGACCACATACCACTGGTCGGAGTAATCCTCGGTTTCACAAAACAACATAGAGGAAGTCATCGTGGAAAGGAATTCCTCCGTTGGTGATACCACCGCCTCAACGAACGAATAGAGATCAGGAGCAAGTTTTCGGAACTCAAAACCGTCATGGAAAAACGCGTACACCGCATCAGATTTGGTTTCGTGACACTCCACGAGCAAGTAGTCTCCCGTTCCAGGGAACTCTCCAATCACCACAGAATTCCAGAACCAATCTGGAACCAACTCTCTCTTCTCGGAAGCATTGAGGCTCTGTATCCACCCGAACATTCCTCCATAAAGCTCATCCCATTCCGCCGGGTTCGCCAAATAGAGTGCAGAATCGCCGCTATACTTATCCAACTAGAACCGAATTGACGAAACGGTTGAGTAGAATTCCGTTAGTGATCCGGATGGTATTCGGCGTCTGTAGTTTTGATGAGGGTCAATCGTGTGTTCGAATTTGACCTGCTTTTCGTCAATCGAGTCATCACCTCCCCGGCGACGACACCGAAACTCTCCAGAGTGGGTTTCCACAAGTTTCACGAGTTCAGACTTCACGAATTCACATGCGAACGATGTAACGCCCAAGCTCAGCTGCACTATCGACGCGGTGGACGGCTTGCGGCAGCAAGGCGATCGCCGGGTCCATCGAAGTCAGCTGTAGCGGCTGGTTAGATTGCGGCATCGATTGCCTCTTTTCTGCTTTTTCGGGTTCTCACGATTTTGACAATACAGAAGACGAACACAAGAAAGAACACGACTGATGCGATCAGCCAAGAATACGTAAGAGGCGCTGCTCTCTCGACTGTCCATACGTCAGGGTTTGCTGCATTCAGCCACGCATAGAAGATGAAGCTGGCAGCAGAAAACAGCGATAGTAACAAGCCGAAGACTGCTCCCAACCAATATGCTACTGCCCGCGATTCTAGTCTCACCGCAACTGCAACCTAACGCCCAGGCTCAGCTGCGCATTTGACCGGGACGGGGTTTCGCTGCAGCGAGACCTCGGGGTAGTCCATCAGCAACAGCTGGTTAAACGGATTTCTACCAAGTCGATGCGTCTGCATATTTTTTGATGATATCTCCTATCGAGACAGACTCCCAATACTCAAGATCGCGTTTCACCTTCGCGCCTGGGACGTTTGAGTTTTCCGGCTCCTTGAATTGGCGAAGCTGAGCGAGCTTCCCCTTGTATAGCTTGAGGTGTGCTTCGCGAACCCTTTCGACCGCTCGTTCTAGAGCTTCATCTGAAGCTGAAGTCTTGATTACATGCTTCAGTTCGACAATTCGCTTATCAAGAATTTCTTGCTTACGGAACGGTTGGGTGCGCTGTGGATATGAAGGCACTTCCAGGACCTCGTCTAACGCCCAAGTTCAGCTGCGCGTGAGGCTGGCGCTGCGAAGGCGATAGCAAAAGCTTCGGCAAGGTCAGGTGTCTGCTGCAACGTCTTGTTAGGTGACATCAGTCTACGCATATGCTCCCCTGAGATTTCCCCTCTTCGATAATTGTGTAACAGCCAAATAAGGCGCTATCAATTGAGCATGTGCCAACCGCTGATTGGCCTTGCGTCAAATCGACATCTCTAAGGATGCACTCCCCTTGGCAGTCTCGCGAACCGAGACACTCGGCGCCAGCATCCTCAAACGTCTCAACGCAGGTCTGTGTCCGGGAGATACCGACACGTCGAACGTCGCCACCCCTTGCCAAGCAATCTCTCTTTTCATGTTCGAGCATCAAAGACGAATCCGCGCAACCCCCTACAAGGACAAGCACCCAAAGTGTGTAGAGTCGGTGCATTCGCGATCTAAAGGCCATACTCACCCGCATTCGAGGAATGCGAACGTTTGCGGCAGCAAACGAAGCAGCGGTCAAACGTTGGATGCAACACTTTGTCAGGCGGCTGTCCAATCAACGTCCTTGTTGTTTCACCGACAAAGCCTCGTACTTCTTGTCGAAATCATTCGGCAATGAATCGACAACTTCGTATTCAGACCTCAATGGTACGTTGTACAACCTCACATACTGATCTCTTCCTTCTACGGTAAAGCTATACGAGTGTGTGAAAAGGACAACATCCCGGTGTCGCAATACGAGTTCATAGGTTCCAGGCTCAAGGTCAACTTGCAAGTACTTCCCCGATGGGATGGCAGGTGCAACTTTCCCATCTAGAGATAGCCGTATGACGTGACTAGTAGGCCAGAGGAGTCGGTTTGTGTTGTTGAAAAACACCACTCGGGTCATTGAGTCAATCCGGCTCGATCCTAATCCCTGATTCGGGATCTCAAGACTCGGGCCATCAAGGGATGGAATAGCAGCACATCCCGCAAGCAGGAACGAGGTAACCACGATCAGGACGGTATAGCGCTTCATAGGCCTAACGCTGATGTTCACCAGCAATTGAGGTACAGGGTGCCGTGGCCCTTGCCGAGGCACCCCGTGGGTTAAATGACTGGTTATGTGGCATCTACCGTGCTACCTAAAAGTAGTCGTCTCGCGCTGAGCCCTGACGACCACGCAACTTAATGCAACACTTCTTGAAATCTACGACCTGAACCACACGGACATGGGTCGTTCCTGCCCAGTTTCTCGACCAGGTATTTCTCACCACCGACGATTCTTTGGCCTCTCTTCACCATCGTTTCTGATGGGAATCCACGCCGACGCTTACTGGTCCGCTCGAAAGGAGTATTGGTCTTCGTTGTATCGCTTAGCCATGACACACCTCCATGCTGTATTGATGGTCTGCCGTTTAGATTATACGGCTTCATGGACCAGACACATAACGCCCAAGGTCAGCGACGGATTCTGCGACGGGGGTGTTTCGTGGCAGCGATACTTCGACCCAGTCCGTCAGCTGCAGCAGCTGGTTATATTTCCCTTTCGAAAACAATTCGACTTTGATCTCTCCTGTATTTGCCAACGTACTCAAAATCATTCTTCCATTTGAATCTAACGTAAAGCCGTCTCTTTTTCTGCATTGCTTCAGACATAGTCTTGTCCAATGCGATTGCCAACAGCTCGTCTTCGAAAACAACAGTCCTAACATCATCACCATCGTTTGAAAAAACACGGCCCAGGAATTCTTCCTCATCAGCAAGATCCATGGACAGCTTGACGGATTTCCGAAACGGAACAATCACTAGATTCTCGACTCGTACGTTCTCGGATGAATAGTAGCCGCCGCTCACCTCGATCTTAGAAGGTCCCTTTCGTACTCTATGCCGCATAGCTATGGACAAGAAGCATAAGGCCCATGCTCAGCTGCGCGTTTGACGCAGCGAGGGCTTTTCGACGGCGAAGCGCTCGCTGGGTCTATCAGCGTCAACTGCAGCGTCTTGTTAGACGGTGTCACAAGTGCGTTCCGTTTTGTACTTGAAGAAAAGGTAACTTCCATCTTGTGCCTTGTACAAGCAAACTTCTCGACCGATGACGGGCACCGCTTTCATGGTTACCTCGCCAGACTGACTCTCGTCAATTTCGACAGTTGCAACCCAGTCACCGCAAGAGACGCCACGACCAGCTTGTGCGCACTGTGCCACCTCGGCAATCGAAACTATCCTCGCTTCCAAAATTTCAGCTGACCCGACTTTTGCCCTAATGTTCAGAGGCATCGAGACTAAAAGGTACACGATGCAACAAAGCCCAAGAAAGTAAACGAAGATCACGGCTCGACCGACATATTCCTCACGCACAGTCAACGCCGTCTAACACCTAAGCTCAGCTGAGCTTGAGGCTGGCGCGTTGAAGACGATAGCCGTAGCTGCGGCAGGGTCAGAAGTTAGTTGCAACGTCTTCTTAAGCGGCTGGAGCGCCTCGGCGCATTCGCTCTCCACGCAGCGTAGTTGACCGTACACCAAACTCACTCTAACTCGCCGCTCGGATAAGAATTGGTCAGAGCGCCTGCGATAGCGCCGAACCCTGACCAGATTCCTGCACAAAATACGTAAATGACTGTGAGCCACCACTTTCCGCCAAACATCGTCAGCGAAGCCAGCAACGCAGCGCAGACCGCACCAATCACGCTACCTACGACGATTCGCAGCCATAGGTGCCGACTCAGAGCAAAACAAGCGGCCAAATATCCGGCGATCAGCAAAGGAAGCCCGACCACAAAGAACCCATACCAAAGAAGAAACGCTGGTTCATAAATGTTAACCAGGACTGTAAATCCAAACCAGAACCCGATATAGGAAAGCACGAAACCTAGTACGCCAATGCCGATCGGTTTGAGCAATGGATTCATCTTCCTAATCCGCGGAAAGTCCGAGCTCTGCCGCATATTCGGCGGCAGCTAGGTTTCGCTGCAGCGATTCTTTGGCGCGGTCCAAAATTGATGCTTTATTGTGCGCAGCAGCCATAGTCTCTATCCATATCAGTAACCACACCTTGTCTCACGAACAGCTCCAGAAACACGTCTTTGCTTTTGCTATGAAATCCAACTTCAAAGAATCCAAAATCTGAAACAGTCAGAGTCTTAACGAAAAAGTGCTCCTTAAAGTTTGCTTCGTTGATTTCAGAAGCGCCACCTTTCACTGCCTCGACAACTTTGTGATCCACCAGAGACCAAAGAGCGGTCGGATCATTGAGTAAAGCTAAAAGCGCATCTTTCGCAGTCTCTTTTGTTCCGTTCGAGTCTCCATCTACAGCGCAAAAGTCGAGCCGGATCGCATTGGCTGGGTCACCAAATACTGACGTCAATTCCCAATATTTATCAACCTCATCCTCGAAGTATCGAAATGCACCAAGCCCCTCAATGTGCACATCATCTGGCTTTGACTTGAAACGCTTAAACATAAAGCAGAACCCTAGGGTTTCTCATATGACAAAAGCTCAGCTGTCCTTGGGGCTGGCGCGAGCCTGAAGAAAGCCAAAAACGCAACTGGATCAACTGTCCGCTGCCGAGAACGTTTACGCCATGCGCTACTCGTAGGTATGACGTTCATTCTAGCCGTCATCGTCAACCCGATAGTACGAGGCGAACCGATCACCTAAGTTGCTTCTCATTTGAAAGGTTCGGCTTATATCAAAGAATCTGTGGTGCGTAGTTGCGCCGATATCAACTTGGCTATCGGTAGACACCTCGCGCGCGAGTTCCTCGAAACCAGATTGCGAGATTGTTGAAATGCGCCGCTCGGAACGGCCGCGATCGTCATACGGGACAGTCACGAAGATGGTTCCGAGGTTAGTCACCTCGCCGGCCTTGATGGGTACGCGGACCTCATCCAGAAAAAAGAAGTTTACATCTATCAGCGTGAAAGAGACTGTGTAGTCCGCTGGCTTCAACCGCAAAATCTTCCGAGTATCCGGCTTGGTAAGGAGTACGTCTTTCAGCAATTGTCCTTTGGCACTTAGAGACATATCCATGGGCCGACCGAGAAAGGGATTTTCATTCGGGTGACGCCAATTCGAATCAAAATGAAGGATCAGATAGCCGTATTCATCACCGATCTCATCAATGCCTTCCAGGGACTCTTCAACTACCCAGCTGGTGCAGCCAAAGATTGAAACGACCAACAGTGCCAGTAGAAGTTTACGCATCAAGATACCCTCGGATACTAGTGTGTCAGGAGTTCTCGCAAAGGAACACCCCAAATCCAGCTGCACGAGCACGACTGTCGCGAGTCTTGCGTAAGCAAGTGTCGCAACTAAAACCTCGTGTCGGCTTCTGCATTTTGTTCCGTCGCATATGACTCAAGCGCCGCCTCAATCTCGTCCTGAATCGGAATCCGTCTGGACGATGTCTGCGTTTTGAGTACGATTTTATCGCCGCGCCTTTGCATCGACACAATCGTCGATCGAAGCAAAGACCAGACTTCTCGATCATTTCGGAAGTATCGGATCCTGTAGTCGTCAAACTCCGAGCGCCGTGGGATCGAATTCCAAAAGAAGAAACCAGCGTAAGCTATGCCCAAGAAAATGACAGTAATTACCAATACAAAGAACCAACGCTCTGCACTAATTTCTTGAAGAAACACAAAACAGTAAAGACCGCCAGTTATTGCCAGCTGAAGTAAGCCCGCAATGAGCTGATTTCTACGATGCTCCTTCGACGTCGAGAAGCAACCCCGGAGGGATTCGAGCGCCGACGCCTCGGAATTTCCCAATGGCTTATCGTGATACGGCGTAGAGGACGACCGGAGCTTCACATTTGACGTGGCGAAGGCTTTGCGACAGCGAATTGCTCGCTGGGTCCATCGGCATCAGCTCCCGCAGGTGGATGTGAGACTTTAGACCCATACCCATCCCACCACCTTGAGTAGCTCTTTCACATTGTTTTGCTGCAACACAAGCTCTCCCACTATCCCGTAGGACTCTCCATCAAACGAACCCGACTGCTTGGTTCGTAACAGAAGTGACAGTCCGTTTTTCGCGTATCGAGAAGTCGTCCATTCTCCGACCGTTTTTCTGGAAACCTGAGGTACAGAAACAAAGCCTGTTTCGAGTCGAACCAGACACGAATAGAGATACTCCTTGGTCGACACGTCGTACACCCACGACTCCAGAACTAAACAGGTTCCTTCTTCAACATCGGAATGAGCCTCGGCAATACAGACAACAGATCCGTCTGACTCCAAACTGACATCCGACATTTCAAAAGTCAGAAGCGTCTGCCCGCAAAACGCTTTGGCTGAAAGTCCCGTCAGCACGAATAGAACTAGCACTCGAATACTCATGACATATCACGCCCAAGCTCAACTTCGCTCGCGATCAGCCCCGGATTGGCGATGGCCGGATTCGCGACACGTTTCGGTGATTGCTGCCGTGTATTCTTTCGCATCACAACCTCATACCTAACCAGATAACCAACTCGGTAGACGCCGCTACGACCGGATGAAGTGTTTTCATCCAAAGATCTTTATCGTTGACGTGAGCGGCGTGTTGATCGTGGTGTAGTTTCTCCTCTTCATAGATAGCGCTGATAGCTGCTACCGCTTGTGGGTCCTCGGGCGTCAATACCTCCATCTGTTGCTCGAGATGCCCCAGGACGACACTCTCAACTGCCACCGTTGTAGCAGCGATCGCCTTGCGACCAAGCAGACCTGTAAGAAACCCCAGAACGAACCCGCCAATTCCGCACAACCAATAACTGCGACAGCGCTTGCGCCCCCGTCGCTGGAGCTCGTTCCAAAATAAGGCCCGATGCTCTTTCTCATGCGATTGATTTTCCTTAAGCGTATCAACCATCGAAGGCGCAGTTAGCTTCGCGACGAGAATCTGGCCTCGGTAAATATTCACGGCACCATGTTCACCGGCATGATTAACTTTCATGATCCGGTCGCCGAGCAGGTCAGGCGTTAGAGATTTTGCGGCTAACGACATGGCGTATCACTGGTGCCAGGCGACACGAACGAGATCCAGCTTAGTGTGAACATTCGTTTCTCTTATTCATCGATCAAAGGCGGCAAGGTGACACCCTGAAGACCGCTCTCCGATTCAACAACAAGTTCGCTTTCCTGCTCACTATCCAAACCGAAATTCATCTCGAGATAATCAAGAATCATAATCCTGAGCGACGGTGCCACCTCCGGCATGTTTTGCGTTTTGCTCATCCAGGTCATCAGTTTGTCCCACCCTTCCCGACTCTGTCGTTGTTGCTTTACCAACGCCAGCGAGTGACACGATCCGCAGAACGCGCCGGTCAGCTCGCGGTTCGGTCCCGCCGGCCAATCCTCACCGAACGGATCCCCGGCATAAGCCACCGCAGCGAATGCCAAACCAAGCACCATCAACAAGCCGCTGCATACACTACGCACTACGCTGCCCCAACCATCACGGCGATACGATGCATCGCGTTATTCAGATAACCCTTCGGATTCCACGCCACGGCCATCGGCTGGCGCGCACCGTTGGAATCGGTCGCTCGCGACCAGACCTCGAAATAGCCTGACGAAGGAAACCGAATCCGTTGGCGCCAGGCTTGCCATGAGAACGCATTCACAGGTTTATCGAGCGCGGCCACCTGCCAGCTCGCGCCGAAATCGATCGACGTCTCAACCATTGTCACCGACGCATCACCCGCCCAGGCGTGCCCCGCCACGGTCAACGGTGACCCAGCCGATGCATGCTTAAGCCCGTTCCCGGGTGTCGTGATCATCGATTTCACTGGCATCGATTCAATGGTTCGAAACTGATCTTTGGACAGTTTGGTGCCGGGCATCACCGGCGACTTGGGAACAGAATAGGATGGCGCAGCCATTTTCGGTCCGGCCCACTTCTCGGTGGAAAGACGAATTTCCGTCAACCACTTGTGGGAGCAGGACCCCGGCCAACCCGGTACCACCAGTCGCAACGGCGCGCCGTTGTGCGGATGGATTGCTTCGCCGTTTTGTTCGAACGCAATCAGGTTGTGCGGGTCGAGCGCTTTCTCAATGGGTACGCCACGCGACAACGGCAGCTTGTCAATCATGCCGGACACATGACAATCGGCGCCGATATGCCCCGTGTAAACCGCGTCAGGACGCAACCCAGCACGCTTGAGCACATCCGCCAACCGCACGCCTGTCCAACGCGAGTTGCCGATAGCGCCGAGCGTCCATTGGTTGCCGCTCGCCGGCGGGTTGAAACTCGCACGGCCATTGCCGCCGCATTCAATCTGCAACGCAAGATCGACCACTTCGAACTCGCGCTTCAAATCGTCGATTGAAAACGTCAGCTCGCGTTCCACGGCGCCTTTGATGCTGAGCGCCCAGTTCGCAACATCCACATCCTTTGGCGGTAGACCATTGTTACGAATGAAATGCCGCGTCGTCGGTGTGACCAGATCGGTCAGCAAATGCGGGGGCGTCTCGGCGTTGAGCGGTTTGTCATTCAAAAGCACCAGACCGTCTTTACCCACAATTTCGAAAGGCTTGGTCGTCTCGGCGAACGCCGCCGGGATCAAACCCGCCGGCATATACCGATGAAACGGGATCCAGCCCCCGACCGCGGCCGCCATCGTTGCCAATCCGGCATCGCGCAGAAAACCTCGACGGGAGACTAAACTCTTGCGCCCAAATACCTGAGCATCGGCTGCTTCCGGGTCGTTCGCATACATCTCGAACAGCCCACGTTCTTGCTTTTGTTTGCGCCGCATTGCTTTTTCTTCAATTGACTGACGAACTTGCCGCTGATTATACGGTCTTTGTTAAAAGGCCTGTGCCAAACACCGTCGCTAGACATATTAGAGACATGGGGTATGGTTACCCTATCGGGGGGACAGGACCAGGGAATCGCTGCACACGGAGGACCGTCATATGTCAGCACTGGGAATCGCAGTTATTGGGCTCGCCTGCTTCTTGGCCGGATTGGGGATCGCATACTGGTTCATCCGGACCGACAGCAGTATCAACGCTGAGAAAGCCGAAAACCTGAAATCGGAATTCGACAGCTACAAGTCCGACGTCAACGAACACTTCGCCGAGACCGCGCGTCACTTCCAGTCGATTGGCGAACAGTACCGCGCGCTGTATGTGCACATGGCCGAAGGCGCCGAGAACCTGCTCGGACTTGCGGGTGAGGAAGCACAGAAGCGCTTCCCACTGATTGCGCCCGCGACGGCGGCAGCTGCAGCTACTGCAGAGTCCATCGCTGAGGACGTCGGCGACGTGATCGACAGTGAGGCGGTCGAAGACGAAACAGCGCAAGCGATTGCCGATGGCGATATCACCGCCGAAGCCGAGGTCGAAGCGGAAGCCGAGACGGACGTCGCGGAGACCGCGGAAGCGGGCGAAGACGTTATCAAGAACGCCACGAATGAGTCCGAAGCAGCCGATACGATCGACGAGCCGCCAGTCGCTGAAGACGAAGTGTCGGCCGAAGCGACTGCCGAAGCAGACGATTCCAGTGAAGAAGATACCGTCGAGATGAAAGCCCTCAGCGAGTCTGAAGAGACAGCTAAATCCGAAGCATCGTCAGTCTCAACCGATGAAGCAGGCGACGCGGAGACGAAGTCTGAAGGCGCAACCGTGCATGTGTTGCACAAAGCGAGCTAGCAAGTCTGGCGCGCTACAAGACGCGCGCCAGTAACCGGATCGTGAATGCGGGTGGTCCGCCACCCGCATCTCCCGCCATCGCACCTGTTAGTGCAATCTCGACGCCGGTCACCGTCGCGTCGAATCCATCCGCATCTGGCGTGGGCACATAGTCAAACGGCGCGCCACCACCCGGCTGGTTGCTGAACCGAACGCCTGTAGAGAAGTTCAGCGACAGAGTGCTCGACACGGCGCCGTCGGTAAACGTGATCGGATCGCCGCCGCTCGTGTCGACGAACAACGCAAGATCATCCGGAATCACGTCCGTCAGCACCAACGAGTCCACATCGACTGCACCCGCGCCAGCGTTAGTCACCGACAGGTCATACGCCTTGATCGCACCCGGTATGGCGTACGGGTTGGTCGTCCCATTGATGGGATCGGAAATCGTCGACGATACTTTGGCGACCTGCAGTGATGGCAACTCACGAACATCCAGACACACGTCATCGACGTGCCAGAAGTCGAACGCAACGCCCGAACCGCCCTCTTGGCGGAAACGTATTCGGAAGTTCGCATGACGTGCACCGACCGGCATCGGATAGTCGCGCAAAAAGACCTCGCCCGGCGTGCCGCTGCCACCAAATGTCTCCAGCAGCTGCCACGTGTTGCCCGAGTCGAGGTATTCGATCGTGAAATCCTCGATTCCGTCAGGGTTCTCACTAAACGCATCCGCGCCGCGACGTACCCACAGCGACACCGCGTCAAAGGCCGGATTGCTGGTATCGATCGCGTTCGACGTGACCGTTACAACGCCGCCGTTCGTGAACATCGAGGCATTGGGTGATTGAAAGGTCGCACTGCTCGTCCCGGCGTTCCCACCAGACGAAGTCACGACCCAGTTCGTCGCGAGGCCTGCGGAAAATTCATCACACCCACCGACAACGAGCGTGCCCGTCGGCGAGCGTTCGACCACACGAATATCATCGATGTGGTAGTAATCGAAATCGAAACCAGAGCCGCCCGTCTGGCGCACGCGCAACGCCGTGTTCGCGTGCAATGCGTCGGGCGGCAGGAAAATCGTATCTTCGAAGATCTGACCTTCGATGCCGCCGCCCGGATAGCTCACCAGCGTGCCCCAGCTCGCATCGGCGCGACGATACTCAATGACGAGATCTTCGCCACCATCAGGATACTCACTGAAGGCATCGCTTCCGCGTCGCACCCACAGCGAAACCTCCGCTGCTGGCACCGCCGCGTTAAAGGTCGGTCCTGTCGTCGTGACAGGATCATGGCGTGTAAACAGACCGCGCGTGCCCGAGTTCGACACGTCCGGGCCTGTCAAAATACCGGAGCGAAAGCTATTGTTGGTGGTCCACGGCGCGATGTTGGCGCGCTCAAAGTTGTCCGAGAACAGGACATCCCCAGGTGCGGACAACGCCACACCCGGAGCCAGCAGCGCGACCAGCATCATTGCGGCGCACCAATGTCCGTATCGAGTGGTTCTGGACATGCTTCATTGCAGGGAACCTAACCAGCGCAAAGTCTAACGAGACTCGACTTGACATAGCGTGCTGGGGATCACACCTTCAAACATGAGTCTTGGGTATTTTCCTGTTGGCTTTCAGGACGTTCAGAGGATCAGGCAGCAAAATGGCAGACCGAAGCAGCTTCATTGCTGGCGGCGAATCGCTCGCACAAACGCAAGCGAGCTACCTGACCACCCTTCTGGAACGGAATTCAGACTCCGCATTTGGCCAAAAGCACGACTTCGCCGGGGTCGCGGACCCAGTCGCGTATCGGGATATCCCGTTCATGCGCTACGACGAGGTTGCCGGGTTCGACTCGGCGGACTACTGGTCGACTCCCGCGAACTACACGAAAGACCGTGTGAGCGCATGGTTTCTGACCAGTGGATCGTCCAGCACGCCAAAGCGCATCCCCGTCACCAGCAGTCTGGTGCGTGAAAAAGCCGGCGCGTTTTCGCTCTTCTGGGATGCGATTTATGCAGATCATCCGGCGCTGAAGACCGGCAAGTTCATCGCCAACTTTGGCGACAGCGGACACTCCGCTCGCGACGCCAACAACATCCTGGAAGTTTCCGAAACGACGTTCTGGAATCAGCGCATGCAAGGCTTCCAGGCGAGCGATCGCTGGCCGATTCCGCGCCAGATCACGGCGATCGAATCACCCGCGCTACGCTACTACGCCGCAGCGCGTCTGGCACTGCAGGGCGAGCTGCACGGCATGATGGGTCTCAATCCGTCGACACTGTTGAAGTTCTGCGAAGTATTGACTAACGAGAGTGATCGACTCACATCCGGTCTGAAAACCGGGAATTGGGGAATTCTGGAACTGGACACGACGGAGCTGCCCGAAAAACTCACCAGCCGACTGCAAAGCAACGCGAGCGCGGCGGACCGATTGACGGCTGCGGCGAGCCGAGGTGGCAAGCTGCAGCTTCCGGATCTCTGGCCGACGCTAGAGTTGATCATCTCCTGGCAGTCGGCACTCGTAGGCCCGTATTTGAAGCTGCTGCGTGAGCACTCCGGCGGTATCGCCTATCGCGACTACATCACCCAATCGAGCGAATGCATCATGGCCATTCCAATGTCCGACAATGACTGCGGTGGACTGTTGGCCTACCAGACGCACTTCTACGAATTCATACCCGAGGCGCAAACTGAAGCGTCGCACCCCTCCGCGCTTTGCGCGCACGAACTCACACCCGGCGAGCAATACGAGTTGGTCGTCACGACCGGTGGTGGCTTGTATCGCTACCGAACCGCCGACTGCATGCGTGTCGTCGGATTTGAAAACGGTATCCCGCATCTCAGCTTTCAATACCGGCTTGGCCGCACGTCGAGCATCACCGGAGAGAAGTTAACCGAAGCACAAGTGCTCGACGCACTCGCATCAGTGGCGGCGGGAAGCCCGTTGATCCGGCAGGATGTGTTCGTTCATCCACGCACCGGCGAGCGTCCGCACTACGCGTTGCTCACCGCTGGGAGTAACCTTAAGAGCGGCACTCAGGACGCCGATCTGGCGTTGTTGGCAGACCGGTTCCACTCAGCGTTGTGCGCGGCGAACGGCGAGTACGCAGACAAATGCGCGTCGCTCAGACTCGGAAAACCGAGTGTCGTCATTGTTCAGGACCAGGACATTCAAGCGCTACACCAGAAACTGCGGGCAGCACATGTCGGCGACGACCAATACAAGCCGGGGGTCCTGCGACGGGAGCATGACCTCGACAACGGAATGACGATCTTGAGGCAAGCGCATGCGAATTCGTAGCATCGAACTGAGCCGCAGCCTGATCCCGTTCCGTCAGGCGTTTAGCCATGCGGCGGCCAGTCGCGCCGAAAGCGACGTCATTCATGTGGCGATCACGGACGACACGGGCAAGACGGGCTTCGGTGAGATCCAGGCCCGCCCGTATGTCACAGGCGAGACCAACGATGCGGTTTGGGCGCACAACGCGGGCGTCCTCGCCGGGGCTTTGATCGGCGTTGAACTATCCGATCGCACGGCACTCGATTCGTGGTTGGCAACCTGTGCACGGCGTGATGCGCAACCGGCATGCGTCGGCGGCTTTGATCTCGCGCTGCACGACCTGCTGGAACTCAACGGTGCATTGGACTGGGCCGAAGCACTCGGACCCGAGCGCACTCGCCCCATCGGCAAGTGCCTGACCGTCGGTGACGACCAGGTCGACAAGGCCCTGGTGCGACAAGCACGCTTTGCAAGGTTGTCCGGTGCAACCGTTGTCAAACTCAAAGTCGCTGGACCGGATGACGTGTCCCGCTGCCACACGCTGCGCGAGCACCTGGGTGACGGCATCGCAATCCGACTCGACGGCAACGCAAAGATGACCTACGACGGTGCACTGGCTTTGTTGAACAACATTAAAGGCCTCCAAATCGAATCGTTGGAGGAGCCGTTCGATCATCGTGAACCGAAAACAACGGATCAATTGCAGGCTCTACATGCCGAAACCGGCATCAACCTCGTCGCAGACGAGTCAGCTTGTACCGCGGGTGACGTGATTCGCTGCGCGGAGTCCGGCAGCTTCCAGATCATCAACGCCCGTGTGGGCAAATGCGGTGGGATCGCCGGCACAAAGGCGGTCATCGATGCCGCGATGGATGCTGGTTTGTCGTTGGTGTGTGGGACGATGGTGGGCGAAAGTGCAGTACTGCTTCGGTATAGTCGCAAAGTATTGCAATATTGCGACGCACTCGACTACGTGGAAGGAATCGACCAAAACAAGACACTGTTGGCAGACGAGGTGATCGTTTCCAACGACAATAGTCAGAATTCACATTTCCAATGGCAGCCGACCGAGCGCGAGCGCTACGCCGTCGGCGCCCAGCATTTCAGTTAGAATACCAGGAGTACTATCCATGGCTGAGTCAAAACAAGAACAAATCCAGGCGTTCATCGCGACCTTGAACCCGGCAGCTGCGGACGGACTCGACCCGAACGCGAACCTGTTGCAAGACGAAATCGTTGATAGCGTCGCAATGATGGACGTAATCGTGTGGCTCGAAGAGACCTTCGATATCTCGATTGATCCCGACGATCTGACTCCGGACAACTTCGGCACAGTCAACAGCATCGTCGCCTACCTCGACCGCTAAACCGCGATGCGCCTCGAGCAGGCGTTAGCCGCTGTTGCTCACGACCGCGATCCGCATGTTGCAATCTCGGTGGTTGGCGGTGGAACACTCACCTACGGCGAGTTACACGCGCGCGCGCAACACTACGCAGCTGCTCTGCAGGATCAGGGCGTCGTCGCTGGCGATCGTGTCGGCATTGTCTCGCGCCACAACGCGGAGGCGGTTGCCCTCTTCTGGGGGATTCTGAGCGCGGGCGCAATTGTCGTGTGGATGAACGACGATGCCAAGGGCAAGGACCTGCCCGCCGTTTGTGCCAGCGCTGACCCGAAGCGGATCGTCGTCCAGGGGGAAAAACAGAAGCGACTGTTCCTGAACAATGACGACATGCGGGACCGTGTGATTGAACTTGACGTCCTGGCTGCTATGCAAGTCCTGGCGCCGGAACCCATCACCGCGAGCGACGATGATCCAGCGGTCATCGTCTACACCTCAGGCAGCAGCGGTCAGCCGAAAGGCGTCTGTCTATCGCACAAGAATTTATACACCGTGGATCGCGCGGTGATCCAGCACATGCCGATCACCGAAGACGACGTCTACATGATGGTCGTCCCGCTGCACTACGTACACGGCGTGATGCAACTGACCGTGCATTTGCTCGCGGGCGCGACGATTCACTTCCACGACAGTTTTCTGTTTCCGACGCAGGTCGTGGATGCTCTGGTCAACCTGAAATGCACCGGGTTCTCGGGCGTCCCGTTTCACTTCAATGCCTTGATCACGCGCGGCAGTCTGCTCGACCGAGAGCTTCCGGACTTGCGATGGGTCACTGTGACCGGCGGTAAGCTATCCGCCGATGCGATCATGACTATCCTCGCGCGCTTTCCGCGACTTGAGTTCCACATCGCCTACGGCCAAACCGAATGTGCGCCGCGAGCAACCGCATTACACCCCGATCGTATCCGCCAAAAACCGGACTCCGTTGGCTCACCCATACCCGGGGTCACAGTCGAAATCCTGGGTGACGACGGTCAGCCCGTTGAGCGCGGTCAGCAAGGCGAAGTGGTTGTGTCCGGTGACAACATCATGCTGGGCTACTGGAAAGATCCCGAAGCGACCGGTTACGCGATCGACGATCAGGGCCGATTGCGAACGGGTGATATCGGCTACTTTGATCCTGACGGTGATCTGTTTCTCGTCGGACGCCGCTCGGCAATGATCAAGTCCGCGGGTGAGCGCATCGTGCCGGAAGAAATCGAACGCGTACTGGATGCGCATCCCGACGTGATCGAATCGGTGGTTGTCGGTGTTGCTGACCCCATGCTCGGTCAGAAAGTGGTTGCGCATGTGCGCGTATCGAACGAACTGGCGAAGGAGGAGTCGCTGGTGACAGTTTTGCGAACGCATTGTCTACACAGCATTCCGCTACCGCGTGCGCCGCGCGAGATTTATGTTTGCGACGATTTTCCACGTAAGGCGAACGGAAAACCCGATCGCGTTGCACTGTCGAAACTTTCAGAGGTAAAGCCTTGAGCGACTACTCGACACGCGATCTTCGTGAGTTCCTTGCCTTCGCGGAAGCCAAAGGCAAATCCGCATGGCTACAAATCGACAAGTCGATTTCACCGAAGTTCGTGACAACAGCCGTAGTGACAAAGCTCGCACAAAAACTGCGTAGCCCGGTCATTCGATTTAACGACATCGAAGGCAGCGGCTATCCAACTGTCACGAACATCTGTGCGTCCGTCGATCGCGTTGCCCGCAGTGCGGACATGACCGCGAATGAACTCAACGAACGTTTGGTCGGTGCGATGGACGCTGGCATCAAGCCGAAATTGCTGCCGCAAGGCGAGGCGCCGGTTCAGTCGGTGACCAAGATCGCGTCGCAGTTCAGCCTGCACGATTTGCCGGCGTTGTACTACACCGACACGCAGGACGCGCCCTACCTCACATCAGCTATTGTCGTCGGTCGCGACCCGGACACCGGTGCGCACAATCTGAGCTTTCATCGGTTGATGATCGCCGACGATCATACCTGCGCGATTTACATGACCCCGGGCGGTCATCTCGATCAGATCTGGCACAAGTACAGCGCACGCGGAGAGCCGACACCGCTCGCCGCCGTCATCGGCAATCACCCGCTATGGTGTTACGGCGCATTGATCGCGGGCGCGCTGGGTCACGAGGACTACGACGTTGTCAGCGGACTCCTCGGTGCGCCGCTCGCCCTCACTCGCTGCGTGAGTCAGCCCAAACTTGAGGTGCCCGCGTTTGCAGAGATGGTCTTCGAAGGCGTGATCGAGCCTGCTGAAACACTGCAGGAAGGCCCATTCGGTGAATTCCTCGGCTACGTCGCCGACAAAGCCGCGCGCCCTGTCGTTCGCTTTACGACACTGACGCACCGCGAGGAACCGGTCTATCAGGACATCGTCGCCGGTCAAATCGAGCATGCGACGATGTCGAGTGTGAGTTTGCGCGCGCGACTCAACCGCGACTACATCCAGAACGCTTCAGCGGTCGTCGATTTCTGGTTACCCGCGCCCATGACGATTTTCCTTTCCATCGACCCTGAGGCCGAAGACTTCGATGCCCAGGCTTTCATGACAACTCTGCTAACGAAAGAAGCCTATCTAAAGCAAGCGATTGCCTTCGATAGTGATGTCGACCTGCGCAAACAAGCGAGCGTGCAAATGGCGCTGGCGTGCTTCACGCAGCCTGAACGCGATGCCGTGGTTTTCTCCGATCAAAATGGCAACGGTGTCGATCCATCGGAGCGGGATGGTAAAACCTCGAAAATTGCCATCGATGCACGCGCTCGCATGCATGCGGTGCGCAATGTACTGCCTGAAGCTATAGAGATGTCGTTCGACCTGAACGACTGGATACGCTAGTCGTCAGTTGGCAGTACGCCCGCCATCGACGTTCAAGGTTTGACCGGTAATCGACTGACTTTCGTCTGTTGCAAGGTAGTTCACCAGCGACGCCACGTCTTCCGGCGTGACCAATCGGCCTGTCGGCGTATCGTCGATCAGGTCCTGTTCGTGCTGCTCAATTGATACGCCTTTGATTTTTGCGCGCGCGCCTTGCGTTTGTGCAAACAGCTTGGTCTTAACATAGCCCGGTTGCACCGCATTGACGGTGATACCCAGTGCGGCGACTTCCAGCGCGAGCGAGCGAACCAAGCCGGCGACGCCAGCTTTCGACGCCGAGTAAATTGCGTTGTACGGCGCGCCAACCTGCGCGCTGATGGACCCCACGTGAACAATGCGCCCGAATCGCGCTCGGATCATCGGTCGGAGCGCTGCCCTCGAAATGTTGAACGCACCGAGTGTATTCACGCGCACCACGCGTTCCCAGTCCTCGTTCTTCCCTAGCAGAACCGGCGCGATGTACGACACCCCTGCACAGTTCACAATCGCGCTCAGTCCACCGTGATCCTTCGCCACAGTTTTGATCACAGTGTTGCAAGCGTCCGGATCGTTGATTTGTAACTCAACCGGATACAATGATCGGCCCGGCGCTGCCAGCGCTTCGCAGGCTGACTCGGACTGTTCGAGTTTGATGCCGGAAATGACAACAGTATGCCCGGCATCCGCCAGCCGCGCGCAGATCGCGGAGCCGATATCGCCCGTCCCGCCAACGACCAGAACCGCGCCGTCCTTCATCCCCATGGACTGATCCTGATATCACCCGGTTGGTCCTCCCAACCGGATTCCTCGTTGATCCACTCACGGCGAACTTCGAGCTCACCGTTCCGGTGCGTTGCAAAAAGGTTGGTCAGCCAGTTCGCGTCATCGCGCTCAGGGTAATCGCGCCTGTAGTGCGCGCCTCGGCTTTCCTTGCGCATGTCTGCCGCCTCGATGATGACGTCAGCGACATCGTGCAGATTGCGTTGCTCATACGCCAACGCGTAGTCAAGCGGTTCGCGTATGGCCAAACGCGTCGCCAAGCGTTCGCGATCGGCAGCAATATAGCTGCGCGCCTCCGCCAGCGTCGTTTCGTCTTTCTCCACGGTCAGAAGGCGCCACATGTTGTACTGCAAATCGCGGCGCAGCGTGTCGATGTCCAAATCGCCCTTGGCGGCCTTGAACTGGCGCAACGCGTCGAACTGTGCCATTGCATCGTCGTCGGAAATCTTGCTGGGTGCACGTTCGCTGCACTGCTCTCCCGCGAACCGACCGGCACGCCAGCCGAACACCTGCGAGCCACCGAGCATCGTGCCGCCCAAACGATCCGCACCCTGATAGCCACCAGCCTCGCCAACCGCGTACAGCCCGGACACACTCGATTCGGCGCGTTCGTTGATACGGATTCCACCGTTGCTCGAGTGGTGATGAATCTGCACCTGCACCAGATCATTCTTGATGTCGATGCCGTTATCGTTCATGAAATTCTCAAAAAGCTCGTGTTTGAATCCGCGCGTTGCATTGGAGAGATCGAGGAACACGGCGTTGTTCTCAGTGCCGCGACCTGCCAGGACTTCATTCTTGATTGCGCGATCGATGTGCAGCGACGCGTCACGGCAACTGACCGGCCAATGCGCGGCCTTCAGGTTGCAGCCCTCAATGAGCGAGTCGGCATCCGGATAGTAGTCCTGCAAAAACGACTTGCCGTGTTTGTTGATCAAGCGATACGGCTCTTCCATTTCATACAACATGACAATCGCCTGCTGCGGCCAGGTTGTGGCCAGACCCTGCTGCATGAATTCCATGTTGAACAGATCCGCGCCCGCGCGCGCTGCCATCGCGTAACCATCGCCGGTATTGCCCGGCGGGTTGAAGCTGTAAGTAAAGAGCTGACCCACGCCGCCCGTAGCAATAACAACAGCCCCCGCCTCGACGACAAAAGGCTCACCATCGTCGGTAACACCGACTGCGCCGATACAGCGTCCACCATCGACCACGAGGTCGGTGAAATTCGCGTGCTCGAGGACTTCTGTGTTCGTGCCTTCGATGACCGCCTTCTGTACGGCTACGATTCGATTGGTTTTCAGATCACTCTTATGACCTTCCATCGTCGCAAGCATCTTGCTTTGAAAACGCATGCCCATCGACTGCAGGCGCTTGACGGCTTCCGACACTTCGTCAACGAAAATCTGACACAACGCCGGGTCCGCCATCCCGAGACCGGATTGCAACATGTCGGCATGCACCAGCTCGGGCGGATTGAAGAAACCCCCTTTCGGTCCTACGGTTCGAATCGTCCAGAAGTCGCCAATAGGGTTCGACGTTGCACCGGCGCCTCGCACACCGGGTACACCAAACCGCCCTTTAACCGCGAGCATCGTGCGCGCACCGGCGTCGTGGGCCGCAATGGTCGACGCGGTCGCCGCGCCACCACCGCCAATCACCAGTACATCGGTGTTGTATCGATGGAGTTTCATACTCAAGCCACAGCGGTCACGATCGCCGCATACTGGTCTGGGAAGCCCTCAGACATCGCGTCGATATCGGGCCAGATCTCACCGTGACTGAATCCTGCCAACTCGAACACACGTAGCCAGTTCTCCGGCGCAAGGTAGCAGTGCACGGGTCGATAGTCGCTGTTTCGAATGGCCGCGGTCCGGTGGTATACCGACAGATTCAAAGACAATTCTCGCGGCGCCATATCACGCGGCGTTAAACGAATACGCTCGGCGAACAAGACGCGCCCGCCCGGCTTCAGAGTCTCTTTGCACGACTTCAGAAACGCCACGATATCTTTGGCGACATGCGCCGCATTCACCGCATAGATCAAATCAAAGTCGCCTTGCGGCACTTTCTGTTCTGCTAACGGCTTGTTCAGATCGGCAAAACGCCAGTCCGTGCTGACATCGGGATACTCAGCACGAATCTCATGGCGCGTACCCATAATGAATTTCGCACTGATATCCGTGAAGTGGTAGTGCTCCACGCGATCGAGCTCGTTTTTGGCGCCAAGATGCTTCAGGAGATTTCGGATGCCGTTGCCGGTGCCGCCGCCGATTTCAAGAATCCGCCCACGCGGCAACAACAGGTCGATGGCTTTCGCACCCATAATGCCGTGTACGTTCTGCAGCGGATCGGTGTTCGTCGCGCGAAACCACATCTCCTGGTGCTCCGACTCGCGCCCGGCGAGAATCGAGTCCAGAAAATCCGGGTCGTCCTTGAGCGCCCGTTCCCAGACGTCCGCCCCAAACTGCAAAAACTCGAGTGGCGCGATGTACTCTTCACCCAGCGCAGCCATGTCTTTCTCAATCGCCGAGATGTCACGCCATGCGCTTGCAACATCACCGGTATGCTGGAACGTCGGTGTCTCTCCATCGGTTCGAACCACGAAGTCATATCGCGCGCTTAATCGATCGAGCATCGCCTCGAGTGTGATGAACGCAGAATCGACGTAGCCCAATGCTGCCGTCAACTCCGCCGGCGTCTTCGCATCAGCGAGGTGCTTCGGTAACTCCAATGAGCGGTACAGCGCCAACAGGTGAAAATCGAGCGCCTCCTGAAGCAGCGCTGCACCACGAATCATCTCGGGCGTGAACAAGCTGTTCACACACCAGTCGGTAAACTCTTTCCTGAGTGCATCGGTCACTGTTGCTTCCTCGCGATTTATTTTGATTGTTGTCTCAAGCTGATGGCACAGGATCGGCTATCTCAGCATCCAGCTGTGTGCCACCAGAAACACGGTTCACCCAATCCGCCAGCGCATCGACAGTTTCCTGCGGCGCATCGAACTGAACTCCGTGCTCTCCGGGCACCATAATATGCGACTTTGGTATTCCACGAACGTGACGCCACGCACGCAAATGCTTATCGTTATCGGACAAACGGTCCTCATCCGCCAAAATCATGAGCGTCGGCATGCCCAACTTGGCCCACCGTGGGGCGAGCAACCGATTCATATCGATCATGCATTGATTGAAACGCGGCGAAACCAATCGCGTCCGCAGGGGATCGGGTACGATAAAGGATTCGTAGTCGGGTCCCCGGGTAAACCGGTCAATCGGTACGTTCGGGATACACCGGGCGGTCGCATCGTCGCCTGCCTCTAACTCTGCACCGCCAACATCAGCTGACGGGAAAATCGACGGCGCGACCATCACAAAAGATGCGACTCCACTGCGATAGCGCTCCAGCACGTTCAGTGCATAGGTAGCACCCCAACAAAAGCCACCGAAGTGCGTAATGCAGGATTCCGTCTGGTAGTGACGCAACACCGCCAGTGCATCCTCGATCAGCACCTCCGCAGATGGGGCGTCACCAGACTCTTCGCTATTTCGCCCGGCACCCCGCCGATCCACCGCAAGCAATCGAATGCCGCGACTGGCCAAGCGTTGACCGATGGGAGCGAGCCATCCCGAGTGACTGACAACACCGTGCAGGAGCAAAATCTGGTGGCGCGGCGGCGCATCAGGCTCATAACGACGTACGGACAATCTGTAGTCGTCGAAACCGGTGACACTTTCGAGTAGTTCAGACATCGTTGTCAACGAATGACAGATCGACGCGGTCAACGTCAGTATCGACCGGTGCATTCGTACCCAAAGTGGCGAATGCACTGAAGCTACCTCGTTTTCTGAACCAGTAGGCAGCCAGTATCTGCTCGGCGTGTCCGCGCTGTTCCGAGATCGTAAATCTCAGTGCTCGTGTGCGACCGGCGAAGCGTTTGGTCAAAAAGGCAACGAGCGCCTCGTAGGCCAGCGCGTCTGTCGCTACTGCATCCTCGACGACGGTGACTTGATCTTCACTGGTGCGTAACGCGGCGAACGCGGCCGGGACACCATCACGGTTTACCAGCGCCAGCGTCTCAAACTGAAAGTTGGGACTGCGAGTGAACCGCCAATGGACGAATTCCGCATCACGCGTGCCCAGTTGCTGATCGCTTGAACTCAATCGTTGCCAAAGCCGATTCATGAACTCGTCGCTGTATTCGACGACGCGGTGGCCTCGCGTTTTTAACAACGCGCGCACTGGATACACAATTCGCGTCGCAAAATTAGCCGCTAGACCGAGCACGTTCGCCACCCAGGTCGACAATCGGCGCTTTAGATACGGGCGAAAGTCCATTGGCAATACAAAGATGTTCAGGTTATAGCCGAGTTTATGACCTCCAAAGGACCGTACTTTGCCGGACAATGCGTTCGGGAAGCCGTACACGATCGAGAACTGTTGTGTTGCCAATTCCAGAAAGGCCTTTTGAAACATCAATGCCGGACCCAAACTGCGATGTTCAGGTTCAATCGCAAAATCGCCGAACACGGTACCGGTCGTCAGCTGTCCGCCAATCGAAAACTCGCGGGGCCCGAGACAGACGACACCGACCGGCTTACCTTCCGGTTTGTAGTCCAGAAAGTAGATCAGTCCGCGGCCTGCCGGGTTGTCACGATAGAACCAGTCAAGTTTCTCTCGCTGCGGCGGGGTATCACCGGGCAGGTACCGCCACAACCGAAGAACATCGTCCATATCGCGGTCAATGTCGCCTTGCCGAACTTCGTACAGATCACTGACTTTTGGACGTGCAGTCACCGGGTCATCCCTTGTTGATATTTTTGTTGTAAGTGCAGCCGGCATCGGATTAGCTCAAACCATCCAGGACGCTTTGACCCAACCGGTCAGCCCACAGAGGCCCGCGTTTACCCGTTGTGGGTCGCCGAATCCGTCAGTTGCTTCCCAGTCCCTGCCAGGGCTCGTACAACGCGTTGTCTATGCCCGCAAGGTTGAGCACACGACCGACGGTTTCACGGACCATGGTGTCTATGTCCGGTGGGTTCGAATAAAAAGCTGGCACTGGCGGGTAAACAATCCCACCCATTTCTGTTACCGCCGCCATGTTCCGGATGTGCGCCAGATTCAAAGGGGTTTCTCGGGCGAGCAGGATAAGTCGACGACGCTCCTTCAAGATCACATCTGCAGAGCGGGTCATCAATGAACTACCAATGCCCTGGGCGATGCAGCCGAGTGTCTTCATCGAACACGGGGCGATGATCATGGCGAGCGACGGGAAAGAGCCGCTGGCGATCGATGCCCCAACGTTCCGGTCATCGTGAACGACGTCCGCTAACGCCTCCAACTGTGACTTTTTCATGCCCGTTTCAGTCGAGACCGTAAGGTAGCCGGATGCCGAGACCACGAGATGCGACTCGACACGCTCGACCTCTCGGAGCGCCTCGAGCATCGCAATTCCGTAGGCAGAGCCCGAGGCGCCCGAAATTCCAACAATCACCTTGTGTTGCGGTGAATTCGACATAAGTAGACCAAAGTCACTGAATTAACGAAAATTTTTACGAATAATCGAAATACTACAACCATTTCATTGATTTTTCCGTGGAAAAACTCGACGATTTCGGCCCTGCTGGGAGAGCGCTAGTGTTTGCCATGAACGCATTAAAAGATTTCGGATCACGTCTGATGTGCCTTGCGGCGTTGACACTGCTGGCTGCGTGCTCGCCATCAGGCGACAGCGAGACACAACTCTTGCCAGTAGCCACCCCCGATACGATCGGACTTTCGCAGGCAGGGGCAGAGTCCGCGATCGTCGGCGCCGGACTTGCCGTGGGCAACGTCGTGATCGAGACCAGCGATACGGTGCCCGAAGGCAGTGTGATTTCCCAGGACCCGCCTGCCGGAACCGATCTACCGCAGGGCTCAAGCGTTGATCTCGTTGTGTCGGGTGGTCCCGACGATATCGCGGTGCCAGCCACGTCAGGGTTGACCCAGGCCGAAGCAGAAGATGCGCTGACCGCGGCTGGCTTTGTCATAGGCGACGTGACCACCGAGGCCAGCGATTCAATCCCCGTCGGCAGCGTGATCCGAACCAACCCATCGGCCGATGAAGCGATTGCACCAGGCAGTACCGTCGACCTCGTCGTATCGGTCGGTCCGAACAACACCGCCGTCCCCAATGTCGCCGGCTTGTCAGAAGCCGCCGCCCGCCAAGCGATTATTGATGCCGGACTTACCGTTGGGGACGTCACCGGTGAGGCCAGCGATAACGTTCCAGCCGGCGATGCGATTCGCACGGATCCGTTAGTCGGTACGATGATCCCTGCAGGAGCGCCGGTCGACATTGTGATTTCCCAAGGGCCTGCCAATATTGCCGTGCCGGACGTGACAAATCTGCCGAGCGCAGACGCGACGCAAGCGCTGGCGGATGTGGGCTTGATTGTCGGCGAAACGACTCAGGTCGTTGATGTAAACGTCGCCGTCGGTGGCGTTGTGAGTCAAGACCCTGAGCCGGGAACACTTGTACCCGCGGGCGCTGCGATTGATCTTGTTATTTCGCTTGGACCCGATGGTGTTCCGGTCCCGGATATCGTAGGTCTGCAACAAACTTCGGCAGAGTCGGTGGTAACCACTGCCGGGTTGACGGTTGGCGTGATTTCAACTCGGGTGGACACTGTGATCCCCGAGGGCGAGGTCATCAGCCAATCTCGTACGCCAGGCGAAATTGTTGCGCCTGGGACGACCCTAGACTTCCTGGTTTCACTGGGTCCATCCGCCATCGTGCCGGACGTCACAAGCCTCAGCGAGAACGACGCCGCAGCGACGTTGGTCGCCGCACGACTTGCCGTGGGCAATGTCAGCACGCAACCCGACTTAAACGTGCCGGCAGGTGCAGTCATTTCACAAAACCCGGCAGCGGGCGCGACTGTGAACCCCGGAACGCCCGTGGACATTGTGATTTCTTCCGGACCACCGACCACGGTGACGCCGGGGGTAATCGGTTTGGCTCAGGTGGCCGCCGAGCAAGCCATCGTCAATGCAGAGTTGATTGTCGGTACGGTGACAGCGCAACCGTCCTCCACAGCGCCGGCGGGCCAGGTGATCGGCCAGAGCCCCGCGGCTGGCGTGGTCCAGGTGGTCGGCAGTCCGGTCGACCTGACCGTGTCGTCAGGCCCACCTCAAGTGAATGTGCCCAATGTTCTCGGACTAACCGAAGCCGTTGCAAACACAGCCTTGACCAACGCCGGACTGACGCTCGGAAATGTCTCGCAACAAAACTCGGCGACTGTACCGGTCGGTCAGGTCATCAGCCAGACACCAATCGCTGGCGCACAGATTGACGTCGGTAGCGCAGTCGATGTCGTGGTCTCTTCAGGTCCGGTCACCGTCAGCGTGCCGAATGTCGTTGGACTCGCACAAGCAGCTGCGGAGAACAACATTACGTCCGCCAGTCTGACGGTGGGTGCAGTCACCACCCAATCATCGAACATCGTCGCAAACGGCGACGTCATTAGCCAAAACCCAACGGCAGGTGCGACAGTCAACGAAGGTTCTGCCGTTGCGTTGGTGGTTTCGAGCGGTCCCGCTTCCGTGACCGTTCCGAACGTCGTCGGGCAAGCCCAGTCCGCAGCCGAGGGCGCCATTACCGGTGCGAACCTCAGCGTGGGCACGATCAGCAACGCGACGTCGAACTCCGTCGCGTCCGGCGATGTCATCAGTCAGAACCCGACGGCAGGCAGCAGCGTCAGCGAAGGCTCGGCCGTGAACCTCGTGGTATCCACGGGTCCGGCATCGGCCACTGTCCCCGACGTCGTTGGCCAGACACAGGCGTCCGCTGAATCGGCCATCACAGGGGCAAACTTGTCGGTTGGCACAGTGAGCAACGCGAGTTCGAACACCGTCGCGTCAGGCAATGTCATCAGTCAGAACCCAGCAGCCGGCGCCAGCGTCGCAGAAGCGAGCGCAGTTGATCTGGTCGTCTCTACTGGGCCGGCAACGTCGAGCTTCACCGACGAGTTTACGAGTGACACGCTCGGTGACTGGTCGTTGCTCCACGTAGTCGAGGGCACCGCTGCGCAGTACACCACGCTCGATATCAACACGACGGTCGCAGGCCGTCTCGTCATCGTGCCGACTCGCACGCAAGGCTGGTTCGATGCCGCTGATGCACCGCTCGTGTTCAAAGAGCTGACCGGCAACTTCGCTGTGCAAACCAGAGTGCTCGCAAGAAGCGTCGGTTCCGCGACGTCAGCACCAGCAGCCGACTTTAACTCGGCTGGATTGCTGGCGCGGGACCCAAGTGGTGTGTCTGGACCGGAAAATCACGTGATGGTCAATGTCGGTAGTCAAACCGGCACGACCACGGCGGTCGGCAGCGAATCGAAAAACACGGTCGATTCCAATTCGGCCCTGTTCCTTGACGGTGGATCATTCGAGGGCGATCTGATCCTGTGCCGCGTCGGTAACGAGTTTGTGACCTACCGCTTCCTGGTTGGTGACGCAGACTGGATCGAACTCGATCGGTTCACACGGGCGGATCTCCCGGCCACCCTACAAGTCGGGATGGTAGCCAACGGTTTTGGCACGCCAGTCGACCTTCGCGCCGAATTCGAATATATCCGCGAACTGCCGACACCATCGGATGTTTCCGGATGTACACCCTGACGCGGAAAACATCAGCAAAAAAAACCCGCGAAAGCGGGTTTTTTTTGGGTTAAGAATTACTGATCACCTGCCTGCTCTTGCGAGGCCTGCTGCGCACGGTCGCGCTCTTGCTGCATTCGGTAGTCGACGAAAGCACGGTATTCAGCGACGCTCAACGCGCCGTCCTCGTTCTGATCGAAATTGGCAAGACCACCTTCGGTGAACGCCTGACGCATGTCGCCAGGCATTTCGTCGGGCTGCAGAGACCCATCGAAGTCATCATCCATCGCACCGTAGAATTGACGTAGGTTGAATTGCAGTCTGTCGTGCACCGGCTGAGCGACCGTGCCCTCCTTCCATCGGAAAAAGAAACCGCCATACAACATCTCTTCGAAAGACTGCAGTCCCCAATTGACGGTCTTACTGGCATCCGGGTTTGCCGGATTTCGTTTGCTGTTGTCGTAGATCGTGGAATGCACTAGTCGTGTGCCGGCGGGAACCTCCACAGGTTGCTCCAGCGTGTAGGTGTGTTGCCAATTAAAATCGTAGCGCGGCACATGCAACAGCGCTTCCACGCGCCCGTCGGGATAATGCAAGTCGAAGCGCGTGCTCTTGCCACGGTAGTGGGCATGAGGAAACAAACTGTAGATCACCGCCGGCGCATCAAACTCGAAGTAGCCGGTCTCCTCGTGGTCACCAGCACCCGGCGGAATCGCGAGATCCCAACCCATGACCACTTGCTGTCGCAAGTGGTGAAGCGGCGGCTCGTCGTGGAAATACAGTGCCACCTCAGAAACGTCGGTCACCTCCCGACCGTATGCCGTGTAGTGCATCTGCAGGTTGATCATACCGCCAGCTTTGACGAAAACGCCTGTACCTTCCGGATAGATATACGACTCGGCGCCGGGCGCGTAGCCCATGAGATAATTCTCAAACACGGCCTCGAGCTCGCGCTCTTGCGGAACAGGTTGCTCCGACGTGCCAATCAGGACGTGATGCACCACCTTACCTTCACCGGGTCGGATGCTAACGGCGCGAACCCACACGTCGTCATCGAGAGGATTCTCGATCGCCGGGAACTGATAGTCGACCACACCCGTTGCGGGAACGGTAAAGGCTGGCGATTGAACAACAAGATCAGGCTCACCGAGCGGCCACTCGTCGGGCAACGCACTGACTTTTTTCAACGGATCCGGCCCATCACCGCGCGGCGCGCCGGCCTCGATCCAATGCACCAGCGTGCGTTTTTCTTCCGTCGTCAACGCTCGCGACGCATGAATCTCGGCGAGCTCTGGATCGACCTCCCACGGGGGCATCCGGCGTGTGCGGATGACCTCACGAATCATCGGCGCAAACCCACGAACCATTTCATAACTCGTCATCGCCCATGGGCCGATGCCCTCCGGTCGATGGCAAGCGCTGCAACGGGATTCCAACAACGGTGCAATCGTCTCGCTATAGCTGATGTCGGAATGTTCTGCGATACGCTCCCGTTCAGGAAAATTCACAATGCACCCGACCGCGGCACGCTTGGGCGTCGCGACATCGCGCCCGGCGAGCACATCATTTAGCGCATCCTTGAGATAGTGCTCTGATGCTTCCTGTTTCTGCGTTTCGTAGCCGACCCGATCACTCATGGCACCGCGGTAGACGATCCGCCAATTCTTGGGGGAAATCACCAGCACCTCAGCGGTGCGGTCAAGATCAAGCGCCTCGCCGATCAGTTGTGTCTCATCTTTAAGGATCGGCATATCGATGCCAAAGGCCTCGGCTTCTTCGCGAATCGCCTCGCGGGTGTCTTGCAAGCTCGCATTGATCATTCCGAACAAAACGCCCTGCGACTGAAACTCGTCGCGGATCGCTTTGTAGTCACTGATGAGATTCCGGCCGATCGGGCACGCGTTGCCCTGCACCATTAGAACGATGGCTTTGGCGTCCTTGTAGTAGTACAGCTCATGCGGATTCAGATCCTGATCAAGGAGTCGAAAATTCTCTACGCGCTCTGTGTTGGCGGTGGCGGTCGCCCAAACTGTTGCCAACAGCAACGCCAGCATCGGTTTCCACATGACAGGCTCTCCCCAGTAAGCGTTCGCGGATCGATAGAAAATAATGCGGGTTACAGCAGATCTCTGCAAGCTGACGATGAAGGTATGTGGACAAAAAAAAGGCCAGACCCCGTCTGGGATCTGGCCAATTTTTCGATATGCCAGTTCGGCTTACAGACCGAAGTCCTTGCGCAACGAAATACCGAAGGTGCGCGGCTGGTTCGGGTAGCCGTTAAAGCTGCCTGCCTGTGCCACCGTCGGGAACGCGCTTTGCAGGAACTGATCGTCGGTGAGGTTACGACCCCACACTCCGAAGTTCCAGCCGTTCGGCGAGCTGAAGCCGAAGCTTGCGTTCAGCAAGCTGACTTCGCGCGACGCCAGAGCGGCAGGCACGTTCTCAACGATCGCCACTTCGTCTTCGTAGAGGTAATCACCGCGTACGAATGCCGTCCAACCACTGGCAAGATCCCACGTGTAAGTACCACTGATGCTCGTGGAGATCTCGTGGATACCTGGAGGTGTGGTGCCGGTGAGATCGCCGACTGAACTTTCACGGAACTCGTCGTATTCCGGATCGAGGTAGGTCAACGCCCAGTTCAGCTGGAGGTTGTCGGTCGGGAACCAGGTGCTTTCAAACTCTGCACCCACGACCGACTGCTCACCCGCGTTAACAAGGTTGAAGCCTGTGCCGGTGAACACGTTCGACTGGAAGCCCTCGATTGACTGATCGAAGATCGTGAACGCGAACGAGCCGCGGTCAAACTGGCCTTTCAAGCCCGCCTCGATAACTTCCGTCTCCTCAGGACCCGCGAAGCGTGTACCAAAGGCCGCATCTCGAGTGACCGGATTGTTGTTCGGAATGGTGATTCCAGCGGCGATCAACGCAGCTTCGTCCGTGATGAATGGACGCGCGTCACGTGACAAGTTCCAGGACGTCGCCTTGAAGCCTGTGCCGTAGCTGAGATAGAAGTTCAGGCTATCGGTCAGGTCGTACGCGAATCGAACTGTGTACGTCGTTTCCGTATCTTCAGAGACTCCGTCTTCTACCGCATTCGGGTAGTTCAGGAATGGCGGCAGGAACTGGAACGGAATCAGCGCCAGCGTTTCGTTACATGCGGGCGGCGGATTCGCTGCCGAACACGCAGTCACGGAAATTGCCTGGGCTTGCCCGGCGGCGGCTGGATTAGCGGCGATGTTTTCCGGCGTCGGCGGCAGTCCCGTCAGCGCCGCAAATGCACCGCCAAAGCCCACTTGAACGAAGTCCAGACCGGAGAACACGTCGGTGTTGTTTTGGCTGACCGACACTTCTTTGTCGTTCTGCGTGTAGTTCGCGCCCAGTGTCAGCGTCGCACGATCCGACAGATAGAAATCGAAGTTCGCGAAAATCGAGATTGCTTCATCGTCCTGGCGGGCCGTTTCAGCAGCGCCGGCACCTTCAGCAAAGAACGTCGTGCCTACCGGCAATCCAAGCGCTGCTTCGAGATCGCTGAACGTGGTCGGTGAAGCACCCGCACCAATCGCCAGTGCAGTACCGTAGTTGCGGAAGTCCGCCCCGTACAGAATCTCGGTGTCGTAGGCGACGTCTTCGTTGAAGTAGTACAAACCGAACAATGCATCGGCAGCATCACCGAAGCTCGTCGTCAAACGCAGCTCCTGGCTGAACGTGTCGATGTCGCGATTCTCGAAGTTGCGACCGATGAGGTCCGCGCCGGTGAAATCCGAATCCGCGTTGGCTTCGGTCGTTTGATTCCGGAACGCAGTGATCGACGTGATGCTGAACGAATCGAAATCCCAATCGAGCTGCGCGGACAGGCCGCTGTTCTCGATGACATTGGTCGTATCGAAGTTCAGGAAGGTGTCGAAAGAGAACGGATCGTTCGGCACCAGGTTACCGCCGACTGCGCGTACCGCGTCGCCGGTCGGACCGTCTTGAAGGTTGGTCGTGCCGCAGCAGTTCTCATCGATTTCGTCAAAGTCCGCGATGATTCGAGCGGAGAACGTGTCGCTCGGCTGGAACAACAACTGACCGCGCACGCCGAAACGTTCACGACCGTTCACTTCGCTGCCATCTTGCAGGTTGTCAAAGTAGCCGTCGCGCGTGTTGTAGTTTGCAGAAAAACTCGCTGCGACCGTGTCGGACAATCCGCCCGTGACGTTTCCGCGAACGACGGTCGAGCCAAAGTTACCGGCCAGAACTTCAAAAGATCCGCCCGTCTCGAACTGCGGCGCCTGAGTGACGACGCTGATGACGCCCGCTGACGCGTTCTTACCGAACAGCGTGCTCTGCGGTCCACGCAGAACTTCGACGCGCTCAAGGTTTGGCAGATCAGACAATGCTGATGCTGAGCGAGAGCGGTACACACCATCGATGAACACACCGACTGACGGTTCAATACCTGGGTTGTTAGCGCCGTTACCGAAACCGCGAATCAGGAAGTTCGTGTTTGCTGATGACTGCAACTGCGTCACACGCAGTGACGGCACTACGGTTTGCAGATCGAGTACGTCGAGAATGACAGCTTTCTCGACGGTGTCCGCGTCAGTCACCGACACCGCGATCGGTACTTCCTGCAACGTTTGTTCGCGCTTGGATGCCGTAACGACAATCTCTTCGAGGAACGCTTCCTCTTGCGCATGAATTGGATTGGTTGCGACGCTCAACAGCGCGCCGAAAGTCAGCGCTGAGCCTATCGCACTACGTCGTAACCCTTTGAAATTACGCATCTAAACCCCCGTTCATGGTGCGTCAAAATGGGAATGTGGCGTGTTCGCTACACTCAAAGAACGCGCGAAGTATAGTTCACACCTCTCACATTAGAAACTCTTTATTCTCTAAACCTTTAATAATTCAGGAATAATGTTGCACAAATGAGACACAGTTCACGCTGAGTCGGAGATTGCATGCAGCGATTCGGGCGAAACAGCGAAACACGTGTCGTCGAGCGTTGCGACCAGCTGCAGGTCCAGCCGCGCCTTGGGCAGCTCATAAGCGAAGAAGTACTCAAAAGCGGCCTGCTTTGCGACATAAAACGGCTGATCGCCCGCTTCACGTGCTACACGATCGGCCGCCAGCGCCTGGCGCAACCATAACCATCCGACAACAACATGACCGAACGCGTTCAGAAACAGCGTCGCATTCGCCAATGCCAAACCTTTGTCGTCGCACTCACCGGTGACTCGCACCGCTTCAAGCACCTCGCTCCAGCTGCCCTCCAAAGCCGCCGCCTGAGCGGCAAAATTCTGACTGGCTCTACCCGCTTCCAGATCGGGCGCCATTTCACCCGCCAGCAGATCGAGCGCCGCGCCATTCCCGAGGCGCACCTTACGACCGAGAATATCGATGCCATGGATCGCCCACGTACCCTCGTGAATATGGTTCAAACGATTGTCGCGGTAATAACGCTCAACCGGATAGTCACGCGTGTAGCCGTACCCACCGAGAATCTGGATCGCGAGCTTGTTCGCCTCCAGACAATATTCTGATGGCCAGCTTTTGGCGACCGGCGTCAGCAGCTCAAGCAACAGCTCCAGCGCCTGGCGCGACTCCAGTTGCTCGCTTACCGCCTGTCGGTCCTGCAGCGAAGCACAATACTGAATCAGTGCCAGTCCGCCCTCGACCCACGCCTTCTGAGCCATCAACATGCGTCGCACGTCGGCGTGCTCGATGATCGGTATCTGGGGTGCACTAGGATCTTTGGCGCCAACCGGCCGCCCCTGCTGGCGTGTCTGTGCATAATCGAGGGAATACAGATAGCCGCCGAGACCTGCCATAACGGCCGCGAGCCCGACACCGATACGCGCCTCGTTCATCATATGGAACATGTTGGCAAGACCCGCGCCTTCCTCACCGACCAGATAGCCCACGCTGGGGCCACCTTCGCCGAAGTTCAGGAGGCAGTTGGTCGTGCCTCGCTGGCCCATCTTGTGATTGAGCCCTGCCAGCGCAATATGGTTGTGTGCGCCAATGCCGCCATCGTCCGCCACTCGAAACTTTGGCACGAGGAACAGTGAAATGCCTTTCACACCCGGAGGTGCATTTGGCGTCTTCGCCAACACCATATGCACAATGTTTTCGCTCAGCGGATGGTCGCCACCCGAGATCCACATTTTCGTGCCTTCCAAATGATAGGTCCCATCATCCTGCGGCGTCGCGACCGTGCGGATATCCGCGAGCGAAGAACCCGCCTGCGTCTCCGACAAACACATCGTGCCGAACCAGCGCCCTTCGAGCATCGGTGGCAGAAAACGGGCTTTGAGTTCCTCACTGCCACATGCGCTCAACATATTGGCATTCGCTGCGGTCAGGAACAGATAATTGCTCGCCGCCGTATTCGCGCAGGTGAACAGACCGTTGATCGCGTGGTAGACCGCGAACGGCAATTGCATGCCACCTGCTTCGTAATCGAATCCACAAGCCAGCAAACCGGCCTCTGAATAGGCGTCGAGTGCTTTCTTAACACCGGGCATCATCTCGACTCGACCGTCGACAAACTTCGGCTCATTGGCGTCGAGCTCGGCCGCCAAAGGCGCGAACTGCTCCTCGGCGATCAACTGCGCGGTATCGAGCACCGAGCTGATCATCTCGCGGTCGTACTCGCCGTATCGCTTCGACTCGAGGACGGCGTCCAGATTGAAGACCTCATAAAGCAGGAAATCGAGGTCCCGACGACTAACGATTTGCGACATACACCAACTCCCGGGAAATTCCGGCGGGAGCATACCTCAGGCGTAGCCGGATTGCTGTATTTACGTTAACGTCAACGTAAGTTAGACTTTAGCAATGAGCAAAACAAAATCCAGTGCTAGCTACGCGATTGGCGATCTGGCCGACGAATTCGGCGTCACGACTCGCACCCTCCGGTTCTACGAGGAAAAAGGCTACCTGCGCCCGGAGCGCCGTGGCCGCGTGCGATATTTCAGCCAGTCAGATCGGGTTCGCCTGAAACTCCTGCTGCGCGGAAAACGTCTGGGACTATCGCTCGACGACAGCGCGGAGATCGTCGACCTCTACGAAACCCCGGAAGGGTCGCGACGCCAACTGAATGTATTGCTCGAAAAGCTTGCAGAACGTCGCACCCAACTTCAGGAGCAGGCAATGGACTTGAAGGCGACGCTTTCTGAGTTGGAACGTGTTGAGAAACAATGCCAACAGGCGCTCGATTCCTTGCCGGGTAAAGCGAGGAAGACACGATGAGTCACATCGAGAGCAAGATCGACCCTCAGAGTGAAACATTCGTGCAAAACGCGAGCGCGATGCGCGAGTTGATCGATGATCTGCGTTCGAAGGTCGCAGATATTTCACTCGGCGGTGGCGAAGCGCGCCAGGCGCGGCACGTCAGCCGCGGCAAACTGCTGGTCCGCGACCGCATCCGCACTTTAATCGATCCCGGCAGCGCGTTCCTGGAGTTCAGTCAGCTCGCCGGCTATGAGGTCTACGACACGCCCGTGCCGGCGGCCGGCATCATCACCGGCATTGGTGTTGTACATGGCGTCGAGTGCGTCATCATTGCGAACGACGCGACCGTGAAAGGCGGCAGCTATTTTCCGTTGACCGGCAAAAAGCACCTCAGAGCGCAGCGTATTGCCTGGGAAAATCGGCTGCCTTGTATTTATCTCGTGGATTCCGGTGGTGCGTTCCTCCCGATGCAGGATGAAGTCTTTCCAGACAGAGAACACTTCGGTCGCTGCTTTTTTCACCAGGCTCGCATGTCCGCCGAAGGCATTCCGCAGATCGCCGTCGTGATGGGCAGTTGCACGGCTGGCGGTGCGTATGTGCCGGCGATGGCCGACGAGTCCATCATCGTCGCGAATCAAGGCACCATCTTTCTCGGCGGACCACCGCTGGTGAAGGCGGCAACGGGTGAAGAAGTCACCGCAGAAGATCTTGGCGGCGCCGATGTGCATTGTCGCGAGTCGGGCGTGACCGATCACTATGCTCGAAACGATGCCCATGCGTTACAACTTGCTCGAGATGCGATTGAACGACTCAACTGGCGCAAGCCCGAGGGCGTGCGTCGGCAACCGTCCCGCCCTCCTCGCTACGCCGCCGAAGAATTGTATGGCGTTGTTCCGTCGGTCCTGAATACGCCGTACGACGTCCGTGAAATCATCGCTCGTATCGTCGATGATTCTGACTTTCATGAGTTCAAACCGCTCTATGGCGAAACGCTGGTTTGTGGATTCGCCAACGTCGACGGTTTCCCGGTCGGGATCCTCGCCAATAATGGCATTCTGTTCTCCGAGTCGTCGCTGAAGGGAGCACACTTTATTCAGCTGTGCACGCAGCGCAAGATCCCGTTGGTGTTCTTGCAGAACATCACTGGCTTCATGGTCGGCCGCCAATACGAAGCTCGTGGCATTGCAAAAGACGGCGCGAAACTCGTGAACGCGGTGGCTTGCGCCAACGTACCGAAATTCACGTTCATCATTGGTGGATCGTTTGGCGCCGGCAACTACGGCATGGCCGGTCGTGCTTACGACCCACGTTTTCTGTTCATGTGGCCGAATGCTCGCATCAGCGTCATGGGCGGCGAGCAAGCCGCGAGTGTGCTGGCCGAGGTGAAGCGGGACCAACTGGCGCGCGATGGTGACGTGCTCTCGGCAGAGGCGGAGAAGGCGATCAAACAGCCAGTGATCGACAACTACGAGCGTCAGGGCCACCCGTACTATGCATCGGCCAGACTCTGGGATGACGGCGTGATCGATCCGGCAGACACGCGACAAATCCTGGCGCAGTGTTTGTCGGCAAGTTTGAACCGTGAAATTGATGACACGCAGTTCGGCGTGTTCAGGATGTAGGCATGAATAAACTATTGATCGCCAACCGCGGCGAAATCGCATGCCGCATTATTGAAACCGCCCGCCAACTGGGAATAGCGACGGTCGCCGTGTATTCAACACCCGATGCGCGAGCGCGTCATGTCGACCTCGCCGACGAAGCCGTCCATATCGGTGAAGCGTCACCGCAGTCCTCCTACCTTGATCAAACAGCAGTACTCGATGCTGCGAAATCGACCGGCGCCGATTCAGTGCACCCCGGCTATGGATTCCTGTCGGAAAACGCGCACTTCGCAAAGCGCTGTGCTGAAGCAGGGGTAACTTTCGTCGGGCCACCGGCCGCTGCGATCGAGGCAATGGGTTCGAAGTCCGGCGCAAAGACCATCATGCAAGCTGCTGGCGTCCCGCTACTGCCCGGCTATCACGGCGACGACCAGAGCGATTCGACGTTGGCACAGGCTGCGGAGAAAATCGGCTACCCGGTATTGCTGAAGGCAACCGCCGGCGGTGGCGGTAAAGGTATGCGAATTGTCAGCAACGCCGATGAGTTCAGCGGCGCCTTGCAGACGGCAAGACAAGAAGCCAGAAACGCGTTCGGCGACGATCAAATGTTGGTCGAGAAGTTTCTTGCAGCGCCGAGACACGTCGAGGTTCAGGTGTTTGCAGACCAACATAGCCAGTGTGTGCACTTGTTTGATCGCGACTGCTCGATACAGCGCCGCTATCAGAAGATTATCGAGGAAGCACCGGCACCGGGTTTGAGCGATACGCTGCGAGCTCGCATGGCCGACGCCGCCGTCGCAGCGGCCAAAGCGATCCACTATGTTGGCGCCGGCACCGTTGAGTTTCTGGTCGACGGTGACGATTTTTACTTCATGGAAATGAACACTCGGTTGCAGGTTGAACACCCCGTCACCGAAGCGATCACCGGTATCGACCTGGTGGCATGGCAAATCGCGGTCGCCAGCGGGCAGCCGCTGCCAGCAACGCAGTCCGAACTCAGTTGCACGGGGCACGCCATCGAAGCGCGGATCTATGCTGAAGACGCAGACGGCGGATTCCTGCCAACGCCGGGACCGGTTAACGTACTGCGATGGCCGAATACCACGCCGTCGCCGAGAGTCGATACCGGCGTTCGCGAAGGCGATGTCGTCAGTATCCACTACGACCCGATGATCGCAAAGATGATTTGTCACTCAGCGACGCGGTCGGGCGCGGTTCATGCTCTGCAGATGGGTCTCGCGGACACGCTGATCAGCGGACTGACGACCAATACAGATTTTTTGCTGCGTGTTCTGGGCCACCGGCAATTTCGGAACAGCATTCCGACCACGGCTTTCTTGTCGACGTACGCAGACGATCTAACCCGCGGCCAGCCAGAAGACTCAGCCATCGTGGCGGCGGCGTTGACTGTCTGGAGCAACCGCGTATCGCAGCAGCCATCTTCGCCATGGCACGTCGGAAACGGATGGTGGCCGAATATCGCTCCACAAGTGCACATCCCGCTATTGATCGGGGATCAGGATATTGATCTCGCACTTCACTTCGACGCACGCAACATAGTTGCTGTTGAATGGGAGGAACAGACTCGCATCGCGGACAACGTTGCAATCAGTGACGATCAAATCCGCTTCGCCGTAAACGGTCAGCGCTCGAGTGCGCGCTTCATTCGCACAGGCAATGACGGGTATGTCGCAACCGGTTCACGACAATGGTGGTTTCAAGAACGACCTGCGGATCTTGGCGAATCCGCCGAGCGAGCATCTGATGGCTCCATCAAGGCGCCGATGACAGGCAAAGTCGTCGAGGTTGCAGTAGCCGCAGGCGATGCGGTCGCAGCCGGCGACACCGTAATGGTCATGGAAGCCATGAAAATGGCGCATACGTTGACGGCGCCGATCGAGGGCATTGTGCGCGAGAGCCGCGCCCAGGTCGGCGATCTGGTCGACGGCGGGCAGGTGCTTGCGATCGTAGAGCCCACACAAACATAAGACTAGGACGAGACTCATGCTGGATTTTGACCTTGGCGAAGATATCGAACTGTTGCGCGATACGGTAAAGCAGTTTGCGGATGCGGAGATCGCGCCACGCGCCGCAGAGATCGATCGCGACAACGCGTTCCCTGCGGACCTTTGGAAGAAGTTCGGTGAGCTTGGACTCCTCGGCATGACCGTATCCGAGGAATACGGCGGCAGCGGCATGGGATATCTTGCGCACGCGATCGCATACGAGGAAATATCCCGCGCCTCGGCATCGGTTGGCCTGTCGTATGGTGCGCATTCGAATCTGTGCGTGAATCAAATTTATCGAAACGGGTCGGACGAGCAGCGCGCCCGTTATCTACCGGCGTTGTGTGATGGCAGTGCGGTCGGCGCATTGGCGATGTCGGAGCCCGGCGCTGGCTCGGACGTTGTCAGCATGCGGCTGAAAGCGCAGGCCGACGGCGACCACTATGTACTCAACGGCAGCAAGATGTGGATCACCAACGGTCCAGATGCGAATACTTACGTGATTTATGCCAAGACGGATCCTGATGCGGGATCGCGCGGCATCACCGCATTCATCGTCGAACGCGATACGCCGGGGTTCTCTCAGGGACCGAAACTCGACAAGCTCGGGATGCGCGGTTCGAACACCTGTGAGCTGATCTTCGAAGACTGCCGTGTACCAGCAACCAACATTCTCGGCAAACTGAACGAGGGTGTGCGCGTGTTGATGTCGGGCCTCGACTACGAACGTGCCCTCCTCGCCGCCGGCCCCGTGGGTCTGATGCAAGCGGCGATGGATGTCGTACTGCCATACATTCACGAACGTAAACAATTCGACAAACCGATCGGCGAGTTTCAGTTAATGCAAGGCAAGATTGCGGACATGTATGCATCACTCAACGCTTCGCGCGGCTATTTGTATGCGGTCTGCAAAGCGTGCGACAAAGGTCGCGTCAGCCGCGCCGACTGCGCCGCGGTGATCCTGTATACGGCCGAGCGCGCAACCCAGGTTGCACTCGAGGCAATCCAGGCGCTTGGTGGCAACGGCTACATCAATGACTACCCGACAGGACGACTGCTACGGGATGCGAAGCTCTACGAAATTGGCGCTGGAACGTCGGAAGTCCGACGCATGCTGGTCGGTCGTGAGCTGTTCGCAGCAAGCGCCTGAGGAGGACACGATATGCCCGGCTTGTACTACGACGAAACCGAAATCGGACAGCGCATCGAACACCGATTGCGCAGAACGGTTACGGAGGCGGACAACGTGATGTTCTGCAGCATGACGCACAACCCGCAACCGCTGCATCTGGATGCCGAGTACGCCAAGAACACCGAATTCGGCCAACGCGTCGTCAACAGTCTGTTTACGATGTCGCTCGCGGTTGGTATCAGCGTCGAAGACACAACGAACGGTACGATCGTCGCGAATCTTGGCTTTGGTGATACTCGCTTTACGCATCCCGTGTTCCATGGTGACACGCTGCGCTTTGTCACCGAAATCATCGACCGCCGCGAAAGCAAATCGAGGCCGGACGCGGGCATCATTACGATGCGACATGAGGGCTTCAATCAAAACGACAAACTCGTGTGTAGCATCACACGAACCACCATGCTGCAGAAGCAACCCGCATGACGCAGCGGTTTAGATCGTGGCTGTTCGTGCCGGCGGACAGTGAACGAAAACTGGAAAAGTCGCGTTCAACCGACGCCGACTTTGTGGTCTACGATCTCGAAGATGCGGTACAGGCTGACCGAAAGGACCTCGCACGCAGAATGGTTGGCGCGACACTGAGCGCCGACATCGCACCCACGCAATGCGTGCGCGTGAACCCTATCGATACTGCGGACTGTGCCCGGGATCTCGCCGCGGTGATGCCATACAACCCGCGCTGGGTGATGCTGCCGAAACTGCGCTCCGCTGAATGCGCTGACATGCTGGCCTCGCAACTGCGCGAGTTCGACGGAAAATCCGACGACGATCCAGAGGCCACGCGTATCATCGCGATTGTCACCGAGACGCCTGAAATGGCTCTACGCCTGCCGACGCTTACAGGTCTGAACCGGAGAGTCCAGGCCATCACCTGGGGTGCCGAGGATTTGTCGGTCGCGGTTGGAGCAACTGCGACACGCGACAGTCGCGGCGAGTGGCTGCCGCTGTATGAACAAATGCGCAGCCAGACATTGCTCGCCGCCCGAGCACTCAATATTCAAGCGATCGATACGCTATTCGCCGCGTTCAAGGATACAGAGGGGCTTAACACCTACGCGGCGCGTTCTGCACAGGACGGGTTCGACGGGATGCTCGCGATTCATCCGGCGCAAGTGTCCTCGATAAACACCGGTTTCACACCGAGTGCAGAGGCCATTCGACACGCGCAACGAATCGTTGAGGCGTTCGCAGCCCAACCAGACGCAGGCGCTGTGCAACTGGATGGGCGCATGCTGGATAAGCCGCATCTGACCCTGGCAGAAAAAATTCTCGCGCGCGCGACCTAGATCAGACCAAGCTCAATGGCTTTCAAAACCGCACGGGTGCGATCTCGCACACCGAGCTTCGAGAGTATGTTGGAAACCTGGTTCTTGATCGTCCCTTCCGACTTCGAAAGTGCCTGCGAAATCTCTTTGTTGCTGTAGCCACCCGCCATCAGTCGGATCACCTCCGTCTCACGCGGCGATAACGCTTCGACAGGAGCATCGGTGTCCGACGTGCTGCGCTCGCCCAGCCCTTTCAAGAGCGTTTGTGTTAGCGCCGGCTGAATCATGGTTTCACCCCGTGCAACGGATTCGATGGCGGCAACCAGATCATCGAGCGAAACATCTTTCAGAAGATAGCCTTTCGCCCCCGCGCGAATACCCTCCAGAACCTGTTCATGGTCGTCAAACGTCGTCAGGATGATCACAGGTACCGTGTGCCCGGCGTCGTTGAGTGCACGGATGGCATCAGCGCCGTTCATGCGTGGCATGCGCATATCCATGAGAACGACGTCAGGCTGATGCGTTTCGATCAAAGAGACCGCGTCCGCACCATCATCCGCCTGCGCGATTACCTCGACCGCATCGGACAAAGCTAGCAGTCCGGCAATACCTTGCCGAACCAGCATTTGATCGTCGATCAGCGCGACTTTGAGCGCCATGACGCTACGCGGCCAGCGGTATCTGTGCTCGTACGGCCACGCCGGCACGATTCGGTTCAATCGCTAACGTTCCGCCAACTGACTTCAGTCGCTCACGCATACCTTTAAGTCCATTGCCCTCGCACAGCTCTGTGGTGCCACCGTCGTCTCGCACCTCAACGCGCACCGCCTGTGACTCCTGGGTGATTTCAATCCAGCTGTGTCTTGCCTTGCTGTGCCTCAGGGAATTGGTCAGGGCTTCCTGCACGCAGCGAATGATCGCATCGGCCACTTCGACATCTTCCACGACTACGGAAGGCGCTATTTCGAGCGTGATGTCGAGTCTCGGAACATTCTCGACCAGCAGCTCAAGTGAGCGGCGTAAATCGATCTGACCTTGATCCCGTAACGTCGAGACGGCGTCTCGGACGTCCGACAACAGCAATCTCGCAAGGCCACGAGACTGTTCGATTCGACCCTTGAGATCGCCGTCGGCCATGCGCTCGGCGATCTGCAGGTTAATCGACAAAGCAGTGAGATGGTGTCCAACCAGGTCGTGCAAATCTCGGGCGATACGGGTGCGTTCGCTTTGTCGGGAAGCTTCTGAGAGTAAGTGCTGCGTGGCGACCAGCTCCGCGTTTAGCGCCTGCGTCTGATCTCTCGCTTTTTCCGCCTCGCGTGCGCTGCGCGCACTGAACAACGCGAACAGGTGAAACGTCGCGTACAGCGCGGTTGATGTAACGGCATAAGGGGCTTGCCAGTGCCAGCTCAACATGAAGTACCAACCCAGACATAAAACCGGCACAGCGAGGACACTTGTGCGCATGCTGTACAGCGACGGCACGATCGCGATCCAGATGATGGTGTAGATCTGTAGAAAATCGATCGAAACAACCGATGCGAGCGTAACAATTGCAATCAGTTGGACCGCATGTGCGGTTCGGCGAAATTGCAATGACTTCTCGTCATTGCAGGCGTACAGCATGGCGCCCAGGTAGACGAGCAGCAATGCAATCGTCGGTTCCATCATCGCCATGAAATCGCGTGGATTTTTTGAGATCACCCAAAGCACGATGCCGCTGACGACCGCCCAGGTCACAAGGCCTGCGAGAACGTCGACCTTGCCTTTTTTGATAGTGCTTAACATACGTCTATTGTGCCGTGTTTCGACGCGATACCAAATAGGCCAAAAGTCACGGTTTCAAGTTATGACCGGCGGCACTGCCGACGTTCGTACCACTTAGGCAGACTGGTTTCCGACGCTACAGGAGACCCGTCATGCACTTACTGCACGATTTTTTGCTCAAAACACACATCGCTATCGGCCTCGTCGCCGTCGTGGCGTTCTGGATTCCGGTTCTGGCCCGCAAGGGCGGCCGGTATCACGTAGCCGCCGGCAAAGTATTCTCTTGGTGCATGTATGCCGTAGCCGGAAGCGCTTTCGTCATGTGCGTCCTGGTTTTGGTCGATCCGATTGGCGTAACAGTGCCTGCGCGGAACGTCAATCCTGACATTGCTTACAGCAATGCTGCGCGTATGCGCACGTTCGCCAGCTTCCTGTTAATGCTGTCAATGCTGGTGCTGAGCTCCACCCGGCACGGACTACTTGCGCTGCAACTCAAGAAAGACCGATCGGCGCTCTCCGGTGCCACGCATCGACTCCTGCTGGCAACGCTTGCGTTGACCAGCGTAGTTGTCGGCTACTACGGCGTTACTGGCGGTCACGCACTCCTGATTGTATTCGCAATTCTCGGTATCAGCGGTTCCAGCCGCATGCTGCGGGATTCGTTCCGAACAGAGTGGACTCGGGGGCAGATGATCTTCGCGCACCTTCAAGGTTTGCTCAGCACCGGTATCGGGGCATACACCGCAGTATTCGCGTTCGGCGGCTCGCGCTTGCTGGCGCAACTGCTGCCCGGACAGCTTCAGGTCATCCCCTGGGTCTTGCCATCCGTCATCGGCCTTATCGCGATTCGCCGGTACAAGTCTCGTTACATTCGCAAGCCTGTGGAACGTCCCGCGCCGCGGGCGGTCGCAACAGTTAACCCTGTGTTCACGGAGGCATAGGCAAAATGGCTATCGAAAACACGCACAACACTTATCAAAAAGAGAACACGATCATGAAACACTTTGAAAGCATCGTCCGTAACCTCCCCGTGATACTCCTTTTGATGCTCTGCGCGTCATTTGCTCGCGCTGACCTCGCCGCTATCGACACTGCTCTCTCAAACGGCGACGTGACCCAGGCGCAACAGTTGCTTGACGCGTTGGGAACGGACACGCAAAGCGCCGAGATCAAGTTACGTCAGGGTCGGTTGTACGTCCAAACCAATGAATTTGAGAAAGCGTATGAGGTACTCCAGCCAATCACGGTCGCTATGCCGGACGATGCAGAAGCGCACTATTGGTTTGGCGCTGCCGCCGGCAGCCTCGCGGCAAACGTGAGTATGTTCAAGGCTGGCAAATACGCTCGGGAAGTGCGAGACGCTTTTTCAAAGGCAATCGAACTGGATCCGCAACATGCTGATGCGCACCAGGGCTTGATCCAGTTCCATCTCCAGGCGCCGCGTATTGTCGGCGGAAAGAAAAAAGAGGCTGAACGACTCGCAGAAGCACTTCGCAAGTTTGATCCGCTGAATGGCGCACTGAGTCTTGCCAACGTTTATCGCCAAACGCGCCGGGAAGACGAGGCCAGAGAACTACTGCGTGCGTTGGCAGATGAGCAACCCGACGAACCGCGTGCGTGGGCGCAATTGGGGTTCGACGCTCAAGGCGCGGAAGACTGGGAGTCGGCACACACCGCATTTAGCAAAGCTGCGCGAGCGGGCGGCGATAGTGAACCGCATCGTAATGCGCGTCTTGGGGCGCTCTATCAGATAGGCCGGACCGCCGTCTTCGCTGATGCCAATCATGACTCGGGTATCGATGCGCTCCAGCAATATCTTGAGGCCGACATCGCAGCCGGTCTCCCCGGCAAAGACTGGGCGAATTATCGACTCGGACTTCTGCTTGAGGCAACAGACCAAACCGCAGAGGCTGCGGCTGCATTTGCTACCGCCAAATCCCTCACGGATGATGATGATCTGCTCACGCAACTCGCTCGCAAAATGTAGGGAATGCATTAAAGGTGTCTAACCGGAAAGCTGAGTGCCAGCACTTACCAGACCGATCCTTCTTCCAGCGAGGTAAAGCGCAGCCTGTAGGGCGAGCCACGAGCAGGAAGGAGGATCAGGCTGGCGAAACCGAGACGCTCAGACTCTCTGTCCCGCAGGGTCCCACACAGCCCGCAGGGAGTCTCATGTGCAGGTAGAACGGTCTGACTGGAAAGTGAAGAGCCACCAGACCCGATTCTTCTCGCGACGACGTTAAGCGTTCTTTGCGACGGACGCACTGCTCAGTGAGCGTCTTCGGACAAGAATTAGAAGCCTTAATTTATGGAATGCCTAGCAGACACTGACACATGATCCCACTCGTGGCTCGCCCTACGGGCTTCGCTTTACCTCGCGGAATCACAAGTCAGTGTCGACCAGCTGTTTCGTCTGGCTTATAGATGCGTCTCGAGAAAACCGAGCAACCCTTCGTACAGCTCCATTTTGCTTTTCATGCTGTACGCCCCATGTCCGCTTTGATCGATCTCGATGTACTCAACTTGTTTTCCTGCATCTCGAATCGCTTTGCGCATCCGTTTCGCATGATCGATCGGCGCGCGGATATCCGCGTCGCCATGGACTAGTAGCATCGGCGCTTTTATCTTGTCCGCATGATGGACTGGACTGAACTCACGGAGCTGCGCCTCGTCGCGACCGATGACACGTTCAAGATAGCCAACCCCACCCCAACCTTTCGGGATGTCGCCCTTGGTGTACATCATTTCGAGGTCGTAAACGCCGACATAGCCCGCAACACAGTTGAGTAACTCCGGCTCGCGAATCGCCAGCATATAAGATGCGTACGCCCCATAACTCGCGCCATAAGCGCACACACGCGAGCCGTCCACTTCCGGTTTCGTAACCGCCCAGTCGGTCGCGGCAATGATGTCATCGATCATTTTGCCACCCCACTCGCGATAACCGGCTCTGCGGAATTTTGAGCCGAAGTAGCCGCTGCCGCGAAAATTCACCTGCAAAACGGCGTAGCCACGGTTGGCAAACAGTTGTACATCGCTATCGAACTCCCACAGATCTGCCGGACCATGCGGACCGCCATGCGGGTAGACGATCAGAGGCGCCGGACCATCGCCCTCTGGCAAGGTCAGGCGAACCGGAATCAGCAAACCGTCATCGGTCTCCACCTCATCCACCAGCATAGGTCTCAGTAACCGCGGATCGATCCAGGACTTGTTCGCCCAGAAGAAGCTGGCCTGTTTGGTCTCGGTGTTGAAGATGTAGTACTCGCCGGGATTGACGTCGCTCGTGACGCGCAGCATGACCTCCGAGCCATCGCGAGTCCCGCTGACGAACCGGATAGTCCGACCTTTGAACGCTTTGGCCAGTTGCCGATGAAGACGCTTGCCTTCGCTATCCGCCTCAGGATAGTGGTAACGCGTTTTTCCTCGCAGCGACATTCCGGCAACGATCTCACCGGTCGCCTCATCTTCGACCCAATCGACTATATCTGCGTCCAAATCGGTGAAGATCGGTTCAAAGGTTCGGTCTTCGAAGTCGAGTCGGTAGATCGTATAGTATTGGTCGGTGCCATATCGGCCCCGGAGAAAAGCTGCGGTGCCCTGCGCGTTCAGACCTTCAACCGTCATCTCCGTGCTCAGTTCGAACACATCGGTCAGTGGTTGCCACTCGGCATCCTCGTTCTCTCGGTAGGCCGAGGCCGCAAACCCCTCCTCCGTCTCATAGGTCACGAAACGGATGCTGCCATCGCGGGTCGCATACGGTTCGGCATTACGAAACTGTAGCCGCTCCACAACACGTTTCCTGCCGCTTCGCACATTGAGTCGACTAATAATCGGCGGTCGAACCCGATTGTCGTAGTAGTCACCATTGATCTGAGACCAGGGATACTCGATTACCAGGATGAACTTATCGTTATCTTCGAGCGGGTCCACCAAGTAGAAGCTCGAGCGATCGCTCTCTTTCGTCTGTAAACGCGAACCAGCACGGGCGTCGGAGGCTCGGTAACCGGCGAGCAATTCCTGGCCTTTGCCGGTGTAGTCCATCGCGTAGAGCTCACCGGTCGAACGAGGCGCCTCAAATCCCAGAACGTCTTCGGCGTAAGAAAACACCAAGCGCTCGTCGCTAACCCAGTGCACTGTATGAATTTCACTTTCACCGGGCGCGCGCGCACCACCCACGACTTCGTTGGTTTCCCTGTCGATAATCAGAAGGACGACAGTTTCATCAACTCTGGCTCGAGCAGCCAGGCGTGTCCCTGACGGCGACAGCTGCACGTCGAGATAGTCTCCAGACTTTACGAAATACTCGATGGGTAACTGCTCTGCGACCGCGATTGGCGACATCAACAGGCAAGCGAATAACACGAGTACTCGGGTCATGGGTAGCTCCAAATGCGAATTCTGGGGAGCCGGGACCATAACAGAACGATCTATTCAATCAAAACCGCCAATTGAACAACGCTTCTACAAACGAGCGACGAAGCACTACCTCACATACGTGAGACATTTCCGCATTGTCATTAGACCAACCCGAGCGGGATCAGGTTTCACGTGTTCCGGCGGCGGCTTGTCGCGAGGTCACAAACGAGTGCAACGGTCGGGTCGATCTGGTCAGCGTATTTTGACTCCGCAACATATGCAGCACATTCGCACAGCACCCTGTGGTCAGTATCGCCGGGCCAGTTCCTGCCTGCCTCGCTAACCAGGGCCAAGCAGAAGTCTTTTGGGTTCTGATCCATCGTCTTGCTCTCCACGATCAATGACCGCACCACGATGCTCCAGGCTTCGCAGACGCGCCAATTGATTCTATGAAGCGCAGCAATAGCGCGAATGAATGGAACGGATTTAGACCTGGATTGTCCGGTTAGCCGGTGTCGATATGGTCATCCAGGAACCGAATCAAGTCTCGAAGAAAGGGCTCGTAGTACGCATCCGACTCTTCGAACAGACAGTGCCGTGCCTCGGCATACTCTTGTCCGGTGCAATCGCTTAACGCTGCGCATGCGGACTCCGCCTTGCTGTTGTCGACAAAGGTGTCGTTTTCAGCCGTTGGCATCCACACCGGTATCTGAATCTCTGCCAACGTCTCAGGCGAAGACGCGGTCACTCCCGAATCAACCATGGCAAACACAAAGTTATTGCTCATTCCGCCGACTCGTAACGCGGGCTCCTGAACCATCCACGAGTACCACAAGCGCGTCCTCGGGTTCGGGTGACTGCAGTTACTGGCGACTAAGTTGTGCACATCCAGATCATACGTCCAGTCAGTGCTGCCCGGCGCATAGCGATCGCCGAATCCCAACTCGATCAGCGTCGACAGCAGCGCGCGCTCGACACCGGACGGACGATCACCATAGATGCCGTAGGCGGGCGTAACCAGCGCAGCCGCACGCACGTCTGCGCCCTCCTCGGCCGCCAGCATCCGTGTCCCCAACTGAGCGCCCATCGAAAGTCCAACGACAAACACCGGAACATCCGGATAGCGCTCACGCAGTGCACGTTGAACAGCGAGACCAGCGTCGACGTGATCGTCAAGAGACGTCGCGTGAATTTTTTCCAGGTTGTTGGTGGGTCGACTACTGCCGCCCTGAGACGGCCAGTCCAACCCACCGACCGCATAACCAGCCTCAACCATTCGCGAAAACGATTCGAAGTAGATGTTCAGTGGCGCCGAGTAACCGGGCAGAAACACCACCAACCCTTTTGGCTCAGCTGGCGATACATGCCCCCACCGAACGGTGCCGGCTGTCGCTGTGTTCAGCGTTTCCCAATCCCAACCAGCGGGCACCGCGAACCGCGGTTGACCGAGCACGTCGGTTGCATCGTCAGGAATGACCACGGCCTCGGCAGGCGCCTCACGGGCGAGCCAGAGTATCGCCGCCGCAAACAGTGCCAGCGGCACCAGGATAAAGAGAAGCGCCTTTTTCATGCGCGCTATTCTATCCAGTCATTGAACAAATCACACTTCGTCGCGTGATTGCTCGGGCGCTGAACTGGAGTAGCCGACGCCGACGCCTGAGGACAGCGAGGGCTGCACCGTCTCGATGGCAGTCCGGCGGCTCGGCGATACCTTGCGAAACAGAGCGCCCCACATGTCGAAGAAGTCTCGCTGCAGCATGTACAGTACAGGCACGAAGACCAGTGTGATCATCGTCGCGAAGATAATGCCGAAACTGAGGCTGACCGCCATCGGTATGACGAATTGAGCCTGTGCACTCGTCTCCAACATGATCGGGACCAAACCAATCGCGGTCGTTATGGACGTCAGGATGATCGCACGGAACCGCGCTTTGCCCGATTCAACCACCGCACGCTCTATGGGCGCACCGCCCTCGCGTGCCTTATTGATGAAATCGACCATGATCAAGCTGTCGTTAACCACAACACCGGCAAGCGCGATCAAGCCGAAGCACGAGAACATGCTGACTTCCATATCAAGAATCAGATGACCCAACATCGCACCGATGAACCCAAACGGGATCACCGCCATAATCAGAAGCGGTTGGCTATACGACTTCAGCGGGATCGCGATTAACGCATAAATCAGAAACAGCGCTGCAAGCGCCGCGACGCCAAGATTGCGGATGAACTCCTGTTCCTCAAGACTCGCACCTTCGAGTTGGTACTCCACTCCGGGATGTCGTGAGAGGATTTCCGGAATCACCGTCGCCGATACGCTACCGATGACCATCCCCGGTTGCGCAATATCTGTGTCGATATCTGCCGACACGGTGACCAATCGAACGCCATCCTGGCGACTGATAGAAGAGTAAGCGCTACCAAACTCAACCTCAGCGACATCGCCAAACGGCACACGATCGCCGTCGGGCGTTACCACCAGCATGGTTTCCAGGTCGTCGACCGAACGGCGCTGGGCTTCCGGGTAGCGCAGCATTACACGCAGCTCGTCACTACCGCGCTGGATGCGCTGCACTTCTTCGCCGAAAAACGCCTGACGAACCTGGGTACCCAAGGAGGCCAATGTGATACCAAGTGCCTCCCCTTCCGGCTTCACCGACAGTTCGATCTCATCGCCCGCTGCAGCAGCAGAATTCCGAATATCGAATACGCCCTCGTAGTCTCGCAACCGGATCGCAAGCTCAGCGGCCGCCGCTTCCATCGCGTCGATGTTTTCACCCGAGAACGCAAAACTCAGCGGCGGACCGCCACCGAAGTTGTTGCCGTTCGTGAACTGCATATTGCGTACACCAGGTAGCTCGCCGACGTGCTCACGCCAGAGCTCCGCAAGCTCGTCTCCCGTCAGGGTTTGATCTTCCGTCGGTGGCATTTCGACAATGACGTTGCCGCGCGTCGGTGAATCAGTGAACGTCGCTGCATAACGAATCGGATCCTTGCCGTCCGGGTTCGCAGCGAGATACTCGTCGCGAATTTCGTAGAGCGCCGCTTCCATCTTCAACAACGTTGCATTGCGTTGCTCTTCCGGCGTTCCGGTCTGCATGGAGACCGACGAGAAAAGGTAGTCGCCGGGAAGTTCCGGGAATATTACAAATCGCAGCAACCCGCCGGCGAACATCCCGGCCGACAAAATAATCATCGCCAAAAACAGCGAGAACGTAATCGCTCGCGCGGCAAGCGCCCGTTTCAGCAGCGGCTCGTAGAAGCTGTTGATCACCCAATGCAGACCGTGTTGAGTCCGACGCTGGATACGCTGAAAGAACTTACCCACCCACTTCAGCGGATTGCGCTCCGAACTGTAGGGACTGAAGATCGCGGCCTCGTCCACCGGCTTGATGCGCGAATGCGCCAAATGGGCAGGCAAAATCAGTTTGGATTCCACCAAAGAGAACAACAGACACAGCGCGACCACAACCGACACGGCCTCGAGGAATGAGCCGGCAACGCCGCCAACGAACAACATCGGCGCAAACGCCGCGATTGTCGTCAACACGCCGAAGGTCGCCGTCAATGCAACTTTGTTTGCACCGGCGACCACGTTGTTGATCGTGTGCCCGTCCGCTCGGGTTTTGGTGTAAATGCTCTCGCCGATAATGATTGCATCATCGACGACAATGCCAAGCACGAGTATGAACCCAAAGAGGCTGATGACATTAATCGTCACTGGCCATGGCCCGTACGGCAACAATGCGATCGCACCAAAGAACGTGACCGGGATTCCGATGATCACCCACAACGCAAACTTCAGACGCAAAAACAGGCTGAGAATAATGAACACCAGCAGCAATCCCTGCCAGAGGTTCTTCAGCATCATGTCGAGTCGTTGCTGCAGGTAGGATGCCCGGTCCACCCACGTCGCAACGGTGACCGAATCGGGCAGCGTTTCGCGAAACTCCTCGACGTACTCCTTGACCAGGGCTGCGGTTTTCAGCTCATTCTGCTGGCCGCCTGCCATGACCTGCATATTCACAACCGGTTCTCGATTCAAACGCCCGAAGTTTTTGGTCTCGACGAAGCCATCATTGATTCTGGCAATGTCCGCCAGCTTCAGCCGAGTGCCGTCGGCAAAAGTCAGAACGGCAATGTCGGCGTATTCCTGTCCTGTAAATACCTGTCCTTGCGTGCGGAGAAGGATATCTCCACCTTCGGTTCGAATGGTGCCGCCGGGGATATCACGAGCTGCGTCACGGACAGCTTGAGCAATCTGCGTCATCGTCAGGTTGTAGCGCTGGAGCGTTTCCTGTGAGACCTCGAAGCTGATTTCGTAGGGTCGGTCACCAAGATACTGGACATCGTTGATACCCGGAAGCTGCATTACCCCGTCGCGGATATCTTTGGCGATCTCCTTACGCGCATACGCGTCCATGTCTCCATAGACCGATATAAAAATTACCGGTACCGGAATCTCCTGACGTTCTATTACAGGCTGCTCTGCCAGCTCGGGAAAGGTCGCAATTGCATCGACACGCGTCTTCACCTGGCTCTGCACAGAATCCAGGCTGGCGTCGGGCTCGAGCTCAATAGACACCGTACCGGAGCCCTCACGCGCCGTTGAATTCACCTCGGCGATCCCGGGCACATCCTGCAAGGCTTCTTCAATGCGCGTCAAAACGCCTTGTTCAACTTCCTGCGGCGCAGCGCCAGGATACGGCACGCTGACGTTGATGATATTCAGTTCAAAGTCTGGCGTCGTCTGCTTGCGCGCGTTGTAGTAGCCAAAAATACCGGCAAAGATAATCACGAACATCAATAGGTTTGCCGCAACCGGGTTGTTGGCAAACCACGCAATCAAACCGGTTTGGCGTTGTGTGTCGTCGCTCATATCACTGCCCCGTGGCCGCGATGCCTGACCCGGGAGCGCCTTCCTCGGACGTCGATACCACTTCATCTGGTGAGGCGACATCGTCTCGGACTCGCACCAACAACCCGTTGAGGGGCGCTTCCAGCACTGTGGTCACCACGCGCGTTTCCTGAATTTGATCGGCAGAGACATAGGCGTACTCGGCGTCGCTGCGAATAAACCCGAGATTGCGCAACCGCAGCTGCGACTCATCGTCAACGAATACGACTTGATCGTTGCCGCGGATCAGCGTGCGAGGGATCTTGACGACACTGTCGAGCGTCACGCCCTCGATCGCCGCATCGACGAATGTGCCAGCAGGCAACGGCACCTCCGCTTCGTCAGTCATCCGGTAAGGATCTGCGATCGATGCCACAGCAAAAACCATGCGAGTCCTCTCGTCGACGACCCCCTCTGTGCGAACAATCTCGGCCGGCCATTCGGCATCGTCACCTCGGTAGCGACCGCGCAACACGACGCTCGGGCGAACTCGATCACCGCTGGCACCGCTGCGCGGCAGATCGACGAAAGCGAGATCAGTGTCGGGAATCGGCAGCCGTACCTCGAACCGGTCCGTGGCGAACACACTACCAAGCTGCGATCCCGGCGCGACGTAGTCGCCCAGCTCCGCAGCGCGACTTCTGACAAGCCCGTCATATGGCACGACGACTCGCGTTCTCTGAAGATCACGCTCTGCACGAACCAAATCTGCCCGCGCGGATTCCAACGCCGCTTTGGCGGATAGCAGCTCAGCCTCCGCCCGATACCCCTGCTCTCTGAGTTTCTTCGCGCCGTCGTACTCAACCTGACGCTGACTCAACGTCGCCTGGGCTCGAGCCACTGCAACCTCGTAGTTGGTCGGGTCGATTCGCATGAGCATTTGACCTGCACGGAATGTACCGCCGGCCTCGAATGCGCTCGACAGCTCAACAACTGTGCCGGCAACTTCCGCACTGAGCGTGGTCTCGGTGACCGGCGCAACCGTACCCTGGCTTGAGATCTCGAACGCCACCGAACCGGCGTTCAACTCAAGCACCTCGACCAATGGCGCGGTCTCAGCCGGCGGTTTGGTTTGCGCCGGTGGACGCATTTTCGCAAGCTGCATGAAACCGAAAATCGCAGCGCCAAGAATCATCATGACGATGGCGAGCGTGACCACGAGTCCTTGATACCACTTCGGCACGGTACTTAATCTCCTGCTTCCGAGGGCGTTATTGTGCTCCTCGCAGGTGACAGAAGACCAGTGTTCGACACACAATCGACGTGAAAAAACGTCAAGAGACCGGCTCCGGTGAAGCGACTCAGGCAGGCTCGGTGTCGAGATTCTTGGAATTTCTGGATGAAATGCGCTTCATCTAAGTTGTTGAACGAAGCCCGCAATCCGACCACGACCACCGTGGTGCGGCTGACCCAAACAACCCGCCACAGCTCAGGGAGTCAGGATTGTCCGGCAGCGCGCGCCTTGATCAACTCGATGGCGTGATCGAGACGCTTCAGCGCACGATCGCGCCCAACCAGCGCTAGCGTGTCACCGAGACCCGGTGATGCACCGCTGCCGGTGACCGCAACTCGAGCGGGTTGACCAATTTTGCCAAGGCCGATTCCGAGCGATTCAGCAACGCCCCCAACCGCATGCTCCAAAGCTGACGGTTCCCACGCTTCGACGGCATCCAATGCGGTGCGCAAAGCCTGCATCGGTTCGAGCGCAACAGGACGCAGATGCTTCTTCGCAGCACCGGCATCAATCTCAATCTCATCGATGAACAGGTAACCAATGCCATCGGCCATCACCCCAAGCGTGTTGGCACGCTCACGAAACACCTCAAACACGCGAGCAAGGTCAGGACCGGCGCTCGGGTCCAGATCTCGAGCCGTGAGCTGTTCATGAAGCAAAGGTGCCATTGACGCTGGGTCCGCAGCCTGCATGTAGTGCTGGTTCAGCCAGTCGAGCTTCTCGGTATTGAACGCCGACGCCGCACTGTTGACGTCCGCTATATCGAAAAGCGAAATCATCTCATCGATTGAAAACACTTCCTGATCGCCATGTGACCATCCCAGTCGCACGAGATAGTTCAACAGCGCATGCGGCAGATAGCCGGCCGTCTTGTAGTCCAGCACATTAACCGCACCATGACGCTTCGACAGTCGGGCACCGTCATCACCCAGGATCATAGGCACATGTGCATAGGTCGGCGGCTCTTTGCCGAGCGCGCGGAACATATTGATCTGGCGAGGTGTGTTCGCAAGATGGTCGTCGCCGCGGATGACATGGGTAATGCCCATATCCGCATCATCGATGACCACGGTAAAATTGTACGTTGGCGTGCCGTCGGAACGCGCAATGATCAGGTCATCGAGCTCGCTATTGGAAATCACCACTCGGCCGCGCACCTGGTCATCGATCACGACCGAACCCTCCAGCGGGTTCTTGAAGCGCACCACCGGACTCACGCCGTCACGCGGCTCGGTCCTGTCGCGCCAGCGGCCGTCATAACGGGGTTTCTCACCCGCCGCGCGTTGCGCCTTGCGCATCGCCTCCAGCTCTTCAGGGGTGCAGTAGCAGTAGTAGGCTTTACCCTCGCGCAGCCACTCATCGATCACCGCGCGATATCGATCGAAACGCTGTGTTTGGTAGGACGGGCCTTCATCCGGGTTCAGACCAAGCCACGCCATACCATCGAGAATCGCATCGACCGACGCCTGAGTGGAGCGCTCACGATCCGTATCTTCTATCCGCAGCACGAACTGCCCGTTGTGGCGGCGCGCGTACAACCAGCAGAACAAAGCAGTGCGAACACCGCCGACGTGCAAAACGCCCGTGGGGCTCGGTGCAAATCTCGTTTTGATCATGAATCAGGAAGCTCGGGATAAACTTGATGCGCGATGATACCGAGTTGTGACTCGGTGTGCTGCACCCAAATCAGTTAGCTTCTCCGTCGGCGTCACGAATGCCTGCAACATATTCGCGTGCCTGCACCATCGCCCCGGTAAACGCGTCGGAATCGTTATTCGCAATCGCGCTGCGCAACTGTTCCACCGCGTCCGCGAGCGCGTCCAAAGGTAACTCTCCGAATTGATTCAGGCGCTGAATTTCAAAGTACAGCCCCGGGTTTTCGTTAACGACTGACGCTCCCATCGCAAATTGCGCATCGAACGTTGGACTCGAAATCCTCGACAGCGCATCGGCGTCGAGTCCACTCGAGGTGAGTGCATCGACAAAAGCGATGTTCACAAAGTGCGATAACCCAAGCACATAGGCAATCAGCCGGTCGTGATCCTCCAGACTCATCTCGACGCAGTCGGCCATGGTTTCCGAAAACAGGGCTTTCGCATCACGTAATGATTGCGGATCGCCTGCGTCACAAAAGATGACGTGCCGACCTGCAAGTAAACGCGTCGTGGGACCGAACATCGGATGTACTGACGTCACCCGGACGCCCGATTGAGCCAGCTCACGCAGCGGGTCGGCGAGTGGCGACTTCAGGGAACCCACGTCGAACACGAGGCCTCGGGGTCGCAAAGCCGCGAGCTCTCTAAGCAAGTCGGCCGATGCCGCGAGCGTCGCCGCAACGATAATCACGTCAAAGTCCACACCAGCCGCTTGCAACGACTCTGCGACGGGTACTTGCGCCGGATCCGCTGCCGGATCAACGACCACCACGGCGAAACCCTGCGAGTGCAGGAACTCGACAAACCAACGCCCCATCCGGCCAGCCCCGCCGATGACCAAAGCACGCTTGCCGCTACCGCTGGCAGAGTCGCGCACCCTTGCCCGCTCCTGGTCTTCAAGCGAGGCGCGAATCACCGCCTCCAGCACATCCGTTGCCAGGTCCGGCGAGATACCTGCGGCCACGGCGGTTCTGGCAGCTTTATCAAGGACAATCTTCTCGCGCCGGAAGTCGCGAGTCTGGTGACCCTCGGCCGCTTTGACCACGCCAATCTTCTTTACCAGTGCCTGGCGCTCAGCAATGGTCTGGACGATCCGCTGATCGACGGCATCCAACGCTTCGCGAAGCTCATTCAACGCATCGAAATCGATATCTACTTCGGACCCACTCACTCGGAAATTTCCTGACTGCTTTTGTTCACGGGAGTTTATGCCTCATCCGGTGTTAACGCGACGCAATTGACCGTCGCACAACCTTGATTGAACCGGATTGTTGACCTTCTGGTCTGATGCTAGCATCGACGCGCACTCAAGGAGTCCGAATGAGGATAATCGAACACACGCTGACGTCGCTTGAATCGGTAGCGGCACAGTGGACTGATCTCTCTGCCAGGGCGGATTCACCCTCCCTTTTCAACTCCTGGGATTGGTGTCACTCGTGGCTCGAGTCCCTGGATCAGGACTTTCGCGACCAAATCACAGTCCGCCTGTTCGTCGCCACAGGCGCATCCGATCAATGGCTGGCGTTAGCACCATGTTTCACGGCGCGCATTCGTCGATCCGGAGTTCCTTTCAACTGTCTGCAGTTTATGGGCGGCGGGTTCGGCGTGAATACGATTTACCGCACGGAGTTCAATGAAGCCCTCTACGATCGCTCGGTCGCTCGCAGTGAGTTAGATGAGTTTTACGATGCGGTGTTCGGCAGCGAAGGATGGGACAAACTTGTGCTTGCCGATGTGATTAACCCAGCGTTGAATTCGACGATAGAGTCGCAGACCCAGTACCGGGTTCGAGAACTTGAGACCGATTCTGCTTACTGTGCAGATCTCTCGAGCGGATTCGACGCCTACCTGAAAGCGCTGAGCGGTAGCTCACGGCGCCAGCTTTTCAACAAACGTAAACGTCTGAGTGAAATGGGGACAGTCGAGGTCGAGCAGGTAACACTCAACGACTGGAACGGGTTCGTGGAAACGCTGAACGAGTTTTTCCGACACCGCTGGAATATCAAGAAGATGCTCAGCAACCAGCGGCAAGAATTCCTGACGCGGCTATGCGAGCGCGCTTCAATTAACGATCCGAAGTTTGCCGGAAGCCTGTTGAAGCTAGATGGTCGAGCGATCTCCGGGCTGGTCGACCTGGACTACGCGGGTAAACGTTACAATCTCATGGCGGGCATCACGCCAGACGCGCCAGCGGGGGTCAGCCCCGGCCTGCTTCATTTTGGCTACAGTCTTGAACAAGCGGCTGCACAGGGAATAACAACGTATGAATTCCTGATCGGCAAAGGCAAGAACGAGAATTACAAAAAGAATATTGCTAATCGAGAGTTGCCCGCAAGAACTGTGGGACTGGTGCGTTCGCGTTGGCTGCGAGCGGTCTACGCCGCAAATGATGCGATGAAGCGAATCTTCTGACAGCGAATCGAAAGTCTTACTTTTTCCAACGAAACGCCCTGTACAACTCATCAACATACGCGAAGTTCTGCGCCTCTGCGTACGTATGCATGCCTATCGAGCCCGACCGCCATTGTGGTGGCATGTGTCGTGACAGGACTTCGCTGTAGCTCGTTGTCGAAAGTTCGGTGATTTCGACAAAGTTCAAGCCGTAGCCGTAGCGGAACGTGGAATCCTGTGTCGGTCGAATGAACCGACCGTCGATATCCAGCACAGCACCTGCTGGCCTCGCGCGCCGGCAGTCTGAAACCACAGGATTCATCGGATGCGGCTGCCAGGGACCGGTGAGCTGCTCCGAAAAATAGAGGAAGCATTCGTCCTGGGACGAGATCGCAGAGTGGACGCGCACGTTTGCAAACATCCACCACAAGCCATCTTTTTCGAACAGCGTTGCGTCACAAGCGTCGATCTGATCGATCAGAACAGCTTCCAGCTCCCACTCATAAGGAAAACTGCGAGCGCGATAAAGTTCGATCGTTTTATTCTGATAGCTCTCGGGCACCATATAGTGCTCACCGTTCGCGAAAAACACCTGCGGATAAGACAGGTGATAGGGGCGCTCAAGGATCACTTTGGCCTCGCCGGAAGGGTGTCCGTTCGCGTCCAGCGGTAAAACCGACAGGTGACCGAGATCACGCTTATCGCAAAACTCTTCAAAAAAAAGAAACGTCTCTCCGTTGTATGTGTGGAGAAATGGGTCTGCCCGATACACGGCCGGGGGATTGTCCTGGATCTCTCGGAGATTCAACCGTCCGGTCAAGCCGATCTTCTCTGCTCGACGCAGTCGCCATCGATGATCAAAAAGATTGGTATCAAGCAGCTCACGAATCTTTCGCAACACGGAGCCGGTGACGAACATGGCGTGCTGCAACACGCCCGGCTCTTCCGCACTGAAACGTCTCGCCAGGGTTTGTTCGAATCGTACATGGCATTCCGCCCAAAACGCCGCCTCACCGATCTGGACGAGCCGACGCAGTGCGCGCGGCACGCTGAACAACATCTTCCAGTAATGACGAGACACATTGTCTCGCGTTGAGTGAAGACTCGTTCCCATCCAGGACTCGGCCGCAACGAGTGGCGCGCGGTCCGCAAAGGAAACGGATAATATTGATCGAGTCGTCGCCTCGCCACGCATTGCTGGCCAAAAGCCGGCGGGGCGCTCCTGAGAGATATCGGCTGTGCAGCCTAAGATCGACCAGACTCCTAACCGGGCGTGTACCAAAACACTCTCATCGACCTCCCGCAGCCCGCAGTGCACGACGACATCAAACGCGAATTCGCGAAGCTGGTCGCGTTGAGCGGACGACACCGGAGCATCAAGCTGCAGTGTCGGAAGGTCTCCAAACAGCGGTTCAGGCGCGGGCTGCCATGCATTGGAAAAGTTTGCGTTCCGATCAACCAGCCTGCGATACATTGACTGCAGGCGGTCCTTCACAGAGCGGATCAATCGGCCATCCTGCCAACGGATGGTGTCATCCGAGCCGCGTTCAAGCCGCCTGCGATCCGGCGCTACCAGAACTGCGACCAAATCAAGCTCTGTTGCGGCGCGAAGTTCCTGTTCCAGCCGCGCGACCCAAACCGGGATCGCCCCGTAGTCGACAAAAAAAGCAACTCGCAACTTGGGGTCGGGTGCGTTAGCGCTCACGGATTGTCCGAACCTTTTCTTATTGGCCTGAAGAAGTCTACCCGACCGCTGTGAGGATTTCGGCGATCGGACGCACCGGATTCCCGGCGGGATCTTGCAAGTGTCGTTATACCGACTACCACTGTCTTAATCGAGCGACAAGTAGATAGCGTCTTATCTTCAAGAGGTTACATACCGAATATCAGCCATTTCCTTGCCGATTGTACTGATTCGCAGACACTGCACGGATTCTGTCAAATTGCGTGCACCACTCAGTTTTTTCCTATTTTTCCGCAGGTTAGCGCTTAATTTGCGCACAACAAAAAACTGGCACAAACCTTGCTTTACTTAACCTCGTAGTGCCACTGGCTGGACACCCGAAGGGGTGGTTTTTGACAGTGTCATTACGTGACACAAGCCTCAATTTGCGAGTTAGGCGGTGTCGGCGCAATCACAACGTCGGCACACTTGCTCTCAGTTGATAAAGGCAAAACCGTCGAAAGGCGGCGACGCAAAGCTACCGGTCTACAGGTGTAAGCCCACGACGGCGGAGTTACCAAACTTGAGCTCGCAATCCGATGCTCTTCCCGCCTTTCCACCGGATGCTTTCAGTCGACGCCTCGACCAGACTTTAGGTGGAGCTTCTGGACATGATGCACCGAAATCGTTGGAACAAGGATCGAACCGCTCTGTTGCCGGCTATCGTGCTGGCAAGCGCGCTGTTGGCAGCCTGCTCGCCCAGCGAAGACGCGACAGAAAATACCGTCGTCGGCGACACGCCGGCACCGACCCCGACACCAATCGATAATCAGCCTCCAACTGTCAACATTCTTACACCGGACGACGATGGTCGGGCAGAGACATCGGAGACCGTGATCGCGTTGACCGGCCAGGCGACCGACAACACGGAGGTCACGCGCATCTGGTGGTCGAGCAATCGTGGAGGCAGCGGCTCTATCCCGGTGTCCGAGAACTGGAGAAGCTCAGACATCACCGTGTTGTCAGGTAGCACCACCTTCACGGTCAATGCCGAAGATGCCGCAGGCAACCGCTCTAGTGACACGATCACTATTGTCTACGAGGCGGCTGCGGCACCCGACGAGGCGGTTGCAATGGTGAGCTTCGAACCAAATCTTGCGAACGCCGTCCGTCTTGCTGACAACACGGTCTCAAGACAGTTTGCCTACCTGTTTTTCGAGCCAAGCGAGCAGTGGAATCAGCGCGGCGTCGATCGTATCGAGTTCTTCTGCTGCCGCGCGCTCACGGGCGCCGCGCAGGACCATTTGCCCCGCGTCGTGGACTCGGCCGCACCCTGGGCGCTGCCGATTGATCTCGCCCAGTTCGAAGCCGGCACGCGCCGCGAGCTGTACATCGATATCGTCTTCTCCGACGGCGAGCGCGCGAATCAAACCGTCGAGTTCAATCTGGCAACTGACTCAGGTGGTACCAATGCGGCGCCAACGATCAGCGGATCCCCTTCGACCAGAGTTACCGCTGGTGACAATTACTCATTCATCCCGTCGGCGAGTGATCCCGATGGGGACATGTTGACGTTTAGTGTGAACAACCTGCCACGTTGGGCGAGCTTCGACACCTCCACAGGGCAGATATCTGGCACACCAACCAACAACGACGTCGGAAGCTTCCCTAACGTCCGGATCCGGGTATCCGACGGTATTGACACTGTTTCCCTGCCGCGCTTCGACGTTCAGGTCGACGCCATCGCACTTCAGTCGGTGACGTTAAACTGGACCCCGCCTGATCGTCGCGAAGACGGCACTATGCTCGACGGCCTCGCTGGCTACCGCGTCTATTATGGACAGGTCTCGGGCACCTATCCGAATCGCCGCGATATCGATGATGGTGGCGCTTCAAGCTTCACACTCGACAACCTGCAGCCCGGGACGTGGTACATCGCGATCTCCGCGATTGACCTAGACGGTGTCGAGAGTGTGCTTTCCAATGAGGTAGCCCGCGAGGCGACCTGAGGCCACGCACCCGGCTCAAGAGCCTTCGTTTTGCGCAAGGAGCGATCGAGCTTTGCCGATCGCTCCTGTCAGCGAATCTACAATCCCCGAGTAAGTACCTGACAAAAAAGCCATTGTTTTTTGTCGCGATCCGCAGACAGTTGAGTACGTTGCGCCCCGGCATGAGACTACGGATCTTCAGAGCAGCCCGGCAGCGAGTAGCACGTCGTAGGCTTATGAATTCACTCTGAAATCTGTTTTAAGCTGTGCGAGACAACTCCTTTGGTGTCTGAACAACGTTTTAACGTAATTCGCTCCTTATGTTTAATCGGCTTTGCAACCCTGATGGGCTGTGGTGGCGGTGGCGGAGGCGGCCCGATGCAGTCCGCGACGGTCACACCACCCGGCGACGTGGTCGGGCCACCGATCGCGAGCTTCGAGGTTGCGTGGACGCCACCCACGGCGAAAACTGACGGGTCTGTGCTCGAGGACTTGGCGGGCTACAGGTTTTATTACGGCACCACACCCGGTGTGTATAACCAGATGACCGCGGTGAGCAACCCGGGACTAACCCGGTTCGTCGTCGACTCCGTGCCCGCGGGGACCTACTACGTTGCGATGACCGCGTTTCGTGCCAATGGCATCGAAAGCGCGCTCTCCAATGAAATTACGAAGCAGGCGAACTAGAGACCTCGAAGGACTTGTTCGATGCGTTCGACGTGGTGCAATTTCACGTCGGAGTGAATGGGCAGCGTTACGAGCCGACGTGCAAACGCCTCAGCGTTGGGGTTGACCCTTGCGGACGCCCCCAAATGAGTTTTGACCCCAGGGATTTTTTCCAACGTGCACGGATACAGGCGGGTTGCTCCTAGCCGGCCCAGCTTGGCAAGCAGCGCGTCCCGATCGACCCCCTCTGGAGCCAGCACTGTATATCTCAACAAGGGTCGTACGTCGACCGCCCCGCAAACCGTTGGCAAATCCAACCAAGTCGGTTGCCGTGCGAACAAGTCAGCGTACATTTTACGACGCTGATTGAAATCGGTCTGAGCGAGATGATTCGCGATAGCCGCCTCGACTTGTTCGACAGCTTGCGCCGACAAGCCATTGATCTTCTGTAACTCGTGAAATCGAGTCTCACCGATTCCCAATCCGGGGATTTTCAACAACAGCGAGTAGAGCCAGGGTCGGATCACCCGGTTGTATGCGAAGACCTTCAGCCCGCTGACCGATTCAGCCCTTTCGGTTGGAGGCCTAAGCGCCGCATGCCGCGAGCCCGCTGGAATCCACGTGGCGCCGCCGACCAAAGCGCAAGCAGGTTTGCCTCGGCCATGGCTGAAAACCAGTGCATCGCTGCTTTGACGCGCCAGGTCTGTCGGCGGGAACGACTGGCAATGGTCATAGACCAATGGCAGTTGTGCACGACCAGACCAGGCGCGTAGTTCAGGCAACCTTTCATCTATCCCCTGAAAATTCACCCCGACCAAAGCAACGGTCTGTGGGCTGAGAGCCTCTTGGAGCGCGTCGAGTGACAGCCACGGACGATCCGCCTCAAAATCGACGAGCACAGCTTTGGCCCCCGCGAACGCAACGGCGCTGATCACATCAGGGCAAGTGTACGCAGGCACCAGAACTTCCGGTGCACCGGCTACGTCGGCTCGCGAAACATACCCGCGCAAAACCGCGGCTAATGCCGCAGTCCCTGACTGAAAGTACTGAACTGCCACGCCGTCGGGTGGCTGCCAGGTCCGTGAGGACCTGACCACAGGCTCGCCAACCGGACGCAGTGCGGTCAGCATGCTACCGGACCGAAGGTTTCCAGGTCGTAATCCGCTTTCCGGATAAAAACTGGACACTCGCGAATGCGATCGCCAGATTGACTTGCGCAAAAAAGAAGATGATTCGGATCAAGCCGTTCTCACGAAACGCCGGTGCAACCCACGCGGCCGCAGCGATGCCATAAAAAAGAATCTGCCCGATCAGAATCAGCGACACGAATGGCGTCTTGGGGCCCAACACGGTAAGGGCCGCCAGTGCCAGAAGAAACCACGGAACCAGCCACCGCATTATCTTGTGGCTCCATACCTGAAATGCGAACAGACCCATTTTCGCCGGATTGAGGACCACCGGCGCGCGAGCAACTGCCGTCATTCCACGCACAACCGTACGAACCTTGCGTTGAAATTCTTTGGTCGAATTTTTGATGTCCTTGTAGATTCCGATAACCGCGGGACTGGAGACAGCCACCAGCCCTTGACGAGCGCAGTTGAGCGCCGTGTTGAAGTCGCTGGGAGAGACGATGTCCCATTCCTTGCAAACCGATGATCGCGCCGCGAAAAACGAACCACTCAGACCAACCAGACCGGCCAGTCGAGACTCCAGTGAACGAAGCCACATCTCGTAGCGGACATAAAGCCCCTCGCCCGCAACGGATCCATCCTCTGTAACAAACTGATCCTCGCTCGAGACTGCACCGACCACAGGGTCGGAGAACACTTCGACCAGGTTTCGGATTGCCTCGACGGGCACCGATGTCGCCGTGTCGGAGAACACGAGAATATCTCCTGTCGCAGCCGCGACCGCGAGGGACTGGGCATACTCTTTGCCGAGGTGTTCATCCGCGCGAATCAGGCGTACACCGTTAGTTTCCAGAACAATCGCATCGGTGTCGTCGGTGGAACAATCCGAGGCAACCAGCACCTCCATCAGCTCTCGAGGATAATCCAGAGCCTTGGTGTTGACGAGCTTCTCACGAATCCGCCGCTCCTCGTTGTGGGCCGCAATGATGATGCTTACGGTTGGCAGCGCGGCTTCTGCGTTCGCCGAGGTCGATCGTTTTGGCAACAACAGTAAGACCCCAGGGTATATGACATAGCTGTAGACGGAGGCTGCCACTAACGCCATTACCCAAAAGTCGATCATCGTCATGCTATCCGCGCCTTTTCGCTCTCGAATCGCGCCAATTGTACACGGCGTGACTGGGTTGATCGCGTTGCTGAGCGCTATTCTCTGAGGCACGTGACCGACAAACCGCGAGCGACAAAAAACGAGCTCAAGACAGGTATTCCACGTGGCGCTGGAAAGACAACATCGTGCTATGCAGCGTCGTTCACTCAACCGCTCGGGATCGAACAGGATCGGTGTGAGGCCGGAATCGGATAAGGTACACTCCGCCCGGAAATTGGCCGTATCCTGACATCGAGTGAATTTGATCAAGACCAATCACCGATTGCCGCAATAGACGCGAACGAATGACATGAAGACGAACGAAATCGGCAACGTGCTGATGGTGAGTAACCACTCCAGCGATACCGCGTACGCGTGGTGGCTGATGGAGCATTTCTGGGTCAATTTGGCTCAGCACTTCGCAACCAAGGGCCAGCAGGCATTTGTTGCGTACCCGAAGATAGCGGGGCTGTCGAAAAAAATCTCGGAGTCGGACATCACGGCGGTCGAGCTTTGCGTACCTTGGAGTACCCGTGATGAGTTTGAATCTGTACGAGACTTCCTTCGAGCAAATGATATTCAAACCATCTACTTTACGGATCAGAAGTATCTGAATTTCCAGTATCGAACTCTACGCCAACTGGGCGTCAAGAATATTCTGGTCCACGATCACACGCCGGGCGATCGTCCGCCGGTGGGAGGTGTAAAGGGCTTTTTGAAATCAGTCGTGCACCGCATACCCTCAATCACCGCAACGGCGGTTTATTGTGTCTCCGATCATATGCGCAACCGAAACCTGGCTAACGGTAGAGTACCGCCAGAGAAACTCATTGTGGTCCAGAATGGCATCGTCCCGCTCAATTTGGAGTCCATGGATTCAACCGAAACTCGCCGAGCACTTGGAATCGGTCAAAGCACATTTGTCGTTGTTTCCACAGGGCGCGCCAACCCGTACAAAAGACTGGATTTCATTATCGACTGCGCAGCAGCATTGAAGACCAAGGCAACCAGCGCCGATTTTGTTTTCTTGATCGCAGGCGACGGCCCTGCGATGCCAGAACTTAAGCGCCAGGTCGAGCGACTTGAATTGCAGGACCACGTCAAGCTGCTGGGTTTTCGAACCGACGTACATGAACTTCTAAATTGCGCGGACGTTGCATTCCACGCTGCACTCGGTGAAGGATTCTCGTTATCGATCGTGGAATACATGAGCGCCGGACTGCCTGTTCTGGTCCCTGACATTCCTTCGGTGACCCAGTCCCTCGTCCACGATGAAACCGGTTTGTTCTTTCGCGACGGAGACATCGAATCTGCGTCAGAGCATCTCATGCAGCTCATGGCGAATGTTGACCGACGCAAGGCAATGGGCGCTCTGGCTAAACAGACCGCCGATACGCTGTACAGTCTTGACGCATGCACAAGAGCTTTCGAACAAGCGAATCAAGAAGTACTTCCATTCACGACGTGATAGTGGCCGAAAGCGCCCGCGACGCTGTGCTCCGGACCAATGTACCGATAGGGAGTCGGTCATGAACAGACTGATGAGAATCCTCCGTAGGGCCTACAACACCTACCTGCTTCCTCGTTGGCCGAATCCGAGTTACGCCGACGATGCTCAATTCCATTTTTTGTTTGTGATCACACCCCCCTATTCCGGATCCACCGCTTTCGCGAATCTCATGGCAACCAGCGATCGAGTATCGCTGCTAAGGCATGACGGAGAGGGACAGTGGCTGGTTCCAGGCATGTGTGAACCGGACCGATGGGATTCGGATAAGCCCATTAATTATCGATCGGTAAAGTCCGTGTGGCTCGCGAAAGCGCAAAAACAGACAAAGCAAAAGCCGGACACAACGATGATCCTGGAAAAAAGTCCACCTAACATGGTGCGGATTCATGACCTGCTGTCCGTGTTTCCAAATAGCTCTTTGCTCGTCAACAATCGCGACCCCTACGCGAATTGCTCCAGCATCCTGCACAGAAACTACCCAATCGATGAACTGACCGATGAACAGAGACAGTCGGTTCTTACCGAAATCGGCGAAGCGTGGGTTGGACGAAGCACGAGGGTGATGAAAATCAAGAACGAGTTTGGCGCCCCACTGCTCACCTACGAACAGTTTTGCGCTGAACCCGCTTCGGTAGCTCGGACGCTGGACATGCCGGAGATTACCGACACGATCGACTTTGAAGCCAAGGTGCGCGTCAAAGACTATGCACCGCAGGCAATTGCGAACCAAAACTCGCGCCAGATCGCGAAACTTAATGACGATGATATAGAGGCCATATCAAATGTCTTGAGACGACACACGGAAGTTCTGGCGTTCTTCGGCTATGAGTTGATGTCTTGAGTTTCCGTGTCGTTCGCCAATAGCTTCTCGCCCGTAGAAATGACTTCGGAGTAACTGCCGCTCGCCTCGACTTTCCCCTTGTCCAGCAAGTAGATGGTGTCGCACTGTTCCAGCGTACTTAGACGATGGGCGACCAATATGATGGTTTTCTCACCACCGAGACTCGTTATCGCTTCCATCACGGCCTTCTCCGTTGCGGAGTCCAGAGCACTGGTAGCCTCATCAAAAATGAGCAACTCAGGATCATGGTATAACGCCCGCGCAATCCCAATTCGCTGTTTCTGCCCACCCGACAGGCGAACGCCGTTGTCTCCCACCATAGTCGCGTAGCCTTCGGGAAGCTCGGACTCAATGAAATCATGCAGGTTGGCTTTCCGTGCGGCCGCGCTCACCTTCTCGTCATCGATATCGCGTTCGCGAATACCGAAAGCAATATTCGCAGTCAGCGTATCGTCGACCAGGAACACCTGTTGCGGCACATAGCCAATCAGCCGCCGCCAGCGCGAGATCATGCTATCGGTTATCGGTTGCCCATCGACCATCAGACTGCCTGCGGACGGCCTGAGCAGACCGAGGATAATATCGAGAATCGTAGTCTTTCCGGACCCAGAGCTGCCGATCAACCCCACCATAGAGCGCGCCGGCACACTCAGATTCAGCGAATCCAGGGTCGCGCGCTGTTGACCGGGATAACGATAAACTACGTCTTTCAAGTCGACCGAATCATGCAAGGTAATCTGCTCGATGTCGTCCGTTTCATCAGCTTGCGAAATCGCTTCGAGGTGTTCACGAGTCGCGATGATGTCTTGACTGACTGCATCGAACAGCGGACCAGCGCCTTGCATGGTGGTCGAGTTTGAGTAGATTTTCTGGATGTTCGGGAGTAGCCGATAAGTCGCGAGTGCAAATAGAGCGATAATCGGCAACGCATCTTGCAAACCGCCGTAAAACGCAAGCAGGTAGAGCAGCACCAAAAACATCCCGCCGAACAGGAAGCCCTGTGTTACGAAGTGCGGTAGTTGTCCTGCGGCAGCGACGTTGATCGTCGTGCGGCAAAACGTATAGGAAGGTTCAGCAAACGCATCGACTCGATTCGACTCGATCCCTTGAACCTGAACATCCTTGACGCCGGTAAACGCCTCTTGAGCGACCATCTGACGTGCACGTCGCGCCACCAACTGTTGTTCACCATATCGGTTCACTCTGGCTTTCAGAACCAAAGACATACACAGGAACAGCAATCCGAGGATCGCGCCGGAAGCAAACGCGAGTACGGGATCCGCGAACACAAGAAGGACGAGCAACATGATGCATGTGAAAGTGCTGGCTATGACCTGCAATGCCGGCACCAACATCTTGTTGACAACTTGATTCACCTCGTTGATCACGGAGGTCACCAACTGGGCGCTGTGTCGATTCAGAAACCACTCGTAAGGCTGCTTGAGGTAGCCCTCGAACAGCGTTTTGGACCAGTGGTAATTGCGCATGTGCGCGAATCTCAACAACCCCCACGCACCAAACGCTTGCACGATGAGACCAGCGATCAAAATGCAAAAAAACAGGATGCCAAGAAAGAACGTAAAGGACTTCGCCGATTCGAAACCTGTGATCGCATACAGTTTTGCGAAGTACGGATTAGTCTGGATTAATTCAGGGTCTGACAAAACCGCAATGAACGGCATGATCGAAGCTACGCCGGCCACCTCGACCACTGAGATGACTACCATCAGCAGACAGACGATGACCGCTTTGCGCTTCTCACTCGGTGTCAGAATTCCAAACAGTTTTTTGTAGTTGGCGAACATTTTGTTGGTTTAGTGCGAACACAAGGTCTCATGCGAAAGCAAGCAGGCTGCGCCGTTGCTGAAGGCGATGCCAACCCATTGATAGTATCCCCAATCCCTCGCAACCTGCGGTGCAAAAAATGATGACCAGTGCATAGCCGGCAGCGGCAAGTCTAGTACACTCCTCGGGCAAATACTCCAGCCCGAGTCACACTAACCACTGCGACTTCGGTCTGATGAGTGGCAGCTTATGGGCGTCGACAGCTGAGCGGCAGCGTTGCGCAGAATGACGACGCAGCGAACTTCCGCTGGTAACCATCCAAGTAGCTGATTATTATAACATTCTGCGATTTCTACTGATTATGATGTCGCGACCTGGGATAGAGAGAGCGTGCAATGAAGCTAGGCGTGGTCAATTACGAGACCTGGGGATTCTTTAATGAGATTTTCGCAGAGTTCCAGTCTCGCTATGACACAACGGTTCACAAAAGACGGACGTTAAAGCTTCCGTTCATCGATCAGCCTGTCCCTTTGGAACGGGTTTCGAGCAGCTTGCAGCGCTTTATGCAGGCCAACGACGTGGTGTTCTTCGAGTGGGCAAGCAGCCATCTTGCGATCGCCAGTCAACTGCCAAAAAGCTGCCGCATCGTCACACGTCTTCATCGTTATGAGATGTACGGTTTCGCCGAGCAAATCAATTGGGACAACGTCGATGAGATCATCCTGGTCAGTGCGGCCAAAGAAGCCGAGTTCCTTGAGAAATTTCCCGCGCAGGCACGAAAGACGCACGTGATTGGCGCATCTGTCGATCTCAGGAAATTCGAGTTCCTGGAACGACACTACAGCGGTCATCTCGGAACGCTTTGTCATATCGGGCCACGCAAGCGGGTGTACGAGCTAATCCTGGATACGGCGCCCGTCTTAAAGTCGCACAACCTAAAGCTGTTCGTCGCCGGTGGCGCATCCGCATGGCACGAGGACTACATGCGAGCAATTCGGTCTCTGATCAAGATGCTCGATGTCGAGGATCACGTGATCCTTGAAGGTCACGTTGACAATCCGGAGACCTGGTACGGCAACATCGATGTTTTTATTTCGCATAGTTATTCGGAAGGTCTTCAGGTTGCACCAATGGAAGCGATGGCGATGGGATGCTATTGCGTGTCGCACCGTTGGGAAGGTGCGGAGGAACTGGTAGCGCAAGAAAACACCTATCTCACGGCATCAGAGTTGAGCTCACTGTTGAGGCATTTTCATGAAGCGTCTGATGACGAACGCATACGCCTGTGTCACGAATCGCGCGCCTTTGCGATGCGCAACTTCGATATCGTCAAGACCGTCGAAAGTGTATGCGCCGTGGTAGATCGAGCCGCAGCGCGGTCAGGCTAAACAGGCACAGGGCTTCGAGTCAGGTAAACGAGCGACGACAGTAATCGAGCATCGCCTGATCTTCCGCGAACCAAGCTTCCAGGGTTGCCCTGGCGGACTCTGATAGCGATTTATCCAAGCCCTTGGGATTTCGATGCGCACCAACATCATCGTCAGGCAGCACGACATCCGACCCAAGATTCAGTTTGCTTTTCAGCGCCTCGAAGTCTCGTGACAGTGAATCCTGATAGCCTACAAAGAATACGTCCGACGCGCGGGACTGCAGGTATTCCATAGAGACTAGCCATTGGCTGTAGTGGCCCAAATGCTGGATTTGCTCCATCGCCTGATGTGCTAATTCATGGTGCTGATGGTCGCCGTCTCCGAGCGCCTCTGCGAGCGAGTTCGGAGTGTCGAATGCCGTGAAGACCTCAGCTTCCAACTCGTTCCACTCGGACTGGTATCTCGGTTGACCTTTTCGTTTTCGGGAGTAAAAGCCACTGATGAATCTGGATACAGGATCGCGAAGGAAAAAGGTCACCTTTTCACCGACGGGTACGTCACTCAAGCTCACGCCGTGCGAATGAAGCATCAACTCATAAGCGCCCGCAAGCCTGCAATCTCGGAGCGCGCCGCGAATCGCTGACCCACCCGTTTTACCGATATGCAGGAAGTGTACTTTCGGCCGACCGCTGGCGCGGAGCCTTCCTAGAACACGTTTCATTGCCGTAATCATCGCCGGGTCCCATGGGCTTGAGAATGAGTCGAATTGTACATGCCCCACCAGCGGTCACACACCCATCTCCGCCACGATTTCGATTATCGACGTGCCGCCGGACATTCCAAAGAGCAATTCGGTAGAATTGGCGTATCAAGTCACTGGGCCCCCGTGTGCTCAGATCGAACACAACGCGCAGGGCCAACCGCCGAATAAACTCCTGAAAGAGTCCAACCAGAACCGTCGATATGATTTCTCACAAGTACAACTGCATCTTCGTGCACATACCAAAAGCAGGCGGCACGAGTATCGAGGATTTGATTTGGCCCTCGAAACGAGATCGCACGGAAGAGAACCTTTGGGGTGGCTTCATTGACGGCGTGTCGAATCGATACCAAACCGGAGGGCTACAACATCTCACGGGCAGACTCATTCGCGAGGCCGTTGGCCAAAACGATTTCGATCGATATTACAAGTTTACATTCGCGAGGAATCCCTGGGACAAAGCTGTTTCGCAATTCTCCTACATGAAGACACGCAGCGATGCGCGGACTATCCTCGGATTAACACAGGATACCGATTTCAAAACTTACCTGTCGTTGATTCGGAAAGTTGACCATGTTCAATGGAAACCGCAGTACGAGTTCTTCCTCGACGAAAATGGCGACCAGATGGTTGACTTCGTCGGTCGGCTGGAGAATTTCAATGAGGATGTGATGCATGTCATCAATCATCTTGACGTTCGAAAGGGTCTGCTCCGCCGTAAGATCGACTCGATACCGCATTCGAAAAAGAGCTCCCGGAGCCACTACAAGGACTACTACGATGCAGAGTCTCGAGAGATTGTTGCCGAGATGTATCAACGCGATATCGAACTCCTCAACTACACGTTCGATTGACATGCGATTTTCAGCCAAGCTCTTTCCTCTGGCATTGGCGCAACAGCTCTCGTTGGCTGGTCTGTAGAGGACTAGCTTTTCGTGAACATCTTCAATGTGTTCGGTCGCGGCGAACCTATAGCTTCAAGAGTGTCGGTTGTCGTGCTGGGTCACCAAAAGAGTGGTACCACCGCGATTGCCGCCCTCCTCGCGCTAGCGAGTGAAGCCACCTACGCGAATGACCCACTGTACGAGATCGATAAAGGCGCCGCGAAAGCCGCAGAAAATATGCTGTCGACTCCGGGCATGCTCGGTCGACTCATCCAAAAACACCGGGCCCTGTTCGACTCGGTGGTCGTCAAAGACCCGGATCTCATCTTTGCGTGGCCCGATTGCTCGACATGTTTTCCGAACGCCCGTTTTGTTTTTATCGTCCGCGATCCACGAGACAACATCCGGAGTATCTGCAATCGTCTTAACCTGCCAGGAAAGCGTTCGACGAAAATTCCACCGCCAGAATCCATGGATCGTCCGAATGCTCACTGGACCAAAGTGATCTCCGGTGAGCTGCCTCTGATCACGTCTACCGCTGCCGGCGGCGACTACATCGCGAACCTGGCACACCGCTGGAACCTCGCCTCACAGATTTTCCTTGAAAACCGAGACGCAATGACACTGGTTCGGTATGAGGACTTCAAGCGGAACAAACTCGGTGTTTTGAACAATCTCGCAGACGAGGTCGGTCTCAACATGACGCGCGACGTATCTGATAGCCTTTCGAAACCGTTCCAGCCGAAAGGTAACAGTGACATCAGCTGGTCGGAGTTCTATTCGCCGGATGCGCTTCGCACCATCGAGGAAATCTGCGCGCCCCTCATGAGTGAATTCGACTACGCTCCGACCTGACTCGGACTTAGAACTGGAAGTAGATAAACGTTGGAGCGCCCACGCTTGCGCCTACGAACAAGAAAACCAGACCCGCATACGCAGCCGACCTCACGAACACGGGCGACCGATCGAAAGTCGTCTCAAGCCAACGCGTCAGCACAAAGTCTCTCGGTACGAAGTGCGCCAAAGCCGCGCCGATCAGAATTAAGTAGACCAGAGGGCTAACGACCGATCCTGAGGTTAGCGCGCCGATACCGGCTACGTAGTCGACGAAGTTGTCCATCCCGGTAACCCGGAACAGCAACCAGCCAAAGATGATCAGGTGGAAATTCAAAAACATCTTCAACGCCGCTTTTCCGTTGAACGATTCCTCGGTCTTGAGGCTTCTGAACAAGATCAGAATCAAGCCATGAAACGCACCCCACAGGACAAAATTCCACGCAGCACCATGCCACAGCCCGCCCAGCAGCATGGTCAGGAGAAGATTCCTGCTGGTCATCCACTTCGGCCCTCGGTTGCCGCCTAGTGAGATGTATAGATAATCTCGCAGCCAACTGGATAGCGAGATGTGCCATCGTCGCCAGAACTCCGATGGATTCTGGGCGATGTATGGTCTGTCAAAATTGATGGGCAGGCGGAACCCCAACAGTAAAGCCACGCCGATTGCGATATCGGAATACCCGGAAAAATCACAGTAGATCTGGAACGTATAAGCGTACAGCGCCAGCATCAAATCCCAGGACGAATAAGCGCTCGGCTCAGCGAAAACAGAGTCGACAATCAGGAAAGCCAGCAAATCAGCGATGACGATCTTCTTGAACAATCCAATTGCGATTAACTTCAAACCCGTGTCGATATCGTCTGAACGAATTGCCGTCGGACGGTTTATTTGCGGGAGAAAATCTTTGGCACGAACGATCGGCCCTGCGACTAGTTGAGGAAAAAACGAGACGAACACTGCGAACTTGATAAACGACGGTTCGTGAGGAATTTTCCTTCGATACACATCGATCGTGTAGCTCAAAGTCTGGAAGGTGTAGAAAGAGATTCCAACCGGCAGGAGTAGCTGGTGATACAGATCCGGTATCTGAATGCCCACTGCCGCGAATGACGCTTGCGTAGAGTCGATAAAGAAATTGTAATACTTGAATATCGCGAGAATACCGAGATTCACAACGACACTGAGCGTAACCAGCAGTTTACGTTTCGACTGCTCATCGACCTGAGCGAGCTGGCGCCCAATCCAATAGTCCACGACGGTCGAGAGCACGATCAGTCCTGCGTATTGCCAGTACCAGGACATGTAGAAGAAGTAACTGCCAACCAACAGCAGTACATCTCGCCAGTTGGTGCGCGAGCTCACAGCGTAGTAGAGCAGCAGGAATACCGGCAGAAAAATGGCGAAACCGATGGAGTTGAAAGGCATGTTCTTCTGCTACCGATCCAGATACTGAAAAAGCTGTTCGGCGATCAGCTGCGCGACACGTTCATGCCCTGCTTCATTGAAGTGCACATAGTCAACAAAGAAATCGCTGTCACCATGCAGGTCCGCCTCAAGATCAATCAGCGCAACGCCCTCCGCCCGCGCAATCTCACGCAACTGCTCGTTGTATCGCTCAATCGTTGCCGCCCACCCTTCGGGCGAAAGGTAGCTTGAATAACGTACAAAACTCGTCCGGATTGACCGTGGAAGATCATCGAGGTTTTCGCTGCTGTGGCTCGCCGCAAAGGTCATGAGAACGGGTTCGGCACCCTGTTCGCGAACGGACCGGAGAAAAGCTCCAATCTGAGCCGCAAAATCCTGTTCCATTTCTGCCGGGAGTTTGTCTTTCAACGGACCATTCAACTTGAGATTGCCACCGATATAATCGGTCAGGTGTTGATACGCGGAGGTTTCCTGAAACAACCGTTTGACCGGCGCGAAATCCACGATCGCATTTCCTGCGGAAGTCGATTTGTCGTCCGACTCGAGAACAGATTTTTGTTGGCCGGCAATGATCTGCGAGCCTTGATAGAGCAACACCACATCTGGCTGGAAAGTGCCGGCGTAGGTTTGCAGCATCTCAATATTCTGCTCAACACCGATGCCAGCCTTACTGCCGTTGATCACCTCGCACGCCCTGCCCGCCCAGATCGGTGCCTCACAGATCAGATTCGGGAATATCCGTTTGACCGGCAACCGAATATGCTCGGCATGCGACGCCGACGCGACCCATATTCGAAGCGCTTCAGAGTCGCCAGAGGTCAAGATGCGACTGCGGAATGGAAACTCGCTCGTCGGTCCGAACGTCTTCTGTTTCTTGTCTCCTGTACCTGAGCGGGGTGCATCGACCGACAAATCGCCGAACAGCGGCGTGTCCCAGCCCAATCGGTAGTGTCGGTATTCCAGCGCTGCCTCGATACAAAACAAAAACAACAGCGTCAGCAGAATCGGCTGCAGTAGTCTCATTTTTTTCATTGTCGACTCCTCAACCAAAACGATCGGCTTCCAACAGTACGCTCATTAGTGCAACCGCCCACGAAGTCTGTCCGCAAAATGCGCCAACTCCATTGCACGCGACTGCAAATATCCAAGCTCGTTCGACCCGTATCGCTGAACCAAAAAATCCAATAGCTCACTCACCGGGACGTACCAACCACCGCGTGCGGCGAGATACTCCATGGAGTCGACAAACCTCGCATCAAGCTTACCGTCGTACCAGAACCCCTTGCCGAGATGCGTCGAGACTATTGCCCAGCCATTCTCTGCTTCCAACTGGTCGATCGTCTCACGGTTGACAAGACGGCTAAACGCATTAACGTCGGGCGCGTCCGCAGAATTGAAATAGACCGGTCCATCCAGTCGTCGCTTGTCGCGATAAGCACGCCCGGGTGCGATACGGTCACAGTTAAGTCGGTTAAAAGCGAACGCACGAATATAGCTCAACCTTTCTGCCGCAACATCGGCCCAGTAATAAGGCGAGCGCGGAGATTCTCCAGAGAATCTTGGATGACCTCTAAGCCGCGACCACAACGACAGCGCCAGGCGCAGCGGCAACAAATGATAACGACTACTACCCCAGTGCAGGTTTTCCAGATTCTGGCCATGATTGCAGTGCAGACGGACATCTCGCCCGAACTCCGACTTCAGGTAATCTAACGCTGCGATAGTATCGTCTCGGGTGGATGTACCCATCGTCGCGTTGTGAAACGCGATCTCGAAGCCCATTCGGGCCAACTCGTGAACCCACTCGCGATACGCTGGTCGAGCCATCGTCTCCCCAGCGAAATAGGGCCCCTGGTTTTCGGGCGCCGTATCGAGCGCCCAGACTGTTTTGGTGGTACGTAATCCGAGCGTCGTCAATAGGTCGTAAACGGGCTTGCAGTTTTCGACGGTCGAATCATCCGTATCGTCAAGAATGGTAAACGCGAATTTCGCATCACCCGGAAAACGGACCGGCGACTTACGACTCACTCTGCCTCGCCCTGCAACGATTGATTCAAACTCCAACGGCTACCGATGTCGACCCCGAACTCGGTCTCCAGCCTCTTAAGGTCGTCCGCCAGAAAATCGAGAACCTGGCTGCGCTCTGCCGGCGAGAGTCGCCAGCGTTCCTTGTCGTCGGTGGATACACTGCGTTGACCTATCTTCGTCAACAGACGTCTTAGCCAATTCTTGAGTCCTGCCGGCAGCAGATGCTTCGCAATAAATTGTCCCAGCGTCCCCTGCGTGACCTGCGCAACCGACTTGGGTGCACTGAAAAACTCGCCTGAATTTCTAACCGTTTCAGCGTCGCTGAATTGGAAATCAGCGTCGACATTGAGAAACTCGCAGATCTGAGCCAGCACCGCGTTGGGGCGCTGCTTGAACTCCTCGAGTGTCACCAGAAAAAAGTCGTTGCGATCAAAATGTTCGAGGTACGCATCCAGTTGGGTTGCGTAGCGAGAGTACTGGAGCGCATCGTCGGGAATGCCCTCATCCAGCGAACGGCTCCAACCTGCGAAAATTCCATGGCGGACCTGAGACTCGATACGCTTCAGTGGGTCGCGCAACACGTACACAAACTTGAAACGACCGAGATTCGAGTTCTTGATGCGCTCCGGTACACCTTGGAAATAAGGCATCTTGGCGTAGGCGACCGACGCCTCCATCGCTATCTTGTGACGTTCGCCCTGCCACCGCCAGAGATTCAGATAGCTCTCTGGATCACTCTGGTCCTTGAGAAAATAGTCAGGCTCTTTAACGTTGGCACCACAAATCTGCGGGTGTTGCCGCAAAACTTCGAACAAACTGGTGGTCCCACTCTTCATCGCGCCGATGATCAAAGCGAAATCATTCGGGCGCGTTGACGCATGACTGTTTTGCTCGGCGCTCACACTGGATCCTAGGAAGCTAACTTTTCTTGTTCTGCTGGCGGCATTCCAGGTCGCGAGATGCCGGCCTTGGGTTTGCTCTGAACAAACCAACTATCGGTTTTCGCCGCCGATTCATTCTTGAGCATGCCCAATGATACTTTTCGAAGTGCAGAACTCAATGCGAATGACACCCAGAACATCGGATAGAACAGTACCGACATGAACATCGCCGCGATGAAGGTGCCGATCAACGCAAGGTTCAGGCCATGCGCAATTGATGCCATGGCATCGCCTTTCGGCCCACCGAAACGTTGCATCTCTCGGCGGGTCCTCCTGTTCATAATCAGACTCATCAAAATGGCGACATGAACCAAAGCGCCGCCAAGATAGCCAAGATCCACAAATGCTTCTAGCGATGAGTTGTGGATCTGCTCAACCAGCTCTACATCAAAGTTCGCTTCGTAGTAACCCGACCAATTGCGATAGCCAATCCCGAAGGGTTCCTCCTTGATCACCTCCCAGGCGTGCCCCCAATGCAATAAGCGCAGTTCCGAGGTTCGGTCATCTCCCATGGTGGTAAACCGCGCTTTCTGCGTCTCAGGAAGAAAGGAAAAACCGATATACCCGACGATCGCCAGCGCGAGCACGTTTCGCACGAAGTTCTTGTTCTTCATGAAAAAGAGGAAAACGACGGCAGCCAATGCGAGCTGGCCACCTCGAGAAGAGGAACCAATCACTGTGAGGGCCGCGGTCGCCGGAAAAAGCAAGATCAGAATTTGCCATCGCCGATTGCTGGTAATGTATCTTTTCATGCCCATCAGCAAAGACAGACTCATCGCAAACATCACGACCATTTGGAGTGCAAGCTCACCTGAGTTGTGAAACCAGCCGGCACCCGACAAGCCATGTTTTGCAAAACCAAAGCCTCGCGTGGCAAACGAACGGGCACCGTGCTGCGACAATTTGAAATTGATAACAATGAAGGCAATAACAAACAGCAGCATTCGGTGCGGCGAGTTCAGTATGGACACGATGCAAAAGTACATCAGCATCCAACTCGCGTAGGTCGACCAATATTTCCACGAAATCGCCGGATCCCAAGCCATGAAGCCTGACAGGATTACCAGTAAAGAAATGGCGATGAACATCTTGTCCATCGCATTGGCACCTGTCGACCGACTTTTTGTGACGAACACGCTCGCGAAGCACAAAACGATCGACAATTGCCCCCATGGCAGGATGTCAATGGCCTTGTACATTTGTTGCGGTCGCAGGTATTCGACCAGGATGTAAAAACACAGGAACCACAGCGCAGCCGACTCACGCCGGAAGCCGTTGTAGATCGCTCCAAACGTCAGCGTATGCGGGTTGTACTCTTGCGCGGCCACCCGTGCGTCTCGCATGCGGTCCTCGGTTGTTCGTAGCCAGTCCCAGGCTGGGCGCCTAGTATACAGCCCACCCCAGCGCCATCGCCCCGTTCGAGTTCACATCGACGCCCGTGACGTCGATCGTGGCCTGTCCCCCAGTCGGTGCCCACGCCACGCTCTCGTTCCGAATTACCTCGCCAAACCAAGGTAGCGCTGAAGCTCGTAACGAAACGGACCCAAGTCGCCCCATCGCAATACTTCAAAGTGCCTCCCCGGCCGCCATGGCAGAAGAAACCTGAGGGCTGCTGCCAGTTTGGCAGATAGGGAATACTCACGCCCCTTCAGTTTGAGATAGAGGTGATCCAAGTCGCCCAACAGCCATCGGTTCTGCACACCGAGTCGGTAGCCTGACGGATTCGGGAGCCGCTTGCCTTGCGCCAGTTTCGCGGCAAGCAGCGGAAAATTGACACCGGATGAAACAGATAGCTGCAGAGACCCCCAGAACCGCGCATTGATCTCCATCAAAAACGGCGTTCCGTCGGCTGCGACACGAAACTCAACCATCGCAGGTCCGTGCCAGGCCATCGCATCCAGGAGCAACTGCGAGGACTCTCGAAGCGCCGGAAGAAAAGGCGCACTTTCAGAAAGTACGCTCACGCCGCCAGCCGGGGGTTTCTCTCTTAGTCGTCGATGTGCGAACCAAGCAGCGGCTCGACCGCGATCGTACAGGCAAAAAACGCCCTGACCCTCGCCGTCAACGAACGATTGCAGCAGCCATGGGTAATTGCGCAGCCATTCGTGTCGCTCCTGAAGATCGGCAAGTTCGGATGCATCCCGTGCGAGCGTTACCTCAGTGTGTAAATAACCCGACTCGTGCCGAACCCGCGATCGGGTTGGCTTTAAAATGACCGGATACTCAAATCCATCCGGTAACTTTTCCAGTACACACCCAGGCTCGACATAATGGGTGTCAGGTATCGCAACACCAACTTGTTGAGCGAGTCGCATCAGCGCGCCCTTATCGCTTGCCGTCTCGTAAATATCCGGCGGCGGACAAGGCGTACTGGGCAGTTCACCGACCGGCGCCGACTGCACCAGATGCGTGCTGACGTCCGTCATCGGAATCAGAATTTCGATCTTGTGCTGAGCACAGTAGCGCTTGATCGCAAGAAGCGCCCCGTCAGGGTCGTGCGAAGGATCGGGGTATTGAAACGCAGCACTCGACCACTTGCTGCTGCCTGCCAAAGTCCTCGACTCGCAATCACCCGTATGGACTGAATAACCCGCCTCACCCAAGACGCGAGTGGCGGCAAGCGCACTGCGCTGCGTGGCGTCAAGAATCAGGATGGCGGTCATAATCTAGATGATCTTGGTTTTCAGAGCACAGTCGAGCAATTCTGTGATCGCCAGTGGTGTCCCCTGTTGGTCCTCGAGTGTATCATTCCCGAGGTCCAGCGGTAACACACGCCCGTTGAATTTTGATCACCCGCGTCGACCTGGCGGTCGTGCTGAATAGGACACGCAAATCCATGTGCGGCATCGCAGGCATTCTTTCGCACAACTTGGCATCACATCGAATCAGTGCGCTCTGCGAAAGCATGATCACGACGCTGTCGCATCGCGGTCCTGACCATCGGGATGTATGGACCAACGAAGGGGTTGGTCTGGCGCACTCTCGACTGTCGATCCTTGATCTGAGCGAAAGCGGGCATCAGCCGATGTCCGATCAGTCCGGTCGTTGGACGATCGTGTTCAATGGCGAGGTATATAACCACGGAGACCTCAAACGCTCTCTGACCGATGGCGGTGAGCGACTTCGCGGAACCAGTGACACTGAAATACTGGTCGAGAAAATTGCTGAAATCGGTGTCTCTGAGACAGTGAGTCAGTGCCGCGGGATGTTCGCTTTCGCGGCGTACGACAACCAGGAGCGCCGTCTGTGGCTCGTCCGGGATCGACTGGGAGAAAAGCCGCTGTTTTTCGGGATCGAGGAAAAAACGCTCTGGTTCGGTTCAGAACTGAAGGTACGCAGTAGTTGGGACTGTAAGCTCCCGGACCTTGATCAACGAGGTATTCAACAGTTTTTCCGGCTGGGCTACTCTCCCGATCCCTACACGCCGTTCACCGGGGTCTACAGCCTGCCTCCAGGCACCATTGTCTCGTTCTCCCTGGCGGAAATCGACGCGGCTACGCCATCCGTCGATGCGATCCAGAAATGCTTTGCCGATGGTCGCTACTGGAACCCCGCGGATTTCGTGGGAGGCGCCGCGTCTGACGACTCGCCACCGACGACCGATCTGGAGCACTTACTCGAATCTGCCGTCCACGAGCAATTGGTAGCGGATGTCGAAGTGGGCTGCTTCCTATCAGGAGGGATCGACTCGAGCTTGGTCACCGCACTCGCCGCAAAGCTCAGCGGACGGCAGCTGAGAACGTTCACAATCGGTTTCGACGAAGCCGAGTTTGATGAATCTCAGTACGCAGCCCAAGTCGCACAGGCGTTAGGCACCCAACACGTTACCCAACGCGTGAGCGCAAGCGATGCGTTGGAGTTCGCGGCCAGTCTTGGGTCGACCTTTGATGTGCCGTTTGCTAATGCATCCGCGCTACCCAGCATGATCCTGTCCCGCTTCGCCGCCAGCGAAGTTAAGGTTTGCCTGACTGGCGACGGGGCGGACGAGACCTTTCTCGGCTACAACCGATATCTGTACCCTCCGAAGCTGAACCTTGATGCTCCCGACATTCGACAACGCTTGCTTCGCGCGACTGTTGGACTTACCCGGTTTGTCCCCGACTCTGTGGTTACACGCGTAGTGAATTCCGTTTTGCGACTGCGTGGCAAGAAAATTCAGGACGCTGCTGGGAAGCTCCGCAAGCTGAGAGAAACACTCGGCGCTCCAGACTCATTGAGCGCGTATGAACTACTGGTCTCGCTTCTTGGCAAAAAGGAGCTGACTGCGCTGTTCGGCGAAAACTATGCGTTTGGCCCGAGTGTAGATCGCGACCTCGATTACTTTGATGCCGTACGCTTGTTCGACGTCTATAACTATTTGCCGGGCGACAATCTGACCAAAGTCGACCGAACAGCGATGAAATTCTCGCTAGAAACTCGCGCACCCTTCCTCGATCATCGTGTTGTCGAGACGGCACTAGGCATGGGCGAAGATAGCCTGGTTCGCGAGGGTAGCGGCAAGCAGCCACTGAAAGCCATTCTTGCAAACTACGTTCCGGAGCGCTTGATTAATCGACCGAAGATGGGATTCACTGTACCCATCAAACGGTGGCTGGCACACGATTTGAAACCGTTGGTCGAGCGGGCGTTCGACCGCAGCATGCTAGCGCGTCAGGGAGTCTTTTCAGAACGGTTCGTCAGCAACGCGACGCCTGGTTTGTTCGGCGATGGCTCAGGACTTTGGAATTTCGTCGTCTTTCAGTCGTGGTATAGCCACGTCGTGCATCCCCGCGAAAACGCCAAGTCCGTTTCAGATTTCCTAAGTCAATAGACCGCCATGGCCGCGCCGCAAATTTCATTTGTGATACCCGCCTTCAACGAGGAAAGACTACTGCCGGGGACGCTGGCTGCTATCGACCGTTTCGTCCCCGTGGAAATTACCCGCGAGGTGATCGTCGTCGACAATGGTTCGACCGACTCAACGCCGAAATTGGCTTCGGATCACGGAGCGGCAGTCGTGCTCAAACCTGATGTTGAAACCATCGGTGAACTACGCAACGCTGGCGCCGAAGAGGCACTCGGTGACGTTCTCGTGTTTATCGATGCAGACGTGCGACTAACCGCCAGCTGGGAAGAACATATCGCGGAGACGCTCCGTTGGATCCAGGAAAACAAGCGATCCATAACAGGCTCGTTTGTCGGTATATCAGAGGATCCATCTGCGCTCGAAAAAAACTGGTTTGCACCTTTACTCAGTCGGGACAATCATCATATCAACTCAGGCCACATGCTCATCGCTCGACAATATTTCGTGGAGCTCGGTGGTTTCGACGAACTACTCATCAGCGGAGAAGATACCGAGATTTGTGAGCGTGCGACGCTGGATGGCGGCATCGTCAAAGAACGACCAGAGTTGTTTGTGAGTCACGAGGGCTTCCCGAAAACGTTGTCCGAATTTTATAAACGCGAGGTCTGGCATGGACGCGGCGACTGCCAGTCAATTAGCTTGGCACTGCGCTCCAGAGTTTTCTTGTCAGCACTCGTGCTGGTCGCCCTACATCTACTGACGCTGGCAATGCTCGCACTTAACAATTTGACCGGTTTCGGGCTTGGTATCGCATGCATTGTCGGATTGGTCGCCGGTTTGGCATGGATTAAATACCGTCGGCAACCGCTTAGCATAATCTTCGCGAATAGCCGGATTATGTACGTCTACTTGTGGGCGAGATTCGCATCCTGTTTCGCGCCGAATCGAGTCTCTAGCCGCCAGCGAGTCTAGTCGAGACAACACGATCACAGCAGAACTGTCTCCTATAAACGACATTTCGTCCGTTTTAAGGAACTGATCGGGATATCTGTGAGTCAGACGTAACAAATTTTCATCATTTTCTGCTATACAAGCGTCATCATTTTGCTGATCCTCGCGATCATGGAGATCCACAGCATGAATTTCACTCGAATGTTTTTTGCCGTTTGTTTCGCCGCCTCCTTCTCGATGAACGCAGACGCAAGAGAGTTAATCTCGGAGTCCTTTGAGTCAGCGGATATGTCACTGTCATCTCCGGAAGGTTTTACCTGGGAGGACAACAATCGGACGTCGGTTGTGTTCGGAGACGGCACGCGAAACGTCGCGGTTTGGAACAATGGACCTCGAAACAACGAAGTCGATCGGGACTGGCAAGCGTGGGACGGTGACCACAGCCTGCGATTCATTTTTCCTGCTGGTGAGAACTGGTCCGAGCAACGCTACAACCTTGGGACGCCGCAAACCGACATCTGGTACAGTTACTACATTCGCGTACCGTTGAATTACTATCATTGCGATAACTGCGCCCGGGCCAACAACAAATTCTTCGCGGTTTGGATGGATGGCTACGAGACCAGTGGAGACGGCTCAACGTTCTGGATGAACATGTTGTCGGGCGGCAACGGAAATTCGGACATCGCTTTGAGTTATAGCCAGGGCGGCAACACGAACTCGGGCGGCTTCCAGCAGCAGCGACGCTTCATTACCGTGCCTCAGGATCGCGGTCGCTGGATGGAGATTGTTGTCCACCTGACAACCGAAAGTTCCGATGGCGCAAACGATGGCGTCATTGAGGTATGGCGCCGCTGGACTTCCGAGTCGGATTTCACTCAGTTACACAGTCTGTCGAATGCCGGGCTGCGCATTCCGGACAATGGCCCTCGCGGATTCATACGCGGTTATTTTCTCGGTTGGGCAAATGGGCCTTACTCAGAAGACACGGAATGGTTGATCGATAACATCACAATTTCGACGAGCAGCTTGTTGGAAACAGGCCCAAAGCCTAATCCGCCTGTCATATCCGCACAGTAACGACTGCGAACGATGTCGCCCCGCCACCCGGGGCGACTTGTTCTGAGCTAGCTCGCGAGCTTCGACTCAAAGACTGCCAGCGTTTTCGGCACCACATGATTCCGCCAGCTAAACTCCTGTTGGATACGCTGCCATGCGTTCATCCCCAACTGCTGAGTTAGCTCTGGATCGTCGCGAAGCGACTTCAGCTTTGCAAGAATCTCAACCGGATCATTCTGACAGAGCAGGCCATCCTGCCCGTCTCGGATAAGCTCCGCCATTTGCCCATGGTCGGACGTCACCGACGCTCGAGCGCAGGCCATGTACTCAAAAAGCTTCATCGGAGAATTGTGGAACCCGTGTTTCGCCCACGGGTATTGGGGATGAATGGACACACAAACATCAGCACCGCAAATCGCATCGAGAATCTTCTCACGATCCAGTTTCTCTAGAATCACGATTCGATCTGAATCCGGTAGATTGTGATGTTTTTGGTTCACCGCCAAAACAAAGGAAATGTCCGGCGCCTCTGTCTGCGCGAGACGAATCACCGCAGCAAGATAATCCAGGCCTTGCCAGGGGTAAATCGCACTACCACTGTAAAGTACGCGGAACTCATCCGATCCTGAGCGTGATTTGGCTCGGCGCGACTCGATCTCTGCCAGATCGACCAGCGGCCCACCATTGGGCATGACGACAGCCTCAGCGATTCCAAGATCGTCGCGCGCGTAATCAGCGAGTGCGGAGGACACACAAATCGCGACATCGACTCTCTTGGCCAACTCGCGTCGTGCGCGTTCCTCGAAATAGATGCCAGGTCTTTTCCGGAATGCATGCTGCCACCGGCGAAACTTTCGGAACGCGCTTTCTGCTTCGCCGGAAAGGTTGCGGCCTGACAGCCAGGAAAATGCAAGGCTCTCATCTGCAGGCGAGTTAATCTCCCAAACGACGGGGCGCCGCTCCGCATGAGCCATACAAAAATTAACTGCTCGCCACTCAGCTATGAAACGAGCATCGATGCGTATGTAGAGAATATCGATATTAGAAAGAAAACGAGTCAGATCGTCTTCCGAATCGCTGAAATTCTGCACACCGGGCATCGTGGGGTCGTTAACAACGAACACGTCGTGTCCGTTGGCAAGAAACCCTTGAACTAATTCGCCAGCGTGCACATGGTTGCCGCCCCTCGGGGGGTAGGCCTGCATGTCATACAAATAACCGATACGCACCTAAGAGCTCCTGGCTGAACCGGTTGCGGGGCTCGGTTCGTTGTGTGAGAAAGAATAATCGTAACTCGGTCGGCATAGTCGCGTCATAGTTCGTACAACTCAAGGTACTGGGTCGACATTGCGGCAAGACTGTAGTGCTGCTTCACAAACTCGCGCGCCTCTGACGCGATCGAATCAAGATCTTCATGACGCAACACTCGCTGCAGTGCCTCACTCAATGCTTCGGCTGAATGTGACTCCGCCCAAAACATGAGGTCCTTTGGTATCACCCTCTCAACGCCACTGAGCGTCGATACAGCCGGGCGCCCGGCAGCCAAGGCCTGCGTAAGAGCCAACGGATGGCCTTCACTGCTCGATGTCATCAAGTACACATCAATCTCTGACAGAAACCTCGGAACATCGTCGATGAATCCTGAAAATTCGACGACGTCACCCAAGTCGCGTCGTTCAACCTCGCGCTTGAGGTCGGCTGCAGCAGCGTTGGTATCATCCCCGGCAATACGCAAACGCGCCGGAATGTTTTGCGATTTCAGAAGGGCCATCAACTCGACCGCCAGTCCATAGTTCTTTGCCGGTCGTACGTTTCCGAGGCAACCCAGGACAATCGGACCCTGGGATACCACTCGTGTATCGATTGGAATGCGCTCAAGCGGCGCTGTGTCAATGCCGTTCGCGATCACCTTCGGATTCAACTTTGCCCAACCGGACGTCGACTCATTCACTGAATTCTTGAGTTCTTCAGTGACGCAGACGACGTGCTTCGACCCGAACCGAATCAAGCCAAGTTTCAAACTGCGGAGCCGCTCCGCTTGCGAGATATCGACATGACCGTGAAACGTTGCAACTACCGGCACCCGCAAGGTTAGCCCGAGTATCGACGCATACACATTCGAACCCAGCAAATGGGCCTGAATCTGTGTCACGCCCTCTTCGCGAATAATCTTCGCCATCTCTTTGAGAAAACCAAAGTTCAGACTGCCTTTGCTATCGCGCACGAGGTAGGGAATTTCTCTTTTTCTGAGTTGCTCCTCAACCCATCCTGGCCCTCGAATCAACGCGACACTGCGGTGTCCACGCTCGATGCATGCCTCCGCCAGACTCAGGAACACCGTCTCCGCCCCACCCGGCCCGGTGGTATCTATCACATGAAGCACGGTGCCGGACTGGCTAGTCATGCGCTGGAACCTCCGCGCTGGTCTTCGCCTCGTTCAATGCTTGATCAATCTGATCAAAACACTGCTCAAAAAACGCGTCGGAACGACCGTACGGATCTGCAATCAACGGCGACTCACCAGACCCGATCAAACCGAGCAACGCCGTGTGTTCGGACCCGAACAAACGACCAACCACACGAGCGTGCGTCGGCGTCATGCAGACGAACAAATCTCCGGGTCTCACCAGGAATCGATCATAGGCAATCGAACGGTGGTCATGAAGGTTGATCCCTCGGCGTTCCGCTACGCGCACCGCATCGGGATTCGCCGGTGTCCCACCACTGGTCCTTGTGCCGATCGACTGTGCTTCGAACCCCAGCTCACGTGCCTTGAACTCCGCATACGGACTCCTGCAAACGTTACCCGTACAGACGAAAACCAGACGCTCGACACCGTGCAGCGAGGCCCTTCGCAAGGATCGTAAGCGGCCCACTTTCAACAAAAAACGGGCGAACATCGCTTCAGCGAATTCACGGTAGCTGCCGTGCTCTTGGCGAATTCTCTGCGAAATTGTAAGTCTTTCACGATGCATTGGATTCAAACGCGTTTTTGTCAGTGTCGAAGCCCGATTGTCTATGCTCACCAGACAAAATTCCCGGCGCTGAGTCGCTGATTTTGAACACGAAACACGATAGAGTCCAATCCATAGACTGCCGATCTGATTCCTGATGTTGAAACGTATTATCAAGTCGACCCTCGAAGCCGGGGTCGCATTGGCGGGGCCGCATCGCTGGCGCGCGGGATCAAGCCTCGTTGTCTTGATGTACCACCGCATCCTCCCCCCGAATGATCCGCGCTATGTGGATGAGCAGCCGGGCATGATCGTACATCCCGACACTTTTGATATGCATCTTCGAGTGGCGAAACGTCACTTCGAACTCGTGGACCTGCAGGCATGGTTGGCCGCCGCCGAAAACGGTGAGGCGTTACCGAAGCGTGCGTTAGCAATCACCTTTGACGATGGATGGCGAGACAATCTGGAATACGCACTCCCGGTTCTCGATCGTCATGACGCACCTGCCACCATATACCTCGTCTCAGACATGGTCGGGGACGACGGCAACTATTGGCCAGAGCAACTGGCGGCCGCCATACGGTTGGCACAAGGCACCTCCGGTAGCGTGTGGCAATCTGATGCGTTCAGATGGCTAATCGACATTCATCCGCAAGCAGATCAGGCGGTCGATATCGAGGCGATCGACCAAGCCATCGTCGCAGCGAAAAACCATTTCGATGACGCAACGCTTCGGGAGCGGTCAAGAGTGATGCTCGAGGCGCTCGGCGATCCGTTGCGCGATCAGGTGAGGTCGCTCCTGAATTGGGAAGAAGTGGGCAAAATGCAAGCTGGAGGTTTGATCACCTTCGGCTCTCATACAGTAGATCACACGCGTTTGACTCGCGAACTCGCCGACACGGAAATGCATCGACAAGTGGTCTCCTCCAAACGTGCACTTGAGCAGCAGCTCAACGTACCTGTACCCCTGTTTTGCTACCCCAACGGGGATCATGCAGAAAAGGCGGTCGATCTCGTATCACAGCACTATGCGTCGGCCGTGACCACAATCGCGGGCTGGAACCGGCCCGATGATGATCGATTCCGTTTCAAGAGAATTGGTGTGCATGAGGGCAACAGTAACACCCCCGCCGGTTTCCTTACCCGACTATCCAGCTGGTTCTGACCCCACGCAATCCCGATAGAGATCGACCGTGCGTTTCGCACAGGCATCTGCCGTGTAGCGAGTTTCGAACTGCTTGAACGCCTCTGCAGATAGCCGCTTTGCAACGTCCGTGTCGGACACTTTGACCAGCGCCTCATGAAACGCGGATACGGATTGCGTGTCCACGAGTATCCCGGCTTCACCGCCGTCGAGCGTCTCAATCATTCCGCCCACGCGATGGGCAACTACAGGGACATGTAAAGCCATCGCCTCAAGCATCACCATAGGTAGTCCCTCGTGATCCGAAGTCATGACCAAAACGTCCATCTCTGCCAGCGCAGACGGCATGTCACTGACGAACCCCCACCGACTGACCAGATCGTCTGTCCCTTCCGCCCTAATCTGATCCTCAAGGAGTGCGCTTCCCGAACCCTCGCCGAACACATGAAAATGAAACCGTCTGTCGCCCTGGTCTTCGCAAAATTTCGCAATACCCGCAAACACGTCGACCCGTTTTACGGGGACCAGGCGACCAACAAATGCGACGTTGACCAAGCCCGGACGCGCGTACAGCGGCGTAGAGCGAAGTGCAATGCTTGGCCTGCGTATACCATTTTCGATGACCTCAACACGCACGGATCCATAATCACCCCTTAGGCGAAGCGCCAGCTCCTCGGTCACCATCACAACCGCATCTTGCAGGAGACTTGCACTTCTCAGATCCATAAATCTGCTCAGCTTCTGCTTCAGACTCACCGCGCTAAATTCAGGTGCTCCGTGCACGGTACGCAAGCAACAAGGAACTCGCGCCAGACGAGCTGCAATGCCGCCGATGACGTTCTCCTTCTGTCGGTGAGTGTGTACAACATGCGGTCGCGATCGGCGCAGCAAACGAGTTAGTCGAACAAGAATTTTTCCGGCGTGGTATCGGCCCTCATCAATGACTGTGACGCCGACACCAGCTTCGCGAAGTCGCTCGGCCAGGATACCTTCGTTCAGAAGTACCACGGTGGCCTCCACGCCCGACACACGATTCATCGCACAGCTGAGCTCATGGAGCTGGACTTCCGCGCCGGCCCACGAATCACCGGACGCGAAGTGTACGACTTGAAGGGTCATATCGATTACGGAAGATTGCGAACAATCCGTGGACCGATCACATTCGCCAGGCCAACCGGCAGTTTCTGCCACGCACGGATAGCCAGCGCGAACTTTGGATTGTCAGGATTCAACTTCGGCGGTTCGACACCCTCCGACAACCAGTAGTGCCAATAAAGTTGTTGCGGCTCGGCACCCCACTGGCGCTTGAATCGGTACGTGCCGGCATCCTTCGTAGACCGGCCAAAATCGAAGCGCTTGAACCCTGAGTCAATCGCATATCGAAGCACTTCCCAATATAGAAGCATATTGATCGAGATTTTATTGAAATCGCGAACGGTCGACGCCCAGGGAATCTCCAATTGCTCACCATGACCGATCAGGAATGCCGCTGCCGCAGGCGAATCGTTGACTGTGATAGTGACGATTCGCACGTCCTCCGGGAACGTCTGTGCCATACGGAGAAAAAACGATTTGGCGTACACCGGCGTGCCGAGATCCCGCATGTTGCGCGCGAACACCTGATAGAAGCGGTCGACCAACTCCACACCACCCACCTGGATGTCGGGGTTTTCACGAAGTGGTCGCCGCACCTGCGAGCGACGCTTGCTTCCTATCGCCTTGCCCAATTCATCGATCGACTCCGGAAGCTCCAAAACCATCGAGACTTTGTCGGTACGCACCGCCAGGTCCCTGTCCGATTCGCTCTGCTCTCTCAGCTCCAGATGCGACACCCCGAGAGACTGCGCACGGTCAATCGCCGCGTCCAGCAAGGCATCTCGCGCAGCATCATCGGTCGCCAATATACCGCCATAGTTCAGGTAAGGCATCGACACCAGGAAGTCGCCAAACAACCGGCTCCGCAATCGCACGAGAGGGAGTACACCGCGTACGCTCGACGCATCGTGCGCAATGAGGTAGTGCGGCGTCTGCCTAAACTCCGATTGGATGACAGACGCCCACTCAGGACGGTGGTAATGCGTGCACGCCGGATGGGCCGACACGAAATCGGACCAACCAGAATCCCCTCCGGAGAAATCTACCGCTCTGACGGTAATTCCGCTCATCGCACCACTGCTCTTGTAATCAGGCGGGGCTTAGGGCCAGCGGCTCATCCGCCAGAACCACACGATCTAGCACACGATCTATTCGATCAAAACTGAAGTCGCTGAGCAGAGTTTTTAGCCGCGGTTCAGTCTTGCGCAGGTTGTTGTAGTGTCGAAAACGAGACAGCAAAGAGGCTTCGATCCTCGGCTGCTCGGGATCTACCTCCCAGGGATGCAGGTAGAAAACGAACGGACGCCGCTCTACGTAATTAACCCGTCTCAGCCCGGTACGAGTCAACCAGTAGGGAAACAAACGGAAGTATCCGCCACCCGCCACCGGCACCTTAACACCGGCTATTTTCGATGTTGTAATCGGAAACTCCACGAGGTTTCCACCGTTCGGGGTTTCTATCGTGTAGGGGTGTCTTGGAGAATTTGGGATGCCATAGTTGTCGTGATGCACCGGGAAGATACTCGAGTCGTATCTAAAACCCGCCTCAACCAGCGTGTCCAACGCCCACAGCGAACGGCGCGTGATCGAGTAACTTGCCGCACGGTAACCATGAACAGGGCCGCCGATCGCATCCTCGAGTACGCGCTTGGCTCGGAATGTTTCCTGGTGAAACACCTCGCGCGACTGCTCGTAAATCAACTGGTGGCTGTAACCGTGGCAGGCCACCTCATGCCCTTCGCGATGGATCGTTCTAACCAACTCAGGATATCGTTCCGCGACCCAACCCAACGTGAAGAACGTCGCCTTGGTGTTGGCGTCATCCAGAACCTTCAGGCAACGCTCGGTGTTCGCAACCACACGCGACGGCTGATTTCCCCAGGTACCCGCATCGACGGCATTCTTGAACGCAGCGACCTGGAAGTGCTCCTCCACATCGATCGTCATCGCATTGAGAATCCGATCACTCATACGCCACCGCGAGGGCCGCCAGGCCGCCAAGTGAAAATCAGGCGAACCGAATCTTCATCGAACGATTGGAACCCAACTGTGCTGTCACGCTCGTTGTGCAGCAACAGGAACTGAACAGATAGCGTTTGGGCAAATCGTTTCTCGAGACCAAGCTGCACACGGAGATTTTCGTCGTCTCTGCCGTCAAAAAACTCGTTCTGGTTGAAGTCGATCCGACCACGAAACTCCCAGCCGTTTCCGAGTTCGCGATCGGCTGTCAGGAAAATCCCGAGACCGTCGCGGTCTTGGTTGTTGGTTTGGTCAAAATCGAAATCGAAATATCGCACCCCGATCGAAACGTTGCCGGTACGTCGGGTCGTCGTCAGATTTACAACAGCGGAGCGCTGCTCCAATGCATCTGCGACACCGGTTTGTTCGACGGCCGGATTGATGTTGTTCCCGAATGCATTGTTTCCAGCGAACTGCGCAAACAGCTGGCCGCTGTCAGACAGTTCCTGATCGTAACTGAGAGACAATGCGAGACGCGATGACAAATCGCGCGAGAACGCGGCACGGATAAGCGCGCCGGTTAGATCGTCGCGGTTGTTTCCGAAATCTACGCTGTTTGCTCCAACCTCAAGGCTCAGGGTTGAACGTGACGTAGAACTCGTGAGACTAACCGACGCAACATCGAGATCGAAATCCGGGTCTTCAGGACGGTCAAAGTCAACGTTGTTGTTCGACAGATTCAGCGCCAACGTGCGATTCGCGTTCAAGGCTCTGGAGTATGAGAGCTGTGTCATGATCGCATCGTTGTTCTGTGGCGAGTCTTCGAAATTCAGATCTCGGTACTCCGCAGCGATCTGAAGTTGGTTCGACGAGTTCAGAGGCAGCGTTAACACAGGGCCAGTGCTAAACACGTTGACGTCCTGACGGTTTTCAGGGTTGTCAGGCGCGAAGACGTCAATCAACGCCTGGCCAAACGAATTGGACGCTTGCCAGCTCAGGATTCGATCGACCAATGCCGCGTCGAATTGCGCTACCACTGATCCGATAGTCTCGTCTTCGTTGGTGTCTTTGGTGTAGACCCGACGCTCGACGTTGATGCCGACGTCGGCTGTGATCGCGCGCGTATCCGCCTCCAGATCCAGAACCAATCCATAAATTCCGGCGGTCTCGTCCAATCCATCATCAGGGTTCAGGTCGATGTTGTTTGTGTGCGCGACACCGGCAATGAACTCGTAGTCCAGATCTACATCGGCCCAGGCCGAGTGCATGAGTAGCGCAGGAAGCACGATCATCGCGCTTGCTAGTCTCTTTGTTGTTTTAGTTTTCATGACTGCTTCTTCCGGCGATCATTCAGCCGATTCCGTTCGTCCATACCCATAGCCGTAGCCATACCCGTACTCAGAGCCAGAAAGTCCAACGACGGAACTCTGGTTGAGGATCAAGTTGACGGCTTTGCTTGCATCAATACACGCGACCGCATCCTGAGCCGCTTGCTGTGGTGTTTTGCCGGCGCAAACGACCATTGCGATTTGTCCCATGTGCGATGCGAGAACACGCGACTCCGGGGTGATCAACAGCGGCGGCGAGTCGAAGACCACCGCACGATTGGCATAACGGCGCGCAAGCCTTTGAGTGAGCTCCCGCATTCGATTGCTAGCGAGAAGTTCCGTCGCTTGGTCGTGGCGCTGCCCTGCGGGCAACAGTGACAATCCAGGAACGTCGGTCGCGAGAATGACATCCTCGACCTTCAGCGTCGGATCGAGCAACAGATCGATCAGACCCGGTTCTTTGGCGACCCCAAAGATTCGACTGATGTGTGGCTTCGGGACGTCCGCATCTACCAGAAGAACGTTGACGTCTGTTTCACTGGACATGCTCAATGCCAGGTTGATGCAGGTGAATGTCTTTCCGTCCCCGGACAGAGCGCTGGAAACCATGATGAGGTTACCGTCCTCGATTACACCGACGTTCTTTCCGACGGCGTTGTCGAGCAGGGGACGCTTGATCAGTCGGTATTGGTCGGCAAGCAACCGCTCCTGCATCTCAGGTGCAAGCAACCCGGCCTCTCTGAGTTTCAGGCGGTCCACTTCGACGATACGGTGAGTTCGATATTCGCCGGTGCCCTCAATTTGTTCCGCACTGATTGCGAGCGTCGCGACTGTGTCGTCCCGCGTGTCGTGCTCCGGACTGCTCGAAGAAGCTGCAGGGGCATCTCGACGCGCGACGGCTTTCGCTGCACTGTTCGACGCTTTGGCGTCTCTAATGCGCTTCAGCGCGTTCTGAATCTTACTCATACCGCTGCCATCAAAGATTGTACGACTTCAATGCCACGCTCGCGTGTCACGAGGACAATCAAGAACGCAGCAACCAATGCCAGCAAGCCTGTGGAGAATACCGCCAACTGCCCGAGCCTCTGTTTTTTGCGCTCGGCACTGACGACCAGCGAGACGCTGCCCAACACCGGTAACCCCAGCCGGTCGCGCAGAGCGGTCGTGTGGTGGAACACGGGTCGAATCTGACTGATCAGAAACGCAACGCCACCACCAGCGCCAAGACCCAACGCCAACACGGTTGCGAGCAGCAACGGTCGATTTGGTGATTCGGGCGCTGACGGGACCAGCGGTGGATTGATAATCTGGAACTGCACGTCTTCACTCTTGTCAGCCGAGTCTGATAGCTTGGCCAGCTCAAGGCGTTCGCTCAGGGACTGATACTGTTCTTCTTTGACACCGTAGTCACGATTGAGTCGCTGCAGTTCGGCCTCCACCTGCGGAAGCACATCAACCAGCCCTTGCAAACGAACAATCCGTTGGCTGGCGACAGACTCCTCCTGAACCTTCGCCGCAATCTCGACATCGATGTTATTCAACTCGATCTTGATGTTCTGATACACCGGGTTGTCGGATGCCACCCCGCCGCTGTCGGACATCTCGGAAAGCAACTCTTCCCGACGTTGTTCTAATTCTGTTATGACAGATTTGGTCTGTATGACATCGGGATGCCGATCCGTGAATCGCAACGACAGCTCTTCGAGTTTCTTCCGATTCGTGTTCAGTCGTTCATCGATGTCTGCGACAGGCCCGGTCTCCGCCGACGCGGTGACCAGCGGAGTCTCTCCGGCGAGCTGGGCCTGCAAGGCACTTCGCTTGCTACGAAGCAGAGAGAGTTCTGAACGAAGAGAATCGCGAGCGTCCATCGAGTCCTGGAGATTGGAATAATAGTCACTCCCCTCGCCTGGCATCAGTCCGATGTTTTGCCGCTTGAAGTCTGCCAAACGCCGCTCAGCCTCGGTCAGTTCAAGCTCCAAATCAGCGAGTTGTTCGCGCAGGAATCGTTGCGAGTTTTCAGAGCCTTCACGGTTAGCGCCCAACGAGTTTTCGACGAAATTATTCAACAGGGTCTCCACAACCACCTTCGTCAGTTGCGGGTCGGTATCGGAGAAGCTGAGTGTGTACAAATTCGGATCGGAGTTCGCGTTCTTGATGGAAACTCGATCGCGCACACTGCGAGCGACTGCAGTCAGTGACCGTTGCTCGGATACTCTCAAACCGAGATTGGTTCCAAGCACCACCTCTTCGAGTTGCTGTTGGCCGAGCAAAGCTTTGGTCACCAAATCCAGTTGGTCCGTCACGTCCGTATCGACGATCAAGCCTTCCAGAGTCGGGCGCAGTTGGGAGTTGGTGTCGACATAGACCTGTGCTGTGGACTCATACGTGTCGGGAAGGGTCAGCACAAAAAACCAACCGCCAAGGCACACAAGCCAGGCAGCGATCAGAGCCACTACTCGGAAGCGCCACATCCCGCGCGCTTCGGAGATGAGGTATTCAAGTTGCTCGCGCATGTCAGAACAGCGCCTCTGGAACGATGATGACATCGCCCGGCCGAATCGCTACGTTCTGATCGATACGTCCACGATTCATCAAGTCATTCAGCCGCAATCGATACTCAGTGGTTTTCCCATCCTCCGAGCGGACGAGTTTTGCCCGGTTGCCCGCCGCAAACTCGCCCAAACCACCCACCGCGATCATCACGTCAAGCACGGTCATGCCTTCACGGTACGGGATCGCCTGCGGGTTTGCCGCCTGACCGACGACGCGAACCTGCCCCTCATACACACCCTGAAAGTTGGTAACGATGACGTTGACTTGAGGTTGCTTGATGTAAACTTTCAGCACCTCTTCGATGTCACGCGCAAGCTCCGACGGCGTTTTGCCGACGGCCACCATGTCTTCGACCAGCGGCGTTGATATCTTGCCGTCCGGGCGAACGGGAACAGTGGTTGAAATCTCCGGATTTCGCCAGACAAACACCTCGAGATCGTCACCGGGCCCGATTTTGTATTGGCTGAGATCCGCTTCATCCGCAACAGCAGACGTTCCAGGATCCACTGCGGGGAGCGCATTCGGAGAGGCGCAGCCTGCAACCCACATAGCAGTAGCAAGCACCCCAGCAAACTGGATGATCGTTCTCATGATTCTATTGTCCCTCGCGACCGGACGATCGCACTCGTGCAAGAGCGCCTCAGCTGACCGGTGTATGATGCCAAAGTTGCGGAGCTTCGACCAGAATGCTTTGATTTAATTCCAGAAATCTTCATCTTTTATGTCACATAAACGTCATGTTGATGGACCTCGACACTGGCTGCCATCTGTCTTGATCCTGGTGCTCGCGATTGCGATCCATGCTATCGACAGTTACCGGGAGTCTGTTGTCATCCAAGGTCTGCGCAACGCGGGTCATATTCCCTTGTTCATGGCACTTACGCTGTTTGGCGGATGGCTGTTGCGCTTTGACTTGAAAAAGACTGCTGTGACCATCGTATTTGTCGCGCTGCTCGCAGAGGCTTCGCAGCGCCTCACCGGGGGTGAAGTGGACCCGCGGGACCTTGCTGCTGACCTCGTTGGTCTCGGCTTGGCTTTGCTGGCACTCAAGTCTTGGTCTGCCGCAAGACTCGCCGGGCGGTTGGCAGCGGTGAGCATTATTCTGGCCGGCTTCCTGCCGGCTTTTGGATGGATGATCACTTGGCAAGAACGGACTGCCATCGCACCTTGTTTGGTGAAATTTGACCATATTTTCTTGAATCGAATTCATTATTTCATGCATGCGGATCCGGTAGAGCTGACAACGGATCGTGTTGTGCTCGCGTTGCAGCCATCCGACTTCGCGGGTTGGCGCTTGATCGACCCGATTCACGACTGGACCGAAGCCGAAGGCCTGCGGCTCAAATTCTCGGTTGTCCCGAACACCCCGGTCACCGTGCGTATCCATGATCGCGAGCACACCCATCAGTCATCCGACCGATACAACAGAACGTGGCTTGACGGCCGCGCCGACGTCACTATCCCGTTGTCCGAAATCCGAACCGCGCCGAAAACTCGAGAGCTCTCCATGGACCACATCAGCGAAATCCAGATCTTTGTCGCAGATCCCAAGCCCGACACGAAATTGACTGTGCATGCGCCGTGCCTCGCTCGCTAATCCGCAGTGTTTTACAAGGACCGCAGCAACGCTTCCGCATCTTCGCGCCCAGCAAACGGTGTGTCGGACTGAAGGACTCGCTGCAAAAGGCGTCGCGCCTGTTCCGTCTCGCCGCTTCTCGCCAAGGCGGTGGCAAGATGCGAGGTAATTTCCGGGTTCCGACTGTCGAGCTCGTTGGCACGCCTAAGCGCACTGATTGCAGCATCGAAATCTCCTTCTGCGAGAGCAATCCAACCGAATGTGTCCAAAATCTCAGGCGTGTCCGGAGCCAACCGACGAGCTCGATCCGCAGTCTCACGGGCGCGCGAGTCACCTTGCGAGAAGTACAGCCAGGCCAGATTGTTCAGTACAACCGACTGCGACCGCTCACTGCCATCTCCGTTTGACACGAGCTTCTCGTAAAGGGAAATCGCGGCGGCCCGGTCACCTTTCGCGTCGAGTGCCTGCGCGAGTACCGATTGAATTTCCACGTCCGTGGGATTTTCTTTTAGCCAGGACTCAAGAAGTCCCTGGGCATCCTCAGAATCGAGTTTCTGGCGAACCGAAAACTGGCGGAGCAAGACACGGCGATCCATCTGTAGTTTGCCTGCGCGCTCGAAAGCCGCCAGTGCACCGACCAAGTCCCCCCTCTCGTTCAGAATGTCACCTCGCAACACCAGTGCTGTGATGTTGTCAGGTTCAACCTGTAGCACATCGTTAACGACCAGCGCTGCTCGATCTATCAGACCTGAGTTCAGGTCAAGATCAGCGCTGAAGAGTTTCGCCGTATTGTCGTCGGGTCGCAGTTCGAGGTAGTTTGCAATCACGCGACGCGCACCATCGACGTCGTTTGCACGCATGAGGACGCGCGCTTTGTCGAATTGCATGAGTCTGTCTGTGGGTGCCAGCTCAGCTGCTCGAATCAAGTCCTGACGAGCGCCCTGCTCACTGCCCAGACGCCCTCTCGCTTTGCCTCGCATCTGCAACAGACGGGCGTTATCCGGGTGATCCTCAAGACCTTTCTCGGCGTGAAACAACGCACCGTCCAGGTCACCTGTCAGCAACAGCTGCTGCGCGAGCAGAAAGCGTGGCTCGGCTGCATCTGGAGCGGCCTCAACCGCACGCTCGATGCGTTGAATCACCGCTTGGGTCTTCCCGCGTCGGGTCGCCAACTGCGCGAACGCTGCGACGCCAGGCATGTAGCCCGGATGGTCATCAAGCAATGCTGCGATGAGTCCCTCCGCCTTCTCCGCGTTGCCGGCCGACAGCTCGACACGTGCGACGCCGTATCGCGATGGGATGTGGTCCGCGTCGATTTCAAGCGCACGTCGATAGTATTGTCGCGAGGTTGGATATTCTTTCAGATTTCCCATGAGCTGCCCTGCGAGCGACCAGGCCGACACGCTATCCGGGTTACTCGTAACCAATCGCTCGGCCTCTGCCATCGCGGCCGCTTTGTCATCAGTCGCAAGGTGCGCCAGCATCCGCAGCAACGAGCCGCGATAGGCACCGGTCGCATCGTCCTCAACTTGCTCCAGTATCTTCAAAGCCTCCGCCGCTTGTCCGGATGCCAGATAGCTGTAGGCGGTCGCAAGGCGCAGCCCCGGGTCATCTGGCATCTGGGCCGAGCTACGCTCGAAAAAGTGGACGCCATCCGACGGATTCCCAGAGGCAACCGCAGCGCGACCAAGTAGTGCCAATACTTGTGGATCCTTGGTCTCGGTCGGTGCCAAGTCCGAGAGAATTTCGAGCGCTTCTTGCGGACGGTTAAGCTGCAATAGCGTTTCAGCCAAAAGCTTGCGCGCGGCAGCGCTGGTCGAGTCAAAGCGCAGCGCCTTATTCAGGTAGGCTTCAGCCTGGCGCAAATTGGCCTGTCGCAGGTTGATACTTCCCAAGAACAGGTCAGCAGGGGACCCTGCCGCGACACCTTCGCTGATGCGCAACAAACCTGCCCGAGCTCGGTCGACATCCCCTCGCTCCAGCGCGATCAGGGACTTCAGAAACAGAGACTGTGGAGCGCCGGGAAAAGCATCACCATACTCGGCCAAGGCTGCCTCGGCAGAATCCAGCGCCTTTAGTTGCAGCGCGTTCTCGACCCGGGCGAGCAAAACCTGCGCACGGGTGATGTCGGAGCTGGACTGGTTCAGGTTGGCGTTCGCCCGATCGAGAAACTTCCTTCGTGCTTCCGCGTCGCGCTCTCGCTGAGCAAAATACAGAAGCAACTCAGGATGATCCGGGACCGCAGCCTCCGCCCGCCGCACCCATTCGTCTCTCGCGTTCAAGTCGTCAGCCCGTTCCGCCAAAGAAGCCAGGCCAACGTACACGTCGGCCACTTGCCCATCCAGCGCGATTGCCGCCCTGTACTGCTTTTGTGCCAACTGCGGCTCATCGACAGCCGCGTACGCGTGACCAAGGACGGTCAATCGCTGTGCTGATTGTGGCGATGCCATCAACGCATCGCCCAACTCAGACACTACGGCGTCAGCCCGTCCGCTAACAAGCAAACTCTCGGCGTACTCGAACGCAAACCGGCCAGGATTTGCACCCAGCTCAGTCGCTCGAGAATATTCGGCGGCCGCCGTACGATAGTCGCCGACCCGCCTGGACGAGTCCGCGAAAATGAGTCTCGCATCGATGTTGGCCGGCGAGTCCTGGAGCGCGCTCCGCGCCTCCAACACAGCGGCTCGATAGTCACCAGCGGCGAGGTACTCTTCGGCGCGCGCAACTCGGTCTTCGGCAGTGGGCTCGCACCCACTCAGCAGCAAACCGACCACAACTGTCAAAAAACACTGACGGAAAAGACGTCCTGACTTGTCTTTCATTCCTACCCTGCTCCTTCAATTCGAAACGAGTTGATCGCGAACCGCGGCGTCCAATGCGGACCGAATGTCAACGGGATACTCCCCCGACCGAAACCCAGCCCGGCAATCCGAGTCACAGCGCTGCGCAATCGCAATGACACTCCGGTCGAGTTGACCGTTCATCAAGGCCAGTAACCGCAACCAACGTTCTTGCAACGTGTGTTTCACCACCCGGTCTCCAACAAAGCTGCGCTCGGCAACCCACAAGCCGTCGCCGTTTGCCTTGGTCACAACAACCACGGTTTCTCCCTGGCCGATGGCATATGTGTCAACCGAGGCAACGTGCTTTCTCCGTACGCCCACTAGACTCCATTCGTCGGCTGATGCCAGCGCCGCCTGGCGATGAGAACTGTACCAAACGAGATCGAGACAAAGCGCCTCCCCCTGCCGCACAAATGCGCTTCTCTGTACAGCTGTCGTGGACGCGTATTCGCTCTGCCAAGTCCCGCATGCACCCACCCGAGACGTGCCGGATTCAGAGAGTTTCGGCGGGCTTGCCTCAGCGCTGGACACTAGTGATGCTTGTAAAACAGTAGCGCATAGTGCGGCGACGCCACAGACGCCCATGGCAATCAGGGGTCTCACCGCCCGCGGCGAAACACCGTGTCTATTGGTTTCTTTGGCCGACTTCTCGGGCACTTTGGAGGCAATCCAAAACCAGACAATCATGGTTCCTACAAAAACCACCCAACCGACGAAATCGTGATCTACGACTTGTGGATGATCGATACCCAAATGCACGCCCATCTGAATAACAACCAAGACTCTTATCCAGTTCCCCACAATCGCGATCATTGCAGCAAGAAGAATAAGAACCACGGCATGGCTGACACGTGCAACATACCAATGGCCGTACAACGCAGCCACTGCTGTACTGATAATGAAGAACCTGAGACCGCTGCAGCCAGCTGCAATCTCGAATACACCAGTCGACACCGTAACCTGATTGCCGCTGACGAATGCCGGAATACCCACAAAGTAGACGATACGACTGACCGCCGACACTGTCAGCGACTGCAATACCGGGTTAATCGCATCCCAGATGGGTATCGAAAAATACAGGAGCAGTGCCGGGGCGAGCAACGCCAAAAACGCTTTTCGGCCGTAACAGAACGTCAACAGCATCAAAACCAGAATTGGCGCAAAAAGCTGAAACACGACTACCAATCCGAGCAACTGGCCGACCGCCAAAAAAACCGCCAATATCACCGCCAAGCCGAGACTCATGGTATCTGGCTGACCGGTCTCGGTATCTCGCATTACCTCAGATAGCAGAAACAGCGAAATCGGCATAAGCAACAACCCGTGGGAGTAGTTGTCGTTACCGATCCAACTGGAAGCGAGATGCTGAACACCAGGCCAGAATGCGAGCGTCAGTGCTCCGACAAGACCGCATAGATACAAAGAATGTCGGTCCAGTCGAAAATCCCGATGGGAAGATTGGATTCGCGAAAGTTGCAGTGGAGTGTCCGCCGTGCCAGCCCGTCTAGCGCCTCAGATACTATCTCAAGATTATCCGAGCGGTAAGGAACCCGATCAAAACTCAGACCGTGATCGGGTTCACACTCTCGCTCAGCGGCAGCAGTACGACAAACTCTGTTCCCTGATCCACGGAAGAGTCGACGGACAGACCACCACCTAGCTGCGAAATGTACTCTCGCGCCTGGAATGCACCGATTCCCATGCCTTGCGCGCCTTTTGTCGAAACAAATGGCCGGAACAATTGCTCGCGGATAAAAGTTCCCGTCATTCCCACGCCTTCGTCTTCGATGGAAACGCGTGCATTCGACCCTTCGCGGGAGAGAGAGACTTTCACTGATCCGCCGCGGTCGTTCGTTGCATCTTGAGCGTTTCGGATCAGATGCCCCAAAACCGCACCGAGCCGGTCTGGATCGGCGCGCACAGGAAATTCGCCGTCCGCGCACTCCAGCGCAGGAACAGGTTTACGGGTTGCCGTCTCCGCAACCACTTGCGTGAGCAGCTGGCAAAGCGCAATTGTCTTCACCGATTCGGGTTGATTCTGCCGGTTGAGCGTTGCGAGCAACCGCTCCATGCGGCCGACGGAGTTGGCGATGGTGGCAATTGCATCATCTATAAATTCTGGGTTGGATTTGTGTTTTTCCGCATTCTTCACGACCAGACTCTGTTGAGCGATCAGGTTTTTTAGATCATGCATTACGAACGCAGTAAACCGATTGAACACATCGAACTGCCTCGCGGAAGCCAGCTCATCTTGCGAACGATCGCGTTGCAGGAACACGGCGAGCTGCTGTCCGACTGTTCGCAATAGATCGTGGTCTTCGAAGTTGAGCAACGGCATCCCGGCCGGCCGAACCAGCGCCGCCACACCCACGAGTTCACCCTCCAACATCATTGGGACGATGATTCTGTCATGTGTCACGACACGATCCTCGCTGACGTCAAACCAATGGTCGTAGTGTTCCGGATCTCGCAGAGCCTCGCGCCCATCGATCACCCAACCCCGTTGCAGCAGAAACCCAATCACCGGGTCATCTTTGGTTAATGTTTCCGGCGCGGAATCGGATCCGAGCATGGCTGCCTGGTCATACACTTCACCCTCCGTGGATTTTAACCAGAGCACTGCAGCAGGGCTTTCGATGATGTCTGCCAACGCGTCAAGACAGAGGTTCGGCATCGGGGCGCGCCGATTATCCTGCGCCAACCGTCGAATCAGCTTGAGCCACTCCTCGCGGTAATCGTAACGATTCGCATAAAAATGCGTGGCAATGAACACCCGTAACCGCCGCCGCAGTGCCGGAGAAAAAACCGTCAAAATCAGTAGCAACAAGCTGGCGACGAAGAACAGCCCGCGAAGCTGACCGCCCCATTCGCCGCCACGCTCCTGGATGAACGCACCCGCAAACGCCACGGCGACGAGGTAAGCACCCACACCAATCAACGTGGACGAATAGAACACCACCTGCCTCGAAACGAACAAGCCACGCTCGGCGCTGATGTTTTGCTTCAAGGCAAACAGGAGTACTGGCACCACAAGGGCGTTGACGAACCCTCTAACCGCCCAGAGTTGCTCGTCCAAAGCGCCCAACAGAATTGCATTCGAATAAACAAACAAATCGAACGTCAGGACGAAACCGAACGAGGTCGCAACCAAGGTGGCCAGTCGTCGACCCGCGCGATCTGCATTCCGATAAATCTGCTCGACCGCGAGCAAACCGATGATCGAGATGCTAACAATGAAATAGTAAGAGAAATTGAAATCGACGCTGTCGCTGGTCAGGGACCTCCACACAAAGGCCGCAGAAACGAGCAACAGCAGCCACGGGGAGTGCGAAAACCAACGGCGCCAGGGGTTGCTATTGCCACGACTGACGAGCTGTCCGAGAAACAGCAACAGCGCCGCTCCGTGCACCGTGTCGATGCCGATAATCAAACCGATCGAGGTAACGTATCCTGCCGCCCATGCCATCACTGCCGCCCAGCCGGACATCAGGATAGCCATGGCGATCACAAAGTTGTCAGGCCAACGGAAACGACGATTGACCAGCAGCATGCCGGCTAGTAGTAGCCACGCGACGGCCGCCGTCAGATACCCTGCTTGAATGAACCCCATGCCCCGACTATACCGACGTACGCCGAGATAGGAATCGGGAACTTGCTATCGCGCGCCTTTCTGCCAAAGAACAACCTCGGCGGTTTGCAGTAAGATCATGAAATCGAACACCAACGTCCGGTTCTTAACGTAGTACAGATCGTACTGCAGCTTTTCAAACGCATCTTTCTCCGAAGACCCATACGGATAACACAACTGCGCCCAGCCCGTAATTCCGGGCCGCACACGATGCCGCTCAAGGTAGTAGGGAATTTGCTCCGACAACGTCTCAACAAACTCGGGTCGTTCGGGTCGCGGCCCGACAACGCTCATCTGCCCTGCCAACACATTGATCAACTGCGGCAATTCGTCGATTCGAAGCTTCCGTATCACGTTGCCAACGCGGGTAATCCGGTCATCGTCCTTTTTGGCCCAAACTGCTTTGCCGGCTGCCTCGGCATCGGTCCGCATACTTCGAAACTTTAGAACATTGAAAACGGTGTTGCCTTGACCAACACGGCGTTGACGATAGAAGACGGGCCTGCCGTCCTCCATCAAAATCAGCAATGCGGTGACGATCATAATGGGAGAGGCAAGCACCAAAACAATGCTGCTCGATACCACATCGAACACCCGCTGCGCGATGCGCCTCGGTAATTGTCTGCGGAAACCGCCCTCAAAAATCAACCAACTTGGGCTTACAAGCGTGAGGTTCAGCTTGCCGGTTTCTCGCTCGAGAAAACTCATGACATCCGTGATGTCGATGCTCTCAAGCCGGCACTCCAGCAATTCCCGAATCGGGAGCGACCCGCGCCGATCGTCGAGCGCAATTACGATTTCGTCGATTTCATGACGTCGACAGTAATCGATCAGCGAACTTGGCAATGGCCGGACGCGCTTCTTCGGAACTTCGGAGTCCAGATCCCCAACCATCGCGATAAATCGAACGAGCTTGAAACCTCTCTGATCCGACTGCCGCCGCAGCTGAAGAAACTGCTCCGCTCGTTTACCGGCACCAAGAACCAGAATTCGACGTTTGAACAGACTCTCGTCGACCAGTTTCAAAAACAGATACCTGACGCCGAGCAAACCGATGAGTGCGAGGACACTTGAGAGCGTCAAAGTGCCAGGCGTCATGTACAAGCCACGAAAAAAGTAGTACATGAACGGCAGGGCCATCCCCGTTAATACCACAGCAGTGATCACCCGAGCCGCAACCCCGGCGAACGTTGCCCGCAGCGCAATTCGATACAAGCCCATTGCAGCCAACGACAGAAACAACATGCCGCATACGGCGACGATCCGTGATGTTTCGATGGCGGCTGATGCCGGAGGGGGTACCCACCCGAATTGAACGGCCAGCATTGTGCCGATACAGATCGCGGCACTGGCAACCAGCATCTCTGTGATCACCAGGATCGCAACGGGCAGGGAGATATAGTGATCGAAGAGTCTAATGGCCATGGTTCGCATTTCGCGTGTTAACGTTTTTCTACGGCAGCATCGCCTCTACCCCTCTGAGACAGTGCGCCGAACGAGCTTTATGTTAACGAATTTGCTGTGACGTTCTCGTGAACTGTCTCACTAATCGGCAATTTCACCGCCAATATCGTCGAGCAACTGTTGAGTCTTCCGGCGCATCAATTGAGCATCCCCTCTGCTCTCAACATTCAATCGGATTACTGGCTCAGTGTTTGAGGCTCGCAGATTGAAGCGCCAGTTTTCGAACTCGAGGCCGATGCCGTCGACGCGCTCGGATTTCACGGCCGATTCGATGTAGCGATCCCAAACGCGCTCCATAACCGCCGACGCATCTGCAACGCGACGATTGATTTCACCGCTGGTCGGAAACTTTGCAATTCGCTCAGCCACCAATTCTGACAGCGGTTTGTTCTCCTGCGACAGAATCTCGGCGATCAGCAACCAGGGAATCATTCCACTATCGCAGAAGAAGAAATCGCGAAAATAGTGATGCGCACTCATCTCGCCACCATAAGCGGCGTTTTCCTGTCGCATCACGGCCTTCATGAATGAATGGCCGGATTTGCTCTGAATAACATGGCCACCGCAGGACTCAACAACCTCAGTCGTGTTCCAGGTCAGGCGCGGGTCGTGAACGACACCACCACCTCGTTCCGTGGAAAGAACACGGCCCGCCAACAAACCAACGATGTAGTAGCCCTCGATAAATGCTCCCGATTCATCAAACGGAAAACAACGATCGAAATCGCCGTCCCAGGCGATACCAAAGTCCGCGCCCGAATCTCGGACAGCTTGTGCTGTCGACAGCCGATTTTGCTCGAGCATCGGATTCGGAACGCCGTTCGGAAAATTCCCATCGGGTTCATGATTCACCCGCACGAATTCGAAAGGCAGGTGTTCCGCCAGACGATCCAGAGTCGGACCGGCTCCGCCATTGCCAGCGTTGACGACTATTTTCAATGGTCGCAACTTCTCGACATCGATGTAAGAGAGTAAGTGCTCTATGTAGGCTTTGCTGGTGTCGGTTGCCGTTCTTTTCCCTTTCGCATCGACTGAGAGGCGCAGGTCGGCTTCCGCGATTTCACGAATTCTCTTCAACCCTGTGTCAGCACTGATCGGTTTCGAGTCTTCACGGACCAGCTTGAGTCCGTTGTAGTCTTTCGGATTGTGACTCGCCGTCACCATGATCCCGCCATCCGCTTTCAGCGCACCGGTCGCGAAGTACACCATCTCTGTGCCACCGAGTCCTATATCAAGGACTTCGACACCGGCTTGCATCAGGCCCGCCGCGACAGCGTCAGCGAGCGCCTCGCTGGACAGTCGAATGTCGCGCCCCAATACGATGCGTTTTGCGTCGAGGTATTGAGCCATTGCGTTGCCGATCCTGAACGCGATATCTTCATTCAACTGATCCGGCAGCCTGCCGCGAACGTCATAGGCTTTAAAGCTTGTTATCTCTATTGGCATTGTGTCCGCTCCCCGTCTGCATGTAGAAGTTGGCTCCTTCGATACCTGAAGTCACCTGCGAGTCAGTCCCGCCATCCTCGCATAGGAACAACAGCGAAAGTTCGACGACATGCGAGAGTCCAGTTAAACGGGCTGAACCCGTGTTCACTAACATGTTTTCGTCGCGTCCGTGGCCCAGGTTTTATTTGAGGCCTCGTCCTATTGCGTAGTAGTGAAATCCTTTCTGGGCCATTTGCTCAGGATCGAAAAGGTTCCGACCATCGACAATCACCCGATCCAGAATTTTCGCTGTTAGCAAATCGAAGTCCGGACTCCGAAACTCCTGCCACTCCGTAACAACAGCGAGCGCATTCGCCCCATCCAAGGCTGCTGCCGCACTATCGCAGAGCACCAAATCATCCCGCTCTCCGTAAATCCTCGCGGCCTCTCCGGCGGCCTCTGGATCGTAAGCTCTCACTTTTGCGCCGGCGTCCCACAACGCTTCGATCAACACCCGACTCGGCGCTTCGCGCATATCGTCCGTTTTCGGCTTAAAGGCCAAACCCCACACCGCGATCGTCTTTCCAGCGAGGTTGTCCCCGTAGTGTGATGAAAGCTTATGGAACAGCTTTCGCTTCTGATCGCCATTGACCGCCTCAACCGCATCCAGTAGGCGCGCGGTATACCCCGCCTCTTTTGCAGATCGCGCCAGTGCCTGCACATCTTTGGGAAAACAGGAACCGCCATACCCGGCGCCAGGGTAGATAAAGTGGTAACCAATTCGCGGGTCCGAGCCAATGCCAATTCGAACCTTCTCGATGTCCGCCTCGAAGCGTTCTGCCAGATTCGCGAGCTCATTCATAAAGCTGATCTTCGTTGCCAACATCGCATTGGCAGCATACTTCGTTAACTCTGCAGACCGCACATCCATGACAATCAGTTTTTCGTGATTGCGATTGAATGGCTCATAGAGCGCGCGCATCAGATCTGCCGACCGCGTGTTATCGGTGCCAACAATGATTCGATCAGGCTTCATGAAATCGCCGATCGCTGCACCTTCTTTCAAAAACTCCGGATTCGACACCACATCGAAGTCAATATCGGCGCCGCGGCTTTGAAGGGTGTCAGTGATTTTCTGGGCGACACGATCCGCCGTCCCCACCGGCACCGTCGATTTATCGATGACGACCTTGTAGTCATCCATATGTTTGGCGATCGATTCAGCGACTGCGAGGACATATTGCAGGTCTGCCGATCCGTCCTCGTCGGGCGGCGTACCAACCGCGATGAACTGGAAGGTTCCGTGCTTCACGCCCTTCTCAACGTCGGTCGTAAAACTCAGGCGCCCGGCTTTGAAATTGCGTTCTATATACGCATCCAACCCGGGCTCATAGATCGGCACTTCGCCATTGTTAAGACGCTCGATTTTGCCGGCATCGATATCAACGCACACCACTTCGTTGCCCATTTCTGCCATGCACGCGCCGGTGACTAGGCCAACATAACCAGACCCGAATATTGTTAATCGCATCTTAGACTCACTGCTGCTCGTTTTGCGCAGCGGGGATTATACGTTACCAAGGATAGCGGCCGATATGCCTTCGTGACGGTAAGCCGTCAAAGAGGAACAGTGCGGTGGTACTAGCGGTACCTATCGAGATCGGTGACGTTAGCGTCGGTGCCCTGCGCCGCCAGAGTAGTGTAGATGTGATCCTCGATTTCGCCGGTCGGGCGGTAACCCTCGACAGCGGACAACAATATCGCTCGCAGGCCTTCCCAATTTCGAGCCTCAATCGCCTGATGAATTTCGTCGAGCACGAGCGACAGCTTTTGATCATCCATCGACCGTTCATTGGCGCGCATGATTCTTGGGTGATTCGTGCCGGTCACGTCATTGCCTATCAGGAGCTCTTCGTAGAGCTTCTCTGCGGGCCGTAGCCCAGTGAAAGAAATCTCGATCTCCCCATCCGGATTCGCAGAGGTTTTCACTGTCTTGCCCATCAGCAGGATCATCTTGCTTGCAAGATCAACAATCTTCACCGGCTTGCCCATGTCAAGCACGAAAACGTCTCCACCCTTCGCCATGGCACCGGCCTGAATGACGAGCTGCGCCGCCTCAGGAATGGTCATGAAATAACGAATGATCTCGGGATGGGTCACCGTAACTGGCCCACCTGCGCGGATCTGCTCACGAAACAGTGGGACGACAGAGCCAGACGACGCCAGGACGTTTCCAAACCTGACCATACAAAACCGCGTTCTCGACTTGCTGTCGAGATTCTGAAGTACGAGCTCGGAAAGGCGCTTGCTCGCACCCATGACATTTGTCGGGCTGACCGCTTTGTCAGTCGAAACCAAAACGAAAGTGGCAACACCGGATTCAACAGCCGCCAACGCAGTGTTCAGTGTGCCAAACACATTGTTGGCTACACCTTCGATTACGTTGTGCTCGACGATCGGGACATGTTTGTACGCGGCTGCGTGGTATACGGTGTCCACGTTGTACGCCGACATGACTTCGAGCATTCTCGCTTTATCCTGGCAGTCTCCCAGCATTGCAACTATCTTTGCGGAGTGCGAACTGCCCTTCATCGCTTTTCGCAACGACTGTTCAATGTTGTACAGCGCGATTTCAGATCGCTCGACGAGCAGTAGAACTCTAGGCTCGACCTCGAGAATCTTTCGCGAGAGTTCCGATCCGATCGAACCGCCGGCGCCCGTCACGAGGACAACCTTGGCTGCGATCTCTTGTCGCAGCAGCATCTGTTTTGGTGGCACTGGATCTCGGCCGAGCAGATCCTCAACCGACACGTCCTGAATATCGTCGACCCGAGCACCACGCGTCAAAATATCGCCAATGTCCGGAATAGTCTGTACGCGGACGGCCAAGCTCGAAAGCTCTTCGATGATCTCCCTGCGTCGACGCCGCGAAATACTCGGAAGTGCGAGCAACACTCTCCTGACATTCAGTTCGCGAATCAGTGCTGGTAAGCGTTCCGGCAGATGGACTTCCAGACCCGCGACCAGTGTTTGCTTCAGGGCTCTCTTGTTATCGACAAATGCAACTGGATTGAATCTGGACGAACCACTCAGGGAGGAAGCAAGTCGAACACCTCCGTCACCCGCACCGTAAATAATCACTGCCTCACGGCGACGCCGGACGCGTCTGTTCAGGAAATTCCGAGCGGTCAGCCGAACGCCAACGATGACGCAAACCAGTCCCGCACCAAACACCACTGCGACACGGAAAGCGTCGAAGACTGGCAAACTCATGGACAAAAGCAGAGCGCCAACCGCAGCTGCCATCACGGCGGACTTGGTCACGGCTATCAACAAATCGAATGCCAGGTACCGGATAATCGAGCGGTACAGCCCAAACACGCTCGCGCTGACAAAAAACACAAGCGCCGATGCGAGACCGATAGCGGCAGAATTCAGTACGAGAGGTTGACCGGCCAAGACCAGCAGATTGGCGATGAGGAAAGTGAAAACGATAGCGACGCCGTCAACACTGTACATCAGCAAGCGCTTCTGCGGCCTTCGAAGGTTCAACAGTCGGATTCGCAGAACTTCGCGCCACTTTTTTCTTGCTTTCGGCATCATGCCCGCGGTATCCCTCATTGGAGCGGCAGATCGTATCACAACATCTGCCCTGGCATTCGGTTGACTGACGGCGGCCCGTCTCGTTGACCGACGTCAGGCGATCGGCGGCGAGCCCTAGAACTTTAGCCTTTTCGAATTCGAAACCAATTTCAGGTGATGGTCAATACATGCTGCGTGAGAACGCTCGCGATACGTCTCATATCGGCGACATCGTAGCGGTGGTCGCATGGCAAGCTCAGAATTCGGCGTGAAAGTGCCGCAGCCAGATCCCATTCGGCTTGGTTCAAACTCCAGTGCACCGGCGGATATACCTGACTGGCAATCAACGCCTGGCGCGTGCTGTCTCGAGCTTGCTCTGACTCAAACAGTACGGGAACGCAGTACGGTACCGTGCCGGCACCCCAGTCCTGGAACAGAGTCGTGATGCCTTGCGCATCGGACAACGCTTTAACGAGACAGCGAGCGTTTTCGTCTCGTCGCTCACGCCACGCCAATGGTAAGCCGGACTGCAATTGCGCTTCGCTCCACATGCTCGGCCGAAGCGGCGCATCGCCGGATTCTATCTGTTCATGGTGGGCATGCTGCAACTGGCGAAAACGCTGCTTGAGTTCTTTGTCGTTGCATTGCCCACTCTCATAGGCTGCTTTTAGTCCCATGGCGGCTACGCCGTCATGCTGGTCGAATCGTTCAGGCGGCACCTCGGGCAACTGGAGTCCCTGCGGAGACCAAAGCAACGCGCCGTCTGTTATTGGCAAGTACTTCCGCAGAGCTGCAAGGCAGTAATGCGCGCGACTGCCCGCGGCAGCGGAACCGACAGGGTCGTGCGTGTGATCTTCGAACACACAGTAACCGGCGCCCATCAACTTGGCAGTCGTCTCTTCAAGATTCTCTACGCCGAAAAAATTCACGACCAGCACGGCGTCGCCCCGTGAACCTTTCGGCAAGCCGTCCACTCTGCCAGGCATGGCGTTGTAGTTTGATACACGAACCCCCGCCGCCTGCCAGGCCGCGGCGACGTCCTCGCAGAAGTAGTCGGGTACCCAAAGCTGGTTGGTCGACCAGATTGCGCTCCCGGCACGAGCAAGTCCGACAATGCAGTCACGTCCACGAGCGTAAAGAACTGCAGGCTGCGGCCATGGTGCCACTGGTGCACCAGGGAATACTGACCACGAATAGTCCCCACCAATTTCCATGTTGCGCCTCGCGAGTTTAACGGGCAGTGATATGAGCCATACAGATCACATCAACATAGCGCCCGTCTCGATATTCCGCGTCGACAAGTCGGCCTTCTTCGACGAAGCCAAGCCGCTCGTACAGTCGCATGGCCGGCTCATTGGTGGCCAACAGTGTCAGCTCTACCCGTCGAAGGTTGAGCTGCTGGTGCGCATAGTCGATCAACGCGCCGCACGCAGATGTCCCCAAACCGCGCCCGTGACGTGTCGTCGCGCCGATCAAGATTGCCAACTCAGCTTTTCTGACGCGGTGATCAATGTTGTACAAACCAACATGCCCCAGGCATTTGTCGGTGTCAGGATCGGCGATGCACAGCAACACTTCGTTTCGCTGCCCGCGATGAAATTCCAACCAGTCTTCCAGGTCACGCTTGGTATACCCCGTACTGAACCCGCCGAGACTGGAAACCACGGCGGGATCGTTGCGATACACATAAAGCTGCTCAACATCAGCGGGCTCTAACCGCCGCAGGACTGCGCCACTTACCTCAATCCTCACCTGTTTTCTCCAACTCTGTTTTGCGCCGCGCCAACACGGAACTATTTAGCCCCAGATCATCCACGTCCGCTACATCCTGACCAAGAATGACATCCTTCCGGCGCAGCGCCTGCGCCACAGTCATCCACAAAATTTTCATGTCGAGAGAAGCGCTGACGTTGTCGACATACCAGACATCACGATCCAGCCTCTCACTGAACAACAGCCGTTGACGGCCACCGACTTGCGCCCAACCCGTAATTCCCGGACGCACTTCATGCCTGCGAGCATGCTCATTGGTGTAGCGGGGTAAGTACTCCATCAACAAAGGACGGGGACCGACGATACTCATATCCCCACAAAGCACATTCCAAAGCTCCGGCAACTCGTCGATGCTGGTCGCACGGACGAATTTGCCCATAGAGGTCAAGCGTTGATCGTCGGGCAGCAGTTCCCCTGTCTCCGGATCACGGTCGTCACGCATCGAACGGAACTTGATCATCGTGAATGGTTTGCCATGCAGTCCCGGGCGGACCTGACGAAACAACACCGGAGCGCCTTGTTGCCAGCGCAGTACGACAGCAACGACAGCCAGCAGAGGCGCCAGGACAATTAGAGCAACTGCCGCAACGGCTGCATCGAGAAGACGTTTAAAATAGCGAGCGTACATACTAAACTTCAATCCGGCGGACGGACAGCTCCGCCGTTGAGACCACTGCTGCTGCCATTGTCACAAAACTCCACGGTCAAGTCACAGATAGGTACTTTGAACTCTCAGCTTCTACCCCTTGAGGATGCGATCCTGCTCATCCCGCTCGAAGACAGTGACCGCTGGGATGCTGCTCTTGAGACCGTTGGGCAGTATGACATTTATCACCGCCACGAATTTCACTGTCTCAGCAAAACGGCCAACGAAGAGGCCGTTTTGTTTTGGCAGCGGATCGGTGAGCTTTGTCTCGTCGTCCCGCTGATATTGCGTCCGCTCGACACACTGCCGTGGTACTCGGGTGGCGAGAAGGACGCCACTAGCGCCTACGGCTACCCGGGACCTCTTGCATCGCGCCCGACGCTGTCCGAGGCAGAAAGTTCGGTATTCGGCGATGGACTGCTAAAGGCCCTTGGCGAGCAGAACATCGTTAGCGCATTCATCCGACACCATCCGTTATTGACACCCCCGACAATGTTGAACGATGCAACCACTGAGATCGGACCTTCGGTGTGGATTGATCTGTCGCGCCCGATCGGCGAACAGATGGCCGACTGCCGAAAGAAGCATCGCTACGAGGTTCGCAGAGCCGCGAAGGATGGAGTGACGGTCGAGCATGACAAAAGCTTCGACGAGCTCGAAGTCTTCGTGCAAATGTACGAAGAGAGAATGCGTGCGCTCGATGCCTCGCAAGCCTACTTTTTTCCGAACTCGTACTACACGGCACTAACCGAGCTCGCCGACGATGCCTGTCAACTCTGGCATGCCAGACTGAATGGTGTGGTAATCGGCAGCGCTCTGTTCTTTATCAACGACGGCGTACTTCAATACCATCTAAGCGCGAGTCGTGCTGGTTATGAACGAGTGGCTCCGGCGCGAAGTATCATCGAGGCAGTGCGAGCCTGGGCGACCGAACAAGAGAACAAATGGCTAAACCTCGGTGGCGGTGTCGGGGGTCAGGAAGATAGTCTCTACCGATTCAAAGCCGGGTTTTCGTCGCAACGGGCAACGTTCCGTGTCTCGCGCCTGATTGTCGATTCGGAACGCTACGCGGCACTCTGCGGTACACGTGATGAAGCACAGGAAACTCCGCGAGACGAAGGCTTCTTCCCAGCGTACCGCGCCTAACGGCGCGCGCGTGCCAATACGTCCTTCAATACCTCACCATCACGATCGATCGTCTGTTGATCGATAGTAGGGTCGACCAGGAACATCAGACTCGTTTCCCCGAGTTCGTGTGCGACGGGTAGTTGCAAATCAGAGAACCGTGAACCGAAAGCCTGTTCGCGGTAGATCTCCGGACACGACCCGGTGAAGACCTTCACGCCGTGCGAATTGAGCTCCGATACCAACCGGTCTCTCGACCAATCCTGATGCAAAGCATCGGGCTCAACAAACACATAAAGCTTGTAGTAGGCGTGCTCGATGCCATCTGCAGGAACAGGCGCTCGGACGATATCAACGGACGAGAAATGCTCGAGGCGCTTCAACGAGTTTGTTCGACGCTGTTGTATCCAATCGTCAAGTTTGCGCAACTGCACGCGCCCGATCGCAGACTGCATCTCGGTCATGCGGTAATTCGTGCCAAAGCTGTCATGGACGTAGTGAAAGTCGAAACGTCCCGGCCGTGGCTTCATCTTCTCAAAATTTTTCCCATGGTCCTTGAAACTGCGCACAAATTCGTAATCGCGCTCGTTCTTCACGAGGAGCATACCGCCCTCTCCGCCCGTGGACATGATCTTGTCCTGGCAGAACGAAAACGAGCCGAATTGGCCAAAGGTCCCAACATGCTGGCCCTTGTACTTTGCGCCATGGGCCTGGGCACAGTCTTCAATAACCACCGCATCATGGCTGTCGGCCAGCGCAACGATCTCATCAATCTCGCACGGCCAACCGGCAAGATGCACCGGCAGGATAGCGCGCGTTCGCTTCGTCAACAGTGGTTCGATGGTCGCAGCGGTAAGGTTCTGCGAATCTCGATCGACATCAGCAAACACGGGCGTCGCGCCGACGAGCTGAATCACACTGGCACTGGCGAAAAACGATCGCGGGGTCACGATCACCTCATCACCCGGCCCTACACCAGAAGCTCGCAACGCAAGCTCCAGAGTGACCGTGCCGTTGGCGATACCGACCGCGTGCGCCGCGCCCCAGTAGTCACGGAACTCAGCCTCGAAGCGCTTGCCTTCCTGGCCGGTCCAGTAATTGACTTTTCCGGACTGAATCACGGCGACCACCGCATCCAACGCTTCCTGACTGTAACGAGGCCACCCGTGTGTCAACTCACTCTCCTTGAGCCTGCCGAATCTGGCGCAGAAGTCTGCAACGACAGCGCAGAATGCGCAACTAGTCTGGCGCCGATCAGGCACGCGATCGCAACGATGCATGCCCCTCCCGGCCAGTAGGCTACCGGCATGGTGATCACGACTACCGCCTGCGAAACGATCAAAACCAATTCAAGACCCGCCAGTCGCCAATCAAAATCCCTGATCACCCAGACGACATACCGCAACATCAGATACCAGGATACCGCCGTGAAAAACCCGACCATCTGAGCGACAAGCCACCACGAGTTAAAGCCTGCAATTGTTATATCGAGCTGGCCGATCAGGGCTGCGCCGGCAGAGACGAGAAGACCATACAATCCGACCATTGGCCCAACACGCGACAAGTCACTGCGGATCCCTTCGGCGAGTTCCGCCTTGTCGAGGCGGCAGTAAGCGGCATAGCGTCGATGGACAAGAACCATTAGCGTCTGCCAGAACGCCTCACCGATCAGCAAAGCGTAAGCTATCTCGTCCAGATCAATGTCCATTCGCAGCCATTCCGGCCACAATACAAGGGCACGCACGATAGCCAGAACCGCTGCCGCTGCGACCAATTTTCTCCATGACAGTTTCACAAGGTCGACGAAATTGGACCAACTGGGCAATCGCCGGCCTTCGGCGATGACTCTCTGAACGCGACTCAGAACAACCTCCAGAGCCTGCACCGAAAGCAGCGCGAGAATCATCAGCAGGATCAACTGCTCAGCATTCCGAGCCGGCAACAAAATCGCCATTGCGACAAACAGAATCCAGTGCAAATCGCGCAGTCGCTCGGACCCTGTGATGCGAATGGTCCGCAACGCACCTGCCAGATAGCTGGTAGTGATGTAGGCGATGGTCAGGGCGCCGACCAACAACACCGGGTGACGGGACATCAATGCGCCACCAAACAAGAAGAGTCCGAGTACAAAAAGGATTTCGGCAGTTCGCAGCCAGCGCGAAGCGGTTGGACGCCGGCCTCGAATCTCCAGTGGTAGCTGCTCCTCGAGACCGAGGCCACCTATCCGACCTAGCAATGCCGCCATGGAACTCAGGTAGACGTAACTACCCAATTCTCCGTCCGCTAAACCGGTAGCAACCGTCAGCAAAAACACTAGCCTTGCTGATAGCGCCAGTCCTTTCAAAACGGCGCCGTGAGCGACGTCACCCAGCAAATGAAACAGCGTTGCGCGACGTGTCATTCACTACTCGTCCGTGAATAGAAAACGCTTGGAGACAGGTGGCACCGAAAAAACGTGAAACGCGGCACAAACTGCCCCTTACATCTTGATTATGTTATAAAATCTAGCATATGCTGACGCCCCCTTTTCAGCCTGTCAATCAAAACGCTTATGTCTGCCAATAGCTTCACACGCCCCACCCGCGGCGCTGTCAGGATCGACTCTCTCAGTTGGGATGTCGAACCGATAGCGAACGAGCTCGGACTGCTGGGTGATACCGACTGGAAGAGTCGTGACTACGGAACCAACTGGTCCGATGTTGCATTGTTTGTGCGCAACACGGAAGGTGACAACGCCGAGCATCCGATGCTGGAGCAAGCGCCGTCTTTACGCGCCGTACTTGAGGCATTCCCGGCAGACGTGATTGACATGTGTCTTGCGTCACTGGAACCTGGCGGGGTCATCAAGGAACACAGGGACATTTCTGGCGGGACGGCGGCAAACGTTATCCGATTGCACATACCGATCGTGACCCACCCAGACGTCGCGTTCTATGTGAGTGGCGAGCGGATCACAATGGCCGAGGGCGAGGTCTGGCATCTCGACACCACGTACCCGCACCGGGTTACGAACGAATCAAACGTCAATCGTATTCACCTCATTATCGACCTGGAAGAAACCAGCGAACTGCTTGCGCTATTGCCCGAACGGGATGCGAAGGATCTCCTTCACGACATCTACTTTTATTGCATCTGCGCAGGTAAAGCGCTGTCTCTCATGGTGCGCAACCCTAAATCTTTTCTGACACGAGTACGGGAATTTATTGTTCTCAAATTCAAGCGACAGTCCGTACTTTACAAGGCTGATGACATCAAATGACGACCGTCCCAAAATTCATCGCATGCCCCGAGTGCCATGCCAACGATTGGCAACACCTCGAAAATGCTGAGTTCAACGCGCCCTACAACGGTGAGCGCGCATTGAAATGCGGCAACTGCGGCAGAATGTATCCGGTCGTTGATGGCATTTTCGTCATGTGGTCAGACCAACTTCGCGGGCTTCTACACGACGGCGCCGCCGGTGACGCTATGTCGGACAAGGTCAAGCGAGCCAACATCGAGATCTACAACGAAGTATCAACGGAATACGGCGAACACCATGACGGGTCGCAACCCTACGCGCAAACGCTGCTATTCCTCAAAGCGATTGCTGACAATTTCCGAAAATCCAAACTGGACACCAGCCAGTCGGTACTTGTGGATGTCGGTTGCGCGACAGGCGCGAGCCTCGATCTTGGCGCGCACGCGTATTCGCATACGGTAGGTGTCGACATCTCGCTCGGTAACCTCAAGGCAGCTAAACAACGTGGCCACACGGCAATTCTCGCGGATGCGGAGAAACTGCCGTTTAGCGAAGCCGCCGTGGACACGATCACATGCTTTGCTACTTTGCATCACTTTCCTAATCCACAGGCATTCGTGAGTGCGGCGCGACGCTGTTTGCGCTCTGACGGAATCATGATGATCGCCGGCGAACCCTCACAGCGTGCCATGACGATGGGACCGCTCGCGAAGGCGGCCTGGAACGCACGCAAACCGGTCTATCGATTCCTGGGGCGGTTCAGTGATCGCTACTACATGCATCGGGATCGCGAGCAACAGGAGCGAAATGACCTAGCCGAGGTTAATCGCACGGCTGGCGGGTTTTCCGAGAGCCAGCTGGAGCAGTTTCTGGCGCAGGCAGGATTCCAGGACAAAGTTGTGTTCTATGGGACTGACCCGGACGGGTTCTCCAATTACGCAACACCGCCTTGGCAGCAGTTCATCCTACGCATGCTGTCTTTCCAGAATCCGTTCAAACGTAGCAACTGGATGAACCTGACTGCCGTCGGCCGAGCCGACTCAAGCGCTGACTGAAAGATCTGCAACCTCGCGGAGTATCCGCTCAAGTTGCTGTGCGTGTAGGTCCCGACTGAAACGTTCTCGCGCCAACGCCAGGGCTGCTTGCCCCGCCGCAGCTCGCCGAGTCGCGTCGGCCAACCACTCAGAAACGATACCTGCAGCGGCTACCGGCTCCTCCGGAGGCATAGTGAAGCCGGCGCCGGTCTCTCCCAGCACCTGCGCTTGCCACCCGGGATAGTTGATGCCGACGGGCTTGGCTGCAGCCAAGGCATCAAAAAACTTGTTCGCTGAGTTGTGGAACAGCGCCGGGATGTTGGCGAACACAGAAAAACACACATCTGCGGACGCCAGTATTGACGGCATGTCGGACTTTGGCGCACTGGTCACCATGAACACGCTGTTACCCAGAAGTGCTTTTTCTGTCGCCGCCGCTTCAACTTTTTCGCGCTCGGCGCCATCACCCACAATCAATAACCTGGCGGCAGGTACACGCTTTCTCAGCTCGGCCATCATTTCAATCAGATAGGTCACGTCATTGGCGAGACCCAGTGTCCCGCCATAAAGCATTAACGGACCATCGGACGGTACGCCGTAGCGTCGTTGCAACAGTGCCCTATCGGGTTTTGCTGACTGGAACAGATCAATATCGGAGCTGTTGGTAATCACGGAAACAGGCTTACCGCGGGCGCCTCGATTTGCGGTAACTCCATCCGCCATACCGGGCGACAACGCCACGATATGTTCGGCGTGCCGGTAAGCAAAACGCTCGAGCCATCGTGCAGCCATCTGAGAGGGTTTGCTCCGAAGTGCTCCCAGCGCGATTGGGAGTTCAGGCCATAGATCTCGCACCTCGAATACGATAGATGCCTTCGTCTTCCATTTTGCGTAAACAGCAGGAAGCGCGATCGTGAGCGGTGTACTCGTGGCAAAAATCACGTCGCCCTCTAAAACAGCGGCTTTGCCGGCCGAACGCCAGGCGAATTTCAGGAACGATTCAATGCGTTTCGAAAACGACATTCGATTGGAATATGGCATTTGCACGTAGTGGACACGAAACCCGTCCATATCACGATGCTCCCACATCGACTTGGACAAGTGCTCACGAGGCGCATGATGCGCGGTAACCATCTGCACATCGTGGCCGGCGTCTGCCAGGCGCTTCGCAAACTCGTAGGAGCGGGTTCCACCGGCTTCGGAGGGCGCACGAAAGTGCTGATGCAAATAAACGATTCTCATGACTGCAGATCCTTGGCCCCCGAGAACTTGTTTTTTTCGAGCCATACAGCGAGCAGCGACATCAATAGCAAGTAACGCGCATCCAACAGGTCACCACTGACCTGTTGTGCGATGAGCAAAAAAAGCGCACACGCGCCTGCAGCATTGAACCGCGTCACGGTAAAGGCCAGAAAAGGTACCAGCGCAATCGCTCCGAAAACGAAACCGCACTCGGAGAACAGTTCGAGGAAGAAGTTGTGCGGATAATAAAGGCCATAATTTTCCGTCACAGCGAGTTCCCAGCCCCCCAGCCCCACGCCGAACGGTTTCGCCAATATAAGCGACATGGACTCGCGATAAAGCCCAATACGACCCCCAAGCGGTCCAGCATCTGAGAATAGATTGCCACCGGAAAGCACTAGATCGGCCACAACCAGCAGTCGATTGCTGCCGTCGTACTCGAGCGTCCAAACGCCGGTGAGCAAAAGTGCAGCACCGGTAACCGGAACAAGCACTATCAACGCTCGTCCGAGCCAATTCGCACGCACAAAAGCTATCAGCGAGAGTAAGCCTACCAAACCCAGGAGAGGCCCCTTGGACGCGGTCCAGATAACGGCTAGGCCAAACACTGTCACAGCGACTACTCTGGCGAATCCGCGCAGTACGAATGCCGACAGGATTGCCGCTATCGACATTAATCGACCGAAAACGATCGGCCCATTGATGAAGAACGGGACGTCGCGATCAAAAAATCCAGCGCGCAGCTTGTACAACACCGCCAAGACCAGCAACCCAGTGAGCATTGCCAGAAGCACGCGCTGCACAATCAGCCAACTGGAACGTTCGATTGCGCTCAAAATCAAACACAAGCTAAGCGAGGTCGTCACGACAAGGTTGACCGCCTTGGTCATGCCGTATTCGATATCGAGACTCCAGAAGACACTAAGCCCGACCGGAAGCAGGAACAGCATCCAGGTCATCACAAACGGTACGCTAGCCGTCCCCCCGAACGCGAAAAGCATGCACAACATGTAGAAGTAAATGAACGGGCTCATTGGCAATGCGCCTAGCATCAGTCGTTCATCGCCAAAGACATTCCCCAGGAGAAGGCCGGACAACGCCAAGCCAGCCAGCAGGCAAGCTGGAAGCAAGACTCTGGCGTGGGCTAACCAACGATGATCAACAGTCGAGGGGAACTGCTTATCAGGTGATACGGCTATCGACGTCACGACTATGGTCTGGGTTGCGCCGATAACATGCGCGCTGCCACCAAGCCCGCTCCCAACATCAGACCGAATGCAAAACCCGCTAGCGTAACGAGTACGGGCTTTGGAAAAGCCGGATTGTCGATACTTGACGGAACTGCAGGGTCGATGACGCGGAATGCGTACTGTGGCCGGACATTGGCCATCATGATGTTTGTAATCTGCTTCTCAAGCAGCACCCCAATTGCCTGTTGCACAGCGCTATTCGAGGTTCTATTGAGTTCACGCTCAAGGTACTCAATGCTCGCCTTTGCCAACTCGCGCGCTCTACCCCGCATGACGTTGTTCAACTCGTCTGCGAGACCGTTGGCCCAAGTCGCCGCGAGCTCACTGTCATGCCATAGCACGCTTAACGTGACCAGCCCGTCCCCGCTATCCTCTCGAACCTTGACGACATCCTCGGAAAACACTTTGAAGATATCGTCTTCGCTAGGCTCATCATTACGCCACGCGCGTGCTTGCGAGTCCCATAAATCCGAAAACAAATGTGGCGCGATGTTCTCTGATCTCACAAAACCCATTTGGAAACTCCGCGAACGCAACGTCGCCAACGCTTCCACTCGTAATCGATCTTCGCCGCCTACGGATACGCCCGCCAGTGATGCGATGCTACTGAGTCCAGAATTTAGTCCGGCCCCGCTATTGGCCGTTTCATCAACCTCCGGCATCAGCAGGACGCTGGATTGATACACCGGATCAGCGATGCTCGAGTAGATCCAACCAGCCAATCCACCCACTACAGACAACCCGACCAACAGAGCAACCGCGCGCAAATCTAGTTTGGAAAGAGAGCTCATACGTGTATTGATCGCACTCAGAACGAATTGATCGCTGTCACAGCAACGGCGAGGTTGAACACGATCTGAGTAATACTGCTCCACAGCGTTAGCGGGGCAATTCGATCAGCATCAATCGGCACGACAATTGTATCGCCAGGCCGAATCTCGGTTCCGCCGACACGCCGCAGCCACTTGGTGCCACTCGATGCCACTACCTGCCCGTTAGCACGAACGACATAAATCCTTTTCGCATCCGCTTTGCTCGTAAGGCCACCGCTACTGGCAAGGTAATCATCCCGATCAAGGCCGGCCTCAAACAGATGCGACGTTGCGTATTGCACTTCGCCGATAACCGTCACCTCTTGGGTTCGCTGCGGTATCAGCAGGACGTCGCCATCTTTCAGTGTAATGTCGTGCTCCGATCCGGGCGAGTTGGCGAGAATGTCACCGAGATCGATAACGAGCCTCCCGCTCGCTTCACTCTCTCGCAACTGCGCCAGCAAACTCTGCCCAAACGTGAAAGCCTGTTGTACGTTTCCATCTGTCTGAGATGACTGTAGCGCCAATGAAGCAAGATCAGCTTCGAGTCGAGAGATCAGCGTATCAATCTGTTCTTCCTCACGCTGCTTTAGCGACTCGCGAGTAAACACACTGCCTTCAACAAAGGACAGATCCGTCAAACCACCTGCTCGTTGCAGAACAGACATCAAAGTCTCGCCCCGCTTGATCGGGTAGACGCCAGGAAATCGCACCTCTCCACCGATAGTAACTGCTTGCTGACCCCGCCATTCGGGCGTTTCGCGGATCTGTAAAAAATCGTAGGGCAACAAATCCAGATTCGCGATTTCGTCCCCGGCCAGAATCGCGGCAAGATCGACATTGACAAGAATTGTCTTACGCGCGCCATCATCTCCTATCAGATAGCGGGTGAGCTCCGCAGTCGTCAAGAAGGCAGAGTCAGTGAATCCACCGCCCGCACGGATCAAATCACTGACACGCATTTGTTCCTCCAGAGGGTAGACGCCCTCGGAATGAACACTGCCGCCGATAGAGACCTGGGCGACTTGTGTACCGTCGTTCGCCTGTGATTGAAGTTGATCCAGCATCTCAATCAGCCGGGCGCCTCGCGCGGGACCCGTCTCAAATACAATCACTTGATCGCGTGGCTGCAGCAACAGGTTGTGTGTCGAATTCGGCGCTGCAAACGCAGCCTCAAGATCGGTTGATAATGCGACGATCTGCCCATCGTCATCAATCTCCCGGCGGACCAGCACGTACCCGAGATCGGCTTTCGATTTCAGTACCGCCAGGGACGGGATAAGGTCGGTAAGCCGAAGACCCTCTTGCCATTGGTATTGAGCAGGTCGTCGCACGTGACCCAAGAGCTCAACAGAGTCGTCCAGTCGATCCAGAACTGGAAAGACTCGCAGCACATCACCGTCCTGCACTGCGACCGATTGCCCAGCTTGCGTCGATAGATCCGCATCGATGATCTGGCGATCACCTGCGTCGGTAACGCGCTCGATTCTGCCGGTTGGTGCATGTGCCGTCGACTTTAGACCTCCCGCGAGTCGGACAAGCCCCATGGCGGTCGTTCGCCCGCGCAACTCATAGTATGCAGGACGTCCAACTTCACCTTCGATTCCTACCCTGTCTCCAACAGGAGGCACAAAGATGACGTCGCCCGGTTGCAGTCGCTTATCAGCGCTTGTGTCACCGTTCAGAAGCAGATCATAAAGGTCCAGTGTTCCCACCAGGACGCCACGTCGTTTTAGCTGTATGTTTCGCAACGATCCTGACAAGCTCACACCACCCGACAGGAAAATTGCATTGGTCATCGAGCTGAGCCCACTGACCGTGTACGACCCTGGCTGGTTCACATCGCCCAACACAAAAATCCGTATTGAACGAAGCTCACCCAAGGTGACCGAGGTTCGGACGCCAATCTTCTGCTCCGAGACTCTCTCAACAATTTCGGCGCGCGCCGCGTCGAAAGAAAGACCGGCTACGGAGATTGGTCCAATTTCGGGTAGCGTGATATCGCCATCCCGGGATACCACCAAAGAGAACGAAGTATTCTCATTCCCGTACAACTGAATTTGCACCTGATCGCCAGGACCCATGACGTAGTTGGCGGTTACTGGGATATCGGTAGCTGGAGCAAAGCTTGTTGGAACGTCTTCGAAGAGTTCATAGCCAAAGTAGGCGAGTGCATCAACACCCGTTGGTTCAATCGGCAGGATGTTGGCGGTGACTGAAAACACCGACAACGCAGCCTCAGCCGCCAGCCGGAGTGCTATCTGTTCCTCCGTGAGCCCAGCAAGCGGAATGGTGGCCACTCCGGGTAGCAACAAATCGCCAGCGTCGCTTAGCAAATAACTTCGTGTACCAATAAACGGCGACAACAAGGGGTCGGACTTGAGCTGTTCGATTTCTTCCGCGTCTTCCGCGATAACCTCAAAGGTGATTACGAGTGTGTCATTTCCTACTACTCGAAGTTCCTGGTCTACGTCTTCGATCTGCTCGCGTGGTCGTGTGAGCTGCGGAAACTCCAATGCATCGTCGACGCTGGAACTTCCGGAGTCCAGTCCAAACTGTTTGAGAAGTTCGCCCTGCTGATCCGAGGGCAGCGACTGCAGCATCCGGAGTTGTTCCGGAGTTGGCGTTGGCGTTTGCTGAGCTGCCAAAGGGGTTGATAGCGCAAAGAGCAACACCCAAGCGAAGAAATGTCTCATAATTTTTGATTTGATCTGTTTAGTTCGCTAGCTGATTCTGGCGCCCAGAGAAATCCGTTTCGATCAGCATTGAGTCTTCGACTGCGCAAAGTATAACGTAATCAGCCGATCCTAGATCGGCACCCGCCATCCGACGAAAACCCGCGCATCATCCTGTTGCCCGCTTGTCAGACTGTCCTCGAATCGCGACACGCCAACGCCAATTTCGAGCTCACCGAAATCCAGTGCCCTGCGATGGCTAATTTCAAGCTCCATATAATCGGCAGGACCTGACGTGAGCGTATTGCGAGGATCCGGTGGACCTTCCGAGTTCAGTTCACCAGCACGCAGGACGAATTGCCAGACGTCGCCATCTTGCTCGACGCCAATGCCGCCAAACGAAAGCAGCTCAGCATCGTTGTCTGCACTGTGACCGATACTGCGTCCCTTGTACCGGTATCCAGTCTGGTATATCCCGTTGTTGTAGGCGCAGTTGGGTCTGGAGCTCGACTCGTAAAACTGGCAAGTGGTACCTGCGAATTCCAAAAACGCGCGATAGCTAATCGTTCCGACGAGCCCAGACACTTCAAACCCGATCTGCCCCAAGTAGCGACTCGGGAAGCCACCTGCTTCGTCTTCCCCAATGAACTGTGCATAAACACCTCCGTTGGCCGGTGCCCAACCTGGCGTCCACCGGGCATCGAATCCGGCAAGTTGGTTGCCAGGTTCGTTGCTGATATCCACGCTCTCGCCCCGATTATCTCGGCCAATCACGAGGTTCACCAGCGAATCAAAGTCGCAAGGTCTGTCGCCACTGCCGCACCATTGCGCCGTTCGCGACAATCCGATCTCCAACGACTGCAAGGGCCGAAAGTTCACTCGCAATCCCAGAAACCGCGCATTGGGAACCGCTCGATCGTCCTCTAGCTGTCCCCAAACGAGACTCGCATCCCATGGACCGATCCACGAAAGCCATTTGCTCTTGAAAGGCGCGGTATCGTTCCTTTCGATCGAAAATGCCGGGATCGGTCGTTGGTTATTACCAAGGATAATACTGCCGTCATAGCCAGGGCCCCACCATCGCTCCATGACGCCCGCCGATATCATGTAGTTGCCCAACGACACACCGACGAAACTTCCATCCAAGCGAAGGTCGTCATCATCGTCGGGACTGCTGACGGCGTTGACATTGATTCGCGCTGCGAAGCGGTTGCCCATCCACGACCCGCCAATAGTGACATCGCTGTCTTCCCTCGCACGATCCTCGAAGCCCCGCAATCGAGAGGGCTCCGTATCATATTTCGCATCTACGCCGACTTGGATTTCGCGAACGCGAGTCGATCGTAGCCCGAGCCTCTGGACCCGCGTCAGCGCATCCATAACATACGGCCTCAACGCATTGACCGAATCGAAATCTTCGATTTCGTTCAGTATCACGCCCCAGGACAAAGGCCAACTGGTTACGGGTGCTCTCAGCACACCAGCGTCAGCCAGCACCTGAATATCGTGACGTAACGCCAAATTGCCGGGGTCGACCCATGGACTCGCCTGGGTGGCCGCCGATGCGAAAAATCCAAACAGAATCGCTACACGCCAGCTTCTCACTCGATGCACCGCACTTCCTTGCTGGTAGTCAATTGCCTTGGCGGAATCATACCAGTGCGACGTGAGCTACACGATCTCGCAGGCATCCTCGAAGCTGAGACGCGGCAAGCGCGGATGGACAGCACTGTAGTCGCCATAGCCCACGTTCAAGAGGAAATTGGCCTTGAAACGACCGTCGGCAAAAAAGGTCTCGTTGACGCCATCGGGATCGAAACCCGACATCGGCCCACAGTCGAGACCCAAAGCTCGAAGCGCCATGATCAAATAGCCCCCTTGAAGACTGCCATTCCTCATCGCGTTCTCGTAGATACTCGCGTCGCTACCCGTGAACCAGTCTTTGGCGTCAGGGTAGTGCGGATGTAACTCAGGGACGCGCTCATAAAATTCACGGTCATAGGCCACAATGATGGTTGACGGCGCTGACAAGGTCTTCTCGACGTTGCTCTCGATCAGATGGGGTCGCAGCCGAGCTTTCGCCGCTTCGCTGTTGATAAACACAAGACGTGTCGGGCAGCAGTTAGCGCTGGTCGGTCCCATGCGCATCAAATCATAGGCCTGTTGTAGCAACTGCTCGGGCACCGGCTGATCCAACCACTGCGCACACGTGCGGGCTTCGAGGAACAGCCGATCCAGGGCGGCCGTGTCTAACTGGCTCATTGCGAGTCTCCTGTGTATTCCCAAATTTCGTTGTCGAGGCGCACTACGCCCTCGTTTCTGAGTTTGGTCAAATGCGCAAGCAACGACATGCGCGCGACGGGGCGAATCGCCTCTGTGACATGACGGTAAACAACATCCAGAATTACATCGATCTCGGCCGGACCGTGACTTGTGACCACCTCGATCACTTGACGCTCTCTCGTCAACCGATGCGACACAATCGTGTCGATCGCATCGAATGGTGTATCGATCACGTGACCGTGACCGGGGGCGATCGCCTTCAATGGCATCGCCCGCAACCGTGCCATGGCGTCAAGGTACGCACGCATATCACCGTCCGGTGCAGCGATGACCACAGTCGACCCTTCCATGATGTGATCGCCTGTGAACAACAATCCTGTATGACGCAAAAACAAACACACGTGATTGGATGCATGACCCGGGGTATGCACAACCTCAAGTTCCTGGCCGTCGCAATCGAGTGTTTGACCATCGGTCAGTGTCACGTCCGGCTGAAACGTCGAGTCGTTCTCGAATGTAGTGGGCGCCGTCATGCCGAACAGTCTGGCGCCCGTGAGTTTCGCGAGTGGTGATGCTCCCGGGCTGTGGTCGCGATGCGTGTGCGTCACAACGATCCGCTCCAGGCGATCACCGACGTGTTCGGCAAGCGATTCGATATGCTCCGGATCATCAGGCCCGGGGTCGATCAGAGTAACTTTGGACTCGCCGATCCAGTAGACGTTAGTGCCCGGCCCTGTCATGACCCCCGGATTTGGCGCCGTGTAGCGCACCACCGAAGGTCCAATCGAAACCGGGGTCGCCGGCGCGATTTGAATCAAAGCGGCACCCGAGTGCCGTCAGGAAGCTTTACGCTTCGCGCGTCGGTAGCGGGGTCTATCACCGGCACAATTTCCTCGATTTGGCGTTTGTCGAGTTTCCGAGCTGCCGCCATAACCGCAGACACTGAGTCGTACTGCGCGAGCCACTGCAGATTGACGCGCGTGGGCGGATGCATTTTCAAATCGCCGTCGTCGGAGGCAGCCGCGATGGCCTCAGCAGGCCCGATCCAACGACTCTCAGTCGTCTCTCGCCCGTCCGGCGCGCCCTCCTGATGGTCCGGAACCGGTGCGACGAAAAATCGAGTCGCGTAGCGACGCGGTAAATCGACGGGCGTCGTCCAGAAGCTAACGTACTCCAGTCGCGCCAGATCGAGGGTCAGGCACTCCAGCTCGCAAACCTCCCGTAGCGTCATTTCGTTGTTCGCGAGTGCCACACGATAATCGCGAAACCGGCTGACGTTATCCGCTGCACCGGGCTGACACAGCGCCCCCTCGAAGTTTCGTGCCAGCAACAAACCACTCTCTTCGAAACATTCCCGCACGGCCGCAACCCACAGACCGAGGCCACCCGACTCAACGCCGAGCTGGGCGGAGGCCCCACTGTCGTCCAGCCCGCTGCAAAATGGGTCCAGGCTACGGTCAAAGTCCATCGGCGCCGCCAATCCACCGGGAAAGACCCAGGCTTCAGCAAAATCAGCGCCCTTGTGTCGCCGCAAGAGCAACACTTCCAGCCCTGCATCGCCATCTCGGACCAACATGACGGTCGCGGACGGCGTGGGCTGATCCGATCGGTCACTGATTGCGGCAAGAAGATCTTCGGTCATGGTGAGGCAGTCACGTGCTGGCGTGCAACGTGTTATACACTAAGTGGGCGTGCTCTCGAACCCCGGAGACCCTCAATGAAACTGATTACGGCAATTATCAAACCCTTCCGCCTGGACGATGTGCGCAACGCACTGGCCGACCTCGGCGTACAAGGCATGACGGTCACCGAGGTCAAGGGTTTCGGTCGCCAGCGAGGACATACCGAGCTCTACCGTGGCGCCGAATATGTCGTGGACTTCTTGCCGAAGACCAAGGTCGAAGTCGCCGCTACTGATGAACTTGCTGAGGCGGTCATCGACGCGATTGTCACCGCCTCCAGAACCGGCAAGGTTGGCGATGGCAAGATCTTTGTCCAGTCGTTGGAACGTGTGGTCAGAATTCGCACGGGCGAGGAAGACAGCAAAGCGGTGTAGGCATTTTCAAGTCAACCCGCGCATCGGCAACGCTCGCGCGTGTAATGTTTGACCGGCCCTACTGGTCTTTGTTGGCGCATTCACATTGACCGACTTCTATTGATGGCCACCGCACACAATCCACCGCCGCTGCTCGTACTGGTTTGCAAACGCCCGTCTCCCGGCGTGGGCAAGCAGCGTATCGCTGCGATCCTCGGGAAAGAAAGAACCGCTGAATTAGCCGAGCGATTGTTGGCTTGTGCGCTCGAAGATCTACGCAGTTGGCCCCACGCCACAGCAATTTCCATCGCGTCCGAGGCGGACCTACCGTGGGCGCGTGCCCAGTTGCCGACCGCTGAGGTCGTCGCACAAAAGGGTGGCAATCTCGGAGAGCGCATCAGTGATACCTGCCGCCAATTGGACACCGTTCAACGTCCGGTCCTGTTGATCGGCTCGGATGCACCGGAACTTAGCAGCACCTACCTGAAAGACTGCTTGCGCGCGCTGGACCACGCCGACGTCGTGCTGGGGCAGGCAGAGGACGGCGGTGTTGTCGTCATGGGCGCGAAAACACCCTGGCCTGCCCTGGACTCGCTGCCATGGTCAACCGCCGCACTTGGCGCGGCACTACAGGCCCAATGTGAAAACTGCGGCCTGACGGTCGCCGTACGACCGCCGCTATGCGATATCGACCGTTACGATCAACTCGACGACCTGGCGCATCGCATCGCTAGCGACGAACGACCTGCGCGTCGGGAACTACATCGGTGGCTGACAACGCAAATGACTGCCGAGAGCCGAACACGCCGCATGTCAGTCTGACTATTTTTTGGACGCATTAACTATGACATCAAAAACTAAAATTCTTGCACTGCTCGGTGCACTGGTCTTGCTCGGCATTGCCGCCTGGCAGTTCCCGATCGCAGAATGGCTGACGGATCTCGTGAAGTGGATCGAGGCGAACCGCCAAACCGCATGGCTCGTATTCATTGCTGTGTATGTACTCGCGACGGTCCTGATGCTGCCCGGTTTGATACTCACCCTCGCTGCGGGCTATGTGTTCGGTGTTTTGTACGGCACCGTTCTGGTTTCGGTCTCCAGCGTGTTGGGTGCGACCGCGGCGTTCCTCGTTGGGCGATCTCTGGGACGCGGTTGGGTGCGCGAGAAAGTGGGCGCTGACGCACGTCTGGCGGCAATCGACAAAGCGACTGAAAAGCGCGGCTTTCTGGTGATGTTGCTGCTACGTCTCTCGCCGATTTTCCCGTTCAATGTCATGAACTATCTGATGAGCCTGACCGGCATGAGCCTCAAAAACTATGTGGCGGGAAGCTGGCTCGGCATGCTGCCAGGGACGCTGCTGTACGTCTTTATCGGCTCCGCCGCCAGTGATTTAACCGCGTTGATTGCGGGCGAATACGACGCCGGCCCTTACGGTCAGTTCTTTTTCATCGGTGGTTTGATCGCGACGCTTGTAGTCACGGTTCTGATCGCCCGGTTTGCTGCCAAAACTTTGAATGAAACGATCGGCGTCTCCGAAGACGACGCCGCGACGCAGGAGTGACAGAGATGTATCCCGGTTCAGACTTTGACGCTGCATGGAAACAGATGGTGTTTCCGTCCGATTACACGAACCCGACGCCGGACCCTGAAGGTTACAACCTGCTTGTCATTGGCGCCGGCCCGGCAGGACTCATCGTATCGATCGCTGCGGCCGGCTTGGGTGCCAAAGTTGCGCTGATAGAAAAGCACGCGATGGGCGGCGATTGTCTCAATGTCGGCTGCGTGCCGTCGAAAGCACTGATCGAGATGGCCAGTCGACGTCAGCATGGCCAGGACGTCAGTTTCGACGATGCAATGCGCTGGGTGCGGGAGGTGCGTTCCGGCATCGCGCATCACGATTCCGTTGAGCGCTACTCCGAGAATGGTGTGGACGTGTTTCTTGGCGCTGCGGAATTTGTCGATGACAAAACAGTAGCCGTCGGCGACACACAACTGACAGCTGCAAAAATCGTAATTACCACCGGCGCCAGAGCCGCGTTGCCACCGATTCCTGGACTGGCCGACGCCGAGCCCCTGACAAACGAAAGCGTGTTCGATCTACAACAACAACCGAAACGACTCGGTGTGATCGGGGCCGGTCCGATCGGGTGTGAACTGGCGCAGTCCTTTGCTCGACTCGGAACCGAGGTGCATGTCTTCGAAATGGCGGATCGACCCGTTCAGAACGAAGTGGCGAAGGCCGGCGAGATCCTTGCAGACCAACTGAGACGCGATGGCGTCAACCTTCACCTGTCGACGGGTGCGAAAGGAATCCACAAACGCGGCGACATTCGCGTGATCGAGACCGAGGATGGTGAATTTGAAGTCGACGAGGTGCTCGTCGCATTGGGCCGCCAGCCCAATGTGGACCAACTGAACCTCGAGGCCGCAGGTGTACGATTCGACTCGCGGCGCGGTATCGAGGTGGACGATAACCTCCGAACATCCAATCGACGAATCTTCGCCGCAGGCGATGTCTGCTCCAAGTATCAGTTCACAAACAACGCCGATCATCAGGCACGCATCATCATCCGCAACGCACTGTTCTTCGGACGTGGAAAAGCAGCGCCGGAACGCATCGGTCGTTGCACCTACACGCACCCTGAGATTGCGCACGTTGGCGCCGAGGAATCCGAACTCGATCAGCAAGGCGTTCCGTATGACGTCTACGAGGTCGAGTGGGATGCAATGGACCGAGCCCGCACCGAAGGTGACTCGGTTGGCTTCGTGCGGGTGCTCACAGAGAAAGGCAAAGACAAAATTCTCTCGGCGACACTGGTTGGCAGCGATGCAGGAGAGCAGATCGCCACGCTATCGGTGTTGCTGGCTAACGGCGAAGGTCTCGGCAAACTGGACGCCGCAGTACTCGCGTATCCGACACGTTCCGAGTACTTGCGACGATTGGCGGACGCGTACAACCGAACGCGACTGACGCCGTTCGTTGCGAACCTGTTTAAGAAACTGTTGGCATGGCAACGGCGTGGCGCCTAAGCAGTGACATGAAACTCGCGGTCGTCATTCCGGTGCACGGCGATCATGCGCCACTGGCGCGTCTGCTGCATCAAATTGACAAAATGATCGGCGTGGATGAGGTGGTGATCTCGGCGAGCGACGCCTGGAAGGGGAAAGTCCCGCAACTCAAGAAAATCCACCCGAGCATTGTGAGCGGACCGCAGGGTCGAGGTGCTCAACTGAATCGCGGGCGGCAGAGCACGAGCGCCGATCTACTGTGGTTCCTGCACGCCGATGCCGTTCCGCCGATCGACGGGCCGGACACCATTCGATGCGCCGCCGCCAGCGGTGTGTTGGGTGGTTTTTTTCGGTTCCGCTTCGAGGGAATCGAATCACGTGCTGCATCCAGGCTTGCGCAGTTGATCAATTGGCGCGCCGCGCGAGCGATTGCTTATGGCGACCAGGGACTCTGGTTTGATGCTGATGCATTTGATCGCGCCGGCGGCTTCGATGCCGTGCCTTTGTTTGAAGAGGTGAAGCTTGTGCGGTCAGTCAAATCGAGCGGTCGGTTTGTACCGCACAACGAAACGATTGGGGTTGATCCGAGGCGCTGGCAACGGACAGGCTGGATCAAACGAACCCTCGTGAATCGCGCTCTTGCCATTGGCCACGCATGCGGCGTCTCGCCGCACACCCTCGCCCGCTGGTATGCCCGACTGTGAGTGCCGTAAGAGGCTCTACGCCGGGAAGAAATCGATCGGCTTGGTTGTCGTAATCGCCTCGACGTCCTTCGCTTCAAACCGAAACAATTTCACCCGTTGAACAAGCTTGCGTTCCAGGTCCGGGTTGTTCAAGTCACTCGATTCAATTTCGCACGAAGTAACGACGCCCTCTGGCGAAATTGTCAACCGCAGAACCAGCTTGCCTTCGAGAGTCGGATCCTGTCGCAAAGCGCGGTTGTACAGCGCGTAAATCGCCCCTTTGTTGCGATCAAAGACCGTCTCGATCTCCTCGCGCGAACGCGAGCCTCGGTTGCTGGAACCGCTGCGTTGCACATCGGCCTCCGCACCAGCGTTGCCGACAGCAGCCACGGGTGTTTCGACCTGCGTGGTGCTACGCCCGGTAAGGCCCGTACCACCTGTGTTTCTCGACAATTGCGCAGTGTTGATTCCGCCACTGGACGCCGCCACATTCGACGTGATCAAGTTGCGCTCATTACGCGCGGCAGCACCAACAGCACCCGTGAGTTCCTGGCTGCCCGAAACTTGATTCACGACACTGTTGTCGCGCAGCGCCGCGAGATCATCTGAAAACGGTAACAAGCCTGCAACGGACGCTCTTTCTCGAGCTGCGGGCGTTGGGTCCGGAACGACCTCCGGCTCGGGTTGCCGCTCGGGTTCGACAACCGGCTCTGGGGGTGTCTCCTGTACGACGGGCTCGGGCTCGGGTTCGTCAATCGGCTCGGGTTCCGGCTCTTCTTCCTCCACGCGTGGCGGCGGCGGTGGCGGCAACTCACGTTCCTCAAGAATCAGCTGCGCGAACCGTTGTTCGATCTCAACTGCCTCGGTTGGATCGGGTTTCGGTGCTGGCAGGAACGGCCAGACCAAACCGAGCACCAGCATAATGATCAGTGTGGTGGTCAGGATTTTTCGGAACTTCTGCTCCTGTTCGTCCGAAACCACGGACCACGGGAGCTGATACTCGCGATAAAACGCCTGGTAGGCTGTCAAGGATGCGTTCGCCATCGATCAGCCCCCCAAACCATTGCTGACAGTGGCCAGCTGATCCGGGCTCTTCTGCAGGACGGCCAGAGAAATCTTGCCGAAGTCCGCATCCGTGCACGTGGCCATAATTCTCTTGATCAGTCGGTACGACGTCGTTTTGTCGCCCATGATCGTGACTTCTCTTTGTGCGACGTCCTGTCGCGCTGCTTCTCGCAGGATTCGATCGTTCTGAGCGACAAGCGCCTGCTTTAGACCTGGAATCACATTGCCATCGGAAGACAATACCTCTGCGACATTCGCAACCCGCTCACCCTGCACCAGAATTTCGTTTGCAGTGACAACAACCACGACAGTTTCACGCGCTTTTTGCTCGGCGATTGACTCCGGCAGCTGGAGATCTTTAGCGTTCGGTAACGACTCCACGTCCGAAGAATTCACCAGCAGAAAAAACACCAGGATCGTGAAGATGTCCATCAATGACACCAGGTTCAACGCTGTCGATTTCCCGGCGCGACGGTGTCGCCGCTCCATTCGTATTGCGCGCGCAGAGTGACTCATCGCTTATGCGCCTCCCACCTGGGTTGCATCGCCCATCGAAATATCAGGGAACAAGTCGTAGCGCTTGATCTCACCCGAATCGGTAACCTCGACAACAACACGCAACGTATCCATAACCTGGATGATGGTGTCGTACTCGATATCGGCTTCCAGCAGGAGCGTGCAATCGAGTTTCTCCGGATTGAGCTGTTTGACCTCGCGTAGCTTGGCCGACAAACGGTCAAGATCGTATTCGCCATCTACTTTGGAAATGCTTGAAATCAAACCGCCGTTGCGATCACCCACATCGATCCGTGCCTCACGCACGGTGATCTCCAGCTGCATCGTCTCGACCGGCGTATCTGCGGGCTCAGAGGATGCCCCAGGAACGTTCAACTCGAGAATGGCGCGTTGCGAGAACACGGCCGTGATGAGCAGGAAAGGCACCAGAATCACCATGAGATTCATAAATGCAGTGATGTTGAGCTCGGTCGCCTCCACCTGACGACGCGCGCTACGGCGGCGGCTGATCACGCCAGCGCTCCCTCTTTGGCTGCGCCTTCACGCTCGGTGACAGCATTCAAGAACTTGACTGACGCCATTTCGAGGCTGTCGACGATCTGGTTGGTCTTGGTTTGAATGACCGTATGGATCAACAACAGCGGAATTGCCGCCATCAGACCGAACGCAGTCGTGTTCATCGCGATCGAAATACTGCCGGACAACATATCTGCCTTCTCTGCAGGATTCGCATTCGCGACGGCGGTGAACGCCTGGATCAGCCCGATAATCGTGCCGAGTAGTCCCATCAGCGTCGCGATGTTTGCGAACGTCGCAAGATAATGCGTGCGCTTCTCAAGGCGCGGCAGCACTTCCATCATGCTCTCTTCCATCGCCTTCTCGATGTCGTCGCGACGTCGCGCCGACGCCACTCGGTAAAGACCATAGGTCATCACCTTGCCAATGGCGGATTTCGATTTGCTGGTCAGGCCAACTGCTTGCTGAAAATTGCCCGCTTTCAAATACGGCACAACCTTTTTCCACATAGCGCGGTTGCTGGCACCTGCCATGGACAGATACACCCATCGTTCAACTGCGATGGCGAGACCCAATCCGAAAATAAACAAGATCGGATACATGAACGCACCGCCCTGTTTGAAAAATAAAATTACTGTAGACACTGTCGTTTCCTCTGGTTGGTGGTAGTGATACGCAACGGGCTAGTCGCCGTCCGTATCCGGGTTCAAATCTTCGTAGTAGGCAATCTGCCGCTGCAGCACTTCGCGATCGGCTGGCGCCAAGACCTCGTCCAGCAGCGTGTTCACCGGTCGTCCGACGAGATCGCCGAGATCGGAGCTTTTCCACGGCACGATGTAGAGCACCTGCGGCAATTCCTGGTTGCCCGTGATCTGCGATGTGTTCAACTCGATCGAGTCGACGGCTGACGAGCGACGAGCACTCGGCGTTGCCGGTGCGGCCTGCGCGTTTTCAACCGTCGTCGGCGCGCTCGTGTCGACCCCGGGCTCGATCTCCTCAGCAGGCAAATCTGCACTGGTGTTGACCTGTGGCTCGATGTCCTCGATCTCTTGCGCCGCTGCGATCGACCATGCGGTAACGGACGCAAACAGCAATGCTGCAATTCTCAGCGAACTGGCCATGGCATCCTCCTTCCTCATCGACTACTGCCCAACACTCGCGGCGCGAGCAGACCGTTCAATCCTTCGACTAATGTCAGCGATCCAGCGCTTGACCTGCTTGTCCTCATCGGGCACCAGCGACTGATAGGTCTGGTAGTGCTCCAAGGCTCGCGCATGTTGCCCGAGGTACAGGTCCAGCAAGATGCCGAGGTTAAAGTGTGCCAAGGCATATTCAGGACTTACTGTGACGGCCTTCAAATAAGCAGCCTCTGCATCGGCGAATCTGCCCGCCTCTCGGTGCAAAATGCCAACTTCGTTCCATCCTGGCGCATAGCCGTCGTGCACGGTCAGAGCCGATTGCAACGTTGCAAGCGCATCGTCATCACGTTCAAGATGTCGCCACGCAATCGCCAGAGTCGTCGCAACCGCAGGATATTCGGTTGCCGACAACGCCAGCGGCTCCAAAATCTGGGCAGCGCCCTCGTAGTCTTCGACGGACATCAGCGTTTGCGCGTTGGCGTATTCCTGCGCGACCTGCTCCGGCACAACGGAGACAATTTCACTGGCGCTAGTGGCATCGGGCTTGGTCGCTGGTGCACCACCGCAAGCCGCAATGAATGCGCATAACAAAGCGACACTGCATCTGTAGGGCGTGTTGTTAGTTAAGTAACGCAAGGCTTTGCTCACTCCGTTCAGACTTCGCATAACGCGCCGGCATCAGAGTTGCCAGTGCCTCGAAACTGCGCTCTACCCATGAGTCGAACACGCCGTCGGCAGCGCGCGCTGCGTTCGCCTCGAAAACCTCGATCGCCTGCTCTTCGAACGGGAATGCTTGCTCTTCAAGCAGGATGTCGTACTGCTCCATCGCATCCGCATCGAGATCGGCCGGGCGCTCGCTGTCCATTAAGTCGCGGCTGAACTGCTGATACATTTGCCCGATGCGAAACGTCGATGCGGTCGTGACTTCGGCCACGCCGTAGTCCGCAGCTCGCCCATACGCCGCCAGTGTTTGCTCCATTAGCTGACGCTTGCGCTCCAGGCTTTCTTTAAGCGGGGCCGTCAGTTTCAGACTGGCAAACGACAACCGTAGTGGTTCGGTCAACTCAAGCGTCGCCGTCGCGGCCAGGTAGCGGCTACGGTCAGTGCGCGCCGCGCCTGCATTGGCATCGACAGCGACAATGTCTTCCAACCATCGAATTCGTGTCGCAATGTCTGCGTCCAGATCGGCGATATCCGCCAAACGCATCCGCGCTTCCAGTGTCTGGTCAAAATTAGTCGGGTAGCGGGCTACCACACGCTCGAGCGCGCTGCGCTCCTCGTTTCTGAGACCACCCGTTTGGTAAAGCTCGGCCGCTGTCCACAACGCTTCCTCGCGTTCGGCAGCGCTCATCATCGGGTCATCGGCGATTCTCTCGAACTCACCGGCGGCTCGAAGCGAATCGCCAGTTTCGAGATACCCCGTTGCCAGACTGCGCGATACATCATCGGCGAGTTCACTATCCGGGTAGTTCTGCCGGAACGCTTCGAGTACCGGAGTCGCCCGTCCCCACTGTCCCATCGCAATAAGGGCAGCAGCAGCATCGTATTCCGCCGTCTCACGAACCGGAGAGTTTGGCACCGCCTGCGCGACCCGCAGGAAGTGTCCGACAGCCGCTTCAAGATCACCGCCATCGCGTGCTGCCTCACCCTGTTTGTAGATACTCGCGGCGATCCGCTCCTGGGTTTCAGCCAAGCGCTCCGTATCCGAAACGGGCAACCGAGCCTGCAATTGGTAATAGGCTTGTTCGGCCTCCGCGAAACGGAACAGATCGAAATTCGAATGCGCAACCACAGTCCACGCTGCGATCGTCAAATCTTGAGCGGGCTCTACCAACATTGCGGTGACATCGTCGGCAACGTCGATCGCTTGCTCAAAGCGACCTTGCGCAAAGAAATCCTCCGCCGTGGAGGTTAGTACCGCCGCCGTTTCCGGATGCTCCGGGAACGTACCAGCGAAGCGCAATGCGCTGCTCAAAGAGCGTTCATGCCAGTTCGCTTTGTTGACCTCATCGAGCGTTTGCTCGTGCTCGCGATACGCGAGCAGCGCTGCGTAACCGGCTTCGGCCGCCTGCGGATGTTCAGGGTAATCATACGCGGTTTTTTCATACTCATCTGTCGCTTGATCAAACGAACCGCTCTCAAACAGGATTTCCGCCAACAGGAAGTTGGTGCCGGCCGAGTCTGCCTGACCCGGGAAATAATTCAGGTATTTGCGATACCAGCGCGCCGCGGAGACATAATCATCCTGCACCTGCGCCGCCAGTCGTGACGCTTTCGTGGCCTCGTCCAGATCCGCGATTACCGGCTCCGGGTTCTGAGCCCGTGCATGATAGAACTGCGCAAGATCGGTCAGATTGGCTTTCAGCGCGTCGACGACTTCGGGGTGCTCTGTCGCATCGTTCGCAGTCCAGAATGCAGTGTCCATTCCGTAGTGTTCAACGAACGTCTCTTTAGCGGTCAACACCTGCGTCGGGAACCCAGCGAGTTTGAATGCCTCGATTACCTCAAGTTCCAGCAGCGGTGATCGCGGGTGCAGCGGATTCCGACTGACAAATGCCTGGTAAGCTTTCGTGGCGTCCTCATAGCGTTCCTTCTGGACGTAAAGGTCACCAAGGTTCTTGTAAATCACGTGCGCGAACTGCGGCTCACCGCGTTCGTCAAAGAACTGATCGATACTCTCCGGACCTTCCATGTAGGAAAAACTGATCGACAACACACGCAAAGTGTCCTCGATCAATTCGCGCTCGGCACGCCGCGTGTTCTCAGTAAACACCAACGCGCCCAAGGGGTCGCTGTCGATCAGTCGTAAGTCCAGCAGTTTGAAGAAAGGATCCAGACTCTCTTCGTGCGCGGCGGTCTTGAACTGAGACCAACCGAGTTTGTAAAGCGACTGGAGATAGAACTCGCGGGCTTCATCACCATCGGTCAAATAGCGGTAAGCGGTCTCTGCGTCCGCATAGCGCCGATTAATAAACAACATTTCCCCCCGACGAAACTCTGCCTCGTCACGGTGGATGGTATCCGGGAATTCAGCGACCAGACGTTCGAGTGTCGCGAGTGCAGAGTCGATATCGCCACTGCTTTCGTAGGCCCGTGCGAGTTGATAGAGCACAAGATCGTTGCGTTCGTAATTCGGATAGCGCTGCAGCAATTGCTCATAAAGATCAACTGCACCGTCGTAGCTCGACAGCATCACGTTCTGCATATTTTCAGAAAGCGTTTGCGCCTCACTGGCCTCGAGTTCGAGATCCGCAAGGCGACGCATCGCCTCCGGTCCGAGATTGGGGTCATCCCCGACCAAATCCAGGAACAGCTGGTAGTTCTGACGTGCGAGCTCACTGGCGTTGTCGATGCTCTGCTCGCGGTCGATGACCACCTCGGTGCGCTCAAGCGCTTTGATCGTCGCATCGTCATCGTCGACGTCAGCACCACCGAACGGCCACAGCCAACCGAATACCAACAGGGTGGTTAATGTGTTCATGGCTCGACACCATCGCCGTTACTCGCAGCAGTCGCTCGGTCGTAAACCGCTGCCAATGCGAATCGCGCCTGCACAGTATAAGTATCGAGACGTTCCTGTTGCGCTCGCAGCTCGTCGACGGCCAAACCGTCGAGAAACGCTCTCTGGCGCTCAATCGTCGCCTCAACCCGAGCCAGCATCGTGTCGATGCGAGGCGTCAGGTTTCCCACGCGATCGTCGAAATCCAGCAGACGTGCAGGCTCATTAACCCGAGCATCATCGACCGCGAGTCGAGCGCGCTCTGCCCCGACCAGGATTCGATTGACGTCATGCAGCTGTTTCTTTTGGCGCCAGACACGAGCGGGAAAGTCCTGCTCCGCCTGCCACTGGAGTACGCCCTGCAACAAACGAATTCTCGAGTTGACGTCGTCGATCTCCGGCGAGGAGCGCTTCAAGACAGGGTTCGCCGCTACCTGGCGGATCTCATCGGCGAGTTGCTGTTCGCGGCGCGTCGCCAGCGCGAACAAGTCCTGCTCTGCTTCGACGCGTTGTAGCCGTGCCGCGAGCCTGTCATGTCGATTGCGCAGTGCCTGCATGTCCGCGCTCGCGAGACTTGCTTCGATCCGTGGCAACCGCGCAGCGTAGCCCGCCTTTCGGGTGTCCATGATCTCGCGGAAAACGCGCGTCTTGTCCCGCCAGCCGAGCAGATTGGCCCGCAGCTCAACAAGATCACGATAGCTCTTCAGCGCCTCTTGAAAACCATGCTCTGCCATCAACAGATACAAATACCGGCTTTCGGTTGCATCTGGCATTTCTTCAAGTCGCCAATACCACCCACTGGTGTCGTCGGCAGTCGCCTCTACGGCGAGCAATCGATCGAGCATGCCGCCGGCCTCAATGTCCGCGATGGCGTTGGTGAGTCTTTGGTGTTCCTGGGAGAACGCGACAATCGCGTTCTCATACTGAGTCGCTGCCTGACCGGTAGCGTCCAGCTTGCCGAGCGCATATGGCACGGCGAGCAGAGACTCTTGTACCGCCGGGTCCAGAAGATCGCGACCGGCGAGCTCATTCCACGGGGTTAGCGCCGATCGAAAGTTACCCGAATCGGAATCCGCCCACCCAACACCCAAAAGTGCTTTGTTTGAAAACGGGCCCTTCAACCGCACGCGCTGAAGCACCGGGCGTGCTCGCTCCGGCGCGTCGTTCTGCAGCCAGGTATAACCCAAAGCGACATTGGCTTTATCACGCAGACCCAACATTTCCGGCCTGTCGTCTCCGAGCCGCCCTACCTTGTCCAGCCAGTTAGCACCCTCGGCAAAACGCCCCGCGCGGACCAGAGCAACGCCCAGATTGAAACGTGCGTAATCGCTCCAGCCTTTAGGTCCTTTCCACCGCTCCAGCGCAGTGATGGCCTGATCGAATTGACCGCGCGCAATAGCCACATTGGCGGCGAGCACATGCCGCTCCGGTTCCAGGTTCTCTGGAAGTTCATCGCCGATCTCCGCGAGCGCGTCTGCCGCCGCATCCAGGTAGCCGCGCTGATAACGGATTTTGGCAAGGAAAAACCAGGTCCGATCGCGAATCTCTGGACGGGTCTTCGTTGCGAGCAATGCATCGAAGATGCGCCCGGCCTCGTCGTGCAATCCGTAAGAGAGCGCGAGACCGCCGCGCAACAGCTCTGCATCTTCGTCGTGATGCGTCAGTACGCCACGTTTTTGAGCCGCTGTAAGCCGGACGATCGCGTTGAAGTAATCGCCTTTATAGAAGTGAAACAACACGTCACCGTAATACGGATCACGCACCACCACAGGCTCGCCTGCATCACCGTCCGAATAAACCGGTGAAGATGCAACCAAGCCGATCAGCAGCAGGCAGAGTGTCGCGCAAAGGTGTTTCACGATGGTCTTTCTATTCCCACTCGGAAATGAAGAATTCTGGTTGCAGTTTCGACTGTCGATCGGAGATTCTCAGTTCCATGTATTTCGCGCCCAGGCCCTTCTCAAAGGTCATCTCAGCACCGCGGCGGTAGTCTCGTCCTTGCGGCCCCTTGCCAACAAAGAACGCCACCAGCTCGTGTTCGCCCGCCTTGAGATTCTCAATATGAATGCGATGCACGCCGCCACGAATCAGTGCTTCGGCCTCCTTCTCCGAATACAGGTAATTGGCAACTTCCTTGCCGTTGATCTTCACCTGCACGGAATCGAGCGCGAAAAAGTCGCCAACGTCCATCGACACGAACAGCGCGACCTGCGAATTCGCGGGGAACAGAAGTTCCTCTTCGAGAAGAAACAACTCACGGTTTAGCGCAAGCACCTCAGACTTCAAGTCCTGAACTTCTGCATCAAGGTCGCGCGCAGAATCCTGGGCAACACCGGAGTTCGATGAAACCGCGAGTGACACCACAACGGCGGCCAAATAAAGATGTTTCATGATTGATCCCGAATCGACTGATCACTCGCGAAGCAATTCGCGAATTTGTTCAAGGTATTTATCTTCGTATCCGGGCTTATAGCCGTGATGCACGTAGCGCACGACACCCTCTCGATCGAGCAGGATGGTGACCGGCATGGCATTCACATCGTATTGCTGACTGACCCGTTTGGTGCTGTCGAATACGACGGGGAAGGTAACGCCCAGCGATTCAATCATCTCTTCCGCACGTCGCGGATCATCATCGATGTTGACCCCGAGGAGGCTGAAACCAACGCGGTTGTAGCGACTGTGAAGCTCATCGAGAAGCGGCATCTCTTCGCGACAAGGTCCGCACCAGGTCGCCCAGAAATTGATCATGACGACATCACCGCGCAGGTCACTCAGGCTGACCTGCTCTCCTGCGCTGTTCTGCAAAGAGAAATCGGGTGCCGACTGTCCATCCAGGCCTGCTGCGAGAACAGTGCCAACGCCAATTATTAGTGAGCCTGCCGCGGCCATCAGGCCTTTGCGGCTGCGCTGCCAGCGTGAATTTCCACTCATCCAAATACTCCTTCCACACGCATTAGTGGGACATCGAGGCGCGTGCATAACTGCACCTCGACCCGGTTAACGTAATATTCGCAGCCGATCCCGTCAGTGGCCGTGACCAACGTCACACAAAGCACTGAGCGCCGCGGGCATACGTCACAAGCTGCCCCAGACCCGGTTTGGAGCAATATGCGTGCCAGTCGTCGTTGATCAGGGTTTTTCCCGGAGTTTTATGTCTGACGCCCGAGCGCGGTTGTCGGCACTTAACTACGCGCCGCGCGCGCGATGGCGCCAACCTACTGAATCACAGGGTTATCGGCTGTCGGCAGACGGCGACAGGAGTGACAGGAAAAGTCGGACTGGGTGGCTTCAGCCGCGAGCCGGTTCACACCACCACGGATTTGTTCAATCATCACCCGCACTGAGGCCGGAGGAGTAGTGCAAATCACGGTTGGCATCGATCACAACCGCATCAAAACCATCCATACGCTCGATCAAGGCCAGCCCCTCCTCCACGCCCATGACGAATACGGACGTCGACAACGCGTCTGTCATGGTCGCGTCGGGACCCACGATCGTAACGCTTTGCACTTCGCGCGCTGAATCGCCAGTGGCGGGGCTGATGATGTGGTGATATCGCACGCCACCTTCATCGAAGTATCGCTCGTAATCACCCGAGGTCGATACGGCTTCATCTACCAACGGAAGTCGGATCGCAATAGCGGTTTTGTCACGCGGGTCCTGGATGCCAACGAGCCACGGTTGACCACGGCGATCTCCAAGCAGGCGCGAATCGCCACCTGCACTGACCGACGCGTACTGAATTCCAAGCGAGCGCAACAACGCGACTGATCGCTCAACGGCGTAACCCTTTGCGATGCCGCCGAGGTTGATCCGAACGCCCTCTTTCAAGAATTCAACAGTCTCTTTGGCGGGATTCAGGACCACATATCGATAGTCGATACTGTCGAGCTCCGATTCTATCGTGCCCGGGTCCGGACGCTCCCCCTCACGAAAATCATAGTGCTGCCCCACGCTGTCGTAGGTGATATCAAACCGACCAGCTGTCATCTCGGACACTTCAACGGCGCGTTGTATAAGGCGGAAAAGCTCAGCACCTGCATCAACCGGTCGAATGTGTGCTTCGCGGTTGATCGCAGAGATTCGGCTGTCGGCCATGTAGGTGCTCATCAGCCGCTCGATTCTCGAGATTTCCGCTAGCACTTCCTGCACCGCATCTGTGCCGATCTCTGCGTTGGTGTGCCACAAACGCACGGTGATGCGGGTACCCATCAACGACTCGGTCGCGCCATGCCACTCTGCATGCGCCGAAGGTATGGCGAGCAAAACGCTCATGACAACGGTCAGAATTGGCGCGATAAACCTATCGCGAGTATCCTCTAAGCTATTGTTTCCGGGGGATATCAGCGTCATGACGAATTTCTTGATCTTTCTGGCAGTGATTGCCGGCATCGTATTTTTTGTGATCAGCATTTACAACCGACTAGTTAACGGTCGCAATCGTGTCAAGAATGCATTCGCTCAAATCGATGTCCAGCTGAACCGACGCTACGACCTGATTCCAAACCTGATCGAAGCGGTAAAAGGCTACATGGCACACGAGAAAGATACGCTGGAAGCCGTGATAAGTGCGCGAAATGCCGCAATGAGTGGCTTGAATGCTGCAAAACAGGACCCGACCGACCCGTCCGCGATCGCCTCGCTCGGCGCGGCGGAGTCGCTTTTGGGGGGTGCGTTGGGTCGTCTGTTTGCGCTCGCAGAGGCCTATCCGGACCTGAAAGCCAACGAGAACATGATGCAATTCCAGGAAGAGCTCACGACGACCGAAAACAAGATCGCTTTTGCGCGACAGTCGTTCAACGACTCGGTGTTGTCGTACAACAACCTGCGCGAAAACTTCCCGAACAACCTGATCGCTGGCCCGTTCAATTTCGAAGCGGCGAGCTATCTCGACATCGGCGATGAGTCCAAGCGCGAGGCTGTAGCGGTTTCGTTCGACTAACACTGAGCCGCGACCGCTGCCGCGATGAACTTTTTCGAAGCCCAGGATCGCTCGCGTCGCAACACACGATGGTTGGTTGGCATGTTCGGCATCGCGACCGTGCTCATCGTCATCGCAACTACGCTCGTGATCGAGCTCGGAATCGCCGCGGCCAGTCAGAACGTGGCGGGATACTCGATCGATCCGCTTCGCACTCTGACGATCGGTGCCGTTGTCACGATCGCGATACTTCTTGCCAGCGCATTCCGCATTGCTCAACTAGGCAGCGGCGGCACTTTAATCGCGCAGGAGATGGGAGGCACTCTTGTCTCGGGCAACACGACAGATCTCCAGCGACGTCGACTACTGAACGTCGTCGAGGAAATGGCAATTGCATCCGGCGTTCCAGTGCCGCAGGTGTTCGTGCTGGAGCACGAAGCGGGCATCAACGCGTTCGCCGCGGGTTTTACGACTGCAGATGCCGCCGTAGCCGTGACCCGCGGCACTTTGGAGTCATTGAACCGCGCGGAGCTGCAAGGCGTCATCGCCCATGAATTCAGTCATATTCTCAATGGTGATATGCGGTTGAATCTTCGGCTCGTGGGTGTCTTGTTCGGCATCATAGTGCTGGGGCAAATTGGTCGATTAATGATGCACAGTTCGCGCGGCGCGACGCGTTCCCGAAACTCGCGCCAAAATGGCAATCCAGTCATTTTCATTGGCATTGCGCTGGCGATCATCGGCGCAATCGGAGTTGTCATGGCGCGTCTCATCCGCGCGGGTGTCTCGCGCCAGCGGGAGTATCTCGCCGACGCGTCGGCCGTTCAGTTCACCCGACAAACTGAAGGCATTGCAGGCGCGCTGGCAAAAATTGGTGGCGCCAGCGCCGGATCGCGACTCACCGTTACAGACGGCGAACAGATTTCGCACATGTTGTTCGCCAATGGCGTGCGTCGCTCCTGGTTCGCGGCGTTCGCATCGCATCCACCCCTTGAGTCACGCATTCGTGCACTGGATCCGGCGCTGGCGCAACGGTTGCAGAATGCCGACGGCACCAATGCGCCGATGCGCGTTGAAACGATCGACGGCGTTTCGGGTTTCGCCGCTTATGGCGGACAGCAGGCTATTGATCCAGAGGCTTTGGCAAAGCGGATCGGTCGACCCGACGATCAGGACATCGCGATTGCTGTCGGTCTGCGCGAAGCGTTGCCAGCTTCGATAGAAGATGCAGCGCATTCGCCAGAATGGGCGTTTTATCTGGCGCTCGCGCTCGCAACGACATCGGACGATGAAGAGCGGCGTCGGCAATTACATCTCCTGCAGCCGCAGGTTGGGCAGAAGCGCCTTGCACGCGTTAGCGAGTACGCAGACGCGATCCACGAACTCGGGCCGCAATTTCGTTTGCCGATTGTCGAGCTGTGTTTTCCTGCACTCAAAGAGAGACCTCGCGGGCAAATTCGGTTTTTGCTGGAACTGATCGATAGTGTGATCGCGACTTCGCCGACGCAAACCCTTAGCCAATACGCACTGCGCCAGCTTTTGGAATTCAGCCTCGATGCCAGCATGAATCCGACCCACGCGTCGCGGCGCACCCGCCACTTCGGTCAAAAAACAGTGCGGCAATCGGCCGTTGATCTCGTCAAAATCGTCGCAGCCAATGGCAAGACGGCGGCAGACTCAGTGGAGGCCGCGACACGATCTGGACTACAGGCGCTTGGACACACACAAGCTGGAGCCAGGCGATCGCTTGAGGACAGCAAAGTCGTGCTGCGCGACCTTCAAGGTTTGATCGGTCGAGACTTGCATCGACTGTTGCACGCGTTGTTGAAGACCATTGCGCATGACGGCGTGGTCACGTTGGAAGAAGCCGAGTTAATGCGCTTGATTTGTGCGGCGCTCGATTGCCCGTTACCGCCCGTTATTACGGCCCCACCGGTGAACCAATACGAATGACTTATGTCATATACTTCGCAAAACACCCAAAGGTGAACTAATGAGCGACCACAAGCTTCTAAAAATTCTGCTGTGTACGGCGATTGCGTGGCTAATTTCGCAGGACGCTCGTGCGACCGACCTTGATGACAAGATTGCGGACGCGGCGGACGTCATCAATACTTTTCACGCGATCCCCGAACGAGGCATTCCCACGGCACTGTTGGAACGCGCATATGCGATCGCAGTGATCCCCGATATGATCAAAGCCGGTTTCGTCGTTGCTGGACGCCATGGGCGCGGCCTGATCAGTGTACGTACCGACACCGGTTGGAGTTCGCCGGCATTCATCAAACTCACCGGTGGCAGCGTCGGCTGGCAAGCCGGTGTCCAAGCGGCCGACCTCGTGCTTGTTTTCACGAATCAGCGCGGCGTCGAAAACCTGAGTCGCGGTAAGTTCACGCTGGGTGCAGATGCGGCAGTCGCCGCTGGTCCATTGGGTCGCAACACATCAGCCGCAACGGATCACAAGCTTAAGGCGGAAGTGTATTCGTACTCGCGAGCGCGCGGTCTGTTCGCAGGTGTCTCGATTCAGGGTGCATCCTTGAGGATCGACAATGACGCTAACGCCACTTTTTACGTCGCACCCGACATCTCAGCTGACGACATCTTCGAAGGCAAGGTGAAGATCACACCAGAGAGCGTGGTGCCCTTTCGCCAATCGCTGGCGGCAGCTTTGGCGGTCAACAAAATACAGACTGGCGTTGTTGGCACCGATTCGTCTATCCCGGCTGAGCCGACGCAATCGGCCGAGAAAGAGAGCGAGCCGGCAACAACGTTTGCGCTGGGTGAGCGTAGCGCAAACGAGCAGGAGTCCGACCAGGACTAGCGCCGTCAGGTGCCTTCGTCGCCTTCGACCAAGACCGACGAATCCGGGTCGATTCCGAGAACGCGAGCTTCTTCGGCAGTCAGTGGCTCGCCGTTTTCCAGTTTTTTCTCTGCGGTGACTTTCAGACGTTGAAGGCGCTGCGCAGCAGCCTCATCACGCGCTTCCTGTTGACGCCTGAGTCGCTCCAGCTCTTCTTCCGAGGACTTTTGCATCGTGTCCTGACGCGCAGCCTGCTCTGCCGCAGACAGCTTCGCTGCCGCTTGCCGAGCCGCTTTGCACTCGGGATCACGCGCCGCCATCCTTCGATCACTCCGACATGCCCTGAGCTTGGCGTCCATCGCAATCGAGTCTTCAAGGAAGTCCGCCATCGCACGGGGTTCCGGCTCGGGCTCACAGCCCACCAGAAAAGACAGCATCACGACGAGTGACACACTGCTGCGCGCTCGCAGACCGCCCTTCCCGAGCGAGTTTAAGTTGTCTTTTGAACTTGGCTTGGACATAACTCGAACGCTGACCAAAAGTGTCACCCATTGTCACTTATTTAGGACATGGGTTGAAGTGATCGGAGTATCATTTGAGGGCCCTTGGAAATGGGAATACCTCGTGCGCAGTGAGAACCAGTTCTCATTACTGAAAGCAAAGCGATTCGCGCCCTACTTCTGGACCCAGTGTCTAGGCGCTTTGAATGACAACGTGCTGCGCAACGGTCTGGTGATGTTGGTCACTTATGGGATCGTTGACTACACAAGTGGCTCACCCGAGATTCTGGCAAACGTGGTCGGGGCGGTGTTCATTCTGCCATTCTTGTTGTTTTCTGCACCTGCAGGGCAACTCGCCGACCGCAGTGATAAAGGCGATCTGATTCGTCGTATCAAGCTCGCCGAAATCCTGCTGGCACTACTCGCACTCGCCCTCTTGGCGTTGAATACAATCAATGGACTGGTAGTGCTCGTGTTCGCGATGGGCGTGCAATCAACTTTTTTCGGCCCGATTAAATACGCGATCTTGCCGGAACTCGTGCCACGCGAATCCCTGGTCGGTGCAAACGGGCTGGTCGAAGGCGGAACTTACCTCGCCATTATCCTGGGGTTGTTCATCGGCGGCATGGTCGCTACCGTCGAAAACACCGGGCCTTATCTGCTTGGCACCACCCTGCTGATCCTCGCTATATTGGGATATTGGACCAGTCGCTCCGTTCCATCGATCCCAGCTGCGGACCCATCGGTCACGTTGAGCTGGAATCTCTGGAGCGACTCCGTCGATGTCATCAAACACGCTCGGCAAGAACGTTCGGTGTTTCTTTCGATTATGGGCCTGTCCTGGTTCTGGACGTTTGGCTTCGTCGCACTCATGCAATTGCCCGCATTAGCGCGCGACACGATCAACGCCTCGCCCACGTTGGCTAACATTCTCCTGTGCGGATTCGCGATCGGCACAGGTGCTGGCGCGATGCTGTGCGAGCGTCTATCGCGGCGCCACATCGAGTTGGGCCTGGTTCCCATTGGCGCGATCGGGCTGACGGTGTTCGCGTTCGACATCTGGCTGGCCTGGAGCGGAAACGCTGGTGAGCACCCGATCGGAACACAGGCGTTTTTCGCAACGGCGGATGGCTGGCGCCTCGCGATTGATCTCGCAATGCTCGGGTTGTCGGGCGGCCTGTTCAGCGTGCCACTGTACGCAATGATGCAGGATCGAACAGACCCTGCCATTCGCGCTCGAGTAGTAGCAGCCAACAACGTGCTCAACTCCGTGATGATGATTGCAGGTGCCGGACTCGCGATACTGCTCCTGATGGCCGGTGTGGAGATTCCCGGAATCTTCCTGACCCTCTCGCTAATGAACATCGCGATCACGGCATTCCTGTTTTTGTTGCTGCCCGAATTCATCATGCGGTTTGTCACATGGTGCCTTGTGAATGTTCTGTATCGACTGCGAGTGAATGGTCAGGAAAATTTACCGACCGAAGGCGCTGCACTGATCGTTGCCAATCACGTCAGTTTCGTTGACGCACTGTTGCTTGGCGCGGCAATCCCACGCCCAGCGCGCTTCGTGATGTACTACAAAATATTCAATATTCCGCTGCTGAAGCAGATTTTTCGAACTGCAAAGGCAATCCCGATCGCAGGTCAACGGGAAGACCCTGCAACGCTTAGCTCGGCTTTCGAGAAGATCGACGAAGAACTTCGCGCCGGCAACATCGTTTGTATTTTCCCGGAAGGTGCCATTACGCACGACGGACAGATGCAGACCTTCCGATCCGGCGTTGAACGTATTCTTGACCGAACACCGGTGCCGGTCGTGCCGGTGGGTCTCAACGGCTTATGGGGTAGCTGGTTCAGTCGTTCGGATGGTGGTGCCGTCAGAAAATGGCCCAGGCGTTTTCGTGCTCCGATTACCGTAGAAATTGGCCAGATGGTCTCTGCGGCGGATGCCACGGCAAAGCGACTGGAAAAAGATGTCCGTCAGTTACTCGTCACCTAGTGCGCGCCAAACTCGTTCAAGACGCGTCAGTGCGTCCGCGTCGATCACGATGTCCGAATAGTCCATTGAAATGGAGCGCGGTACCGGCTCATCCAGTCCATCCAGAACGGTGACCATGCTGCCCGTATTGTTGGTGGGGACAAGTGCCGAATGGGGCAATGCACCAGGTGAAATCAATCGTTGCGACCGGATACGTAGACCAACCGAGTTGATATGTACTCGAAACAACCACTGGCCCGCACGGGCCAGCACATGCCGACCATCTTCGGCGGCCGCAATTCCATCGATGCGCGACGGCATTGCCAACGCCGCGCCGACCTGCTGGCGAGTGTTCAAGTCGATCACCGAAAGAAGATGATCCCGAGCCACCGCGACGCGGTCGTTGTTCAGTCCCGTAGCCAAGCGGTCGATCGGTCCTTGGTCCGATAGACTCACCGGTCGTGCCCGCACATCCGAACCGCTTGGAATCGCGATCAAACTGCCATTCTGGTCACCGATCAACCAGGAATTCAGTGTGCCGCTCCAAGCGACTACATTGGCAGGTGTGTCGAGCTCAAGACTCGCAATTTGCTCACCGGTCTCTGCATCAAAACGCAACAAGCGATTACCGGCTGAGATCGCAAACTCGGTTCCTGTCGCATCAAATGCCGCTGCCCGAGCGGGTTCAGGCGCACGACCGATGTCACGCCGAGTCAAAACTTGCTCGACATCATGCAAGCGAAACCAACCTGCCCGCTCAACGCTGAGGACCAGTTTTTGATCAGGCGAGAACTCAACGATTGCCGGGGAACTGCTATGCGTCACTGGCGCGACAACATCATCCAGTACACGAAGCGCCTCGATATCTTCATCAAGCCGCACGGCAGTGAAAGCGTCACGCGCATCGGCCACCGCCAGTAGCGCGTTGTCGTTTGACAACCAGGCTCGTCGAATCCTGAATCCACCAACAGACAGGGCGGGCAAAGACGGCTCCCAAATCACAATAGTGCCGGATTCAGGCTCGGAGATAACCGCAAGACCGTCCCGCAGTCGCAACAGGTCCGCGCGCAACGGGAGACCGGACAACCCAAGAAAAGGTAGCGCTCGATCGCTGCGCTCCACCAGGTCGTGGAGACGAAAGCCATCCCGCGCTGAGCCAATTAACGTCAAGCCCGTTTGGCGGTCGTGTGTCGACGACCACACCGGTTCACCAGCCCAGCGAGAAGGTATCTCCGGACGCTCCAATGACCATGACACCAAGCCGCCCGACTCCGGCAGGATCAACAACTGATCCGCAGCGAATGCTATCTGCGCGACGCCCGAATCGACCGGTACCTGGGCGACGATGTTCTCGCCTCTCGTAGACCACACTCGCACGATGCGATCCTGCTCGACCGTCGCAACCAGCGACGCGTCGTCGGAGATCGCAACTTGCTCAAGGCTGCCACTGGTCGTCAACCGCGCTTCCGTCTCCCCCGTCATTATTTCTACCACCTGCAACACAGATGGATCGGCCGCAACAGCAGCCAGGAAACGACCCGTTTTGGAATGCCACAATCGACTGGCGGTTGCAACGCCGTCGGGTAGTTCGAACACGGCGCCGTCGCTGAGCCTGAGTCGTTCGACGCGCCCCGCGACCCGTGCGATCAATTCTGTGCCGCTGTCAGTAAAGCCAATCACATCACTCCGCGACATGATCGGGAGAGCCGCGACGATTCGGCGCGTCTTTAGCTCCCAGCTAGCGGCGAGATCGCCTTCGGCGTCCGGGAAAACCAACGCAAAACGACCGTCGGGGCCTAACAAAATGTCGGCTGTCGTCGATGGAACGGGATCTGAAAGACCACGCTCACTGGTATCACCAAAATTCACTGAACCGAGTCGTGCTGCAACCACTTCGCCGGTCATATCCGGTACCGAGTCCACGATGGTCATAGACCAGAGGCCAGCCGGCGTCGCAGCGCGCAAAGCTCGAAACTCCTCAAAAACGCTGAGTGACCACTCGCCATCCGGCAAAGCCTCGTAAGGCAGCGATGCGCTAACCCCATTCGGTGCGGTGATTGTCAATTGCAAATCTGCAGGTCGCGGATGCTGAATCTCGAGCAGCGCCTTGAGGCGCGCAGGACGTACAACCTCCGGGAGTTCGAACCGCAAATTCAGTGGTGCCGACTGCAGCCCGACCGGTCGCAGTTCCGATGGGGTGGTCAGCCACTGACCTGTCCGATCTCGCTGCCAGAATCTAAGTGTGCCGCTATGGGAGGAGACCAATCGATTTTCCCGAGCATCAAATCGGATGGCGTCCACGCTCTCACCGCTTGAGAGCACTTGGCGTACGTCAGGAAAGTCCGACCCGACCAGATTAACGGCCCTTTGAAGCAGCGATTGATCATCCGGCGCAAGCTCCAGTTCGCGTCTTGTCGCACGCAGTGCGGCGAGTCGATCACCACGACGTAACGCGGCAAGACGACGATCCTTCCAGACTTGTCGCAACCACTGCTGACGCCGATCCACTGGCACGCCGTACCCCTCGGCAACCTCCAGCAGTGTCGCAGCCTCCTCCGTCGACACACCAGCTGCAAATCGCTGCGAGATGGCAAACTCCAAGAGGCGCTCAGCGTTCGTCGAGTGGCCAGGCCAGAATGCCAGGCGCTCGTAAGCGGCACCGATTTCCGACACTGTCGCTTGCGCGGACGTCAGGGTGCGAACCGAGTCAGCGGGTAGTCGGTTCAGGTACCAGACCGACACAAGGGACAACACCAGAGTTGCAGCAACAGCAAGCGCAGCCCCCCGTAACCTGACCGCCAAATGCTGGTTCGCCCAGGCAGCGCCGAATCGCCGCCTGATGATGCGACTACCCGGCACCATGAATCCGTCTGGACTGAGTTTCGCCAGCCCGAGGGCCAACAGTTGGTCATGCGCTGCGGAGCGCGCATCAAACAGCAGGCGCCCTAATTTGGAGATTTGCCCGAGCGAAACAAGCATTGCCTCGCGCTCTGTACGCGGCGCACTCAGCACGCGCTCCGCGACGACGCCGACATAATCATCGGACCCGGGCGTGACGGGCTTCGCCAGCATTCGCTCCGCCATCTGATCAATTTGGTTGGTCACCTCGGCAGGCTGAGCGCCGCGCGACGCCAGACTGGCTGCGAAGGTCTGGGTCATCGAAGGTTGACCGGCTACCCAGTCGAAAATCCGTTGCATCGCAAACTCGGCGACATCGCGACTGAGACCAAGCGCAGGTGCCAGGCGAAACGACTCGCCCAGATTGAACGGTTCCAGCGTAATGCGTTGCGAGACCGAGTGCGGCATGCGTATCGAATCAGCAACACCAAATTGCGCATCACCGGTACTGCCAAACACAACACAAAGACGAGCCATATCGGGATCGGTTGTCCGCGAATCGTAGGCAAGACGAATCGCCTGTAGAAACGGCTCGCCTTCCTCTCGACGCGCGAGGTCGCCCGAATCGTCGAACAACAGAACCAGACGACGCCCCGGATTACCGACTACGAACTCCCGGAACAGCTCCAGGAATCTCAGATGATGCGGCAGCATCGCGTTGTCCGCCCACCAGTCCTGCAAGTCAAATCCGACCCGCAGCTGGCGCGCGAGACGAAACGCAATCGCATAGAAACACCGTGCGACGTCATCGCGACCTTCGCGCTCGAGTAGCTGACGCAATTCAATCATCGCAACAGTGGGTGCATCATCCAGTTCGCGCAAGCGTCTGGCCAAGCGGAGCATCAAACTCGTCTTGCCGCTCTTTGGCGCTCCGGTCAAGTTGACGTAGTGCGTTGCCTCAAGTGCCTGCCAGACGGCGCGATCAGCGGCCCGTTCGATGTAGCCCGCACGGTCAGGTGCGAGCGGACCGCGCAAGGCGAAAAACTGTGGCCGTGCGGTTCGCGTTGTTGCACCACTTTCCAGACCCGGCAATGTTGAGGTCTCGCTCATCCGGAAATCTTAGCAGCAGGGCAGTGTTGTATCACTTGCCTTCGCGCACTCGCTCATCGAGACTCAGGAAATGGACCCCAGCAATCGCCATTCGTGCACGGGCTCGAAACTCCTAAAACGCGACACGTTCGGATCAGTATTACTGTGTACGAACAATCAAGGTTCCGCTTACATCGTGCGCGATACGCGCAGCGCAATGACGTTCGCCGGTCCGCTGGCCCGTTGGTTGATGCGTCGTGAGGCGCGGGCATTAGGTCGCCTTCCATCGAGTATAAGTGCGCCGCAACTCATTTGGCTGGATAAGTATTCTCTTGCCCGGACGTTTGTCGAAGGTCAGACGATGTATGAAGCGAAACCGAGTGATCGCCAATACTTCACGTCGGCTCGCAAAGCGCTCCATCGCCTGCATCGCGCGAACATCAGCCACAATGACCTCGCAAAGGAACCAAACTGGCTGGTCGATCCCGCCGGCCAACCTGCACTGGTTGATTTCCAACTGGCGTCGGTTCATCGCAAGCGTAGCGCGTTGTTTCGGCTACAGGCGAGAGAGGATATTCGACACCTCTTGAAGCACAAACGAACCTACCGACCCGATCTGTTAACCCAGCGCGAACTCGCGATTCTCGCGCAGCCGTCGCTACCCAGCCGTATCTGGCGCTCGACCGGCAAGCGACTGTATTGGTTCGTCACTCGACGCATTCTCCACTGGGCGGATCGCGAGGGCGCCGCCGATCGCGGGCGCAGCTCGGAGTAATGCTGTACCCGCGGCAACCATATCGCTAAGCTACGCAGCAGTAGTTGTCGGGGACCAGGACGATGAGTAATCAACCCTACTGCCATGAACACAATCTGGTGGACGCCAGTCGAATACACGAAGAGCGTCCGTGGGGAATTCGGGTGACCGCGCCGGCGACTGACCCATTCAACAAACTGGTCGGCAGCAGCTGGGAAAAACTGCATTGGTTTCGAACGGAAGCGGAGCGTGATTCACGTTTTGCCGAGATGCGGAAGCGACACGGCTTCTATCGAATCGGCGACGACCCCAGCATCATTCTGCAAAGAGTGAATCCCGAGTAGTTCGTGCCTAGTTTGGCGTTGCGCCAAGAAAAAAGTACAACGTCGTTTCACCGTTCTCGCCAAATCCACTCGCAAGGTAGGCAGGACCCAAAAACGTATCCAGACGAGCGAACAGACTACCGTTGAAAATCAGATCTGAACTCGAAGCCAGGCCAGCACGATCCCAAACGTTGCCTGCTTCGACTGAAGCGCCCAGATAAAGCGGCCAGTCGAAAAAACCTCCACCAGTTCGACCGACGCGTCTTTGGTACACCAGTCTCGAAATGGCAGAGTGTGGCCCGACGAGTGCGTTGCGATCCAGACCAGACAGATTCAGGAAACCACCAAGGAACGTGACTTCAGCGAGCAAATCATTCGCGTTGTTGCTGGTGGCAAGATCCAGACCCAATGAAAATGTATGGCGGCCGACCGTCCAGTAACCATCATAGGTCGACTGGTAAGTCTCATAGTTTCTAACGCCGCCCAACGACTCGCGCACAGAGCGCGTCGTGAATTCGAAGCGTGAGCCCTTTTTGGGAAATACCGTGTCATCAAGACTATCGAATCCAAATGATGCACGAAAACCGCCAGCGTCGAAGTCGAGTGATGGCAGGTTAGGCGCACCGACTTTAACTCTGGCGCTCCCTGTTTCCCGAAAGACACCCAGGCGAACCTCGCCCCAATTGCTGATCTCCCGTCCAGCCGACAATTCGAAGCTACCCGTGCTCAGACGGTAGCGAGCGATGCGCTCGTTTGTTTCGAACACATTAATGTTGCGTTGGTCCACTCTTAAAATCGGCGCAACGAAATACCGTAAATCGTTGCTGATCGGTTGATAGAACTCAGACTCCAAGGACACGTTGGTGCCTGCAGACAGGCTGGTTCGCCACTCGGCACCAAGTCGATTTATGGCCGTTCTCAAATATCGCGCTGAGGCTTGAAAAACGCCAGATCCTTCAAAATCTTCCTCCAGCGACAGGCCAAACCGCAGATACCCGGGGCCCCATTGCTTCGCAACGGCATCAATCTGCAACGCCGGCGCATCGTCGTCTTCATGTTCGACCCACTGATAATCCACGCGTTCGAACAGACCCAAACCATATATCTTTGCCAGATCCTCACGCAGTCGGTCGATGGAGAGAGGTTCACCCGGCTGCGTCGCCATCCGGGTCAGAATCACGTCGGGCAGTATCGACGCATCGGTCTTGATCTCTATTCGTCCTGGCACGCGTTCGTCGTTACCGGTGTCATCACGACGCGCGCGATGCGACTCGTAGCGGGCCTGCTCGATCGACAGGTGCTGCAGGCGTGCCATGTGCTGCGTAACGCTCTGATAGCCAATCTCTATCGCATCCAGCGCCTGCAGGAAATCCGTCGAACCGAGAATTCCAAGCGCAGGCTGAATCAACACGTCGTCCGCATCGAGCAAAGCGCGTTGCTCGCGCGTCTCGCGTTCGATCAGGATCGTCAGCATCTGGTTCGACACGGCTAATGCTGACTCGAGCGTATCGAGCGGCATCACGGGAAATCCGACATCGACCGCGATGATGACATCGACATCCAGCGACTGCGCGACCTCAATCGGAAGATTCATCGCGATGCCGCCATCGACCAAAACGCGCCCTTCCCATTCGACCGGCGCGAACACACCAGGTGCAGACATGCTGGCGCGCATGGCGACCGCCAGATCACCCGAGTCCAGAACCACCGTGTCGCCGGTCCCAAGGTCTGCTGCGACCGCTCGAAACGGTGTAGGCAAATCGTCGAACGACTCGGTCCGACTGTAGTTCAGCGTATTCTCACGCAGATATTGCATCAGCTTCTGCGCCTGGATGATGCCCGTTGGCAACCGCAGCCGGCCGTCGCGAACACCTAGATCAAATCGAATCAAGAAATCATCGTCGTCTCGTTTTCGTCGATAGGTGAGATTTTCGCGCGCCGAGTTATCGACAAACGCGTCGAGCCAGTCAATGTCCCTGACAACAACCTCCAGCGCATCGGCATCAAGGCCCGCACAATACAGGCCACCTACAACAGCCCCCATGCTGGTGCCAACGACAACATCGACCGGAATATTGTTTTCCTCCAGCGCTCGAATCACCCCGACATGCGCAGCGCCACGCGCGCCACCGCCCGACAACACCAGCGCCACGCGAGGACGGGCCTGATCCGGCCCGCCGGTACTACTCATATCCGCATCAACCTGCGACGCGCTGACCATGAGTACGATAACCAACAGGAATCTCGTCCACATTCGACGATTATATCGTGCAGTGCTGGCCGTCACGCAGCCGATATCGGATAATACGAGCGGGATAAAAATCAATCTGCGAGACGGGGAGCAACCGATGTCTGAACCAGTCATTACACCACCGACCGGTGGTGAGAAGATCACCATTGAGAACGGCAAACTGCAGGTACCAGATCATCCGATCGTACCTTTCATCGAGGGTGATGGCACCGGGCCGGATATCTGGCGTGCGACTGTCAGAGTGCTGGACGCGGCAGTCGAGAAATCCTATGGCGGCAAGCGGAAGATCGAATGGGTTGAGATATTCGCCGGTCAGAAGGCAAATGACTTGTATAACACCTGGCTCCCTGAATCATCGGTGCAGGCATGCCGAGACTACCTGGTGTCCATCAAAGGACCGCTGACCACACCGATCGGTGGCGGTATCCGATCGCTGAACGTCGCGTTGCGGCAAATGCTTGACCTGTATGTCTGCCTGCGACCGGTACGCTGGTTCGACGGCGTGCCATCACCTGTGCGCAATCCGCAGGATGTTGACATGGTGATTTTCCGTGAGAACACCGAAGACATCTATGCCGGTATCGAATTCGAGCAAGGCTCGGAAAGTAACACGGCATTCCTGCAGCTGCTGCAGGAGCACTTTCCGTCCGAGTACGAAAAAATCCGTTTCCCGGCGACCAGCGGGGTCGGACTCAAGCCGGTGTCGAGCGAGGGCACCGGGCGCTTGGTGCGCGCAGCGATTCAGTACGCGATCGCCAACGACCGCAAGAGCGTGACGTTTGTCCACAAGGGCAACATCATGAAATTCACGGAAGGCGCATTCCGCAACTGGGGCTATGAACTCGCTGAATCCGATTTTGCAGACCACACCTATACCTGGGATCAATATGACCGAACCCAGGCTGAAAAAGGGACCGATGCAGCCAACGAAGAACAAACGAAGGCGCTGGCCGACGGGAAGATCCTCGTCAAGGACGCAATTGCCGACATCACGTTGCAGCAGGTTCTGACGAGACCTCGCGAGTTCGATGTGATTGCAACGATGAACCTCAATGGTGACTACCTGTCGGATGCACTCGCTGCCCAAGTGGGCGGCATCGGCATCGCGCCAGGTGGCAACATCAACTACGACACCGGACATGCCGTGTTCGAAGCGACTCACGGTACCGCACCAAAATATGCCAATCTCGATAAGGTCAACCCGGGTTCGTTAATTCTTTCGGGCGAGATGATGCTGCGCTACATGGGGTGGACCGAGGCAGCCGACGCAATCATTCGCGCGATGGACGCCACGATTGCCAGTCGCAAAGTGACCTACGACTTCGCCCGGTTGATGGAAGGCGCTACCGAAGTCAAATGCAGTGAGTTTGGCGATCTGATGATCAGCAATATGGGCTGACGCGTCAGTGGCGGGCCGGGTATCGCAGGGGTTGGTCAATGAGGTCTCGCACACGCTGCGCGATGCCTTCATCGACTACAACACCCGTTTTGGGCAGATCACCCGGCGCGCCAAGCGCTGCTTCGAAGAGCGTAACTGGTCGGCGGGGAGACTCGATGCCGTAGAGCGCATCGCCTTGTACGACCGGTGCGTGACTGCCTGTGTCGACGATCTGCAGGAACGGCTGGCGGGCGTCGAGGATCGTCACCCGCTGTGGTGTGCCGTCAGAGAGCGCTATGCGCAGCATATATCGAGCTACCCCGATACCGAGTTCTTCAAGACGTTCTACAATTCGGTAACGCGTCGAATCTTCGCCACGGTCGGCGTTGACCCGTCCGTCGAGTTTCTCGCCGCCGATGTGACGCCCGCCCAAATCCCGATTACCGAACTCGAGCGCTACGTGTACCGCAACCGTGGATCACTTCGCCATCTGCTCGACGAGGCGCTCTCGGATTTCAGCTTCCGGGTCAACTTTCGCGATATCGAACGGACTTTGGATTTTCTTTCCGCCGAACTTGAAGCGTTTCTCGCGCATACACGCCCGGATACAAAGGTCGATCAAGTCGAGTTGATGAGCAGCGTGTTTTACCGTTCGACACGCGCCTATCTCGTCGGACGAATGAGCAGTGGCGAGTGGTCGTCACCGTTGGTGATCGCCTTGCGAAACAGCGATGAAGGCATTTATGCAGACGCGGTAATTCTGTCCGAGAACGATGTCAGCATGTTGTTCGGGTTCACCAGAAGTTACTTCCACGCCGACGTCTCGCGAGTGGGCGCCGCCGTCGGCTTCATCCAATCGATGTTGCCCAATAAGCCTGTTGCCGAGATTTACACTGTGCTAGGCCGTGCCAAGCAAGGCAAAACAGAGCGCTACCGTGCGATGGCGGAGCACCTTCAAAACTCAACGGATCAGTTCGAGTTCGCGCGCGGTGATAAAGGCATGGTGATGGAGGTGTTCACGCTCCCTTCCTATCCGCTTGTCTTCAAGCTCATCCGTGATCGATTCGCGTACCCAAAGGACATTGCTCGACAAGACGTCATTGCAAAGTACCGCCTCGTGTTCAATCACGATCGTGCCGGACGCCTGGTGGACGCGCAGGAGTTTCGCAGCCTTGAATTCGACAAGCATCGATTCTCCGATGAGTTGCTCCAGTCACTACTCGAAGGATGCGCGAAAACCTGCTCGGTCGAAGGTGACAAGTTGATTGTGTCTCACTGCTATATAGAACGACGCCTGACACCGTTGAATCTATACCTGCAAGAAGCCGAACCTGCCGAGGTGAGAGCTGCGGCAATAGACTACGGGCAGTCCATCCGCGACCTTGCCTTGAGCAACATCTTCGCTGGCGATCTATTGCTGAAGAATTTCGGCGTCACGCGCCATGGTCGTGTGATCTTCTACGACTACGACGAGCTATGCCTGGTTACAGAATGCAACTTCCGCAAGCTACCTGAGGCGCGAGACGACGTCGATGAAATGCGCGCCGGTGCGTGGTTTTATGTCGGACCCAACGACATATTCCCGGAACAATTCGTTCGGTTTCTCGGATTCCGGGAAGATGCTCGCAACGCGTTTATGGAACACCACGCAGACCTGCTCGACCCTGACTTCTGGATTCGCCTGAAAAGGCGCCTTGAATCGGGTAAGTCACCTGAGGTGATTCCGTACCAACCGAAGCAGTGGAGTGGCCACGCCGGGCTCGGACACTTCGTGGTTCGCTAAGGCCTTGTCTGCCCCCCACCACGAACCACATGCTTGTAGCTCGTGAGCTCCGCAGCACCTACCGGTCCTCGAGCATGCAACTTACCCGTCGATATTCCGATCTCCGCACCGAGGCCGAACTCACCGCCATCGGCGAACTGGGTGGATGCATTGTGCATCACGATTGCACTGTCGACCGCAGCAATAAAACGCTCCGCCACGCGCGAGTCTTCACACACGATCGCGTCGGTATGACCGGATCCATACATCCCAATATGCGCGATCGCCGCGTCCGCATCGGGCACCACCGCTACAGACAATACCGGCGCCAGATATTCGGTGGTCCAATCGTCCACGGTGGCAGCCGTCATCCGAGGATCAATCGCACAGGCAGCCTCGTCACCGCGCAATTCGCAGCCCGCATCGATTAACTGATCGATCAGAGCAGCCTGCGCGTGCCTCGGCCAGCGTGCATCCAATAGCAAAGTCTCCAACGCCCCGCAGATTCCGACACGTCGCATCTTCGCGTTAACTACGACATCACACGCCATCGCGAGGTCGGCTGATTTGTGCACAAAAGTGTGGCACAGACCTTCAAGATGACCGATCACGGGCACACGGGCGTCGGTTTGCACTCGCTCGACCAGGCTGCGTCCGCCACGAGGAACAACGACGTCGATACTGCCATTCAGACCTTTCAGAATCTCTCCAACCCAGTCCCGGTCTTGCGAAGGGACCACCTGAACTGAATCGACGGGCAGCTCTGCATCCGCCAAGCCGCGTTTGACGGAATGCGCGATCGCATAGGTGCTGTGGGCACTGTCACTACCGCCGCGAAGAATCACGGCATTGCCCGCTTTCAAACATATCGCGGCCGCGTCTGCAGTCACGTTTGGGCGGCTCTCATAAATAATGCCGACAACCCCGAGCGGGACACTCACGCGGGAAATCCTGAGGCCGTTCGGACGGTGACGCTCATCGAGAACACGCCCCAGAGGATCATCGAGACCTGCAACCGCCAACACGGCATCTGAGATCGCCTGAACGCGCGAGTCGTCCAACAACAACCGGTCAACAAAGGCTGCAGGGAGACTGCGACTCTCGGCTTTATCGATATCGATTTGATTTGCCGCGAGTATCGCTTCTGAATCGCTCGCGATAGCGGCCGCAATTGAGCGTAACGCCCGATCGCGGTCAGCGCCCGACGTTTGCGCAAGCTGCGTGCTCGCCGCTCTCGCCGCGGTGGCAAGCTCTTGCAACAAGCTCTGATCGATCATGTTGCCCCTCCATCAAAAACGATCAGATCATCTCGATGGACCAGCGGACGACGTTTTACCGAACGTCCGGAATCTGCATGCGCCTCGAGGTCCGCACTCGACCAACCGGCCAATCCAACGGCAATTTCGTGCTGGCTCGAATCCTGAATGGAAAGGCAGTCCCCGACATCAAAGGGTTCGGAGAAAAATTCGACACCAACCGCCAATAAACTTTTGCCATTTCTCAAAGCGTGCACCGCACCCGCATCAATGTGTACCGTCGCATCACGCCCGACCATGCCCGCGATCCAACGACGGCGCGCTCGACCCGGTTGCATGGCCGACGCACAGACTGTCGCTTCGCCACCCGCTTCCAAAGCGGCCAGAGGATGATCCGGCTCGCCATCGGCGATAATCACCATTGCACCAGCGCGTGTTGCACGCTGTGCCGCAACCAGTTTGCTGCGCATCCCGCCAGTGCCGACCTCGGAACCACTCGGGCCCGCGAGTGCCAAAGTCGAATCCTCGATCGAATCGAGCCACGCGACCAACTGACCATCCGATGCCGCGCTCGGCGGTGCTGTCATGAGGCCGGGCACGTCGCTGAGTAGCAAAAGGCAATCCGCATCGATCATTTGTGCCACGCGCGACGCAAGTTGATCGTTGTCACCGTAGCGAAGCTCATCGGTTGCCACCGTATCGTTTTCGTTGATGACCGCGATACATTGCCGAGTGTGCAGCGCAGCGAGCGTCGCGCGAGCATTCAAATGGCGCCGTCGGTGTTCGGTGTCCGCTGGAGTTAATAAAACCTGCCCGACCGTTAAGCCCAATGACGCGAACGCTGTTTGCCAGGCCTGCGACAGGTAGACCTGACCGACCGCGGCGCTTGCTTGTTTGTCTGGCATCTCTAGCGGTCTATGGTGATCCGGGCGTCCGAGCGCGACCGCACCTGACGAAACAATCGTCACGCGGTCGCCGCGCGCAACCCACGTGCTGATGTCTACCGCGATACTCCGGAGCCATTCTTCTCTAAGCCCCGCCTCACCCACCAGCAGCGACGAGCCTATTTTGACGACAATATTGGTGCAGCGCTTTAGAACAGTCGCTGCCGATTCGGGCGTCGAGACGGCGGTCATGACCCTGGCTATCAGTTTTCACTCGCAACGCGGGCCACAAGCGCAGCAACGTCTGGCATAGCTTCGCCGGCGAGCACTGTCGCACCACGAGAAATACCGAGGCTGCCGCTTCGGACCAAAGCAACGACGGTGCCATGGGTCAGTAGCTGGGCCACGAACTGATCCACTTTGGCCGTCGAGTTCGCATACTCAATGGTAAACGCCCCAGGGTGCTCATCGAGAACACGCGCTCCGGAATCACGGCAGAGCGACGAGACGGTTTCAAGTGAATTCACAGGCACACGCAGTTTGATCAACGCCAGCTCGCGCTCGAAATGATCGCCTTGGGTCATATCATGCAAATCAACCACGTCGATAAGCTTGCAAATCTGTCGTGAAATTTGCTCGAGTGCGGCATCAGAGCCAGACGTCACCACCGTAAGACGCGAAATCGCCGGGTCTTCGGTCGGTGCGACGTTCAACGATTCAATGTTGTATCCACGAGTCGAGAACATGCCCGTCAAACGAGTAAGCACTCCGACCTCATTTTGAACCAGTACGGAAATTACGTGACGCATACAACACCCTTACTACCCTGCGCGGATAGTCGCGCAAGGATCGTCCTATTGCAATGCAACAGGGCTTGCAACACACTCAAATCACCGCCGTAAACTCGCGGTGCAATTCCGTAACGTTTGAAATGAATCGACCTGCCGCATCTATGAATGACCAACACGCATTGCATGGCACTTCGATGACCGGTGCGGAAATGATCGTGCAGGTAATCGCCGACGAACAGGTTGGTGTCATCTTCGGCTATAGCGGTGGTGCAATTTTGCCGACCTACGACGCGGTGTTTCGCTACAACCAGCAGCACCGTGACGATGCAGGCAATGCCGCGCTACCTTTGGTGGTTCCTGCGAACGAGCAAGGTGCTGGCTTCATGGCGGCTGGTTACTCACGTGCCACCGGGAAAGTGGGCACTGTGATGGTGACGTCGGGTCCCGGTGCAACCAACATGGTCACACCGGTCCGCGATAGTGCCGCCGATTCCATTCCGCTTGTTGTGATCTGCGGTCAGGTGCCAAGGGCTGCAATCGGGACCGACGCTTTTCAGGAAGCGCCTATCTCTGCGGTAATGGGCTCAGTCGCTAAGCATGTATTCCTGGTCACAGAACCGGAGCGGCTTGAAGCGACCATCCGGACCGCCTATGAAATCGCACGGACCGGTCGGCCGGGTCCGGTGGTTATTGACGTTCCAAAGGACATTCAAAACTGGGAAGGCGTGTTCCACGGGCGATCTCGTCTCCCGATCCCGGGGTACCGACGCCGATTGCAGCGGATTACAGATGTTGAATTGACGAGCGAGGCCTGTGAGTCATTCCTGCAGCTGCTCCAGGAATCCGAGCGACCTTTGATTTATGCAGGTGGTGGCGTCATCAACGCAAACGCGAGTGATGCTGTCAGACGCTTCGCGGATCGCTTCGGTATTCCGGTGACGACCACCTTGATGGGAATTGGTGCGGTCGACACGACAGAACCGCTCGCGCTGCACATGCTCGGCATGCACGGTATGGCGTTTGCAAACTACGCGGTCGAGGATTGCGATTTCCTGATCGCCGTAGGGTCACGATTCGATGATCGGGTCGCTGGCGTTCCACAACGCTTCGCCCCGAATGCAAAGCACATAGCACACTTCGATATCGACGTATCCGAAATCGACAAGGTGCGTAGCGTCGCCTGGTACCACAATGGCGTGTTAACGCGAGACCTCGAGGATATTCTGGCGGCAGCAGATCGTGCAGGATTCGACAAAACCTTCGATCAATGGCACACAGAAATCGAAGGACTGAAGCACCGGCACGCCCTGAATTTCGATCGAGAGAACACCAAGATCCAGCCTCAGGCAGTGATCGAGTCGATCAACAACATTACGGATGGACGCGCGATCATCACGACGGGTGTCGGACAACATCAGATGTGGGCCGCACAGTACTTCGATTTCCGCGAGCCAAGGCTCTGGCTGACCTCAGGCAGCATGGGCACCATGGGTTTCGGCGTGCCTGCAGCTGTGGGTGCGCAACTCGGTCATCCAGACAGGCTCGTGATCGACATCGACGGCGACGCTAGCATTCGGATGAATCTTGGCGAACTGGAGACCGTGACCACGTACAAGCTGCCAATCAAAATCGTGGTTTTGAACAATTACGGTGACGGTATGGTGCGCCAGTGGCAGAAGCTCTACTACAAAGGTCGCTTGTCGGCGAGCGACAAGTCACTGCATCGCAAGGACTTCATCAAAGCGGCCAAGGCAGATGGTTTCGAGTACGCAGTCCGTTTGAGTGATCCTGCCGAATTGCAGGACACGATCAAGGCATTCATCGAATACGAAGGACCTGCGTTCCTTGAGGTCATCATCGACCCGGATGCGTCGGTTTACCCGATGGTCGGCCCCGGACAGAGCTATGCCGAAATGATTACCGGCGATTTCATCGAGAGTCGTGGTGATGACGCGGATAAGAATACCGACCAAACGGAATCGTTCTAACCTTTCGCAAACGCGGCCAAACCGCGGGCGAGCATCTCACCGTCAAGATTTCCTCCGGACAACAGTGCTACCGTCGTCCGATCTCTAGTGTTGATTTTGCCACTCAGAATGGACGCCAGCGCGACCGCACCACCCGGCTCTACCGCGAGGCCCAACTGACGGAAGGCGAAGCCAACCGCAAACAGTGCCTCATCGTCGGACACTGTCAGGACATCTGACAGAATTTTCTGGTTGATCGGAAACGTCAGTTCGCCTGGCGTAGGCGTCAACAACGCGTCGCACACCGAACGGGTTGTCGCCGCGATCGAAACACGATGGCCGGCGACAAGTGATCGCTTGGTGTCGTCAGCGACTGCCGGTTCGACCGCGTAGATCGACGTACTCGGCGAACGCTGGCTCAGCACACTGCCGATGCCCGCAGTCATACCGCCTCCCCCGCAGCAGATCAACACTTGATCCGCCGACGTGTCGCGTAGTTTGGGGTCCGCGTAAATCTCGAGTCCTATTGTTGCTTGCCCCGCAATGACGCTGGGATGGTCGTACGATGGGATCAGTGGCGCGCCAAGTTTCGTCGCAAGTGCGCGTGCGATCGTCTCCCGATTCTCAGTATAACGATCATAGCCAATGACGCGCGCACCCAACGCTTCCGTCGCGAGTCTTTTGGCCGGAGGTGCGTCGTGCGGCATCACGATATGCGCATCGACCTCTCGAATTCTTGCGGCCAATGCAACGCCCTGGGCATGGTTACCGGAAGACCACGCAACAACGCCCTTCGAACGCGCTTCATCGAGACAATCATCTAACGCGTTGAGTGCGCCGCGAATCTTGAATGATCCGGACCGTTGCAGGTTCTCCGGCTTCAGGAGCACGCGGCCACCTGCAAGATCATTCAAATCGCGAAACTCGAGAAGCGGCGTGTGGTTAAGGTGCTGGGACAATCGGTTCGCAGCCTGCTCGGCAGCCGCAAGTACCGTTCCAGGTGTCGGTGCATCGTTCACAGAAATCCTCTGTCGATTCATCCACTTTGGTGATGAATGGTGCGATAAATTCCGCCAATGTATCAGCACTGAACCTGAAAGCGAGGCAATCTTTGCGACATTTGTGCGCACTAGACCAATCGAGCGCGGAGTGCCTGTGGATTTCTCGTTCGCGCCTCGCACGCATTACACTGAGTTTGGGACGACGTACGAGAGTACGTGAGGAGAGGGGATGACGGGTCGGACACGCACCACCGACGAGCTGATCTTGATGCTGCTTACGGCAGCCGGCTCCATCGCAGTTTTGCCATTTGCCATAATGCGGTTCATGCAGGGCAGCTGGCCGCTGTTCATCCTCGATTCGACACTGATCGCCGGACTGTGTGCTTTGACCGCCTATGTCTACGTCAGCGGCAAAATCGCACTCGCTCGATATGCTGTGACGGCGATTTGTGTCGTTGCTGCCCTCACAACCGTGTACGTTGCCGGCAGCAAGCAATTGGCCTGGGTGTTTCCGCTCATTCTCATCATCTTCTACTTGTTGCCTGCAATGCAGGCGCTGGGCCTGAGCGTTATGACCTTCTCCGCCTTGGCACCTCAGTTGGTCACGACACTGGAACCCGGGCAGCTAATGACAACTGTGTTCCCAATGTTTTTGACGATGGCTTTTTCGTATGCGTTCTCTTCGCAAAAGGAAGTGCAGCGCGCCACACTCGAACGCGTCGCGACCAAAGACCCACTTACCGGTGCCGAAAACCGGCGGGGACTCGGTGCACGCTTAAAAACACTCATAGCCCGCAATCAACGTAAACCGCTTAAGGTTTCGTTGATCCTGCTGGATCTCGATAATTTCAAGAAGATCAACGATCAGTTCGGTCATGCCGCTGGGGACGATGTTTTGGTGGGGATCGTCAATGTCCTGCGTCAACGAGTGCGATCCAGCGACACAATCTATCGAATAGGTGGTGAAGAGTTTTTGATCGTTGCCGACGATGCCGGCAAAGGCACAGCACACCGAATGGCGGAAGACCTCAGAGTGCTGATTGAAGCGACACGATTGGTCGAAGGGCACCCGGTCACGGTGTCGATCGGAATCGCTCAACTGGTTGCCGGCGAAGGTTACGACAGTTGGGTTAAACGCGCCGACGATGCTTTGTATGAAGCAAAACGAACGGGGCGGAATCGGGTGGTACACGCGCTTGCCGACGGCACGCTGTCGACCGGCGAACCCGCCGAAGCGACTGAATCAGCACGATTGGTTTCCTGACTACGCCGCCAGTCGACTTCCGTCGTTAGCAACCAATGAGACGAGGATGCAACGCTTGCCCTGGTAGGGTCGTCGACCGTGCATGACCAGGAAATTATCCACAACCACAAGATCACCTGCCTGCCAGGGAATATCGAAAGTGATCTCATCCGAAATGTCGCAGGTTCTGACCATGTCGGCAGAATCAATCGCGCTGTAGTCTCCGAACAAAATCGATTTCTCTGCATCCTGCCATCCGCGGAACGCAGCGATCAGTTGATTGAAAAACACTTCACGACCACACGACAGCTTCCGAATCGCAGGCAGTCTCGGCGACGTGAAGTTCAACGCGCCACCAGCCTGCCACTCCCAGTCATACCCCAAAGACCGTAATCGATCTTCTGCCTCAGCTTGCGACTGAACCTTCAGTGTTGAGCGCCAGCTTCGACCTTGACCCGACTGCGCATCATCGGTATCCGGCATCGAATTGCGATAACGCACACCCAGCTCGCGACAGCGCGCCACAAAATCGGGTCGCTCCGCCTCTAGACGTTGCAGAAGCCAATCCGATCGGCAGACCGGCGTTTGTCCATCGATCTCAGCCGCCTTTTCACAAAAGAAAAACAGCTGCGCGGGAAACACCGGTGTTTGCGCCATTTCGTGATGCAAATATATCGAGACGTCCGGCGGTGCCTCGTTTGCCGTGAATACCCGCTCGGTCCGATTGATTCGCACGGCATTCGATAGTGACTCAGCATAGGTAAAATTGGGTTGACCGAACGCCTGTATCGCCGCATCAAAATCCTCATCGGACTGCCACGGGAAACCGCGCAGTAACACGGCACCGTGTCGGCTGACCGCTTCAGCAAGCTGCATGCGCGAGTCTCTAATCCACGTCAGTGACGCGTCACGCGACATCGGCTCGACGGGCGACATCGCGTACGGAAAAACCTCTGGATTCGCCTGCTGCTCAGGCACACTCACTGGCTCAACAACCGACATACTGCTCTCCTCAATCGTAGATTGGATGGAATCGATTAAACGCAGCCTCGCAGAATACGCCCGGGTCATTGAATCGACGGTTTTGATTCAATGAAGAAATCGCAGTCATTTCGTCTTCTGACAACGAAAAGTCCTGAAGCGCGAGATTCTCGGCGAGCCGTTCTTTCCGACTAGTCTTTGGAATCACAGCGGTACCGCGCTGAACGCCCCATCGAAGGACGACTTGCGCTGGCGTCTTGCCAAGCCGCTCAGCCGCGTCGCGGACCGGTTTTGCTTCCAGGACGGTCTCATCACGATCGGCCATGCCAAGCGAGACATACGACAGCGCGCCCAGCGGCGAAAACGCCGTCACCGGAATTCCATAGCCCTGAGCAACTCGCAAAAGCGGCTCCTGCGTCAGGTAGGGATGCGACTCAATTTGCAGCATGGCCGGTTTGATGCGCGCGTAGGACATCAGATCGTGCATCAACGCGGCGTTGTAGTTGCACACGCCGATCTGCCTTACCAGACCTTGGTCAACGAGCGCTTCCATCGCCTCCCAGGTTTCGTGAAGTGGCACTTTTGCCAACTCCATTTTAGGTTCCTGAGCGTCCGGATCGAAGAACCACTCAGGTGGATATCGCGTCTCAATGGGTACATACGGCTGCGCGATCGGGAAATGAATCAGGTACAAGTCGAGATACTCCAACCCGAGATCTGCCAATGTCTTCTTCGCGCCTTCGGCAACATGATCTCGCGCGTGAAACGTGTTCCAGAGTTTGGACGTGATCCACAAGTCTTCGCGACTGCAATGACCCGCTGTCAGCGCATCAGCGATGCCACGTCCGGCCTCGATCTCGTTGCCGTAGTCGCAAGCGCTATCGATATGGCGATAGCCGATTTCTATCGCATCGCGCACCATCGCGGCGGTATCCGACCGATCAATTTTCCAAAGACCCAACCCAACGTCCGGGGCGCTCCGTTGCACACTACCCATCGCCATCTACTCCTGAACCGACGCGCTATCGATGCCATGCGCATCGAGTAGCTCACTAATCAATACCGGTTGCCCGGACCGCGCAGATTGTTGCGCTGCGGTCGCGACCAACACCGACCAAAGCCCTTCCAGAGGCGTCGCACTATCTGTTGGTTTTCCTTCGAGCCGGTCATAGAACGCGAGATGCTCGTACCACGTGGCACCGTGGTGACCGCTGTTTTCCACGACATCGGGATATCCAACATCCATGCTACGCGATGCCAACGGCTCCGGATGGTCAATCACCACACGCGATTGCGCGGATTGTCCCTTAAGAAAATCGAAGGTTTCTGTCGCCTGAAGTTTGCCCATGGGGCCCGTCAGAATCAGTTCTTCCCGAAAGCTCGGGCAAAACATGTTCAGCGTAAAACTCGCCCGCACACCATTCGCGAAATCGACGACAACAAACGCATGATCGTCGATGTCAGAATGTTCGCCGTCAATTTCGAAGTCAACGAAATTCACCGCCTGACCTGCGGACGCGTACACACGTTCAGCGGTCGAGCCCGCAAACAGATTCATCAGGTCAAAATAGTGACAGCACTTCTCGACGAGGGTGCCACCGGAGTAACGGGAGAACTTATTCCACTGCCCCACCTTATCGAGGAAGGCCGGACGGTACTCGCACATACTGACCGTTTTGATATCTCCAAGAACACCGCGCTCGAGCGCTTCGTGGCGCGCCTGCACATAGGGCGCCTTGTATCGATATTGCAAACCGATCTGAACAAATGACCGGTATGCATCAGCAAGGCGCACCATTTCTATCGCATCGGCTACAGTCGTCGCCATCGGCTTCTCGACAAAAATCGGTTTCCCCGATTCCAGCGCGACCCTCAAGACATCGAGATGGGTATGGTTGGGCGTGCAGATGAAAAGCGCATCGCACTCCACATCTCGGCAAGCCGCTTCAGCCGAATCGAAAACTTTCGGTGTTTGGTCTGTGAGCTGCGCATAGTTCTGCAAAGCCACATCAACGCTTTCCGGAGCCGGGTCGAAGATCCCGTTCACCAAGGAACGACCCGTCAATGCACTGACGCGCATGTGCTCCTGGCCGATCGTTCCGGTGCCGATGACGTTGATCCTGTGGGCGGGCGCTACCGTGTCGTACACGTACCGATCCGGGCCGACAATATGCTGCTGGCCTGGAGACTGTTCGAAATACCGAAGTCGCGGCATTCGCGGACGTTCTGTCATCGGCCTCTAACCCCCCTGGCCTGCTGCGCTTCTACGCGGTCCTTCTGATAAGCGTACGCCCCGACATCATAAAATACAAACGTTTGTATTATGGTGACACGCCGGTTGGATCGCCGACCGAATAATGCCTGTTACAGTGTTCCTTCTCCAGGGGATAACCGCGTGGCTCAATTGAACTGGGAAACCAAACGCACAACGATCAAAGATATTGCAGCTGCCGCTAAAGTGGATCCATCAACGGTGACGCGCGCGTTGCAGAACAGCCCTCGAGTTCGCGAGGCCACGCGCGAGCGAATACAGACTTTGGCGCGGGAAATGGGTTATGTGCCGAACATGGCCGCCCGCACACTGGTCACCAAACGCAGCGGCATTATCGGTCTGGTCATTCCGGATATGACCAATCCGTTTTTCGCAGAGTTGGCTCGCGGCATCGAAACCGAGGCGCAGAAGCACTCACTCAGAGTGTTAACCCGGAACACGGAAGGCCTCGAAGCGGCCGAGCGGGACGCGATCAGCTTCTTCACCGAACTCAAGGTCGAAGGCTTGGTCGTCGCAATGGCACGCTGCCCGCGCGAATACTACGAGGATCTCGCATCGCCAGTGCCACTGGTGCACGTAAACCGCGATGACCTACCACATCATGTGAGTTGCGACCGTTATTCGGGTAGCCGCGAGATCATGGAACACCTGATCCACGCCGGACATCGGCGCATCGCTCTGATCACGGGTCCCGCGGGGCCTGCCCAGGAACCCAAACGCGCCGCTTACGTGGATGCGCTGGATGCGCACGATATTCCGTACGACCCGGAGCTGGTTTTTTCGTTCAACGGGGGCTTGCCGGACACCGAGCGCGTGGCGAATGAAATCCTCGCTGTGCAGACCCGACCGACCGCCGTTTTCGCCTGGAACGATCTATGCGCGCTCGGCGTCATCCGACATTTCACACTGGGCGGACTGCGAGTCCCGGACGACATTTCGATCGCCGGGCACGATGACCTTGCCATCACACGTTACATGGACCCACCGCTGACCACGGTACATTGGCCCATGTATGAACTCGGTCAGCATAGCGTGCGCTACCTCTACCGTTTGAATCACGGTCAGCCCGCAGTTACGCCGGATATACCGGAGCCGCAAGTCCGCATGCGCGACTCGATTCGACGCCTGACATAAAAAAACCGCCGACGGAATCAACCCGTCGGCGGCCTTCGGCACATGTCGTTCCGTTAGTTGAAGTTCAGCACAAAATCGATACCAAAGTAGCGATCCGCGTTTCGCGGAATCTGATAGCGGAATCCATCCCCTGAGAATGTCGTTGCATACGACTCGTCGGTCAGGTTCTTGCCGATCAGTGTGATGCCCAACTTGTCGTCTTCCGTGAAGTAACCAACACTCGCATTCAAGATAGCGTAGTCAGGCAGCAGAAACACACCACCAGTCTGGCCGATGTTGCCGGACAATTGCTCATCCGTGTACACGTAGCTTCCGTTGATTTGAATACGCCGACCACCGTCCATCGGGATGTCGTACTGACCGGCAATCGAGTATTTCAAGTCAGGTGCGAACGGAATCTCCTGAGAATCGTTCACAGACGTCGCGTCTGAGACGGCGACACCGCCGCTGACAAAGAAGTTTTCGTTAATGTTGGCGAGAACATCAAGTTCGAAACCGCTGGTTTCTACGTCACCACCGTTGGTGAATCCGGTGACCGTTGTACCATCCGAATCGTCAAAGTCGTTGGCTTGGAAGTCCTGAATTTCCGTGTCGTAAGCCACGAGACTCACGATGCCCCAGTCAGCAGCGTACTTCAGTCCAATCTCGATACTGTCGGAAGTCTCGGGATCAAGTGGATCAATATCATCGTCGTCCATATTGTAGAAGACATTGAACGCCGGCCCTTTGTAACCCTGGGTGTAAGAGCCGAAGATCATCGTCGAGTCCGACAAATCAAATTGCACACCAATTCGTCCAGACAAATCGGTTTCATCGGTTGAGCCCGAGAAATTTGAGTCGAACTGGTTATTTCCATCCGAGAATCGAGGCCTAACGCCAACACCACGACGACCAAACTCATCGTTGTTTCGGCGGTTGTGGTTGAAGCTGACCTCATCGTCGGTGTAGCGCAAACCGAAAATCAGTCGGACCTGATCAGTGAAGCTGTAGGTGCCCTGCCCGAACACCGCCCAGTTCGTGAACTCGGTATCAAAGAAACCGGTCGCTGACACAATATCACTCGCGTTGCAGGTCAGATTGTTGTCGGCGATAAACGCAGCGACATCGGCAGGTGCGTTCGCCAGTCCGAGAGTGAACTCGAGGTGGTTGGCGATCGCGGCATCGAATTGATCAGCGTTGTTCTGGCAACTCGCCTCACGCGTGAAGTTTCGCTCCGAATCGATGTTCCAATAGAAAAACCCGACCTGGTACTCAAGCGCTTCACCGACCGGAGACGCGATGCGGAACTCCTGCGACACCTGACGCCACTCCTGCGGACCAACATCATGCAATTGGAACGGCGGACTGCCATCGCCAAACGTAATGGTGTCCGTGCTATCGCCCGCGATCGACGTGAAATCGCCCTCACGGAATTCGGTGTTGTCCCACGAGCGGAACGCGGTGATCGACGTGAATGTGTGTCCACTGTCGAATTCAGAGTTGATCTGAATAGACGCCCCGGTGAACGCATCCAGCGTGCGAGTCTCAAAATCGTGGTCGATCAACCGTTGATCGAGATCGATACCCTGACCGAGAGAAAGATCGCCGCCACGCGGCGCGGCTTCAGATGCGGGATTGCGACCACTCGGACGGGCCTCTAGGTCCGCGCAGCAATCGTTGTCCGCTTCGTAGTCTTCGAAAATGAACAACACGTTCGTTCGATCACTGATGTCGTAGTCCAACATCGCGCGAACGCCTCTTTTGTCGTAACCATTCACGGTTTCGTTGTTGAAGACGTTTTGGATATAGCCGTCGAACTGACTTTGCACTACCGTCAGACTGCCGCGAAGGTCGTCGTTACCACCCAGTGGTCCCGACACTCGCGCGCGCGTGAGGTACTCGTTGTCCTGATAAAAGGTGCCACGAAGCTGTGCTTCAAATGTCTCGGTAGGTCTGCGCGTCGTGATATTGACAACGCCGGCGGAGGCATTCTTGCCAAACAAAGTGCCCTGCGGACCACGCAAAACTTCCACACGCTCGAGATCGTAGAGGTCGGCGAACGCTTGACCAGAGCGACCGAGGACGACGCCATCGACAACCGTGGAAACACTGGGCTCGGCACCGATACTGAACGAGATCGTACCAATGCCACGAACGGTTAACGCACTATTTCGAGTGGTGTTACCGGTCCGGAAAGAAACGGACGGGACCAAAGCCTGCAGGTCTTCGATGTTCCTCGAAAAACTGGCCTCGATTTGATCCTCAGTTAACACCGTCAGTGCAACCGGAACATCCGCAAGGCTCTCCTCACGTTTCTGCGCCGTCACGGTGATTTCTTCAATCACTGACTGGGCGATGGCTGTCTGAGAACCAAACAGTGGCAGGATTCCAACGGCCATTGCCGTCAGCGCTGTTCTTGCAACAAATCGCATGCTTCACTCCTTTGTCGAATTGGCATGCCGCGAATTTGGCAGGAACAACCCACAAACAAGTGGCCCCCGCCCCCCTACAGCGATGTTCTACGCCTCTGGTACAGGAAATGCAAACGTTTGTATTGAGATAATCGAACAAATCAACAGGTGGAGCCTGTCAATTTCGGCGCGCTTGTTGCACCCACACAACAGCATTGATGAGCGCCAGAACGGCGACTAGCGGCCAGAACCAGCCGTTGCCGCCGTCGACCAGTCCAACCGGCGAAAAGACGAGGTAAAGCAGAACAACCGCGGACATCAGCATCACGGCTACCGGCGTCGCCAGTCGCCAGCGCGTCATATCTACCTTTGCAGCCGGTTGGTAGGTCCACGCCTCGGATCGGGGACGAAGCACGCCGCACAGCAACATGATGGCGACCTCGATGACGAACAAGACCGCGTAAAGATGCAGAAAGTGCAACGTGACCACGTCGTCCAGAACAAACTTCAACAGTCCATAGGCCAGGACATGAAAAATAATGACAATCTTCGCGCCGAGTGCAGGGACGCGCCGTGTGAACAGGCCCACGAGGACAATCACGACCGTCGGAATGTTATAGAAGCCCGTGAAGATTCGAATGATCTGCCACAAACCTTCAGGCGCGAATTGCAATAACGGCGTGACCGCGAACGAGAACAGTGCGATCACAACGCTGGCGATCTTGGCGATACGTACCATGTCGTGATCTGACACTTCACCACGTTTCATTGGCGCGTAGACATCCAGACAAAACAACGTCGCAGCCGAGTTGAGCAGCGAATTGAACGAACTGAAGACGGCGCCGAGCAATACGGCCAAAAACAAGCCCGACAAGTAAAACGGCAATACATCACGGATCAACTGCGGGTACGCAAGATCGAGACTCGCCAACTCCGGACCGTACAGGTGGAACGCGATCACGCCCGGAATCATCATCATGAATGGCACCATCACCTTGAAGAAACCGGACAGCAGGACACCCTTCTGACCCTCTGCAAGTGATGCTGCTCCGAGCGTTCTTTGAATGACGTACTGGTTGGTACACCAATAGAACAGGTTGGCAAACAACATCCCGGTGAACAGCGTGCCGAAAGGGGTCGGATCGGTCGGACCGCCAATCGCGTTCAGCTTGTGTGTCTCCGTCGTAGTGATGATCTCCAGCCCCGTCAGGGCACTGCCGTCGCCCAGTGCCGCGAGACCCAGCACAGGCACAAGAATGCCGATAAAGAGCAAACCGATGCCGTTGAGTGTGTCAGAAACTGCGACCGCTTTGAGGCCACCGAACACCGCGTAAACTGCACCTACGGTCCCGATGGACACGATCGTGATAACCAGTCCGGCCTCGTAACTCACATTCAACATCTCTGGTACGTCGAATAATTTCAGCACCGCCAGTGAACCGGCGTACAGCACCGACGGGATGGTCACCAACCCGTAGCCAACCATAAAAAGAATCACCGACATCCGTCGGACCGAATCATCGAACCGGTCCGACAGGAACTGCGGCAGCGTAGTGAAGGCGCCCGCGAGGTAGCGAGGCAGGAAGATCAGTGCCATACAGATGGTCGCGAATGCCGCGGTCACCTCCCACGCCATGCTGCTCATGTTGTGCGCATACGCCGAGCCGTTGAGCCCGATCAGTTGTTCTGCGGACAGGTTGGTCAGCAGCATAGAACCGGCGATAAAAACCCCGGTCAGGCCGCGACCAGCCAGGAAATAGCCATCCTTGGTGGCCACCTCGTCTTTCGACTTGAGGTAGGAGATCCAGGCGACGATTCCCATGAATACGACGCAACTACTCAGTGTCAACCAGAGACTTCCGGACTCCATGCTCCCCCCGGGGCAAACCTAAGATCAATGCTTGAGTTTGCACGGAACGCCTGGCGCGGTCGATGAAAATCTGCCGAACGCTCAAGGATGTCGTGACCATTGCCGCTAGTTCTCCGAGTACGCATGAAACCACTCGACGCACACCAAAATCCCGTTAACGCCGCTCCGTTCGATTCAAACGGGGCGGCCTTGTTCCGTGGGCAGCGAGCGTTGCGACGCCGCAGACGCACACTGGATGTGTTGACCATTGTGGTCATCATCGGCGTGTTGGCCGGCCTCGCGATCTCCATCGAAAGGCTGTCCGACGACGCAACGACGATCAATCTGGCGGGGCGGCAGCGATCGCTGACACAGCGCATTGGTTTGTTGGCGTCGCGACTGTCGTCGCAACCCGAGGCAGCGGCAACGCAGTCTGCCCTTCAAGCCATTGATAGCGATGTCACTGTGCTGATTGATCACCACCGTCGCCTCAGTGCACCGCAGCGACACAACTACCCGAAGACAACGCGCGAAGCCCTGGCGCAAGCGTATTTTGGTCGCGACACACTCGACGACCGCCTTCAGGAGTTTATCCAGTTGGTACAACGCCTGCTCGCGGCCGCAGCACCGTCGGCAACACCAGCCGACTGGACCTCACTTGCTCAAGAGATCACGTATCTCGCTTCCGGCAGTATCGACGATCCGGCGTCTCTGCTCTACGCGCAAAACCGCGTCGTGAGGCTTTACGAAGTCGGTTATCAACAGAAACTCCAGCGCTATCACTGGCTCTTGCGCGCATCCGCCATCGCAGTATTCCTGCTTGTCGTCATCGGCTCAGGATTTGTGTTTACGCCGGCGATCCGAGCCGTTGAGCGGCAGGCATTACGCAACGAGCATGAACGCCGTCACCTGGTGGAATCGGCTGCCCATGAGTTAACGCGCTTACGGACGGACATTGACGCACTGACTGAAAAATCTGCGGCAAGCGATAGTGGGGAGATCGACGCGCGGTCGCTCGAGCCTTTAATCGAAACGCTGCAATCGCGCGCGACCGCGCTGCAAAATCTATTTGCCACTAACTGCGCCTTGCGCGCCGATGAGCGCTTCACAGCGAAGCAGCTGCTCGAGGAAGTGCTGGACGAAATCAGAAGTCGCGCTTCAAGCGATGCACCGCCAATCGATGTGCACGTTCGCGAAGACTACGAGATTCGAAACAACCGAAGACTCATCTTTCGCAGCATCGTGCATCTGGTCAACAACGCTATCGATTATCGTGATCCGACGGAACTCGTACCGATGGTCAATATCTACGCGGAACGGTCCGGTCGCGACGAGTGCACGATTACGGTTCGGGACAACGGAATCGGTGTGCCACCCGAACTCCGAAACACGCTCTTCGAGCCAAAGTCAGCAGCAGATGGCTTCTCGAGTATCGGTTTGAGTATCGTTCGCCAGAACATTCGTCAATGCGGTGGGGATGTCAGCTACGCGCCCGTGATCGGCGGCTCGTCGTTCACCGTTCAGATCCCGACGAATCTGGACAGCGCCGACGACACACTGACAACCTCGGGGCACGCGCAGACCGCCTAGTCGGATAGAAGTAGCGTTGCACTATCGCAATGCCAGCAGCTACTCGCGCCGATCGGACTACCTGGTGGAATCTCTGGAATCGCCGGCGTCGCGGTTGACGCCGCGTCAAGTCCATCCTCCAGATAGTCCTGTATCAACTGCGCAAGTCTTGCCGTCCCCCGTTGCTCGTACAAAGCACCGCGACGTACTTTTTGCGGCAACTTGATGAGCGAAGCTCTGGCTGTATCACGAACCGTCAAACTGACGTTGCAGTCTGCATCCAGTCGCATCAGCATCGAGGCAAAGACCTCAAGCGCTGCAAACTGAGCGAGCCGCTCCTCATCCGTGCTGACCCTCGAGTCCAACAAGACATCACCCACCGCCTGAAGCACGTCTTGCGCCGATAACGCACCGTTCGCGACATGCTCGAGGCGTGCCAATCGCTCCGGACTCAGCAACCCGCGCAGGGTCACCGATGTAGCCACGCGTGCAGAATGCAACGGATCGAAAATGACACCGGTTTGTGTCGCAATACGCTCACGACCAGCAATCGGCTCCCACGCATCGATTGGCGGCGCCATTGTCCGTGTGATCGCTTCCGGAATAGCCAGCGCAGAGGGTTCGAGCGTCGCGACTACCGCATCCAACGCCGCGCGCTGACGCGCTGCAGATACCGGGATAACAGCAGGGCCCGAATCCGCCGCCCGGCGATAGTCAAACTCGTACCCACCGATCAGCTTGGTCGCGGCAAGCACTTGGTATCGGTGGTACAGGTAAATCGGTGCAAACACGGTTTGCAGGTCTGACAAAGACTGGCGCGGCGATAAACGGTCGGAACCGAAATCACGAAGCGCGGTCTTGCGCACTCGCATGACATTCTCGAGACTCGCGACGGGATCGCTGCCGTTATCCCACAGGCTGCCGCGTGCATGCGCGGCGCTGATCGGGCGAGAATGCGCGTCGGCAACAAAGTGCAAGCCACTGTCGAACGCGGCTTCGGTAAGAGCGTCCAGCGCCGTTCGCTCATCATCGGTGTCATCGAATTCGCCATACAACCATTGCACAGTGAAGTCATCCCACGCACCCATGCCAACCGCGTAGGCATTCGACAAGTCGACATTGCCGTTCTCGTCGAGTGTCGCAAGCGGCGCTGGGTAATCCATCACCGACGCACGGTTATCGGCGCTCGCAGCCATGTTATGCGCAAATCCGAGCGCATGCCCCACCTCATGCGCGGCGAGCTGACGAATCCGCGCGAGTGCGACCTGCATCGGATCGTTTGCACCGCCGTCGCCGGTAGCACTGCGCGAAGTCAAACCTTCAAAAATCATTCGATCCTGACGTACCCGCTGACTGCCCAAAATCACGTGACCCTTGATCATCTCGCCGGTGCGCGGATCGGCGACACCCCCACCATAGGACCAACCTCGCGTCTGGCGGTGCACCCATTGCACGACGTTGTAGCGTATATCCAGGGGATGCGCGCCTTCTGGTAACACTTCAACTCGATAGCCGCCCTCGAAACCGGCCGACTCAAATGCATCGGCCCACCAACCAGCGCCGTCGAGCAAGGCACTGCGAATTGGTTCGGGTGCCCCTCGATCGATGTAGAACACAATCGGCTTGACGACACCACTCGGCGCACGACCTGGCTCGATTTTCTGGAGGCGAAAGCGCCGCGCCAGTCGGCGCAGCAAAGGCTCCTCGAGGGGCTGCGCAAAGTCATAGAAGCCGATGTCGATCACCGCTGTCCTCGGATCGGACTCGCGAATCCGATAGCCCGCTTCCGGCAGCCGCACGATCGAATGATGCAGCGCAAAGGAGACCGCACGTGGATCGGACGCCGTCGCGGAGACTTCGCTTCCCGGGTCGTCACTAGTAAAGGTCAAGACCGCTTCCAGCTCCAGGTTGTCTGGAAACACCAGTTGATCGCGGGCCAGCAAGCTCAACGAATCATCAAGAGAGAATCTGCCCTGACCAGCGCTTTTCAATAGCTCCGCTATGCCCAACTGATCCCGCAAAAGGAACGTGCGCAAATCGATCAAGGCGCCGCCGTCCGGAGCACGCGCCAGAATCGGCGCAGACCATACGATGGACCGTGCAAACGACTCACGGGTCGCTCGACGCTCATCCGGATCCGAAGAGGTAGCGCGATACTCGAGATTGTCCGCAATTACAAAAACACGATCGCCATTCTCGATAACGCTGATCAGGCGACCGAAGTCTCCGCGCCCCCGATCCAATCCCACCGGGTTCGAGCCAAGCCCGGAGCGCAATCGAGTGGCATAGATGTACTGCCCAACGACGCCGCGCTCGCTCGCAGTAGGTAACTGGGCGAGCACTTTGCCGCCGTTGTTCGCACTGTAGATCGTCCACAAACCCGATTGTCGGGTCAGTCCACTGGTTTCGCCATCGAAGTCCGCGGCGAGCGTATCGACCGAAAGAAGCAGAATCAGAATGAGGAATCGACGCATAGTGAGGTCTCGATGGAACTTTGCACCGAGGGTAAACGACACAAGCGGCGGGTGCGACTGTGTTGTGCCGACTTGGCGATGATGCCGCCTTTGTATAGCCTTCGTGGTCGGAATCGCGCGATATACGTCGCATCGCCAGGACAAAGGGTATATGACGGAAACAAACAAGCGACTGGACGCTACGGTCGATGGCTCCGCCGTGTTTCGGCGCTCGATTCAACGCGCCGATCGGCGGTGGGTGCATCTGTACGGCTACGCCGAGAATAATCACCCTGTTGTCGCGCAGGAACCGGAAGACCTGCCCCGCGGCGCAGAGCTGCGTTGGCACCCATTGCGACAGGAGTGGAATATTTATGCCGCTCATCGGCAAAATCGCACGTTCAAACCATCGGCAGCCAACAATCCGCTCGCGCCGTCGCTGCCCGGTCGGCCGGTCACCGAAATTCCCGTTGAGAGCTTTGAGCTAGCAGTCTTCGATAATCGATTCACGAGCTTGCACTTCGAGGCCAACGCCGTCAGCGATGTTGCCGACGTCAAGATTCGACCGGCGAAAGGCCAATGTGAGGTGGTGGTCTACGGGACCGAGCCTGACGGTGACTTGAACACAATCGGGCAAGACAGACGGCGCCTTTTGATTGCAGCGTGGATCGATCGCTACGAGGCGTTATTCGATGCCGGTTGCGAGTTTGTGCTGCCATTTGAAAACCGCGGTGAGGACGTCGGCGTAACGCTGCATCACCCGCATGGGCAAATCTACGGATTCGATCACTTGCCACCAGCCCAGGCTCGCGCGGAACAGGCGTTCGCAGGCGGCTACAGTCTTGCAGAGTCCCTTCAAAATCTCGATCCGCGTCTGTCGGTTACCGAAGCGGATGCGCTGATGGCGTACTGTCCACCCTACGCGCGTTTCCCCTACGAAACCTGGATTGCATCGCGCATCGCGCGGCCGGGCCCTTGGGCCATGACCGAGACCGAGCTCGATGCGTTCGCATCGTTGCTTGGCGAAATGACGCGTCGTTATGATGCGTTTTTCGAACAAACGACGCCGTACATGCTTGCATTGCATGCGGCGCCGCGCGGTCGCGAACATTTTGAGTTCAGTGCAAAGTTCTACCCACTGCTACGAGGGCCCAGACGACTCAAATACCTCGCCTCCGTAGAACAGCACACAGGCATTTTCACGGTCGATGTGCTGCCGGAGACGGCTGCGGACACGCTGAGGGCCGTGCTGTGAGCGTTGAACGAGGTCATACTGACGAGAGCCGTTCGGCAACGGCCACGGTGCCCGGACGCGTCAACCTCATCGGAGAGCACCTCGACTACAACGGCGGGATGGTCCTGCCGTGCGCGCTTTCGCAAGTCCTGACAATCCGCTTGACGCCCCACGAGGGTTCGCAAGTCATAGTCGAATCCGACCACACCGACGAGGTGGCCTATCGAACGATCGAGGAAGCGCCTGCGAATCACTGGTCCGATCATTCCGTTGGCGCGATACGAGCGGCAAGGGAGCTCGGGTTACTGAACTCGGGCGCAAAGTTGTCGATTGCATCGACGGTCCCACAAGGTGCAGGTCTGTCTTCTTCCGCTGCGCTCATCGTTGGTGTGTTGAAAGCGAGTCGTCAACTCGCAGGCAACACCGTTCTCTCTGATGTCGAAGTGGCCAAGGCAGCCCGCGTTGTAGAAAACGACTACATCGGTGTGCCGTGCGGCATCATGGATCAAATGGCAGTCGCAATCGCGCAACCAGGGCAGGCGATTGCGCTCGACACGGTAACGCTGGATTACGATGTTGTTGAGCTGTTCCCCGAGCACAGTTTTGTCGTCGTACACTCGGGCGTCAGTCGAAAATTGACTGATGGTCGCTACAAGACCCGCAAGCTGGAATGCGATGAAGCGGCACGCGAACTCGGGACTGACAAACTCTGCCAGACGCCACTTGAGATCATCCAGGAGACCTCAGGATTGGCCGAACACCTGCGACGAAGAGCCCGCCATTGTCGGACCGAACACACGCGAGTCATCGACGCGGTGTCTGCGCTGCAACATCACATGCCGGACGATTTCGGTTCTCTCATGACGGCCAGCCATCGCTCGATGCGCGACGATTTTGAAATGTCGACGCCTGAGATTGACAGACTCGTCGATGATGCCGTCGCCATCGGTGCCCTCGGCGCTCGACTCACTGGTGGCGGCTTCGGCGGTTGTATCGTTGCATTAGTGGAAGAAGCCAGGAAAAAGGACTGGCTTGAGCGGTTGTTACAAGCGCATCCCGCCGCCCGCTGGGTCAGTGATGTCAGACAGACTCCAGCAAGTGATCCGTCTTAGCCGCACAAATGAAATCATTCACGGACAGTCCATCGATCGCATGCGTGGTCCAACAAACTGCGACAGAGCCATATTTTAGTTCCATTACTGGATGGTGGCCTTCGGTATTGGCGATCCAGGCTACGGCATTGGCAAAGGACATGACGCGGTTGAAGCCGGCAAATTCAATGGTTCGCTCGAGCGTTCGTTGGTCATTCGACACACGCCACTCCGGATCCAAAGACGCGATCAATTGATCGATCGTATCGCCCGTCAGCGGGTCAACGCCCCCTTCGCATGGCGTACAACGTTTATCGCGCAAGGCTTCCTTGCTGTAGCTCATTCTCGTGCCTCATCAGAAAAACCTCGCTTCAGATCGACTCCGAAGCGAGGTTTCAATTTTAGAGGTTGGCCAGAAAGGCGCAACCGTGTCTTACCAAGGTCCTAATCGGACGAGACATCGACCTGCGCGGTCATCTCGTGGGCCGCATCGGCATCGCGATAAAATGTCACGATAACGCGCCGTTGCAATGCGAGTTCGTCGAGGTCGATCGGATCGCTGCCATCGAAACTCGTCAGCGCACCATGACCAAAAGTCTGAATCCGTTGCGCATCGACACCCGAGGCGATCAGCAGATCTCTGACAGCAGTCGCGCGACGCAGGGACAAGTCGGAGTTGTACTCGACGCCACCGCGAGCGTCCGCGAAACCGTCGATCTGGACGCCGAGACTCGGCATATTCGACAACGTCGCAGCCACGGAATTAACCTGTGAAACGAGCTCCTGCTCCGGCTGATCTTCGTTGGTTCTAAACGGCACAGTGAATGACAATCCGGTGTCCATCGCCGTGTATAAAGCACGCACGCCACTTTCATCAATCTCAACAAGCTCGGCGCGCAGACGCTCGGCTTGCTCTTGCTCGACGATCAGCTGCGATTCGACATCCGTGAGTCTTGCATCGCGCACTGCCACAACGTCCGTCAGGTTCTCGATCGTCTCCGCCTTCTGGTGATACTTGTCTCCAAGAAATGCGCCGATCGCAGCGCCGATGACGATGCCCGGTGGACCACCGACGACACCCCCAATCACTGCTCCACTGCCAACACCGGTCAGCTCTTCTTTCGATGCTTTGTCAGCCCGACTGTTTGGCGATGCCGCCATCAGTACGGAAATCACAATCACGCCACTCAGTAACTTCTTCATTTCGTTCTCCCATTTCAAGAAGTGTTTCGACGGGATCTATTGAAGCGACACTGTGTGGCGTAACACGGGCGGAATGGCGTAGAAAAAACGTCGCGAATATGGCGAATTATGGCAGCGCTAACCCCGCTCGGTCAGCGCGACAAACGTTCCGCCATTGCGGCGGCACAGCTCACGCATCAACGCCGCAAATTTGGTGGACCGATTGTCGCTCGAACCAATGCCACCGAAGCCGATGGGAAACCCGATGGCATGAATGCGCACACGGGGTCTGCCTGACGCATCCGGCTTGTTGATATCAGCGACACCATCAACCACGCCTTTGATCGAGTTGCCGCTGAAATCGTCGCCGAATACGTACAAGCTAATTTTTTTGTCAGCCGACCAGAAGGTACGAATGGCCGCCGCGATACCGTCTGCCGGATTGGAATCGCTAAATGCATCCCACGTGCGCATGCGCGATGCAATGTTGCGACGCAACTGTGCAGAATCGGTCATCCAGGTTCGCGAAAACTGGCCAAACATGTAAGCGCCATTGTCATTCATGATCTGAATACCACGGACCCGCGGATAGGCGTTGAGCACCTCGTTGATCTTCCGAAGTACGAGGTTCCAGTTGAACTGTCGCATGCTTCCGGAGGTGTCAATAATGAAGACGATGTATTCACTGTCCACCGGAATACCGCCCACAGGACCACCCGGCGTGCGTTCTTTGGCGCGTGCTGCCAATCGCCGCATCTCCTCGGTCAGTCGTTGCCGCGCCGACAGCAGCTCACCCAGTGTCTCACCAGCAACCGTCGCATCGCCGGCTGTCGCCTCAAACTGTCCGCGCAGTCGGGACAGCTCCCCACGCAATGAATTGACCCGCTCCTCTGCAGTCACTTTCTGGTCTGTTATCGATTTCAGCCTTGCCTCGAGGCGCTCAGTCTCGCCGCGAATATCGAACAACGTATCTTCGAGCTGCTCGACTAGTCCATCAACTTCCTGGGGCGGTCGGTCAAGCGTCACCGGATCGTAAATCCGGGTCAGCACGAGCAACAAAACGATCGCGCCGAAACCACAGCAAATGCAGTCCAGAAAAGAAAGACTGAATGTTTCCGCTTCACCTCGACGTCGTCTCGCCATTTCCGTCTCCTAAGGCCAATCGTCGCTGACTGACATATACGACCCGCCAGAACGGTACGCGAGCTGCCAAAACAACACGGCGGCGCGATACTCGCCTTCCATTTGGTACATCAAAACATTGACGGGTACACGACCGGGTAAAACGCGCACCGCTTCAAGGAACAACTTTTGACGTTCGTTCTCGCTGATAGATCTCGCGTCTGTCGGCTCGCGCCCTTGAGTCGGCAAGCCGTCGACGAGCACGACGATATTGTCGGGCGGCGGGTCCATACGTTCCGCTGCCTCGAACGCCTTGTAAAGGTTTGTGCCTCCTTCCGGCGACAAATCGCGAAGTTCTGCGACGGTGCCATTCAAGGCTGCACTATCATCCACTTCCGCCCACGCGCCGTCGCTTCCCGGGACTAGCGACCTCGTATCTTCGTTGAACTGGTACACCTGAAATTTAGATCCGGGTCGAAGCTGCGAAGTCAGCCACTCGACGGATGCGACAGTTTGTCGCCACTTCGCCGCGCGAAGTCTGCGTTCTTTCGGCTGCACGCGCCGACGAATGACTCCGACGATCGTATCGTCCAACATGCTCGCGGAGGTATCGACCAGGATGAGTGTACGCTCACCGCCTACACGCAGACCCGTCAAATACTGGCGTTGACCATCACCGACCACACCTCGGACATTCTCTCCACTCGGTCCGGTATTCTGACTCGATGCGGTGAGCCTTTTTTTGGCATCCTCCAACTGCTCAATGTCGGACTGCAGATCCTCGATGCTGTCTCGGCGCGCCAATGTCGACTCATCGAACTGCGACAGGTCAAGTTCAAGCGCACGAATACGTTCGATCAAATCATCGCTCTCCGAGTCCGCCCGCGCGATATCGTCTTCCGCATCTGCCAACGTGTTTCGCAAGCGCACGAGATCGCGACGCCCATCGAGGACCTCGATTTCCACCTTTCGAACTTCGTTGGTTTGATTGTCAGGAACCGGCGGAGTCTGATCACGTACCGTCGCGGTAATGATGACGTAGAACAGAATTACCGCACCAAACCCGCAGCTCATGCAGTCGAGGAAGGACATGTTGAAGCTCTGCGTTGTGCGACGCCGTCTGGCCATCAGAGTGCCTCCTCTCGAATGAGGTGCAATTCCTGACCGGGCGTACCAACGCGAACCGTATCACCGGCGCGAAGTGTCGCACTGCCGCTGATTCGGCTGCCGTTCAAAAACGTGCCATACCTTGAGCGATCGATCAGCAAGCATTGGCCACCTTCAACGGAAACCTCGCAATGGATGCTGGAGACGCCAGCAAGCCCACTCTCGATAGCGAGATAACGCGCAAGTCCCGGTGCACCGCCACCACCAACGATGACCGCATCCGCGGACAAAGGATAAGCCCTATCGCCCAAAAGAATATGGGTCGGCACACCGTGTGCCGGGGCATCGTCATTGACGACACCAACTACCTCACCCTGAACCGGCAACTCTCGAACGATGCGAGACGGATTCTCGCCAATGGCCGACAAACGACTGAGTACGCCCGTCAGCATGCTGTCGTCCTCTTGCGCCACGAATATTCCGCCGACGCGGGTGACAAGCAACTCCGCCAACCCCGGGAGCATAGTTGTCCGGTCACGCATCTGAAACACCGGTGACTCGCCACTCGCAAGCATAGCTCGAGCCAGATCTGCAAGCCGTTGGTAGTGCTCGAACACAACGTTCACAACGTCGACCATCTCGACCTCGATAGCATACGTGCCACCATCGACAGTCAGCGACAACGTCTGCGACTCGGCGCCTTCCAGGCCAGCCAGCCAATTAGGGAGCGCGTCGAAGAGCGCTTGCTCGGAGGGCGCACTGTGCAGCGGGTCAAATCTGGATTGGCGAACAAACTCCGCCGCGAACCACCGCATCCAGGCATCATGCAAAGCAAGGAGCCCGCTGCCCTCCAGTATTTGAACATCCTCCAAAGCGCTGGAGTTGGCGGTCTGGCGCATTTTGGCGACCCAAACGCAGTGCAAACCGAATTCGACATGCAATGGCACGGCATCGACATAGTGTTGCCGAGTCGCGGCCGTTGCTGCATCGACCAAAGCGATCAGGCGAAAGTCAACCGCCTGGCACAGCCCTTGTAACAAGCCGAGTGTTTCGCGACTCATGTAAGGCGGCACCACGATAGCGCCGTGGCGGGTGTCGGCTGAAAACGGCTCGAGTAATTCGCGCAACTGGCTGGCTGCTACGTCGGCACGGGTCAGTGGTGCGAAATTGGGTACAGTTTGCGTGTCGAGTCGATACCAGTAATCCATCTGGATTCGACGCGGGTGCAACCGTGCGCTGCGCTCGGCACGCTCACCGGTAACCTCTACCGCATTGTTCGACAGCAACGCGAAGCCGGGCATTCGAGCACGATGGCCCTGCCCGTCGGAAATCCCGATATCCGCATCGTTGAGATCAATGACGAGTGGCATCGAATCGCTCAGCTATGCTCGGCGTACATATGACGCACAAGGCGCTCATCACAATAGTGCTCTGTATCGAACACCAACCGCTCCTGCATGAGCTGCAACTGATGCACCAGAAACATCAAAACAATACTGATCATCAAAGCAATGAAGGTTGAGTTAAACGCCACGCCGAGGCTCTGTGTCACAGCAGCAATATCGCCTTGAACGGCGCGATCCGCTTTCGCTAACGCGTCACCGATACCGCGTACGGTGCCGATAAACCCGACGGACGGAATCGCCCAGGAGATGTAGCGGATCATCGCCAATTCAGACTCCAGTCGGTCTGCCTCCGATTCACAAATAGTGTGAGTCGACGAAGCGACGTCTTGCACATTCCGGGTTGACGAAAAGCGCTGCAGTGCGTTGAGCAAGGCACGCGGCAACAACATACGACGTGTGCCGTCGTCGAGCGACTGAATCTGCCGGGAAAACTCTCGTGTGTCCTCGGGCAACACTCGCATTCCATCCGCTACGGACACCAGATTTCGATCCAGCAACTGACGTTCTCGCAGCAATCGGTTGGCCTTGTAACCCATGATCGCCAGTGCCCAGAGCATCAACACAAAACACGCTTCCTGCTCAAAGTCCTTGATCAACACCCAGACCGAGCGTTCGCGCGTGTGGTCCGGGTCTTGTTCGACCGCGAGGTTCTGTGCCTCGATGTGCTCTGCGGCACTGGGTCTGACGACAGACACCCAAAAGCCGTGCACGATCACAATCGCAATCGCCAGCGCGAATAGCTGGAAAACAAATTCAACAGGGATATTCTTTTTTTGCATCAGTCACTGACTCCAGTCAGATATCGACAGGAAAATCGATCGTTGTGTCGGGCGATACCGGCTCGGTCGGGATAAAATTGTCGTCGGATTCCTGGTAGATCAATTCGAGCTCAGTAAGGATCTCGTCGACCGCCTCGTCACCCTCGGCGATCGCTTCCTGTTCGCCATCAGGCAACGACGGTGCGGTCGCCGACGCGCTTTCGGGCTCGGTAGTTGCACCCGACTCGTCGGAAGTGCGTTCCGAAACAGGCGCCGGTGCCTCGGCCGTCGTCTCCTGCAGGGCAGCGCGTTCCTCGACGCGCTGGCCAACAGCATCACCGCCGCCGAACAACCAGTCGGCGGCAAAATAAGTCGTAGCGCCGACGGCGCCATAAGCCAGCAGTGTCCAAAGCGGTACGGCCGTTTTCATTGACTCACTCCTGTCGCGCGGCGACTACCTTGGCGCCGGTCTGACGATTCGGAAACCCACATCGATTTCACCTTCGCTGCCAGACCCACGGCTCGCCAGTCGAAGCGACTGCACATTTGCATCGCGCCAACCCGCACCGCGAATCACATGCGAACGCCCTCGCGGCGGTCCCGTGGGATCGATCAGTGTCACGTCGGGCGGCGACACCTCATAAAAATCGTGGACCCATTCGCGTACATTTCCATCAAGATCAAACAGTCCCAACCGATTGGCTTTGAAGCTGCCAACCGGCGATGTAGACGGATAGCCATCGTTGTAACCGAACACCATATTGCTCAACAATGCCTCACTGGCTTCGTCGGCGAGATTGACCGACTTCTGTGGCGGCGGCATCGCGTTGCCCCAACCGAAGCGAAGTGCCGACCCGGCTTGTCCTTGATATCGCGCGATCCAAACCCACTGCGCCTCCGTCGGCAGTCTATAGCCGGTCGCAGACGGACTGCCCGGCCGTAGCACGCCAGCGTCACCGGCATACGCCGGCTCCAGACCTTCCTCGGCGCTCAGCCAGTTACAGTATGCCGCAGCATCCTGCCAACTGACATTGACCACAGGGTTCTTATCGCCGGCCAATGAAGGGTAGACATCGCCGCCGCGCACATGTTCACGCTGGAAGCGACTAAATTGCTCATTGGTGACTTCGTGAATCGACACATAGAATGGCTGCGTGATGCGAACGTCGCGCAGCGGCTCATCGCTGCGCCGATCCGTTTCCCGACGCGACGTGCCTCGCTGAAACGCACCTCCGGTGACGTATCGCAAGGTGTGTCCTTCCTTCGTGGTCAATGTCTGCTGGATCTTCGCCAGGCGTGCCTGTTCGAGCGTCTGCATCCGCGCGTCAACGGTTTGCTCGAAACCGGCCCTAGGTGTGACAGAACCCGTCCATTCGGCATAGCCTTCCTTGCGAACGCTTATACGGTGCGGTTCAGCAGGTAAGTCGAGAACGACAGTTCCGCTCCCAGCGCTGCGACCATTGACGAAAATCTCAGCATCCGCCGGGATGGCGCGAATCGAAACTTTCCCGACTTGCGCATTCAAATCGATATTCAGGTTGCGCCGCTCGGCAGCGGACAGCGTGAGACTGCGGGTGCTGGTCGCGTATCCGGACCGAGCTACACTGACCGAATAGCGTCGCCCCGGATCGAGTGCCAGCGTCACCGGCGATAAGCCTCGGTAGCGTCCGTTGATCGTCACACTGGCTCCGGCCGGACGGGTGACAACGCGCAACGAAGCATCTGCAGGCTCAAACACGATGGGCTTCGCATCAGCGGTCGCGTTCGCACTGACCTCGTAGACTCGCTCCACCGGTTTGTACCCATCGAGCTGAAAAAGCACGTTTTGCTTACCGGACGGCACCTCGACGGTCGCCGGGGTTGCGCGGCTTAGAAGCTCGCTATCGCCTTCCGCGTTGACGAGATACACACTGGCGCCGACCGGCGTGGTCGCGACTCGCACGAACCCGGCATCAGGCACCAGAGACACGCCAACGTCCTGAACCTTGCCAAGCCCCGCGACCGACACTTGATCCTGCCAGGTTACATAGCCGGGTGCGCTGACGGACAGCGCATAATCACCCGGCAGCAATCCGCCGAGACGCGCGGGCAACGCGCCCCCAACCGAACGACCTTCAGCATCGGTCAGCTGTAAAACCGCATCAGCAACATTCGCAGTCACACGTAACTCGCCCGGCAGCGGTTCAAGGTCGAACACCAGGACCGCAGTGTCTTTTGTGACCTCGACGCGACGCCTCAGGGGATGAAAGCCCTCCGCATCGAATGCCACGTCGTAAATGCCACGACGCAACAAGTGGCGTTCGCCAACCTTGATCGGAAATCCAGGACCAGAAATTGTCATCTGTTCCGCCGTGACCGGGCTGGTCTCGATGCGCACCGGGATCGATGTGGTCAGCCACAGCGCGACGGCTGCCAAAGTCGCGAGCGCCGCGCCAATGCCAATCCAGACTCCGCGCCCTCGATTGTGTGACTTGACCTCGGCAACCGCCGGCTTCCAGGCTTGTGCTTCGATCGGCGCGTCATCATCGTGCTCATCGAGCTCCGGCGCTTGCGTCTCAAATGCACCGGCTCGGCTGTCCTGAACGATGCACAGCGTCTCGCCATCTATTTCAATGGCCAGATTCAGACCGTAGGCTTCCAGGACCTGGCCATTGCCCAGAGTAGTGCTGGCCTCCAATTTCCTGCCATCGAGTCGCATCGGCGATGGACGGAGCAGCGGCTGAACGATTACAGCACCTTCGAGCAAATCGAGTTGCGCGAGAGCCTGACCACCTGGTCCACTTAAACGAATATCAGCTGCAGCCGTTGTTCCGATGACCAGCGGCAGATCTTGTGTTTTGAACCGCTTCTCGTTGCCGCCGTGGCGCCAACGGACATCCGTTATGTTCATATTGGTTGCTCACAGGCAATGTAGACCGGCTGTGGTGGCTGTCCGGACACGACTCGAAATTGTCGCCGAGCGTCAATAAATCCGCGCCGTGAACCGACGACGGTATACAGACCCGGGCGTAACCGAAGTTCTGTTTCGGTAAACGTACCCAACTGAGCTACGCGCAACACCGTGATGTCGGTTTTTCCGTCCGACTGGAGCTGCACGGGGATCGGCACCGCCGCTGCGCGCAGCAGCGTGGAGAGTCGTTCAGTTTCACCCGCGAACTGCGGACCTCTCGGCTCTAGCTCGTTCATGCGGGTCAACAATCGGGACGCTGAACGCAGTGCGTCGATCTCAGAGAGCTGATCCGGATTGTCCAGGAACGACCGTGCCCGCGCCAACACGTCAATGCGTTCTTGCGTTCGAACCAGACCCGCACGAGCGACGTCCAGATTCGGGTCCTCTTCCAATAGCGTGGCATAGGCATCGCGAGCAGCCACCCAAGCTTCATTGGACTCGTGCGAGCGCGCTGTCTCCAAACCGGACTGCAGCTCGTTTTGTCGCTCGGCGAGCGTCACCTGCAACAAGGCATCCGCCACGGAAGGATCATTGCGTACCGCTCTGGCAGCTCCAAACGCACTTCGTGCTGCCGCGAAATCTTCGCGCGCCAATGCTGCGAATCCTTCGGACATTCGACTGGCAAACCGATCCGCTCGAATTGCGGCGCTCACACGGGCGCGCGCTTCGATCGCCGGTTGCCATTGAGGATCGAGTACCAGCGCTGCATCGAATCGAGCTCTGGCGCCCACAAGATTGCCGGCTGCTTCTTCCTCCAAACCGGACCGAAGCTCGGTCAACACCTCATCGAGTCGCTTGGCCCGCTGCAAACTCTGCGTCGCTGCCGGGTCGTTGGGCGTGATGGACAACGCTCGCTCGAAGGAAGCCACCGCAGCCACCGAATCTTCGGCGAAAAACGCGGCATCGCCGGCGTCCATCGCGCGTTGATACTCGACATCTGCGATTTCCAACAGCGGCTTCATCAGCGCGATCGCGTCGGCATAGCGAGTCTTCGCCAATTCAAAGTCGCGCGCGAGATAGGCACGATCCCCTTCATCGTAACGCTGCTTCCCGGTTTCGTACGCGACACCCCCCCAAAGCGACACCGAGCGCGCAATCAAGGCGTCATCAATTTGCAAAAGCTCCGACACGAGATCATCGACCGCTCGTCTTTCGTCGGGACTGTCATCGGCGTCTGCGGTGTCGGCCGGTTCCGGCGCTTCAGCCGCAGGCTCTTCCGTCGTTGCGTCGTCGGTGGTGTCCACAACCTGGGCCTCAGATTCGGGTTCTTCTTTTGACAGCCATTGAAGCCCTTGCGTAAACAAAACACCGAACACCAAAACTGCGAGCAAGCCGCCGACAATCAGTAAGGGCGACACACCGTGCCGTTCCACTACCTGCACGTCGCGTTCGAAAGCACCGTGCGGCAACGCCGGCAACGGCGCGGGTTCTGCGCCAGCAATCGACGAAGCCGGGCGACGCAGTGGCACATCGACCGCTCGAAGGTCGACGTGCTCACGCCCCAAACCTGCTGCTTCCAGTGACGCGGCGAGCTCGGCCATGCTCGGGCGCTCGGCGGGCGCGCCGCGAGCCGCTGTCAACAACGCACGCACTGCCGCCGGCGCCGACTCAGGGTATGCCGCCGAAGGGTCGCCGGTCGCAAGCTCAGCGACCACTTGTGCGAGCGCAAAAACATCGTCGGCTGGTGTCGGCTGTTCGCCTGCCTGCTGCTCCGGACTCGCATAAGCCACCGTCCCGCCTCGCGATGCAAGCGTTGTATCGCTATCGATCAGGCGGGCCGTTCCGAAGTCTCCAAGATAGGTGCTTCCGCGACGATCGAGCAGAATATTGCTGGGCTTGAGATCGCCGTGCACCACACCCTTGCGATGCCAATAGTCGAGAGACTCGGCGATTACGCGGATAACGCTGCCCCAGACTGCGACGCCCTTGCCGACGAGGTCCGACGCATCGGTCCCATCGATATACTGCATCGCGTAGGCTGGCCGCTCACCACCGTGCCAACTCAGTGCTCGCACTGTATGAGGATGGTTGAGCCCTCGGGCAATCTGCCACTCCGCCTCAAAAAGCTCGCGCAGCTCAACGCGATCAGCCGCTGCCTGAGAGAGTATTTTTAGCGCAACAGGGATCTGCGCTCGGGTGTCTTCAGCAAGCCAGACTTCGCACTTGGACCCGTTGTGTAATTGCTCGAGCAGCACGAAACGCGCCGCAAACTGCGCCTGAGGCGTAAGCACATGGTCTTGCATCAGCCACCGTTTTCTGTGCCGGCGCCGGTGCGTCCGTTGATGTCGATTGTCGGCGTGGCCGGGAATCCGGTTTCCACTTCGTTCATCTGACGAAGAAGTTCGCGCCACTGGTCGTATTGGGCCGATGCGGTGCCTGTCAGCCGCTGGCTTTGCCCTTCAACTTCGACCACCATCGGCGCGGCTTCGTCACCAAACGAATCGGAGAGCTCCTTGATCGACTGGCGCTGCATTCTCGCTTCGGACAGCCGGTTGAAACTCGACAAGAACGTGTTCACGCCGCTGACGATCGCGTAGTTGCGCAGCGCGCCCTCAGCACGTCGGCTGCGAATGTTATTGCTGTCGCTGCCTTCCACGCGGGTCGCGGCGGCGACCATGGCTACCCCTGCCAACCCTCGGAGCAGCGCCGAACGGCGTAACCGTTTGTATTCAAGTTCGGCCTCGCGCGAGGCTTTGCGCCAGCCTTCGTAAGGCAATGCAATCCCGAAATAGAAATTGGCGTAGTGCTCGTTGAGCGTGTCCTGGAACAAAGCATCATGGCCACGAATTTTCTCTAGGCGAGTCGCCATCGGATCGCTATCTGCTGGCAATCGCACAACTTCGTAACGTCCTTTCCTATCCGCCTCGACATAGTCTCCGTAGATGGAGGGTGCCATATCCGCATAGAAGCGCATTCGCGCAACGGTGCGTATTTCTGCAATGTCTTCATCAGACAACTTATTCAGTTCAGCATGCAAGTCATTGGCGACCTCGTTAAAAACGTTTTGATACGGATCGGCCATTCGATCACGACGTTTGCTGAAATCTTTGCGGTCAGTGCGTGTCGTGTAACGCTTCGAGAACCACTCCCGGCCACGCGCATCTCGCGCCCAGACAGAGATTCGCACCTTGTTGCCATCCGAATGTTGAACACGCCCGTTGACTTGCACATCGGCGATCACCGAATCATTTGGAATTACTCGAATAGCGGCCCACTGCTCGGTTTCTTGCAAGGTCGTTTTCAAGTGATAGGCGAAGTACCGACTCTCCGCCTCGCGGATATCCGCATCAATTTCGGCTGGAATATTTTCCGGGTTGTCCGGCAGGCCCGGATCAAAAACGATCAACCCCACATCGAGCAGACGCGCCTCAGACACCACCGTCTCGGGTTTGATCAGCTCAACGTTGGGCGCCTCGTAGCTGCGCGTCGCGCAGCCCGCGGCGAGAATCATCAGACCGATAATGGTAAACCGTTGCGAAAAAGTGCTCAGGGCGACCCGTGTCAAAGACATTCAAACGACCTCATCGAATACTTAACGTTTCTTCAATCCCATGTAATTTCTGTATTCGTCCCACAGGCGATCCCGGATCAAAGGATCTTCCTCGGACTGGGCTGCCTCGCGCAGCTGTCTTGCCACGATATCGTCATACGACTCGGACGGTATGTCGTCGGGTGTGCGCTCTGCGATGACTTCTGGCGGGATAGTCTCGATCGTCGGTGTCCCGCGATCTCCGCTCCCACTGATCGTGCCACCGGCTTCACTTGGCCCGCCGCCGCTACCGCCGGTTCCTCGAGGGCTGCCTTTGCCTTCTCTATTCGCGACGACAACACCGCCTGAGCTTCCGCCGCCGGAGCCATCCCCACCGACTGTAGAGGTGTCACGCTCGACCTGCCCTACGGTTTCCTGTTCCTCAGAAATGATATCTTCGAAGTCGCCTAAAGACTCGTCGAAAATCTCCTCGAGATCGCCGAGTCCCTCCGGCCCGGTGCCCGCGCCACCGCCAGCCGCACCACCTCCGCCAGCCGCGCCGCCTCCGGCTGCACCGCCGCCAGCCGCGCCGCCTCCGGCTGCACCGCCACCAGCCGCACCGCCACCTTGCTGACCACCTGCGCCACCTTGCTGACCACCTGCGCCACCTTGCTGACCGCCTGCGCCACCTTGCTGACCGCCTGCGCCACCTTGCTGACCGCCTGCGCCACCTTGCTGACCACCTGCGCCACCTTGCTGGCCACCGCCCGGCATGCCACCGCCTTGCTGACCACCTGCGCCACCCTGTTGGCCACCGCCAGGCATGCCGCCGCCTTGCTGGCCACCGCCGGGCATACCGCCACCTTGTTGACCGCCGCCAGGAATCGACACACCGCCGCCGCCTCCGGCGCCGCCGCCAACACTCGGTGTTGAGCAACCTGCGAGCGCCAACGCCGCAGCAACCGCGAGCGTTGTGCCGAACGAACGAGCGATCGGTCTATTGAGCCAGTTTCGCTGAATCATTCCGTTTGCCTCCGACGCTGACGTTCAGTCGTCAGCGCTCTCACATAAGCTAAGACCGGTGCAGCAACGTTTTCGTTGCAGCAATCCCAATTTACTGGTGCTGACAGTGTTGTCGAAACAGACAGTTCGCGCACTTGCCCCAAGACTACCAGAACGTCGCCTCTGCGGCAGTCCCCCGAGTAAGCGTCCAGGCGACCATTTACGGCCGCTTGTCGAACAACAGCGCGACTATGTCGTCGGGCTTACCCGGCTCGGTCGGTTCACGTCGATACATCCGCTCGGATGCGCGCAGGGCCAGGTCGCCAACCGCGTCGTCCAGTGGACCGGATCTCATGACACTGAGGATCTCTTCAAGGTATAGGTTGTCCGTCAAACCATCCGAGGCAAGTAGCACGCGATCACGTGCGGCCATTTTAATCTTGGGACCAACCTCAATCAGCATCTCGTGCGTACCGACGAAGTTCGACACGATGTGACGTTCCGGATGGAAGATTGCCTGCTCTTCTGTCAGGTAGCCTGCAGCAATCGCAAACCCTACCGGAGAGTGCGCCACGGTTTGCATTTTGACCCGACTGCGCTGGCCTGTAACCAGACCTATTGAGTCGCCGACGTGAAAAATCTGGACAACCCGACTTTCGATAATTGCAGCGGTCAATGTCGTTGCCGCGCCTCGGGTTGCCTGAATCACTGCAAGGTTGGCTTGCTCGAATGCCGCCACCACGATGTCGCGCAGTGGAGTCGACTCACGGTCGGCGTATAAAACACTGTCACGGAGTGTGCTGAGCGCGATCCGGGACGCGCGTCGTCCGCCGCGGATTCCACCCGCGCCGTCCGCTACCGCCAGCAAAGTCGTATCAGTATCCAACTCCAACACCAGACCGGCGTCCTGGTTGTCTTCCGGCTTATCCGGAGAAATGGTCGAAAAACCGGCCACCCGACCACCGCCGGCCTCCAGCAGCAATGCCTCAGGCCCATCCGCAGCGGGGATCACCAGGCCGCGCTCGCCCAGTGCGTGCTGCACGGCCGGCGCCGTCTCTGCCGAAATCGTCTCAACCAAAAGCGCACCAAACATCTCTTCGTCCCTCGATGAACATACCTGAATTTGACATTAACGTCGCCTATCGGCCGGCTTCATCTACCTGCCACTTTGTACAACGCATTTGGTGCAGGACTCCGGTCACGGACGGGTGTCATACCTTCCTGCTTGCAGCGACACGCGAAGCGCGTAACCATCGCGACATGGATGCTTTACGACCAGTCCCGGATCTTTGTGACGACTACCCTGACAGCATCGCTGTGCTACATCCCATTCTCGGAAACTTTGGCGGACGTTCCCGGTTTGGTGGCGAGATCGTCACCATCAAGTGCTTTGAGGACAATTCGTTGGTGAAATCGCAGGCGCAAACCGCAGGCGATGGACGTGTGTTGGTTGTCGACGGCGGGGGATCCACTCGACGTGCATTACTTGGCGATCAGATCGCCGCGGCGCTCGCTTCAAACGGATGGGCCGGCATCATCATTTACGGCTGCGTTCGCGATGTAGACGCATTGGCTGACACACCGCTGGGCGTGCAGGCGATGGGCGCTATTCCCGTCAAGACGGAGAAACGCGGGCTGGGAGATTTAAATGTACCTGTGACGTTTGGTGGCGTGACGTTTACCCCCGGCCATTTTGTCTACGCCGACAACAATGGCGTGATCACAGCTGAGCGGCCGCTCATCTGATTGGTAATCCGACTGCTCGGGTCCTCCAACAGAATCTGGCCGGCGCTGGGCCAGGATAAGGCGCGATCGTTCTAAATGAGGCACAAGGCCGGCGGAACTATCACCGCCGACCTCAACAATCCCCTTATGCGAACTGCTGCTCTTCGGTTGAGCCCGACAAAGCGGTCACAGATGACTGGCCACCCTGAATGGTGGTTGTCACATCATCGAAGTATCCGGTGCCAACCTCTTGTTGGTGTGCAACAAACGTGTACCCCTTGTCGGCGTCGGCGAACTCCTGTTCTTGCAAACGAACGTACGCGGACATGTCCTCGCGGGCGTAGTCGTACGCGAGGTTGAACATGCCGTGCCACATGTTGTGCACGCCGGCGAGCGTGATGAACTGGTATTTGTAACCCATCGCGGACAGCTCGCGCTGGAACTTCGCGATCGTTGCGTCGTCGAGGTTTTTCTTCCAGTTGAATGACGGCGAGCAGTTATACGCCAGCAGTTGGTCGGGATACTGGCGCTTCAGCGCTTCTGCGAACACCCGAGCTTCGTCGAGGTTCGGCGTCGCGGTTTCGCACCAGACCATGTCGGCATACGGTGCATACGCAAGACCGCGGGAAATCGCTTGATCGATACCGTTCCTGGTGCGGTAGAAGCCTTCGGCAGACCGCTCGCCGGTTAAAAACGGCGCATCATACTCGTCGATATCGCTGGTCAGCAGATCCGCCGCGTTAGCGTCGGTTCGTGCCAGCACGATAGTCGGTGTGTCGCAGACGTCAGCAGCCAGCCTCGCTGCGATTAGCTTCTGCACGGCTTCGCGCGTCGGCACCAATACCTTGCCACCCATGTGACCGCATTTCTTAACCGACGCAAGCTGGTCCTCAAAGTGCACACCCGCGGCGCCCGCACCGATCATGGCTTTCATCAATTCAAACGCGTTCAAAACGCCACCGAATCCAGCCTCGGCATCGGCGACGATCGGTGCGAAGTAGTCGATGTAGCCCTCATCATCAGGACCGACACCTTTCTGCCACTGGATCTGATCGGCGCGCGCGAACGAGTTGTTGATGCGCTCGATCACCTTCGGCACAGAATCTACCGGGTACAGCGACTGGTCTGGATACATGCTCATCGCGGAGTTGTTGTCAGCAGCAACCTGCCAGCCCGACAGGTAAATCGCCTGAACACCGGCTTTGACCTGTTGCACCGCCTGACCGCCGGTCAATGCGCCAAGGCAGTTCACGTAGTCTTTACCGAACTTTTTTTCCGCCTCGCCGTTTACGAGCGACCACAGTTTTTCCGCGCCGCGTTTGGCGAGCGTGTTTTCCTGTTTGACTGAGCCCCGAAGACGAACCACGTCCGCCGCACTGTAGCCGCGCGTCACGCCAGCCCATCGAGCGTTTGTTTCCCAGTCCTTTTCCATCCGTTGAATTTCTTCCGTCCTGTCGTAGTTGCCTGTCGTCATGTTGGCGCTCCCGAGCGGCTCTGGTGTTTAGATGTTGTGTAATTTAGCGTCTGACCCCAAAATAAATCCAGACTATTGATGATATAATCACCATTCACGAAAAGAATACTCGTAATGAGCCTATCCAAGATCGACCTCAATCTTCTTGTCTATCTCGATGTTCTGCTGCGCGAAACCAACGTGACGCGCGCGGCACAGAAACTCGGCATCAGCCAGCCGGCAATGAGCAACGGCCTTAAACGTCTGCGCGACACGTTCGGTGATCCTCTGCTCGTGCGCACCAGCGATGGAATGCAACCGACGGAACGCGCGCTGGCGTTGCAACCGGAAGTACGCGACGTACTCTCCCGAGTCGAGCACTTTGTCCAACCTGTACGCGACTTCAATCCGCGCGAAAGCAGCGAGGTCTATCGAGTCATGTGCAGTGACTATGCTGAGGTCACCTTGTTGCCTGAGCTCCTCGGTGTGTTACGCGCTGAAGCGCCGCTGATCACGCTGGATGTTCTTACCCCGAGTGACGTCGATTTTCACGACGTGGAACACGGCAAAGTCGACCTTGTCATCAACCGATTTGATGAGCTGCCAGCATCGTTTCACTCGACGGTGCTCTGGCGGGATGGCTTTGCTTGTCTTGTACCGAATTCAATTGCGCAACAAGGCAAATTCGACCTGCCGACATATCTCGCCGCACGGCATGTCTGGGTCAGCAAGACCGGTATGGGCGTTGGAGTTGGCATGGACCCGGCAGACGTACAACGCCTGGGCTGGGTGGATGAAGCGTTGGCTGCGATCGGTGAGCAACGCAATATCGCCGTGTTTACCCGCCACTATCTGGTGGCGATGCAGCATGCCGCCCGTCAGGACCTGATCGCGACAGTACCGTCACGTGCGGCGCAACTGTCGTCGGAACAACCGTCGCTGGAAATCTTACCTCCGCCTTTCAAAATCCCACCGATCGACCTGACGATGGCGTGGAGTCCATTGCTCCATCAAAACCCAGGGCATCGCTGGCTGCGGCAGCAGTTTCGTGCAGTCGCTGCAAAAGCAGCAGAAGGACCAAGATCGTCATAATTTTGATGAATAGTGACAATCAATACCATTCTGTGGACGCATAATTTCAACTCTTAGACACTGACCAACTCTCAACACAGGGATTCCGAGCATGACCGACTGCGTTCGCAAAGCTTCGCTGGCTATCGACGCCGACTTTTGCCGTTTCATCGAGCAGGAAGCGTTACCAGGAACCGGCATCGAAGCCGATGCGTTCTGGCAGGCACTGAACGAATTGGTCAGTGAGCTCGCGCCAAAGAATCGTGAGTTGCTTGCCACCCGAGCTGAACTGCAGCAGCGCATCGATCAGTGGCACAAGGACAATGGCGGTCAGGCGCATGACCAAAGCGTGTATACGCAGTTCCTGACCGAGATTGGCTATCTGCTCCCGCAACCGAAGCCGATGCCGGAAATTTCAACGCAAGGCGTCGACACGGAAATCACGGCGCAGCCGGGCCCGCAGCTGGTGGTTCCGGTCATGAATGCGCGATTCGCGCTGAACGCGGCCAATGCGCGCTGGGGCAGCTTGTACGACGCGCTTTACGGCACTGACGTGATCAGTGAGGACGACGGCGCAACACGCGCTGGCGGTTATAACGAAGTGCGCGGCGCGAAAGTCATCGCTTGGGCGCGCGGATTCCTGGATCGCGCAGTGCCGCTAGCCACTGGCAGTCATACGGATACCGCCGCCTACCGCATCGTGGACGGAGCGCTCGTCGTCACCCTGCAGGACAGTTCGGACACGGGGCTCGCTTCGCCCGAAAGACTCGTTGGATACCGCGGCGATGCTGACGCCCCGACCAGCGTGCTTCTCCGCAACAACGGTTTGCATATCGACATCCAGATCGATGCGGATTCGCCAGTCGGTAAGACTGATCCGGCCGGCGTCAAAGACGTTGTGCTCGAGGCTGCCGTTACCACGATCCAGGACTGCGAAGACTCGGTCGCGGCTGTCGATGCCGAAGACAAGATTGTCGTCTATCGCAACTGGCTAGGTTTGATGCGGGGAGATCTTGAAGAGACGTTCGCAAAAGGTGGCCGCGATGTCACTCGGAAACTGGTTGCAGATCGAGAGTACACCGCGACGAACGGCGAAGCGCTGAAACTGCCGGGTCGCAGCCTCTTGCTTGTCCGCAACGTCGGCCATTTGATGACGACAGACGCGGTGTTGGACGCCGACGGCAACGAGATTCCCGAAGGCATTCTGGATGGTCTCGTCACGACAGCCATCGCGTTGCACGATCTCAAGAAAACCGACGGACCGCGCAACAGCCGCGCCGGTAGCGTGTACGTCGTCAAACCGAAAATGCACGGACCGGATGAGGCTGCGTTCACAGGTGAGCTGTTCGACCGGATCGAAAAGCGGCTCGGCCTCGCGCCGAACACGGTCAAGATCGGCATCATGGACGAGGAGCGCCGAACGACGGTGAACCTCGCGCGATGCATCGGAGCGATTCCTGAGCGCGTGGTGTTTATCAACACAGGCTTCCTCGACCGTACCGGCGATGAAATCCACACCAGCATGGAACTGGGCCCAATGGTGCGCAAAGGTCCGATGAAATCACAACCGTGGATCGGTGCCTACGAAGACTGGAATGTCGATATCGGCATCGCCTGCGGACTGCGCGGCCGCGCGCAGATTGGCAAGGGCATGTGGGCTATGCCTGATGAGATGAAAGCGATGGTCGATACCAAAACCAACCATCCATTGGCCGGGGCGAACTGTGCCTGGGTGCCGTCACCGACCGCCGCGACCCTGCATGCGACGCACTACCACGAAATCGACGTGTTGGCGCGCCAGAGTGAAATTGCGGAGCGCACCATGGCGTCGCTCGACGACATCCTGACCGTGCCGGTCGCACCGGATCCTTCTTCCTGGAGCGACACAGACAAACAAACGGAACTCGACAACAACATCCAGGGATTGCTGGGCTACGTCGTTCGCTGGATAGACCAGGGCGTTGGCTGCTCCAAAGTGCCCGATATCAATGATGTGGGCCTGATGGAAGACCGCGCAACGCTGCGGATTTCGAGCCAGTTGCTTGCGAACTGGCTACATCACAGCGTGGTGACCGGTGAGCAAATCGACGCGACGTTGCAACGCATGGCCGCGGTCGTCGATGAGCAGAATGCCGGTGACCCGCATTACAAGCGCATGGCCGGTAACTGGGAGACCAGTTTCGCCTATCGCGCGGCGCGCGAGTTGATCTTCAAAGGCACCGAGCAGCCGAACGGCTACACCGAGCCGTTGCTGCATGCCTGGCGCCGACGCGCGAAAGCAGCGGGTTAGCGCCGGCCACTGTAAACTCGCGTCATGCACTGGCGCGCGTTTACAGCTCTCCTATGTTTGCTCACGGCGACAGGGTGGTCGTGGGCAGATGAACTCGATTACCCCGAGTCGTACTGGGCGTGGCAGGCAGACGGTTTCGCAAAAGGCTGGGAGTTTGATTTAAGCCAGCTTGCGCCTGGGCAAGTGAGAAAGGGGGTAGTCGGGGGCATCCCGTTCACCGTCTACAAACGACGACCCAATGAAGTATCAAAGCTCCGCGAGCTAGCCCACACAAGACACATCGGGCACTTCGGCGATTTCCAGTATGCGATGACGATTGTGGACCACACGCGCAGTGCCCACGGTCTGTTCAATGCGCGCGTGTTTGCGGCCGGTTACAAGAAGCTCAGCGACAAACCCCTCCGCTCAATCCGAGACGACATCTTTGTCTTCGCGGACATCACACCGTATTCCGGCTGTTCTTCCTGGATCGTTGACTCTGCAGAGTCAAACCATCGTTTCATCGATGGCTGCACCGGCGCTCGCTGGGATGGCCTCGGACTTCCGGCCGGCACCGAACCAGGCTCCGAAATCTCAGACCACACACGTCCGCTGTTTTTCCTGTCTTACTCGATCGACGGCGATCGACTGTTGGTCGGTGGGCGAGACGCACTAAGCACGCTGCCGCAATTCGATGAGACTGTCGTGTCGATGTACGTTAGCGGTGAAGGCAGCGCACAGGAGCAACTTCTCAAGGCTGTGACCTGGAACATGCCGGAGATGATGGACAACGCGATGGAGAACGGTGCCGTCGCGCATGCGTTGGTCGACGATGGCAGGCCCTACGTGCGTTCAACCTTCCTGCATACGGCGATCACGGGTTCCGGTCTTGAGATTGTGGAACGCCTGCTGGACGGAGGCGCGGTTGTCGACGGCCGCGCGTTTGAGATCGCCCAGGCCTACAAGCGCCCGAAAGTGATTCGCCTATTCTGCGAACGTGGCTTCACACCGTCCCAATCCCGTGAAATCCTCCTCGATCCGGAACCACCACCCATCGAGTGTCCGAGCGCCAATGAACCTGATGACTGAGCATACTGTCTTGAAAGTAATTCGGACCGTGAGCGGTCTATTCACTCTTCCGTCACTTGTTTATGGAGTACCCCAATGAGCGACCCAACCTACACGCCCCCGAAAGTCTGGACCTGGGACCAATCGAGCGGCGGCAAATTTGCCAATATCAATCGTCCGATTTCAGGCGCGACGCACGACAAGGACCTGCCGGTCGGCAAGCATCCGTTTCAGCTGTACTCGCTCGCGACACCGAACGGCGTCAAAGCGACGATCATGTTCGAGGAGTTGCTGAACAAGGGACACACCGACGCCGAGTACGACGCTTGGCTGATCAATATTCAGGAGGGCGATCAGTTCTCCAGCGGATTCGTCTCGATCAATCCCAATTCCAAGATTCCAGCGATGGCAGATCATTCAGTCGACCCAACGATTCGGGTGTTCGAATCCGGCGCCATTCTGGTTTACCTCGCCGAAAAATTCGGGGAGTTCTTACCGACCAATGCCCGCGACCGTGCGGAGACAATGTCGTGGCTGTTCTGGCAGATGGGTAGTGCACCGTTCCTCGGCGGTGGCTTCGGACACTTCTATGCGTACGCGCCAGAAAAGTACGAATATCCGATTAACCGCTATGCGATGGAAGTCAAACGCCAACTCGACGTACTGGATAGAAACCTTGCCGAACGAGAGTTCCTTGCCGGCAACGATTACACGATTGCGGACATCGCGACCTACCCGTGGTACGGCGCGATGGTGCTCGGCAAGCTGTACGACGCCGCCGAATTCCTCGATGTCACTTCGTATGAAAACGTACTTAGATGGGCCAACACGATCTCCGAACGTCGTGGTGTCATTCGTGGTCGACGCGTCAACCGCGTCTGGGGCGAAGAATCCTCACAACTCAAGGAACGTCACGACGCTTCCGACCTCGACTGAGACAGATTCAATGCGCTCGATTGACAACCTCAATCGAGCGCGGCGAAATCTTTTGCGCATCCCGTAGGTCTCCTCCACCACAACACACGAGGCATGCGCCTCACACAGATTGGAGAGAGACCATGACCTTAACGAATCAAATGACACGAACACTAGTCATCGTTGCAACACTGATTGTTGGAGCCTTCGCGGTAAGCCCAAACGCTTACGCACAGGATTCCGACAACACCTGGACCAAACGCTCCCAGAAAATTAAAGGCACCTGGCAGATCGTAGAGACCGACGCTGGCACGTTCCTCGAACTCGATGACGCGTTTAAAACGCGCAACGCACCGGATCTGAAACTGTTCCTGTCACCGCTTGCCGCTGACGAAGTCAACGCACGTAATGCGACCGCCGGCAGCGTGCTGATCTCTAAACTGAAAAAAGCGAAAGGCGCGCAACGCTACGAGATTCCTGCAGACATCGATCTGTCGCAGTTCCAAACGCTGGTTCTGCATTGCGAGGCCTACACAAAACTCTGGGGCGTCAGCGCGCTGTAAAACACCGCGTACTCAGACACAAGGGCCGACGAATTCGAGTCGTCGGCCCTTTTTTATTCCGCTTGCGCAACAACGTCGTAGTGCACGACGTGCGGCTCAAAATCCAGCAAATACTCTTTGTCCTCGGGATAGTACTTTGCGACTTCAATATCCTCGCCCGCGAAACGCACGATATGATCCCGACTCTCCCACTCAGTCATCGTGATGAAATGCGTTACATCGCCATCAGCGCGCTCAAGAATGCGAACGCTCAGACATCCGTCGACAGACTGATAGTCGGGAATCGCGGTGCGCTCGAGGAATGCTCGATAAGCGCTGGCTTTCTCACTCGGTACGCGACCGTGCCACATCCTGAGGACGTTCACGCTTGAGTATTCCACTGTGCAATAGCACCCGCAACAAGCGCCAGTAACACGACAATCGTCGCCACCTCGAGAACGTCAATGTAAATCGCTCGTCTCCGAGTCGCCGCCGGGTTTGAGGCGGGCAGCCCACTATCGCCGCGCTTGAGCGACACGGATTCCCGGTAGGAACGCACATGCCTCACATACTGTCGCAGTTTCGGAGACTGATAGAACCACGCGCTGAGCAGCATTGCCGTCACGAGCACTATTGACGCGACTGTCTTGTCGCGATCAGGAAACATAGCGATCGACTTTTCAACCAACGCATAGAACGAAGCGGCACCCACCAGAAACAGACACACGACGAATCGGCCCCAGACGTTATCCGCACTGACTAGGACGACGACCAGCACCGGTAAAACGAAGAACACGATCGCAAACGACAATGCACGCGCCGGAACGATGGTCGAGTAGATATCCAACGTCTGCATGACGCCGACCACAAGCGCGAACACAATGCTGAAAATCGCGACGATCACCATGGCCCGCAACTCCCAAGGAGTTGGAAGATGCGGACCGGACCCCGGCACCTCGGATCGAAACGGAACCTTAGTGCCGCTAACGGCAGGCATTCGGGTTACACGACCTCGAACAAACCAGCGGCGCCCATGCCGCCGCCAACGCACATCGTGCAGACGACAAACTTCGCACCGCGACGCTTACCTTCGATAAGCGCATGACCGACCATCCGAGCACCGGACATGCCGTACGGGTGCCCGATGGAAATTGCGCCGCCATTGACGTTCAACAGCTCGTTGGGAATGCCCAAACGATCGCGACAATAAATCACCTGAACGGCGAACGCTTCGTTCAATTCCCACAGGCCAATATCGTCCATCGACAGACCGTGACGTTTCAGAAGCTTCGGCACGGCGAATACCGGACCGATACCCATCTCGTCAGGCTCTGTTCCAGCGACCGCGATGCCGCGATATATGCCCAGCGGTTCAATGTTGCGTTGCTCCGCAAGCTTCGAGTCCATGACCACCGATGCAGACGCACCGTCCGATAACTGGCTCGCGTTACCGGCGGTGATCACACCACCATCGAACACGGTCCGCAGTCCGTTGAGACCCTCGAGCGTCGTTTCCGGCCGATTGCCTTCATCCTTTTCGAGCGTCACATCGTGGAAGGAAATCTCTTTGGTTTCCTTGTCCATGACACCCATGTTGCTCGGCATCGGTACGATTTCATCGTCGAAATGTCCGGCCGCTTGACCGGCCGCTGTTCGTTGCTGGCTCTGCAGGCCATACTCATCTTGTTGCTCGCGACTGATCTCATAGCGCTTGGCGACGACTTCTGCGGTCTCCAACATCGACATGTACAAATGCGGTGCTTTTTCAAGGGCGACAGGATCCTGCGCGCGGTGCAGATTCATATGCTCGTTTTGTACGAGACTGATCGAATCGACTCCACCGCCGACCACGATCGGCATCTTGTCGTGCAAAACTTGTTTTGCGGCAGTGGCGATGGCCATCATGCCGGACGCGCATTGGCGATCGACTGACATACCAGCAACCGTCACTGGCAAACCAGCCACGACAGCGGCCTGACGACCGACGTTCTGTCCGGTAGAGCCCTGCTGCAAAGCGCAGCCAATGACCACGTCGTCGACTTCGCCCGGGTCAATCGCGGCACGCGCCACTGCGTGCTGGATTGCATGACCCGCCAGCGACTGGCCCTGGGTATTGTTGAATGCACCTCGATAGGCTCGGCCAATCGGTGTACGCGCAGTGGAAACTATGACAGCGTCACTCATGACTTAACTCCTATCGCTCGAGCTTGATGCCCATCTTCTTGGCCAACGCGGTCAGAAACTTAACGCTCTGCTCGCTACCTTGTTGTAATTCACGCGCGGTCGACATGTCGCTCGCTTCATCCCAGCGCGCTGCGAGATTCTCCGCGGTCGCCTCGTCGCCGGTCAGAAGGATACCCTCCGATTCAATGATCGCCGCCCGAGCGAACCCGCCCGCACCTGCCGCGATAATCTGGCGGCTGCCGGCATCTTTCGAGCACATGAAAATGACAGCCGGCGTGACCAGCTCCGGCTTCAACGCCGCGAGCACATCTTCGCCCATCAAGTCTTCGGTCATACGCGTCGCCGCCACCGGCGCCAGCGTGTTGACGTGGATGTTGTACTTCATGCCTTCGAGGTGCAGGGTGTTCATGAAGCCAACCAGACCTAGCTTCGCAGCACCATAGTTCGACTGACCAAAATTACCGTATAGACCCGACGACGAACTGGTCATCATGATTCGACCGTACTGCTGCTGGCGCATGATTTCCCAAACCGCCTTGGTGCACACGACACTGCCGATCAGATGGACATCGACGACGGACTCGAAGTCCCCCAGCTCCATTTTGGCAAACGTCTTGTCACGCAGAATGCCGGCATTGTTGACCAGCACATCGATCCGGCCCCAGCGCTCCATCGCGGTCTTGACCATCGCCTCGACTTCATCAGGCTTGGTTACGTTCGCGCCGTCGGCGATTGCCTCACCACCCAACGCTTCGATCTCGGCAACCACCTGTTCGGCTGGCGACGCGGAGCCGCCTGTACCGTCTCGCGCACCACCCAGATCATTGACCACCACTTTCGCACCGCGGCGCGCGAACTCCAACGCATGACAACGACCCAGACCGCCGCCAGCGCCTGTGACGATCACGACTTGATCGTCAAAACGAATACTCATTGCTTGTGACTCCTTCAGCCTTTGACGACGAACATGGACAGCGTCTCAGCGATCAACGCCGGCTTGTCCACACCCTCGATTTCGATAGTGCAAGTTGACTTGAACAGATACTGTCCGGGATTTTTCTCGATGGCTTCGTCCAACACCTGGTGACAACGGACTCGACTACCGACGCGAACGGGCATCAAAAAGCGCACTTTGTCAGAACCATAGTTGATCGCCATAACCGTTCCCTTCGGCGCGATCCCGCACTGACCAGAGAAGTACGGCAACAACGACAGCGACAGGAAGCCGTGGGCGATTGTTCCGCCGAACGGCGTCTTGGCCGCGGCTTCCTCATCGAGATGGATGAACTGGTGATCGAGCGTTGCATCTGCAAACGCGTTCACTCGATCCTGATCAATTTCCAGCCAATCGGAAGGTTCTCGCGTTTTTCCAATATGGCTTTCGATGTCCGCCATATCCACCCATTCGGTCATTCCGTTCTCCTAGTTTGTAATTTTGGGTTGCACAAATCGGCGCTCGATCACATCGCAGCCAACGCCGCTTCGCGCAAACCACGCTTGTAGATCTTCGCCGTCGCACCACGCGGCAAAGGTTCGTTTCGAACCTCTATGCTGACCGGAACCTTATAGTACGCAAGGCGATCTTTGACGAAAGCCTGCAGCGCTTCCTGGTCCGGTGCAGGGTCGGCCGCGAACACCACCGCAACGAGTTGCTCACCGAGCTTCTCGCAAGGCAGACCAAACGCGGCTGCTTCTTTGACCTGCGGATGCGCATACAGTGCGTCTTCGACTTCCTGGCAACTGATGTTTTCGCCACCCCGAATCACGATGTCTTTCAGTCGATCGACGATAAAGAGATCTCCGTCTTCGTCGACGTAACCGACATCACCGGATTTGACGTAGCCATCCTGCAGCGTCTCGGCCGTGGCCTCCGGCTGATTCAGATAGCCTTTCATATTGGCGATCGACCGGATCCAGATTTCACCCGCTTCGCCCGTTTCGCATTCGCTACCGTCCTCGCGGACAATCCGGAGCGTGACCAGTGGGAAACATCCGGCCCCAACGCTATTCGGTTTGTCCTGATACGGCGCACCGGCGTTTGCGGTACCCAGAGCGCTCGTTTCTGTCATGCCATAACCAACGGACGGCATGACGTGTTCAATGGCCTCGTCGATCAACGGCACGTGCGCGGCCGGTCGTGCTGCACCCCCACCACTCACGGCATACAAGGAGCTGAGATCACGATCCGATGTCTTGGCGGCCTCCGCCAATTCGAATGACATACTGGGTACGCCGTTAAACGCAGTCAGATGCTCCTTTTCGATGCATTCCAGTGCATGCTCAACGTCCCAGCGATCGATCATCACCAACTTCTGCCCAGCCAGCACTGAAAGGAGGAACAACGCATTGCAGCCGGTCACATGGAACAACGGGACCGCAAGCAAAATCCCCATTTGACGACCTTCGGCCGGGCCCTTACCGCGCACCATACGATCTGCCGTCGACAGCAATGCCCAACACATGATCGTGTTGATCGAAGCCTGATGTGTTTGCAACACACCTTTCGGGTTTCCCGTCGAACCCGATGTGTAGAAAATCGTACCGACATCATCCGCCGATGGCGGAGTGATTGAAGGACTCGCGTCAGCGCCGCCGATAAATGCATCCCAATCCGTGGCGCCATCCGCGCTTCCACGCGCCACCACGATCTGAAGGCCGTGGCTCTCTCGAATCGGCCCCATACGTTCAGCGCGTTGCTGATCGGCAAACACCAGTTTCGCGCCGCTGTCTTCGCACGCATAGGCAAGCTCGGCAGTTTTCCACCATGCATTCATCAAAACGGCAACCGCACCGATTCGGGTGATCGCCATGTACGCGATGACCCATTCCGGGAAATTACGCATCGCAATCGCTACAGGTTGACCGGGCTCAACGCCGTGCGCGAGCAATGCGCTGGCGAGCTTTAGTGAACGAGTTTCGGTTTCGGCGAAGGTCAGGCGCTCGTCGTGATAGACCAGGAAATCGAGGTCAGCATAGGTCGCTGCCGCGTGGGCGTACAGGTGATGCAGGCTCGGCGGTGCGTTCTTGAAGACAGGATATTCGATCCCGTCGACCACCTTGGTGCCGACGGCAAACTCAGGCGCGGCCGCAACGGTCTGCTCGCAGAACTCAAGAATTGGATTCGATGCTGACATGGACTCCCCCCAGGTGCGCCAACCAATATGGCAGTGTATCGAAGCAGCCAGCATCAGCAAAACCATGTTCTCGCTGTTTCTCTATTCGGCGTAACCGAACGGACCAGAAAGTGTCATCTGACGTTCATCTCGACGCGCCAAACTTGCGTCGAGTCAGATACTTAGGGGCCCTTATGTCATCGGTAGAACTCGGTTCCACGAATCACCACGCCAGTCCCAACCTGCACGGCTCCAGCGCCTTTATTTCAGATCTGCACCTTGGCACGGCTGGGTGTCGTGCGGAGCGTATTCTTGATTTTCTTGAGCACCTGAACGTCGAGCAGCTCTATTTGGTGGGTGACATCATCGATCTTGAACGAATGCAGCAGAGCGTGCATTGGCCCGAAAGTCACACGCGAGTGCTACAGCGCCTGTTCCAGATGACTGCGCTCGGCACGGAGGTGATCTATATCCCTGGCAACCATGATGCGCGTATCCGCGCGTTTGCGGGCACGACCTTCAAAGGCATCAAAATTCGAATGAACGCGATCCACACCACCCAGTCGGGAAAACGGCTACTGGTTACGCATGGCGATCAATTCGATTCCGAACTCAAGATTGGATCGCTAAAGGAAAAGATTGGCAGTGCCGCTTATCAGTGGTTGGTCAGTTTTGATGTTGGTGTCAACCGAGTGCGCGCTCGCTTCGGCTACGAAGATGTGTCGATTGCAAGTGCGATGAAGCTCCGGATCAAGAGTGCCCAGCAGTACATCGCGCGCTACGAGGCATTGGCCCTATCGCACGCAAAGCGACGAGGTCTTGACGGCATTGTATGCGGGCATATTCACAAGCCGGCGATTATCGAGTCTGACGACGTCGTGTATTACAACGACGGTGACTGGGTCGAGCATTGTTCCGTCTTGGTAGAGGCTACCGACGGAACCTTAGCCAACTACCAATGGTCTAGTCACTCACAAGTCACTGAGAGCGCCAAGCAGGTCGCATAAGCCAACAACACTCGGCAGGGATGCAACGGCATGAACGAGAAGCGGATACGAGAGTCACGAAACTCGAACCATAAGCACCCTGGGGAAGAGAATGATCCTCGCCATTGGCGGGGACAGTCACTTGATCACATTACGCACGACATGTGGGACGGGGATTCTGCGGACCCATGGATAGGCGATGCTGCTGGGCTCGAATCACACGGCATGTAGTTCTCAGCGAATTTGACTGACGGCAGAGGTGTTCCTAATGTTAATCACGGGTCCACAAAAGAGTCAGATCTTTCAGCGGTCGGATGCTGTCAGGAAATAGAACTGCAAAAACGCTCAGCTGCGCCAGATTTCGATCCAACTGGTCAATGACGTCGCCACCGTTAGAACATCAAACTCCACGACCAACAGACTAATCCATGCCAGCAGTGCACCAAGCGAAGCGCCGACAAAAACGTCGCTCGGGTAGTGCAGACCTAAAATGACTCGCGAGAACGCGACCAATACCGCGAACACAACAAGCCATGGCAACAAGGCAGGAACATAAGCACTGAGCATCACCGTGAACAAGACCGCGTGTAAGGTGTGGCCTGACGGAAAGCTGTATTGATCGAGAGGCGCAGTACGACAGACGATTTGTCCATGAGAGACGAAGGGTCGCTGCCGGACCAGGCGATTTTTCAAAAACTTATACAGCGCAACGCCCACCAGCGAAGTGATGCCGATGTGCAGCATCCCCCGCACACCCGCCCATCCACCGAGTAACGCGACAACTGCCAGGACTGAATACCACAGCACGCCGTCGCCCAACCGACTGACGACCTTGAATACGTTGGTGAGCGGTGAGAAACGACTCAGCCCATTGATACGCAGGCACAGGCTGCGCTCGAGTTGGTCCGCTTGCAGGAGAAATCCGTTCATTGGCGTCGCTGATCCACGGCATCCCGTTAACACGAGCACAGGATGGTCTGATCAGGCTACAAGCGGTTGACGGGAGTGTTACCCTTTAGTGACGTAAAACGCATATATTTCATATGCTTGTAACACTCGAAACCTAGGCTCGCAGCATGAAAATCGCAATCGTCACTGACGCATGGCGTCCGCAGACCAACGGTGTAGTTACGACGTTGTCGAAAACAGCCGAAGCGCTCCGCGAACTCGGTCACGAAGTGAAAATGTTCACGCCGGAACCTTTCCGAACGATCCCGTGTCCGTCGTATCCGGAGATCCGACTCTCGCTATTCGCGGGGCGTAAACTCAGAAAAAGCCTAGACGAGTTTGCACCGGAGTCAATCCACATTGCGACCGAAGGCCCGCTGGGTTTCGCCGCGCGACGTTATTGCAAGAAAAACAAACTGGTCTTTACGACGTCCTACCACACGCAATTTCCAGCGTATGTTCGAAAGCGGTTCCCTATACCGGAGCGGTGGACCTGGGCGTTCGTTCGCTGGTTTCATAACGCCGCAGAGCGAACGCTTGCCCCGACTCCCGCGATCGTCGCAGAGCTCAAACAGCACGGATTCCGGTCACCCGTCGTCTGGGGCCGCGGCGTGGACACTGAGCTCTTTCGTCCAGCATCCGCTGCGCGCGACCCCCGGAGTGGCCCTGTGTATCTATACGCCGGCCGGGTAGCTGTAGAAAAAAACCTCGAGGCATTCACAGGACTGTCTTTACAGGGCCAGAAAATCATCGTCGGTGATGGCCCTGATCTGAAAAGCCTGCAAAGTAGATTTCCGGACTGCACGTTTACCGGCTACCAGTTTGGCCAAGAGCTCGCGGAAATCATGGCGAGCGCCGATGTGTTTGTCTTCCCGAGTCGTACAGACACCTTCGGACTGGTCATGCTCGAGGCGATGGCATGTGGAGTCCCTGTCGCTGCATACCCGGTTCCAGGCCCAATCGACGTAGTACGCGATGGCGTGACAGGAATACTCGACGAAGATCTGGCAACGGCATGCCGTCAAGCCATCCGGCTCAATCGCGACGACTGTCGACGACACGCGCTGGAGAACAGCTGGGCGCGATGCAGCGAGCAGTTCGCCAATTATCTGGTCAAATGCGAAAGCGACCGGTCGGCGGCACCAGCAACGCCCTCCCCGCGACCCGAGTCAGCGCGTCACGACGACCGCGCGCAACACTGAATTACCCGGCGCTGCGCGTCCGTCGAACGGCATCGTGCCAACCAGCCATAAGCGCGCTGGCATCCTCGTCCGGCATAGTCGGCTCGCACTCTCGGTCGACAGAGCGTACCTTCGACAACGCATCCAGCGAGTCAAACAACCCTGCCTGCAGGCCCGCTAATCCGGCAGCTCCGAGCACCGTGGACTCGGTATTGACCGGGCGCTCGATCGGCAATCGAGTCACATCAGCCAGAAATTGCAGGAACCATTCGTTAGCGACCATGCCACCGTCGACGCGTAGCACACCAGTATCGACGCCGTCTTCGTCGAGCGCGCCCATCAGGTCAGCGGTTTGATACGCGATGGATTGCAGGGTTGCTGTCACCAGCGCCGCCCTGTCGCTGCCGCGCGTGAGTCCAAAGATCGCGCCGCGCGCATCAGGATCCCAGTGGGGCGCACCTAACCCGGTAAACGCCGGGACAACGATGACATCTCGCTCTACCCCGTGTGCGCTGGCGATCTCCGCGCTCTCCCCAGCGTGAGAAATCACCCGCAAGGCGTCGCGCAACCATTGGATGGCAGAACCAGCGACAAAGATACTGCCCTCGACCGCGAAGGTGGTTTTCCCGCCGATACGATAGCCGATGGTCGTGAGCAATTGATGCTGGGACTGGATTGCAGAATCACCAGTGTTAGCGATCACAAAGCACCCGGTGCCGTACGTGCTCTTGGTCATGCCTGGCTCGAAACACGCCTGCCCGATCAGTGCTGCCTGTTGGTCGCCCGCGATTCCGCAGATCGCAATCGGCGCACCGAACAACTCCGGATCTGTAGATCCGAAATCTGCCGCGCAGTCACGAACTTCCGGCAACACACTTTCGGGCACGTCGAAAACGTCCAACAGTGACTGACTCCACCGCTGCGAGTGAATGTCATAGAGTGCCGTGCGCGATGCATTGGTGATGTCGGTGGCATGCACCTGTCCACCTGTCAAACGCCACAACACAAACGAATCGATGGTCCCGAACGCCAACTCACCCTTGGCCGCGCGGTCACGTGCGCCCTCCGTGTGATCCAGCAACCATGCAATCTTCGTCGCGGAAAAATACGGATCTAGTCGCAACCCTGTTTCTCGCTCCACCAAAGGGCCGTGCCCTTTGCCAGTCAGATCCCGACAAACGCTCGCCGTTCGTCGGTCCTGCCAGACGATTGCCCGCGAGATCGGCTTACCCGTTGCTCTGTCCCAAACCACCGTTGTCTCGCGCTGGTTTGTGATGCCAATGCCTGCAATGTCCGTCGCGTCGATCCCAGCGCTATCGATCGCCGCACGGCAGACAGCAACCACGCTGTCCCAAATCTCGTCGGCGTCGTGCTCGACCCAACCGGAGTGGGGGAAAAACTGTTGGAATTCTTGCTGAGCGCTCGCCACAACTTGCAACTCAGCATCAAAAATTACAGCGCGACTGCTGGTTGTGCCCTGATCAATGGCCAGGATTAAGGGTCCCTTCGACACGTTCCTTCCCCCTAATAAAGTGCTCGAAATTATCTTGTTGTTACGGTCCGATCGGTTTCGCGACTCGCATCTGCGCGCCAACCGCTTCCGGCCACGGAGCGGCGACCTGCCCAGCCGGATGATTTTGAAGATTGCTCACAATCTGGTCCGGCCAAGGCACAACCGATCTTTGATTGAGATCCACATGCAAATGCAGCCACTCACAGGTAGCCGACAACGCGCCGGTCGCCTCAGAAAACAGGTATTGAAACTGGTGCAGCCGCTTGTGATCGAAGGCAAGAATTCTGGCAGCAACAGCAAACGGCTCGTCCAGTCGAAGCTCACTGAGGTACCGGACATGACTCTCCACCGCGAAGGTCGAGGACCCCGTTTCATCGCGAAACTCGTTGGTTAGTCCAAATGAATGCCATAGCGAATCGATCGCCTCATCGAACGCCGTCATGTAAAACGCGACGTTCATATGGTCGTTCACATCGATCCATTCCGGGCGCACAGAACCGCGGTGCAGCACCGGGGCTGTGCATTGTGCGAGCGTTGTCTGACGATCTGACATGCGACGCAGTGTGAGATAATCGTGAACGTATCTCAACCGGAACACTCGTCATGCGCCTACTCCGTCGTGTAATGCTCGCCGCACTTGTGGCCCTTATCGGTATCGTTGCGTGGAACTTCGAGCCCGACCGTTCGCTGGAACAACTGAGCGAATACACGAATGACGAATCTGAGTTCGTTGACGTCATGGGCATGCGGGTGCATTTCCGCCGCGAAGGTCCCGAAGGCGCTCCGGTCCTGATGCTGTTGCATGGAAATTCAGCTTCGCTGCACACCTGGGACGGTTGGGTTGACGTACTGTCGCAGCACTATGAAATCGTTCGGCTCGATTTACCCGCATTCGGCTTGACTGGCCCCAATCCGTCGGGCAACTACCGCACGTCATGGTATGTGGAGTTTCTCGAAGCGTTCAGCACAGCGTTGGAATTAGAGCAATTCATGCTGGCGGGCAATTCACTCGGCGGCAACATTGCCTGGCAGTACACACTTGCGCAGCCGGATCGGGTTTCCCATCTGATTTTGCTGGACCCCTCCGGCATGCCACTTCCGGAGGTCGAGACACCATTCGTTTTTCGACTCGCGACTATGCCGGTGATTTCGGATTTCTTCGCGAGCTTTGCACCCGAGTCGCTGTATCGAAGTAGTCTGCTGGATGTGTACGCCGACGATAGCCTGGTCACGGACGAACTGGTGAAGCGCTACCGAGACCTTTCGCTGTTCCGTGGTAACCGCAAGGCGTTTGTCGAGTCCGGCCAGCAATATGAGCGTGCGCCCATCGAACAGCTCAGCGATATTCGCGCACCGACGCTGATCTTGTGGGGCGCGGAAGACTTGTGGATACCGCCTTCGGACGCGGACACCTTTCATGAGGAAATCGTCAACTCGGAGCTTGTGATTTACCCCAATATCGGACATCTCCCGATGGAGGAAGCACCGGTGATGACCGCCGAAGATACCCATCGTTTCATTCTCGCCAATGCGGACGAGCCACGATCATGAGAGCCGTCTCAATAACCGAGCCCGGCGGACCGGAAGTGCTGAAACTCCAGGAAGTCGAGGCGCCGCAACCGAAAAACTCCGAGGTCGTGATCGAAGTGCAAGCCGCTGGCGTCAATCGACCTGACTGCCTGCAACGTGCGGGGCTATACCCGGTACCACCCGGTGCCAGCCCGTTACCCGGACTCGAGGTGGCCGGACGTGTCGTTGCGATGGGCCCAGACGTATCCGACATCGCTGAGGGCGATGAGGTCATGGCCCTGACACACGGCGGAGGCTACGCGGAATACTGCGCCGTCGACGCAGGACACTGCCTGCCGAAACCGCGCAACTTGTCTTGGGCGGAGGCCGCCGCCATACCGGAAACGCTCTTCACAGTCTGGTCGAATGTCTGGATGCGCGGAGCCATCCAGCCAGGCGAACGACTGTTGGTGCACGGCGGTTCCAGCGGCATCGGCAGTATCGCGATACAGCTTGCAACCGCCCTCGACAATCCGGTCGCGACGACTGCCGGCAGCCCCGAAAAATGTGAATTTTGCAACGCACTGGGTGCAGAGCTGGCCATCAATTACAAGCAAATCCCGTGGCGCGAGGCACTGGGCGATCATTGGGCGGATGGCGTCGATGTGATTTTGGACATGGTCGGGGGCGCATATTTCAGCGACAACATCGCAAGTCTTCGCCGCGCGGGCCGACTCAGTATCATTGCACTTATCGGCGGACCGACCGCGGCCGAAGCCAGCCTTGCCGCGATTTTGCGCAACCATCTCACGGTCTTCGGAACAACGCTGAGGCCACAGACCAACGAACAAAAAACGACGATTGCGAACGCGTTGAAAGAACGGGTCTTACCGCTGATCGAAGCGGGCGCAATCCGCCCAAGGATTTTCCAGTCGTTCGATCTTGAGAACGCAGCGGATGCCCACACACTAATGGAGTCCGGAGCGCACATGGGCAAGCTGGTTCTGAATGTTGGAAAGGCAGATTAAGTCATGATCGAAGGGTGGACACTAGTAGCGACGGTTGCATTGATCGGTATCGCCGGATGGCTCTGGCTTCGGAGTAAGGATGATTCCAGCAAAGCCTCGGAGTTGAGCGTCGGGCAATCCCTGCCCGTGTTTGAGGCCTTGTCGGAAGACGGTAAAACCATGAGCAGCAAATCGCTGGCCGGCCAGCGCGCAGTGATACTTTTTGTACGTGGATCGTGGTGCCCGTTCTGCACTGAGCAAGTTGAATCACTGACCGAACATTACCGACGCATTAGCGAGTCGGGCGGCAGACTGATCATCGTCACACCGAAACCGTTAGACACTACACGCCGCGTTGCAGAGCTGTTCAATGTCTCCTTTGAGTTTTGGCTCGATGCAGATTTAAATGCAGCCGAAACACTGGGACTGGCTGACCCTGAGGACATCCCTGGAAGATTTCAGGAGACCTTCGGCAAGAAAACCATGCGGCCGGCGGTTGCCGTGTTGGACGAACAGAGCGTCATTCGGTTTCTTCACGTCGCGAAAAACCCCAAAGACCGGCCGAACCCGAATCAGTTCATTGACGTCTATGAGCAACTCGCCTGACACGGGTTAGTGGGCTGACACCTCTGCCGAGCGACCGATCAAGCGACGCGCCATATCATCTGCGATTTGATTCGTCGGTAGGTTCAAACGCTCCGACTGCTCAAAGATGGCATTCAGGCGCTGACCAATCTGCGCGACGCGTTCATTGACGGTTTCGTCAGTGACGTCGCCTGCATGCTCGCACGCGACATTGATGATTCCGCCCGCATTGATCACATAGTCTGGCGCGTAGAGGATGCCTGCGTCGAACAAGAGTTGCCCATCGCTGTCAGATGCGAGTTGATTGTTGGCGGCGCCAGCAACAATGCGTGCCCGCAAACGTGCGATTGTCTTCGCATCCAAAACGGCGCCGAGGGCGCACGGCGCAATCACATCAACGTCGGCCAGCAAGACGTCGTCGAGAGAGACGGGCTGCGCACCGAACTCATCGCAGACTCGTTCGACACGTTCGGCATCGATGTCGGCAACCAGCAATTCGGCGCCTGCGGCGTGTAACGATCGACAGAGGTTTGCACCTACATTACCGATTCCTTGTACCGCCACTTTCAAGCCTTCAAGGCTGTCGCGCTGCAACGCATAGGCAACCGCGGCCTTAATTCCATGAAATACGCCATCCGCGGTTTTTGGTGACGGATCGCCTCCGGCTTTCCCTGCCTCCGGTGGCAGGCCGGCGACGTGCGCCGTCTCACTGGCAACCGTTTGCATCGCCGCGACCGTCATGCCGACATCTTCGGCCGTGATGTACTGACCACCCATCGTTTCGACAAAGCGACCAAATGCACGCAGCTGATCGTCCGACGCCTGGCGTTCCGGACCGCTCATGATGACGGCCTTGCCGCCGCCCAGTGGAAGATCAGCCATTGCGTTTTTATAGCTCATACCGCGAGCCAGACGCAGCACATCGGTCACCGCGGCATCTGCGTCCGGGTAATGCCATAGTCGACAGCCGCCCGCAGCTGGCCCACGAAAAGTGGAGTGGATCGCTACGATGGCCTTGAGGCCAGACACGGGGTCCGAGCAATGCAACACTCTCTCGTGCTGCTCGAACGCCGCGTTGTCAAAAACACTCATTGTTGTCCCCGCGAGCTCGTGTCTCAATCGAGCCCGAGTTCGTCGATATACTTCTCTGCATCGAGCGCGGCCATACAACCGAATCCTGCGGACGTGATGGCTTGTCGATAAACCTGGTCGGCGACGTCGCCGGCGGCGAACACACCCGGGATGCTGGTCGCAGTGGCACCGCCAGCCAAACCACTTTGAATCTGAATATAGCCATGGCTCATGTCGAGCTGGCCCTCGAAAATTGATGTGTTGGGTTTGTGCCCGATCGCGATGAAAACGCCGTGCACATCATGAGTTTCTTTCTCGTCCGTTTGCGAGTGACGCAGACGCATCCCGGTAACGCCGGTCTCGTCCCCAAGAACCTCCTCAAGCTGATGGTTCCAACGGATCGTGATGTTGCCGGATTTCTCTTTTTCGAAAAGCCTATCCTGCAGAATTTTTTCGGCCCTCAACGCATCACGGCGGTGCACGAGAATGACTTCGCTCGCGATGTTCGACAGATACAGCGCCTCCTCGACCGCCGTGTTGCCACCGCCGATCACAGCAACCTTGCGGCCGCGGTAAAAGAACCCATCACACGTGGCGCAGGCGCTAACGCCCTTACCCATAAACGCCTCTTCCGAGGGCAAGCCGAGATACTGCGCCGACGCCCCGGTCGCAATGATCAACGAGTCTGCGGTATACGTCGACGTTCCCGTCAAAACAAACGGACGTACGGAAAGGTCGACGGTGTCGATATGGTCATAGACGATTTCAGTATCGAAGCGCTCCGCGTGAGCTTTCATACGCTCCATCAACGCGGGCCCTTGTAGCCCCTCGACGTCGCCGGGCCAATTGTCCACGTCGGTGGTCGTGGTTAGCTGGCCGCCGACCTCTGCGCCGGTGATCAACATCGGCTTCAGGTTGGCGCGCGCAGCGTACACCGCGGCAGAGTATCCGGCCGGGCCCGAGCCCAAAATCACTGTACGGGCGTGTTTCGTGTCGCTCACATCTAATCCTGGCTTTGCAATGCACGCAAAACGTCATCCAGAGTCGCCTTCGCATCACCGAACAGCATTCGCGTGTTGTCTTTGAAGAACAGCGGGTTTTGCACGCCGGCATAGCCGGTCGCCATGCTCCGCTTCAGCACAATAGTGGTGTCACCTTTCCAGACTTCAAGCACTGGCATTCCCGCGATCGGGCTGTCCGGCTCATCTTGCGCAGATGGATTGACAATATCGTTGGCGCCGATAACGACAGTGACGTCGACCTCCGGGAAATCCTCGTTGATCTCCTCCATCTCGAACACGATGTCGTACGGTACTCTCGCTTCAGCCAACAACACGTTCATGTGGCCTGGCATCCGTCCGGCAACGGGATGAATCGCAAACTTCACGTCCACTTTTTGATCTCGCAACGTCCGAGTGATCTCGTTGACGGTGTGCTGCGCCTGGGCAACCGCCATCCCATAGCCGGGAACAATCACGACGCGTTTGGCGTTGGTCAGCATTCCAGCGACCTCGTCGGCTTGCACAGCGACGACCTCACCCTGCTCCGCCGCATCGCCCGAACCGCCGCCGCTGCTGGCCGTCGTTCCAAAGCCGCCGGCGATCACCGAGATAAAGCTTCGATTCATCGCGCGACACATGATGTACGACAGGATCGCGCCGCTGCTTCCGACCAATGCTCCGGTGACGATCAACAGATTATTGCTCAGCATGAAGCCCGTGGCTGATGCCGCCCATCCGGAGTAGCTGTTCAGCATGGAAACGACGACCGGCATATCAGCACCCCCGATTGCCGCCACCATATGCACACCAAACGCCAACGCTACGAGAGTCATCAGGAACAGCGCGAAGAAACCGCCGCCAGCTGCCGCTTGATCCACGAACAGGCTACCAAGCCAGATCGCGACCAGACCCATGCCAAGATTGAGGAAGTGTCGGGCCGGCAGTAGCGTTGGGTTGCCACCGATGCGACCAGATAACTTGCCGAAGGCAATCACAGAACCGGAGAACGTCAGCGCGCCAATGAGGATCCCAACGTAGATCTCCACGTCATGGATCGTCTTCTCGATACCGACGAACGATTGCTCAGGATCAAGAAACGTCGCATAACCCACAAGCACCGCCGCAAGTCCCACCAGACTGTGCAGGATGGCAACCAACTCCGGCATTTGCGTCATCTGAACGGTGCGCGCCAACCGGATACCGATGACGGCACCAGCGATCAGCGAGACATACAGAAAAAACTGGTTGTCTGTGACAACGCCAAACACGGTGGCGATCAGCGCGATCGCCATGCCGACCATGCCGTAGTAGTTGCCGCGACGTGCGGTTTCCTGGTTGCTCAGACCGCCGAGGGCAAGAATGAACAGGATCGTCGAGATGATGTAGGCGGATTGAATAAAACCTTCACTCATTGTGTGATCTCCCCACGCCTACTTGCGGAACATCGCGAGCATACGCTGCGTGACCGCAAACCCGCCGAAGATGTTGATACTGGTAATCAAGAGCGCGATCACCGCGAGCGCCGCGACGATGAACCGATCACTCGAAATCTGCAGCAACGCGCCGATGACAATAATGCTGGAGATTGCATTGGTGACACTCATCAACGGTGTATGCAATGACGCCGTGACATTCCAGATCACCATGTAGCCCACGAAACATGCCAGAACGAAAACCGTGAGGTGCTCCATGAACGACGGTGGGGCGACGTGCCCCAAGCCGAGCAGCGCGAGTCCTCCGATTGCCATTGCGACCGTCGTCGCCATCCAACCGGGCCTGCTGGCTTCAGCAACTTCACTGATCTGTGCAGGTTCCGGCGCTTTGGGCGCCGCCTTCGGCGCAGCCGAAAGCTTCGGTGCCGGTGGTGGCCACGTGATCTCACCGTCGTTGACAACGGTTGCACCGCGGATGACCTCGTCCTCCATGTTAATGACGACCTGACCGTCTTTCTCCGGCGTCAGATCAGTCAGCAAGTGGCGCAGGTTGGTCGCGTAGAGCTGACTCGACTGTGCGGCAAGGCGGCTTGGCAGATCGGTGTAGCCGATCAACGTGACGCCATGGCGAACCACGACCTCACCAGGCTCTGTCAGCTCGCAGTTGCCCCCCTGCTCGGCAGCCAGATCGACAACCACACTGCCTTCGCGCATGGACTCGACCATCGCCTCCGTGATCAGTTTGGGTGCCGGTTTACCGGGAATCAGCGCGGTCGTGATGATGATATCGACTTCCTTGGCTTGCTCCGCGAACAGCGCCATTTCCGCGTCGATGAACGCCTTGCTCATCGTCTTCGCGTAGCCGCCCTCGCCAGCACCATCCTCGTCGTCTTCGAACTCGAGCATCAGGAACTCGCCGTCCATGCTCTCGACTTGTTCCTTAACTTCGGGCCGCGTATCGAACGCCCGTACGATCGCACCCATGCTTTTTGCAGTTCCGATTGCTGACAGGCCCGCAACGCCGGCACCGATCACCAGCACTTTCGCGGGCGGAATACGCCCGGCCGCTGTGATCTGGCCCGTGAAAAAGCGACCGAAGTGCTGCGCAGCTTCGATGACTGCGCGGTAACCGCCGATGTTCGCCATGGAACTCAGCGCGTCCATTTTTTGCGCGCGGGAAATACGCGGCACCATATCCATCGACAGCGCGTGCACGCCCTTCTCGGCGAGCACATCCAGAAGTTCCTTGTTTTGCGCTGGCCACAGGAACCCGATCAGGATCTGACCCGTTCGCAACAACTCCGTTTCGTCGCGCTTCAGCAGCGGATGGAATTCCGGTTGGCGCACCTTGAAGATGATGTCTGCTTGCTCGTACAGCGCCTCGGTTTCCTCAACGATCGACGCACCAGCGGCTCGATACGCCTCGTCGAGATACGACGCACGCGCGCCAGCGCCACTTTCAATCACTACCTCGAACCCGAGCTTCGCCACTGCCGCCACCACGTCCGGCGTCATTGCGACCCGCTGCTCATTGAGGTGGACCTCGACGGGAACACCAATCTTCATGGACATCTCCAGTAATTTCAGATGGTTGGCCGAACAGCGCCGTTTCCCGCGCCGCGTACACGCGCGCAGAAGTATCCGAGCTTGTCCGCGCGCGCGCAAGGCAAACCGTACGAAAAGCGACGCCTCAGGCGCATTTGCTATAATTTGGCGCCCGCGCCGGTCTAACCTACTCGATCGCGCCGCTGTCCGTCATGGCGGATGATCATTCGATGAAACAAAAGGATGTTAAATCATGAAAGCAACCCTGCAACGGTTGATCGCGGCCGCAGCCGCACTGACACTCAGCGCCTTTGCGAGTGCTGGCATTGGCGATGTCCCTGCTGGCGAATACAAACTGGAAAAAACGCACGCGTATCTCACATTCAGCTACCTGCACCTCGGCTTCTCGCGACCGGTTGTCGGATTCAGCGATTTTGACGTGAGTTTGAACCTGGACCAGAGCGACGTATCGGCAAGCGCCTTGTCGGTAGCGGTGAACCCGGCGAGCGTGGACACCGGCGTTCCCAAGTTCGATGACCATCTGAAATCCGACGATTTCTTCGACGTTGCCAACCACACGGATATCAGCTTCAAGGCCACTTCGATCGAGATGACCGGCGAGAGCACGCTGCAGATCACTGGCGATTTGACGATGAAGGGCATCACCAAGCCCATTACGCTGGATGCCACGATCAACAAGGCCGCGAACCATCCGATGCGCAAGACGCCGACGATCGGTATTTCCGCATCAGGTCAGCTGAAGCGATCGGATTGGGATCTCGGCAGGTACGCGCCGAATGTTGGCGATGACGTCAGCCTGAATATCCAGGTTGAACTGGTCAAATCCTAACTTGACTCTGGCATTCTGCCGATGACCGACAAGAGTGCATCAAGCACTACGCGCTACAGCGCCATCGCCCAGTATCTTCACTGGGCGGTGGCAGCCATGATTATGTTGCAGTACGTGCTGATGGAAGTGGCGGAATCGGCAGACAGCCGAGTTGCGAAACTGGGCCTGATCGCCAACCACAAATCGGTGGGTATGACGGTCCTGATGCTCGCGGTTCTGCGGCTGCTCTGGCGGCTGTTCAACCAGCCACCGAAACTGCCCGACAGCATGCCGTCGTGGCAGGTTTCGACGTCGAAAGCTGCGCATTGGGGGCTTTATGCTTTGCTCTTTGCGATGCCGATCAGCGGTTGGTTAATGTCCTCGGCGGCCAGTTACAGCGTCAGTTGGTTCGGACTGTTTACCTGGCCGGACCTGGTCGCTCCCGACGAGGCACTCAAGACACGACTCGCAACAACCCACGATTGGCTGGGCAAACTCCTGTTCGTCACGGCGATCGCGCATGTGCTCGCTGCCTGCAAACACCACTTTCTTGATAAGGACGATGTTTTGAAACGAATGTCTGCTGTTGTGCCGATCGCTTTGTTCGGCCTGATTATCGCGGGCGGTACGCTCGCTTTGACCGATGCGGGCGACTCCAAGTCGCAGACTTCCGAAGCGGCAACCACGGAGGTCGGACCCGCCCGCCCCGATCCCGCAGACACTGCCGAAAGCACAGCGCCCAACGAAGGCTCGAGCGATCTACCGGAATGGAACATCGACTTTGTGACGAGCTTCATCGAATTTACGGCCGAACAGGCTGGCGCTCCGTTCACCGGTGAATGGCAGACTTGGGAAGCGAAGATTCGCTTTGCAAGCGATTCGCCTGAGCAATCCGAGTTGGATGTACTGATCAGCGTCGATGGCGTGAGCACTCAGGACGATGACCGCGACAGCACGCTTCAAGAAACGGAGTTTTTCGATCAAGCCAACCATCCGACCGTGCGTTTTCGTACCCAGTCTATCCAACGCGACGGCAACGGATTCCTCTCCGAGGCTTTATTGACAATCAAAGGCGTAGACCATCCCGTAGAGTTCCGTTTCGAAGTCAGCGAGGACGGCGCATCGCGATTGCTGAGCGGCGAAGCGAGGCTCGACCGTCTGGCGCTGGGCGTTGGATTGGGAGAATGGGCAGACACTGAATGGGTCGGCCAATTCGTGGACGTCAGCGTGGCGGTGGTCGCGACCGTCGAATAGTGGGAACCGCCATTGGACGATTATGTTCGCAACGCGGTGATTGCGAGGCGGTTTTCGCCTATAATGTTTCAGACGAAACCACTTGAGCGCGACTCCGATAACGAACGGAGCACCTGAGGGTAAGTCAGCAACCCGAATCAACTGGAGTGCAACCGATGGGTAGCAAGCAATCCCGCCTGCACGTGCCACAGGCACCTGCACGACCTGGAGAGTCACCCGACTTCTCCTACTTGAAGTTGTCCGATGCCGGCGAGGTGCCTCGACCAGATGCCAACGCCAGCGTTGCCGCAACCACGTTCCTCGCCGACGGCCTTGTGCGAGTTCTGGACGATGAACACAACGCAAAGGGACCTTGGGACCCACATCTCGATTCCAAAGAGCTGCAAATCGCATTGCGTCATATGGTGCAAACGCGGGTTTTTGATGAACGCATGCAACGCGTTCAACGCCAGGGAAAAATCTCGTTCTACGTCAAATCCACTGGCGAGGAAGCGGTGTCGGTCGCACAGGCCATGGCGCTCCGACCAGGTGACATGCTGTTCCCGAGTTATCGCAATCAGGGACTTTTCATTGTGCGGGGATCAAGTCTGACCGACCTCATGTCTCAGTGCCTGTCGAACACGCGCGATATGTGCAAAGGACGACAACTCCCGGTGATGTATCACACGGCCAAGGACAACATTTTCTCGATTTCCGGAAACCTCGGCACGCAGTATCCACAAGCGGTCGGCTGGGCAATGGCGTCTGCCATCAAGGGCGAGGATCACATTGCCGCTGCCTGGATTGGCGATGGCACGACAGCCGAAGCGGACTTTCACCATGCCGTGACGTTTGCCTCGGTCTACCAAGCGCCGGTCATCCTGAACGTCGTGAACAACCAATATGCGATCTCGACCTTTCAGGCGTTCGCTGGCGGCGAGCAACAGACTTTTGCGGCGCGAGGCCCCGGCAATGGAATCGTCGGATTGCGAGTTGATGGCAACGACTTCCTCGCGGTCTTTGCTGCGACACAATGGGCAGCCGAGCGCGCACGCAAAGGTGCAGGCCCGACGCTCATGGAGCTCGTCACGTATCGAGCGGGCGCGCATTCAACCAGCGATGATCCATCTCGCTACCGACCCAAGGAAGAATGGGCTGCATTCCCGTTAGGCGACCCGATCGAGCGCTTGAAGCGATATCTGATTCAACAGAATGCGTGGTCCGAAGCGCGTCACGAATCACTGGTTAGCGAGATGACCGATCACGTTAATGCGTGCTGGAAAGAAGCCACCAGCTACGGCACGTTGAACGAAGGTCCGCACCTGGATGCGTCACTGATGTTCGAGGATATCTTCAAGGAGATGCCAAAGAATCTGCGCGAACAACGAGATGCTTGGCGCGCTGAGCGCGAGCAGGGAGAGTAGTCGCATGGCCAAAATGAACATGATCCAGGCGCTGAACTCCGCGATGGACATTGCGATGGATCGCGACCCCAATGTCGTCGTGATGGGCGAAGACGTCGGTTACTTTGGCGGTGTGTTTCGTTGTACCGAAGGGCTGCAAAGAAAGTACGGTGAGCATCGGTGCATCGACACGCCGATTGCCGAAGGGGGCATTGTCGGCACCGCCATCGGTATGGCGGTCAATGGCTTGAGGCCGGTCGCGGAAATTCAATTCGCCGACTACATTTATCCCGGCTTTGACCAAATTGTCAGCGAGCTAGCGCGCATTCGCTACCGGAGCGCAGGCGATTTCTCCGCGCCGGTGACGATCCGCACGCCGTGCGGTGGCGGCATTCGCGGCGGTCAGACGCACTCGCAGAGCCCGGAGGGCATTTTCGCTCATGTCTCCGGAATCCAGGTCGTCATGCCGTCCAACCCGTACGATGCGAAAGGCCTGTTGATTTCCAGCATTGAAAACGATGATCCCGTTGTGTTTTTTGAGCCGAAGCGGATCTACAACGGCCCGTTCGACGGCGATCCGAACAAACCGGCAGTGGGCTGGTCGTCACATCCGATGGGCGAGGTTCCCGACGGGCACTACTCAGTGCCGATCGGCGTTGCGAATGTCGTCCAGGAAGGCGGCGACGTCACGATCGTGACCTACGGCACGATGGTGCACGTTGCCGAAGCGGCGGCCAAAGCGGTCGGCATCGACGCAGAAATCGTCGACGTTCGATCACTGCAGCCGCTGGACATTGACACCATTGCAAACTCGGTTCAGAAGACGGGCCGCTGCATCATCGTGCACGAAGCCACACGCTTCTCGGGTTTCGGCGCGGAACTGTCCGCCAGCATTCAGGAACACTGTTTCTATTCGCTGGAAGCCCCAATCCTGCGTGTAACCGGCTGGGACACTCCCTACCCCCACGCGTTCGAATGGGATTACTTCCCGGGACAAAAACGTGTGATAAACGCGCTTCACCAGGTTCTGGAGGATTGAGTCCATGAGTCAGTACGTGTTCAAACTTCCGGATCTTGGTGAGGGTACCGTCGAGGCGGAAATCGGCGAGTGGCATGTCAAAGTCGGCGACGTTGTGAACGAAGACGACGTGATCGTCGACATGATGACCGACAAAGCGGCGGTCGAGATTCCGTCACCGGTCAGCGGCCGCATTGCGTCGCTGCATGGCAGTCAGGGAGATATCGTTGCCGTCGGAACGAATCTGATCGTATTCGATCTGGAGGGAGAATCGACCGACGCTGATCGTGACGCCCGGGAAAAAACCGAGAGTGCGGCGCCTGCAAACGACACATCGGCCCAGCGATCTGTAAGCCAACCCGCCTCCGCTGAGACAGCGGCGAAGACAGCCGCACCTGCGGCGACCGCGCCAACGGATCGACGCCGCATTTTGACCTCGCCCGCGGTCCGCGCAAGAGCCAAACAGGCCGGCGTCGACCTTGCTTCGGTCCCGGGCACCGGTGCGAAGGGTCGCATCCTGAAGAAAGATCTTGAGGCGTTTATCGCGCGCGGTGGTAAAGCTCCGGTCGTGCAAACGCCTTCGGCCGTCGCGGAGACTGATGAGGTAGAAGAACACCGAGTCATCGGTGTGCGTCGTGTCATCGCTCGCAAGATGAGTGAGAGCAAACGCAATATCCCTCACTTCACGTACGTCGACGAAATCGATGTAACTCAGTTCGACGAATTGCGGCGCCACCTGAACGCGAATCGAACGGAGGGTCAACCTAAGCTCACGTTCCTGCCACTGTTGATTCAGGCTCTAGCGCGCACACTGAAGGCGTTCCCTCAGTGCAATGCCACTTATGACGCAGACCGCGAGGTCGTCATCCGACATGCCGCATTGAACGTCGGCATTGCGACTCAAACCGACGACGGTTTGAAGGTGCCGGTCATCCGGCAGGCACAAGCAAAAGATGTCTGGCAGCTAGCGGGAGAAATCGTGCAACTCTCCGAGCTCGCCCGCAACGGCAAAGCCAAAAAAGATCAGCTCACCGGCAGCAGCATTACGATCACAAGTCTCGGACTTTTAGGTGGCATAGTGACCACGCCGGTCATCAACGCACCAGAGGTCGGCATTATCGGCATCAACAAGGCGGTGCAACGCCCAGTGGTGATCGACGGGCAGATTACGATCAGAACGATGATGAATTTGTCCGTATCGTTCGACCACCGTTTCGTCGACGGCTACGACGCGGCAGATATGGTGCGAGTGATGAAGGGCTACATCGAACACCCCGCAACGATCTTCATGCCATAAAAAGAAAGCCTCGCAGCGATCCACTGCGAGGCTCCTTTGATTCAATCGTTCGTTTGCTAGTCGCTACTCTCTGGAATCACACCGCGACGCATTTGATCCAACTCCAAAGACTCGAACAGCGCCTGAAAGTTACCCTCACCGAAACCTTCGTTTCCTTTTCGCTGAATGATCTCGAAAAAGATCGGACCGATGGCGTTTTCGGTAAAAATCTGCAACAGCAGTCCCTGCCCTTCGGTTGGCGCACCATCGATCAGAATACGTCTTTTGCGCAGTTCATCCAGCGGTTCACCATGGTTGGGCACCCGCTTGTCGACCAGATCAAAATAGGTTTCGATCGTATCCTGGAAGCTGACGCCGTTGGCCTTCAGCGCGTCCACGCTGGAGTAAATGTCGGTCGACCCCAACGCGATGTGCTGAATGCCCTCACCGTTATAGTCCCGCAGAAACTCCTCGATCTGGCTGTGCTCGTCCTGGCTCTCATTGAGCGGGATTCGAATCTTGCCGCATGGGCTTGTCATCGCCTTGGATACAAGACCGGTCACCTTACCTTCGATATCGAAGTAGCGAATCTCTCGAAAGTTGAACAGCTGCTCATAGAACTCCGCCCACTTCGACATGTTGCCGCGTCGCACGTTGTGCGTCAGGTGATCGAGATAGGTCAATTGCGTTGACGCGGCGGCTTTCTTCTCTTGCCAATCCGGCTCGAAAACAAAGTCCACGTCGTAGATGCTTTGATCGCCGTAGCGATCGACGAGATACAGGCGACTGCCACCGATGCCCTCTATCGCCGGAATATTGAGCTCCATCGGTCGGGGCTCAGGATCGACCTCGGTCGCACCCAACTGAACCGCGCGTTGAACCGCGGCCTGCGCATCCTTGACTCGAAACGCCATAGCGCAAGCACACGGACCGTGCTCTGCCGCGAAGCGTTGCGCGAAGCTATCGGGCTCAGCGTTCACGATAAAGTTGATGTCGCCTTGCTGGTGCAACGTGACATCTTTTGAGCGATGGCGAGCCACGACCGGAAAGCCCATCCTGTCGAACAAAGCTCTGAGAAACTCCGGGTCGGGCGCCGCGTACTCGACGAACTCAAACCCGTCTGTGCCCATTGGGTTTTCAAGGCCGGTTGGCGTGGCCTGTTGTTGCGCTGCAGTCACAGTAATAGCTCCAAGTTGTTTCGCGCAGTGTAGCAACGAGATAACGAACGATGACTGCGAAACACGCACGTTTTGTGTTAAATTTGCGTGATTCCTGCATTTCAGTATCTTTTTATGCGCGATTCTCTCACTCTTGATCGTTTTGATATTACGATCCTGCATGAATTGCAGTTGGACGGCAGACAGTCCTGGGTCGAGCTCTCGAACAAAGTGAATCTATCCCCGAGCGCCTGCCAACGACGCACCCAGGCACTGAGCGAACAAGGCATCATCGATCGGTTCGCCGTATCTGTGAACGTGCAACGCATCGGCTTCGACGTTGAGGCATTTGTCGCGGTGACCATCGAACGCCAGAACCAAAAACTCGCAGAGCAGTTCCGGCGCGCAATGCTAAATCTCCCCGAGATTCAAAGCTGCCATATGCTATCCGGCTCGATTGATTTCATCTTGAGAGTGATTGCGCGAAACCTGCGGGCTTACGGGCAGTTCATCCAGACCGAGATTCTAAGCCTGCCCGGCGTCAAAGACGCGACCTCCTCGATCGTCCTCGAACGAATCAAAGAGTTCTCAGCAATCCCCGAATAGCCCAACCGCTCAGGTTCGAGCGGCCGCTGCCACACTGGTTTCGACATTCAGGAAGGCCAGCAACCGCTCCCACTCAGGCCGGTCCTTCGCAATCTGATGCGACTTCAGGTCAAACAGCCCAACGCCAAACTCCGATGCAGTCACATAGTTTTGGGAATCGCGAAGTACGGCCACAACCGGAATGCCCAGACTGTCCAGAAACCGCATCAACCGTTCGAAGCTTTTGTTGTTGCGCCGCGTACGATTGGCAACGATGCCGAGTTGCTGACGCTCGCGATCCAGCTTTGCAACCAAAAGGAGATCGGCGATCGCCTTCGATGCGGCAGCAATATCGAAGCGAGACGGCAGCACCGGCATCAAGACTTTGTGCGCGCCTCGCGTCACCTCGCGCAATTGCGGTGCGGTGTACCCCGCCGGCGAATCGACCACAACATAACGACAGTGATCCGGCACACGAAGCTGAAAGCTACGCGTGACGTTCATGCGATTTTCGTATGCGGCGATTCCGTGAATCGACGGCAGGTTTTCGGGACGCTCCGCGAGCCAGTGCATACTGGAACCCTGCGGATCGAAATCGATCAGTGCAGGGGTGTCATCACGACTCGCAAAATAACTCACAAGGTTGGTGGCGAGCGTGGTTTTTCCACTGCCACCTTTCGGGTTCACAATGACGATCTTTTTCTGCACGGCCAAATGCTACGCGAATTGCAGACTGCCCGCCGGTATTCCATCAAAAAAAAGCCCCGCCAATTTCTGGGCGGGGCAATCAGGCATCTGCGGCTTGCGCCGCGAGGGGAACCGTAATGAAACTGTTACTTGGTCAGGACCGTCGGCCAGTTAGCGTTCGCTAGCTCGATAAAGCCTTCCGGATCTTCCAGCCACGTCTTGCCAACTTTTTTGTTGTAGTTGACATAGAGCTTTCCGTCGACGATTTTCCAGACCTTGGGGTCGGCCGAGGCGGTATAGCCTTGGGACACTGCCCATGCACAGTATCCACCATATTGCGGTGCGTAGCGCTCGGGATCCGCGATGAATAGATCGCGATTCTCGGTGCTGGAAAATAACCACGTCGCGCCATTCCACTCGTGTGAGATCGACTTTTCACCCTTAACCGGGGCGCCTTCGGTGTGATAGGCGACGGTGTCATAACCCTTTAGGGCCTGGCTAGAGAAAACTGACGTGTAAACAGGGTCTTTGTCGGCGAAGGCCGCAGGTGACATCACCGCCAGGGTGAGTGCAGCAAGCGCCAACCAAAGCGAATTCAGTGAACGACTATTGAGCGTAAGTGATGACATTTTCGTGTCTCCATTCGTGGGCTGCCCTAGGAGACCGAAGGTCGCGTCAAATCATTTCACAAAGCGGCCGCTTTTTTCGCTGCTTTCCGAACCGAGGCCCAATCACCACGTTTCAAGGCGTCGCTCGACACGAGCCAGCTTCCGCCGACACAGGGCACTCTGGGGAGCGATAGAAAGTCGCGAACGTTGTCTTCGTTGATTCCGCCAGTGGGGCAAAACTCGAGGTCGGGAAACACTGACGAGAATGCCTTCAGCGCTGGCACGCCACCCGCGACACTCGCGGGAAAAAATTTGACGGCCTCACGACCCTCAGCACGCCAATGCGCAATTTCCGAAACGGTTTGCGCCCCTGGCAGCAGCGGCAGATCCCGTTTCACACAGGTCTCATGAACGGGCATGGAGATGCCCGGCGACACCGCGAACGCGGCGCCGGCATCGGCGATCGCTGTTGCCTGCTCAGCCGTCCAAACGGTGCCTGCGCCGACGCTCATATCGGGAAACCGTTTGACCAGATCGACGATGGCATCGAACCCGGCGGCAGTGCGTAGCGTGACCTCAATGATCCTCACGCCACCCTCCAGCAGCGCCTCGCCGAGCGCCATGACGTCGGTGTTGTCCGGAATCGTCACGACCGGAATCACCGGCGACACGCGCATAATTGAACCCACTGATGCCATTAGACCAACTCCTCCGCCAACGCCGCACTTCGATCGAGCGGTAAGGTCGACCCGCCCGCTTCAGCACTCGATGCCTCACGGCGCATCGCGGCAAACAAATCCCGCCCCATACCGAGGCCCTGCGTCAGGTCGGCGCCGAAAGTCGCGGCGCGTGAACGCAGCGTATCGTCATCAACCAGGACGGTTAGCTCGCCTGTGGTCGCGTCGACACGCACAAGATCACCGTCCTGAATCCGACCGATAACACCCCCATCGAGCGCTTCGGGTGTCACTTGTATTGCTGCAGGCACCTTGCCCGATGCGCCCGACATCCTGCCATCCGTGACGAGTGCCACCGCGTGTCCTTCATCCTGCAGAACACCCAGTGATGGCGTCAGTTTGTGAAGCTCGGGCATGCCATTCGCACAAGGACCCTGGTTGACTACGACAACAACTACATCGCGATGCAATTCACCTGCCCTGAATGCATCGACGACCGCGTGTTGGTTATCGAATACCCGGGCCGGCGCTTCGATCACCAAGTGCGAATCCTTAACTGCCGAGGTCTTGATAATGCCGCGACCCACGTTGCCCTTCAGGAGCGTGATTCCACCATGGGACGAAAACGGTTGCGACACGCCACGCAGAACATTTTCGTCAAGCGAAGTCTCGGAACCATCAACCCAGCGAACTGTGTCGAGACCATCATCATCAGCATCCCCGAGCACCGCATCTTTTGTGTAGTGCTCGAGGCCTGACCCGGCGATCGTTTTCACGTCAGCATGTAGCAGCCCGGCTTGAAGCAGCGTTTTGACCATGAAAGGTATACCTCCGGCCGCAGCAAAGTGATTCACATCCGCCTGACCGTTGGGGTAAACGCGCGCCAGAAGCGGCACGGCGGCCGACAGCTCCGAGAAGTCATCCCAATTGATCTCGATACCTGCTGCTTTGCCCATCGCAACCAGATGAATGGTGTGATTGGTCGACCCACCAGATGCCAGGAGCCCAACGATCCCGTTTACAAACGCACGTTCATCAAGCACCTCGGCGATTGGCGTGTAATTCTCAGACAGACCACTGATCGCCACAGCGCGCGTCGCGGCAGCCCGAGTCAACGCGCCGCGCAGACGCGTGTGCGGATTGACAAACGATGTGCCCGGCAACTGCAGCCCCATAAACTCCATTAGCAACTGGTTGGTGTTCGCCGTTCCATAGAACGTGCATGTCCCCGCCGAGTGATACGACTTGGATTCTGATACCAGCAGTTCCTCACGCGAAATCTTGCCCTGAGCAAACAGTTGGCGCGCCTGCGCTTTCGCCGCATTGGTAATACCCGAAGTCATCGGACCCGCTGGCACGAAGATCGTAGGAAGGTGGCCGAACGCTAATGCGCCGATCACAAGGCCAGGCACAATTTTGTCGCACACGCCCAGACACAACGTCGCGTCAAACATGTTGTGTGACAGCGAAACGGCAGTCGCCATCGCGATCACATCGCGACTGAACAAAGACAAATCCATGCCGGGCTGTCCCTGCGTCACGCCATCGCACATCGCCGGTACGCCACCGGCGACCTGCGCAATGCCGCCAGCCTTCCACGCGGCCGCTTTCAGCAGCGGCGGATAATCACCCAGGGGCTGGTGTGCGGACAGCATGTCATTGTAAGCGGTCACAATCGCGAGGTTTGGCCGCTCTTTGCCGGCGAGCGCTTTTTTCCCACTGGCATCATTTGCCGCAAAGCCATGCGCGAGATTCCCGCACGACAACTCCGCCCGATGCGGACCCTCACGGCGTGCTTTCGCGACCATCGCAAGATACGCCCGGCGTGACGATTCCGAACGCGCGACTATGCGTTCTGTAACGGCTTCAATTACCGAGTGCATAGGAACCTGCTCCTGTGACTAAAGTGCGAAGTATGTTGTGACCGGCACCAATTCCTGGCGCAACACAGATCGCACTGGAAACACACCAAGATCACCAGGCAATGAAGCCTTGGAGAAAACATCAGCCTTCTCTTGCCCAAAGAACAGCAAACCGATGGCTTGGCTATCGAGCAACACATTCGGCGTCAGCGAGATACGATCCAAAGGCTGGCTCAAAGGACTGGCCACAACGCAGGCTTCTGAGCTGGACAGTGCTTTGCTGATCTGGGGGTCGTCGGGAAACAACGAGGCGGTATGCCCGTCGCTTCCCATGCCCAATAAAACGTAATCGAAGGGGCGGTGAAGTTTGTCAACGCGCGCGCTCATTACTGAAGCAGCCTCATTGAGCTCAACCGCACCGTCATAGAGACTCACGAATCGCGCGGCCGCAGCTTTTCCGACCAGCAATTCTCGGTGCAACATGCCTGCATTGCTTGCAGGCTCATTCACATCGATCCAACGCTCGTCGCTTGGCAACACCGTGACTTTCGACCAATCCAGGTCTTTTTCACGTAATGCGCGAAACGTCTCCAGAGGTGAGCTGCCTCCGGAGACCACCAGCGTTGCGCGCCCATTGGATTCGATGCCGATACTTAACGCACGCGCTATTTCATCCGCCAGCGTTTCGGAGGCACGCGCTCTGCTATCGAAAAACTGCTGAATAAACATCACTCGCTATCCTGGTACCAACTACGATCGTCCCGATCGATCAGAACCGCCGACGCCGTAGGACCCCAGGTGCCAGCGGAGTAAAGCTGCGGCGGCGTATCGGTCGCATCCCACGAATCACGAATCTTGTCGATCCACGACCAGGCCGCATCCACCTCATCGCGTCGCATGAACAAAGCAGGGTTGCCACGCAACACCTCCATCAACAGGCGTTCATATGCATCCGGATAGCGCACTTCGTAGGCATCGTTGAAACTGAGATTCAAAGGCAGAGAGCGCAATCGGAAGCCACCGGGACCAGGCTCTTTGGTCACCATGCTCAATCGCACACCCTCATCGGGTTGCAATCGAATCACCAAGCGGTTCGGTTCAATGTTCGCGCCGTGTTCGGCAAAGATCGAATGTGCGATTTGACGGAACTGTATGACGATCTCGGAAGTCTTCTCGGGTAGCCGTTTGCCGGTTCGAAGATAAAACGGTGTGCCCTGCCACCGCCAGTTATCCACGTCAGCCCGAATCGCCACAAACGTCTCGGTCTTACTTTCCGCACCGAGTTCCTCGGCGTAGCCCGGCACCGCTTCGCCATGCACGGCACCGCCACGATACTGGCCGCGCACGGTAGCCCGCCCAACACTGTCAGCGGTAATCGGACGCAACGCTCGCAAGACCTTGATCTTCTCGTTTCGCAGCTCGTCGTGATGCATGCTGAGTGGCGGCTCCATCGCGACCAGACACAAGAGCTGGAGCATATGGTTTTGCACCATGTCACGCAGTGCACCGGTTCGATCGTAAAACTGCGCTCGGTTACCTGTGCCGATGTGCTCAGAGACCGTAATCTGAACATGATCGATGTGAGTCCGGTTCCACAGCGGCTCCAGCAATGCATTCGCGAATCTCAGTGCCGAGAGATTCTGCACTGTCTCCTTACCCAGGTAGTGGTCGATCCGGTAGATCTGACGCTCGTTGAAATGCTCGCCCACCGCATCGTTAATTTCTCTCGCCGAAGCGCGATCGCTGCCGACGGGCTTCTCAAGAACAATTCGAGATGCATCGTTGATCAGGTTGTATTCAGAGAGTTGCTTTGCGGTCTCGCCAAACAACGACGGAATCAGCGCGAGATAAAAGACGCGACAACGATCAACATTCGGCGATAACAAAGCGGATAACGCGCGCCATCCGTCCGGCGTGGTGATGTCGAGCGTCACGTAGTGCAGCCGCTGCGAAAAGCGCTCCCATACGGCTTCGTCCAACTCGTCGGACCCGAGGTAGGTCTCCAGCGCTGTTCGCACCAGTGCGACGAAACCTTCTGAATCAAGATCTCCGCGCGAAATCGCGATGATCCGACTGTCGTCGGTAAACTGTCCGTCCAGATCCCGGTGAAACAATGCCGGCAGCAGCTTCCGCTGCGCCAGATCACCGGTGCCCCCAAAAATCACCAGATCAAACGTCTCGACTGGCACGAATTGCGCCATGGCTTGCTCCCGCTCGTTTTTCGAAATTTTACTACAAAATTTGGCTTGAATGGCGGTTGAATTGTCGGTTTCTATGAAAATATGTGTAGTATCACTACATGCTGCATCGGATCGAACAACTGCAACCAACCCTGTCGCCAGCCGAGCGACGTGTCGCTCACAGCATATTGGCAGACCCCCATGCATTGAGCACGATGCGGATGGCGGAGCTCGCGCGGCGGGCGGGCGTATCCGATCCCACCATTGTCCGGTTCTGCAAAAAGATCGGCTGCGAGGGTTTCGACGTGTTACGGCTCGCGGTCGCACGCCACCTTGCGAGTGACACAGGCGATGTTCATGCCAGCGTACGGGATGGCGATTCGCCGGAGGTCGTGACGCGCAAGGTGTTCGCCAGCACGGTCAGTGAACTGCGTCGCGTCCAACAGTCCCTGCGACCGGAGTCGCTCAACGCCGCGGCGCGGGAGTTACTGTGTGCTCATCGCATCGTGTTTGTTGGCGTTGGCGCATCTGCCGTCGTCGCCATGGACGCCAACAACAAGTTCTTTCGTCTGGGTTTACCCACAGCCGCGTTCACGGATGGACCCACGATCATCCAGGCGGGTGCCACCACTGCCACCGGAAGTTGCTTTGTCGCGATTTCCAAGTCCGGACACTCGGCCGATCTGATTCGCGCCACCGAACTCGCGAGCGAACGTGGTGCCACAACGATCGCGGTGACGCTACCAACAAGCCCGCTGGCATCGGCGTGTGACATCACCCTCGTCGTCGATGCCGAGGAAGACACCACCGCCTTCACACCGATGGGGTCGCGCATCGCCCAATTGGCCGTGCTGGACGCGTTGCAGCTGTGTACCGCGCTCGCCGGCGGTCACACAACACGCGAACATCTGGAAGCCAGCAAACTCGCGTTACGCTAGGACACCGCGTCGATCAACGCATCCGCAATAAAGTCGGCGCGCTCACGCGTCGCGTTCTGGCCCATCAAACCGATCCGCCAAGCCTTGCCCGCGAACTTGCCGAGGCCTGCGCCGATCTCGATGCTCTGGGTTTCCAGCAACTTGGCCCGGACGATCTGGTCGTCGCAAGCTCCGGGTATATCGACAACGGTCAGCGGTGCAAGCCGATTCGCAGCATCGACAGAAAGGGACAAATCGGCACCTTCGAGTCGCTCGTACAGATGCTTGGCCGCGTCGGAGTGCCGCTTCCAACGCGCCTCCAGCCCTTCCTCACAGGCCAGGCGCAAGGCTTCCCGCATTGCAAACAGCGAATTCACCGGGGCCGTGTGGTGATAAGCACGTTTTGATTCACCATCTGTGTAGTAGTTAGCCAGCAGGTTGGTGTCGCAAAACCAGCTCGGCACCGAGGTCTTGCGACTGGAGGCTTTTTCGATGGCCCGCGGCGAGAACGTGATCGGCGAAAGTCCAGGTACGCACGACAGACATTTTTGGCTTCCCGAGTACACGACATCTAGCCCCCACGCATCGACGCGAAGCTCGACGCCAGATAGAGACGTCACCGTGTCGACGATCGTCATGCAATCGTGCGCACGAGCGAGCTTCGCGAGTGTCTCGGCATCCGACAACACTCCGGTACTGGTTTCGGCCTGCACGAATGCCAAAACGCTGGCTTCGGGGTTAGCTTTCAACGCGGCTTCGATTTTGTCTGGATCGACCGGCTGGCCCCACTCGTCTTCGACGGTGACCACATGCGCCCCGATCCGCTCGCAGATACTCTTCATGCGCGTGCCGAATACGCCGTTGATTCCGATGACAACGGTTTCACCGGGTTCAACGATGTTGACGAAGCTCGCTTCCATACCGATGGAGCCAGGTGCCGATAGAACGAAGGTGACGGGGTTGTCCGTTAGAAACACACGCCTTAGATCTTTGACGACATGATCCATCGTGTCGAGGAACACGGGATCGAGATGCCCGATGGTAGGTTGTGCCAGCGCAATCAGGACCGAGTCCGGCACATTGCTGGGGCCAGGCCCAAAGAGTTCACGATACGGAATCAAAGTTGCCCCCTTGCATCAACTACGGCCCGCTCGCGCGGATTACAGCCGGTGGCGTGCCGGATTGCAAATCGCGGCTGTGCAAACGCACAAATGACGAAGACTTGTCGAAGGAGCGTATTGCGCTGTGACATATTCGGTTCTCTTTGTTCGACAGGCGGTATACGCTTGACGCCTCACTCGACGGGGGTTGCGTGAAACCAAGCAAACCGACATCACGGGATATCGCGTTCAAGGCCGGCGTTTCGCAGGCAACGGTGTCGCGTGCGCTTCGGGACAGCCCCGAGGTGCGACCCGAAACGCGCCGACGCGTGCTTGAGGTTGCACGGGAGCTGAACTACCGCGTCGACAAAAACGCGGCGGGTCTGCGCAGTCGTCAGTCACACACTCTGGCGCTGCTGCTATTCGAAGACCGCACGACCGACGACTCGCAAATCAATCCGTTCTTCCTGTCGATGCTCGGCAGCATCGCGCGCGCCGCGGCGGCAGTAAATTACGATTTGCTGGTATCGTTTCAGCAGCTCAGCACGAACTGGCATCTGCGTTACGAGGTAAGCGCACGCGCCGACGGAATCATCCTGCTCGGCTATGGCGACTACATCACTTACGGAGAAAAGCTGCGTGCGCTCGACGACGCGGGCGCGCACTACGTGATCTGGGGCCCGGAGCTTACCGGGCACAGCGGGCACTCCGTGGGCTGCGACAATTTCGACGGGATGCGACAGGCCGTGAATCACCTGCTCTCGCTGGGAAGACGCAACGTCGCTTTCGTTGGCCACACCTCGGAGCACTTTCCCGAGTTTCGACAACGTTATCTCGGTTATGTGAATGCGTTGGAGACCGTCGGCATCGCGCTTCAGGATCACCTGGTCGCCGAAGCCGACAATCAGGAAATCGCGGGCTATGTCGCGACCAAGCAACTTCTGGCACACGGCAAAGCGTTGGACGGCATCGTGTGCGCGAGCGACCTGATCGCCATCGGATGTCTGCGCGCGCTACAGGAAACCGGTCACAGCGTGCCCAGTGACGTCAGCCTCGTCGGCTTCGACGACATCCCCGCCGCGGCGTACGTCAATCCGGGACTCACCACGATTCGCCAGGATACCCGTCGCGCTGGCGAACTTTTGGTCCACAACCTTATCGGCTTGATTGAAGAACGCGAACCGGAACAGCAACACATTCCACCACGACTCGTCGTTCGTCGATCGTGTGGCGGTCACCCTCGATAGGCTAACCTCCTGCCGCCAAAGCGTTTTTTGTCTCCAACCGCCCTACTGCCGGGTATTTGACACTCGCATTAAGTGATCCGGTTCACATTCCGCCCCGGCGACCGATGTCGTCATTCACGGACAGTTTGGTCGTAAGCGCGTCTAATAGCGCTCATCCGAAACCAAGCTATTTGTGCACCAACATGAAACTATCCAAATCACACTCTTTAGTGGGTCTTGCAGTCGCCGCAGCTTGTGGCGTCTGGGTAGTGAGTGGCAATGACGACACTCAAGAGACCGCACTGGCAGTTGAGGCCGCACAATCCGTTCAACCCATTCAACCGACGGAACGACCCGTCGCGCGAGTGATCGACACACCCGCCCTTGCGACTCATGTCCAGGTCGAGCAGCAAAGCTTCCCGGCCGGGACCGAGTTTAACGACGATGGACTGCCACTGTTTGTTCCAACCGCACCTGCGGTCGCGGGTCAAACCGCGCCGACCGAAGCGCGTCGTCCTGCGGCTCTCGCAGTCTCGTCGGCGCCTATCGGCTTGCCTGCTGCTGGCGAAGCAGATCACGTCATCGCACTTGCGGGTGCACTGACCATCGACGAGCTCCGCGAGAAGCTCGCAGAGCTCGACGGCGAAGTGGTCCGTCATATGCCGCGTCTGAGCATGGCCACCATTCGCTTGCCTGAAGGCGCAGAGGCCGCACTGGAAGCGATCGATGGTGTCGGCACCGTTGCCTCTAACGCCGAAGTTCAGCTGATGTCGACGATGGCCAAGGCCACGGTGCAACTGCCGTCGCCAGGTTCGCCGCGGTACACCGAGGTCAACACGGACATCGGCGTCGCGGTGATCGACAGTGGCGTCGCAGATCATGAAGACCTGAACATTGCGCGTCACGTACACCTGACCGCGCCAGCAACGCTGTCAAATACAAACAAGCGCCACGACCACGACCTCGTCGGTATGTATTTGTTCGACGAGAACGGTCCGGTGGTCTACGACCGCGCGGGTTCTGATCGCGAGCACCTGTATTTCGACGATGCGGACTCGGGCATTCTGGCGCCGGACGCCGTGAACGTTGCGGACCTGCCGTCAGCACAGTTCACATCGTTGCAGCCATTCACTTTCGTGAACCGCAGCGCTGAGCCATTGAATCTGCACTACTACGACATCGTCAACGGCGTGCCAACACCACACCTCGATACCATCGTGCAGGCCGGACAAACCGTTCGCGCTTGGGCGTTCCCGCAGGAATCGTGGCTCGTGACAAACAGCAGTGGCGAGCAACAAGCCGTTCTCGTGAATCCGCTCGGTCGCGGGATGATCAACTACTCCGGCGCGCCCATTGAATGGAACGATGGCAAGGCGCGGATCAACCATGGTCAGCTCGTCAGTGTCGCAGAATCACAAACCTCAGCGGCTTGCACCAAAAATCGGGAAGCTGCAATCGAAGTGTTCCTCACGCCCGGCGATGACACGAGTGTTGCCGACATTGCCGCTCGCCGCGGCAACGGACGTGACCACTTTGTTCTCCGGCAACAAGGCAATCGCCTACAAGCGGTGATCGGCATCCAAAACGGCGCGATCTACACATACTCCAACGGTGGATCAGTCAAAGCCGGCGAGGCAATGCACGTCGTCGTCAGCCGCGATAAAAATGGCCACGTTCGTCTGTTCGTCAACGGTGTTCAGCAGGGCTATAGCGGCATCAACCGTTCAACGCCGTTGGTGTGGGAAGGCGAAGGCATTGTGGCGCTCGGCGATGCACGCAGCGGATGGTCTGGTGAACTCGACGCATTTGCTGTCCACTGCGGTGATGTTTCGCGCTCCAATGTGCAGGCACATCTTGGCGCGGGACCCGATGCCTACACAACGATCAACGACGCAGTCGGGCACGGCACGCACGTGGCCGGCACGATTGCCGGCACTGGTCGCTTGTCGAAAGGTGAGCTGGCCGGTGTCGCACCAGGTGCCAAGATTTTCGATTTAAGAATTCTTGATGAGCACGGCAAAGGCACGGTCGCCAGTGCATTGAGTGCATTCGACTGGCTGCTGGGCAATGCTGACGCCGAAGGCATTCGGGTCGTCAACCTGTCGATCGGCAAGGCGGTTGAATCTGCCGGAGCCGATGATCTGCTAGTGCAAGGTGTCGAAGCACTCGTGGAAAGTGGCTTGGTGGTCGTAGCGTCTGCGGGCAACTACGGCGAATTCGGCAACTTCCATGTCACGAGCCCGGGCACAGCCCCGAACGTGATCACGGTAGGCGCTTTGGATATCGCGGACTCAAGCTGTGTCGAGGATGACAGAGTCGCTGAATTCTCATCTCGTGGACCGACGGCTTTTGATCACTACATCAAACCCGACCTGGTGGCCCCCGGTTCGCGCATCGTCGCGCCGATCAGTCACCACGGCAACATGAAGAAAGATCATCCGCACCGTATTGAGTCGTGCAAGAACGGCAACTGTGGCCAGGAATACTTCCGCCTGAGCGGCACTAGCATGGCAGCCGCGATGACCTCCGGTGCAGCAACGTTAATGCTATCTCAGGACAGCTCGCTGAACCCAGCCACCGTTAAAGCTCGCTTGATGCGCTCAGCACGGAAGGTGAATGATGATCCGATTGCAGGCGGCGCTGGCGCATTGGATATCGCCGCCGCTCTCGCAGACAACGGATTCGCTGGCGCAGCACCATCGCCGAAGCTCTACCGCTTGTCGACGCAAGACACGATCTTGATCGACGATACGGCGACGCTGTGGGGCGACGCACAATGGGGTGCGCAACACTTGTGGAGCGACGGCTTCCTTTGGACCGACGGGTTCCTGTGGGCTGACGGATTCCTTTGGGCCGATGGCTTCCTGTGGACCGACGGTTTCTTGTGGGCAGACGGCTTCCTATGGGCGGATGGCTTCTTGTGGGCCGATGGCTTCCTCTGGGCCGACGGCTTCCTGTGGGCGGATGGTTTCCTGTGGGCCGAGAACCAGCAGTTGATCGCACAAGCGAACGATTGGGGCGGGAGTGCGACATTCGAGCGAGCCTGTTCTGCGCCGCCGGAATTGTCGTCTGCGTCAGGTGAGGATGACGACTAACCAAGGGGGATTAGCGCCTTGTCTGGACCCCGGGCGCAATCAGCGGGAGTAGCTCCCTGAGCTACTCCCGTTTTATTTCTCGGTCGTTGCGCGAGGGATTCTGACCAACCTAAAAAAATGCCAGCGTAATTCCGAACGGGACTTGTGGAACCTGGCGACGGTTGATACGTGAGGCTGACGCTCGGGGTTTCATGCGCAGGTTCCCGGTTGGCCGCTACCGCTCCGCGAGACTTTGAAGTCGCTCCAGTTCGCGAACCAGTCGCAAGTTGTTGGTTCGGTCCTCGAACACCCATACGGCGACGTCGTGCGGTTCGACTTCAAACTGCGTCGTGCCATCACCGACGATACGACGTTCTGTCGTAAATCCGTTTCGCCAGGTGCCGTCGCTAAGCCAGCGATCAACCTCAAACTGCTCTGGCTCGTCGCCTTTGTTCAACAGCACAAGTGCGGATTGAGTCACGTCACCATGCTCCAACACTCTCAGGAACGCGGCGCGATTCGCTGAAAGTTCAATATTGAATTGCAGCCCGCGTTGCAGGGCCGGCAGCGAAGCGCGCAACTCTGCGATCCGTTGCAGTCTCGCGTAGATCGCACCCTGCTTGGCCGCTTCAATGCGCTCGGCTCCAAAGTAATCACGATTGCCGCCATGCTCAGCACGCCCTGCGCGGAAAGCCGACTCCGAGCCGTAGTAGACCACCGGAATTCCGCGCGCGGTAAACAACCAATGATTGGCATCGATGAACCCGTTCTCATCCGCATCCAACCGCGCCATATCGTGGTTGTCGTAAAAGCTCATCAGCTCGTACGGATTCTGATAAAGCTGGTCATCGAGATGCAACGCGGAAGCCAATCGTTCAAATCCCAATTGCTGACGTCCGAACACTTCCGACATCGCGCGCTGCAATGGAAAGTCCAACACGCTGATTCCACCATTCTCTGGATAGGTGTGGCGTGCGATCTCTGTTGCCTCGAAGCTATAACTCTCCGCGAACATGAACAGCCCGGGGTAGCGCTTACGCATCTCCTCTGAGAATTTCGCCCAGTACGGATCCGGCATGTGCTTGATCGTATCGATACGAAGTGCGTCGGCGCCGCGGTCGATCCACTGCGAATAGGCTCGCACGAAGTAGTCCAACACATCGGGGTTATTTTCATTCAAATCCGACAGCTGACCGATATCCGGCTTCTGATTAAAGAACGCATGCAGCGGCTCATCGTCGCGCAACAAGTCCTGCGTCAGATTCATATGATCAGCGACCAGACGGCCGTCGGCGTCATACAGTTCACCGAACTTCGGTTGGTCCGACGGCATTGAAAAGGACGGCGACCCGTGGTTGCACACGATATCGAGTACGAACCCGACGCCATGATCATCGAGCACGCTGGCGAACCGTTCGAAATCCAGACCGTCCGATACGAGGTGCTCATCTTCGACAAAGAAGTTCACACCCCAGTAACCGTGATAACCGGTCTTGCCTTTATCGGCCGGGAACCCCTCGCCAACCGCTGCACCGCCGCTGAACGCTTCGTCCGGATTGTCGACAATCGGCGTCAGCCAAACGTAGCTGAAGCCCATCGATTGAATGTAGTCCAGATGATCCAGAACACCTTGAAAGTCTCCGCCGAGATATCCGATGTTGGCGCTCTGCCCCTCCGGATTCACGATGGGTCGGTCGAAGGTCTTGTAGTCGCCGCCTTGCGTCGGGTAGTTATTGCTGGGGTCTCCGTCGACGAACCGGTCGGTTAGCAGAAAGTAGACAGCCTCACTGGCGAACGGCTCGTCGGTGCCGATGAACGATTGCGTCGGATTTGAAAACTCAGTGGTGGCGCAGCCCGCAGCAACTGCACACGTCAATACCAAACCTACTGGACGCCACATGTCAGGACGACTCCTGTAACTCGAAGTTCGTTGACGGCTTATCGTCAACCACAGGCTCAGCATCTGCATCGACCAGCAATACCGTTACGCCAGCAATGATCATCGAGACACCGCCGACAATCAGTCCGTAGATGCTGTCACCGCCGAAAAAGTCGCGGATCACCAAACCGAGCACGCTGGCTGCAACGAGTTGCGGAATCACGATGAAGAAATTGAAGATCCCCATGTACACGCCAACTTTGCGGATCGGTAGCGAGTTGGTGAGCAAGGCATACGGCAGAGACAGAATCGACGCCCATGCGATGCCGACGCCTACCATCGAGAGCAACAGCAGCTTCGGATCGGAGATAAAAAAGAAACTGATCAGCCCTAACCCACCGAAGACGAGGTTCGCCATGTGGCACACCCGACACCCGAGTCGCCCGGCCATCATCGGAATCATGATCGCCGCAAGGGCCGCGAAACCGTTGTATCCCGCGAAGAGTACGCCCACCCAATCTGCGCCCTGGTTATACGCTTCGGTGGCGGTGTCGGTTGCACCAAAATGGAAACTGGTGACGGCAGGCGTCGCGTAAATCCACATCGCAAACAACGCCAACCAGGAGAAGAACTGAACGACAGCCAGTTGTTTCATCACGCGTGGCATGTTGAACAAATCGTTAACGACCTCGACGACTCCGTTGTCCTCCTGACCACTGCGTTGCAGGAATCCTGTAATCCATTGCAACAGCCCGAACGCGACGAACATACCGCCCAGTATCAAAAGCTGTTTATCGAGCTCTGCCAAGACCACCCAAACGATGAAGGCAATCCCGACGGCAAGCCAAATCGCGCCCTGTTTGAACAGCAGCGATGGGTCGCGCAGTGATTGCGCGCCTTGATCCGCCTGCTCCGCTTGCGCGTGCCAGGCTTCCAACTGCTCGGGGGAATATTCGCGGGTGGAGACGACCGTCCAGATAACAGCACCAAAAAACGCGAAAGCGCCCAGGTAAAAACTCCACTTGACCGCATCTGGGATTTGGCCAGGCACAGGCTCGGATGTCACACCAAACCAGTTTGTCAGCATGTACGGAAGCATCGACGCAACCACCGCCCCGATTCCGATGAAGAAGCTCTGCATCGCAAAGCCTTGCGTGCGCTGACGCTCAGGTAGCATGTCGCCGACAAACGCTCTGAACGGTTCCATCGAAATGTTGATGCTCGCATCCATGATCCACAGCATTCCTGCGGCAAACCAGAGATACGGGGAATTCGGCATCGCGATCAATGCGGCGGAGGCAAAGATAGCGCCGAACAAAAAGTAAGGACGGCGACGTCCCAATCGATTCCAGGTCTTGTCACTGAAGTAGCCGATGATCGGCTGGACAATTAATCCGGTCAGCGGAGCCGCAACCCAGAGAATCGGGAGCTCGTCGATCGATGCGCCGAGTGTCTGAAAAATCCGACTGACGTTGGCATTCTGCAGGGCAAAACCGAATTGGATCCCGAGGAAACCAAAACACATATTCCAGATTTGCCAGAAACTGAGTACAGGCTTGTTTTGCATCGTCGTCCCCCTCGACGCACGCATCTTATCCCACCTTGATGCCACAGCATTTTGCGGCACTCAAATGAATACGTTTACATGGCTGCGCGCAACTTCTCGAGCGGCTCGGCTTGGCAATTTTGCTCGATAAACTGGCGATGCGTCGGCAGCGTTTCGGCGGTCTCGGCGATCACCCGATGCAGTCCAGCCAAACGTTCGACGCCAGGCACTGCGATGCGGTGATGAACCAACGTGTCGTAGTGTTCCGGGGTCACATGTTGACCCACCAGCACGGCGAGCCAGCTTGGATTCTGGAACAGCTCAATACCGCTCGACACCAGTCGGGCACGACTGCGGAAATGCGCAATCTTGTATTCCAACGTCTCTGGAATCGACATGCTGGCACAGGCGCGCCACAGCGGTGAGTCGCGCCGTTCCGTTGCGTGATAGTGCAGGATCAAGAAGTCGCGAATCGACTCATACTCAGACCGCGTCAAGCGGTTGTATTCGTCGATCGCCAGATCACTCATCGACTGATCCGGAAACAACGCGAGCAGGCGCGTGATTCCGGTTTGGATCAAATGGAGGCTCGTCGATTCCAGCGGTTCCATGAAACCGGCGGCCAAACCGATTGCCACACAGTTTCGATGCCAGAATTTGCGTCGCCGGCCGGTACGGAACCTAAGCTGCCGCGGATCACCCGTCGCGGGCGTATCCAAATTCTCAAGCAGCGTGGCCGCCGCCTCGTCGTCGGAAACGTAGCGACTGCAGTAGACGTGACCGTTGCCGGTTCGGTGCTGTAGGGGGATACGCCATTGCCATCCCGCGGCATGCGCCGTCGACCGCGTGTACGGGATCAAATCGTCTGCTGGCTCAGATGGCACCGCAACCGCGCGGTCACATGGCAGCCAATGTGACCAGTCTTCGTAACCCGCATGCAAATGTTGTTCGATCAGGAGTCCACGAAAACCCGAACAATCGACAAAAAACTCGCCAGCGATTTCTGTCCCATTCTCAAGAACGACTGACTCGACGAAGCCGGTCTCCGCATGCAAGTTTGCCGCATCAATGCGGCCTTCGACGCGTTGCACACCGCGTGCCTCAGCAAATCGACGCAGGAAACGCGCGTACAGTCCCGCATCGAAGTGGTACGCGTAGTCAAATGTCGACTGGATCATCCGCGGGTCACGCGATGGCGGCGCGAATCGCCCACGGCTCGCCGCACCCCACGCCATGCAATACTCATCGAGCGACTCGGCCTTGCCTTCGGCCCGCGCTTGCAGCCAGTAATGGTGCAGCGGTACGACGTCGAAATCCGCGCCGTATTGGCCGAATGGATGAAAGTACGCATCTTGTTCGCGCCCCCAGTTCACGAACTGGATGCCAAGTTTGAAACTGCCCTGCGTTTCGCGAACAAACTCCGCCTCGGAAATGCCGAGTCGTTGATTGAAGAGTTTGATCGGCGGAATCGTTGCCTCGCCAACACCTACGGTGCCGATCATCTCGGACTCAACCAACGTGATCTTGCAGCTGTCGCCCAGCGCATGCGACAACGCCGCGGCGGTCATCCATCCGGCCGATCCGCCCCCAACAATGACCACCGACTGCAATGGTTTCGCGTTACCCATTGTCAATGCCTCAGGAACTGTATAGCGGTATGATACCACTGGTTTTTTTGGGGGAAACCGAATGCGTTTATCGGGGACACGAGTTCGACAGTTCACCGCGGCATTGTTGATCGCGTCGTGCGGTGCGCTTCACGCAGAGTCTTATCAGATCGTGGGAACTGACCCGCCTTCCTGGTGGGTCGGAATGGCCGATCGGGAAGTTCAGGTGATGGTCTATGGACCCGACATTGCGGCGCTCGAACCGGCGCTGGCACCGTCATTGGTTTTGGAGCCACCGCGTTGTACGGCGCGTGATGGAAAGAAAATCGAAATCGATGCCAGTGACACCGGTTGCATTCGCAATCTGGCGCCCGAGGATGCGCTGGTCGAGCTGACGGACGTCAAGCGGACCGATAATTCCAATTACGTTTTTCTGACGTTCTCCGTCGGTGAGAACGCGCCGTCGCAATCACTGCAAATCGACTTTGAATTGGACGGAAACATCGAGACCACTCTGTTGTTCCCGCTGCTGGATCGACATCGTGAAGCGGGGGACGGATTTTCCAGTGAAGACGTCATCTACTTGGTCACGCCGGATCGATTCGTCAATGGCGACCCGGCGAACGACACCGTCGCAGGCTACGACGACACATTGAACCGAGACGAAAACTACGGTCGACATGGCGGTGATCTGCAAGGGGTGATCGACCGGCTCGATTACATTCATGCAATGGGGTTCACGCAACTCTGGCTGAATCCCGTTTTGGAAAACGCACAGCCGCAATGGTCCTACCATGGGTATGCGATCACCGATCACTACCGCGTCGACCCGAGGTTCGGCGACAACGCGCTCTACCAGACACTCGCCGATTCAGCACGCGAGCGAGGTATGGGCCTCATCATCGATATCGTGCTGAACCACATCGGCAACGAACATGAGTGGATGCGGGACCTCCCGGCAAGCGATTGGATCAACTACGGCGGTGAGTTCGTCGGCACCAATCATCAGCGCGAAGCGTTGCATGATCCCTACGCCAGCGAGGACGATCGACAACGCTTTGCGGATGGATGGTTTGTACCGACAATGCCGGACTTGAACCAACGCAACCCGCTGCTCGCCCGCTATCTGATTCAACACAGCATCTGGTGGATCGAATATGCCGGTCTGTCGGGCATTCGCGTCGACACGTGGCCCTACTCAGACAAGGCGTTTCTAACCGAATATGCTCGCGCCGTTCGCGAGGAGTATCCCGACATCAACATCGTCGGCGAAGAGTGGACCACCAACCCATCATTGACCGCGTACTGGCAGGCAGGGTCTCCGCGATCCGATAGCTATGAAAGCCATTTACCGAGCGTGTTCGATTTTCCGTTACAGGCGGCCCTGGTCGAAGCGTTGAACGAGCCGGAGTCCTGGAGCACAGGTCTTGTGAAGATCTATCGGACGCTCGCGAACGACTTCCTGTACGGCGATCCGAATCAACTGGTCACGTTTCCGGACAATCACGACATGAGCCGCGTTTTCACGCAACTCGATGGGAATCTGGACCGGTGGAAACAAGCGCACGCAATCCTGTTAACGACCCGCGGCATTCCACAACTGTATTACGGTTCGGAAATTCTCTTTGCGAATCCGGATTCCGATTCGCACGGCGTGATCCGCAAGGAGTTTTCTGGCGGATGGCCTGACCACACCGCCGATGCTGTCACCGGCGAAGGCTTAACAGACGAACAACGTGAAGCACAAAGCTGGTTGCGCAAACTTCTGAACTGGAGAAAGTCGTCACCGGCCGCACAAACCGGCAAACTCACACACTTCGCGCCGCGCGACGGTATTTACGCGTTTCGACGGGACGCAGAGACTGGCACGACGATCGTCACGATCATCAACAAGAACGATACAGAGGTCTCAGTGGACCGAACTACCTTCGCGGGGCTGTTGCCGGACACATCGGTCGGCAACAACGTGATGACCGGCGCATCTGCGAACGCGGAGCGCGGCATTACCGTCCCAGCCAATGGTGCAACGATTTTGGAGTTTGTTCGTTAGCTAGCGGGCGGCTTCGCCGCGCAATGGGATTGGATAAATTCGGAGTGTAGCGGCAACGTTTCTGTACCCCGCTGGATCGCCTGGCGAACGGAATTCAGGAACCGACTTAAGTCCGACTCGCTAAGATTTGCGGCGAGCGGGTCGTACCCTGCGGGACGAATGCCTTGACCGAGCATGACCTGCAGCCAACCCACTTCAGTGAATAGCTCATCGCCGTCGCGGACGATGCGACCATTTGCGCGGAATAATTCGATGCGTTCCACGAGCGAATCCGGAACCGCCATCTCGCGACGCGCTTTCCAAAATGGCTCAGTTCGGCCGTTTGCAAAATAATGCAGAATCAGAAAATCGCGAATACGTTCATACTCGAATTCTGTCTGACGATTGAAGCTGTCGATCTCAGCTTGTCGCAACCCCGGATTCGGGAACAAGGAGATCAATCGGCTCAGTCCGGATTGCACAAGGTGAATACTCGTGGACTCGAGCGGTTCCATAAAACCTGCCGCTAAACCAAGAGACACACAGTTCTTGTGCCAGAACTTCTCGCGGCGTCCGGTTGTGAAGTGCAACGTTCGCGGCTCAGCCGTCGGTGCTCCATCGAGATTTTGCAGCAACACATCGGTCGCTTCGTCCTCGCTCATGAACTCGCTGCAGAACACATGGCCATTGCCAATGCGATGTTGTAGCGGGATGCGCCACTGCCAGCCTGCAGGGCGGGCACTGGCACGGGTGTAAGGAATGAGCGGATCGACGGACTCGCACGGCACTGCGACAGCGCGATCGCACGGTAGCCAATCGGTCCACTCTTGATAACCGACACCGAGCGCATCACCGATCAGTAAACCCCGGAAGCCAGAGCAATCGATAAACAAATCCGCTTCCACCTTGACGTCGTCACGCAACCTCAAGCACGCAATCTGCCCATCGCCAGCGAGCTCGACTTGCTCTACGATCCCTTCAACTCGCGATACGCCATTGCGCTCACTGAGTGCACGGAGATGCTTGGCGAACAACGACGCATCGAAGTGATAGGCGCGCACTAAACCTTCGATGTGGGTGCCTTCGATACGGTCCACGTGCGCATATCGATTGTGGCCTGCCGCAACCGCATTGAACGAATAGTCCCACAGGCTTTCAGCACGGCCTTCGTGCTGCGCTCGCAACCAATATTGATAGAAACGAAGCATGCCAAGCGGCTGGCCAAAACCACCAAACGCGTGGAGGTATTTCTCGCCGGCCCTCGACCAACCATCAAACTCGATGCCGAGCTTGATCGATCCTTGTGTGGCGGCAAGAAACTGATGCTCGTCCAACCCGAGCAGACCGTTCAGAAGACGGATCTGCGGAATCGTCGCCTCGCCAACGCCGACGGTACCGATCTGGTCCGACTCAACGACGGTAATGGAAAGCTGCTGTCCGAGCGTCCTCGCCAAGACTGCGGCCGCCATCCAACCGGCCGTCCCACCGCCAACAATCGCGACGCGCTTGATCGGATCTTGTGTGTTCAATGGCTCCCCTCAAAAACAACAAAGCCCCCGGCACCCATTAGGTACCGGGGGCCTTGTCTGTCAGACCTTACTCGTAACGGTACGAAAGACCAACGAGGAAGTTACGACCATACCGCTGGTAATCGCGAATCTGGTTCGGATCGTCGTTCAGGAAGGTCACGAACTCCTGATCGGTCAGGTTGTTGCCCTGCAGAAGCAGCGTCAGACCGGCCATCGGACCATCTTCGAACATGTAGCTGATCTGCGCGTCGACGATGTTCTCTTCATCAACGAACTGCAGCTGACGACCGTTCGCAAAGCCTGCGATCTCACCCAGGAATTCCGAGCGGTAGCGGTTGCTGACCCGCGCCGAGAAACCTTCGTTCTCATAGAACAGCGTCACGTTGAAGATCTCTTCGGACAGACCTGGCAACGGCGTTGACGGGTTGCCTGGATCCGAAACGACATCCGAATCGTTGATCGCCGCGCTGAAGATCGCACCGAAGCCAGTCAGCGCCGGAGTGATGGACTCACCCGCAACCGACAGTGTGAACTCGAAGCCAGTCAGACTGCCGCCGCTGCCGTTTTCAGGACGATCGTAGCTCCCCAGGAATGAACTCGGGGTGGTGCCACTGAACGGGAAGCCCGTAAAGTCCAGAACATCACGCTGGTTCGGAATGATGTAGGTCTCCAGGTCTTTGTAGAAACCTGCAATCGCTACATAACCGAGCCCATCGTCAAAGTAGCGCTCGTACGAGATATCCAGAGAGTTCGCGATCCAAGGACGCAACTGCGGGTTACCGCCGTTACTGTTGAACGCGAGCGCGCCTGGTGCGACTTGACCGGTCGTTTGATCGACCACCGATTCGTCGTAGCCAAACTGGAAGCTGGCACGCAGATCATCCATGCGAGGCCGCGCCAGTGTGCGCGCAACGCCAACTCGGACCATCTGGCTGTCTGCCACTTCGAAGTTCAGGTTCACACTCGGCAAGATTTCCGTGTAACTGTCGCCGCCAGAGATCGGCAATGTCGCACTGCCCGCAGCGAAGCCGGACGATGTCTGATCTGTGTGAACAATCTGAGTGCCGAAGTTTCCGGTAACCGGAATGTTGCCCCATTCGGTATCGAGGCCCAACTTGACGTACAGCATCGTCACGTCTTCTTCGACTGCCCAGTTCTTGACGGTGACGTCATTGTTCGGGTTGCGACGCAGGTCGTATACACCCGAGTTCAACGCCGCCAGCGGGTCATAGCTGACCATGCCTTCGATGCCGAGGAAGTCCAGACGCGTTGTCGACGTCGGTACTGGAATCGCGGCCTCGGAAGCACCGTTGGCCAGCGCCAGGAAGAACTCGTTAGCCGTCAACGATTTTTCGCGGGTCGCGTAGTTCAAGCCGATTTGCAGGCTCGAAATATTGCCTTCGAAGAATCGTGTCGCCTGCAGATCGATCTGGTCCAGCGTGTCCTCAACGACCGGTGAGTTGAAATAACCCACCTGACCGCCCGGAACGACGTCGCCGCCCCAGCCTTGCGGGCTGGTCAGCACGATCAGGTTCGGATCAGCGTAGTCAAGAGTCGAGTTGAAGACAGCGCCACCGGAGTCGAGGTCGAACCCGAGGCTGTCCACTGCACCCGCACCAGCGGTGCCAGTACCTGAGTAGGTTTCCAGGATTACGTCGTCACGATCAACCTGAGACGTCGCGAAATCGAATCCGAGCGTCCAGTTGTCGCTGGCTTGCCACTCTGCGTTCAACCCAATTGCGAGCAACTGCGCGTCACGCGTGTTGATGTCGTTGCGCATCACGCCTTTGACGTTGTTGAACGTACCGGTATCAACGAAACCGTTGCTGACCGATCCGGGTGTGAGCTGAGCAGAAGACCACTGCAGCGGCAGTTCGATGCCACGCAGCAACTGATCGTCCTGGAAGTCCGAGTAGAAGACATCAACCGCTGCGTTGAACGTATCGGTCGGCGCAAACTCGAGGACACCCACGACGCCATGGCGCTCAAGGGCGTTGGTTTGTACGAAAGGCTTCGCACCACCCAGCACCAACGCGTTTTCGCCGTTGACGTCGACGCCCGGGTAACCCCACGCGTTGTAGCGCTCACCCTGCGACGGCGAGTCGAGATAGGCGTAACCGATCGCAACACCGACCGTGTCATCAGCAAACTGGTCGATGTACGACAAGCTGTAGCGAACACCGCTGTCTTCAGCACCCGCGTTCAGCGCGTCGATGCTGTTCCACTCATACCGAACGTTACCGGCAATCGTCGTGCGCCCATGTTGCAAAGGACGAATCGTTTGCAGGTCGACCGTGCCGGCCAGGCCTTGTCCGATCAATGCTGCGTCGGGCGTCTTGTAGACGACGGCTGCGCTCAGCAACTCCGAGGGATACTGGTCAAACTCGACGCCTCGGTTGTCACCGGTGGAAACCTGCGGGCGGCCGTTCAGCAGTGCGGTTGTGAAATCTGGAGACAGACCACGAACACTGATCACCTGACCACGACCATTCAGTCGCTGGGCCGCAAGACCCGGCAGGCGGGCCAGAGATTCCGCGATACTGACGTCTGGCAGTTTGCCGATCTCTTCAGCCGAGATCGCCTCAACGATCGACTCGGATTCCATTTTAATCGCTCGAGAATTCTCGAGACTGCGACGGAAGCCCTGAACGACAATCTCTTCAAGCGCCGCGCTCGATTCTGCTGCGTCTTCTTGTTGTGCGAATGCGGTGCCTGACAAGCTCATGGCGCCCGGCAAAGCGGCTGCGACCGCCAGCGAAAGCGCGGTCCGTCGGAACGGCCGCATACTCGCGGTCGGCGGAGTGTTGTGTTTCCGCGATTTGGTGACCATACGAACTACCCCCCAAGGTAATGATGAAAAAACCGGGGCATGACGCCCCCATCGCGATGCATCATAAAGACTGAATATTCAATGAATCAACGCACTGCATACGTATTCACCCCATGAATACGTATGCACGATCTTGTTCTGCTCTAGACGTCTGAGTAGCCTCTTCAAACCGAGACTTGGGAGGCTGTTGCATCCGTACAACAGCTCGAGCGCGATTCGGGGGGATTCCTGGCCTTGTCCTATCAGTGACAAGCTTGCGACCATCAAAAAGTGTATGTCGAGGCCGTGGGGACGGTCGACGGGGGTGAGACAAAATGCACGCGGATGCGGACGGTGTAATCGGCCAATTAGCGGAAACAGCCGCAGTTTCGGAAAAACGCGACTTGACGGACGACCGCCAGGCCGGCGTTTGCATGCATCTCACTTCGCTGCCGGGTCCGCATGGAATCGGTGAAATCGGCCGAAATGCGCACGCTTTCATCCGCCAGATCGCAGATGCCGGGCTTAAAGTCTGGCAGTTTTTACCGACTGGCCCGACCGCGTATGGTGACTCCCCGTATCAGCCGCTGTCGTCCCGCGCAGGCAACCCGATGCTCATCGAGTTGCGGGAACTCGTGGAGCTCGACCTTCTGCTGGAGGAGGAAATCTCCGATCTCGGTCGACTGCCAGCCGGTCGCGTCGATTACGGACCGCTAATCGCTGAGAAGACCATTCTGCTGCAGCGCGCCGCGCGGCGCTTCGAGGACAAGGCTTCCACGGAGCTTTTGCAAGAGTTCAGAGATTTTGTCATCGAACATGATGAAGCATGGCTGCACGACTATGCGCTGTTCAGGACCCTGAAAACCGAACACAACGAACGACCTTGGACGGAATGGGATGCACGCTTCCGGCGTCGCGACCCCGCCGCGTTGGCAGAGGTTGCCGAGGTGCACGCGCGCTCAATGTTTGGCGTCAAGCTGTCGCAGTTTCTTTTTTATCGTCAGTGGATGCACCTGCGCGAAGTGGCCCGCGAACACGACGTGACGTTGTTCGGTGACATGCCGATCTACGTCGCGCTCGATTGCGCCGATGCCTGGGCAAACCGCGAGATTCTTCGATTGGACCAGGACGGCAAACCGACTCACGTCGCCGGAGTCCCGCCGGACTATTTCTCGGAGGACGGACAGCTCTGGGGCAACCCGCTCTACGATTGGGCGTATCACGCACAGACCGGCTATCAGTGGTGGATCGATCGCATGCGCCACACGCTGTCGATGGTCGATCTCGTTCGGATAGACCACTTTCGCGGCTTCGAAACGTACTGGTCAATTCCTGCGGACGCGACAACCGCGCGCACCGGTCAGTGGGAATACGGGCCGAACGACGCGATCTTCGATGCGCTGCACACCGCGCTCGGCGACCTGCCGATCGTTGCGGAAGACCTCGGCGATATCACACCTGAGGTCGAAGAACTGAGAAAACGGCAGGCCATGCCCGGTATGTCGGTGTTCCAGTTCCTGATTTCGGACCCGGAGTTTCACCCTTCGGCAGTTGCTCGAGATTCAGTGGCGTACACCGGCACTCACGATAACGACACGACAGTCGGCTGGTTTCACGGCGGCCCTGGAGATGTTCGGACGCCGGACCAAATCGCTCACCAGCAGCACGAAACGCTGCGCAAGACCCAATCGACCCATGAGGACATTCACTGGGGTTTGATCAAGACCGCATTCGCGACGGACGCTTGCCTCGCGATCGTGCCGATGCAGGACTTTCTGGGGCTCGGCTCAGAAGCACGCCTGAATACGCCCGGGGAGCCTGCTGGCAACTGGCAGTGGCGCTTGCGCGAAGGCGAACTAACCGCAGAACTGCAGCAACAGATCCGCTCGGCGATCCACGCCGCGGATCGGTAGCGACACAACGTGACTTGCGCACCCGCGAGGTGACGGCGGTTACGCTATCATCCGTGTATGACACTTGAGCAAACACACGACGACGGACGTTTTGTCAGTCGCCTCACGAGAGAGACCCTGGCACTGATCCTCGCTGGCGGTCAGGGTTCGCGTCTTCATGAACTGACGACGTGGCGCGCCAAACCGGCACTTCAGTTCGGTGGCAAGTTCCGCATCATCGACTTCCCGCTGTCCAATTGTTTCAACTCGGGCATCCGCCGGGTCGGTGTGCTCACCCAATACAAAGCGCACTCTTTAATCCGACATCTCGTACGTGGTTGGACCAATCGCTATTCGGGCGAGCAGGAGTTCGTGGAAATTCTGCCGGCGTCGCAGCGCGTCGGTGGTGAGTGGTATCGCGGCACTGCCGATGCCGTCTACCAGAATCTCGATATCATCCGAACGCACGCGCCGCGCTTTGTGCTGGTGCTCGCCGGCGACCATGTCTACAAAATGGACTACGGGCCGTTGCTGGCGACACACACAGAGACGCAAGCCGACATGACCGTGTGCTGTCTCGAGGTACCGGTCGAAGAAGCGGCTGGTGCACTCGGTGTCATGACCGTCGACGAGGACGGTCGCGTTGTCGACTTCAACGAGAAACCCGAGCATCCGGAAGAGATCCCCGGCCGGCCAGGATACTGCCTGGCGTCTATGGGCAATTACGTCTTCAACACCAACTTCCTGTTCGAGCAGGTGATCAAGGACGCCGACGATCCGAAAACCCAACACGACTTCGGTAAGAACGTGATTCCCGGAATCATCCAGCAGTATCGCGTGTACGCGTATCCGTTTCGCGATCCAGAGACGTCGGACCAGGCCTACTGGCGCGACGTTGGCACCCTGCCCGCATACTGGCAAGCGAACATGGAGCTGCTCAACGTTGTGCCGCAGCTCAACCTCTACGATCAGGAATGGCCGGTCGACACGTTCCAGATTCAACTGCCACCTGCCAAATTCGTACATGATGAGCCTGGCCGCCGCGGCGAGGCCATCAACTCAATGGTGTCAGGCGGTTGTGTCGTGTCCGGCGCATCGCTGAATCGATCTCTCCTGTTTTCCAACGTGCGGGTTCGTTCGTACAGCCAATTGACCGAGTCGGTCGTACTGCCCGACGTCGAGATCGGCGAACACTGCAGAATCAATCGGGCGATCGTCGACCGTGGCTCGGTGATCGCCGACCATACGGTGATTGGCGAAGACCCCGAAGCGGACCGCCAGCGCGGTTTCCGTGTGACCGAGGAAGGCATCACGTTGGTCACGCCTGACATGCTGGGTCAGGAACTGCATTTCACCCGCTAACCGAACGTTGCTGATGCTTGCGCCCGTCTACATGGTTACGGCAGAAAACGGCGCACTGCCTGGTGGCAAGGCCGGTGGTGTCGGCGATGTGTTGCGTGACCTCCCCCCCGCGGTCGCCGAAACCGGTCGGCCGGTCACGATTTTGATGCCGTCGTACGGGCGGCTGCACGAAACCGCGGGCATGGAATGGTGCGGCGAGTTAACGGTGCCGTTCGCCGGCATCCCGCGAAAGATTCAGTGGTACGGCAAACAGACCGCGGCCGATGTCGACACGGTCGTGCTGCATCACGACCTGTTCGATCCGCACGGCAATCAACAGATCTACCACGATGATGGCCCCGACAATCCGTTTGCCACCGACGCCACAAAGTTTGCATTGCTGTGTGCTGCCGCAGGCCGATGGCTGGTCGAGCACATGGCTGAAAATGGTGTGCTGCATTTGCATGATTGGCATGCGGGATTGCTGTGCTTGCTCGGGGCGCGCGACCCAGCGTACGCCGCACTGCGCGACCGCAGGACCGTGCTGACGCTGCACAATCTGGCATTGCAGGGTCTTCGGCCACGACGTGATCACGAGTCTTCGTTCACGCAGTGGTTTCCGCATCTGGATGCGGATGATGAACTGCTGAGTGACCCACGCTATCCGGACGTGGCGAACCCATTGGCGGCCGCGATCCGACAATGCGATCAAATCAACACAGTCAGCCCGACCAATGCGGTGGAAATCGTGCAACCCAACGATCCGTCGCGTGGCTTCCATGGCGGTGAAGGGCTGGAACACCTTCTACAGCAAGCGGCGTCGGAACACAGACTCCACGGAATTCTGAATGGCTGCGATTACTCGCGCCCGGCGTCGCGGGTCGAACTGTCTGAGTTGATCCAGCTCGTCAAGGAAACAGTGGCGATCTGGCGGACCGACTTCCCTCACCATCAGGCACTCTACGAACTCGCGCTAAGAAACCTGACACGAGCCGAAGCGAACACACCGAACATCATCGTGACGGCCGTGAGTCGTCTGACCAATCAAAAAGCCGGTCTTCTGCTCGCCGAGTCAGATGGCTCGACACTGCTACAAAAAATCCTGCGGTCCTTACCGAACGACTGCCTCGTTTTGATTCTCGGCAGTGGTGATCCGAACATCGAAGCGGCACTGGCACAGCACGCCGCTTCTGACACTCGATTGGTGTTCTTGCGTGGATTCTCCGAGAAACTCGCGAGTGCGGTATTCGGTGCAGGCGACTTGTTCTTGATGCCGAGCACTTACGAGCCGTGCGGCATCAGTCAGATGTATGCCATGCGCGCCGGCCAGCCGTGCCTGGTGCATGCGGTCGGTGGCCTCAACGACACCGTGACGCATCGAGTCACGGGGTTTTCGTTTCGCGGTAGCTCGACGCATGAACAGATCGACCAATGCATGGCAGCCTGTATCGAAGCGCAACAGGTGTTCTTTGATCATCCGGCGCAGTGGTCCGAGATCGTCGCAGCCGCGTCCGCCCTGCGCTTTCCCTGGCAAGCAGCGGCGCAGCAATACAGCGAGTTGATGTATGAGTGATCATGACGACCTCACGCGCTTGGCCAACGGCAACCACGCAGACCCATTTGCACTGCTCGGACTGCACATGCTTGAAGGCGACCGTGTTGCGACGTGCTTTGCGCCGGGTGCCACGCGGGTTGCCGCTATCGATCGTGAAGGTAAACAGATCCGTCGTGCTCGTCGCGTACATGACGCAGGCATTTACCGCGCGGCCGTTGGCGACGCCGACTACCGGTGGCGTGTCCACTGGGCTGACAACGTAGTGAGCGAATTTGACGATCCGTACCGCTTGCCGTCCGCCGTCGGCGAACTGGATCTGCATCTTCTGGGCGAGGGTCAGCACGAGCGCATCTACGACGTTATGGGTGCGACCTACATGACACACGCGGGTCTGAAGGGCACCCGCTTTTGTGTATGGGCACCGAACGCCAGTCGCGTCAGTGTCATTGGCGATTGGAACCAGTGGGATGGGCGTCGTCACAGCATGCGCCTGCACCCCGGAATCGGCGTCTGGGACATTTTCATCCCCGAGGTGACCGTTGGTGCTCGCTACAAATTCGAGTTACTGGATGCGCACGGCAATCTGTTGCCGTTGAAAACCGATCCTTTTGGCCACGCGTTCGAGTCGCCACCGCATAACGCAGCAATCGTTACCCATTCGGATCATCTCTGGCAGGACACCGACTGGATGGCGCAGCGACACACGGCCGATATGGCCAGCCCGCAGTCGATTTATGAGGTCCACCTCGGCTCATGGCGACGTGGGGAGGATAACCGTTGGCTGACCTACCGCGAGTTGGCGGAGACCCTCGTACCGTACGTTGCAGAACAAGGCTTCACGCATATTGAGTTGTTGCCGATTACCGAACACCCGTTCGATGGGTCTTGGGGATACCAACCGATCGGCATGTTTGCGCCGACCTGGCGCTTCGGTACGCCAGATGATTTTCGTTTTCTGGTCGACCGATGCCACCAGGCAGGCATAGGCGTGATTGTGGACTGGGTGCCGGCACACTTCCCGCGCGACGACCACGGGCTCGCGCGCTTCGACGGCACTGCGCTATACGAGCACGAAGACCCGCGCAAAGGTGCACACGCCGATTGGGGCACGTTGATCTTCAACTACGGTCGCACCGAAGTCGTGAACTATCTGATCGGTAGTGCACTGTATTGGATCAACGAGTTTCATATCGACGCGCTGCGTGTCGACGCCGTTGCATCGATGCTTTACCTCGACTACTCACGCGAAGCCGGCGAATGGATTCCGAACGAACACGGCGGCAACGAAAACCTGGAAGCCGTTGCATTCCTGAAGCGCTTAAACGAGCAGGTGCATGCCGTCGGCGCCGCAACCTACGCGGAAGAGTCAACTGCATGGCCGGGTGTGTCCAAACCGACCTATGACGGCGGCCTCGGTTTCACATTCAAATGGAATATGGGCTGGATGAACGACAGCCTTCGATACATGGGCGAGGATCCTGTGCATCGCCGCTATCATCACGACAAACTCACGTTCGGTCTCGTGTATGCGTTTGATGAGAACTTTGTGCTGCCGCTCTCGCACGACGAGGTGGTGCACGGCAAGCGCTCAATCCTCGGCCGAATGCCCGGCGATGACTGGCAGCGCTTCGCGAATCTAAGGGCTTACCTCGGATTCATGTTCGCACATCCGGGCAAGAAGCTTCTATTCATGGGAACCGAGTTTGCACAACACGACGAGTGGAGTCATGAGCACTCGCTCGACTGGCACCTGTTGGACTATCCCTCGCATCAGGGCGTGCAGCGCCTCGTAAAAGACTTGAATCTGACCTTGCGCGGCACGCCAGCATTGCATCAACGAGATTTCGATGCCGATGGCTTTCGCTGGCTGGATTGGCAAGACGCGGATCATAGCGTGTTCGCATGGGTACGCTACGGCCACGACGGGCGGCACGCCATTTGCATCACGAACATGACGCCAGTGGTGCGCGAAGGCTATCGCGTCGGCGCACCGCACTGGGGGCACTATTCAGTCGCCATGAATACGGACGCTTCGATTTATGGCGGCAGCGGTGCCGGCCCTGCTGAACGCACGATGACCGAACCGACGCCGTGGCATGAACTGGAACAATCGCTGGTGGTGACGCTACCACCCTTAGCAACCTTGATTTTGACCCCGACCGAGATCGGGTGACGGAGACACCGATGAGCCCGACGAGAAACCTACCGCAACTCGCCCGCATCGATACCGAACCGCTGGAGATGAACGCGGATGCGCTCGTAAAAGACTTCAGCCACTATTTCGCCAGAACATTCGGACAACACGAACTGGATGACAACGGCGCTTTTGCGTATCGGTCGCTGGTCTACGCCGTGCGTGACCGGATCATGCAAGCCTGGGCAACAACACGCGAACATCAGCGTAACGCCGACGTACGTAAGACGTGTTATCTGTCGCTCGAGTTTCTGATGGGGCGCCTGATGAACAATGCGCTGCTCAGCATCGACATCGAAGAACCGGCACGCGAGGCAATGTCGCGTCTCGGCATCGATCTCGAGTTACTACTGGATCAGGAACAAGACGCAGGGCTCGGCAACGGCGGGCTCGGCAGGCTCGCTGCGTGCTTTCTCGATAGCTGCGCCACGCTCGCCTTGCCGGTAACAGGCTATGGCATCCGCTACCGCTACGGCATGTTCCATCAACAAATCAACGACGGCTACCAGATCGAAGAACCCGATCAGTGGCTGACCGACGGGTTCCCATGGGAGATTCGGCGACGCGAGTATGCGCAGACGATTCACTTCGGCGGCCGTACCGAGAGTTACCGCGATGCCGCAGGTCGCCTTGCGTTCCGCTGGGTCGACACGCACGACGTCGTCGCGGTGCCCTACGACGTGCCTGTGCCTGGCTATCGCAACGAGATTGTGAACACGCTGCGATTGTGGTCGGCGGTCGCGACCGATGAATTCGATCTCGACGAGTTCAATGCGGGCAGCTACGCGGATGCGGTGTCGCACAAAAACGCGGCCGAAAACATCACGATGGTGCTGTATCCGAACGCCACGACCGAGAACGGTCAGGTGCTGCGTTTGCGTCAGCAATATTTCCTCGCGAGTGCCAGCCTGAAAGATGCCATCCGCGATTGGCAATTGCGCCACGGCGACGACTTCTCTGAATTCGCAGACAAGCATTGCTTCCAGTTGAACGACACGCACCCGGCCGTTGCCGTGGCCGAGTTGATGCGTTTGCTGATCGACGAACACGGATTCGATTGGGACGAGGCATGGAAAGTCACAACCTCGACGATGGCGTACACCAATCACACGCTGCTGCCAGAAGCCCTCGAACTCTGGCCGGTGGCGATGTTCCGTACCCTGTTGCCGCGCTTGATCGAGATCATCTACGAAATTAACGCACGCTTTTTGCGCGAAGTGGCGCAGCGCTGGCCGGGTGATGTCGACCGCCTACGCAGAATGTCGTTAGTCGCCGAAGACGGCGAGCCGATGCTGCGCATGGCCTACCTCGCTATCGTCGGCAGCTACTCCGTCAACGGTGTCGCCGCGCTGCATTCCGAACTCTTGAAGGACGGTTTGTTCCGCGATTTCTACGAGTTGTGGCCTGAGAAGTTCAACAACAAAACCAACGGTGTGACGCAACGTCGCTGGCTCGCAGCGTGCAACCCGACGCTCAGCAACCTGATCAGCTCGAAAATCGGCAGCGAGTGGGTGACCGATCTTCCGCAGCTCGAAAATCTGAAGACGCATGCCGAGGACAAGAGCTTCCAGAAAGCCTGGTGGGCCGCGAAGCGTCACAACAAGGCCTTGCTGACGACGATGATCGAACAACGCACCGGCATCGCACTGTCGCTCGACATGCTGTTCGACGTGCAGGTGAAGCGCATCCACGAATACAAGCGTCAGCTTTTGAACGTGTTGCACGCGATTCATCGGTATGCACGGATTTGCGCAGATGACACCGAAGGCCTGCAACCGCGCGCGATCATTATCGGCGGTAAAGCAGCGCCGGGTTACGTCATGGCGAAGCAGATCATCAAACTGATCAACAACGTCGCGAACGTGATCAATTCAGATCCACGCACGAAAGATCTGCTGCGTGTGGTGTTCTATCCGGACTACAACGTCTCGGCGATGGAACGGATTTGCCCGGCCGCAGAGTTGTCGGAGCAAATTTCAACCGCCGGTAAGGAAGCATCCGGCACCGGCAACATGAAGTTCATGATGAACGGCGCGCTGACCATCGGCACGCTCGATGGCGCAAACGTAGAGATTCGCGAAGCTGTGGGCGAGGACAACTTCTTCTTGTTCGGCCTCACAGTCGATGAGATCAAGGCGGCCCGGGCAGACTACAACCCAAATGCAACGATTGCGGCGGACCCGGCTTTGTCGGTGGTCATGCACCTGCTGGAGACCGGGCATTTCAATCAGTATGAGCCCGGCGTGTTTGACGACATCCTGCGCGCGCTTCGCGATCCTAACGACCCTTGGATGACAGTCGCGGATTTCCGCAGCTTTATCGACGCGCAGGATCGGGTGGATGCAACGTACGCCGATCAGGACGAGTGGATCCGCCAGAGCATCTTGAACACCGCAGCATCCGGACGATTTTCAACTGACCGGACGATGCGCGACTACAACGCTGATATCTGGCGTCTGGCACCGCTGCAATTACCGAAGTGATCGAAGCCGGCGATCCCTCGCGCCTCGGCGCCACCGTCATCGACGGCGGCGTGAACTTCGCGCTGTATTCAAGCTCCGCCGAACGCGTGGAGTTGTGCCTGTTTACAGCCGATGGTCAGGAACAACGCATCGAGCTGCCCGAGCGGCACAACGACGTGTGGCATGGATTCATCCCCGGTTTGGAATCAGGTAGCCGCTACGGTTACCGAGTCCACGGCCCTTGGTCGCCTGGTGATGGTTTGCGGCACAACCCAAACAAACTGCTGATCGATCCATACGCCCGTTTGCTGAGTGACACGCTGAATTGGCACGACACGATGTTCGGTCACACGCTAAGCGATACCGATGTTATGGACACGGCCGACAGTGCACCGTTCATGCCGAAATCGATTGTTGTCGATCCTGGGCGCACGCGCACACGGCGACCACTGACAGCCTGGCACGACACGATTGTGTACGAAGCCTCGGTCCGCGCACTGACAGCCAAAGACAAAAAGATCGCTGAAATCCTGCGCGGCAAATTCGAAGGCGTAGCGAGCGAGCACATCATCGACTACCTGAAAGCGCTCGGCATCACCGCACTCGAGTTGCTACCCATCCAGGCATTTGCGGACGAACATTTCCTCGCGCAACGCGGCTTACGCAATGCATGGGGCTACAACAGCCTCGCTTTTTTTGCGCCGATGCCGCGCTTTGCGACCGCCGCGCCGCTCGATGAATTTCGCCATTTGGTCGACCGTCTGCACGACGCCAACATCGAGGTGATCCTGGATGTGGTGTACAACCACACCGCCGAAGGTGACGTGCGCGGACCGACACTGTCCTGGCGCGGTATCGACAACCTCGCGTATTACCGCGTGCTGCCCGAGAACCGTGATCACTACGTGAATGACACCGGCACAGGCAACACGCTGAACGCGGACCACCCCGTCGCGCGTCAGATGGTGATCGACAGCCTGCGCTACTGGGCCACGACGTTCGGCGTGGATGGGTTTCGCTTTGACCTCGCGCCGATCCTCGGGCGTCACTTCACGGGCTTTAGCGCGCAACACCCCCTGCTCGAACAAATGACGCACGACGGCGTGCTGCGTCACTGCAAATTGATTGCCGAACCGTGGGACATCGGACCGGGCGGCTATCAACTCGGTGGCTTCCCCAAAGGCTGGGCGGAATGGAACGACCGCTATCGCGACACCGTCCGCCAATATTGGCGCGGTGATGAACGTCAAACGCCCGCCATGGCGCGGCGACTGCATGGCTCCGCGGATATCTTTGAACCGGCCGGGCGGACGCCGTTTGCGAGCGTGAACTTCGTGACCGCGCACGACGGGTTTACGCTGAACGATCTGGTCAGCTACGAGCGACCGCACAACGAAGCGAACGGCGAGAACAACCTCGACGGCCATCGCCACAATTATTCGTCGAACTATGGCGTCGAGGGTGACACCGACGACGACACCATTCTGAGCGTCAGACGCAAACAACGATTGAACATGCTAGCAACACTGTTGGTGTCGCAAGGCACACCAATGATTCTTGGCGGCGACGAATTCGGTCGCACGCAACAAGGCAACAACAACGCGTACGCACAAGACAACGACACGACCTGGTTCGATTGGGAATCGGTGGATTCCAAGTTTCTGACGCGAGTCCGCGACCTCATCGCGCTGCGCAATTCGACGCCGTTGTTGCGCCAACAACAATTCAGGCACGGGCGCTCCAGCAACGAAACGGGCTTTCGGAACATCGAGTGGCTGTCACCAGAGGGCAGCGAACTGCAAGGACTCGACTGGCATCACGCGCAGGCAATCACGATGTTGCTCATCGCGACCGATAACGACGCACCACCGTCGCCCGACCATCGTGGCGTCGCGGTGTCGTTCAACCCAACGGAAAAACCGGTGTCGTTCACGCTACCGGCCATCGCCGAACGTGGCGACTGGATTGTCGGTGGCTACACCGAAGCGGAGCCACCGACATTCAAGGCACGCGAGTGGGTCTTACCCGGCCAGAGTCTGGCCATCGCGCGTTGGTTCGACTAGCAGGCTAGGCTGCGGGCCACAGCCACGCGTACACACCCGCTGTTAACAGCGCGTAGATCAACGCATCGACCAGGTACTTTGCGCAGGTCGACCAGAGATGGCCGTACCAGATCGAGAACGGAATCACTGCCCAGCCGTAGGCGAGAAACGCAATCGCAGAAACCGCGCGAAACACGACGAGATAGTCTTCGCCCGGCTGCATCGCGAGGCTCGCGCAGTAGCCAATCAGGAACGCACCCACAAAGAAATAGATGATCTGCAAGAGTATCAGCTTGCCCATCTGAGGCATGCCGTTGTCGAACACAGTGACAAACGCCACAGGGCCCTTGGCGAACTTCGCCTGCATGTCCTCGTCGCCCATCTTTTTCATGTCGACGCAGTATGGAATCGAGTAGATGCCCTTCTCTGGCGACTCGGCACCGATTGCGTCGGCAACGGATGCTTCGTTCTTAAGTTCTTTGTAGTCCGAGTTGTGATACTTGATCACTAAGTGAATGAGCGTACTCGCAATCCACGCGAGCACTGCACTCAGCGCTGCCGGCAGCAGCAGCTGCGTAACGGTCAATGACATGGTGTCCCCCTCCCCTTTAGGTTCTTATGCAATCTTCGGCACGAATACCGATTTGGTCTCCAGAAATTCCTCGAATCCAAGCACGCCCCATTCGCGCCCGTTCCCAGACTGTTTGTAGCCACCGAACGGCGCCATGATCGAACCGCCGTGGCCGTTGATGTGAATACTGCCCGCACGAATTTTTGCCGCGACACTCACCGCTCGCGCCGGATCGGACGATTGCACGTATCCGGCGAGGCCGTATGGCGTGTCGTTGGCAATCGCGATCGCCTGATCCTCGTTTTCATAACCGATGATGCAGAGTACCGGCCCGAAGATTTCCTCGCGCGCGATGGTCATGTCGTTGGTGACGTTCGTGAACACGGTCGGTCGAACGAAGAAACCTTTGTCGATCCCGTCCGGACGACCCGTGCCGCCCGCAACCACCGTGGCACCTTCATCGATACCTATCTGGATCAACGCCTGCACTTTCTCGAACTGCACCTCGCTCGCGAGCGGCCCCATCTTGACGCCCTCCTCACGCGGATTGCCGACCTTGATCGACTCGGCGACCTTCGCGGCGATCTCACCCGCTTGTTGCAGGTGCGCCATCGGCACGAGCATGCGTGTGGGTGCGTTGCACGACTGGCCTGTGTTTGAAAACACCTGCTTGGCACCGCCGGCGACGGCCACCTCAAGATCCACATCGTCCAGCAACACATTCGGCGACTTGCCGCCCAGCTCCTGCGACACGCGCTTCACCGAATCTGCCGCAGCCCGAGCCACCTCGACCCCGGCCCGCGTCGAACCGGTAAAACTCATCATCGCGATATCCGGGTGCGACGACAGCCGGGCGCCGACATCCAGGCCGGTGCCATTCACAAGATTGAACACACCCGCTGGCACTCTCGCCTCGTCCAGAATTTCGGCAAACAGCATCGCGTCGATTGGCGCGATTTCACTTGGCTTCAACACCATCGTGCATCCTGCCGCCAACGCCGGCGCGACCTTGCACGCGATCTGGTTCTGCGGCCAGTTCCACGGCGTGATCAATCCGCACACGCCAATCGCTTCGCGAGTCAGGAGATAGTCGCCCTCGGCGGTTTGCCACTCAAACGACTCCAACACTTTACGAATGGCTTTGAAGTGCGCGAGTCCACTGCCGGCCTGCGCCTTAATGGCGAACGACAGCGGCGCACCCATCTCATCGCTAATCGCCTCACCCATCGCCTCCATCTTCGATTTGTAGACTTCAATGATGCGATCGATGACTTCGAGGCGATCTTCAACCGTGCTGTTCGACCAGGTGTCGAACGCGGCGACCGCCGCGGCAACGGCTCGGTCGACATCTTCAGCGTTGCCATTCGTGATTCGCGCGTAGGCTTCCTCAGTCGCCGGATTGACCACTTCGATCGTTTCGCTTGAGGTCGAGTCCACCCAACGGCCGTTGATGTAGAACTGAAGATAGTCGCGCATGTTCGGTTCGCCCCTTGAAGATTCCACTAGCCGACCATGGTAACGCGGGACGCGATTCGCCGCAGCCGGACGGCTTGCGCCGCCCTGCGCGTTGGTTTCCAGGGGCCTTCCACTGACGTGCGCCGCGGCTGCGTGACTGTACGCGACCGGTCTCAACGCCCGATCCAGCTCTTTCTGAACCAGATTATGGCAATCATTCACTAGATCTATCGATTTATTGATCTCTCAAATCACTGTTTTTTATTGTTTTTAACTTTCTGTGACGTAGTTCTTGTTTTTTTTCGATAGGTCTATAGAATTCGCCTCCAGTTACGGAATTGAAGTAAACCTGTGCCCCAAACCGCCGCCCCTCGCTACGAACAACAAAAGCTGGCCGCTGTAAAAGCGGCTGCCAACGTGTTCGCCGAGCACGGCTATCACGGCGCCAGCACGACGCTGATCGCCGAGGCCATGGGGATCAAACAGGCGAGCCTGTACTACTACTTCAAGTCCAAGCAGGCAGCGCTCGCCGAGGTGTGTCTTTATGGACTTCAGGACTACGTCGAGCGCCTGCAGACCATCGCACAAGCCTCGCAACCGTTCGCCGCACAGATTCTGGCGGTGTTCAGCGCGCACTTGTCGGCCTACCGCGAGCGCGATGAAGCACTAAAGGTTTACAACGACGAACGGCTGTACCTGCCCGAGGAAGCCCGCACCGAAATCAAGGAATTGGGTTCGCGCTATCGGCAGGAGCTCGAAGCGATGCTCGAGCGTGCCGTGACAGCAGGTGATGTACGCGCTGACATCGACTGCCATTTTGCAGCGCAGGCGATCATCGGCATCGGCAACGCCTGGGGAGATCTGATCGTCAGAGATCCCGATCTCGACATTATTTTGCTCGCGCAAAAATGCGCGGACATGCTCATGAACGGTTTCGGCAATCGAGCCAAGAACAACTAACGACACCAGAGGACAACACAATGGGTGCTTTTAAAGAGCCGCACGGCGGAAAACTGATGGAACTGTATCTCCCGGAAGACAGAGCCGAGGAGATCAAGACCGAAGCCAAAGACTATCCATCATGGGATCTTTCGCCGCGCCAGATCTGCGATTTGGATCTGATGATGTGCGGTGCGTTCTCGCCGCTTGACGGCTTCCTGACCGAAGCGGACTACAACGGCGTTGTTGAAGACATGCGTCTCGAGAGTGGTGTGTTGTGGCCGATGCCGATCACGCTCGACGTCAGCGAAGCGTTCGCTGAGGACATCAAAGCGGGTCAGTCGATCGCCCTGCGCGACCAGGAAGGCGTGATCCTCGCGATTCTGGATGTCAGCGACATCTGGACGCCGGACAAAGAACGCGAAGCAGAAAAAGTGTTCGGCTCAACCGACCAGGCGCACCCAGCAGTGGATTACCTGTTCAACCGCGCAGGCAACGTCTACGTCGGCGGCAAGATCCGTGGTCTTGAGCCCCCAACGTTCTACGACTTCAAACTCCTGCGTGACACACCGTCAGAACTGCGCGGCCGTTTCCGCAAGTTGGGCTGGCGCAAAGTCGTTGCGTTCCAAACGCGCAACCCGTTGCACCGTGCGCACCAGGAACTGACCTTCCGCGCGGCTCGCGAAGTCGACGCCAACCTGCTGATCCAACCGGTGGTTGGCTTGACCAAGCCGGGCGACATCGATCACTTCACGCGCGTTCGTTGCTACGAGCACGTGTTGGAGCAGTATCCAGAACAAACGACCACGCTGAGCTTGTTGAACCTTGCAATGCGCATGGCAGGTCCTCGCGAGGCGCTGTGGCATGCCCTGATTCGCAAGAACTACGGTTGCACGCACTTCATCGTCGGCCGCGATCACGCCGGTCCGGGCAACGATTCGAACGGCAACCCGTTCTACGGCCCGTACGACGCACAAGACTTGTTCAAAGAGCACGAAGACGAAATGGGCATCAGCATGGTGCCGTTCAAGATGATGGTTTATGTCGAGAACAAAGCCGAGTACATGCCGGCCGACGCGACCGGCCCGCAGGACAAAGTGTTGAACCTGTCCGGCACCGAGTTCCGTCGTCGCCTTCGCGAAGGTTTGGACATTCCAGAGTGGTTCTCGTATCCGAAAGTCGTTGAGGAACTGCGTCACGCCTATCCGCCGAAAGACAAGCAAGGCTTCACCGTCTTCTTCACCGGCCTGTCCGGCAGCGGCAAGTCCACCGTCGCAAACGCGTTGATGGTCAAACTGATGGAAGAAGGCAGTCGTCCTGTGACGTTGCTCGACGGCGATGTGGTTCGCAAGAACCTATCGAGCGAGTTGACCTTCAGCAAGGAACACCGCGATCTGAACATTCAGCGTATCGGATACGTTGCGAGTGAGATCACGAAGAACGGCGGCATCGCCATCTGTGCTCCGATCGCGCCGTACTCTGCGACACGTCGTCAGGTTCGTGAGATGATCAGCCCGTTGGGCGGCTTCCTCGAAGTCCACGTCTCAACGCCGATCGAAATCTGCGAAGCTCGCGACCGCAAAGGACTGTACGCCAAAGCACGCGCCGGATTGATCAAAGGATTCACCGGAATCGACGATCCGTACGAAGTTCCTGAGAACCCCGAGCTCGACATCAACACGGGTGAGCTGTCTGCAGACCTCGCAGCACACCGCGTACTTCTGACGCTCGAAAAAATGGGATACATCAAATAATGGCCGACAAGACCTCTTACGCGTATCACCGTCCACATCCGTGGCATGGACTGCGTCCGGGCTCGCAAGCTCCGAACAAGGTCAACGTGTTTGTGGAGATGACACCCTTCGATCACGTGAAGTACGAGATCGACAAGGAAACCGGGTTTATTCACGTCGACCGTCCGCAACGGACGACGGCGCAGATGCCTTGTCTCTACGGCTTCATTCCGCAGACGTATTGCGCCGAACGTGTTTGTGCGTTGAGCCCGCGGTCCGAACGGGGTGATGGTGATCCGCTCGATATTTGTGTGTTGAGTGAACGTCCGGTTAACCGCGCCGAGATTACTCTGCGCGCTTGGGTCGTCGGCGGTCTGCAGATGGTCGACAAGGGTGAAGCCGACGACAAGATCGTCGCGATTCTGGAAGGCGATTTTGTGCACGGCCACATCCGTGACATCGCTGACCTGCCCGACATCGCGATCGAACGGATTCGTCACTACTTCTTGACTTATAAGATGAAGCCCGGCGAAACGCAACCGGTCACCGGTGTCGAACCTTACGGCCGCGACCACGCGTTCAAGGTCATCGAAGCCGCACAGGAAGACTACGTGCGCTACTTCGGCGACCACCCGGTCGGTTAGTTCGCACGCCGCGTCCGCGTTTTGCGGTGACTGCAAAGTAAGCCCCTGTTCGAAATGGACAGGGGCTTTTTTGTGGGTGTTTGACCCGTCATGGTTTCGGCTGCGTTCGGAGCCCATGTTTTCTGCTGTTCCCCCGCCGCTCACCTCGAGAATTCCGAGGTTGGATTCGCCGTGTGGTTTCTGATCGACGGCGCCGCATGGGACTAGTTTGCGTAAAGCTCCCAGCACGGTGTATTTTCAGAGCCAGGTACAGGATTGCAGCGACCGAGGGACAAGAGAATGCGCAGGGATAGATGCAACCGGGTAAAGTTGTGGATGGACAGAGTTCGCAGCTAGGTATCTAGGACATTCATGGCCACGCTAACAGCATTCGCCCTAGAGAAAATGGGATTCGTTCGCATAGAGGCGAGCGAACCGGTTACAGCGACGCTGCACGCTATCCATGTTGGAGAACTAACCGGTTTGACTGTTCCTTCCAATCATCAAGTTTCCAGAGACGTCTTCGACGAGCTACCGTTCACCTGCAAAGTTGGAGTAGGCAATCACATCAACCCAATTTGCAAAGAGTTTACCTCCAACGAATTCTGCGAAGATGAAGAAGAGTGGGCAAAGAATCACAAAGCAAGCGCACCTTATGTGATAACTGCGATAGGCCCGACTGATCCCATAACCGTGACTTCAGGCTGGGTTGGTCGCCAAAACGACAAACTACTTACCTATAACTGCTTCTCAGACGGAAAGCGGAAACTGCATGAGTGTATCGCCATTGCGATACCGAGAATCTACTCCGCACTTGTCGTCCAGTTTTCGGACTTACACGCCAACGTAGACATAAAGCCGCTCGACACGGCAATTGCAGGTAAGACTGACGAAGGGGAATGGTTTAACGACTTCACCATCGAAGTGAGCGCAAGCGCATCGGTCTCGTCGCCGATTTCTGACGAACACTTAGAGAACTCAATTGATGATGCGTTAAAGAATTATTTGGGCATTGATGCTCGTGTTTCTCGATTCTTGTATTGCGCCGAGACCGACCAGGATCCAGTAAAGCGTTTCCTCTACTACTTTCTAGCATTGGAGATATTCACTCACCAGTCATTCAAACGTCTGCGAAGAAACGACGCTGACTTGCTGACGAGTGTGATCCCCGATCGGCTATCAACACATGGTCAGCTGCTGACAAGCAATATGCAGTCTGAGCTCAGGGCACTTGTACCGAGATTCGTTTGGTGTGCGTGCGCCAGTTGGTCACACGTTTCAGATAGCGATGTCGACCGATTTCGGAAGCTGAAGAAGATCCGGGACGATATCGTTCATGGAAACAAAGATACTGTCGATCCATCCGCTCCCAGGAGCGCGAGAGAACTGGCCTTGCACGTTATCGCTCATATCGAAACAGGGGTGATTGCGACATGATCGGTGTGACAGGGTCAACATATTTCAAACTGCTCCGGCGAATGCTCTTCGCAGCGATGCTCCCGGATGTAGTCGGATCGATAAGAAAAGAGCGGGGAGACCGAATTCGCTTACGCTTGGAAAGTCGGTCCGACTCCTTGGACTTTGACTAATTGGACTTCGATTCGCCGGGCGAGGCCGGAAAACACCAACTGAGTTTGGACAACTGAGCTCGGATATGGAGACCACCACTTTAGGACGTTCGGAGGGAATCTTGAAGATCAAGTCTATAACTATCGACGGGCTCCACGGCGTCGACTCAGTAGCAACAATTGATTTCAATGACGACATCAACATACTCACTGGTAGGAATGGCTCAGGCAAGACAACAATCTTGAAACTCGTCTGGTATTTGATCAGTGCAAATATCGAAAGGGCCGTTCGGGAGATCCGGTTTTCAAGGGTCGTACTTTCGACCGACGCGTACACGCTTGAGATTAGAAGATCCAGGCGGAAGGATAGAGAAATTGCCGAGTACAAAATCACAAGCAGCGTAGGGGATGTCCTGCTGGATAAATTAGAGCCACGTGGGAGAGACCAAGTAGTAGAAGACGCCAACCAATTGACGATCGACCTGATTCCTGAGTCGATTTTCTTTCCAACATTTAGACGGATTGAAGGCGGCTTCTCAATGACTGACGGTGTCCACCTAAGATCGCGACACATCACCCGTGGAAACGACGGATACATCGTTAGACGGGACGGATTCGGGAGTGACATTCAAGAAGCGATAGCTAACCATGCAGAGATGTTGTCAGTCCAGGGGCACCGATTTGTATCATCCATTTCCACTGTCGATATCCAAAAAGTCGTGACTCAACGCCACAATGATGCGACGAATCGCGTTGAAAGTTTTTCCAAATCACTTTCGGATAAAATTTTTCAAGAAATCAGAGACTACAATGCTCGATCAGGACCTGAGATATCGAACACGGCCGAGCAGACGTTGGAAAAAATTTACAAGGACGTCCAACAATTCGAGAAAACTCGCAAGGACGAGTTTCAGTCTCTCAAAGTACTCTCGGACGTGGTCCACAGAATTTTCGACCACAAGGGAATCCGACTGAATGCACGAGTTACGCTTGGTGAAATAGGAAACAGTATGAACTCCGAAGCATTGTCCGCGGGTGAAAAGCAAATGCTGAGTTTTTTGTGCTACAACGCTTTCTTTAAAGGATGCCCGTTCTTTATCGACGAGCCCGAATTGAGCCTGCATGTCGACTGGCAGCGAATGCTCCTAGATGTTTTGCTAGAGCAAGAATCCGGCAATCAGTATTTTATCGCCACGCACTCTCCGTTTATTTACACGCCGTTTGAAGATAAGGAGATTTTAATCAGCCTCGATCGTGGAGATAGTCTTGGGGAATAGACCACAGCTATCGGTTGATGAAATTGTTAACGTGCTAAAGCGTTCGTTTGTTCCTACCATACTGGTCGAAGGCACTAGCGACGCATTTATTTATCGCAATTTGAAATCCTCCGAGGTTTCTAGGGACCGAACAACAATTATTTCTTGCGGTGGCAGGTTTAGTCTTATCAAGGTCTTCGAACGTCGATCTGATTATCCTGACGCAAAAGTCGTTTTCGTCGCCGATAGAGACTGCTTTAGGTTTGACGGAGTTCCTGATGAGCTATCGGAAATAGTTTTTACTACCGGATACTCAATAGAAAACGATATCTACCACGAATCTGGATGCACAGACCTTCTTGATAGCGATGATCTAAATGCGTTTCAGGCTCTTAGGCAGTCTGTGGCATTGTGGTTTGCGTTCGAAGTTGAGGAACACAGAAGACGCTCCCAAAGGGGGCTCGATTCAACAGTCTTAGCGGCAAAGCACATAAATGAAGTATGTCCGGGTCAAACCACGCATATCTGCAATGACTTTAAGAAGAAAATCCAATTTTCGGATCCCTCTCCCGAGGTTCTAGCGGAAATGCTAGACGAGTACGACCTGAATATTCGTGGCAAGCAACTCTTTCAAATACTTACCCGGTTTCTTTCTCGTCCAGGACGATTTTCTCAATTTTCGACCAACAACCTAATTGAGCTAGCGATCAAGACAATGCCAAGTCCTACATTCAGAGACTTGTCCCACAGGGTTGAAGCAGCGGTGGCTGCGCAAGTGTAACGGCTTGTCGAAAAGAAAGGGGGCTGACCAGACGGCGCGTCGGCACAGCATCTGAGCAAAAGCACCGGACTCAGAGGTAGACGAAGCGAAAATGCCATCTACTCGAAAAGGACAAACACTGTCTCTGACGTCTGGGCGGCGATGTGAGCTTTCCGTGATACGGAACGATCTCATCCCAAACTATTATCTACTGGCATTCCCACAAGACCAGGGGCAACCTTCAGCATCGGAGGTTACAGAGATGCTGAACCTTGGCATTGCACACGCGCAGGAATTATCTCGCGAGCTGCTAGGCGACCCTGAGGCTTTCACGATTCTCTACAGTGGCTATAGCTCGCGGCGTGAGAAAGGGTGGCATGTCCATATCGTGCTGCTCGGAAATCGCTGGCGTAAGGCGTGGCTGTATCTTGTTCTGGCCGGCAAGAATTTGTTGCAAGCTGTTGGCCTGAGACGAGACGATTCCCCGAGGATAAAAAATGGACAGTGAACGTTGGTTCGGCCTCATGGAAGCTTGGGGTTTCGACCCGAACCGAGAGACGTTCGAGGCTTTGCATGCGGCGTACTCCGAAAAAGAGCGTCATTACCACACGGTCGAGCACGTTTCCGCATGCCTGAGGCATTTGGATAGATGTCTCAATCGATTGGAGTCTCCACGAGAAGTGGAAATTGCACTGTGGTTTCATGATGCGATCTATAAGCCGTTGTCGAGCGACAACGAAAAAGCAAGTGCCGACTGGGCGGCCTCGTTTCTGTCGGAGCGTTGCGCATCTGACGACGAAGTCGCCCGAGTGCACAGACTGATCATGGTCACAGAACACAACGCGCCGACCCAGACGGCCGACGAGGCCGTGCTCGTTGATATCGATCTGTCTATCCTGGGAGCGACACCCGACACGTACGACATCTTTGAGCGCGGCGTGAGGAAAGAGTACAGACTTGTACCAAAGTTTTTGTATCGTAAAAAGCGAGTGGAAATCCTCCAGAGATTTCTGGAAAGAGAAAAAATTTACACATCGGGTTGCTTCTCAGCGGATATGGAACGCCAAGCGAGGGAGAATCTTGCCAATGCGATCAACACACTTGAAGGTCGCGCATAGACGACCATTGCAGCTTTCAGTTTCCGCGGTCGAGTCTCTCGCTGTCGCCAGAGCGACGTACTCGTCAGTCGCTGCGAACTCTAGGTTGTGAACACCGTGAATAGACGCATCTCTTGGTATTCTCGCGGCTTGACCCTTCTCGGTGCAATGGCACTCGCCGCGGGCTGTTTCGTGCTGTTCAAAACGCTGGCGCCCACTGCGAAAGCCAATGCGAGCATTCGGAGCTTCGATCTCGCGGCTGCGCCAGTGGGTGAAGTCACGTATCTTGAGGGAGGTAGTTTCACGACCGTCGTGATTCGGCCGGACGAAAGCGCGATGGTGATCTTTTCCGTTGGCGTGTCGGAGAACAGCACCATCAATAGATATCGGGTTTGGCCTGGAGACAAACGCGGAGATACGGTCTGGTGCGATGAATTCGAACTTGAAGATGATGCAATCCTCTGTCTTTCGCAGCATAGAGAAACGCTTCGTTGGAATCTTGATGGTACTCCGAAGGATAAAACTCTGACCTGGCAACCCGACTTACCGATACTTCCGTTCGAGGTACAACATGGATCAGTACGATACGGCCGAGGTGTTTAATCAATCATTACAGCAGGGACACAAAGGTCATCCGACCCCTACACTGCGGGCCGAACGGTCATGAGTGTTTTTTATGAGCCTGAGAACTACCGGCGCTTACTTTTGCTGCTACTGCTCTCCATTGTCGGTACATGCGCCGTATTTGAGCAGGATGAGTCGGTCGAAGAAATCATGGACGATATCATTCACTCAGACCTACCCTTCTTCGGGAACGGTGGCGACAACGAGTGGCCACGACACTTCGAAAACGAGGACTCCTTCGGCTGTACCAGTCGCGTCGCTTTCGGCGACTGGGTGCTCCGCGAATCCGATGTTGAATCGGAAAGAGAATCAGACTGGTACAGGTTCAGTAACTATGGCGTCTTCCATTGCCGGGCGAATGTCTCGCATGCCTACACGCCCGAAGCACTCGAACACGCACAGAACCATCCGTCGTTCTTTGTGCGACTTGGTGAGTTAAACACTGACGATCGCCCACTAGGACAGGCTCAGACTCAAGAGAACAGAAGCCTCAGTCCATATACCGAAAATTGAGTGGAGGATTTGCAGATCTTTAGAGTCCGCGGAACAGCTAGTGAATCTAACGGGCAGGCAAAGGCCTCAGCCCCATGGGCTGCCAAGTTGCCTTTTGTTCAGTCACGCTTGTGGGCGCTTGGCCTTCTGCAACTGAGCCTGCAGGTCAATCACGCCGCGTTTTCCAGCAACCGGTGTGCTACCGAGGGTATGGAGTCGATCTAGGTAGTCAGGCCACTGAATGGGTATTTGGGTGTGGTCATCGCTCGTTATCGAATCGGTGGCAAACGACGCCAACGGTCGTACCGCGACATCAAAGTGGTAGATATCGCCGTCGGCGATCAATTGCCGGATGCGGTCCCGTGGGTCACTAACGGAGCGCTGCGAGACCAGCCGAGCCCGAATGCTGGTATAGGCTGAGTCTTCTAGCGTTGCGGCCATCTGGGCTCGGATCGGGTTCAGATCGACATACTTCATGGCGTTGATCAGCGCCTCGTCTCCGATCAGCGCTCTGGAATGGAATCGAGCCTCCCAGAAATGACCGGTACAGCAATCTTCGGCGTTCGCTCGCCGGGCAATGGGTTCGTTCAGACACTTCATGAACCAGCTCAGACTGGTGAGCCGCTGTCGATACACGGATACAGTGTCATCGAGCGTTTGCCGCTCAGCACCCGACAGGGCGTGCCCACCGAGGTAGCGCTGCACGAGCAACGAACCCTTGAACAGCGATGTCCAACGATTCAGTACCTCATCAATCGACCACTTTGATGCATCCTCGGCGTTGAGCCGGACCACAAGGTGGTAGTGGTTGCTCATGATGGCGTAGGCACATACCTGGATGGTCAATAGAGAAGACAAGGCTCGCAATCGATCTTCGATCCAGCCGCGGCGGTGCTCGTAGCACTTGCCGCTGTAGTGATCCTGACCGCACAGGAAAGCGCGGCGCACGCAGCGTGCGGTAATGAAGTAAAACGGCGTCTGGGCAAGGCAGACCAAGTGTTTTCTGGCTCGGGTCATGCCACAACAATAGTGAAATGCTCGACCAGATCGCTGCATCCATTGTTGGCCAATTGTGGCAGCATCTGTGCCTGTCCTAACGGCCCTGTAGTAGCCCCTAACGGCCTTGGGACTTTGCCCAAGGATATGACAGCTCTTACCGGTAAATCTTGTAAAAACGATTGGGCCTGGATTACATGAGCATGGGGAGGTTCGATGAGTTCGCGATTGATCACTAGTGTGCATGTTTTGTGCGCTCTGCTGCTTCTCTTAGGTTTCGCTCCCACCGACTCGGATGCACAGGAGACAGCCCTTACGTGGGATCAGGTTGGTAAGTTGCGATGGCGTTTCGTGAATACCGCCCGACCAGAACTGAGGTTCAGCGAGACGTTGCGTTCGCCATCGTACTCGTTGATGAATCATCTGATTTTTCAGAAAGATCGCACGACATGCGCTCTTGGCGACAATCAAGTTGAGACGCTCACCAAAGCCACACGTATCGAGCTAGAGCGCCGACTGAACCATGCAATGCGTTGGTTTCGAGACAAACAGTTCCCGCCGCCACAGCGACTTCCAATTGGCCCCGCGTATTCCGATCTCGTTTGGTACCTGGACACTACCGATCCATATGCACTCATCGCCGGATGTAAAGCCGCGGATACTTTTGGGGTGCAATATCGATGCTCAGCAGGACAGCATTCGGAAGACAACAATCTTATTGCCTTTGGTTCTGCACTAAACCGCGCGTATGACGATCCGGACGGCTCGCCCGCCTATCTCGCAGCGGCGTCAACACATGAGCTTGGACATCTTTTTACCGCAGGCGCCATGGAAGGGCCTCTTCGGTGCAAAAGCACAACAGCCGTTGGCGGTGATTGGGTAACAGAAGGTATCGCCGATGCCTTGATGCTTGACTACGTCGATGAGACATTTCCCGCGTCACAGATGTTTAAAAACGGCGTCGATAATCGCCTTGAAACTCGCTTCTACTTGCATCGCCCGGCGTGGCGTCCGTTAGATTGGTACCCACCTTCCGCGTCGATCGGCATCGCAAACCACGATGCTAAGAACATCCAATATGCAACCGGCTCATTTTGGCTGCATGTGATGCAACGCTACCTCAACGACCAGTATGCGCCGCTCGCGGCGTTGGTCGAACAGGTCCATCGCGGCGAAGGCATTGGCTATATCGATACCTGGCTCGATCAAATGGACGGAAGTTTGATGGGTTTAGAAACCGCGTATGCGCAGTATGTGGGTGAGCTCGCTCAGTACCACAAGTGGCGTTTCAATAAGCGTCTTCGACGCACACGTGCCCACAAACTCGCGTTTGATGGATGTCAAACACTCGCACCCACAGTCAACAAAATTGATTTGGTCGCACTGGAACTTGCGCCATTCTCGGCGCGCTGTGTTGAGATTCGCCCATCTAAGAACGAAAAATTACCGTTCACGCTCAACGTGCGCACTTCAACCAATGGCACGCTCGCCGACGACGTCTATGTGTCACTTGCTGAGATGACCGGTCTCGGCGGGGATTTCGATTGCTATAAATCAGGTCAAAGAAACCCCGGTGCACCCTGTGTTCTGAAACCGATTCAATTTCGTAACGATGATGCTTTCACCCGGGAGTACGTTTGGACGGATCGGGTCGCAGCCTACACGCAACCGCCGTTGATCCGTTTGATCATTTCGTACATTCCAAAGACGATGGAACCCACGCAACAAAACTACGCAAAACAGACAATCCAGGTCAACGTCGGCACTGCGATGTCATCCGTCACGCTAAATGGAAAGCCTGCAGCGACCGCTGAGACCTGGGGAGGACGTGAGTTGGGGCACGCGTTATACCTTCAAGGTGAGCTCGCTTCCGGCGTAGCAACCGCGATGGGGTTTTCCTTGCCAGGCGATGCCTTGAGCGACCTCAACACGGGTGACCCTATCGCAACTGATACGCGACTGAACGGTTTTGTCGTGCGATCGATCGATGACGACGCCGTCATCAAAGGCATTGGTGACGCCGATCGTGGATTTCGGGCCGCCCGTGAAGCCGCCGCTGGCCCAACGGGTACACCATTCAGCGTTCCGGTGGAGGCACAAATCTTAGTCAGCGTGCTGGATGGTAAGTTCATTACGCCTGGACTTGTCACAACGGATGGTCCACTCAACATCGAAGCGCGCGCGAACAGAGGAGACGTTCAATACATTCGTTTTCACAAGTTCCACAAACCCGGCGGCGTGTTGTTTATCTCCGAGAACAGTCCTCAACGCATTCGATTCTCCGGCAGCGTGAAGGTATGCGAGCACCCACCTGGATACATAGCCGACCAGCAGCCTCGGTTAGGATTTCTGAAAAGAGGCAAGCGGTATGTTTACGATTCAAACGGTAATTGCCAAACCAACACCGAGGAATTTGAGTTTTCCGGAGCTATTGCTTGGCCGAATTATGCGGCGTTTGAGAACCAACTCGACACTTACATCACTGAGAACATGATGAAGCTCTACCGATTTACTGGTGCTGCTCGGCCTGGTGCGATGTACGGACCCTGGGCAGAGGACCGCGGCAAACTGGTATCCGTGTTTTCTATGATTCCCATTGATGCGAATGGCCTGCCTAGGATCCCTAAAGCACCGCCGGTAGCGCCAGGAGGCATTCGCGACCTACTGAAATGTGATTGTGATGACCGGTTGGCGCTGATGTTGAATCCCTTGTGCAAAGTGAAGTGTGAGGAATTCGACTAGCAATTGAGTCAGTAACACCGGGTTCTCCGACTGGTTCATTTGATCTCAAACACTATTCAAGAGTGCCGAGAGCAATGAGGTGACTGCGAACTTTCCAACTCAAAAAAAACGACGAGGGGTCGGGTGTGTCGTGGAGGGGAGACCCCTCGCCGTTGGTCACCCTCTTACGTTAGAACACCAGCGCTTTGCTGAGAACCCAAAACCAATCGAAAATCCTATAGATTGCCATCGAAATTGTGGCTGACCAAAACGGGCTCAATCGTCAGTGACAGTCCGGCTATCTGGAGCATGAGGGAAACCGCCAAAGCAATTCGTCTCGGGCCATTCGAGCGCAATATAATGAGGTTCACCGTATGACCTTAGGCAACTTCCGTCGAAAAAATTGAGGCGTCGCGGTCAGTAGCAGAAGGCGAGACCTCATCAGTAGAGCACTTTGGTACACCTTTCGCTCGTCGTTGCCTCATGAGCTAACCCAGAGTGGCACAACACACTATGACATAGACGGACAAATCGTAATTGTGTACGAGGTGGTTTGGCCTGATCGGGAGTCTGCTGATCCGGGTAGTTAGAGAATAGATTGGTCACCGCCTTCTAGGCGCTCAGCAGGACAGGCGCAGACTCGAGAGAACAGAAACTGCAATACGGATACCGCGAATTCAGCCAAGGATTTGCACACGCGAACAGGCTCCGACCCGAATTGGTCCTTCGCTGATTTACGCTTGTTCGACCCGACCCTTATTCAGCTATTCAAGCTGCGATACCAATAATCGATATGTGTCGTCGCCCTGCTCTGGCAAACAGCTTGTTATGATTAGACTTCAACAACGTTAATCGAAACCCCTCCACGACTCGGTGCATCTCTCGCGCATGGTGAAGTCAGGAGCGACGCTCGGTGATGTAGACTCCTTGTAGGTTGTTACCGGAAGTGGATGCATGACTGATAAAGATTGGGCGCAGTTGGATATGAACGCTGAGACCGGCCTGACTGTGGTTCCGATCACGCTCAATTGCGTCAAGGTCGAGGAATCCAACTTCTCAGCGACAATTCGTGTGGTCACCAGGTTCTATTGTCCAAATCTCTCGGAGATTCCTGTCTACGAGACAGTTGGCGACAGGAACTACTACGACCCGAATGACCTCATCGACTTTTTGCCGAATCAGGCGCTGGAAATTCAAAATGCAATCGAACTAGAGCAAGTAATCACCAAGTTTTACGGACTGGAGAACCCCCGTATCGCCCTCGTATTCCGGGTTCACGGCACAGACGAGAACGAGGTTGTGTCCGAAATGGTGTTCCGCGGAAAGTTCAAGCACGTTTTCGACCTTCGAGAGTTCCCGTTCGATCAGCAAGAATTGGCCATCGTTTTTCGGATCTGGAGGAAGACAGAAGCTGATTTTCGACGAGCCTGGGTTGTCGATGCGCTACCACGCGAGACCGTAGATAAGCAGATGCTCGCGCTCCCGGATTATGCGGTGCGCAGCTATGACGTGGCCCTCGATGATAATCCCGTGGAAGCTACCCTGAGCATCAAGATCATTCGCCGGCCGTGGTTCTACACCATTAGCACGACGATTTCGCTTGTGGTCATAATTGTTCTTGCGTTGACGACCTTCTCTCTGGATCTCACTGCAAGAGGAGACAGGATTGGGATCACCGGTTCGCTTTTGTTAGCGACGATTGCTGTGAAATTCGTGGTCGCATCGGATGTCCCTCGAGTCTCTTATATGACCAAACTCGATCTGGAAATCCTGTCAGTGTTTGTATTCATGCTGATTGTCGCCGTGATTCACAGCTTTGTTGGCTTACTGATTTCACCGAGCGTGGGATTTCAGGCCGCAGCCGTTGCGGCTGGAATCGTATTTCTCCTAATGTTAATCAGACCGATAAGGCATTGGCGAAAGCGTGTACGACAGCGCAAGAGTGATTTTCTTTTCGTGCCGAAGTTTCCTGGCAGCTAACACGAACTGGGGTTGAGCGATACCGATTGCACTACGTCAAGACTATGACTTCTCAAGCCACTACCCAAGAAACCGTACAGACTACTCAGTCCTCGGCGTCTCGCTCTGCGCCGGTGACGGTTTGCTGAGGATCAAAATACTCTCTGCCGGATGAATCTCTACGCGCTCTTGATCCGCATCAAACAAGAATACAAATCGCGCAGTGGTGCCCAACATCACGCGCTGTTTCGGTGGCGCACCATCCGTCAATTGCATAGAAAAACGCTCACCTTCGCCGTCGCGTATCTCCTCCGCCTTTTCAATGGCATATACATACAGCGAGATAGCCGTCAGCCCGAAAAACACGATGTAGTTCACTCGACGGTATCGCTCACTTCCGTACCAACGGAACCAGCGATGGGTTTCACGACGTGCAACTCGAAGGCTGCAGGCGTTATCGAACGCCACGGCCAATAGTGCAAAAAACGTTAACAACCAGGTCATCGGCTCTTTCAGGGAGGCCAACAGGAAATCACTGATGTCAGCGTAGCGGAATACGTTGATATCAAATGCGTTGAGAAACGCCCACGAGTAGAGCAACCCGATTAGCGAGGCGATGAGATAGAGGATCGAAAAGAGCAACGCAGGGTGCTCGTCCAGCAACCACTTGACCCATGAGTTCTTCGGTTTCGGATCTTTTGAAATTGCTGTGCTCCGGCCGGTCTAATTGAGAACCGATGGTGAAGGAATCCGGATCACAGCGCAATAACCAACAGTGCGAGTCCAGAAAAAGGAAAAAAAGGTTGAACTGAATTCGTTCACGCTTAGAACATCCGTTCGGTCGTTTTGCCTGAAATCTGACCGAGATCAATGAGATCGCGATATCCTCTTCGCCGGAGCAGAGCAGTAGAGCTGGTATTCCGAATGAACGAACGAAAGCGGACGAAGTACGAAAAGTTAACGGCTGTAAACGCGAGGATCGGATCTAACTTTGCGAGACTGGATAGCCCGGGGCTGAAACAGATTGGTGAGATGTTTGGGAGTTCCGGCCCAGGATTGTGGGAGAGAGTCACCACGCGCGAACCGGGCGTCACTCGTTCGCAAATCGCTGCCGGTCTGGAGCAAGGGTTGCGCGATCTTTCAGGCATCGTTGCCAACCAGCCCACGGAGACGAGAGCAGCCGCTGTGGAAGCATTTCGTGATGCTGTCGAGGCCGAGTATCCAGAGTTCTTCGAACGTGACCGCCTTCGGCTAGCTAAGATCCTTGAAAGGCAACGAATTCGCACAGAAAGTGACTACTACGTGGTGCAATACAGACTGGACGAAATCGAGGGCGATCCAGCATTCCGGGACGAAGTGGATCTTTTGTGGGCCCTCATGGACAACTATGCGGGTTAGTAAGCTGACGTGTTTCGAAGAGATCATCGTAGCTTCAACAGAAAACGAATCGTATTGATTCCCGCAAATGCATTAACCTCTAGCATTGTTGTCTGTTGTTGAGGTCACCGTAATGAGATCAGTACTCGTTATCCTCGTGCTTTTGGCATCCACTTCAGCTTACGCTCAGTCCAGCACTGCGGTTGAGGGCCCCAATGGCACCCAGGTAGTAATCTCCGGCGACGAAGGGTCGCGTGAGTTTCACAGTCGCTGGGGCTACGCGCCGGCGGTGCGCGCAGGTGACCTCATCGTGCTATCGGGCGTGATCGCGGGTCCGGCGCCCGATGATGGTAGAGATGCTGAGGCATTCAAGCGGTCACTCGTGCGCACGTTCCAAGCCCTGGAGCAGCACCTGCGTACGCTCGACGCATCGCTGGAAGACGTGATCCGAGTCAATTCCTACCACGTCTGGGACAGCCCCTACTTCGAGGGCGATAAGCTCGAGCATATGGAGGCGGTACGCGAGGTCAAAAACCAATTCATGCCAACGACCACACCGGCGTGGTCCGCTATCGGTGTGAGCGAGCTGTTCACCGAGTCGGGCTTGGTGGAAATTGAGCTGACGGTTTATGCCCCGCAGAAGGACAAGTAATCGTACTTCACTATCGTTTCCAAGGATGACGAATCGAAACCCTGCAGCGTTCTTCTGGAAACCCCTAAGAACACTGATCGCTCTCGGAATCGCATTTGCCGTTGTCGTATACCATCCTAAGTATGGGGAACCGTTCGGAGGGTGCGAGGCTTCAGGCTATCTTTCGCTGGTGCCCGGCTGCACCTATTGGTACGAATTCATCGCAGCGTGTGGCGTCTGCATTGTCTTGGGCCTCGTAGCCCCGAATCAGTACAAACTGCATATTGCCGCGTTGTTGATTCTAGTGTTTATCGCGTTAATAGGCGGACTGGAAGAGCGTATGAATGGCTCAGCTGCAGATTACTTCGCTTCCGCCAGTTTTTGGGATCAGATCAGAACGCTGGTTTTTCACCGCCCCTCGATACATGGCGCAATCGTTGGTGTAGTTTTGGTTAATCTCATACGCCGCCGCTGGAGGCTAATTGCAAATGTACCTGTCAATGAACAACCCAGCGCAATCGGGTTTGATTGACGTCGGTCAGCGTAGCAGCCAGAAATGATGCGCACTTTGCTCTCGCTTGTCGTCGTATTTGGCTTTATGGAAGCTAGCGTTGCGGACCCAGTCATTGTCGACGGATTTCAGTTTGAGATTCCGGACGGCTATGAACCAATGCAAGCAGACGGCGCTGCCTTTTACGTTCGAAGAGGAAACGGCGCGGCATTGCTCGAAGAGCATCGTTTGGAGACGAAGCTCAGCCAGAGCTTTCTTGAAGACTGGTTCTTTGAGGACGTCGTTGGCTATTTGATCATTCGCACGCAGGCTATGGAAGATAGCGGCGAGTCATTGACGTCAATAGTCGACCAATTGAAAGCACGGTGGGGTCCACATAGTGTTTCATGCCCCAGTGCATCGCAGGGCGTTACCCACTTCGTAAATACCGTCGGCGCCTTCGTTTCTGTCGTTCTGGTAGAGCGGGACGGACATCTGCTTCTTGTCGAGTCAATGGATCTCGTGCACGTGCTCGTAGCGGAAAACACGCCGAACCCAACAACCCCGGAAGGTATTTGTGAACACTATGCTCTCGCCGCCAACTTAGATGATGCACTATCGACTCTGGATTCGGCGATACTGCAGAATGTAGATTAAGAAGCGGCTGCAACCGTCCACCGTGAGCGCTGCTGAGACTGAGCGTTGGGTCGCACGCATTGAGAAGCATTAGGAGTTAACGTTGAAAAGCATCCTACTTTTCCTGGTCGTCATCACTCTGACCGGCTGCGGAACCGCGAAGACGATTGTCCTGGAGCCACCTAAGGAAAAAGTCACCTATTCCTCGGTTGCGATCATTCCCAACAATCCGACAGTTCAGGTTCCAGACGAGGTCACCGAGGTTTTTGAAGGTGAGTTGAATAAGAGCTTGTTCGACGAAGGACCTTTCTCCTCAGGGGATGGGCTCAAGCTGCTCTACACCTTTGTGCAACACGATGAGGGCGATCGGTTCGAACGCTGGTTCTGGGGCGGGCTCGGAAACGCCGGCGAAGCCTCGGTCACCGTGATGGTCAGATATGTAAATGATGATGGCGACGAACTCGCCAAGACGCAGGTGGAGGGCCGGATTGGCAGCGGATTTTTTGGTGGATCGATAGACTCGGCGATAAAGGAGGCAGCACGGGATGTTGCGACTTACACGATCGCCAACTTCAAGTAGTCGCTGCCGGAGCAGACGCTTGACCCTTCCGCTGCGTCAGCTTTCGTCGGGCAACCGTCAACCGTGGCGCATGCATTGGCGTTCGGTCACAGGATGATGGGCACCAAGCTCAAGTGCTGCACCGCGATACTTGCCAGCATCGCCCTGCTTCTGCTGCCAGCGCTGGCGGCAGCGAGTCCCTCCGAAGGCGATCTCGTCGATGCTGCTGTCGACCGGACGAAACACACAGTGCGCTACGACGGCGCTTATCGATCGATTCCCTATCCGAACGGAGATGTCCCGGCAGACGTTGGCGTATGCACAGACGTTCTGATCCGGAGTTATCGGACCATCGGCATTGATCTGCAGCGCCTGGTGCATGAGGACATGCGCGCTGCGTTCGACGAGTATCCACGCGACTGGGGCTTGTCTCGGCCCGATACCAACATCGACCATCGCCGCGTCCCGAATCTGCGTCGCTTCTTCGAGCGGCATGGTGCGTCTCTACCGGTGAGTGATAACCCAAAGGACTACCGACCGGGAGACATCGTGTCCTGGATGTTGCCCAACAACCGTCCGCACATTGGAATCGTCTCGAACGCGATGTCAGAGGATGGAAAACGACCGCTCGTTGTTCACAATATCGGTCTCGGCCCCAAACAGGATGACATGCTCTTTGCGTTTAAGATCACCGGTCACTATCGCTATCTTGGTCCTGAGTAGTGGGAGCGCACGGTAACGGTATGCTGCCCGTGGGACCTGTTTACAGCGCCGTTGCTTCGATGACAAAAAATACTCGCTGCGTTCAAATCGCACCTGGACACTACGTGGCTCGACGCCAATTCCCTCAGTATCTTTCTGCTCCGTCGCAAGTCGACTAAATGATGCTCTCGTTTCATGAATGAATTCCTAACAAGGTTCGGCCCACCTTTTCTTGAGTCAGTATTTCTATTTGCTGTGCTCGGTTACCTGTTCAAGCGCTCTCGGGATACCGCCAAAGAAGGTGTCCTAGATTATCACCCCGCAATAAAGGCTCTAGCATGGGTTCTGATCACTCTCGCAGCCGGAACTATTTTTTTCTCGATTGTATTTCTTGAATCTAAAGATCGACTTGAGATGTTCCTGTACTCGATCGTCCCGGCGCTTCTTGGTAGTTATTTACTTCTTGAAACACACTTCACCAACGGCAAATTCAACGACGAGACTATTGAGTTAGAATCGATTTTTCGAGAGAAAAGAGTTGGCTATTGGGAACACCTGACCGAAGCGTCATTCAAAAAGAATGGACAGTATTTCAGTCTAAGATTTTCGGATGGCGTAACGATCGAATATTCCGCTTTTCTGAGAGGTAGTTCTAACCTGCGAAATCACATCGAGAGACTTGGTTTATCGATAAAGGACATCGACAAAAGCGGCTGGTAATGATCCGATGAACAAATATGATGAAGAGAGACACCGTAGTCATAAAATGCTACATGACGACCCATGACATCGACCCAAGCGTAGCAGAGTCTTTCACGATCTGAGTTCACTACGAATGCAACCGCTGTGGCTAGCACCGAGCAATCTTCATCTCAATTGTATGCGCGAGAGGCGCACCTATAGATTGTGCTGACCTACCTTCGGAAACTACTGCGCCCTAGCGGCAGATTTGACCCAAGTGTCGCGCGATCTCCGGTTGCTGCGGTTCAGTTGCGAGGTTATTCGAAGTCAGACCTCGATGCGTGCCTTGCCATCTACTCCGCGAACTACTCTGATCTGCCCATTGCCAAGTATCGCGACGAGTTTGCAGGCGCCCTCGAACTCCCGTCTTGCGCTTGGCTGGTCGCGCACCAAGGAAATGATGTGCTGGGCGTCGATGGCATTCGATTGGAAGCAACGAATACTCGGAACGCCAGCCTTCTTTTCGGAATGGTGCATCCGTCTGCACATGGCCAAGGAATTGGGACTGCCCTGCTCCTGTCGCGAATTTGTTGTTTGCCACGACCGGACGCGTGGACAAAGATTGAGATGACAAGTGCTGGCGTCTCGACAGGTTTCTATAAGCAATTCGGTTTCAAGTTCAAGGGCGAAGGCTACGTCGAAGAGGACGGTGGAGTTATTGAGATCTATTACACTATCGTGACCGCAGCGGCTTGGGAGATATGCCAACAAGAGAGTCAAACGTGGTTGTATGCCGACGAAGCCGAAGCACTTAGAGACCGATTGGTACACGAGAAGTAGTTATGCATACACCTGCAGGACAACCGACAGCGATCCAAACGATCAAACATGCGGTCCAGTCCGAGCTTTAAATGGCTAAAGATAAGACTCCACTGCGTCGTGCCATCGGCAAGTTGATCGTTGAATTGGATCACGAGTACATGCGGGCGGTTGAAGACGCTCAACCACGTGCTTGGATCGAGTCTTCACTGAGCAAAGCACACGGACTACTGTCTTGCCAGACTCGGGACGATGTTGCACGAATAATCGACCCATTGACGATCACTCGATTCTTTGGATCTGTTCAAGTGGCGAGTTATCCGCAGATTGCTGCGAAGCTGGCTGACATCGAAGAGTTGATGCAGCAGATTCACGCGCGCGACCCAGCCGATCCCCTGGGGTGATACGCAATGAACACGAATCCAAGGTCGGTTTGCCTGTCCTGGGATGCAGGCAGAGTGTACTTAGGATGAGGTACCAAACGGTGTGGAACTGGTTGACGAGGCCGCTGCCACAGGCCACCCGAATGTCCGCATTTTGGGCAGGAGTTTGGTCCGGCACAGTCTCACAGGTTCTTCTGTGGGGTGCGGCACTATTCTTGGACCGATCAAACGAGAATGCCGTTTTTCTGTGCGTTTTAGTCATTGCTGTGTTGCCGGCCATCATTTTTGCCCTCGGAGTCCCTCCCAAGAAACAAGGGCCTTTTTTGGAGGTCTGGAAGTCGAATATCACTTATATGGCACAGGCTATTCCCAGGGGCTTGATCTGGCTGTTTGTAACAGGGGCTACCGCTTCGTTGTGGTACTTCGTCTTCGAGATTCTGATCGGTACTCCATAGTCAGACTGAGCCGCACAGCTTCAGATCGACACGCGCCATAATTCGCCACTTTGCCGACACGGCTTTGCCCTTCTCTGTTGTTTAAATCAAGGAAGCTTTGATACAACGGAGAAGTAGAGTGAAGTGTCGTTCTGTTTTCGCGATTCTTGTAATTGCAGTTCCTTCGGTTGCCTACGCTTGCGGCGGAGGCGATCGGAACTACGTCGGCCTAGCGGTTTTACTCGCCCTGTTAATTGCCATGACATCAGCGTTCCTGATTCCGTTGGCCGGCATATTCGCGGTGTCTTCGCGCAGACCGTGGGCGACCGCTCGACTGTTTGGTGTCTACGGCGCTACCGCTGCCACATCGGTTTGGACAATCATCTTCAGACACCCGTCCAACTTCGTTTCTGCGATGCTGATCCTGGTTTGTGCCGTGCTGCTGGTTGCACCTTCACTGCACTATTTCCGCGCCGCCTTGAACACAACGCGAGTCAGTCGCCCGGATCGCACTGGACTCGATCAGGCCGAAGCTGTTCGGAGCTAGCCCGCGGTGATTACGGGACATGGCATGCGGTAGGCGGTATCTTGAGGCAACGGCCGGCTGGTAGTCGGCAAGTCGGAACGTGGGACTGAGTAGAGACGCATGATCCAGAGTATTTTTGAACTATCAGACAGTGTTCGCTACGTCGCTGTGTACCGAGATGGGCAGCTCGAAACGGAGTCGAAGTCGAACACAGTTGGCGCGAGCGGTGCTGAGAGTGACCGGTACGAAGAGCTGTTGGTCAATCCGACGCTCATCACGTTGGCGACACAGCGCGGCAACATCGACTGTGGCGGCCTCGACTATTTGCTTGTGCGGTACGGCAACTTCTTCCAATTCGTGCTCCCGGTCCACGGGGGGCACGTTTCTGTGTGTATCGAGGCGGATGCGGACCCTCTCGAGATCGGTGCTCAAGTCAAAGCACTCGTGCTCGGTGCGTCGTAACCGTCGAACTGTGCCTGTTCAAAGACTCGAGTCTTGCGGCGTATGAAAACCACCTGCGATCTATTTGAGGCGCATGGCTACTTGATAGCCGAACCCGTTCTCTCCAGCGATGCGCTGGACGAACTGGAACGGGAACTTCCCATCGTGTCTAACGCAGGGACCCGAACGCTGTTACAGAAGTCTGCATTCAGAGCGCTGGCCGCTCGACTTCGTGCTCATGAGAGGCTCTCTGACTATCTTGGCAACCTCGTTGCTATCGAAGGAATCTTCTTTCACAAACACCGCGATCGAAATTGGTCGTTAAAGCCACACAGGGACAGTGTGATTCCGATCGCAGGCGATGGACCATGGAAACCCGCTGGCGTGAAAGAAAGAATGGCGTGTGCCCACGCGCCGCTGGATTTCATGCGGCAGTGTGTCGCGGTGCGACTTGCGCTCGACGAGGTTCCTGAGGGTGATATCCAGGTGGAAGTCGGTACACACAAAACATCGGATCGTCAGCCAGCAACAACGCTGGTTGTCCCGCGAGGTGGCGCAGTGCTGATGCGCCCATGCCTGATACATTCGTCGGCAAAACTGACCGCAAGTCTTGAGCGTCGTGTCGTACACTTGCTGTATGCACCACGCGAACTTCCGGACGGTTATCGTTGGTATCATGCCGCATGAGCACATCGACGAATCGTCAATAAACGCTGCGGCAGGAGTCAGCAGCGCTCCGATACTGAGGCACAAGAAATGAGAGTTTTACTTGCTTTGCTGATTTGCCTTGCTTGCCAACCTATTGCAGCCGAGACGATACGTCCGGTCGTGCATTACCCGATATTGGGATCCGAAAACCAGGGCGATGAGTGCAGTATTCAAACCAATCTCATTGTTGTGCTGATCGATTTCTCACCAGATGGTGAGATCACCCGTTTCGACTTTGTGCTGGAAAGCTCAGTCCCTGAGATGAACGTCGAAGCGAAAGAAACGCTGTTGGAAGATGGCTTGGATGATGTCTGGGAAGAAGACTACGAGAAATACAGCGAAGTAACGGTGGTCTGGTCGGTTCCGTGTTACCCGGCAGAATAGATGGATCGAACCACGTAGGCCGCAAAAGGAATAGATGGTGCGTCGCACACTGATCAAATCGATTGCTCTCGCATGTGTGCTCTCAGCGACTGCCTATGCTGATGAGTCGGATGAAGACGCCCCGATTCCAACCACTATGGAAGAAGCGTTTGCTGCCTTGGATGCCATGCTATCGGAGCAAGACAAGGAACAGATTCGCTCAGATGAGGAATGCGAAATGATCCGACTCCACTTTGGGCTCGGCATGTGGATGCGCAACAACTGGGGTTTGTGGCAGGGCTCAGCGTTAGCCGATCTTCTTACCGAGAAGGGTATTCACCACCCTGACGATATGTCTGGCGTAATCCTCGCTTCCTATTGGCGCTATTTGAATGATCTGCCGATCGAGCTAACCGCTCAGGCCGAGAGAATACAACGAACCTACGAGACCGGGGTTATAGAGGATTATTGCGAGATCAATAGTGACGACGACTGAAACCGCCCTGCTCTCAGCGACCTCTCAATCAGTGAGGGCCGTAGCCCAAAGTGGGATTCGATGATAATCATGAGTCGACTACTTTTTCTTCTGACCATAGCGTCGGTGGTCGGCGGTTGCAGATACCAACACGAAACGAAAGCGCGGCTTTTTCACGACCTAAAAACACTCGAAGCCGCCACTAAGTTGTTCTACTTCGATAACAATCGCTGGCCTAACGAGCTCGCCGAACTGATCGAGCCGTCCGTCCAGAACAAGACACTCCTAGACGCCATACCTGTCGATCTCTGGGGCAGGCCATACGAGTACTCGCGTACCAGACCATCGATCTGCGATCAAGACCAAGCCTTCTACGTTTGGACGTATGGCAGTGATGGCAAACCCGGCGGCACTGACGACGCTGCGGACATCGGGAACTGGATGATTCGTGACTAACGAACCGTCCAACGCACATCCGCACACGCGACTCGTGTCGCGGCTCATCGCATGGAGCATGCTCCTGGGAAGCGCGATCGGCGCGTTTGTCCTCGCGGTCGTATTGGTCGACCACGCATTCGGCTTCCGATTCACCATTGCGAACGAGAGCGGTAACCCAATCGAGAATTGGACGCTAGCACTCCTCACGCTATCAATCGCACTATCCATATTGGTGATCAGACTCACCGAGGGACTAACTTCGCTTCCAGGATCCGGTATTTCTCTGGTAGTGCTTGGGATTGCAGTAGTGCACTTCCTGTTTGGAACCTATGCATTTATGGGACTTGCAATCTGTGGTCTGTTGTTCAAAGTGTTTTTCCAAAATGAAACCCAGCGAGATATTTAGATCCACTGCAATCGGACAGTTTCGTTTCCAAGCGTATCTGCCGGCTCAACACTAAACCAGCTGACTTGACTGGGATGAGAAAGCCTTCGATGCTGAATCGACCGAACTGCGATTTGCTTTGGTGAATAGGGAACTTTATGAGCGACACCCAGGAAGAGATACTTCGTGAGATACGTGACGATATTCGATCCGTCAAAACCACGCTCATCGAATGGGAGCGTTGGATCAAGTCAGAGTATGAGAAGGAAAAAGCCGATACCGAGCGTCACGCCGCACACCAAGTTGACCGCCATACCGCAACTCCTTGGGATCGTCTTGCGTGGGCAATTATGCTACTTGTCCTTTTGGTGTTGTTTGCGTCGGGCAAGGTAGTGTGGTGAGAGAGGAGAGCAACCAATGCCGGAATGGTTGAATACGAATACGCTGTTCTTCATAGCATTCGCTGGTTTTTTTCTCGTCGTCATCTACTCGACGTTCGCAAAGCGCGGTCGAGAGTGGACGATGGGCGGTCGGATCGTGTGGTCGGGTGAGAAGTACACGATAGAAGAAAGTGAGTTCTCGAAATTTCAGCTCACAGTCCAGGTCCACAAGCTCGAGGCGAAGGACGGCTTGGAGAACTTTGTCTGCCTGGAAGTTCGAAGCAGGTCTGCCACGCACTTCAATATGATGCCGATTTCGGCGTCGAAGGAAATTGCCATGCGGATTGGCGACGACTTCAAGAGAGCGAGTTCCTAAGCCATAGGAGAAGCGTTGGTGCGACGGCATGGGATCGCCACGGAATACCCCGCGCTCCCCTCGCCCTTGAAACCGGATCCGGTGGTAAGCTATTGCCTGTTCGAGGTCAACTGCAGTCGCGCGCGACTTAGAGGGGAATCAACATGCTCGGTGGTGTCTTGACAGTCTTCGCGATCGCCGCAGGAATAGTCATCGGTTTTTTGCTCACCTACGGTGTGCCGATCTATTTTATCTATCGAGAGAAGTTGGTCCCTGCGAACGAGAAGCTCCTGTGGATCGTTGCTTGCGTGCTGATCCCCTGGGTGCCGTTTCTGATCTTCGCGCTGATTGCGCCGCTAACTGGTGTCGCTAGCAGTAGTGGCGGGGTAGTTTGCTCAAGCGGTAAGCGACGCGACCTGGACGCGTGTCCAGTTGTCGCGGCTATGAAATGACGCGGAAATACGTCCTGTCTGCACCATCTATCCGAGTCTACCAATGCTTTTTTTGACCCTCCTCATCCCAATTCACTGGCCCGGCCTAACGCAGATTAAGGTAACGATCCAACCACACTGTGCGGTGACCCTTCCGATCGCCACTGAAAAGGATGCCCTGTGCGCAGCCTCGACGCTCTTTGGTCTGATCTCTTGCGTTGCACGCGGACACATCGACTACACTATCACTGAAAGCGAAACCTACTGGCGTGTTCATGCAAGCTATCGTGACCCACGCATTCGATCGACTTGCCCGGATGCAACCGTCTACGTCTGCAAGCAAGACGCATCCGCTTTCTGGCAGGAATCACGAACCGTTGACTGCGAGCAACATGAAGACGGCGAATCGAGAGACAGGTTATCTTCCAAAAGAACTCTTTGAGGGAGACACACACTGATGGGAATACTCGCAGATCTATTTGTTGCCACCCCTGCCGAAGCAACTGCCTACGAGGCGTCGCTGCTGCAAAGTTCACCCGGTATCGAAGTTCAATACGATCCAAAGCAGTTTCGAAACGTCACTGATATCAACTTCTCAATTCTGTACGCACTAGTCGAGGACGAACCGTGGAATCTGGAAAAGCATAGGCTGAAGTTGATTCACCTAGGTGATGACGGGGAGTCCTGGCTTTTTGAGCTTCCACGCGAGCTGTGTGAGAAGCTCGCCAAGCTATCCGACCAGGAGCTCGACGATCTAACGACGGCATGGGCGGCAACCGAGGAATTTGTCATCGCCCAGTGGACCGCTTCGGATGTGGCACCGCTGACCGAAGCATTGCGTGAGCTTTCCAAACGAGCGATAGAATCGGAACGTGGACTTTACCTCTGGGGTAGTTTGTGAGAGGCAACACATTCTTATGGCGTGCGCTGCCGGCAAGGCCCAAATTTGCAAATGAAGATGCGCTCAGGATTCGATCCACACGTATCCATAATCACGGAGGACGCTACTTTGGCTCCTAAGTCGAGGCTACAAGACCCTTTTATGTCTGAGTTCGCGGAAACTTTCCGCGCCGCTGCAAACAACCTATCCGTGCGCCTTGACGGTGTCACCTCCAAGGAAGAGTTAGCCGCAACACTCGAGGACGAATTACGCGGTCTTTATCACGGGCTGCTTGTGATGTTTGATGGCGGCACTGCCCTCGCCGACCAAGGATAAATTCAGATCGTGGACGAGGATGGCAACACATTTGATCGTCACCTGCACGAATTGTGTTTCGGTTACTGGCCCGAAGCGTCGCCACAAGGATCAGACGTGTCCGACAGCAAGCGCTAGGCCCACCCATGTTGACCAGTATTGAGTTCCGATCGGCAAAGTTCCAACCTCAGCAGAATGAAGATTCCGAGACCAACCCCTATCGGTATGGAAAAGCGCTGGCAGTGTGGATTCTCGAGAAACTCCCGACCAGCAAATATCCTGACGCGCAGGTGTCCGCGGAGGACTGGGGTTGGTTGGTACTGTGTCAGCGTGAGCCATTCACCCTGAGTATTGGCTGCGGGAATCAAGAGCAGACCGATGACGAAGGTAACTGGATTCCCCCAGACCCTAACGCAATCGTGTGGGAATGCTTCGTTGACGCCAAGGTTCCATTCTTTAAACGGGTTTTTTCAAAGATAGACTCCGATCCAGCCGAAAAAGAACTCGATGCATGGCTTCGAGGTATATTGCAGAGTGACACGGAAATTCATCTGCTTAAGGCAGACTGACTTGCGTAGGGTCTTCCCTTGACTGTAGAGACGGAGGCGCAATGAACACCAAACAACAAAGACTCGAAGAAAATCAGAAACAACGCGTGCGCGCAGGATTCGTATCAACGCCGGGCGTTATCCTCTTTGCTCTGGGAGGACAGGGAATTTCGACACCGAGCAACCCAGTTTTGCCTTTTCTAGCAAACAAGGCTGTGGCGTGGGGCATGCTCCGACTAGGACTCGTAATCTGGGCGATCACAATGATCTGGATGTTCCGCTTGATCGCCGAGGGCAAGCGAATCGAAAACGAGTAAGCACTTGACGAAGTCTTGTGCATCGCCGCCCTGCTACAGATAATCTCCGCCGAATGCTTGGTTGTGCACGGCACAGGCAGAACAGAAAAAACGGGGATGGGGGGAAACATGACAAACCGATTGGCAATCCATGCCGCAGCGACTTTAGTGCTGACGTCGCTGGTTTCGAGCTGTACAACCTTCGAACTCGAAGGCAGCGGTTCGATCGCACCAAACTCGATCACTGGAAGCGAAACGGTCCACAGCTCGTTGTACGGTTTTCGCTGGTCGCCCCACACCATCGAGAAGTGTGGCGATGCAAATCTGTTCCGCGTCGAATACCACACCAACGCGGCATTTCTGATCGCGTCGGCTGTGACGCTCGGTCTCTACGTGCCACAAACGGTCGAATGGTGGTGCACTCCCCCGGTCGATGACGCGGATGAGGAAGTCTGGGACCCGATGGAAAACGCGATCATGGATGATGGGCGATGAGCGCGACTCGCAATGTCGTCGTTGGACTCGATGGCACATGGAACGAACCGGAACGTCAACCCGATGGCAGCGTCACAGGCACCAACGTCGTCAAGATGCTCTCCGCATTGATCCAACGCGGACAATTGCAGCACTACGAAAGCGGTGCGGGCACACGCGCATGGGAATTGTTGGCGGGCGGCATCTACGGTCATGGTCTCGATAAGCGCATCCTGGGGGCCTATCGCTTTCTGCGACGAACCTACAACGATGGTCATCCGATCGAAGACAACAAACTTTTCTTGTTTGGCTTTAGCCGCGGAGCATATGCCGCACGCCGACTGAGTGGCGTGCTTGCACACAGCGGAATCCCGCGTAAGGCGAGTGACGTGGATCTGGGGTGGGAGCTGTATCTGAACCGGGACCACGACAGTGCGAAGGCACTGAAAGCGGAAGGTCGATTCTTTGATGTACCGATTGAGATGTTGGGTGTATGGGATACCGTTAAGGCGACGAACGATGCCGACTACAACGACGCTGTATTGAGCGAGAACGTCGTCGCCGGCTATCACGCGATGGCGGTCGATGAACGACGGCGCTTTTTTCCGGTCTTGCGCTGGGCCGAACATCCGCGCGTTCGCGAGATGTGGTTTGCGGGCAGTCATTCGGACGTCGGTGGTGGGTGCGTCGAGGCCGACCTGTCGGATGTTGCATTGATGTGGATGATCCACTGCGCCGCACGCCACGGCCTCAAGTTCAAGAAGAGCTACATCGAACGCCATGTAAAACCGAAGATCCCGGGTCGCGTACATGACGCCTTCACCGCGATGTGGAAACCATATGGCGCCAATGACCGACCGATCACCGGCCAGTGTCCGGTGCACCAATCGGTCGCGGATCAACTGCAGGCAGACGAGGCGTATCGCCCTCATAACCTCCCAGACGATCCGAAGTTCGTGCACGCTTAGGTTGGGCTTGACGCAGTTCGATCCGGGATGGCAGGTTATCTGCTTGCTGGAGTCCCTCGGCCTTGTATCGAATGTAGGGGAACCGAGAGATCCCGAGTTTCGCGATGATATTCAAGCCAGTGACAGTGGTGAGATTTCATCGCAGCAGACCACACAAGCTACGCTCCAATGACGCTCCTCAACGACGCTTTAGATCGCTGACAACTATGATCTTCGAAAAACTTCGGCGTCGCAAAATCGGTGCACTCTACCTGGGTACCGTCTCGATAGCACCAAAGAGCACACTGAACATGCTGGAACAGTACCGCGTGTTGTCGAAGTTTGACCCGGTCGAAATCATCGAACAGGAAGTTCGAGGTATCTTCCAGCTTCCTCCTATCACCGAAGCCAAGGATCCACGGAAATCGGATATCGGCATCGATGTTCTTGTTTCAGACTTCAGATTGGGTAACTTGTACGGCGTAAACCTATCTTCACTCGCATTCCCCTTGTTCTGGCGGCCACGAATAGAAATGAGGGCACGGCTGTTTAGCCTATCCAACATGGAAACCGTATCCGAGTTTTCGGCGATAGCAATAATGCCACTCTCCGTATTCGCTCGACGCGCGCTTCACCCTGCTGTACTCCTGCGAATAAGACCGAAGGCAACGCAGAATGACTTGATCCGTCTGACACAGGAAGCCAGCATCGCGGTCCTTGAAAAGATTCAGAAGTGGAGCGCATAAGCTCTATGCCCAAGGCACGACATAGAAGCCAATCACCCGACGTGTCACCGACGCGTTTCGTTCCTTGCGCAGGATAACGTGACATGACCATCGCTATCGGTGCCACCGTCGCGCTTGCTGTCGGGTTGCTCGGAAGACTCACCGGAATGGACCGCGATCGTGCTGCGTATCCGATTATTCTGATGGTGATCGCTTCGTACTACGTCCTGTTCGCACTGATGAGCGAATCGTCGGAGGCTGCGATTGCTGAAGCAGCAGTCGCCACCGTGTTCGCGGCGGCTGCAGTCCTCGGCTACCTTTTCTCACTCTGGATTGTCGCCGCAGCACTCGCAGCTCACGGCATCTTCGATCTTGTGCATCCACACCTGCTGGCGGAATCCGGCGCACCAGCTTGGTGGCCGGGGTTCTGCCTCGGCGTTGATGTGGTGCTGGCCGCAATTCTAGCCGCACTGATCATGACCGGACGCATTAACGCCCGCGATACTTGACGAACATCGGCGCAGAGCCTCAATAAAAAAACGCCCGGGCCAAAGGCACCGGGCGTTCTCCCCGTTTCAGGTTGTCACGAACGACTCAGGGATCGTCGTTAAGGTGCGTTCCGTTGCCGTCAGACTCGAGGAAGCTTCTTGCACCGACTTCATCGGTCCACAAGAACCCGCGTGCCCAGACGTCCTCGTCTGTCCACAGGAATCCGCGCGCCCAGACACCTTCGTCAGTCCAAAGGAAACCGTTCGCACTAACATCACCGTTCGCTAAGCCGAGACCAGAACCGGTGCTCGCTTGCTGCCATCCCGTCGCGCCTTGATACAGGACGCTCGCCGCCCAACGGCTATGGCCCCAGAGCTGCCCCGTGTCTTCAACCAGAATTCCATCCGTCGCGTCAGAGCGAATCATCAAGGGTGACAAGGCCGTGCGGTAGACGTGGCCTGTGTCGTTCAATGCCGCATTGATGTTGAGCGTACCGGCACCGACCGTCGTTGGCTCATCATCCATCTTGCGAGCGGATCGCATCAGCCGCGCCTTGACTGTATCCGGCGTCAGGTTCGGAGACTTCTCGAGCATCAGCGCAACCGCTGCGCTCACAACACCGGTCGCCATGCTGGTACCCGACATTTCCAGATACATGCTGTTGCAGCCATTACGCGTGCAGCTTTCATGTCGAGTTGGAAGCAACTGCGCCAATACCTGGTTGCTGGAAATCGCTGCAACGATCTTGTTGCCAGGAGCCAGCAAGTCCGGTTTCAACACAAGATCACCGGTGCTCGGACCGCGGGACGAAAACGTTGACGCATAATCATCCGATGCGTCGTTGCCCGTCCCTGCATCGGTCAGGGATCCAACCGTGATTACTTTGCGCGAGTTGCCGGGGCTGTTGATGGTCATGTTGCCAGAGTGGCCGTCGTTGCCTGCGGCGGCGACAACAACGATACCGGCATCCCACAAACGCTCAGCTGCAAGCACCAACGGATCGGTGGTGTTCGATTCCGTCACACCGCGACCCAGTGACAGATTCACTACGCGGATGTTGTACTGCGCTGCATTGACGAGCAACCAATCCAGCGCCGCGATCACGGCTGACGACTGACCACTACCGTCGGCGTTCAGCACCTGCAGCGAAACGATATCCGCTCCGGGCGCGATGCCGCGGTATCTGTTATGGCTGTCGACACCGGAGCCACGAATGGTGCCACTGATGTGTGTGCCATGGCCGAACCCATCGATGGTGCCTGTGAGACTCGGTACGAGACTCTGCGTTGCCGTGTCGACATGCATCGATGACGGATCGCGGAAGTCAAACTGCAAAATGCCGTTTGGCAAATCCACATGACTTGCAACACCACTGTCAACCACCGCAATTCCGACGCCACTGCCGGTAAACGCATAGTTCGCTTGAGTCACTGTCGGCTCGTTGGCACTACCATGCGCTGACTCAGACATCGCAAAGACTTTCTCGTCTGGCGAAATCCAGTCGATCTGGTTGTCCAGCGCGTAGGCCATCAATGCATCCGCCGGGATACGCACTGCGCGCATATCCATCGAATGAAACTCACGAACCACTTCCGCGTCCATCGCTTCAAGCTGCTCATCCGACAAGCTGCTGGCACCGCTATGACGAACCACCAACTCAACGTCCGCGTCGCCCCCCGCCTCAGCAATTGAGAACAGATGTGGCGGCATTTTCGCAGCAGCGATTGCTCTGGCTTCTGCGTCCTTCCGAATCGCGTCGACGTCAATCGCACGCTCGCTTGTCAGCGATGCAAGAACCGCGTCGTCGCTGATGACTGCGCTGGCAAGCCCTGCCTCATCGATCGCAACGATCTCTCGTGTCTCGACCGTCTCAAGGTCAATCGAGCTCGCCAGCTGCGGCGCCTCCATCAATTCGAGACCGAGAGACATTGCGTCCGATGTCGAGTTCACCGTGGCAAGCTGAACATCCTGGTTTGCGGTTGGCCCGCTGACCAGAGCTGTTGTGAGCAGCGCCGTTGCTATTGCAAGTTTCAGTTTCATTGCTTTTCTACCTTTCGCGACACTCATGACGCACCTCCATCGGCAGGTACGACACTGAGCTTGCCGGGACGCATGCCCCCCTTGCGGTCAGGATCGTAGGTGTAGAGCTTTTTCGCGCGATGCGCGCGATACAACAATGACGACGACTGAATCGCTTCATGGTCGATGTTGTCACTCGTGATCGCCTCGTCCGGTCGATACAGACCGACCCAGGCATCTTTCTTTTGCTTGGCTTCATACATCAGACCGTCAGCCATGCTGATGATCTGATCGAGGCCACCCTGGTCCGCTTTGGCACGGAACAGTGGATACGCGACGTAGCCAATCGAGCAGGTTGTTCGTGCGATCTGCCCCTCGCCAAGCACGAATCGCTGCTCACGTATGGCAGAACGAATACGCTCGGCCAGTGCGGCGGTTTGTTCTGGACTGTTCTGGCGTGCGATGACGACAAACTCGTCACCACCCCAGCGCACGACGACGTCCGACTTGCGGCAAATGCCGAGCAAGACGTCGCGGAGCACCGTCAACATGCGATCGCCTGCCGAATGTCCGAATGTGTCATTGATCGGCTTGAAGCTGTCCAGGTCAATCATCATGAACACAAGCTCAGAAGTTGGCGGCGTGGTGCCATCTTCATGCGCGTTGTTGAATCGTTGCTGCACCAACGCGAGCTCGCGACTGACTTCCTGGAACACGTAGCGGCGGTTTCTGAGACCCGTCAACGGATCGCTGAGACTGCTTTCCTCGAGCGCCCGGTTCAACGTCGCCAGTGCTTTGTTGTTCTTGACGAGCTTCTCGGTGCGCGCTTCAACCTCGTGCTCAAGACGGCGGCTGTAGCTGGCCTCACGCTGAACGCGTGTGCGGTGCATCCACATCAAGCCAATCATCAGTAACGCAAGCAGTGCTGCGTAAGCACCGAACGCCATCGGCGTCAGCCAGGGCGCGGTCACGACTTTCAGCGAAACCGATAGCCCCGCCTCATTCCAAACACCGTCGCTGTTGGCCGCTTGCACTTTTAGCTCGTAGCTACCACCACCGAGGTTGGTGTACGTCACACGGCGCTGAGTGCCGAGCTCAATCCAATCACGGTCGTAGCCTTCCAGCTTGTAGCGGTACTGATTGCGCGCCGGGTCAACAAAATCGAGTGCTGCGAACTCGAAGCTCACGTCGTTTTGACGCCAGTCGACTTGCACGTCCCCGTTTTCGTCCACCGGCAAATCCGAACGCACGCCATCATTGCCTTTGTAGAAGCCGGTCAACGCGATCAGCGGCGCGATGCCGGCGGAGCGAACCTTGTTCGGTGCGAACGCGTTAAAGCCCTGGTTACCGCCGAAGAACAACTCACCCGTTGCGCTCGTATGATGCGCACCGAAATTGAATTCCTCAGATTGCAGACCATCGCGTTTGTGCAGGACTTTGAACTCACCCGAAGTTGGGTGATAGCGGGTGATGCCGTAGTTGGTGCTCAACCACATCCACCCTTCAGCATCAGACTCGATGCCATAGATTGTGTCGTTTCCTATTCCGTCGATCCGCGACAAGTTGACGAACTCAACTGAGTCCGGCGAGCGCAGATCTCCCGTGACGCGGTCCAAACCGCCGCCCCGTGTGCCGACCCAGACGGTGCCGTCTTGATCAACCCGAATGTCGTAGACGGTATTGTCAGACAGGGTCGTCGGATCGGATGGGTTGTTCTTGAACGTCGTGAAGTGTCCGGTATCGGGATCCAGAAGCGCGAGCCCGCCGCCGTTGGTACCGATCCACATTGAACCACTCGGGTCTTCGGCGAAGGCTGTTACCTGACCGTTCTGCAATGCACCGGGCTCCGCCGGATTTGCCGTGTAGGTCTTGAAGGTGCCTTCGGAAGGTGTGAACACGCTGGCACCACCGCCGAATGTTCCTACCCAAATTCGACCTGCGCGATCTTCATAAAGACCCATGATGCCGTCGGCTGCAAGACTTGCCGGATTCTCGGCATCGTGGCGGTACGCGGTTACATTGCCGCCTGCCACATCCAACACCGCCAGTCCGTTACGTAGCGTACCAACCCACAGATGACCCGTGGAATCGTGCAGCAAACTCATAACGTGTTTCGCAGCCAGCGGCGTACCCGCCTCGACTGACAGCGGCGCTACCGCATCGGTTGCACGATCCACCACACCCAGTCCATTACCGAACGTGCCGACCCAAACGCGTCCATCGCTGCTGCTCGCGAAGGATGTGACGGTAGGGCTTTCGTTCTGTGCCGCCGTCAAGGTTTCCGCCGGCTCATACCCAAGCGCCCAGGTCGACGGGTTCCAGCGACTGAGACCGCGGGTCTTGGTTCCCACCCACAACAGTCCCGTACGGTCGGCGAACAGCGATGAGATCGTGTCGTCCACAAGGCTGTAGCGATCCGCAGGGTCTTTCACGACCCGCGTGGCGACATTGTTTTCGGTATCGATCAGGTTCAGGCCTTCGGTCGTTCCTACCCACAGCCGATCGCTTGGGTCCAATAGGATCGATGTCACGCGGTCATCACTTAATGAAGACACGTCATCGCTATGACGAAGATGCGTGAATCTCGCCGACCCCTGAACCATCTTAGAGAGCCCGCCGCCGTAGGTGCCGACCCACAAGTTGCCGCTGGCATCCTGTGCGATAGCCCGTACGCTGCCTTCGGTCAGCGATGCCGCTTCCTCGGGATTGTGCGTGAAGTGCACCGTTTTCAAGGTCCGAGTATCAACCGCAGACAGGCCATGGTTGCCGCCGACCCACAGCAGCCCTTTGCGATCCACATACAAGCTGTAGAGACTGCCCAGTTGCTCCGCGTCGAGTCCGAGATCTACGTGCAGTACTTCTCCGGTCGCGGGGTCTATTCGATCCAGCCCACCATCGAGCAAAGCCGCCCAAACCGCGCCAGAGCCGTCGATCGCAACGCGGCGCACGCGATCTGACGCGAGCGATGCCGCATCTGATGCATTGTGCCGAAACGATACGGTCTCGCCGGTCATCGGATCGAGCCGTGCTACCCCGCCGCCATCGGTCGCAAGCCAAAGCTCGCGTTCCGACGAGACGACGACATCGAATACAAAACCGCTCTGCAACGTGTCAGGATTTCCCTGCTCGCGCGAGAAATGGCGAAACTCATATCCGTCGTAACGGTTCAACCCATCTTCCGTCGCAAACCACATGAACCCATCCGGGTCCTGCGTAATCGCGAGAACGTTGGACTGTGATAATCCGTCGTCGCGCGTCAAGTGCTCGAAGATCATTGGCGGCGTCGACGCGAAAGCGCTGGCGTACAGACTCGACAGTGCGATAACGCCAATAGCTGCGCGAATATTTGCCGCTCTGCAAAGAATTGCGTGAAGCATAGCTCCCCCTTTCCAAGCAGATCGATGCGATCTACTTTCCATGCGCCAATTAAACGGAAAAAGGGAAATTCGGGCGACGTCGCCATCGAGCGACGGCTAGAAAAAAAGTGTGGACTGCGTCAAATAATCCGCTGTCAAACCAAACCGTGGATTCACGCGTTGGATGCAGCCAGCAGGTTCACAAGTGTCGACGGATCAACAGCTTGGCTATGCACGAACCCCTGGAATGCATGGCATCCCAGCGGTGCGAGCAGGCGCAGCTCGTCGTCGGTTTCCACGCCCTCAACGATCGTCGTGACGTCCAGCGCTCGTGCCAGAGCCAGTATCGCCCCCAGGAACCGGCCGGGCCTTCCGGGCGCTCCCAGGTCACGGGTATACGACTTATCAATCTTCAGTGCATCGATGGGCAGGGTTCGCAGATAGTCGATCGCGGAATCACCGGTACCGAAATCATCGACAGAAAGACGAACACCGAGAGACTTCAGCGCGTTCATGCGTTCCTGAAGCTCGCTGCCGCGGGACAACACACCCCGTTCGCTGATCTCCAGCTCCAATTGAGACGGATCGATCCGGTAGTGCTTCAGTGACTCCGAGAGAAACTCAACAAACTGATCGGTCAATAGCTGCGCGCGAGCAACGTTCAGACAAATGACCGGCACGTCGACCCCGTCAGCGTGCCAAGCGCTAATGTCTTTGAGTGCTCGCTCAACAACCCATTCGCCGAGACGATGAATCAGGCTGCTCTCTTCAGCCACGGGGACAAACTCTTCCGGCGATATGCTGGTTCCATCAGGTTGCTGCCAGCGCAAGAGCGCCTCAGCCGCGACGACCTTCCGATCGGAGAACCGCACAATCGGCTGATAATGCAGTGTCAGTTGCTCGTCCTGGAGCGCGGTGTAGAGGTCGTGCTCCATCTGCAGTCGCACAGAGGACTCTCGGTCGAGGTCACGCCGGGAATGGTAATGGAAACCGCCCCCCTGACTCTCGGCCTTGCGCATCGCATCATCAGCACGCTGAATCAATTTGTCCGTATCGTCGGTATCGTCGGGGAAAATCGAAATGCCAAGGCAGGCCGATAGGTTCATCATCTTGCCGGCGACCGCCGTGGGCTGCTCGAGCGTGGTCATCAAATGCTGTCGAAAAGACGTGAGAACGTCATCCGTCGAGCCTGTCCAACTCAACATCGCACCGAACCGCGTCTGACCAAGGTTCGCGATCACGGACGCCTGCAATCGCTGTGAGTCTGTCGTGGGCATCGGCACCGACAGGCATTCGGCCAGACGCTGACCGACCACTTTGACCAAACGACGCGCCTCGGTCTCGCCAAGCGCATCAACGACCAAACCAAAGCGCGAAAAACCAATGACAAGCACGGCAACCCGGACACCGGGATCTGCGGTTAGGAGAGAGCGTTCCACGATGCCATGGAAAGCATCGCGGTTGGGCAAGCCCGATATCGGCTCGAGGGCGTTCTCGCTAGCGAGCCTGCTGCGTGCGTTATCGGCGAATCCGCGCATATCGCGAAGACTTGCCTGGCAGGCCTCCAGCGCTTGCCGGTCCCGAATGTGTGCCACGTGTCGTGCCAACCGACGCGCGAGTAACTCCCAGTCATGCGACGGCGCGATTGCCTCGACGCCGCTGACGTCCTTGGCGCGCTCCAACTCGCGCCGACTGTTACAGAGTACGAACAATCGGCCAACGAGATCGCGCTCGCCACATTTGACCAGCCAGTCGTACAACGCCTTGCCGCGGCGGAGCTTCACACCCGCTTCCACGACAATCGCATCGTATCCAGACAGCGCGTCCTGATCGGCGTCGTCGGCGGCGATCACAGTCACTTGCAATCCAACGCTCCGACACCAGCGCGGCATCCATTCAAGTGTTTTTCGCCGCTTCGCGAATAGCGCTATTTGTCCGGGCTCCGCAACACCCTCATCCACATCATGCGGACGACTCCCGGGAGGTGCCTCCAACTCGGGGAACCACCCTTTGAGCAACCCGCTGGAGGACTCACTGGAACGGCGATCCTTCATGCGTCGGCCTCGAGCGTGGGCGCAAGCAGAACCGCCTCGATCTCTTGAGCAGTTACAGGACGGCCCAGAAAGAAACCCTGCAATGCATGACAGCCGAGCTCGCGCATTGTCGCTGCCTGCTCCGCTGACTCGATGCCCGTGGCGATCACCGTCTGCACCAAAGCCAAAGCGGCAGACACACTCGCGTGGGCAGCGCGCAAACCAGAACCCGCAGCGTCGCGCGCGAGAGGTTGAGCCACCTTGATCACAGACACGGGGCTCGCCGCGATTTCGTGCATCCCGCAGTGTCCGTTACCAAATCCTTCCAAAACAATTCTCGCGCCCGTCTCGGCCAGCGCATTTAACCCCAGTCCACCCTGACGAAGATCCCGAGCAACAAGATGCTCACGAACATCAAGATCGACGGCGTCGAGTGTCAGTCCAGCCGAACTGGCAGCACTCGTCAAAACATCCGCCAAATGCGGCGAGGCAAACTCCTGAGAGGACAGATTGATGCCAATTCTGAGGGGGGCGTCGGTGCTCGCACGCCACGCTGCGAGCTGCGTACAGGCCGTGCGGGTTACCCATTCGCCGATGTCTAGAATGACGCCGATTTTCTCGGCGAGGCTTAAGATCTGCTGTGCTGGCTGATTGGCCAACAAGGTATCGGGCCATCGCAGAAACGCCTCGATCAGGCGGATTTCATGTGTAGCCGAATCGAAGACCGGCTGATACCGAAGTTCGAAGCGACCAGACTCCAACGCATTCGAAAGCTCACTCGCAAGATCGAGCCGCTGCAACGTCCGGATTGCGACGGTACCGGAATGCATAACACTGCACGCATCAGGTGCCTCCCGAGCTTGCTCCATCGCCGCGTCCGCGGCCGACAGCAACGACTGCGCGTCTTGCCCATCCTGCGGAAACAGTGCCACGCCGATGCGCGGAGACAGATAGACCGTGCGTCGCTGCAACTCGAACGGATCGCTCAACTCAGCCACCAGGCGGTCTGCCACTGCCTGCGCATCCTCACCCGTACTGATGTCGGGCAACAGGACGGTCAGTTGGCGGTAGTCAGTGCGCGCAACAATCGAAACGCGTTCCAAATCTTCTCGCTCAAACTGATTGGACCCACGGACCTGACGTTGCAATCGGCGGGCAAGTTCGCACAGCACCTGGTCCTGTTCTTTGCTCGACAGTCCAAAACACTGCTCGTCAAAACGGCCGGCGTAGACAGCAAGCACTGCGAGCCTTCCCTCGCGCACTCTTTGCGAGCTCGCGATCAGCGCGAGCTGGTCGGCCAATGCGGCAGCGTTAGGCAAACCCGTGGAGGAATCGGTCGACATCATTTTTTGCGCATCGAGCATCGCCTGGGTGACGTCAGTTGCATCGGTGGCACAAATCAGGACTCGCTCGCGTCCCTGAGGCAACAGCACGTAGTGCTCGTTACGAAACCCATCTTCATAGCGGAATCGCACCAGCTGACGACTTCGCAGCGCGCGCGAGACGCCTTGCTTCAGAGCATTCGCAAGTTCCGGGTCGATCTGACTGACCAACTCCGACCCTTCAATTTCCAGGCTAGAAACTTCCCGACCAAATATGGCAGTCCCCACCGCGTGCGCGGCAGAGATTCGCCCGTTGCGGGCAACTTCAATCACTGTAAGGTCGGAGCCACTGATCGGCTTTTCGATCGCGGCATTCCCCCCGGAAAGCGGCATAGCACTCAAGCCTTCAAAAAAATCCGTACTTTTGTAACGAACTGCGCAACGAATGCACACGAAACCGCCGCGAGAGTGAGAACTGGCGCTCATTATTCGCGGTTAAGTGGTGTCGCAGATCACGGCTGTCTTCCACGAGATCAGGTGCTATTCTGCCGCTCCGACCTGCTTGGAGCGATTCGATGCAACGTGAAATTCTGACCCTTTCCCTAACCACCCTGGTGGTGGGCCTTCTCACGCTTGGCAGTAGCGCCAACGCGATGCACCACGAAGGCGACGGCCTGGCGAAAGCCGTGTCCGCGGAGCTGCGTGACGGCGACAAACCCCGTGACCAGTTCCGCCATCCGGCCGAAACGCTGAAATTTTTCGGTATCAAGCCAACTATGACCGTCGGAGAATATGGTCCGGGCGGCGGCTGGTACACGCGTATTCTCGCACCCTGGATTTCGAAGTCCGGCACCTACGTCGCTATCAATGCGGATGTCGAGAAGTACCACGCTGGGGCTCCGGCTGAGCGCAACGCCGAGCGCAAATTGTTTCCAGAGACGTTCCCCGGAAAGGTCGCCGAATGGACCGGTGTCGATGCCAGCTCGATCGCAGCTGTGGAAATCGACGAAGCACCAGATTGGGAGGGCAAACTGGATGCATTTTTGATTTTCCGGAGCCTGCACGGTTTGTCGCGTAAGAACCTCGCCGACGAAACTGCCAAACATGCCTACACGTTGTTGAAGGCCGGAGGCATCGTCGGGGTTGTGCAGCACCGCGCCAAGGAAGATGCACCGTGGGACTACACCCGCGGGCACAACGGTTATCTGAAACAGTCTGAGGTCATTGCGTTGTTCGAGAGTGCTGGCTTCGAGCTGATGCTCGAGAGTGAAATCAACGCGAACCCGAACGACACAGCCGACTGGGATGGTGGCGTATGGTCTCTGCCGCCAACGTTACGGCACGGCGACGAGGACCGTGACACCTACGAGGCAGTCGGTGAAAGCGACCGCATGACACTCGTGTTCAGGAAGCCTGCATAATCAGGTAACAAGGAAATTCAGTCGGCCAGCGCCGTAATTCGGAACATTGAGTTCGAAGCCGACCGGTGTGCCGTTGGCGCTGAGCTGACTGATAACTTCCTCGGCATCACCCGGCGACAGCGTCTTATCGAGACGCAGGTGTTGATCACCTATCTCGGTCATCAGCAACCGCGAGCAGATATTCATCACTTCGTAGAAGTTATCGCGAATCGCGTCAGAGATATCGTTGTTATCGATCATGTCCTGTGCCGCGCCGGCTGGAATCATCGAAAGCGCAGCGCCTGCATACGCGACGAACGCCGGATCTCCACCACCAATTGCAACGAGCTGGCCGTCATCGTCAATGTACGTGGCAACGAACTGACCCTCGAAACCGTCGGCATCGCTAATGTTTACGCCCAAGCCGTCGCCGAGAATGATGCCGAGCATATTGGCCACTGCAGCTTGCTCCGGTACGACGAATGTTGTGCTCATGTCTTTCGATCTCCAGTGCAATCCACAGGTTCAATTCAGGAATTTACCAACGACCTTCTCGAAGGATTCGACGGTGAACGGTTTTGCAATCAGGAATTGCGCCCCTGCGTCGGTAGCGCGTTTTCGCATCTCGGTTCCTGCCTCGGTCGTCACGAAACCAAAGGTTGCCTCAACCCCTTCTGAACGAATGGTTTCCAGCAACTCGATCCCGGTCATATTCGGCATATTCCAATCGCAAAAGATCAGATCCGGTTCCGACTCACGAATCAAACCAAGCGCCACAACACCATCTTCCGCTTGTCCGACATCTTTGGTTGCGACGCCGGCTTGGCGAAGCGTACGCAACATCATCATGCGCATCGCTGCGCTGTCATCAACCACGAGTATTCTCATTAATCACCCATTTGCGCGGCGGTAAACTTCACCGATCAGTTTTCACGACGCCCGCTCCGTCCGCCGTTCTGGAATAGCGACCATTCGGGCAAGAACTTTAGACTCTCAAAAATTAACCACTCAAAAAAATTTTCATACGACCGCTATGCCGCATCAGAGACATTGCTATCGGCGGAATGATGACTCCAGAGTCCTTGGTCAATGAGGTCAACTCGCTCGTATCCATGCCGGATATCGCGCTCCAAATTAATGACTTGCTGCAGGATCCAAATAGCAGCGCATGGGATATTGGTCGTTTGATCGAGCAGGACCCAAGTCTCAGCGCAGCGTTGCTCAGAATTGCCAACAGCCCGATCTACAATCCCGGGATCGCAGTAACCGCAATCGACCGCGCCGTCACTATGGTGGGCACAAGAGAGGTTCGGGATCTGGCGTTTGGTATCTGCGCGGTCGAAGCTTTCGACGGTATTTCCAACGAACTGATTACGATGCAGGATTTTTGGCATCACTGCCTGAGAACAGCCGCTGCTGGCAGGGTGATACAGAGTTATCTCAGAGGTCGGCGATGCCCCTCGCTGTTCGTCGCCGGACTATTGCACGACATTGGACAATTGGTGATGTTCACACTTTGTCCCGAGAAGTCCGAGCAGGCGCTGAAGCGCTCTATGGATATAGGACACGGCGCTTCGACGTTTGTCGCAGAGCGCGAAGTCTTCGGCTTCGACCACACCGAGGTCGGCGCAGTATTGGCGGAACGATGGAACCTGCCGGCCTACGTGCAGCATTCGATTCGGTGGCACCATAACCCGATCAATGAAGCCAATCGCGAAGCTCCGGAAGCGGACCAAATGGTAGGCGCAGCGATCCACCTTGCCAATACGATCGCGATTCTGAGTGAGGTGCAAAGTATCGATCTGAGAGACGGTCCGAAGTTAGAGCCCGGTGTTCTCGAGTTGCTCGGAATTGGCGAAGATGCGATCGAAACGATCGCGGCCGAATCGAGCAACATTGTCGACGAGCTGATGCAGGTTTTTGTACGTCCCAAGGCCGCTTGATTTCAGGCGGCACGCAGCTCATTCGCGGACAAGCGAACCAACTCACTGCCGATATCGTAGAGCGGTAACACCAACTGAATCGCTTGCTGCTCCACCGCCGCCTTTGGCATACCGTAGATCACGCAGGTCGATTCATCTTGCGCAATCGTCACAGCACCGGCGTCCTGGAGCTTTTTCATACCGTTCGCCCCGTCGCGACCCATGCCCGTCAAGATTACCGCCGCTACGGGCTGCACGCGCGCACGCACGATCGACTCGAACATGACGTTCACGGACGGCTTGTGAAATCCGACTTTAGGACCGTCGTCGAGCGAACACACCAGACCTTTTGTGTCACGGACGACACGCAGATGCTGCGAACCGGGGGCGACGTATGCGCAGCCGCGCTCGATACGTTGACCATGGGAGGCATGAAACACGCGAATTTTGCTGAGTTCGTCGAGACGCTGAGCAAACGATGCACTGAACGCGGGAGGAATATGCTGAGAGATCACAATGCCCGGCGAGTCCGCAGGAAGACGGCTTAGCACTTCCTTAATCGCTTCGGTGCCGCCAGTCGATGCCCCGATTGCGATCAATGGATCACCGCTCCCCGGTGTAATCACCGGTGCAGGTTGGCGAAACACACCGGTGATGACGGGAACGCTCTCTCGGACCGTCTCTCGACGCACTGGTGACAGTGCCGTCAAGTTGACCGCCGACGCATTGCGAACTTCTCCAATAATGACATCCGCCGCTTGTACAAGCTCCTGACCACCGCCGATTTCCGGTTTCTCTATGAAGCTGACCGCCCCGAGTTCCAACGCTTTGTGAACCAGCGCCGAATTGCGTTCTGCAAGTCGCGAGATCATCACGACCGGCATCGGCCGCAGCCGCATCAGATTGGAAAGAAAAGTGATGCCGTCCATGCGCGGCATCTCCACATCCAGAGTAATGACATCGGGATTATAGCGCTTGATTTTTTCTCGAGCATCGTAGGCGTCGACTGCTGCGCCGACGACCTCGATATCGGGTGCAGATTCAAGAATACCTTTTAACAATTTGCGTGCGCTCGGCGAGTCGTCGACTACCAACACGCGAATGCTGTTGAATAGTGAAACGCCCACAATCAGGCTGCCTTCTTGTAAATCGTGCGGCCGAGCAAGCGAAAGTCTGTGCTCACCTGATGCAGAGATTCTGAGTGCCCCATGATCAACAAACCGTCCGAATCAAGTGCTTCACAAAATCGTGTGATGAGCGTGGCCTGAGTCGGTTTGTCGAAATAGATCACGACGTTGCGACAGAAGATAATGTCGAAGACGCCGACCGGAGGCCAGTCCGTCAGTAAATTCATCACCCGAAAATCCACCGCTTCGCGTAACGCTCTCCTTACGAGGACGTTGCCTTTCTGAGCCCCTCTGCCCTTAAGAAACCAGCGCTTCAAACAGGCCGGACTAAGACCCTGGACCCGGTCCCATCGGTACACGCCCTCCCGTGCCGTTTGCACGACGGACGAGTCAATGTCGGTTGCGAGAATCTCCAAGTTGAACCCACCCGTCCTCGGCAGGTTTTCGAGTGCGGTGATCGCGATTGAATAGGGTTCTTCACCCGTCGAACATGCGGCCGACCAAATTCTGAGCGTCTTCTGACCGCTGGCAACAAACGCGGGAATGAACGTTGTTTTGAGGAAATCGAAGTGATGATTCTCTCGAAAAAAGGACGTTAAGTTGGTCGTCACGGCATTGGTGAAGTGCTCTATCTCCGCCGGGTCGCCCGCGGCGATGCGACGCAGATAGGCGTCTGTGTCTTGCTCTCCCAGAGCGTGCATGCGATTGCTGAGCCTGCGTGCAACGAGGCCCTTCTTGGCCTCGCTCATCTGAATCCCAGTCAGCTCGGCGATCAGCTCCCTGCATTTTTCGAACTGTGGCTCGGTTAGTTGCTGACTAGTCGACATCGGTCACCTCGTCGTTCCCTCGCAGGTCGATGTCTCGACGCATTCGCGGCAGCGCGTACCCCGCGCCGTTTCGAAAATAGCGTCCACCTTCAGCTGAGCTTTACCGTCCGGGCGGGCCGGCCTGCATAAAGTTGAACGTTTGTTGGTCGCTAGCCCGAATGAAAACGTAAGACAGCAGGCAGGACTCGATGAGTGTGGAAAATCTTGAAAACGGGCGAGTTCGGATTCGGCTTCACGCAACTGGGATCGCTCTGCTCGCGTGCGCGCTGGGGCTGCTCGCCATTTTGCCCGCGCTGCCCGCGGCTGCCAGTCGTACCATTGACCTGTCTTTTCTGGACGGACGGGACGCTCATCTCGTGGTCGCTTACGCCGGGTTTCCTGGTTGCGCGACGAGTTGTCCGTCTGCGCTGGCGACGATGGGTCGTGCGTTAGGACAAGAAGCTCCGACTGACATCGATCTGGTGTTCATAAACGTCGAGCGACACGCAAACAGTGCATTGACTCAGCAGTACGCACAGGCGTTCCACCCAGCGATAGAGGGCGTCACACTGACGGCGCGCAGTAGTCGCGAGTTCATGCGAGAGCTCGGCCTTCAGACCTACGATTCCACGCGCGCCGCGCTTGCTCACAGCAACCACATTTACGTTTTTCAAAACCGCGATGGTACGTGGCGAATAGCCGACGTGATCCGGCGTGCGCAAACCACACGAAGTCTGCGCGAACGCATTGAACTCTCGCGTACCGATCTGACATTGGAGCTATGAAACCGTGCGTGACTTCAGATCTGTGATACTCGGGCCGGACCCATCGAGCCTTGCGGGTCAAGCACTGGCGGAGGACAACGCTCGAGCTAACCGCCTACTGTTCCGAATTCTGCTGGCACATTGGATCATTGCCTCAACCATCCTCGGTGCCGCAAATGGCTTCTACGTTATGGGATTCGTTGGCGGAGGACTCATCGTTGGCCTGGCGTGGGCGGCGTTGCATTGGGTGCCGAACACCGCGTATGCCCGAATGACACTCGCATCCTGTCTCATGTTGTTTTCGGCGCTCTTCATCCAGCAGGGTCTCGGACGTATCGAGTGGCACTTTCATGTGTTTGCGACATTGGCTTTCGTCATTCGGTACAAAGATATCCGCCCGTTGCTCGCCGCCGTCGTGACCATCGCTGTTCACCACGTCGCACTGAACTACTAACAGCAATTCGGTGTTGCGATCTTCGGTACGCCGCTGGTGATTTTCGACTACGGCACCGGCCTCGGGATTGTGTTCCTGCATGCGGCATTTGTAGTCGCCGAAGCCGGCGTACTCGGCTATATGATTGTCGATCTGACTCGACAATTTTGTGAGCGCGTCGATGCGACCGAGCAGAATCGAGAGATTCTGATGACGCTGGAACAAGTCATGGCAACCGGCGATCTCTCCGTACGCGTTTCTCCGGACAATCCACAAGCGCGAATCGTCAACGATGTACTCGGAATCATGAGTGCGAACGTTGCGACACAGCGTGCATTCGCTACAGCCAATGCGCCCATGTTGATGGTCGATTCGAACCATCGCGTAAGGGAGGCTAACGAAGCTGCGCGTCGCCTGTGTCAGAACCTGGCCTCGACGGCGTCATCTGTGACAACACCAGAAGTAATTGAGGGTCGCCCTTTGAGTGACCTGATTGATCGCGTGGACTTGAATCTGCGCGAACCACTGGAGCAGGAACTTACGATCGGTGATCGATCAATTCACCTCAGCGCCAACCCGATTCACGATACACAAGGCGCCCTGATGGGCGCGGTTGTCGAGCTGAACGACTTGACCGACGAGCGAACTCTGGAGCAACAGGTTTCCGCCATGGTGATTGCGGCTGGTCAGGGCGACTTGTCGCAGCGATTGGCACTCGCCGATGACTCAGGGTTCTTCGGAAAACTTGCCGCTGGCGTGAACACTCTCGTGGACCAGGCGGACCGACTAATCCAGGACTGCTCGCGCGTGCTCGACGCGCTTGCCAATTGCGACCTCACCGAGAATGTCACAGGGAAGTATACCGGTCAGTTCGCGACTCTCACCGGAAACCTCACGAAAACCACACGTCGGCTCACCGACATTGTCACGTCGATCAAAAACAGTACCGATCTCGTGGAATCGATTTCGAGAAACCAAACGGATGATGCCAGTGACTTGCGTCGCGCCATGGAGCAGCAATCCGATCAACTCGGTTCGACAGCTGAGAGCATGGAGCAAATCACCGCGACAGTTCACAACAACGCTTCGAATGCCTCCGAAGCCAAGCGCCTTGCGGAGAGCGCCTGCACACGTGCTGAGCAAGGCGGCGAGGTCATCGGGCAAGCGATTGCGGCGATGCGGGACATCAAGCAGTCCAGCAACAAGATTACCGAAATCACCGGTCTGATCGACGAGATTGCGTTTCAAACGAACCTGCTCGCACTGAACGCCTCCGTGGAAGCAGCTCGCGCCGGCGAGCACGGAAGAGGATTCGCGGTTGTCGCGAGCGAGGTCCGCAGTTTGGCTGCACGCAGCGCGACGGCGGCGAAGGAAATTAATGGTTTGATAGAGGACTCGGTCGACAAGGTTGCAGACGGTGCAGACCTCGTAAACCAATCCGGTGAGACCCTCCAGTCCATCGTCGAATCGATCCGTAAGGCGAACGCAATGGTCAGCGACATTGCAGACGCCAGCGCTCAACAATCGCAAGGCATCGATGTTGCCAATCACTCACTTGCCACAATGCGCGAGCTCAACAACAGAAATCTCGAGCGTGTCAGCCAATCCTCCGAGCGCACAGAAGCGATGCATGCGCAGGCGCAATCCTTGAAGGAACTCGTCAATGAATTCGAGACTGCACCAAATCCAGAAACCAGCGAGTGGGAAATTGCAGCGGCGAGCTAGACGTCAGTGAAACGGACGACGATCGATACTTGCTCGTCCATCGCGAGCGTGCGACCCGGCCAATGACCGTCCGGGGGGCCAATAGTCGTCGTGCGTTCGGTCTGTGTCGTCGAATACATCGAAGGCCATCCTGAGCGTTAGCAAAGCGCTCTCAACCTGTGAATCCAACCATGCGTTCGGCGTTGCGGGAGCATCCCAATCCCCTGAACGAATGTCGGCTCGCTCAATACTGTCCAGCAAACGCCGCTCATGCCGCGCCAACGTGTAATCGGTTGGTGATTTCAATTCGAGATGGCCGGTCCAGGTCGTGACGGTGTGGTGCATCGTTCGCCGAAACGCATCGCGTATCTCATCGGAGAACACAGAAACGAGCATCTGATCGACCAGCGGTGGCGGCTCCTTGCCGACCCTCACCGACGCAAGATACATGCGGCTCACCCACACAAGCGCGTCTGCCGGGCTTCGAAAGCCCGGCACTTGATCAACGCGGAGCCAAGACTTGTTGTAAGAAGTCATGAGGTGCCAAACCAAAACAAATTCAGCACAAATACGATAACGCGCCAACCCCGTCGGAACCAGCAGATAATCCCGGTGACGGCGTCCGGTTTGGCGGAACGAATAACACTCGAAGATCAGCCACAATTTTCGTCTCTGGTCGCTCATAACCCATTGAAATCGTTTATGTAATAGTATTACATTTATGTCAAATTCTGCGGATAAGCCGCACTTTGTGACCCGCGAATAACGCGGATGCCCGTTAAGCGAATATCGCTAACTCCCTGTATTCATAAACATAGTTTTTTTCGGACAACAAGTGTCACATCTGGGCAAATAGACTCGATATCGGGTCGAGCGTACGCTCGGAGCGGGGTTAAACATAAGACTGCGCAAAGCAGCCTGCCCCTCATCACCAAAACAGGAGAGCTATCGATGAGAGCGTTGAGACGCATTGCAACGGTTGTTGCGCTTGCGTTCGGGGTTTTCGGTGCAACCGCACTGCAAGCTTCGACCGTCGCGCAGATGAACCTTGAGCAAATGGTCACGAACTCTGAGCGTGTCTTTGTCGGCACGATCATTGACGTGACTGAATCACGTAGACAAATCGGGGGAGGCGAGGTCCCGGCCGTCACATACAAGATCCGAGTATCGGATACCTTCAAGGGGGACTTTGAGGAAATCAAAGGCGAGCTATACACCGAAGTCACGATGCTGGGTTCGTTGAAACATCTGGCCGCTGGGCGACATCCAATCACAGACTTTCCGATGCTGGCCATCGGTGGCGAGTACTTGCTGATGGTCGCTCCTGCCGGACCGATTGGTCTGACCGCCACGATGGGGTTGGGTCAAGGCTGCTTCACGCTGTCCGGTGACGAGAGCGACAAAGTCGCTTTGAATGGTGCCAACAACGTTGGCCTGTTCTCTGGCATGCAAGTGGGTTTCACCGGTGGTGAACCTATCTCTTACGGCGCGCTATCCAGCCTGATCAATGACATCGTTGGGGGTGCAGAGTAATGAAAAAAACTAACACGATGCGTCACTTGCTGACGACGGCGGTCGTAGGCTGCCTCAGCACCAGTGTGATGGCGGGCGGACCGTTGGACACAAACCCAAACGATCCCGATGGCGTCGAGCGCTGGCCGAACGGCGGTCAGGCAATTCCATTCAACCCTGACGGTATTCCGGCCGGGGGGGCTGACGCCCTGGCGCTTGGCCCGTTGACCTATACGGAAGCCGTCGCCGATACGACAACCGCATTCGCGACTTGGCAGATGATTCCTTCGGCTACCGCGACCTACAGCAACAACGGACCGATGCCGTTTGATGTAGACGTCACCAACTTTGCACCGTTTGTCGACAACCTGTTCAACGGTAACAACAACGCAGATGGATTCAGCCCGATTGTCTATGACGTAGACGGCTCGATCTTCGTTGCTTTGTTCGGCGTCAGCGGTGTTCTTGGGTTCGCAAGCACCGACACGCGAGATGCTGACGGCAACCCGATTGAGGCGGTTTCGTTCCTCAATGGTGGTGCCATCAACGACGGATTCCCGCTCGCGGATTTCCGTGGCGTGCAATTCCACGAGTTCGGACACTACTCGGGAATGGGTCACACCGTGGTCAATGGTCAAAACATCGCACTGGGTGATTCGTCCGGCCCGTCGCCGAACAACACCTATGGTCAGTCACCTGGCGATCAAACCGAAACGATGTACCCATTCGCGCTGCAAGGCGGCGGGCAGGTTTCGCCACATGCAGATGACATCGCGTACTTCTCATTCATGTACCCCTCGGCAACCTATTTCGCCAACTCGGGTACGATCACCGGTCAAATCCTGAGCCCTTCGGGTGACGGCATCACCGGCGTGAACGTCATCGCTCGAAACGTCGAAAACCCGTTTGAAGACGCAGTCTCTGCGATCTCGGGAGACCGCGCGGGTGACGGTATCTACACCTTAAATGGCTTGACGCCGGGTGCTGCATACACGATCCACACCGACCAGATCCTGCAGGGTGGCTTCTCAACGACTCCGGTGCAGTTGCCGGGCCCAGAGGAGTTTTACAACCTGGCTGAATCGAATGATGCGACGGCAGATGACCCGAACGAAGCGACACCGGTTGTCGTTGCGGCGGGCGCACCGGTCGAGAACATCGACATCATCTTCAACCAGCCACCGCCAGGTTCCATCCCGCTGGATGACGACAACTTCGTACAGCTGTTCCCGAGTTTCCCGATCGGATTCTGCGGACAGGTATACGACTCGCTGTTCGTTAACTCAAACGGTAGCGTTTCGTTCGGCGCGGGTGATGGATTTTTCCTTGAATCCGCAGGCGGCATGCTCGCCGGCCCACCGCGGATCGCAGGTCTTTGGGACGATCTGAGCCCGAACTCAGGTGGTAGCGTTACGTTCGAAGACACCGGCTCGGCGTTCGTCGTGCGGTTTGAAAACGTGCCCGAGTTCCCGGCGACAGGCGCCAACACCTTCGAGATCAGGATCTTCAGTCCCGATGGTGCCAAGATCAAGAATCGCTTCCAGGTCAAGTATGGTGATTTGACTGCGACTGACGGATTGGCCGGCTTCAGCTGTGGTGGGTTGGAGACCAGCGGTTTCGAGGAAGAGACGGATTTGTCCGCTTTCTTGAAGCGCGGTGTTAATTCGAAGAGAAAGTCGGCGGTCTATGAGCTGTTCGCGCTTGGCGAAAATGATCTCGCCAATTCGCGGTTGCAGTTCTCGGCAACGACTGCGGGACGTGACACGTTTGAGCCTAACAATTCAACGACCACTGCACGCAAAGTCCAATTGCCGTTCAACACGATTGACAAATACAGTGCGATTGCCGAGGGCGACGTTGACTTCTACCGCTTCAGCGCGGAAGCAGGTACGACGCTGTTCGCGGAGGTCATCACCGGTCAGATCGACACCGTCATGGGGCTATTCCGAATCTCGGGCAAACCTGCAACCGCTGAGTTGATTGCGCTCGATGACGATGGAGGTGCGGGCACGTTATCCGCACTACAAGTTCCGATCGAGGAAACAGGCGCGTATGTACTTGCCGTGTCGACATTCCCGGACTTCGACTTTGTGGGGGCAGGCTTCTCACAAGGCCGTTACGTTCTCGACGTCGAAACCATCAGTGGCTTCCTGTTGAACCTCGGCGATGACGATTCGGCAGAAGTCGATATCGGTTTCGACTTCCCGTTCAACGGCACGACCTATTCGAGTGTGTTTGTGAACTCGAATGGCAACCTGACCTTCGGGGCTGGCGACACTGACTTCTCTGAGTCAGTTGCTGAGTTCCTTGGCGGCGCGCCTCGCATCGCACCGTTGTTCGATGATCTGTCACCCAACCAGGGTGGTCGCGTCATCGTTGACGGCGATGAGTCGACGTTCTCGGTCACGTTTGACGATGTGCCTGAGTTCCTCGCGCCATCCGGCAACACCTTCACGGTAACGCTCAGCGCCAGCGGCGATATCGGTATCGCATACGGCAGTGTTGCCGCGGCGGATGGTCTAACCGGTGTCACCGAGGGCAACGGCGCAGCCGATCCTGGTGAAGTCGATCTCACGGGCGCGGCAGGTTTGTCTGCAACCGGTACAACGTATGAGCTGTTCTTCTTCGGCGAGAATGATCTCACCGATGCAGTTCTGGACTTCATCGCGCCGTAAGGCGAGACGCGACGCGCAGGAATGCGCTAGCACTGGGAAAGGGCAGCTTCGGCTGCCCTTTTCTTTTGTGGCAGACTGGTACGGCCACTACTGGCGCCTTCAGGAGATTTCGCTTGCACCCGCTTCTACCACCGACCTTTGTGCTTATTGCACTGACACTAACGATATGGATATTGCTGTACGTGCGGCGCGTTCGTGAACAAATGTCAAAGAGGATTCATCCGCAAAAGCTCGCGTCGCGTACGCAAGTCCAGGCACTCCTGAATGACGACTCCGCCGCGAATAATTTCAGCAATCTCCTCGAGATGCCGGTTCTTTTCTACGTCTTGGTCGCATTGGTTCTTGCGACGGATACGGCCCCGGGCGTGCTCACCCTCCTCGCGTGGGTGTTTGTTGGACTCCGAATCGCCCATAGCATGATCCACGTGACTTATAACAAGGTGCTACACCGCTTCTACGTCTATGTAGCGGGCGGGTTAACCCTGTGGAGTGCATGGGCAGTCTTCGCCTGGCAACAAATGGGGGCGGCGGCGTGAGCGATATGGACCGCAGTCGCTGGAAAACCGTGTCGTCTCGTCTTGTTTATGACACGCCATGGATGACCGTTCGCGAAGACGAGGCGATCAACCCGGCAGGCGGCGAGAACCGCTATGGTCATATTCAGTTCAAGAACCGCGCCGTTGCGATCTTGGCCATCGATTCTGCCCAACACACGTTTTTGGTGCGTCAGAGTCGCTACACACTCGGCGTTCAGACCTGGGAACTTCCGATGGGCGGCTGCCCCAAACACGAGAGTCCGCTGCGAGCGGCGCAGCGCGAACTCGAGGAGGAAACCGGTGTCGTCGCGAATCACTGGCGACAAGTTTTGAAGCTGCACACCAGCAATTCACTGACAGACGAACTCGGCCTCGCATTCGTCGCGACTGGCTTGTCACACGGACAGGCTGCACTCGAGGCAACCGAGGACATCGAAGTCTTGAAGTTACCGGTCGGCGAGGCCGTCCGCTGGGCGATGGATGGCACGATCACCGATGCCATCTCGGTAGCGACTTTGCTGCACTATCAGCTCGGTCGATTCGACCCTGCCGCCAGGGTCTAAATTCAGGCAAACCGTGGACAAAGAAGCATAGCTGTAGCCTGCCAAAGGCCAACGCTACCCTTTGTAGATAGCGTTATGATATAACGTTGTCCGTTAGGGGACACGACTGGCCGCGGCCCGGATTCCGGGTGAAATTACCCGGCCAATCCGGCAATGGAACTGCCGTCCAGGCAACCTCAAAAAAAGAGTTATTCGGTTAGGAGATTTTCATGAAGCGCATCATTTGCGCGTCACCCGCGTTGGTGGCGTCGATTTTTGTATTTTCAGCCAACCCGGCATCCGCTCAGACGTCGGACGCAAACAACACAGAAATCGAAAACATCACTGTGACCGGGACCCGTCGAGCTTACCAAGGCGATTTCGAATCTTTGGAAGTACCACAGGCGGAGCTTAGAATCGACGCACAGACGCTGCGCAATGCGGGTTCGATCGACCTCGTCCAGGCGCTGGATCTGTCTGCCTCGGTGGCCCGTCAGAACAACTTCGGCGGCTTGTGGAATAGCTTTGCGATCCGCGGTTTCGTCGGCGATGAGAACCTGCCAAGTAACTTCCTCGTCAACGGCTTCAATGCTGGACGCGGTTTTGGCGGTGCCAGAGACCTGTCGGGCATCGAGTCCGTCGAAGTCCTGAAAGGCCCACGCGCTGCTCTGTATGGACGCGGCGAGCCGGGCGGCACGGTCAATCTGGTCACGAAGCGACCGACCTTTGACAAAGCGGGCGAGCTCAATCTTGCGGCAGGCAGCTTCGCGACCTATCGCATGGATTTTGATTATCAAACGCCGCTATCGGACGCTGTCGCCATTCGCCTGGTCGGCGCCTACGAGGATGCGGAAAGTTTCAGAGACACCATTGAGACCAACAAGGTGCTGTTCAGCCCGTCGATTGCATGGCGGATCAGCGATTCGAGCCAGTTGATCTACGAGATGGAATACAGCGATCAGGAAACGCCGTTCGACCGTGGCGTTATCGCAATCGATGACCAACTCGGTTTGATCCCGGAAAGCAGATTCCTCGGTGAGCCCAGCTATGGACCAATTGAGACCGGAGTGCTCGGTCACCAGATCGAATTCCAGCACGACTTCAACGATAACTGGAGCGCGTTGGTCGGTGTGAACTATCGCGAAACGGAACTGGACGGGCTCGCCTCTGAAAACGGTTTCGGAGCGCCCGATGCCGAAGGCAACTTCGGGCGGTTCAGCCGCTCGCGCGACTACGACGCGACCTATCAAGTGCTCCGCGCCGAACTGAGTGGCAGCTTCTACACGGGTAACGTGCAGCATCGCCTCATCGTCGGGCTGGATTCCGATGAGTTCGAGAACGATCAGATTGCCTTCCGTGATCGAACGACCGATCAAAGCATCAATATTTTCAACCCGGTGTATGGCAACTCTCCAGCCTCCGGTCTCGATCTTGCTCCACAGTTGGACCGTGTCGAAGTGCAGGAGTCGGTCGGTTTCTATTTGCAGGACCAGATCAGTCTGACCGAGAAGCTCGACATTCGAATCGGCGCTCGTTTTGATGACTACCAGCAAAGCCTGAACAACCGTCTGTCAGGTACGACGGCGGAGTACTCGGAGTCACGGGTGAGTCCGCAGTTCGGTGTCGTCTATCAGGCGACCGATAACGTGTCTATCTACGCCGTGTACGGCGAGAACTTCCGTCCGTTGTCCGGCGCAACCGATCAAAACGGTCTGGACCCGAACATTTCTGAATCGACGGAAGTCGGTGTGAAGGTCGAACTCAACGACGGCGCGCTAACCGGAACGGTAGCAGTATTCGATCTGGACCAATCCAACATCGCGACGTTCGATGCGGACTTCAATCCAACCGCCGTTGGCGCAGCCGGCAGCCAGGGACTGGAAGTTGACCTCACCGGCTATCTCACGGATACGTTGAGCATCTGGTTCTCATACGCGTTCGTGGATGCCGAGACCAAGAACGACTACACCGACTTCATTTCGTTTGCATTCATTCCGGCAGGATCGGATCTGTTGAACGTTGCGGACCACCAAGCGAGTCTGCAACTCGCCAAAGAGACCGAGGTCAATGGTCGGCCGCTGACGTTGATCGGTGGACTTACGTATGTGGGTGACCGTAGTGGTGAGTTCGGCGATCCGACATTCAGACTGCCGAGTTACACGACCGCGCGGGTGGCTGCAAACTACGAATGGTCTGATGCACTCGGCATTCGGGTGGAAGCCAACAACCTGTTCGACGAAGAGTTCTACACCAACTCCTTCGCGAACGTCTGGGTCCAGCCGGGCATCCCGCGCAACTTCCGCGTTGTAGCTGACTTCCGTTTCTAATAGACGGGCAACCACAACGCCATGGAACGCTCAGCAAGGTTACAAACTGAGGACTTGCAAATTTACCGCTCGGACAAGGAAGTTCTGAGCGGTATCTCTTTTAGTGTCGCCTCCGGCGAGGTCTACGCGCTGCTGGGTGGCAACGGCGCCGGAAAATCGACGACACTTTTGAGCTTCCTCGGTTTTCTTACGGCAACGTCCGGGACGATCACTGTCGACGGCAAGGAAGTGAGCGCCAATCTCAAGGCGATACGCGAAGCCATCGCCTATCTGCCAGAGTCTGCGTCTCTTTACGAGCATCTGAACGCCTACGAGAACCTCAAGTATTTCCTGCAACTCGCAGGGCGCACAGTAGATCAGGCAGCGATCGACGCAACGCTCGATCGAGTATCACTCGATCCCGATTCGCGAGCCCGTCGTCTCAAGGACTACTCCAAAGGCATGCGGCAAAAGGTGGCTATTGCAGTCGCCATCTTGCGCGACACCGATATCTTTCTTCTCGATGAGCCGACGTCAGGACTTGACCCAAGCGCCATCGATGAGTTTCACGATCTTGTGCGTGGCCTTGCTGATGCCGGCAAGACGATATTGATGGTGACGCACGACGTTTACGGTGCCTGTCAGGTGGCTGATCGCATCGGTTTGCTGCGCAAGGGTAAACTGGTGGGGGAATTCTCCGCGGCCGACGGTCAGCGCATCGAAACGGAAACCGTACATCGTGCGTTCTCGGGTCGAACAGCCAACACTTCCGTGGACCAATGACTGCCGTACTGAGCATCGCTGCAGCGGAATGGCGGTACTGGCGTCGATCTCGATTGGCACTGGTGGTGGTGGCGCTGTTTGTCCTGACACTCGCGTTTGTCAGCGTACTGACAAACATGCGAGTGGCGGCAGACGCCGAAGCGCGAGCGCACCATCAGGAGGAATCCGAAGAGACGTTTCTCTCCCAACCCGATCGCCACCCCCACCGCATGGTGCACTACGGGCATTACGTGTTTCGCACCCCCACTCCTCTCGCAACGTTCGATCCGGGACTGGACTCGGTGACGGGTCAAGCGATGTTTCTCGAGGGGCACCGACAGAACTCTGCAACCTTTTCCTCGTCGGTCAACAGCGCAGATCTGGGCGGTCTGTCATGGTTAACACCAGCGGTCATTTATCAGGTCTTCGCACCGCTGTTGATCGTTATTCTGGGCTACGGTGCGATCGTCCGTGAGCGTGAGGCGCGCACCCTCGCGCCATTGCTCGCCCAGGGAACAAGCGCTGGTGCTTTGATATCCGGCAAGCTGCTCGCACTGTTCTCGTTCGCGCTGCTACTTGTCGTGCCGCTCGCAGTCACGGCGTTGCGGTCGACGAGCGATGGAGAAAGTGCGTCAGTTGCCGTCAGCCTGGTCGCCCTGTACTTACTTTACCTCTGCGTCTGGATCGGCCTGACCGTTTTGGTCTCGACCGTCCTGCAAAAACGAACGACCGTCCTCGCCACACTCGCGGCGTGCTGGCTCACGGTGACATTGGCGCTTCCAGCGATCGCAGTGAATGCGACATCGCGGGCTGAACCGTTAGCCGGGAAAATCGAAACCGAACTCACGATGTTGAACGAGGTCCGCGACCTCGGCGACGGCCATGACGTTGATGACTCGGTGTACGACGCCTTACAAGCCAGCCTGCTCGAGGAAGAAGGCGTAGAACGTGTCGAAGACCTGGACGTTAATATTCGCGGGGTGCTCGCCGGCCGAAGCGAAGCAGAGCTAACCGAGACTCTGAATGAGTACGCCGAGCGGCGGATGCAGGCCGAATCCCGCCAGGCTCGCGTGTTGAACCGTATCGGCTGGCTGACCCCGACACTGGCGCTGGGCGCCGCATCCCGCGCCATCGTAGGAACAGATCTCGAGCATTACCACCGCTTCCTGCGACAAGCTGAGGCACTACGGATCGAGTTTGTTCAGGGACTCAATCGCGTCCACGCTGAAGAGTTGTCTTACACCGCCGATATCAACCGAAATCGCGATGAGGCGTCTTCTCGGCGGGCGCGTGTCGACGCCTCTAACTGGGAAGTGCTCGAGACATTCGAATACGAGCCAGCGCCTGCTTCCGAGCGACTGGCGCGGGCGAGTTCATCGCTGCAAATGCTGATCGCGTGGCTGATCGCACTGGCAGCCTCACTGAGCTGGGCAGGGATGAGACTGAAGCCGTGACGCTGGTGAACTCGTTGAAGCGAGAAGCGCGGTTCGTCCTCCGCGACCGGGCATTCGTGACCTGGATTTTGGTCGTGCTGGGCGCCGCATCGTTTGCGGTCTGGTCGGGCATCGCCGAGGTCGAGCAGCAGCGAGAAAGTATCGCGTTCCTGAGCGAATCTGACCGCACAGATCGGACTGAACAGTTCACGTCGCAGAGCGACTGGGGTGCTGCGGCGTACTACAGCTTCCACCTCACTCACGATGCGCCGTCGAATTTTGCGTTCGCGGCACTCGGACAACGAGATACGTCATCGTGGAAACATCGCATTCGGATGCTCGCGCTTGAGGGGCAAATCTACGAACACGATCCGGGCAACCCCGAACTTGCTCTGGTTGGACGGTTCGATTTCGCATTTTTTGTGGCTTTTGTTCTGCCACTGATTCTGATTTTCATTCTGCACGACATGCAGGCGAGCGAACGGAGCGCCGGACGATTCAACCTGCTCGTCGCGTCGGTGGCCGATGATCGTTCACTTTGGCGATACAGAGCGTTGGTCCGCTCTGCCGGAGTTCTGATCGCGGCGATCATTCCCTTAACGTTCGGCGGCATCGTCAGCGGAACATCGGCGTTCACCCTGGCAACCGCCGCTGCGTGGGTCATCGCCTACGGCATCTTCTGGACGATCGTCTGCTCGTGGGTCGCCAGTCGGGATCGCAACGCGCAAACGATCCTGGCAAGTCTTGTTGGTATCTGGATTTTGCTAAGCACGATCATTCCTGCGGGCAGCCGCGTGTTGATCGAACACCTGGTACCAATCCCAGAGGGCGCCGACATCCTGATGACGCAGCGCGAGGCGGTCAATGACGCCTGGGATCTACCGGTGTCTGCGACGATGACGCCTTTTTACGCACGGCATCCGGAATGGACGGGCTATGAATACACAGGCGACGGATTCGAGTGGGGTTGGTACTACGCGTTTCAACAAGTCGGCGATCAAACCGCAGAATCGCTGTCCGATGACTATCGCGAAGGGCGAGTCGAACGCGACCGGCTAGCGAGCCTGTTTGCCCTCGCCGCGCCACCTGCGCTGCTCGAACGGCAACTTCAGAATCTCGCCGCCACCGATATGCAATCCGTACTCGCCTATGAGAATCGCGTACGGCTATTCCACAGCGAATTGCGCAACTTCTACTACCCTGGCCTGTTCGGCAATCAACCTTTTGATCCGGCGCGCGTTGAAGACCTGCCTGAGTTTATACCCTAGTCGGTGTCACCCATATGGCCTCGCCTATTCGCTGAACCCAGGGCACCGACCAACGTCCCGCGCGGAGTCTGCGAAAACCACGATCTGCTCAAACGTTATACTTCGTGTTCCTCAGACCAGGCACGCAACTGATCAAGCACTCCGAGCGCCGACCTGCCGAACTCTGTGATGGAGTACGCGACGGCAATCGGTCGCGTGCTGAGCACCTGCCGCTCTACAAGGCCCAGGGCCTCCATCTCCTTCAGACGCTGATTCACCATCTTCTTACTTGCCCCACCGAGTTGACGCGCAAGATCGTTGAATCGAACCGGCCCATCTTTCAGGTGCCACAAAATGGAGCCTTTCCATTTGCCGCCGATCAGTCGCATACCGCGCTCGATCGGGCACGGTTCCAGACAGGGCTCCAAACCGATGGATTGATCGGAACGTTGTGCGTTGGGTGTGACTGACATCAGAAGCTAGGTAACAAAAAGTAAACTGGTTGAAAACAGTGCCTTAGGCTAGCAGTATGCCGCGATCACGTAAAACAAACACGAGGACGCAACGATGCACACCCAAAAGCTTCATGCCGGTAGCGATTTCCCACGCCTGCCGGTTTTCCGCCTAGACGGAGAGTCCGTTGATATCAGCCGACCCACTGGCGACAACGACTGGCAGATGGTTGTGATCTATCGCGGACGACATTGCCCACTTTGCACCAAGTACTTGAACGCCCTCGCCTGCTTCCGTCAGCGACTTGCGGATATCGGCGTTGATATTGCGGCAGTATCCGCGGACAGCCGCGACCAACTCGAAGCGCACATGGAACAACTCGACGTGAATTTCCCGCTGTTTCATGGCCTCACGCTCGAGCAGATGCAGAATCTCGGGGTCTACATCTCGATACCGCGATCGGAGCAGGAAACCGACCACAATTTCGCCGAACCTGCCTTATTCGTCATCAACGCAGATGGTCAAATTCAAGTGACCGATCTCTCCAACAACCCGTTCTCCCGACCCGACCTCGAAGTTTTTGTCTCCGGTCTGGAATGGATCCGAAATCCGGAGAACAACTACCCGATACGCGGGACGTATCGGTGAAGAGAAAGCGCCCCGACTACCGGGGCGCGATCATGGAACGAGCGGCACCTATGGTGTTTCAAGATCATTACGCCTAGTGTTCCTGATATCCGCATACTTGTCTGGCGGGAGAGAACAGTCCGATCTGACGGAGGTCTGATTTGGCAACAAGTGGTCTGGGATGGTTGGTGCTGGTTGGTAGTGGCCTCGTCACAAGTGTTGTTACCAGTCGTATCCCACAAGACGTCGGATATTTTGTGTGTCGTCAGTTGCGAATTTGCGCGGTCGATCTAGGTCTGTTTATCGACTTTGCGGCTGTTGGTGTGCTGACGCTATCCATCGTCGCATTAGAGCGTCGTTTCGAAGGTGAAAATGCCACAAAAGCAATTACCTACTTTCGAATTTTCTGGAAAGCCTATGCGTTGCTCCTGCTTTTTGCTTTGGGTCCACTGCTCATTGGCGATCCGGCTACATACACATCATCCAAGAGTAGATATCTGGAGATCTATTTCGCGGTGTTATGCGCGGTAACCGTGCAGCATGGTGCGTACAACGTTGTTTCGAAGCTCGTCAGCCGCGAAGTTTAGTAAGCTAAGAACAGGCACCCCACTGGGTGTCTTTTGCGTTTGGTGGTGATGGGTGGAATTGAACCACGATTATCCACATCAGGTGGCTCTAGCGTGCCCGGATGTCAACCGCTATCGTTGACTAATGAATTCGGGAGACATTAGAGACGCCATACGCGACTTCCTAAACCTCGTTGAGTCAACCGATGGCACGTCTGAGGACGCCGAGAGCCGTCTTTTGCCCGTTTTGGACCGGCTGGCGCTGGCGCAGTCTTTCGTGTCGTTCACGTTTGACGAGACCGACTATCCTGACTCGTCAGGCCAGAGCTACGGCGACCTTCGCAAGCTGGTTTCCAAGCGATTTCCCAACTATGGCTACTACAACGTAGCGGATCCGATTACTTCGAACATCGGTGAGGCTGGCGCTATCGTCGGCGACGCAATCGATGATCTAGCTGACATTGCCAGGGACCTCTATGACGTTGAGTGGTACTGGACTAATACGAGCGAAGCGAAAGCGCTGTTCCATTTGCAGCAAAGCTACGAAACTCACTGGCGCAGGCATTTGAGGGAGTTTCAGCTTTATCTCGACGCGCTCGCGCTTGATCGAGACCTGGCGGAGTAAGTCTGATGATCGTTTCCCTGGCGAAGATAGATTGCAGTCGGATCACCGATTGGCCGTCTTTCCACGACGAGTTTGATCGGGTGTTTGCGTTTCCGGACTTCTATGGTCGGAATATGGACGCCTGGAATGATTGCATGACAAGCATCGACACTCCTGACGACGGAATGACAAGCATTCATTGCCCGCCTGGTGGCGTCCTCACTATTGAACTCGAAAATGTAGACGAACTTGCCGGTGATCGTGTGGAGTTCCTCGAGGCGATTGTCGACGGTGTGGCGTTCGTTAACTTCAGACGGATCGATGTTGGTGAACAGCCGGTTCTCGCCCTGTCGTATTTTCGGTCGCACTCTTGATAATTCGACGCTACAGGCGCTGGCTGCGATGAAACTACACGTTCTCAGTGACATCCATGTCGAGTTCGAGTTTTTCGATGCACCAGCAACTGACGCGGATGTCGTTATTCTGGCGGGCGATATCCACGTCGGGCGAAACGGTCTCGATTGGGCTGTTCGCCAGTTTCCCGACAAGCCTGTCATCTATGTACTAGGCAACCATGAGTACTACGGCAAAGCGATTCCCAGGTTCACCGAGAAACTTCGCGAATTTGCCCAAGGGACAAATGTGCACATCCTGGAGCAAGAGTCTTTGTCGCTCGACGGGGTGACCTTCTTGGGGACCACATTCTGGACCGATTTCGAGCTGTTCGGAGACCCACGGATCGCCGGCTACGAAGCTACGCAGAAAATGACCGACTACAAGAAGATTCGCGTGAGTCCTAAGTACAGTCGCCTCAGATCCATCGATACCGCGGTCATTCATCATCGATCGAAGAGATGGCTAAAAGGGCGGCTGGAAGAAACGGCCGGTGACGTGGTCGTCGTTACACACCACGCGCCGAGCCGGAAGTCTCTACCAGCCTCAAAACATGACGACCTGATGAGCGCCGCTTATGTTTCGGATCTCGACACTTTTGTGGAAGAGTCACAGGCCAGTCTGTGGATCCATGGTCACTTGCACGCGCCAAGCGACTACACGCTGGGGGATACCAGGGTTCTGTGCAATCCGAAGGGCTATCCGGACGAGTACAACGACCAGTTCATTCCGGATTTCGTAGTCGAAATCTGACCGAAAAGGTCACTGTGAGACTTCAAAACCGGCCTAGCGGCAACATTGCCCGCTAGGTCAGCAAGTTAAGTGGTGGTGATGGGTGGAATTGACTCGGGCCATCCATGGCCCTCGCCCACAAGGGGCGCCGGCAAAGCCGGGGTCCAAATCGGCAATCCTGCCGATTTGTGAACACCTTCGGTGGTTCGAATTCACCCTCACTAACCGCAAACGAAAAAGGCACCCGACAGGGTGCCTTTATTCGTTTGGTGGTGATGGGTGGAATTGAACCACCGACCTGCGGGTTATGAGTCCGCCGCTCTAACCATCTGAGCTACATCACCATGTTTTTACAATGCTACCAATTCCAACGGGTGGAATTGATTCGAATCGACTAAGGTCGATTCTCACCCCTGCGGGGCGCCGGCAAAGCCGACGTCCAAAACGCTCGCGCGTTTTGTGAACCACCGACCTCGAGGTTATGAGTCCGCCGCTCTAACCATCTGAGCTACATCACCAAATTTTTTCTGGCCATCGAGCATGTAGCCCGAAGCGGCCGCGAATTATCGGCGCTCGGCGGCGATGCCGTCAAGCGTCAGACGTTAAACCGGAAGTGCATCACGTCGCCTTCCTGAACGAGATACTCCTTACCCTCAAGGCGAAGCTTGCCGGCTTCCTTGGCGCCCTGCTCGCCCTGGCCCGCGATGTAATCGTCGAAACCGACAACCTCAGCGCGAATAAAGCCTTTCTCGAAATCCGTGTGGATCTCACCCGCTGCCTGCGGCGCAGTGGCACCGTCCGGGTAAGTCCATGCTCGGACCTCTTTGGGACCGGCCGTAAAGTACGTATTCAAACCCAGCAACGCGTAGCCGGCGCGAATTACCCGATTCAAGCCAGGCTCATCGAAGCCAAGATCGTCAAGGAACGCCTGCCGGTCTTCCTCGTCAAGCACCGCGATTTCCGCTTCAATCGCAGCACATACCGCCACAACGCTGGCGCCTTCGTTTGCGGCAACTTCCGTCAGCTTGTCGAGCAACGGATTGTCTGAGAATCCATCCTCATTGACGTTTGCAATGTACATCACCGGTTTGCTGGTCAGCAGCTGCAAATCCTTCAGCTCCGCACGGGCATTGTCGTCGAGTTCCATCGTGCGCAGCGGCGTACCCTCGGCGAGATGATCGCGAACCGACTTCAGGACGTCGCGTCGATACAAAGCCGACTTCTCGTTGGTCTTGGCGTTCTTCTCCGCCTTTTGCAAAGCGCGCTCGACCTGCTCGAGATCTGACAACGTGAGTTCCGTGTTTATCGTGTCCGCGTCGTCCACGGGATCGACTTTGCCCGCGACGTGGGTGACGTCATCATTCTCAAAACAGCGCACGACGTGCGCGATCGCATGCGTCTCGCGAATGTTCGCAAGGAACTTGTTGCCGAGGCCCTCGCCTTGCGAGGCTCCTGCGACCAACCCGGCGATATCGACGAACTCCATCGTCGTCGGAATCACTTTTTCAGGGCTGACGATCGAGGCCAATTGATCCAACCGAGGATCCGGCACTGTCACCACACCAACGTTCGGTTCGATGGTGCAGAACAGGTAGTTTTCCGCCGGGATTTCCGCGGCGGTCAGCGCGTTGAACAAAGTCGACTTGCCGACGTTCGGCAGTCCGACAATTCCACACTTGATGCCCATATCAGTCCTGTTCCTTCTCGGTCGGCTCAGCCGCCACCTTCGGTGGTTTCGGCTTCTTCGGTTTGCGATTGAGCTCGTTCATGACGATGCCCGGACCTTTTCGAACCATCTTGGCCACGGACTTCACACCGCGCGCAATCGACTCATCGAGCAGCTCCTGCTCTTTGCTGGATGCTCGCTTCAGAACATGTCCGAGCACCTGGTCGCTTCGCCCGGGGTGACCGATGCCAATTCGCAGGCGGTAATACTCCGCGCCGTTGTGTGCAATGATGTCGCGAAGCCCATTGTGGCCACCATGACCACCGGCTTTCTTTAATCGAAGCGTACCGGCTTGCAGATCCAGCTCATCATGCGCCACCAGCGTCTCGCAAATATCCAACCGAAAGTAATCAAGAACCGCGCGCAGCGGACCGCCACTGCAGTTCATGAAGGTCATCGGTTTCACGAGCCAGATTTGCTCGCCCGCCACTTCAAAGCGACCCACGTCGGCGTCAAGACGCCGCTGAAACTTCAGCGGCGCCTCGTACCGTTCGGCCAGCGCATCGACGAACCAGAAGCCCGCGTTGTGCCGGGTATCGGCATACTCGCTACCCGGATTGCCGAGCCCGGCGATAACACGAATCTGATCCGCCATCGGCGTTGCGCGTGATTACTCGCCGCCCTCTTCCGGCGCGGCTTCTGTCTCCGCGTCGGTAGCGTCGGTTTCGGTTTCCTCTTCGGCTTCCAGCGTTCCGCGAGGTTTCGAGATCGAAACAACGGGTTGATCGTAATCATCACCCTGAGCCAAAGATGGAATTTCAACGCCCTTCGGAAGCGGTACTTCTGAAAGGTGGATGATGCTGTCAATGTCCAGAGCCGACACGTCGACTTCCAGGTATTCCGGCAAGTGCTTCGGCAGACAGACAACTTCCACTTCGTTGATCAAGTGAGACACCACACCGCCTTGCGTTTTAACTCCCGGCGCCACGTCTTCGCCGACAAAGTGCAGCGGTACGTTCATACGAATGGCTTCGCCAGCGACAATGCGTTGCAGGTCAACGTGCAGAATTTGCTGCTTCGCAGGATGGCGCTGCAGATCTTTCAGAATCGCTTCCTGGTTCTTATCGCCGACTTGGATGTTCAGGACGCTCGAATAGAACGACTCATCTTCAAGAGCACGCAGCAGCTTGTTGTGCTGCAAAGAAATCGCGCGTGGCGGACGGCCAGCGCCGTACAAGATTGCGGGTACTTTTCCTTCTTTACGCAGGCGGCGGCTCGCACCTTTGCCCTGGTCTTCCCGGAATTCCGCAACCAGATCAGTGTTGTCACTCATGACAGTCTCCGGTTGAGTTGGGGTGTTGTGTTACCGATGGGCCGGGATTCGACTTGCGACCAGTCGACACGGCTTGGTCCATCGCGGGCGCGAGTCTAGTCGAAATCGGGGGTGCTGTCGATAGAATCGCGCTTAAATGCCGAAATTTATTCAGAATTCCGGCGATTGGGCTGCTTGCGGCGGCTTTTAATCGACGTACAGGCTCGAAACTGACTCTTCGTCAGAAATTCGCCGCAGCGTTTCGGCGAGCAACTCCGCGGTGCTGAGCTGTCGAATACGGCTGCAGTTCGCAGCCGCCTCCGACAACGGAATCGTGTCGGTTACCACCATCTCGTCCAACTGCGAGTTGTCGATCCGTTCGATTGCCGGTCCGGAAAAAACCGGATGCGTGATGTAAGCGCACACGCGCTCCGCACCGTGCTCTTTCAGCGCCGCTGCTGCCTGGCAGAGCGTGCCCGCGGTATCGACCAAATCATCGATCAGAATGCACTGCTTACCGTCGACGTTGCCGATGATATTCATGACTTCAGAGACGTTCGCGCGCGGCCGCCGTTTGTCGATGATCGCGAGCTCCGCATCGTCGAGACGCTTGGCCAGGGCACGGGCGCGTACCACCCCGCCGACATCCGGTGATACAACGACCATATCGGGATACTTCTTCTTCCAGACATCACCCAACAGGATCGGTGATGCGTAGACGTTGTCGACCGGGATATCGAAAAAGCCCTGAATCTGGTCGGCATGCAGATCGACTGTTAACACCCGATCGACGCCGGCCGCAGCGATCAGCTTGGCAACGAGTTTCGCGGTAATCGGGACACGGGCCGCCCTGGGCCTGCGATCCTGACGTGCATAGCCGTAGTACGGCACCACGGCCGTGATGCGCGATGCGGACGCTCGACGACACGCATCGACCATGACCAACAACTCCATGAGATGCTCATTTGCCGGCGGGCAGGTTGGCTGGACGATGAACGTCTCGCGACCGCGGATATTCTCGAGAATCTCGACCGTGGTTTCACCGTCGGAAAAATGGCCGACGTGAGCCTTGGCTAGGGGAACATGAAGATGGCGCGCGATATCCGCGGCCAGTCTCGGGTGCGCGCTGCCGCTGAACAACGCGAGACTTGCAATTTCCAAACCCACCCCCCAAAAGGTGAAATTGGCCGGGAATGGCTGGGGTGGCAGGACTCGAACCTGCGCATCACGGGATCAAAACCCGTTGCCTTACCAACTTGGCTACACCCCAGAAGAACCTGGCGCTTGTACGCTGAGAGGCGCTAGTTTGGTCATCCGAACCGTTGATGTCAATTTGATGACGACGCGATCTGACTTTGCTCGCGAATATCCCAATCTCGAACCACTATTGTCAGTCGAGTTTCGTCGGAATTCGCGACAATCCGCCGCGGTAATGGGTTTAGCGACCACGTACGATATTCCCTGAATTCGATGTCCCAGCCTGCTTGGATGATGCGCTCTGGCAACCCATTCGCGCCCTGCACCACCTCGGCCGGCAACGACGGCACAGGCACGCCGAGCAGCCAGTAGCGCAGCCCTTCAATAGGGACCTGCAGGCCGGTCTGGCGAAACAGCTCGTTGCCCGGGTCCGTCACGGTCACCGTGTCGATCCGGCTTCCCTCCAGCGTCACAGCATCGGGATCGCCGAAGGCACGCACGCCGCCGATGCCCAGAGGGCCATCGATCTCAGCAACAAAACTGGGGCCTTCCTGCCGCCATTTCAAGTTGCCGCTCGACGCGTCCTCAGGCGTGCGAATGCCGAGACGTCCGCGCAGCGACCATTCCTCAAGCGCACCAAGCACGTCCTGGCGCTGATCCCAGGATTCAAGCTTCGGCAGCTCTTGGACACCGGTCGTGACACAGCCGCTGAGCGCGAGCGTCGCAACGACCGCGAACCTAGCTGCGAGTCGCTGGGCCTTCATCCATCAATCGCCGAATGGTTTCGCGAAGTGTGGGATCTGCCGGGTCCCGTCGATAGGCTTCTTGCAGAAGCTCACGCGCTGCTTCTTCGTCACCCATTTTCCACATGACCTCGCCGAGGTGCGCCGCGACCTCCGCGTCAGGGAACTGCTCGTAAGCACGCTCAAGATATTCCCGAGCGTCTTTGTATTTGCCGCGACGAAAAAGCACCCAACCCTTGCTGTCGATGATGGCAGCGTTGTCCGGCTCCAGCTCCAGTGCCTTGTCGATCAGTTTCTCGGCTTCGCGGAACTTTCGCGTGCGATCCGCCAACGTGTACCCCAGCGAGTTCAATGCGTTGGCTGACTCCGGATACATTTTCACGACACCACGAAACACATCGACCGCCTCGTCAATTTCATCTTTTCGCAATAACGTGTCTGCCTTGCCCAGCAGCGCAAACTCGGCTCTCGGACGAATCGCGAGGTACGCCGAATACAGCTCCAGCGCCTGATCGTAAAACTCGTTTTGTGCATACAGCGCCGCGCGGCTCAAACTGAGATCTAGCCCATAGCGTGGGTTGCGGTCACTGAATCCTTCCAGATGATCGATGGCGTCGATGAAACCACTGCGGTCACTTAGCAAGAATGCGGCGCGCTGCTGCGCGTCGAGAACAAACTCGCCGGAGTCGATTTGTGAGTACAGACGCAAAGCCTGGTCCTGCCGACGCTGACCCTCTGCGAAACGCGCGAGGTAATACAACGCGCTGCCTGTCTTGCCACCCGAGTCCAGCAACGCGAGAAAACTCTCGCGCGATGCGTCGATCTCACCGGCCTGCAGCTGCACAAGCGCCGTCGCTTCGAGAACTTCTGCATCGTCGGGATGCTCATCGCGCAATAACTCGAGCATCACTTGCGCGTTTTCGAGATCTTCGGCTCGTGCGTTGAGCAACGCGAGTTGTACCTGCTGGCGCACACTGGCTGCGTCCGACAGTCGCAAAGTCTCGTCGGTGAACGCCTGGTCGACCTCCTCGTCATCGATCAGCAATGCAATCTGCAGTAACCGCGCCTCGTCATCGAATGCGTCAATGTCGCGGAGCCGGTCCAGCCAGCGCTCCGCCGCCTCGTCGTCATTGGCACTGGCAGCCGCCGACGCCGCTCGGTAGACCACACAAGGAACGTCGCGATAGCGCGCAGCGAGTGTGTCAAACACCCACGCAGCATCATCCGCACGGATACCACGAACAAATTTTTGCTCGACAAACTCGCACGCGGTCTGCGCTGCCTCCGGCGTATCCAATACGGTTCTCCAGGCGCGGACTGCCCCCTTGCGATCGCCGGATCTGAGGGTAGCCATCGCTGCGTAGAGCTTAGGTTTCACCGCGGTGTCGTCGAGGCTCGACCAACGCTCGGCCGCTTCTGTCGCGAGTTTGTCGAAGCCAAAATCGTATGCGGTGAGCGTGGCTTGCCTGGCCGTCTCGATATTGTCCGTGGTCGATGCCGCGGCAACGTAGGCCTCAACCCCGCCGACGTAGTCGCCCTCGGTCAACGCGCGTTCCGCTTTGGCGAGCGAACTGCCACGCTCCGCTGCGCCCACCCCAGCGCACACAAGCAAGGCCAACACGACGGCAAACGGTCGATAGATCAGAAATTTCATGCAAGTCACTCCAACGTCTGTGCGGCGCTTACGGCGCACATCGCATATCATAGGGGTTTGGAGGCAGGCTGGTTGCAATAGTTCGCGCATGACGATCAATATTCTGGGGATTAACCATAACACTGCGCCCGTGGAAGTCCGCGAGCAGGTGGTGATCTCGGAGTCGGCCCAGCCCGACACGCTGCGCGAAATTCGGTCGTTGCCCGGCGTGACCGAAGCACTGGTGCTGTCCACCTGCAACCGAACTGAGATTTACTGGGCAGGATCGCCCGCGCCTGCGGAAGAAATCGCAGGTCTGCTCGAAACCTCCAAACACACCGGCACAGGGTTCCGGGAATCACTCTTCACACGCAACGATGCCGAGGCCGCGGAACATCTCTTCCGTGTGGCTTGCGGTCTGGATTCGATGGTCCTGGGCGAAACCCAGATCACCGGACAATTAAAAACCGCCTATCGGCTGGCGCAGGAGCATAACGCCGTAGGCGCTCACCTCGGGCGCGTGTTCGAGCAGGCGTTCTCGATCGCCAAGAAGGTCAGAACGGACACGGAAATCGGCGCCAGCCCAGTCTCGGTCGCGTACGCCGCCGTGCGCCTCGCCAAACAACTGTTCGCGGGGTTTGAGCAACACACCGCCCTGCTGGTGGGCGCGGGTGAGACGATCGAACTGGTCGCACGGCATCTGCGAGGTCATGGCATTGGCAAGATCTTCATTGCCAACCGAAGTGAGGAGCGCGCACAACGACTGGCAGATGCAGTGGAAGGATTTGCTATGCCACTCGACCGTCTGGATCGGGCACTGCCAGACGCCGATATTCTGATCGCATCGACTGGCGCGCCGAACGCGGTCATAACGACGGAAATGATGCGCACCGCAATCCGAAGCCGTAAACGCAAACCACTGTTTGCAGTCGATATCGCGGTACCACGAGACATCGAGCCCGATGTTGGAAAACAACCGGACGTGTACCTGTACACGATCGACGATCTGAATAACGTCATCACCGATGGACAGGAAGCGCGGAAGCAAGCCTCTGTTGAAGCGGAGGAAATTATTCGCGAAGAACTGGAGCGGTTTAGTCGGACGGAGCGCCAACGCGTTGCAACGCCCACGATCCTGTCAGTGCGCGAATCGGTAATGCGGGTTCGCGATGAAGCGCTCGACAATGCAAGACGCCGTATCGCGGCCGGACATCCCGTCGATGAAGTGATGCAACACATGGTGCATGCGCTCACCCAGAGAATTCTGCATCAACCCACCGAACGCCTGCGCGAGGCCGCCGCCGAGTCTGACGCGCAGTTTCTTGAGGTGGCGAAGGAGCTGTTCCTTGGGCGACCATCCGCCTCCGACGAAGAGTCGACAGCGACGCCGGTCCGCCCGGCCAGCAGTAACCGTTAGCTGCCACAATGAAACCGTCCATTTCGCACAAGCTACAGGCGCTTGCGGAGCGCTTTGAAGAGATCGAAGCGCTGTTATCCGATCAACAAACCATCGCAGACGCGGATCGATTTCGCGAGCTATCGATGGAATACAGCAAGCTCGAACCCGTCGTTCAGCGTTTCCGGGAATACGAAACCCACGAGCAAGAGTTGGCCGAGGCGAAACTACTCGCTGACGATAGCGATCCGGAAATGCGCAAGATGGGGCTTGAGGAGGTTGAGCGCCTGCAAGCCTCGATCGATTCGAACGAGGTGGAACTTCAAAAGGCGCTGATCCCCGAAGACCCACACGACAACGCCAATCTGTTTCTTGAAATTCGGGCCGGCACCGGCGGCGATGAGGCAGCAATTTTCGCGGGTGACCTGTTCAAGATGTACAGCCGTTTCGCTGAGCGTCAGCGCTGGCAGGTGACGATTCTGTCGGCAAGCGAAGGCGAACACGGCGGCTACAAGGAAATCATCAGTCAGGTAAAAGGCACACGGGCCTATGCTCAATTGAAATTCGAGTCCGGGGCACATCGCGTACAGCGAGTTCCGGAGACCGAGTCTCAAGGCCGCATCCACACGTCCGCCTGCACGGTCGCAGTGTTGCCGGAAGTCGAGCTAGTCGAAGAAATCGACATCAATACCGCGGATCTCAGGGTAGACACCTATCGCGCCTCCGGCGCCGGTGGGCAGCATGTCAACAAGACGGACTCCGCGGTGCGGATCACGCACCTCCCGACCGGCGTGGTCGTCGAATGCCAGGACGAGCGATCGCAGCATAAGAATCGTGCTCGAGCGATGTCCTTGCTGAAGGCGCGGCTCCTCGATGCCGAGCGCAGCGCGCAAAGCACGGCACAAGCGGAACAGCGGCGGGAGCTGGTCGGCAGCGGCGATCGGTCAGAGAGAATCCGCACCTACAACTACCCGCAAGGTCGCGTGACAGATCATCGAATCAACCTGACACTCTACAAGCTTTCCGATGTGCTCGAAGGCGGCCTGGAGGCTGTGATCGACCCGTTGACGCACGAATACCAGGCGGACCAGCTAGCTGCTCTGGAAGCCAGCGATCAATGACACGCGGTCAGCAACTCGTTGACCACATCGGTAACACGCCGCTGCTTCGTCTGAATCGGTTATCTGATTTAACCGGCTGCGAAATCCTGGGAAAGGCCGAGTTCATGAACCCAGGTGGATCTGTCAAGGACCGCGCGGCGCTCGGCATGATCGAAGCAGCGCGACTGAACGGCGAGTTGACCGAAGGGGCCACAATCGTCGAAGGAACCGCGGGAAACACCGGTATCGGACTCGCGATGGTGGGCAACGCGCTCGGCCATCCGAGCATTATCGTAATGCCGAATACCCAAAGCGCAGAGAAAGTGGAAACGCTCGCGGCGTACGGACCCGAGATTCGGCAAATTCCTGCAGTGCCATTCAAAAACCCCGCGCACTTCGTCCATGAGTCTCGGCGAATTGCCGAGGCAATGAATGAGGAAAAACCCGGCAGCGCTTTTTGGGCCAATCAGTTTGATAACACAGCAAATCGCGACGTCCACGAGCGCACAACAGCTGAAGAAATCTGGCAACAAACGGATGCAAAAGTCGACGCATTTGTTTGCGCCACCGGCACAGGCGGCACGTTAGCGGGCGTCGCGCGCGGCCTCCGCAAACACCACCCGAACGTCACGATCGGACTCTGTGATCCGGAAGGCTCGGGACTGCATCACTACTTCACACACGGCGAAATCAAAATCGTGGGCAGCTCATTGAGCGAAGGCATCGGCAACTCGCGAATTACCGACAACCTCGCCGACACGGTAATCGATTGGAGCTGTCAAATCCCCGACAGCGAAGCACTCCCGATCGTCTACGACCTGATCCGCGACGAAGGTCTGTTGCTCGGAGGTTCAAGCGGCATCAATCTTGCCGGTGCGGTTCGCCTCGCTCACGAGATGGGCCCGGGCCACACGATCGTCACGATCCTGTGCGATGGTGGCCTGCGCTACAAGGCACGCCTGTTCAATCGGGAATACCTCGCCGAGCGCGGCCTCGAAATGCCCGCTTGGCTGAACCTCTAGCCGAGCGCGTACTCGAGGTCGGCGATCTGATCGTCTAACTCTTCAATACCGACGGATAAGCGAACCAGATCGTCCGTCAGCCCGATTGCGGCGCGTTGTTCTGCAGGTACCGACGCGTGGGTCATGATGGCCGGGTGGTCGACCAGGCTCTCCACACCACCCAAACTCTCGGCCAGTGCGAAGATGTGGCAGCGTTCGAGGAACGTGCGCGCCGCATCAAGGCCGCCCTTGATGAAGAATGTGACGATTCCGCCGCCGCCGTGCATTTGTCGACTCGCCAGGTCGTGCTGAGGGTGACTCGCGAGGCCCGGATACAAAACTCGCGAGACTTTCGGGTGCGACTCCAGCCAATTCGCGATGGCCATCGCATTCTCATCAGACTGACGCATGCGAATGCTCAGCGTCTTCAATCCACGCAAAGCCAGAAAACTATCGAATGGACCCAGCACACTGCCAATCGAGTTCTGCAGAAAGGTCAATTGTTCGGCGAGGTCCGGGTCCTTGGTGACCGCAACGCCGCCCACCATGTCGGAGTGCCCGTTCAGGAATTTGGTGACGGAATGCATCACAATATCCGCACCCAACTCAAGCGGACGCTGAGCCCACGGTGTCGCGAAGGTATTGTCGGCGACCAAAAGCGCGCCCGCCGAGCGCGCGATTTCGGCAACTGCGGCAATATCGACGAGCTTGAGTAGCGGGTTGCTCGGCGTCTCGATCCACAACATTCGGGTCTTGTCGGTGATGCTGGATTTCAGCGCATCGAGATCCGTGAAATCGACATAGCTGAACTTCAAACCCGACGAGCGCTCGCGAACCTTGCTGAACAAACGGTTGGTACCGCCGTACAGATCATCCATTGCCAGCACATGGTCGCCTGCATCCAGAATCTCAAGAATGGTACCGATCGCCGCCAGGCCCGACGAAAACGCGTATCCATGCGTACCCGACTCGAGGTCAGCGATACACCGCTCGAACGCAAACCGGGTCGGATTGTGCGACCGCGAATACTCAAATCCCTGGTGCACGCCAGGGCTGCTCTGAACATACGTCGACGTGGCGTAAATCGGCGGCATGATCGCGCCGGTTGACGGGTCAGGTGTCTGGCCCGCATGAATGACTCTTGTGCCAAAACCCTGTTTCTTTTCACTCATGCGCCTATCCCATTTGTTTGCGCAGATGATTCAAAACATCTGAACGCGTAATCAATCCAAAAAAATCGCCGCCCTCAGTCACCGCGGCGAACGGTTGCACCTGCAGCAGCGCCACGAGATTGGTCACCGATGCCGTCGGATCCAGTTGCACAAAATGCTCCTGCATGGCGGTGCGCACCTCATCATGCAGGCGCTCCGGCTGACCGTACGCACGACGAATAATGTCATCTTCAGTGAGTACACCGACCAGTTTGCCGTCATCCATCACCGGCAGCTGAGACACACCCGCATTGCGCAACCGATTATGCGCCGTCGTCAGAACATCGGTCGGACCAACCGTGATCGTCGCGCGTTCGCCGTGCAGACGACCGATCAAATCCCTGAGATCACCGAACGTTGGCCGATCGATAAACCCCTGGTCCTCCATCCAAAAATCGTTGTACAGCTTCGACAGGTATTTGTTGCCGGTATCGCAGGCGAACGCCACGACATTCTGCGGTTCGGTTTGTTCCTGGCAATACTTGATGGCCGCAGTCAGCAAAGTGCCGGATGATGATCCCGCCAGCAGTCCCTCTTTTCGAAGCAAGGCACGCGCCGCGTCGAACGACTCAGCATCGCTGACGGAGTACGCTTTGTGCACCATGGAAAAGTCCGCGATATCCGGGATGAAGTCCTCGCCAATTCCTTCCACCAGCCAACCGCCGCTCTCCCCCATCGATCCGTGATTGATGTAATCCGCCAGGATCGAACCCACAGGGTCCGCCAGGACGATTTTGAGATCTGGCGCATGTTCACGAAAATAACGGCTCATGCCACTGACGGTACCGCTCGAACCAACGCCCACCACGACGGCATCAACGTTGCCGTTCATTTGTTCGAGGATTTCCGGCGCCGTTGTCGTCTCGTGCGCGAGCGGGTTGTCCGGATTATTGAACTGGTTGATGAAGTAGGCGTTGCGCTCGGTCGCGATCGCCCGCCCGAGGTCCTGGTAATACTCGGGGTGCCCCCGACCAACATCAGACCGAGTCAGAACGACTTCCGCGCCCATCGCTCGCAGATTAAAAATCTTCTCCTGACTCATCTTGTCAGGCAGAACCAGAACGAGGTGATACCCCTTACGTGCCGCTGCCAAGGCCAGACCCAAACCGGTGTTACCGGCCGTGGCTTCGACCAGCGTATCCCCCGGTCTGATCTCGCCGCGTTTCTCAGCCTGTTCGATCATCGACACGCCAATCCGATCCTTGATCGAACCGCCCGGGTTCTGAAGCTCCAGCTTCAGAAACAAACGGCAAGGCCCGGTGTCGAATTGCGAGAGCTCTAACATCGGCGTATTGCCGACCATGTCGAGCACACTTGTGTAGACTTTCATCAACGTCTCCGTTCGCGCGGCGCCAGTGTAAACCAACCATGAGCGATTGTATCGAGCCCACGACTTTGCAAGCCTGGCGAGCCGAGGCACGCCAACGATGTGACCATCGGCACCACGCAGACATCGATTGGCTAATTCAACATACGCTGCGCATCAATCGCGCCGCGCTGATTTCCAGATCAGACCTGCCGCTCAGCCAGGAAATTACATCCACCTTGAATAGCGGGATCGCGGCGCTCCGCGATGATGTGCCGCTCGCGCATTTGATCGGCACACAGCCGTTTTGGACGATGGAGCTCATCGTGACGACGGATACACTGGTGCCTCGTGCGGACACCGAAATTCTGGTGCATGCCGCGCTGTCGCGATTGCCCGGTGATCACACCGGCGCCACAATCGCCGATCTTGGCACTGGGACCGGTGCCGTTGCCCTCGCGCTCGGACTTGAACGCCCGAACTCCGAAGTCCACGCAGTCGACAAAAGTCGTGCCGCGCTCGAGGTCGCACGACTGAACGCACAATCCACGGAAATCGACAACGTGACGTTCTTTGAAGGCGATTGGGCCGAGGGTCTGCCGTCGGGGCAGTACGATGTAATCGTGAGCAACCCGCCGTATGTCGAGACCGATGACGGCGCGTTGCCGAGCAACCTTCGACATGAACCTGAAATCGCTCTGGCGGGCGGACCGGATGGCCTCGAGCAGATTCGCCGCCTGGTTCCAGCCGCTGTAGCACGCCTCAAAGCGGGCGGTTGGCTAATGATTGAACACGGCAACATGCAGGCAGCTGGCGTGTCCGGTATTCTTTACGACTCGGGGCTGACGGATCTCGACACGGTGCCAGACATCGCAGGACGGGATCGAGTCAGCCTGGGCAAACGACCCGCACTCCCAGAGGCTTGAGAATTCAATGGTCAAGATTGAGACGAATATGGGCGACATCACCTTGTCGCTGGACAGCGAGAAAGCACCGATTTCCGTGGCGAACTTTTTGCAGTACGTCGACGAAGGCTTCTATGACGGTCTAGTGTTTCACCGCGTAATTCCCAATTTCATGATCCAGGGCGGCGGCATGGATGCGACGCTGCAGAGCAAGGCTACGCGCGAGCCGATCAAGAACGAAGCCGACAATGGCCTCGGCAACAGCCGTGGCACAGTCGCGATGGCACGCACTAATGTCGTCGACAGCGCGACCGCACAGTTCTTCATCAACCTGCGGGACAACGACTTCCTGAACCACGGCGGCCGTGATTTCGGCTACGCCGTGTTTGGCGAAGTCACAGATGGCATGGACGTTGTGGACGCAATCGCGGCGGTAGAAACCGGCAACCAGGGGCCTCACGGCGATGTGCCAGTTGAGCCTGTGACGATTCTGAAGGTCAGCAAAACTGACTAGCGATCGTTTTGCGCGGCACATCAGCCTGGACGGGTTTGGACCACCCGGCATAGAAGCACTTCGGCAGGCGCAAGTGTTGCTTGTCGGGGTCGGCGGTATCGGTGGTCATGTTGCGCTCGCATTGAGTGCAGCCGGGGTCGGTCGCTTGACACTCGCCGACTTCGATCACGTCGACAACACCAACCTCGCACGTCAGACACTGTTTTCAGCGGACGACATCGGCAAGCCCAAAGTCGAAGTTGCGGCGCGAGTCTTGCGCGAACGCTACCCGGATTGTGGCATCGGAACGATAGACGCTCGCATCGATGAACCAACCCTTGAAAACCATCTCGATGGGATCGACTGCATAGCGGATGCATCAGACAATTTCGCGACGCGATTTTCGATCAATCGAGTTGCAGTCTCGCGTTCATTGCCGCTTGTCTCGGGAAGCGCGATACGCTGGGAGGGCCAGGTCGCGACGTTTGGACCGAATTACGACAGCGATCCTTGCTATGCATGTGTCTATTCACCCGATGATGAGTCGCTGGACGACTGTCAGGGGGCCGGTGTTCTCGCCAGTGTTCCGGGAACCATCGGGCAGATCATGGCGACCGAGATCATTGCCACAATCGTCGGTCAGCCACGCACGCCCTTGATGACGGTTTGGGATGCGCGCGCGGGCAGGATCGCCCAACTCGCACTCAATAAGCGCACGAACTGCCCGGTGTGTGCTTTGTCGCAGGATTGAAACTTCGGAGTTTGTGATATGAATCAGGAAGCCATCACGGTCTATGCATGGTCCCACGCCTCACGCGCAGAACGCTGCATCTGGACACTCAACGAGACGGGGCTCGAGCACGAAGTCGTGCGCCTTAAACCGCGACCTGATACACCAGAGTATGCAAAGCTGAAGTCGATCAATCCCGCAGCGAAGATCCCTACCGTGACGCACGGCGATCGCGTCTTGACGGAATCGGTGCCGACCTGCGAATACCTCGCAAGACTTAAACCACAAGCGCGGCTGCTGCCGGAGACGGACGCAGAGTCCCACGAATATGGCGTTCTGATGCACTACCTTTTGACAGAGGTCGAAGGCTATCTGTGGACCGCCACGCAGGCGTCGACATTGTCCGCGATGTACGCCTGGCCCGAAGGGACCACCGAGTTCGCAGTCAAGATGGCGCAAAAGGGTTTTCGAAATCTAACACACCACGTCGGCACCGACTATGCCTGCTGCGGGCGCTTCACGATCGCCGATATCCTGCTCGCCCAGCTTGCAAGCTGGGCCGCCGGTTTCAAACTCGAACTTCCAGACAACGTTGCGGCGCTGACAGCAAATTCGTTCGCGCGTGACACGCTCCCCGATACGATGAAGCGCCGCTAGGCGGCGTCTTTCTGATCAGGCTCCTGCGGTTCATAGCCAAGTACTGGGGCAAGCCAACGTTCGACAGTTTCCACTGACATTGAACGCCGTTTGGCGTAGTCCTCAACCTGATCCAGTCCGATCTGACCGAGTGCGAAATAGCGCGACTCCGGATGCGACAGATACCACCCGCTGACCGAAGCCGCGGGGGCCATTGCGAAACTCTCTGTGAGCGACACGCCTGTGCGCTTTTCCCCCTCGAGAAGATCGAACAGAGTCGCCTTGATCGTGTGGTCAGGACAAGCCGGATATCCAGGCGCCGGTCGAATACCCAGATACGCCTCGTTGATTAGCGCATCATTATCGAAAGACTCATCTGCTGCATAGCCCCACCACTCACGCCGCACTCGCTCGTGCAGGTACTCAGCACCCGCCTCAGCAAATCGATCGGCGAGCGCTTTCAGCAGGATCGCCGAGTAGTCATCGTTTTCAGCTTCAAACGCTGCGGCCCGCGTTTCCACGCCGTCGCCTGCCGTCACAACGAAACCGCCAACGAAATCCTGAAGTCCGGATTGCTCCGGAGCAACAAAATCGGACAGACACTCTTGCGGCAGGTCATCGCGACGGCGACGTTGCTGGCGCAGACAATGGATTGTGGCTTGAACCTCAGACCTCGAATCATCGCGATACACGAGAATATCGTCGCCGGCAGTATTCGCCGGAAAAAATCCTACGCTGGCGCGGATCGTGATCCAGTCCTCGTCGAGAATCTTATCGAGCATTTTCTGCGCGTCGGCGAACAACGCAGATGCGGCCTCGCCCACAACGGCGTCTTCGAGAATCGCCGGATACTTGCCGTGAAACTCCCACGCGTTAAAGAACGGCATCCAATCGATGTAGGGCACAAGATCTGCCGCGCTGATGTCGGTGATGGTCTGCAAACCAAGCTGGTTGGGCCGCGGTGGTTGGTAGCTGGACCAATCGAGAGCCCGACGCGCCGCGCGCGCCGCACTGATGCTCAGTGCTGGTTGCCGACGTTTCGGCCCCTGATGACTAGCACGTCGGCGCGCGCAATCGGATTTGGCGTTTTCGACGAACACCCCACTCTCTGTTCCGACCAACTGCTGCGCCACACCCACCGCTCGCGATGCGTCTTTCACATAGATCACGCCACCGTTGTAGCACGGATCGATTTTTACCGAGGTATGCGCTGGCGACGTCGTTGCACCGCCGATCAACAATGGCTGCTCGTAACCGAGCCGTTGCATTTCACTCGCTACATGGACCATTTCGTCGAGCGACGGCGTAATGAGTCCGGACAAACCGATGATGTCTGCCTGCTCGCGTTGCGCCGCATCCAGAATGTCCTGACACGGCACCATAACGCCGAGGTCGACGACCTCGAAGTTGTTGCATTGGAGCACGACCCCAACAATATTCTTGCCGATGTCATGTACATCGCCTTTCACGGTCGCCAGTACAATCTTGCCATTGCTCTTGCGAACGCCGTCGTTCTCCTCCTCGATGAACGGCACCAGGTGCGCGACCGCCTTCTTCATCACACGGGCGGATTTGACGACCTGCGGCAGGAACATCTTTCCTTCACCGAACAGATCGCCGACAACGTTCATGCCGTCCATTAAAGGACCCTCGATCACGTCCAGCGGTTTCGTCGCAGCCTGACGCGCGAGTTCCGTGTCATCGACGATGAACTCGTCAATGCCTTTCACCAAGGCATGCTCGAGACGTTTCTCAATCGGCAGGTCGCGCCATTCCAGATTGGTCGTCGCACTGGAACGCATGCCTTGTGAACGAAACCGATCAGCGATTTCCAGCAGGTTCTCAGTTGCGTCGGGGTCCGTGTTCAAAACGACTGCCTCGACCGCCGCGCGCAACTCATCCGGGAGATCTTCGTAGATCGCGAGTTGACCAGCGTTGACGATACCCATGTTCATGCCGGCACGAATCGCGTGATACAAAAACACAGAGTGAATCGCTTCGCGTACGAGGTTGTTCCCGCGGAACGAGAATGACACGTTGGACACACCGCCGCTGACCATAGCGTGCGGAAGATTCTCGCGAATATCCCGAGTCGCTTCGATGAACGATATGCCGTATTCAGCGTGTTCCTCGATGCCGGTTGCCACCGCGAAAATATTTGGATCGAAGATAATGTCCTCAGGGCCGAATCCGATCTCGTCCACGAGGATGCGGCACGCGCGCTGGCAAATTTCAAACTTACGCTGGCGCGTGTCGGCCTGCCCTTGTTCGTCAAACGCCATCACGATAACCGCAGCGCCATACGCCTGAACAAGACGCGCCTGCCGGATAAACTCCTCTTCGCCCTCTTTCAAACTGATCGAGTTGACGATGGCTTTGCCCTGCACGCATTTCAGGCCAGCCTCGATTACGGAAAATTTCGATGAGTCGATCATGATCGGCACACGAGCGATATCGGGCTCGGCCGCGATCAGATTCAGGAAAGTGACCATCGCCGCCTCGGAGTCGAGCATGCCCTCGTCCATATTGACGTCGATGATCTGAGCGCCGCTTTCTACCTGTTGCAGCGCAACGCTCACTGCGGTGGCGTAGTCATCCGCTTCGATCAACTTTCGGAACCGAGCGGAGCCCGTGACGTTGGTGCGTTCTCCCACGTTGACGAACAAGCTGTCTGCACCAATGTTGAGAGGCTCCAGACCCGCGAGTCGACACTCGACCGGTGGTTCGGGGATTTCGCGCGTCCGTAGCGGCTCGCACGCCTGACGAATCGCAGCTATGTGTTCCGGTGTGGTGCCGCAACACCCGCCGATCATGTTCAGAAAACCGCTGCGTGCAAACTCCGCAACCGTGTTCGCCATCGTCTCTGGCGTCTCATCATACGCACCAAACTCATTCGGAAGTCCGGCGTTGGGATGCGCGCTAACACCGGTATCGGCGATTCTTGATAGCTCAGCGACGTAAGGGCGCATATCCTCCGCGCCCAACGCACAGTTCAGCCCAAACATGAACGGTCGCGCATGACGCAATGAGTTCCAGAACGCTTCTGTTGTCTGCCCTGAAAGGGTTCGACCAGACGCGTCCGTGATCGTCCCGGAAATCATCACCGGAATCGAAGCACCGCGCTCCTGTCCCACCGCGTTGATGGCGAACACCGCCGCCTTGGCGTTAAGCGTGTCGAAGATGGTCTCGACCATCAAAAAATCAGCGCCGCCTTCCAAAAGTGCAGTCGCCGCTTCCTTGTACGTTGCCACCAGCGCATCGAAAGTGATGTTGCGAAAACCAGGGTCATTCACATCCGGGGACAATGATGCCGTGCGGTTCGTCGGTCCGAGCACGCCAGCGACGAACCGAGGTTGACCGGATTCGCGCGCGACATCGTCAGCGGCTTGTCGCGCCAACTGCGCCGCATTGCGGTTCAGCTCATACACCAGCGCTTCCATGCCGTAGTCACCCTGCGAAGGTGCGTTAGCGTTAAACGTGTTGGTTTCGATAACGTCTGCGCCGGCCTCGAGAAACTGGCGATGGATATCGCTCACAATTTCCGGCCGGGTCAACGTCAACAGATCGTTGTTACCCTTGAGGTCACTCGACCAGTCCTTGAATCGCTCACCGCGATAGTCCGATTCGGTTAGCCCGAACCCCTGGATCATGGTGCCCATCGCGCCATCAAGGAATACGATTCGCGCCTCAAGCAGACGTTGAAGCTGTTGGAACCGATCCGATGTCATGACGCTGCTCTCAATGGCCGAACCCCAAGATTGTGGCAAATCGCATAGGTCAATTCGGCGCGGTTCAAGGTGTAAAAGTGAAAGTCACTGACACCTTCTTTTCGCAGCGCGTTGACCTGTTCGATCGCAAAACTCGCCGCGATCAGGTTTCGCGTCGCCTGGTCGTCGTCTAGCCCATCGAATTTCTCGTGCAACGAGCGAGGCACCTCGGTGCCACACATTCCGGCAAACTTCAGCATCTGCGAGAAGCGCGTGATCGGCAAAATGCCTGGAACGATCGGCGCATCGATTCCGTGCGCAACGCACGCGTCGCGGAAGCGCAGGAAATGGTCTGTGTCAAAAAAGAACTGTGTGATCGCACGCGACGCGCCAGCGTCGAATTTTCTTTTCAGATTGTCGAGGTCTTGATCACGCGACTTGGCCTCAGGATGCACCTCGGGATACGCGGCCACTGAAATGTCGAACGGCCCAATACGACGCAAACCGGCCACGAGATCGGCTGCGAATGCATATCCATCGCGATGCGGCGTGTAACCGTCGGAGCCTTTCGGAGGATCGCCGCGCAACGCGACGATTTGGCGTATGCCCAGGTCGAGATACTGCCGAGCAATCTCGTCGACCTCAGCCTTTGATGCACCAACACAAGTCAAATGCGGTGCGGGCGTCAGCTGCGTTTCCGTCAGTACCCGCTTGACGGTGTCATGGGTTCGCTCGCGCGTCGAACCATCCGCGCCGTAGGTCACCGATACGAACTCTGGCTCAAGCGGCGCTAACCGCTGCAACGACTCCCACAGGGTTGCCGCCATTTTCTCTGTGCCGGGCGGGAAGAACTCAAAAGAAACTTTGATAGGTCGATGCTGGCTCATGCTGGCCTCCGCGCCATTTGCTCCTGGTCGGATATCGCTTCCGCCACGAGATATTCACCTTTGTTGTCGGCTGATCGCCGAAAACTTCCAATTCTTAAATGTTCCTGCTGCGCCAGGTGTCTGATCGCGTCGGTCGCCTCTGCAATCCGATCACGAGTGCGGTGTTCGACGATCAACAACCGACCCGATGGGCGCAGCACACGGATCGCCTCCCCCAACACCCGCGCGGGGCTTGTCGCGTCCAGCAAAACTTCATCGAGAATGACGGTATCGAACACGTCATCTTCAAAGTCGAGGTCGTGCATATCGCCCGGTCGGATAGTGCTGTGCTGTGACCCGCTTCGAATCATCTCGCGACGTGCCGCACGCCGTGACTCGAGATCTAAATCGATGCCAACAGCATGCGTTGCGCGCGGCGCAAGCAGCTTGAGCACAGCGCCGGAACCGACACCGATATCCAGAAAGTCACCGACGGCACTCGTCAGGAAATAACTCAACAACAATCGATTGAAGCGCCTTAGCAATGGATCGGCTGCACCGTCCTGTTGGCTGCCCAACATGTCATCGAGCCTTTGACGGTCTTTAACAAAAGGCCCTTCGTCGATCTGCAGCGGCTGCAAAATCCGGTGCACCAGATCGGCCTCTGCGCCAAGCAACGGCACCCGAAAATACATCCAGTGTCCGTCTCGGTAACGCTCGAGCAGGCCGGCATCGCACAGTAGCTTCAGATGGCGAGAAACGCGTGGCTGAGACTGCCCCAGCACACTGACCAACTCGCTCACTGACAACTCGCCGCGCGAGCAAAGCTGCAACAAACGCAGACGAGTTGGCTCAGCCGCCGCCTTAAGGACAGAAATATAGTCTTCAAATCTCATATAACGAATATTTGAATATAAGGATATCTTTATATTTGATAGTGTAGCGACAGAAACACTGCCAAACCAGCCCATATCGCCAGAAGTGTGCGGTCAATCCGGAAAAGTTCAGGCGAATTCGTCGGTGACTGGCAATTCCGCCATGCGGATCAAGCGGCTGGTTTCGACCGCGGCCTGGCGATGGATCACAACCTCGCGGTAGGTCGGATCGGTGACCATCTCCAGGAATGCACCTGCAGTTGGGTAGCGTGCGATGAAGGCGACATGCCAAAGTTCATCGGGCGGACCAATGAGTATGTTCTCAGGCTTGCCACGCCACACGATCGTACCCCCGACGCGCGAAAATACCGGCGCGCTTCCCGCACCGTACCGACGGTACGCCTCTATACCGCTACATGAATCGCCATCGGGATAGTGGGCCATATCGCGCAATCGGACGAGGTTGAGCATGTTGACCGGCAATTCCCGCGGCAGTCGCTTGAACGCCTCAAACTGGTCGCGTTCGGGATCAATGTACCCGGTCATTGGAAGCTCCTTCGATAACGTCGTCAGTAAACAACCTGCTGACATCGACCGCATCGAGCGTCCGGTGTCGGTTGCAGAATTCGCAGGTAATGTCGATTTGCCCGCCGCGCTCTTTTAATAGTGCCTTTGCGTCGAGTTCGCCCAGCATCCTGACGGCACGCTCTGCACGAGCGGCCGTACAACGACAATGAAAGCGGGTATCACGCTCCGGATACGCGCGCACATCGTCTTCAGCAAACAGCTTGTGCACCATGTGAGCGGATACTCCATCGCGCATCTCGTCCAGGGTCAGTGTGTCAGCCATCATGCAGAGCCGATGCCAATGATCGGCCTCAATGGGATCCGATTCCGGCATCTTCTGCAGCATGAGTCCTGCGACGCTCTGCGTATCCGACAACAACACGAAATGCGCATCAAGCTGAGCAGAATCACGGTAATAGTGAGCCAACGCTGCCGCCAGCGATTCACCAGCGACAGGCACAATGCCTTGATAACGATCCTGCGGGCGCCGCGCTTCAACCGTCATCGACAAGCGACCACCCGCTAGAAGCCCTGCAAAAGACAGATCCTCAGATTCGATCTCACCGCACATTCCGCGAAATCCGAGCTGCGCATCACACTGCGCGATGAGCATGCCAAGGCCAGCGCCGCCTTGCAGTTGCAACGTGAGCATGCCGGTAAGCTTCATCGTGCTCGCCATCATCGTGGTCGCCGCGAGACTATCCGCCAGCAAAGGTAGCCTGCGTTCGGCGTCGCGCTGCAACGCGACAACCTCGCGCCACGAGCTGCCTAACTGAAGCAACACGCCTCTGACCGGCAATTGATCGAATAGAAAATTGATCAGCGCATCCGCCTGCGGGCGCGTGTCGGTACTCATCGATTAGTCCTTCTGCAGTTTCTCTCGCAGCAACGCGTTCACCTGCGCAGGGTCGGCTTTACCCTTGCTGGCTTTCATGACCTGGCCCACGAGAAAACCAATCACCTTTTCCTTACCGTCGCGGAATTGCTGAACCTGCTCCGGGCTGTTCGCCAGAACTTCATCGACCATATTGCCGAGCGCACCGGTATCCGTGATCTGCTTCAGCCCCATGGCCTCGATCAGACTATCGGGACTGTCGCCCTCACCACGCCACATCGCGTCAAACACCTGCTTCGCGGCGGACCCCGAAATCGTTTTGTCTTCGACGCGGGTCAGCAAGGCACCGAGCGCATCAGCAACTACGGGCGACGCTTCAATTTCAGCTCCCGCCTTGTTCATCGCACCGGTCAAATCGCCCAATACCCAATTGGCCGCGAGCTTCGGCTCCACATGCTTTGCGACCTGTTCAAAGTAGTCAGCCATCGATCTGTGCGCAACCAACGTACCCGCCTCGTCGGGCTTCAACCCGAGAGTCTCGAAACGCGCACGCCGCGCATCTGGCAGCTCCGGCAGAGACGCCTTTAGATCCGCGATCGTAGCGTCGGTCACCAACACCGGCAGTAAGTCAGGGTCTGGGAAATAGCGATAATCGTTAGCCTCTTCCTTACCGCGCATCGCACGCGTCTCGTCACGATCTGCATCGTAGAGCCGCGTCTCCTGCACGACGCTGCCGCCACTTTCGAGCAAGTCGATCTGGCGCTCGACCTCGAAGTTGATCGCGCGCTCAATGAACCGGAAAGAATTCAGGTTCTTGATCTCCGCACGCGTGCCCAGGGTGTCGCTGCCAGACCGGCGTATCGACACGTTTGCATCACACCGGAACGAACCCTCCTGCATGTTGCCGTCCGAAACACCAAGATAACGGACCAACTCATGCACCTTGCGCATGTAACGTGATGCCTCCCCGGCGGACCGCAAATCGGGTTCCGAGACGATCTCGAGCAACGGTGTACCCGCTCGGTTCAAATCGATGCCGGACTGATCCGGGAACTGATCGTGAACCGATTTTCCGGCGTCCTCTTCGAGGTGGGCACGCGTCACACGAATCACTTTCGCCTCACCCGCATCATCGGTAATCGTGATGGTGCCGCCGGCGACGATCGGCAGTTCGTATTGACTGATTTGGTAGCCCTTTGGCAAATCCGGGTAGAAGTAATTCTTGCGCGCGAACACCGAGCGCTGCGTGATGTTGGCGCCAACGGCCAGACCGAAAACGACCGCAAGCCGCACTGCCTCCTCGTTAAGCACGGGCAGCACACCCGGAAAACCAAGATCAACCACGTTGGCTTGCGAATTGGGTGCCGCACCGTACGCGGTTGGCGCGCTGGAAAAAATCTTGCTCTGTGTGGCCAGCTGCACGTGGATCTCGAGCCCAATCACCGTTTCCCAACTCATGCGAAGGCCTCGGGTGTGTGTGTATGCCAATCCGTCGCCTGCTGGAATTGGTGCGCTACGTTCAACATGCGAGCCTCACCGAAAGCCGGCGCGATCAACTGAAGACCGACAGGCAGGTTGCGCGCATACCCACATGGCATGCTCAGCGCAGGCAAGCCCGCCAAATTCGCACCGATCGTGTAGATGTCATTTAAGTACATCGTGATTGGATCGTCAGTTTTCTCGCCAAGACGGAATGCAGGCGTCGGCGCTGTCGGCCCGACCAGAATGTCCACTGACTCAAACGCCGCTGCGAAATCCGCGCTGATCAGGCGTCGCACCTGCTGCGCCTTCAGGTAATACGCATCGTAGTACCCGGCGGACAACACGTACGTGCCCGTCATAATGCGGCGCTTGACTTCATCGCCGAAGCCTTCAGCGCGCGAGCGGGTGTACAGGTCCGCAAGGTCCTTGGGGTCACTGGCGCGGTGGCCGAACCGGATGCCATCGAACCGCGACAGGTTCGACGAACACTCCGCCGGAGCCACCACGTAGTAGGTCGGCACTGACAAACCGATGTTCTTCAGCGACACGTCGACGATCTCAGCGCCTTGCGCCCTCAAAACGTCAAGCGCTGAAAGCACCGCCGCGGTGTTCTCGTCATCGTTGTCGTCGACCATGAATTCTCTGACGAGCCCGATCCGACAACCCTGAAGATCAGCACCGAGGCCATCAACGTACGCCCCGACCGGCTCATCGACGCTCGTCGAATCCCGTGGGTCGACGCCCGCCATAGCCTCAAGGAGTAGCGCAGCGTCGGCCGCGCTGCGTGTCAGCGTGCCAGCCTGGTCCAGACTGGAAGCGAAGGCGATCATGCCGTAGCGGCTGACGCGCCCGTACGTCGGTTTCATACCCGTCAATCCGCATAACGCGGCTGGCTGCCGAATCGAGCCACCGGTGTCCGTTCCGGTCGCCGCCGGGACCAGCCGAGCGGCCACAGCGGCGGCCGACCCACCGGATGAACCGCCGGGCGAACATTCCAGATCCCACGGGTTGCGTACAGAACCAAAAAAGCTGGTCTCGTTGGACGAACCCATCGCGAACTCGTCCATATTGGTTTTGCCGAGAACGATCGCCCCCGCCGCTTCGAGCTTGCGCACGACCGTCGCGCTGTACGGCGGTTCGAACGATTCCAACATCCGTGAACCGCACGTCGTCCGCACGTTTTCCGTGCAGAAAATATCCTTGTGAGCGATCGGTAAGCCCTCGAGCGGGCGCGCATCGCCCGACGAGATGCGCTGGTCCGCAAGCTCAGCCGCCTGCAACGCCGACTCACCCGTGACGGTAATGAACGCATTGAGCGCCGCACCCGCCCCACTGATCCGCTCCAGATGATGGGTCACCAACTCGACACTCGTACAGCGCTTATCCGCCATCGCCTGGCGCGCTTCGGTCAGCGTCCACTCATGCCAACGCGCCTTCATTCGATCACCTTCGGAACAACGTACAGCCCGTCGGCGACGTCTTCTGAGGTGGACTGCAACGCCGAGCGATCGATAGCGGCGTCCGCAACGTCCGCCCGTAACGGCTGGACCAAATCCAGCGGATGCGCCATTGGCGTAACGCCGTTGGTGTAAGCCGCCTGCAACTGGTCAACGAAATCCACAATCGCACCCAGCTTTTGCACGAAATCGTCGTGCTCGGTCGCATCAAACTCGAGCCTTGCAAGCTGCGCGAGCTTGTCGATATCTGTCTTGGTGATGGACACCGGCCCTCCTAACACACGACCCGACGAACAGCGCGTCATGTCGCAAAATACAAACATGTGGCCTGCATGCGAAATGCCGACCAAAACAGGAAAAACGTAGGAGAGAAAGGATACACCGCGCCTTGCCGATTGTCCCCCCCGTTGCTAGAGTTGCGGGGATTTTCGGGGCGAGCCGTTCGCATCATGCTCAAAAACCTTCTGGGTTACTTCTCACACGACCTTTCCATTGATCTCGGGACTGCAAACACACTGATTTTCGCGCGCGGCGAGGGCATCGTTCTCGACGAACCGTCAGTAGTCGCGATCCGCGAGGAATATGGCGGTGGCGGGCGTCGCGTTGAAGCGGTGGGCCAGGACGCCAAAAACATGCTCGGCAGAACACCGGGCAACATTACCGCCATTCGCCCACTGAAAGACGGCGTGATCGCTGACTTCACGGTGACCGAGAAGATGCTGCAGGCTTTTATCAAGAAAGTGCACGGCAATCGATTCTTCACGCCGCGCTCACGCGTTTTGATTTGCGTCCCTTACGGATCGACCCAGGTCGAGCGGCGCGCCATTCAGGAATCGGCCGAAGGTGCCGGCGCGAGCAAGGTCATTCTGATTGCCGAGCCGATGGCGGCAGCGATCGGCGCGGGCATGCCGGTGCATGAAGCGCGCGGCTCGATGGTACTCGACATTGGGGGCGGCACTTCGGAGGTCGCGGTCATCTCCCTGAATGGCATCGTCTACGCAGCATCCGTGCGCGTAGGTGGCGATCGTTTTGACGAAGCAATCACGAACTACGTACGTCGCAATTACGGCATTCTGATCGGAGAGGCGACCGCCGAGAGAGTCAAGCACGAAATCGGCTCTGCTTTCCCCGGCGCTGAGGTGCGTGAGATTTCGGTCAAAGGTCGCAATTTGTCTGAGGGCGTCCCGCGCAGCTTCACGCTCAATTCCAATGAAATTCTTGAGGCATTGCAGGAGCCGCTGCAGGGGATTGTTGGCGCCGTCAAGGAAGCGCTGGAACAGACGCCGCCGGAACTCGGTGCCGATGTCGCAGAGCGCGGTATTGTTCTGACAGGCGGTGGTGCGATGCTGCGCGACCTCGACAAACTTCTGATGGAGGAAACCGGTCTGCCTGTCGTCATCGCCGACGATCCACTGACTTGCGTTGCACGCGGCGGTGGAAGGGCGCTGGAACTCATGGACGAATATGGCCCGTCGGTATTCGGGCTGAACTGAGGCAATCACCATTCCGCGACCTGGCGTTGATAGTGCAGTTGGTTTGCGGGTGTTCCTCGCGGTACTTGGCTGCATTTTCCTGATGCTGATCGATTCGCGAACCACGCTCGGCAAGGCGCCGCGCGGTTGGCTGATGGCAATGATGCATCCGCTTCAGGTCGCCGCGTCAACACCGGCCCGCTTCACCGATTGGACACAGGACGCGACCACCAGTCGAGCTGACCTGGCACGCGAGAATGCTCGTCTAAAGCGTGAACGTCTTTTGGCAGACGCGCGTTTGCAACAACTCGCGTCGCTGCGTGCTGAAAACGATCGGTTGCGACAAATGCTTGATGCACGACCACGCCCTGACACCGAGGTGCAGGTCGCGCGAATCCTTGAAGTCGATGGCGCACCGTTTCGCCACCGCATCACGCTCGACAAAGGCTCTGCGGATGGCGTGTATCCGAAACAGGCCATCATCGATGCTAACGGTGTGGTCGGGCAGATCAACGAAACCGGACCAACCTCTTCCAACGCGGTACTGATCAGTGACCCGGGACATGCGATTCAGGTCGAAGTGGTTCGCAATGGACTACGCACGGTCGCTTTCGGCTCCGGCGAGGTAGGTCTCCTGGAAATCCGTTTTCTGCCGAACAATACCGATATTGAAGTTGGAGATTTGCTGGTGACGACGAGCCTGGCCGGTGACTATCCGGCGGGCTACCCGGTGGGTGAGATTGTGAGTGTGGCACGGCAGCCGCGCGAAGCGTTCGCAAAGGTCACCGCGTCACCCAGCGCCTCTCTTTCAACGCTGCGTGAGGTTCTCTTGCTCAGTCCAGAGATAACTGACGATGCCGACGTCGATTGAACGCTGGTGGCCACTTGCTCTAGCGCTTGCGGTCGGCTTGATCGTCGCTGCCGCTCCGCTGCCTCTGGGCCTGTCTGCATGGCGACCGGATTTAGTACTCCTGGTTGTAATCTATTCAGCAATCCACCAGCCCGACCGCTATGTTATCTCTATTGCACTGGTGTCGGGTCTGCTGCTTGACGCACAGCACGCGACGCCTTTGGGACAATATGCATTCGCGCATGTGGTCGCAGTGTACCTGCCGCTGAAACTCCACCAACGCATCCAGCTGGTGCCCGTGTGGCAATCGACGCTGTCTGTCATACTGTTTACAGCACTGGGGCAGTTTGTTTTGTTCTGGTGCAATGGAGCGACGGGGAACGATCTGGGCGCGGGCGCCTACCTCAAGCCACTCGTTGCAAACGCGCTGTTCTGGCCACCTTTGATGTTGGCGTTGGACACACTGAGACACGGACGACCGCTAAAGACCTGAGACCGAGTTGATCGCGCATGGCCAATCTGCAAGCGATTAAGGACACTGCCACTGAGCAACGTTTGTTTTTCAATCGCTTGCTTCTCGCTGTGCTGTGCGTGTTTGTGGGTACTGCAGCAGTCGCTGCGCGGTTGACTCAGCTGCAAGTCTTTGAGCACGAGACCTATTCGGATCTTGCGCGCGGTAACCGCATTCGCCTCGAAGCTGCACCACCGACCCGGGGATTGATCCTGGATCGTAACGGCGTGGTGCTGGCCCAAAACCTGCCGGCTTATCAGCTGGAGATGATCCCGGAACAAGTTGCTGATATCGACGAGACGCTCGCGCGGCTGTTCGAGTTGGAGCTGCTCGATCCGGAGCGCGAGGAGGAATTGCGCGATCGTATTCGACGCTCGCCGTCGTTCAAACCGGTCACGCTGCGATCGAGTATGGACGATGCAGCCGTGGCACAGTTCGCGCTGCAGCGCCCCTATTTTCCGGGTGTGGACATCCGCGCGCGTCTGGTTCGCGATTATCCGCATGGCTCGACGGCCGCACATATCCTCGGCTACGTCGGCGGCTTGAGTGAGTCGGATCTCAGACGTGTCGATAATGCCAACTATGCCGGGACGACACAGATTGGAAAGACCGGCATCGAAGCGACCTACGAGGCTGAGTTACACGGCAATGTCGGGCACCGCGAAGTCGTCACGAACGCCGACGGTCGAGCACTCGGGTTTCAGACTCGGGATGAGCCACAACCGGGGTCGCACGTTTACTTAACGATCGACCTGCAATTGCAACGCCTTGCCGAACAGGCGCTGGAGGGTCGGCGCGGCGCGATCGTTGCCATTGAACCCACGACCGGCGAAGTTCTCGCGATGGCCAGCGCACCGGCTTTTGACCCGAATGGATTCGCCCGCGGAATGGACAGCGAGACATTCCGTGCGTTGCAGAACAATCTGGATCGGCCACTGTTCAATCGCGCGGTATCCGGCGGGTATCCACCCGGATCGACGATCAAACCACTGCTTGCCTTGGGCGCGCTGGACTCTGGTCGTACCAGCGTCAATCGCGTCACTAATTGCGAAGGCCATTTCAGCCTGCCGGGGAGCACGCACCGTTATCGAGACTGGAAGCCCGAAGGACACGGACTTGTCGACCTGACGCAAGCCATTGCGCAATCCTGCGATGTGTACTTCTATCAACTCGCGCAGGATATGGATATCGATTTAATGCACGACTACCTCGTGCGCTTCGGTCTTGGTGAGAACCTCGGGATCGAAATACCCGGTGAAAAAGCCGGGCTTGTGCCGTCGCGCGCATGGAAGCGCCAGCGCTTCAGCAATCGTGCAGATCAAGTCTGGTTTCCGGGCGAGACGGTTATCGCGTCGATCGGACAGGGCTACATGACCGCCACGCCGCTTCAACTGGCGCACATGGTCGCCACCGTTGCCAACTATGGCGTCCGAATTCAGCCGCGCCTGACACACCGACTCGAAGATCCATTGAGTCGAGAGACATCAGCGCAGGAACCTCAGATGCTAACTGCGGTCACAAACATCGATGCAAACGCCTGGCAACACACCATCGACGCTATGAAGGCGGTTTTGCAGTCGCCGCAAGGATCCGCTTATGCGACGGGCCGGGATGTCGAGTACACGTTCGCAGGTAAGAGTGGAACGGCACAGGTGTTCTCCGTCGCGCAGGAGGACAAATACGACGAGCTCGAACTTGACGAACGACTGAAGGATCATGCGCTTTTCGTAGCGTTCGCCCCGATTGAGTCGCCGGAGATTGCGATATCGGTTGTCGTGGAAAACGCCGAGAGTGGTAGCGGCGTCGCCGCACCGATCGCTCGTCAGTTAGCCGATTACTGGTTATCTCGATAGTGTTTCGCGACACCACGGCCATGGGGCGTGAGCAGGCGCCGGCAACCCACAGCTGGCTGCAGCGTCTGCATCTCGACGGCCCTCTTCTGGCCGGCGTGTTACTGATCGCAGCATTCGGCCTGTTCGTACTCTTCAGCGCGACCGGGCAAAACGAACGTCAGACGCTCTCGCAGGCAATTCGTCTGTGCGTCGCGGTGGTCGCAATGTTGATCATGGCGCAGGTCCCGCCGAATTTTATGCGTCGATACGCAGGCGTCGCCTACGCGCTTGGCCTTGGTTTTCTGCTTGTCGTTTTGATCGCGGGCTCGACGAGCAAGGGCGCCCAACGTTGGGTGGATATCGGATTTCGCTTTCAGCCATCTGAAATCATGAAAATCGCGGTGCCAATGGCTTGTGCAGCGTATCTTCACTATCGCCCGCTGCCACCACAATTCGTACCTTTGCTCATATTGATCGGCCTGATCGCCATGCCCGCGGCGCTGATCGCGAGGCAGCCTGACCTCGGCACAGCCATCCTGATTGCCGCCTCGGGCGGCATCGTTGTCCTGCTCGCTGGACTGCGGTTTCGTGTGATCCTCTCAGGTCTGGTGCTGCTTGGCGCCGGACTGCCGCTGCTGTGGCAGAACATGCATGACTACCAACGCCAGCGCGTACTGACCATGATTAACCCACAGAGCGACCCGCTCGGTGCCGGCTACAACATCATCCAATCGAAGATAGCGATTGGCTCCGGCGGGTTGTTCGGCAAGGGCTGGACGAATGGCAGTCAGGGTCAACTCGAGTACCTCCCCGAGCGCAGTACGGATTTCATTTTCGCGGTTATCGGCGAGGAGTTTGGGCTACTGGGTTTGATCAGCCTGTTGCTCGCCTACCTGTTTGTGATCGGCCGCGGGCTGTTCATCGCCAGCCAGGCAACGGATACGTTTTCACGACTACTGGCTGGCAGCCTCAGTCTTACCTTCTTTCTGTACGTGCTGGTAAACACGGCCATGGTTACCGGCTTGCTGCCGGTCGTCGGCGTACCTTTGCCTCTGATCAGCTACGGCGGTACTTCGATGGTGACCCTGATGGGGGCATTCGGTATTCTAATGGCGATACATACCAATCGGCGGTTACTTCCGCGTTGAGCATGGGGACTGTGCATGCGATTTAGACAATTTTTGCCGATGTGCGCGTTGCTTTGGTCGAGCAACGCTGTGGGGCTGGATACGCAGCGCAACGACGTTGCGGCTTTCATAGATGAGTTGGTCACCGAAGAGGATTTCTCCCGAGACGAACTCGAAGCGCTGCTCGGCGACGCGGAAATAAAACCCAAGATTCTCGAGGCCATCAGCAGGCCGGCCGAGAAGCGCAAAGCCTGGCACGAGTATCGCGATATTTTTATCCAGGACAAGCGAATCGACGCAGGTGTTGAGTTCTGGAACACCCATGCGGATACGATCGACAAGATCAGCGAGGAAACCGGCGTTCCCGGTGAGATATTGGTCGGTATCATCGGCGTCGAGACTTACTACGGCAGGATCACAGGGCGCTACCGCGTTCTCGACGCTCTGGTGACGCTAGGGTTTGATTACCCGCCACGAGCAGAATTCTTCCGCAAAGAACTGCGCGAATTCCTGTTGCTCGCGCGCGAGGAATCCGTGCCTGCAGACGCTGCCTTGGGGTCGTATGCAGGAGCCATGGGCTCTCCGCAATTCATTCCCTCCAGCTACCGCGCCTACGCAGTTGATGCTGACGCTGACGGGCGACGCGATCTGTTTGATAGTTGGACCGATATTCTCGGCAGTGTCGCAAACTATTTTGTGCGCCACCGATGGCGTGCAGGTGAGCCAGTCGTCGCCCCGGCGACGCTGAATGCCGAGTTTAGTGGTGAAGTTCCGGCGAAGAATTTGTTAAAGGCAGACTCGACCGTCGGCGATCTGGTGCAGGAAGGCGTGGTCATCGACCCACCCACCACACTGGCCGACGATATGCCCGCGAGGCTCATCGCAATGGAAGGCAAGCAAGGGCCTGAATATCGCGTCGGTCTGCACAATTTTTACGTGATCACGCGTTACAACCGCAGCGCGATGTACGCCCTGGCCGTCTGGCAACTCGGCAACGAGGTCGCCGCGCGACGCCGCGAAGGCCAACAGCAACTCACCGGGCAGCGTTAACCCATGCGATTCGTGCTGTACCCAACGGCTTTGGTGACAGCCTTTGCGCTGGGTGGGTGCAGTTTCGTGGCCGAGCGCGATGGCGCTCCTGCGTCCGCCGGCAGCGTCGCCGTCGCGATGCCGGGAACACCTTCGCCCGAGCCGCGCAGTCGCTATGGCAACCTGGAGTTCTATGAAGTCGCCGGTGAACGTTACTACGTCATGAAGACGTCCAACGGTTATACGGAACGCGGTGTCGCTAGCTGGTATGGCAGCAAATTCCACGGCAAGCGGACATCATCCGGAGAGCCGTACGATATGTACGCGGTGAGTGCAGCGCATAAGTCTCTGCCGTTACCCACGTGGGTTCGCGTTACGCATCTCGGCAACGGCCGTTCGCTGGTCCTGCGAGTCAATGATCGTGGCCCATTTGTCGACAACCGCATAATCGATTTGTCCTACGCGGCAGCCCGCGAGCTCGATATGATCGGAACCGGCACGGCGTTGGTAGAGGTCACCGCGCTTTCGTTCGAAAAAGCAGATTCAGCAGGGCAGATGGTGGATACCCGCGAAGTCCAGGGTGGTGGCACGCCTGCCCCCACATCTCCGCCACCCACCGCCTCCGCTCCGGCGGCGACCGAGCCGCTCTTTCTACAGACCGGCGCGTTTTCAGAAGCCACCAACGCGAATCGCCAAAGGGAACGCTTGATCGCAGCCGGGATCGCTCCGACTTTCGTCGAACCCGGCAGCAGTTCCGATAACACCGTCACACTTTACCGGGTGCGTATTGGTCCGATTGACAATGTCGCCGAATACGATGCTCTGCAAACTCAACTGCAGGCCTTGGGAATCGACAGCGCGCGACTCGTTTCTGTGGAATAATTTCGTGCTTCTCGCAATCCACGCGTAAGGTCGATTCCACATGAATGTTCGCGTTCTGGTTCCTACCGCAATCAGCTTCTTACTGGCGATTTGCTGCTCATCGGCAAGCGCTGCACTACCGATTCCGCCCCCTCCGGACCTCGGCGCTTCCAGTTACATTCTGATCGATGCGACGACCGGCTACCCCGTGGCGGCCAGCGCGCCGGATCTCCCCGTGGAGCCTGCAAGCCTGACCAAGCTCATGACCGCCTACGTTGTCTTTCAGGCGCTGGACGCGGGCCAAATTGACTTGAACGACAACGTCACGATCAGCGATGCAGCCCATGCCGCTGGACTGGCGGGCTCCAGGATGTTTGCGGAGATCGGCAGTCAGGTCAGCGTCGAAGACCTTCTGCAGGGCATGATCGTTCAGTCCGGCAATGACTCAAGCGTGGCGCTCGCCGAGCACGTCGCAGGATCCGAGTCGGTGTTCGCAGGCCTGATGAATGCCTATGCGAACGAACTCGGCATGCGCAGCAGTAACTTCAAGAACTCGCACGGTCTGCCGGCGGAGGGCCACGTAACAACGGCAAGAGATATGGCGACGCTCGCTCGCGCGATCATCGCCGAGTTTCCGGATTACTACCGTTGGTACGGACAGCGCGAATTCACGTGGAACGACATCACTCAACCTAACCGCAATGGACTGCTGTCACGCGATCCCAGCGTGGACGGAATGAAGACGGGCTACACCGAGGCCGCCGGCTACTGCCTGGTGGCATCGGCGAGTCGAGATGATATGCGACTTGTCTCCGCTGTCATGGGGACGGCCAGCACACGCGCTCGGGAAACCGGGAGCCAGTCTCTGCTGAATTACGGCTTTCGTTTCTTTGAGACCCGACAGGCGTTTGCTTCCGGCGCGTCTGTTGACACGCAGCGCGTCTGGTATGGCGAATCAAACGAAGTGACGTTAGGCGTCGCTGAAGATGTCTGGGTAACCGTACCGCGTGGTCGCTACGAAGAAGTGGTTCCAAGCGTGACGCTGCCCGGTCGCCTGGAGGCCCCTCTCGCTGCGGGCGCCGAGATTGGGATCCTCAAATTGACGCTCGACGGCGATGAGATCACTCGCGCGCCGCTCACCGTGCTGCAGTCCGTCGAAGAAGGCGGGTTTTTCAAACGCATGGGTGACGGCGTTCGACTCTGGTTCGAATAGCGATGGCACGCGCCCTCGAATACGGCTGGCATGATGGTCAACTCCGTCCACTAAGCGAAATCCATATTTCTCCATTAGACCGTGGATTTCTATTCGGCGACGGGGTGTATGAGGTCATCCCCGTCTACAACGGCCGCGCACTTGGACTCGCCGAACATCTCGGCCGCCTTAACCGAAGCCTTCATGCGATCGACCTGCCCGCGCCCTGCGAAGAATCCCGTCTCGTTGACAGTATGGAACAGGTCATCACCGCCAACTCGAGTGCCAATCAATCGCTGTATATCCAGATTTCACGTGCCGGAGACGATGGCCGGGACCATAAATTCCCGCGACTGAACGAAGCGAGCCTGTTCATGATGAGCAGCACTCTTGTGCCCGCCAGCCGAACCCAGTACTCGGCCGGTTTTCCTGCAATCACGCTGCCCGATGACCGGTGGCAACGTTGCGACATCAAATCGACCTCCATGCTGGCCAACGTTATGGCACGGCAGGCTGCGAGCAAAGCGGATGCGCTCGAAGCGGTCCTGACGCGCGACGATTACCTCATCGAAGGTGCCGCCAGCGCTATAATCTGCGCGCGTGATGGGGTCATCTATGCGCCGCCGGAAACCAACACACTGCTTCCCAGCGTGACTCGTCACATCACGCTCGACATCGCGAAGCGGCTCGACATTGAAGTCAGAGTGGAACCGATTCCTATCGACTTCGCACGCGATGCGGATGAGTTGCTTTTGATGTCGAGCACGAAAGAAATTGTGCCACTCGTGCAGCTGGACGGCGCTCGCATTGGCAAAGGTCAGCCGGGACCGATTTGGAACCAGCTGTTCGATGGCTATCAGGACCGAAAGGTTGCGCTATGAGCGAACGCGACGAAGAGTTGATCGATTTTCCGACTGAGTTTCCAGTAAAAATCATGGGGCGGAATACCGATCAGTTTGTAGCCCACGCAGAAGCGCTCGTGGTGCAGCACACGGAAGGAAAACCTCCTCGCGCGGTAAGCTCGCGCCCAAGCTCGAACGGACGATTTCTCTCTGTCACTGTCGAAATTACCGCGACGTCACGTGCGCAACTGGACGCGATCTACCAATCGCTGACAGACGACCCTGAAGTGCTGATGGCGCTATGACGGTTTTCTACTGTGCATAGCTGTCGAATTCGTTGGTTAGGGCGTCAGGACTACGAACCGTTATGGCGTGCGATGCAGGGCTTTACTGCCGGTAGACTTGCGAACACGGTTGACGAACTGTGGTTTTGCGAACACCCGCCGGTTTTTACGCTGGGTCTTGCAGCGGATCGGTCGCACGTGCTCGCTCCCGGGGATATTCCGGTCGTTCCGATCGATCGCGGTGGCCAGGTCACCTATCACGGACCCGGTCAGCTGATGGTCTATCCATTGTTGAACGTCAAACGTAAAAAGCTGGGTGTGCGTGCCTTGGTCATGGGGCTCGAGCAAGCCGTGGTCGATCTTGCGGCCGCGCACGGTGTCTCAGCCACGGGACGGCGAGATGCGCCGGGTGTTTATTCCGACAGCGCGAAGATCGCGAGTATCGGGTTGCGTATTCGGCGTGGCTGCAGCTATCACGGCATGGCGGTCAACGTCGACATGGACACCGAGCCGTTCGGTCGAATCAATCCCTGCGGCATGGAAAATTTGCCGATTCGCACGTTGCGCGATCTTAATATCGCGGACTCGATCAAACGCGCCGCAATCGATCTGACGCCGTACCTCGCCGATACACTATCGCTCGAATGGCTTAGTCCTCCCGAATCCGAGATTCACTAACCTCGGCGCGGACTGCTGCGAGTCGTTGCGGCGTTCCGATATCAAACCACCGTGCGCCGAGATCGAATCCGCGCAACGCATTGGCATCAGCCGCTTGACGCAGCAATGGCACGACCGAGTAACGGCCGTCGGGGAGCGATGAAAAAAACGCGCGACGGTACACCGCAATCCCGGAAAATGTCATACCCGGTTCCGCACGATTCGAAACATACCGTCCTGGACCGATGTCAAAATCACCGGTTGAACGATAATCGGGATTCGGCACCAGGCCGATTGCGGCATCGGCATCTGCGAGCAACGCATCGGTCTCTGTCGACACCTGAAACTCAGTCCAAATGTCGGCATTGATGACCCAGAACGAATCACTCTCCAGCAGTGGCAGTGCGCGCACGATTGCGCCACCGGTGTCGAGGGTCGGATAACCCTCAACGCTGTAGACGACCTGCAAACCCAATCGCGACCCATCGCCAATCGAACGGACAATCTCCTGACCCAGCCAACCCAGGTTGACCACCGCGCGACGAACACCGGCCGCTGCTAACTCGGTCAGGTGGCGTTCAAGCAACGAAAACCCACCAACGCGCAACAAAGGTTTAGGGCAGGTGTCAGTTACCGGACGCAAGCGGGCGCCGCGTCCTGCGGCAAGAATCAACGCGTCAGACATCCGACAGACCGGGCAGACAACGTTCGTCGATGAAGCGTGCGATCCATTCCAACTCGGGATACGCGTCGGCAATTGCTGTGATGTAATTCAAAGTACGTGGGATGTCCGGCAGATAGCCAGACTTTCCGTCGCGGTGCGCCAGACGGGCGAATATTCCGGCGGCTTTGAGTTGCCGCTGCACACCGGTGAGAAAAAACCAACGCAGGCGCTGCGTTTCGTTGACCTCGCGTCCGAGTGTCGAGGTATTCATCCAGTCACACGCCCAGCGTCTCACGCGCTCGATCGGCCACTCGACATAGCAATCCCTCAGCAACGACACGAGATCATAGGTCCAAGGCCCATGCATCGCGTCCTGATGATCAATCACTCCAAGCGAGCGACCTTCGACTACCATGAGGTTGCGACAATGAAAGTCACGGTGCACTAACACTTGTGGTTGTTGCAGCGCATTGCGCACCAGGGTGTCCGTCAGCGACTGCCAATCCGCCGCAAAGCGGTCGGTCATTTCGATCGACAAGTGCTTATCGCAAAACCAATCGACGAACAGCTGCATCTCGTCGCGCAGACGCTCCTCCGAATAGGGTGGCAACGACGCCGCGACATCCATCGGATCCTTCTGCATCTGGTGGAGCAGCCGACCTGCCTCGGCGTACCAAATATCTACCGATTGAGGAAACTCCGTGAGGGTCTGCAGCAAATCAACGCTGCCGAAATCAGTTAGCAACGCAAAGCCCGCTTCGACATCGTGGGCGAACACGTGCGGCACAGGCACACCCGTTGTTGCGAGCGCCTCGGTCACCTGAACGAACACCGCAACGTCTTCCTGAGGCGGCGGTGCATCCATAAGGATGATCGTTTGCCCAGCGTCGACGTCCGCGCCACCTGGCGACGTCCATTGCGCCTCAAGGTGGCAGCGAAAATACCGCCTGAAGCTCGCGTCCGCAGAAGCAACTTCCACTCGACTTTGCAGTCCAAGCGTATCGAGCCATGCAGTGGCGCGTAGAAATCGATCATCGTTTTGAGTCGGACTGCGCATCGCGCGAATGGTAACGCATTGCTTTACAATCCGGGTTGAATTAGTGCGCGGGAAAGTCAGTATTTTCGCAACTCGACACAAACTGATGGTTGCCGCGCTGTGCGTGACGTGCGCTTGTCATAGCATCGCGGACGACACGCTTGAGTTATGCGCGCCCACGAACTTCGACGCGCCCGTCGCCAGTCAATCACCGCTCAGCAGCGACGGCATGATCGTGCTGGAGTCAGGCGCAGGGGCGCTGGATAAAGTGGGCAACGCGCGGCTCAGCCAAGGCGTTAGCGTACAGCGTGACAGCCTGTTGCTGACCGCCGAAGAAGGCAGTTATCAGCGCGACACCGGAATTCTCAGTCTTACGGGCGACGTGAGTTACAGCGGCACCGGTGCAGACATAGTCAGTCAGGAAGCCATCCTGAGTTACGTCAACGGCCAGGTTTCATTCTCCGAGGCGGAGTTTCAGCTGGGTAACGGTGCGTCACGAGGCGCCGCAAGTCTGCTGGCAATCGACCGAGCGGGTACGCTGCAGTTGAACGGCGTTGACTATACAACCTGCCCACCCGATCAAGACGACTGGATGGTGCGCGCGGAGTCGATCCTGCTCGACACGGATACGGGGGTTGGTTCTGCACGCGGACTAACGCTGCGCTTTCGCGACGTGCCAATTCTCTACACGCCGTATCTCAGCTTCCCGATTTCAACTCAACGGAAGACGGGATTTCTGCTACCAAATTTCGGGCAGTCCGCCCGCAACGGACTCGACATTAGCGTGCCTTGGTACTGGAACATCGCACCACAATATGATGCGACATTCACACCACGCGTGCTCACCCGCCGGGGGATTCAACTCGACTCGCAGCTTCGATACTTAACGCGCCGCAGTCGCGGTGAGCTGGGATTGGCCTATCTTCCAAACGACGATCTGGAACGAATCGACAGGACTTCAGTTCGATGGCAAAACCAGACCGATTTTGCTGGTCGCTGGCGTGCATTCGCTGACATCACCGACGTGTCCGATGATCAGTATCTTGAAGACTTGGGCGGCAGTTTATCCAATACCAGTGTGACCCACCTGAATCGAAGCGTCGGGGTCCGTTACTTCGGTGAACACATCACCGGTGATATCTCCGCAACAAGTTATCAGACGATCGACACGGCGATCACGGACGAGCTCGAACCGTACCGAATGCTGCCAAGGGTGCGGGTCAATGCGGACTACGATGACCTGCCGTGGGGTTTTGAAACCGGGTTCAGAACGGAGTGGACCGACTTTGACCGTGACGTTGGTGTCACCGGCAAGCGACTGCATATGGCGCCTTACGCCGGTTTCGATTGGTCGTCGGGCGGTTTGTATGCGACACCGCGCCTGCAGTGGTGGCACACCCGTTACGATTTGACCGAACAGGGACAAACCGAAAAACGAACGGCAACTCGCGACCTGCCAATCGCCAGCTTGAGCGCTGGCATCCGACTGGAGCGCGAGCTACCGAAGGCAGGTCTGCGTCAGACGCTGGAACCTCACCTGTATTTCGTGCACGTACCGTTTCGCAATCAGTCTGACCTGCCGGTTTTTGACACCATTTTGCCGATATCGAGCCTCGAGCAGCTCTATCGCGAGAACCGCTTTATCGGCATCGACAGAATCGGGGATGCGGACCAACTCACCGTGGGCGTCCGCACGCGGTTGTTCGACGCGAATAGCGGGCGCACCATACTCGCTGCAACGGTCGGTCAGAGCCGCAGCCTGTCAGCACAGGAAATTCGCCTGCCTGACAGCGACGTACCGATCGGAAATGCCTCAGATTATATCGCAGAACTCCTGGTGAACGTCTGGGGCAACTGGAACATCGAGCTCGCGCAACAGTGGAACGAACAGCGGCGCGAAACCACGAAATCGGAGATCCGTTTACAGTATCTGCCAGGTAAACAAAGGGTCGTCAATCTGGCCTATCGATTCCGCCGCGACTCCCTGGAACAAGGCGATTTGTCCTTCAGTTGGCCGCTCGCCTCGCGTTGGAACATCGTGGGCAGGTACAATTACTCGCTGCGAGAAGACGTATCGCTGGAACGCTTCATTGGCGTTGAGTATGAGAGCTGCTGCTGGGGCCTCAGACTCGTGTCGCGTCGCTTCATTAGCCGCCGCGATGGGACCTCCGACACTGCGATCTCGTTGCAACTGGAACTTAAGGGCCTCACCAGTGTCGGAGATCCGGCAGACGAGCTCCTTGAGCGAGGCATTCTTGGGTATCAATCGACGATAGACTGACCATGACATTTCTACGATATTTTTGCCTGTTAATGGCGACCACGACGCTTACCACGTTCGCACCGTCTGCATCCGCGCAAGAGCAAAGCCAGCTACTGGACCGTGTCGTGGCTTTAGTGAACGAGGGCGTCGTGTTGCAAAGCGAGCTGGATGCTCAGGTGATGACAATCAAGGATCGAATTCAGCAGAGCGGACAGCCAATGCCCCCCGAGGCGGAACTGCGCTCGCAAATCCTTGAGCGGCTCATCGTGACCCGACTTCAACTGCAACGTGCCGAACGCATGGGCATACAGATCTCTGACGAGATGCTGAACAACGCGCTCGCGGAAGTTGCGCAGAGAAACGGCGTTCAATTCGAGCAGCTTCCCGAAATTATGGCCGCCCAGGGTCTGTCCTACCCGGTGTATCGCGAGGATATGCGAGAGCAGCTAACGATTGAGCAGGTTCGGCAAATTTCGGTTATCCGCAGAATCAGCGTGACAGAGCGTGAGCTCGAGCAGTGCCTTTCGCGCACAGAAGAGCAAAAGGGCCTGAACGCGGAGTACAGCCTTTCGCACATGTTGATTAGCGTTTCCGGCGCGGCAACCGCGAATGAGTTTCGCGCGGCACAAGAGAAAGCAAGGAGTCTCTACGACCAGCTTCAGAATGGAGCAGATTTCGCGACCCTGGCACTCACCAACTCGGACAGTGAGACCGCATTGGAAGGCGGCAGCCTTGGTTGGCGCAAAGGCAATCAAATCCCGACGTTGTTTGCCGATGCGGTCTACAGCATGGACGCAGGAGAAGTCTCTGAGCCGATCCGCAGCGGCAGCGGTTTTCATCTGGTTAAACTCAACGAAGTACGCGGCGCCGTCGGACGTAGCGAAATCGAACAAACGAATGTCAGACATATTCTGATTCGCCCCAACGAAATTCTCGACGACGCGGCCGCCAAGCAAAAGCTCATCGATATCCGCGCACGTATCATCGAAGGCGAAGATTTTTCCGATCTGGCGAAGCTCAATTCAGACGATCCGGGTTCCGGCAACCTCGGGGGCGATTTGGGCTGGACGGAACCCGGGGTGTTTGTTCCCGAGTTTTCCGAAGTCGTCGACAACCTCGAACTCAACGAACTATCTGACGTTGTGCAGACTCGGTTTGGCTATCACGTGATCGAAGTACTCGGGCGTCGGATGTACGACAACACCGAAGAAGTCCGACGCAACGAGTGCGCACTGAGTCTCAGAAATGCTCGCGTCGGCGAGGAAACCGAGCTTTGGCTGCGACGCTTGCGCGACGAGGCGTTCGTCGACAAACGAATCTAGCACTCATTGAGACTCGCACTCACAACCGGTGAACCCGCTGGAGTCGGGCCGGAACTCTGTCTCGCCGTTGCGATGGAATCCCAGCCCGCGGCGCTGATCGCCATCGGCGACGCGGCACTACTCGCAGCCAGGGCACGACACGTCGGACTTGCAACCGAGGTTACAACCGTATTTCCCGATGCCCTGCCCTCGCATCACACCCCGGGTATGCTACCTGTGATCCACACGCCGCTGGCGGTGCATGACTGCCTGGGTGATCCACGCCCGGAAAACGCCGGCGGCTTGCTAGCGGGTCTCGATAGCGCCGTTGATGGGTGCGTAAGCGGAATCTTTGATGCGATCGTCACCGCACCGCTGCAAAAATCCTCGATTGCGACCGCCGGCTTCGATTTCCTTGGCCATACCGAGTACATCGCTACACGATGTGGCGCAGAGCAGCCGGTCATGATGATCGCAAACGACGATTTGCGTGTTGCACTGGTGACGACCCATCTTCCGCTGCGCGCTGTACCCGATGCGATCACGACCTCGCGCGTTCTGTCAGTCGCGAGAACTCTGTTGGGTGATCTCAGGTCGCGCTTTGGCATCACAGCGCCTTCAGTCGCCGTTTGTGGGCTAAATCCCCACGCGGGCGAGCAAGGTCATCTGGGCCACGAGGATGCCGCGTGTATCGCGCCTGCCATCCAGCAGCTGCAGGACGAGGGATTCGACATTCATGGCCCTTACCCGGCCGATACCGTTTTCAATCATGCAGGCGCAAACGCGGACGCGGTGTTGGCGATGTATCACGATCAGGGCTTACCCGTCGTCAAGCACGCCGGCTTCGGCTCTTTGGTCAATATCACATTGGGTATGCCGATCGTGCGCACTTCCGTGGATCACGGCAGCGCGTTGGACCTGGCCGGCACGGGTCAAGCCGACCGTGGAAGCCTACAAGCAGCGATCAACCTCGCGGCGCGGCTGGCGCAATGAACACACATCGACCGAGAAAGCGGTTCGGACAACACTTTCTCATCGATCACGGCATTATCGAGGCAATCGTCCGCGCGATCGCGCCAACCCCGACTGACCACGTTGTCGAGATCGGCCCTGGCCAGCGCGCACTTACCGATGGCCTTAGCCAAATCGCAGGCCGTCTCAGCGTCATCGAGATCGACCGGGATCTCGTCGGTGCGCTGCGGTCGACTTACGCCGACAAATCGCATGTAACGGTCATTGAGGCCGATGCGCTGAGTCAGGATTTCAGCGCGATTGGGCCGCAGCTACGCGTCGTCGGCAACCTGCCATACAACATTTCCACACCGCTGTTGTTCCATCTCCTCGAGCACGAGAATGTCATTCATGACATGCACTTTATGTTGCAAAAAGAAGTCGTCGACCGCATTGCGGCCAACCCGTGCGAAAAAGCCTATGGCAGGCTATCCGTCATGATCGGCTGTTCTTTGACAGCAGAGGCGCTATTCGATGTACCGCCGGACGCGTTCAATCCCCCACCGAAAGTGCAGTCAGCAGTTGTGCGATTGGTCCCCAAGCCAGCGAATGAACGCCTTGGGCAGTCGCCGTGTTTCAACGAATTGGTTAAGCAAGCCTTCTCAATGCGGCGCAAAACGCTGCGTAACAGTCTGCGTGATTGGCTCTCGGCTCAAGACATCGAGTCATGCGGTATCGATCCGACACGCCGACCCGAAACACTCTCTGTCCACGAGTTCGACACGCTGGCGCAGTGGGTCCATAACAACAAAACCGATTGCGCCCGCTAAATGGGTTTGTTTGAATGATGGCATGGACATGCCACCGATCGACATTGATGTTGAGACGACCTATCGGGAAGACCGCAGCGAACCAGACGCAGGTCGCTACGTCTTTGCGTATCGAATCCGCATCCGAAACCGGGGCGATCAGCCAACTCAATTGTTGCGCCGACACTGGGTGATCACAGACAGCAATGGCAAAGTCCAGGAAGTGCGCGGGGATGGCGTAGTGGGTCAGCAACCGGTTCTTGAGCCGGGTGCCGCGTACGAGTACAGCTCCGGCGCGATCATCGACACGCCCGTAGGGACGATGCAAGGCAGCTATCTGATGCGCGGCGAAGACGATCGGCAGTTTGAAGCGCCCATCGCACCGTTCACTCTCGCGATCCCGGGCATCCTGCAGTAGGCCGCCAGCCAGCGATGGCGATTTATGCAATCGGAGACTTGCAGGGATGCTACGAGGAGTTCAAGCGACTTCTCGACACCATAGGGTTCGACCCTTCCAGCGACACTCTGTGGTTGACCGGCGATCTGGTCAACCGTGGCCCCCATTCTCTTGCGACACTGAGGTTGGTACATGGGCTGGGTGACTCGGTTGTGACGGTGCTCGGCAACCACGACCTGCATCTTCTGGCGATGGCTCTAGCGCCCGGCTCTTCCCGGACTAGAAAATCGCATCCCCTGCAGCGGATCGCGCGTGCATCAGACGGTGACGAGCTCATCGAATGGCTTCGATCACGTCCACTGTTGCATGTCGACCGCGCACTCAAAAAAGCGCTGGTCCATGCCGGGATCCTGCCCCGCTGGAGTATGAAAAAAGCACAACGGCTTGCGGCAGAGGTCGAGTCCGCTCTGCGGGGCGACAAAGCTGAAACCTTATTGCGCGGTATCTACGGCAATAAGCCGGCGCTGTGGCGCAACGATCTCAAAGGCATCGCGCGGTTGCGCTACATCACCAACGTGTTCACGCGCATGCGAATGCTCACGTTGCGCGGTGGTCTCGATCTCAAGACCAAAGGGTTACCGGCTAGTGGGCCGATGCACAGCAAACCGTGGTTCGCCGTTCCTCACAAACGCAAGGACACGGAGGTTGTCTTCGGTCATTGGTCGGCTTTGGGATACTTCCGCGGCAACGGCGTCGTGGGTCTCGACAGCGGCTGTGTGTGGGGTCGTTGTCTGACCGCCATTAGACTGGACTGCGACGAGAATGAGGCCGTTCCCGTTTCGATTGAGTGTGATGCTTTGAAAGCGCTTCGACAATGACACCAGCTGGAGTCGACAACACCAGTTGGTCTACTACAATGGCTTTATGCAAGACACATATAATCCTGGGCCACTGCCCCCGCTGAAAGCGTTCAATTTCCAGGCTTGGATCGATCGCCATCGCGAGCTGTTGCGACCCCCAGTGGGCAACCAACAGGTGTTCGAAGACAATGGCTTCATCATCATGGTGGTCGGCGGCCCGAATCAGCGCGACGACTACCATATCGACGAAGGCGAGGAATTTTTCTACCAGCTTGAAGGTGAGATGGTCTTGCGAACGATCCAGAACGGCGAACGACAGGACATTTCGATCAAGGCCGGAGAAATCCTTTTGCTACCGCCGCGTGTGCCGCATAGTCCACAGCGCATGGCCGACAGCGTAGGGCTAGTTGTCGAGCGTCAGCGTCAACCGGATGAGCTCGACGGCTTTCAATGGTACTGCGACAACTGCGGTGCGTTACTGCATGAGGAGTTTGTGCACGTTCACGACATCGTCGAGCAATTGCCACCGATTTTTTCCCGGTTTTACGATAGTCGCGAGAACCGTACGTGCGCGCATTGCGGCACAGTCAAGCCGCCGGTCAGCCAATGAAAACGAACCTGCCGCGCAGCATCGCAAGACGTTTGGACTTTCATGGTGCGCAAAGCAATTACTTCGGCGTCGAGGCCGCAAGCGCAGAGCCGATGCGAGGCGGAGACTTTGTCGGAGACACCGAGCAGGGCGGCAGCTGCAACGCTGACGTCATCACGATGAACCCACATTGCCATGGTACGCATACCGAGGGCGTCGGCCATGTCGTTTCGGCGCCGCTCAACGTGTACGACGTATTGCCACTACAACCGATCGATGCCTTACTGGTCACGCTGCCGGACGTGCGCGCTGTAGACACCTGTGATCGCTGTCCGGAGTGCACTCGCGAGAATGATCGAATACTGACACACGCCGCACTTGAATCGGCTGTGCGCCCGGCCGTCCTCTCGGAATATGAGGCGCTAATCGTCCGCACGCTACCGAACGACGACTCCAAACAATATCGACATTACACCCACAACACGGACTACCCTTATTTCTCTCACACGGCAATGCGCATGATCGTTGATGCCGACATCCACCACTTGCTGATCGACACACCATCGCTGGATCGGTTGGATGATGGCGGTGCCTTGTCCGTACACCGCCAGTTCTGGCGACTGCCTCGCTGCGGGCACGAAACCGCGGCCTCTACGCGTCTGCAAGCGACGATCACCGAGATGATCTACGTACCCTCAGATGTATCGGACGGAGGATGGCGAGTGATGTTGCAGCCGGCACCGTTCTCCGGGAACGCGGTTCCGAGCAACCCTATCCTGCTACCTCGCACGGGTTTCGCCTGATGCTGGGAGAACAAGCGCAAGTCGCAGCACAACGCGATGCGGCAGATCCTCTTGCAAAATGGCGCGAGCGATTCCATTGGCCGCAGACCGAGGATGGCCAAAACAAGTGCTATCTCGCAGGCAACAGCCTTGGACTGCAGCCGATAGCCGCTTCCGCGAGAGTGAATCAGGTCCTGGAAGATTGGGCAGCCCTCGGGGTCGAAGGACACTTTGCCGGCAGTCCGCCCTGGCTTCCGTATCACCGGAACGCAACTGAGGGGCTGTCGAAACTTCTGGGCTGTCTGCCGACCGAGACGGTCGCGATGAATACGTTGACCATCAACCTCAATCTGCTACTGCTCAGTTTTTACCGACCCAACGCACAGAAATACAAAATCCTGATCGAGGCGGATGCGTTTCCGTCGGATCGCTACGCGGTGCAGTCGCAGCTCGCACTGCATGGCTTCGACCCAACTCGGGATCTGATCGAATGGCGCGGAGACAGTGCAGGACTCAGCGTCGATTCGCTGCGAGCCGTCTTGTCGGAAGACGACCGAATTGCGCTCATGCTGCTTCCGGGCGTGCAGTACCTGACGGGTGAATTTCTGGACGTGGAGTCGATCGCGCAATTGGCGAAGCGACATCAGATCACACTCGGCCTCGATCTGGCTCATGCAATCGGCAACGTGCCACTGAGCTTGCACGAATGGCAGATCGATTTCGCTGTATTTTGCAGTTACAAGTATCTAAATGCGGGACCCGGCGCCGTGGGCGGCGCGTTCGTGCATGAGCGGCATCACGGTCTGCGTCAGGGGCAACTACATGGCTGGTGGGGAAACCGCGAGTCAACGCGGTTCGAAATGCGCCACCAGATCGACCCGGCGCCGGGAATCGATGTGTGGCAACAAAGCAATCCGCCAATCCTGAGTCTTGCCCCGCTGCTCGCCTCGCTCGATTTATTCAACGACGTCGGACTGCCGTCCTTACGCGAGAAATCGATTGCGTTGACCGGCTACCTGCGCGAATTGCTTGTCTCGCATCTGAAAACACAGGTTCACATCATCACACCAGAATCCGGCCAGGGTGCGCAGCTGTCGCTACGTATCATCGGTCGCGAAGCGGATGGACGCCGGGTTTTCGATGCGCTGGAAGCTTTGGATGTGGTCTGCGACTGGCGGGAACCGGATGTCATTCGTGTGGCACCTGCCCCGCTTTACAACAACTTCACCGATGTCTGGACGTTTGTGCAACGTCTCGATCACGCCTTGCAAGCATGAACGTCAACGGAGCTTCCATCACGATCCTAGGTGCCGGCCTGACCGGTAGTCTATTGGCTGTCATGCTCGCGAAACGCGGTATGCGCGTTCTCGTGATCGAGCGACAAGCCGATCCTCGGGTGGAGGACACGTATGCCGGACGGTCGATCAACCTTGCAATGGCAGCGAGAGGTCTCAACGGGCTTCGGCACGCCGGTTTGGAGGACGCTGTAGCCGAGCTGCTCTACCCGATGCGTGGCCGTTTGCTCCATCCGCTTGACGGTCCGACCCAGTTTCAGCCGTACGGGTCCAGAACGCACGAAATCAACTACTCGGTGAGTCGGGCCGAGCTGAATCGCGTGTTGCTGGATGCCGCTGAAAAAGCGGGAGCCGAGATTCGTTTCGCACAAAGGTGCGTTCAGTACGATCCGGAGAAGCAGCAACTGCGCCTCGAAGACCAACGTGCCGCGCCGGTGTTCGCGTATACGCTTGAGGTACCGCGCATCATCGCAGCCGACGGCGCGGGTTCACCCGTGCGACGCGCGCTTGGGCGGTTGCCAGGGTTCGAGTTTGAGGAACGTTTACTCGACCACCTCTATCAGGAAATTGCCGTTCCACCGGCGAGTGGAGAATTCGCCATGCGGCCGGATGCGCTGCATATCTGGCCGCGCGGTGGCTATATGTTGATCGCGCTTCCAAACCCCGGCGGCGATTTCACCGGCACACTTTTCATGCGCAAACACGCGCCAGTAGACGAGCCGTCGTTTGACTGGTGGCAAGACAAAAAGAAAGCGCATCGGTGGTTTTCCGAGACCTTCCCCGACGTCCCACCGATGGTGCCCGACCTGCCCGCTCAGCTTGCCAATAACCCCACCGGCGTCATGGGCACCGTACGTTGCAACCGCTGGAACCTCTCGGATCAGGTATTGCTAATCGGGGATGCTGCGCACGCGATCGTGCCATTTCACGGACAGGGCATGAACGCCGCGTTCGAAGACTGTGTGGAGTTCGATAAGTTGCTGGAGGATGCATCCGATTGGCGAGAGCTCTTCGATCGATTCAGTCGACTGCGCGTGCCCAACGCGAATGCCATCGCCACTATGGCGTTGGAGAACTACGTCGAAATGCGCGATACCGTCCGAGATCCGAAGTTCCACCTCAAAAAGTCACTGGCCTTCGAACTGGAGCGACGACTGCCCGAGTGTTTCATCCCGCGTTATTCCATGGTGATGTTCCACGAGAGTATCCCCTACGCGGTCGCGCTGGCGCGCGGTGAAACACAGTCTGATCTCCTGAGTCAATGGACACACGACCACGAGTCGCTGGATTCAATCGATATCGCGAAATGCGTCGAAGCAGCCCAGGCGGCACTACCTCGCCTGGAATTGGGATCGATGTAACCTTTTCCTCCGATGCACGCTATAAGCTCTCGAAACCTACTTTTTCCGGAGCATTCACTATGAAAGTCACCACCCTTTGCCTTTCCCTGTTGATCGCGTCTACCTCATTGCCTGCTGCTGCAGAAGTGAGCAACAGAGACATCCCACCTGATGCACTGTGGTACATCAACATTGATATGGAATCACTTCGCACGAGCAAGCCTGGACAAGTCATTCTCGACTGGGTCGACGACGAAGTTGTTGACGACATGGAGAAAGAGTTCGATTTCGACGCGGGCGAGGATCTCGATCGCCTGTTCTTCCACGGCAATGCTGAAGGCAGTTTCAGCGCTCGTATCCTCGGCACATTGAGCGATGCGACGCGCGCGCACATGTTGTCGGAGATGCTCAAGAACACCGATGCAACGTTGAAAAACGACGGATGGGGCGAGTACTACGTTATCGATGACGCAGGAGACGAGATCGAATTCGACAATGGGGACATGAGTCTCGACACCGACACGATCTACGTTAGCCTCGCGACAGGAGACGGTCTGTTTATCGCATCGAGCGCGGAACGTTTGGAAGCCGAAATTCGCGGTATTCGAGGCGGCAACGCCAACGTGCTGGTGCTCGACGGACGCCGCCCTTTCCTGCAGATCGGTGTCAACGCGGACGAGCTCGATGAAAGCCAGCAGTTTGATTTCGATTCCGACCTCTTGCGTCAGACCAGCCAAGTGGCATTGATGATCGGTAGCGTTGGAGATTCGCTCGACTTTCACACACGTATCACCGCGACCGACCCCGAAGTCACCGATTCGATGGCCAATATCGTCCGCGGACTGATCAGTCTGCGTATGCTCTCCAACGAGGTGCCCGAGGCGGTGGGCAGCATCATCGACAAGCTAAACGTTGACTCTGACAGTGGTGGCATGTCGATCCGGCTGCAAGTTACGCCGGACGAGGTTCGCGCACTGTCTGATCTTTAAGCGGCCACCAAGAGGTTGCCGTGGAGCAGACCGAAAAACAATTGATAGCGCTCGCAAAAGGTGGCAACTCTGCTGCCTATTGTGAGCTTGCATCACAGTATCGAGATCAGCTGTTCCGATTTCTGTGGCTGCGATGCGGGCAGAGAGCGGATGCCGAAGACGCAGTACAGGAGGCCCTGCTCAGTGCGTGGCGCTACATCAACTCGTACGATGAGCGCTGGCAGTTCAGTACCTGGTTGTATCGCATCGCTTTGCGCAAGCTGCCAGATAAGCGGCCGATCATGACGGAAGTTGACAACGTTGGCACGCCGGATGACGATATTGAACAGTATCTGGAGCGCGCCAATCTGTGGCGTGCTGCCAGAACCACGCTGAAGCCGGAGGCGCTCACCGCGCTGTGGCTCTACTATGGCGAGGGCGCGTCGCATCGAGAAATCGCGCATGCACTCTCCCGCAGCCTCGCGTGGGTCAAGGTCAACCTCATGCGCAGCCGAAACCGGCTTGCGACGGTGTTGGGAGAAAAGACAGGATGAAAGACCTGGAAACACAATTGCGCCGTGATGCTGAGGCACTTCGAGACGCGCATAGTCGAGTGACGGATGGATCGCTGCGAAGCGCGATCGCAGCCGATGAGCGCGGTTCGCGCCAGCCGAGTTCAACACGTCCCACGTGGCTTGCATGGGCTTTGCCGATAGCGGTGGCCGCCGCCGCGGCATGGTTTCTGATCGCAACACCGGGTAGCCGTGAACTGCCGACTCCGGCAAACCCACAGTTGGCGGCAATCACGCCGATCGCAGAGACGCCACTCGATGTGCGGTCGCTGCAGAGAGTGTCTAGTACTGCGCCTTTGGAAGCGGAATGGGAAGCTTTGCTGAGTGACCTTGAGCGCGCTCGCAACCAGATCGAACAAGAGCTGCCGACAGAGTTTTAGTGATCGACTCGGTCTAACACAAGGAATGTGCAATCCGGGTCGTTACCCTCACCTGCAAGAAAATGCCGACAACTGACGTTCCAATCTGGTGATGTCTCGCTAGGCAAACCTGGAAACCTTGCATCCCCATCAGGCACTTTCAGATGCACCCGCGTGATGTAGAGCCTGCCAGCCATCGGCAAACACTGCTCATACAACTGCGCGCCGCCGATGATCATGATCTCCTCTGAATCCTTGCACTCCGCTAACGCGGCATCGATCCCACCGACTACGATCACGCCATCAAGCGCAAGCTCGGAATTCCTCGACACAACAATATTTTTGCGCCCCGCAAGAGGCTTACCTATCGAGTCATAAGTCTTGCGACCCATCACGATCGGTTTGCCCATGGTTCGTTGTTTGAAGTAACGAAGATCCGCAGACAGGCGCCACGGCAGTGTGTTCTTGCGGCCGATGACACCATCGTCGGAAACGGCCGCTATGAGACTGATTAGCGGCTTACTCATACCGCCACCGCTGCCCGAATCAACGGATGCGGGTCATACCCAGGGAAACTGAAATCGGAGATTTCGTAGTCGTAGAGGTTACCGGGTGGTCGACTGATCTCGACTCTCGGCAGCGCTCGCGGTGTCCGAGTGAGTTGCAAGTCGGCCTGCTCGAGGTGATTCAGGTACAGGTGACAATCGCCGCCCGTCCAGATGAAATCCCCAACATCCAGTCCAACTTCACGCGCGATCAAATGGGTCAGCAACGCGTAAGACGCGATGTTGAACGGGACACCGAGGAAGATATCCGCGCTGCGCTGATACAACTGACATGACAGACGCCCATCCGCGACATAGAACTGAAACAGGCAATGGCACGGCATCAAAGCCATGTCACTCAATTGCGAGACGTTCCACGCAGATACGAGAATACGCCGCGAATCGGGTTGTTCGCGCAACTGTCGGAGCACTGTTTCAATCTGATCAATGTGTCGACCGTCGGGCGTCGGCCAGGACCGCCATTGCACACCATATACCGGACCGAGACTCCCCTCGCCGTCGGCCCACTCGTCCCAGATGGAGATCCCGTTATCCTGTAACCAACGAACGTTCGAATCGCCACGTAGAAACCACAGCAGCTCGCCAATAATTGACTTCAGGTGGAGTTTTTTCGTGGTAACCAGCGGGAATCCGGCCTGCAGATCAAAGCGCATTTGGTGGCCAAAGATGCTCAGCGTGCCTGTGCCGGTTCGGTCGCTCTTCTCAAAACCCTCATCACGCACCTTGCGCATGAGATCCAGGTATTGCTGCATCAGCCCCGCCCCCCTCTGGCGTCTCTGATTGGTCTCAAAAACAGATACATGCCGAAAGCGATCATCGGTGCGCTGAGTATCTGTCCCATCGTCAACCAATCGCCGGCGAAGTAGCCGATGTGGGAGTCTGGAATCCGCACGAATTCGACCAACACTCGGAATGAACCATACCCGATCAGGAACAATCCGGATACCCGACCAATCGAACGCGGTTTGCGGGAATACCACGCGAGCACCAAAAACAGAACGACACCTTCCAGCAACGCCTCGTACAACATCGAGGGGTGACGGACGACACCGTCGACCAGGAAGCCCCAGGGCAGCTGAGTTTCAGCACCCCACAACTCGCCGTTGATAAAATTTCCAATGCGACCGCAGAACAATCCCAGCGGGGTGAACACCGCAACAAAATCTGTGATCTCGAAAAACGTCCGACCTTTACGTCGAGCAAACAGTGCCATCGCGACCAGCACACCCAGCAGCCCACCGTGGAAGGACATACCACCTTCCCAAACTCGATAAATGTAGCGCCAGTCATCAGCGATATTGGCCCACCCGTAGAACAGGAGGTAGCCGACACGCCCGCCGACAATCACGCCTAAAGCGCCATAGAAGATCAGATCTTCAACTTCCCCGGGTTCGACCGGTGTGTCGTCCCGACGCGCGCGGTAGCGTGCGAAAAAGAATGAAAGAACAAAACCAGCCAGGTAGGTCAACCCGTACCAATGCAGCTTCAAAGGTCCGACGCTCAACGCGACTGGATCAATATCGGGGTAGACGAGCATGCGCGGAGTGTACCACTTGGCGCCATTGGGTTTGCGCTATAGTAGCGGCCCGAATCGCCTGGCACGTTGCATCATGAATCGACTGGAACACGAGACAAGTCTGTATCTGCAGCAACATGCAGACAACCCGGTGGAGTGGTGGCCGTGGAACGAAGCAGCACTCCAGGCAGCACGCGAATCACGCAAACCCATCCTGCTGTCTGTCGGCTACTCCGCTTGCCACTGGTGCCATGTCATGGCGCATGAATGTTTCGAAAACCCGGACATTGCCGCGGTTATGAATGCGCACTTTATTAATATCAAAGTTGATCGCGAGGAAAGACCGGATATCGACAAGGTCTACCAGACAGCCCACCAACTCATGGCACAACGTGCTGGCGGTTGGCCGCTGACGATGTTCCTGACACCGGACGAACAACTGCCCTTTTTCGGCGGAACCTATTTTCCGCCAACCGCGCAACACGGATTGCCAGCTTTCACTGAGGTGCTGGAGAAAGTCGCCGAGTTTCACAGTAGCAACCCGGAGGAAGCCGCACGGCAAGGCGCGGCCGTTCAATCCGTGTTCAGCAAACTTGAGCCAGAACCGAACAAAGCGACAACGAGCGGCGAAGATGTCGCTGCAAAGGTGAGAGCAGCACTTGAGCAACAACATGACTCAGATAACGGCGGTTTTGGTCGCGCACCGAAGTTTCCACAGATCCCGTCGTTGCGACGCTTGCTTAACGCTTGGCGCGACACGGCCACGAGCAGCGAACCTGACCTGCAAGCACTATTGATGGCAACGCTGTCGATGACTCGAATGATCGAGGGTGGCCTGTTTGACCAGGTAGGTGGTGGATTCTTCAGGTATTGCGTCGATGCCCGTTGGCAGATACCGCATTTTGAAAAAATGCTGTACGACAACGGACTCCTGCTGGAACTCGCCGTCGATTTACACCAAGCCACAGGCGAGCCCTTGTTCCGCGATGCGGGGCAGGCGACGATTGACTGGTTATTTCGCGAAATGCGGTCGCCAGAAGGTACATTTTTCGCAACGCTGGATGCCGACGCAGATGGCGTCGAGGGCGCGACCTACACAGTGACTCCCGAAGCAGTGCGCTCGGAACTGCCGGAACCCATCTACGAGCGATTCGCTGCTCGCTATGGACTGACGCAAGCGGCCAATTTTGAAGGTCGCTGGCATCTGACGGTTCACGACAGGGATGTTGTCCTCACTGACCCTGAGCTGGCACAAGCGCGCGACGTGTTGATCGAAGCTCGCAAGCAACGTCCACAACCCGGTCGTGATGAAAAAATTGTGACGACCTGGAATTCACTGGCGCTGAAAGGACTGGCACGAGCAGCCGTGGTATTCGGTGACTCCAAGGTTGCCGATGCTGCCGAGCGTGCGGCCGACCGACTGCGCGAAACTGTATGGCGAGCGAATCGCCTACATTCAGTCTGGCAAGCGGGTCAATGTCGCAGCCCGGGGTTTCTCGACGACTACGCAACACTCGCCGATGCATTACTGGATCTCACTCAAATGCGCTGGCGCGGTGATTGGTTCGACTGGTCAGTGGCCCTTGCCGAGCAGCTGGTGGACCGCTTTCATGACCGCGAAGCGGGCGGATTCTTTTTCTCACCTGATGATGGCGAGCAGTTAATGTATCGCAGCAAACCTCTGGGAGACGATGCGACGCCGGCTGGCAATGCGGTCGCGGTGCGCGTTTTGAGTCGCCTCGGACATCTGCTCGGACGCACCGAATGGATCACGATCGCAGATGAGACGGTGAACTGGGCGCGCCCCACCGTCGCCGACTATCCGCAAGCGCATGTGTCGATGATCGAATCCATCCAGTTGCACCAGCGCGAACCCGAGATGATCGTGCTGCGAGGTATGGCTGAGCAGCTCACGCAATGGCAACGGGACATCCAGACCATCTACGCACCCAATCGCTGCGTGTTCGCGATTCCATCAGACGCTGTGGGCCTCCATCCGGCTCTAGCGGCACACTCGGCCCCTGCACAAGGCGTGACCGCATACATTTGTGAGGGGCTGTCGTGCCGCGCGCCGATCACCGATTGGCGAGAACTCGCGGCGGCCATTCGTAATCGCTAATCGAGCGTCGCTCGCTGCCAGCCACCGTCTTCATAATGCACGCTGAATCCTCGCCAATATTGTTTGTCGAGTTTTAACGTGATGACTTGCGGTGCATCGTTCCAGTCCAGTGTCGTGATGCGCAAGGACTCGCGATCCTCGGCCTGCTCAACGACACCCAAAAACGCATCAAGATCTGGTGTGGGCTGACCATTGACTTCGACCACGCGGCGACCGGCCCACAATCCGTAGCGCGTTGCCGGTGAGCCGTAGTTGAAATACGCCACGTAAACGCCGGTTGGCTCGATACCTCGTTGACGAGCGAGCTCTCGATAGGGCTCCTGCAACAGCGCACCAGCCCACTGCACAACCCGATCAGCACTACGCCCATCGAGAACCTCAGTGCGCACATCCAGCGACTTCAGTTCATCGTCGCGCCAGATCTCCAACCGAACTGTTTCATCCTGAGACGCCTCGGCAAGCTCGGCGAACGTCGTGATCAACTCTCCGTTGACCGTCAGCAGCACATCCCCGGGTTGCAGCTTATCCGCCGCGTCTGTCGCCGCCGCGACTCGCGACACGGCAAGCGCCTGACGACGGTCGCCGTTGGCTCGCTCCAGCCGGTCCAACCACGCCTCCGGCAAACCGAGCTTGCGAGCGCTTGCCAACGGCACAACCCCCCACTCGGTCTCAAGCGAATAGAACGCTCGCCCTTCCTGCACAACAGCAATGAACTGCTCGACCACCTCAGCCGGGATGCCGCGAACAATTTGCCCCTCGCCACCGGAGAAACTCGACCAGGTCGACACGACGTTCCCTTTGCGATCGCTCAGCACGCCGTCGACGTCAGGCGCGTTCACCACTGAAATCACCTCGAGATTGGTGTCGCGGAAGCGTAACGAACGTGACGCGGGAGATATAAGTGGTTCGACTGAAGCAACTCGCGTTTCCTGCAACACCACGCGGTGTTGCGGCGTGAGTCCGATGACCCAAACGGAATCATCAGGTTCGACGATCGCATCGGAGAATCGCGCATCGCGCACCGGCGTATCTCCGATCAAAGCCGGATCGTACTGGACCATGGCGAGATTGTGCAGCGGGTGGACATACGCCACGCGTGCCGGAATTTCGAGTGACCCGGCGAACGTAACGGTGACGTCGCCCATGGCGATCGGAACCGTGTTTCGGTCAACCAGCACGAGTCCGCGCGCTGCATCAACGATCAAACCCGTCCCGTAGTAATGGCGCTCCGAAATACCGGAAATATTAAATGGCAAGTCGAAGTTTACGAGCACCAGCGACTTGGAAATTTTGTCGGCGCGTGGATCAGACTGCGGCGGGAACGTCGTGCTCCCGCCAATCTCGCCATTGCGCTGCGGCCCGTCGGGTAACGCCTCACAAGGCCATAACCCACTTGCGTCATCGCGACGGCAAATGTTGGCGCCGAACCAGGTCCGATCGATCCGCACGATACGCAGATTCTCCTGACGCGGTGCGTCCAACGTCACGAAACGCACCTGTGCGCGAGCATCGTCCGCCAATCCTTCCAGCACTTCAGCCATCGCGTCGATGTCCGGTACTGGCTGACCGTTGACCTCGACGATCACAGCGCCTCTTGGAATCGCGGAATTGCTCAACATGTATCCAGGGTTCGCGACGTAAACTCCCCGCGGCGCCAGATTGTAGTGGCGGGCCTGCTGATAGGAGAGCGTGTTCATCACCGCGTCGCCAAACTCGAGATAACTCGCAGCGGAAATATCGTCAAGATTCGTGACCTCGATTTCGAGGGACACAGTCTGACCACCCCGCTCGACCTGGATGGCGACCGGCATTCCGACATGTTGATCCAACACCGATTCCAGTGGCACAAATGCGTTGATCAATGCTCCATTGACGGAGACTAGAATGTCGCCTGGCCGCAACTGACCGTACGCCGGACTTTCGGGCAGCACCTGATCTACCGTCAAGACACCCGTGTCATCGGGAAATGTGTCGCGGAACTCGGTTTCGGTTTGCGGTTGCAACCCGAGACGCCGCAACTCGTCATAGGGTTTGCGAACAAACGTCGTTTGCAATGAACCACGCGGCACTGCCTGACCCGCGCGGATGAGTTCGAGTGCACGAACAACACGGTCGAGTGGCAGGAAGAAACTGGACGCTGCACCGTTGCTGCCGCCCGCATTCAAAGCAATCACGTTGCCGTTGATATCGACAACCGGAGAGCCTGACGACCCACCCGAGGTGCTTGACGCCGCCTGGAAATAAAACGTGTTGAAATCGTTGTAGTTGCCACGACCGTATTGCGGCGCCGGCCGATCCAATCTCGCCAATGTGCCAGCGAGGATCGACAGTTTTTCACCAGCATCGTTGCCGATGACGCGAATCTCTCGCCCGACGCGCGCTCCCGCCGGATTCAGCGCCAGTGTGGCAGGCTCGATATAACGCAACTGACTCGGATCGAACCGATAGAAGCCGAAGTCGTGAACCGGATCGCGATAAACCGGTTGCAGCGCCACTTCCTCGTTGTTCAGAAAGACAGCTTCCGCGACAACAGGACCCGGCGTCACGACGTGTCGGTTGGTCAGGATCAACCCGGCTTCAGCATCGACCACGAACCCTGTGGCCTGCGAACTAGTGTTCCAACTCGTGTCAAAAGCCCGCGTCGAGTCAACGCGGATGGAGACGATACCCGATGAGATTTCCTCGATCGTACGCGACCAGGTATCCCGGTCCGACTGGGCAAACGCCGTGCTGATCGTGAGACAGCTTAGCGCCGCCAGCCATAAACGCCTCATGCAGCCGCATCCTCGCTTCCTGTCCAGACAATATCGAGCTGTCGCGCCGCCTGCACATCGTCCAAACGACGAACCGGCAAAGTGACCGGCGCTGCATGGATCGCTTCGGCATTCTGTTCCGCGAGTTCGGCGACGCGAATCATTGCGTCAACGAAAACATCCAGCGTTTCCTTGTTTTCCGTCTCCGTCGGCTCGATCAACAAACACTCGGGAACCAACAGAGGGAAGTAGGTCGTCGGTGCGTGGAATCCTTCGTCCAACAGCGCCTTCGCAACATCCATCGCCGTAACGTGGTGCTCCCGCGCGGTGCGCTTCATCGTGATGATGAACTCATGGCTTGCGCGTCGATTTTCAAATGCCAGATCAAAACCGGCTTTTGCGAGGCGTGCCATCAAGTAATTCGCATTCAGGGTCGCAAACTCACCCACGCGGCGCATGCCGTCGTCACCGAGCATCCGCATGTAGATGTACGCTCGCAACAACACGCCCGCGTTGCCCATGAAACCCGACAGACGACCTATGCTCAGGGGTAAATCCGCCTCACTCATCCAGCGATACTTGTCGCCATCGCGACCGACTACGGGAATGGGCATAAACGGCTCAAGGCGCTTCGCAACACCCACCGCACCCGAACCGGGGCCACCGCCACCGTGCGGCGTCGAAAATGTTTTGTGCAGGTTCATGTGAATCACATCAAAACCCATGTCGCCGGGGCGACACTTACCCAGAATCGCGTTGAGATTCGCGCCATCGTAGTAGAGCAATCCACCTGCTTCATGGACGATTGCGGCGATCTCCTTGATCTTGCGCTCGAACACTCCGAGGGTCGACGGGTTGGTCAGCATGATGCCGGCCGTATTCGGCCCGACCGCAGCTTTCAGTGCCTCAATGTCGACGTCGCCTTCCGCGTCAGTCGGAAGCTCCACAACCTTGCAACCGCACATGGTTGCGGTCGCCGGGTTGGTTCCGTGCGCTGCATCCGGCACCAGAATTTCGTTTCTCGCAAGATCGCCGCGATTGCGGTGGTAGGCGCGAATCATCGCGACACCGGTAAGCTCGCCCTGCGCGCCCGCCATCGGGGTCAGGGAAACACCGCTCATGCCGGTGACGGACTTCAGCATCTCCTGCAATTCGAACATGCACTCGAGGAACCCTTGACCGTGAGATTCTGGTCCAAGCGGGTGTCGCCCGAGAAACCCTGGCAGCATCGCCAATGAGTTGCAGGCGCGCGGGTTGTACTTCATGGTGCAAGAGCCCAACGGGTAAAAATGAGTGTCGATTGAGAAGTTCTTCTGCGACAGTCGCGTGTAGTGGCGCACCACTTCCAGCTCCGACACCTCGGGCAGCACTGTGGACCTCGACCGGCGCTGTTCCAGCGGCAAATCCGAATCCGTCAACAGATCATCCAGAGTTTCCAATGGAGCCTGGGCCGTCGCGAAGCGACCCGCACAAGACTTTTCAAAAATGAGTTTTGATGTCATGACGTTCTCCTTAGCTCGCGTCGCGCAGTGTGCTCGAGGCACCCATGACACGGGCCAGCTCATCTCGATAACGCTGAATGTCTTCGTCCAATTTCGTTTCCGTCGCACAGATCAATAGACAATGACCCAGTTCAGGGTAGATTTCTGACAAATCCAGGCCGCCGAGCAGATCATTAGCCGCCAGCGCCTCGAGAACCGGTGCCACAGGTCGGTCCAATTGCAACACGGTTTCGTGGAAGGCAGGCGTCTCGAAACGACGACTGACCCCCGGAACGGTGCACAACGTGTCGCTCAAACGACGCGTGTTGGTATGACTGGCCGCTGCGACCCTCGCCAGACCTTGTTCTCCGAGCAGCGACAGATACATCGTCGCTGCCGTGACCATCAACCCCTGATTGGTACAAATATTTGATGTCGCTTTCGAGCGGCGAATGTGCTGCTCGCGCGCTTGAAGGGTCAGTGTGAAGCCGGTCTTGCCATCAAGATCCCGAGTGCGTCCGACTATGCGCCCCGGCAGCTGTCGCACAAGCGCCTGGCGGGTGGTCATAAATCCGAAGTAAGGGCCTCCGGAAGACAAAGGCACTCCGAGCGGCTGCCCTTCACCGCAGACAATATCCGCGCCGCGCTCCCCCCATTCTCCCGGCGGCTTCAACAATGCCAATGCCGTCGGATTCACGATCGCAATGACGAGTGCCCCCACAGCATGGGCCGCATCGGTCAGTTCATCCACCGCTTCGATCGTTCCGAAAAAATTCGGCTGAGAAATTACGATAGCAACGGGTGGTTCATCACCCTCCAGGAGTGCAGCCGGGTCGGCTCTTCCGGTTGCCTTATCAAACGGGCTTTCTTCGAACCTGAGGCCTTGGGTGCCAGCGATCGCCTCGGCTACTTTTTGATAGGTGCGGTTCGTGCCGCCGGCAAAGACTACCCGGCGCGATTTTGACTTGCGATTGGCGCGTACCGCCATCAAAGCGGCTTCGGCAACCGCCGAAGCACCGTCGTAGAGCGATGCGTTGCTCGCTTCCATTCCCGTCATACTGGCGATCATCGACTGGAACTCGTAGATGACCTGCAAGGTGCCCTGGCTAGCCTCTGCCTGGTACGGCGTATAGGCGCTGTAGAACTCTCCGCGAGTCGTCAGCTGCCAAACCGCTGCAGGAATGTGATGTTCGTATGCGCCCGCTCCGATAAACGACAGTGCATTAGCGTCTCGCGCAGCACGATCATGCATCAGCCGGGTTACGGCCATTTCATTCATGGGTGCCGGAACACCATCGAGACCATCGATGCGCAGTGATTCCGGGATCTCATCAAAAAGATCATCGATGCTGTCAGCGCCGATCGCTTCCAGCATGTCAGCGATATCTTGTTCTGTATGCGGTATGAAAGGCATGGGTCTACTCCGCGGAATTAATCGTCGAGGTTATCCAGAAATTCCTGATAGGCATCGGCATTCATCAATGCATCGAGTGCATCGCGGTCAGCCGGAGTGACACGTGCGATCCACCCTTCACCGTAAGGATCTTCGTTCACTTTCTCGGGCGCGTCCGCGAGTGCCTCGTTGACACCAACTACTTCGGCTTCGATGGGAACATACACATCGGATGCAGCCTTGACGGATTCGACGACCGCCAGACCATCACCGGAGCTCAGCGTCTGCCCAACTTCTGGCAACTCGACATACACGAGATCTCCGAGCGCCTCCTGGGCATGCTCTGTGATTCCGATCACGACGCTGCCGTCGTCGTCCAGTCGTAGCCACTCGTGCTCCTGCGTGTAGATCAAATCTCCGGGGACTTCCGACATGCGCTTGCGCTCCTCAAGTCAATCAAATAGAAACCAAAATCTTGCCGCGACGGACAAACGGTGGATCGATCACCTGCGCGGGAATACGGCGACCTCGCACCTCTACATCCACGCGAGCAGGTGTGTCGGCCGAGACGCGGGCCAAGGCAATGGAACGCTCCAGAGTCGGCGAGTAGCCGCCGCTGGTGATCTCTCCTACTACCTCACCCTCAGGCGCCAGGACCGACTGGTGGTCGCGCACGACGCCTCGACCAAGAACAACCAACCCAACTAATTTGCGGGTTGGATTTGCGTCTCGCAAAGACGATTCACCGACAAACTCGCGCGCGCTCTCGAAATCGACCGTCCACGCAAGATTCGATTCGAGGGGCGTTGTTGTCTCGTCCATGTCGGAACCGTAGAGATTCAGACCGGCCTCCAAGCGTAGCGTGTCTCGCGCTCCTAACCCTGCTGGTGGGATGCCAGCCTCCACCAATGAGCGCCAAGTGTCCGCGGCTTGCGCCACGGGCAAAATGATCTCCCAACCATCCTCACCCGTATAACCGGTTCGCGCGACAAACCAGTCATCATGCGTCGCCGCTCGAAACGGTTTCAACGCTGCAACCGACTCGCGTAACTCTGCAGGTAAAACCGGACCGGCTTTGGCCCTGGCGTTCGGGCCTTGAACCGCGATCATCGCAAGGTCTGGGCGTTCGTCGATTTGCACATCGAAATTTTCAGAGATGTTTTCGATCCACGCCAGGTCTTTCTCACGGGTCGCCGCGTTGACAACCAACCGGTATGCATCGCCGCCCTGCCAATAGGCAATCAGGTCGTCAATCACACCACCCGCCTCATTGAGCATGCAGGTGTAGATTGCCTGACCTGGCGTGGCGCACTTCGCAATGTCGTTAGCGAGCAATCGCGATAGAAACTTGCGCGGTTCGCCGGGCTCGCCGGATATGTCGACAACCGTCATATGAGAAACATCGAACATGCCGCAATCGCGTCGCACGACATGATGCTCCTCGAGCTGCGATCCGTAGTGCAGCGGCATGTCCCAGCCGCCGAAATCCACCATTTTCGCGCCCGCCTCAACGTGTTGGGCGTGCAAACAGGTATGAAGTAATTCGGTCATCAACAAACACTCCGGGCAGACGTAGCAGCTGACCGTAAAGCACCACGGTCGTGCCCGCTCTGTCCGGTGACCTGAGAGATCTGCCGCAGCGCGAGGCTGGGGTCCCCTTCGGTGGGCAGATGCGCTGCCGCTCTCCAGAGTCGATCAGATGCTGCAGTCCGTTGACCTGAGCGTTTCCGGGCGGGTTGCGCCTTCGGTGGTCGGCGATGCCGACACTCTCCCGCAGCATCGCTGGATCGAGCCGAGATCATAGCGGCAGGTGGAAGTGAATTCCAGCGACGCTAGTCTAGAGGCAATACGGTGGAGTCTTTGCGTTCGTTAATCACAAAACTGGTGTTGGCCGACGCCACACCGCGCCCTGCCAGCAACTCATGCGTTAGAAATTGTTCGAAATCCGCCATATCGCGCGCGACAACTTTTAACAGATAGTCGTACTGTCCGCTCAGCGCGTGGCACTCAAGAATCTGATCGCAGTCCGACACCACGCCGTCGAACTTTTGCAGTGTCTGCGGCAGATGATCCTCCAGCGACACATGCACAAACGCGAGGATATGCAAGCCGAGTGCCTTGCGATCAAGCAACGTAACCCGGTCGCGAATCAGCCCTTTTTTCTCAAGTTTCTGCACGCGTCGAAGGCATGGAGATGCAGACAGGCCGACCGATTCAGCCAGGCGCTGATTCGAGACTCGCGCATCACGCTGCAGTGCAGCAAGAATTTTACGATCGTACGAATCCATGGTGTATTTGATCTCTATATCGCCAAAAATGGCAGAAATATTGCGCAAAACTCTCATGTTGCGCCACTTTTGGCAATCTTCTTGGGGCTTGGACACCGTATAGTGTTGACATGAAACTAAACAGCGAATCGACAGCGAACTACGTCGCCCATACGCCATCCGATGACGGATACATCCCCTACACGCAGGAAGAGCACTCAGTCTGGCAGCGGCTGATCGAGCGCCAACAGAAGTTGTTGCCCGGTCGGGCTTGCCAGGCCTTCATCGACGCGAGCGCAACGCTCAGATTCAAGCATGACGAAATTCCGCAATGCGCGGACATCTCCAACACCCTGCGCGCAATGACTGGATGGAGCGTGACGCCAGTCCCCGCGATCATTCCCGCCGACGAGTTTTTTGCGCTGCTAGCCGAGAAGCAATTCCCTGCTGCGTCGTTTATTCGACGTCCGGAAGATCTCGACTATCTGGAGGAGCCTGACATCTTCCATGAGTTGTTCGGGCACGCGCCGCATCTGACCGACGACCGTTTTGCACAGTTTACTCATGCCTACGGCATTGCCGGCCTGAAAGCGGGCGAACGTGAGCGCGAATTGCTAGCTCGACTGTATTGGTTCACTACCGAGTTTGGACTCGTTCAATCAGACACCGGTGTACGCGCTTATGGCGCGGGTATTTGCTCATCTCCGGGCGAATTGACATACGCGGTCGAGAGCGATCGACCGGAACGACGGGCATTCGACGTACTGGACGTCTTGCGAACGCCATTTCGGATCGACACGTTCCAAGACATCTACTACGTGGTCGAAGATTTTGACACGCTTTTCGAACTGGCATATACGGACTTGTCCGCCCTGATGCGGCGAGCCAACGAACTTGGCGATTTCAGCCCATCATGGATACGGAAGCAGGTGCGACCAGGCGTTGTATGAGCTCGCGACTGACCGCCGCGCGTGAGGCGGGGTCTGCATCGAATGGATTGGATGAAAGGTGTTGGTCGATGGCCGCGAATCGCGGTTTTAGACCTGCGCCATTCGCGATCTGTATATTCAAGCCCGGGCGCGCGTTCATTTCCAACATCAGCGGTCCTAAGTCACGGTCAATGACCATATCGACGCCAAGGTACCCCAGCTCGGAAACGTCATAACCCAGAGCTGCGATTTCCAACAGCTTGTCCCAGTGCGGCACTTGATTGCCGTCGATCTCGTTTAGCGTATCCGGATGCATTGTCACGCGATCATTGCCGCTAACAGCACCCAGCGTAAGACCGGATGCGATATCCACACCAGCACCTACGGCACCCTGGTGCAGGTTAGCTTTTCCACCCGAGCTGCGGGTTGGTAAACGGACCATGGCCATGGCCGGATAGCCACGGTAAACGATGATGCGAACGTCGGGTACGCCCTGAAAACTAATTGCATCGAACACCTGATCGAACTGTACTCGGTACTCGACAAGCGCTGAATCGGCGCCACCGGTCAAGCTGTATTGACCAGAGACAATATTCGAAACGTGATGCAGGAGCGCGGTCTCACTCATTAAGTCGCCGCTAATCAATCGGTAGTGTTCGCCGTAGCGACCGTCAACAACGAGGATGCCATCGCCACCACTGCCATTCGCCGGTTTCACGACAAAACTGGCGTGCGCGGACAGCGCATCAGGCAGGCGCAGCGCATCCGCCTGACTTCTTGCGACAAAGTACAACTCGGGCACCGCCATGCCCGCCTCGCGAGCCAGAGCCTTTGTGCGAACCTTGTCATCGACCCTCGGGTAGAGCCGTCGCGGGTTGAGCGGCATGATGTAGCCGGCATTGCGCTCATTGATGCCAAGCACGCCCGCTCGATTCAATGCGAAGCCCCACAATCGCATTAGCGAGATTTCTCCAGCGCGGCAAATCTCGGCAGCTCCAGTAAGCGATATCCGGTGTAACGCCCGGACAACAGCACAATCGCCAACACGACCAGCAGGAGCTCAGGGAATGTAAAAATCAGGTGCTCCAGCGCGTCGATACCCATGACGAGATACGCGAAGGCTGCAACCGTCAAACTACCGACCCCGGCCTTGATGGCGTCGGCCGCTCCGCGCTCCTCCCAGATAACCGACATGCGCTCGATCGTCATCGCGATGATGACCATCGGGAACAGCGCAACGGACAGACCGGTTTCCAGTCCGAGCCGATGCGCGAGGATGCTGATCACCAGCATCAGTATCACAACGATGATCAACACCGCGGTCAGTCGAGGCACGAGCAGCAACCGAAGCTTTTCCAAACCGAAGCGAATAGCCAACCCAAGACTGGTCAGCAACGAGAACAACACGACACCGGCGAGCAAATCCGTCTCGCGAAATGCGATCGCAATCAACACCGGCATGAACGTTCCGAACGTCTGCAGCCCGACAAAGTTGCGCAAGACGACCATAACCAAGGCACCGATCGGCACCATCAGCAACACCGCGTAAACCGCCTGCGTCTGGATCGGTAGACCAAACAACGAGAAATCGAGTGCGATGGAGCCCTGGGCAACGCTGCGCTGGGCGACAACATCGAGGCTGTCGACCTGACTGCGGCGCACGGCGAAATTCAAATCAAGGGCATTACCCCCCTGCACGTCAGCGAGTGCATCCACACCACGCCACCACGGATAGAAGTTACTGGGAAGTCCAAGCCGAGCCGTGCGCGGGTTGTAGACTGACCAATTCACTCCGTTGTGCACTTCGAGATACGTCCGAACGGGCGCATGGCGTTGCTCGTCAGCCAACAACACTCCGCGCAGTGGCCTCGCCGGAACACGCGCAAACGCCAACAGTTCAATTAGACGTTGTGTCCGACGCAGCGATCCGGACAGTCCATCGAACAGAAGTTCCACATTGGGTCCTGGGGTTGGGTCATTGACGCGCGTCAACAACTCTGCGACCAACGTATCGGTGTCTGCAGACTGTTCACGCACCTCCTCCATCAACACCACCGCTGCAGTGCGCAACGGTTCGTCCAGTGCCGGTATATCCGGAAACGGCGGCGTGGTGTCGACTTCTTCAACCGACGGGTCGGCATAGACGACGACGCGGTAATACAACCGCTGTTCACCATCTGCGCTGCGCACAGCCCATCGAGCGAGGCGCCCACCGTCGGCATAGTCCAGGTTGAAACCGTAGCCGCCCGACACGGAGTTTTCCGAAAGCGTCGTGAAACCACTCGTCAGCGCAGGGACCTTCAGCTCTGCCTTGATGGGACCGGGCCTCGCATCGAATCTGAGTGACGCCTCGATCGTCCACACGGTCCGATCCGTGTCGGCGGTCAACGGAAAGCCTAATCGGTACGCTTTGTAAAAAAACAGAGCGAGACCTGAGACGGCGCACAGAAAAGCGATGACGTGCACAGATCGGTTGTTCATGGTTGTCTCAATGGGTCAGCCCCGCGCATGGCACTCGCGTGACTGATCGCAAGTTGTCGGGCTATTTGGCTTTGCCCAAACCACCGCATGCCGCGTCGGCGCAAATCGGCCAAAACACCCGTTTCACGAGCGAACAAACGGTTGACGAAATCGAGACCAAACAACGTCGTCAGGTTGTCGCTGCGACGCATTCGTCGATAGCGACGCAACCAGGGTGGGTCGCCAAAGTCTGCCTGCTCGTCCACCGCATCGGCGATGACGCCCGCCAGCGCAACCGCATCCGAGAACCCGAGATTCGCGCCCTGGCCCGCCAAGGGATGGATCGCATGCGCCGCATCGCCGATCAATACGGCTCGCGGTCCGATGGGATTGGTCACGTAGGCGCTCTCCAACTTGAAACTCACAACGCGAGAGGTCGCCTGCAATCGACCAAGCACGCGGTCGCTTGCCTCACTGACTGCATCCGAGAACCGGTCGGGCGGCATGGAGACCAACTCGCGCGCATGCTCGGTGGTGGTTGACCAAACCAGCGATACCTGTGACGCCTGCAGTGGTAGCAACGCGAGGGGGCCGGTCGGCAAAAACCGTTGCAGCGCGGTCGACTGATGATCCAGTTCAGCCTCTAACGTAGCCACTACCGCGCATTGGTGATGCGACCAACGCCGCAGGTCCGAACCGAGACAGTCACGCACTTTGCTATTCCGACCGTCAGCGCCAACGACAAGACTCGACTCGATTCGCTCATTGTCGGAAAGCGCCGTCACAACAGAGCCGGATCGAGACTCGAGCCCCACGATCTCCGCCTGCCGAAATGTCACAGCATCATCGAGCAACAAGGCTTGATATAGCGCAGCTTGTAACGAGGCAACGTCAGCGATGGCACCGAGGTTGTCCATACCTTGAAGGTGCGACGCGAACTCGATGCCTTCGCCAGCCGATACTCCGGCGTCCCACACGCGCATCCTGTGGTAGGGCGTGAGCGCAAAATCCGGCATCGTCGGCAGAACAGCGAGCTGTTCAAACACGTTAATCGAAGCCGGCGTTAAAGCAATCACGCGTTGTCCAATCGCTTCCGGGATCTCGATGCCATCAATTTTGGGGTCCACGACGACCACATGGACCCGCGGTGCCGACCGGCGTATGACCGCTGCCGCGGCAAGGCCGACAATTCCACCGCCAGCAACGACGACCGACCGGGACCGCGCTGGCATCACGCCGCAGCCACCTGTTTGTCGACGGCCATCCACTGCTCGATTTCCGCAACCGTTTTCGGTAGGCCTCGAGTCAGTACGTCCGGTGCATCTTTGGTAACCAGCACATCGTCCTCAATTCGGATTCCGATGCCGCGCCATCGCGAATCGACCGCCGCATCAGCACCTACATAGACTCCCGGCTCAACCGTGGTCACCATTCCGGGCTCCAACAACCGCCACGCATCGTCGATCTTGTAGTCACCCACATCATGAACGTCAATACCCAGCCAATGTCCCGTGCGGTGCATAAAGAACGGTCGGTAGGCTTCCTGGCGAATCAACGTTCTGAGATTGCCACTGAGTAACCCCAAGGAGCGCAGCCCTTTGGTAATCGATCGGACCGCCGCCTCATGCGGTGCGTTCCAGTGATTACCTGCCCGAGTTTTTTCGATTGCTGCCTCCTGCGCTTCGAGAACCACCTCGTAGAGCTCGCGCTGTGCCGCCGAGAACCGACCATTCACAGGATAGGTACGGGTGATGTCAGAGGCATACATACTGGCCTCGCAGCCCGCATCGACCAGCACGAGGTCGCCATCCTCAAGACGCGCCGTGTTCTGGGTGTAATGCAAAACACAACCGTTCGCTCCGCCGCCAACGATCGGCGGATACGAAGGTTCGGCATCGAATCGACGAAACTCGTGCAGGTACTCTGCTTCCAGTTCAAATTCAGTCATGCCGGGGCGCACGGCTTGCATGGCGCGTAAGTGCGCCGACACAGCGATCTTGGCCGAGCGCCGGAGCCGGCTAATCTCCGCGCGTGACTTATATAACCTCATGTCATGGAGGTAATGATCGAGCGCGACAAATTCATGCGGCGCATCCACGCCTTTGATATTGCGACCGCGTAACACACCCACCCACTCATGAACGTGGGCATCGAAGTCGGCATCGCGCCCCATGTTGTAGTAGACCCGCTTCGCATTCTCCATGAGACCCGGAAGAATGTCGTTAATGTCTGAAATCGGAAAAGCATCATCCGCACCGAAACCCGCAACGGCGCCTTCGGGTCCAGCGCGCTCTCCATGCCATACAGCATCATCGGGATCCTGCTCCTGGCAGAAAACAATGAATTCGCCCTGCGGCCGTCCGGGAATCAGTACAGCCACAGACTCGGGCTCGTGAAAACCGGTTAGATAGTAAAAATCAGAGTCTTGCCGGTACCGGTGACTCACGTCGCGCGAACGAATCCGCACGGGCGCTGCAGGAAGAATCGCGATACTGTCAGCGCCCATCATTCTCATTAGCTGCTTTCGCCGTCGGGCGTACTCCCGCGGGGCCGGCTTCAAACATCTTGGAACCCGAATCACGTTCAGTGCACCTGGTCGGTCTGGGTCAAGTCCAGTTCACGAGTCGGCAGCAATGTGTCGTAAGCCAGTTGCGCGGCGACTCTCAGAAACTCGACCAGCTCTGCGTACGCGGATTCGTTGGATTCATCCAGCGCATCATCCTGAATTGACGCCCGGGAGATTTCTGCAAGATCGGTCAGCAATTCCCGCAGTGGCTCCGCTTCAATCAACTCACGCGCTTTCGGCCCGCGCAACGCAGCGGCTTCGCCGATGCCACTGACAAATCCTCCGGCCCACATCGCCAGCTCGTGCACCCGGTCGCGTAAATCATCTTCATCGTCTGGCAAGCAAAGAACCGGCAACCCCTCTCCCGCCTCCAGCACAGCGACACGCTCGATCCCCATGGCCTTGAGTTGACCGACAGCGCCCGCTTCCACCGAACTAGAGTCCGAAACAAGCTGATCGGCCCAGACCACGGCAGCCTGAGGCCCCAGCATCGTTGCAAGACTCATCAACCGACCATCCGCCTCTGAGGCAGAAACGTCGACACCGCACCCGCCGAGCAATCTCTCAATTGCCAGGTAGGCGTTTTCTGCCGTTGACATAAACAAACTCCGATCGGGAAGCCGCGATCATAACAAATGCGACGGCGTCGACCCGCTGGCAAGTGAGCAGGCGTCCACAGCTGGACCTATCCATTGACCACTTTCGCGCTGGTCACTATATTCGCGGGGTGAGTGATCAAAGCGACAACCAGTTTGAACAAGCGCTTAAACGCTTGGAAGCACGTATGGACGATATCGTCCGCGTCTGCGATCAGCTGCGTGAAGAGAATCGGTCTTTGCGCGAGCGGCAGGAGTCGCTGATGAGTGAACGCGCATCACTGTTGCAGAAAAACGAGCTTGTGCGCAGCAAGGTTGAAGCAATGATTGGCCGATTGAAGGCGATGGAGAGCGGCAGCTAACGCGCCGGCAGGAGATCTCATGTCTGACGTATACGCCCATGTAACGGTGAGAATTCTTGAAAAGGAATATCAGGTGTCCTGTCCAGTTAATGAGCGGACTGCGCTGTTGGACGCTGCTGAACTCTTAAATCAGCAAATGCGCGAGATTCGCGACAGTGGCAAGGTGGTCGGCCTGGATCGAATTGCCGTTATGGCCGCGCTCAACATGGCGAATGACCTGCTCAAAACCCAGACGAGCGAGACATCTCTGAGAGATAGCTTCGGTACGCGACTCAATGCGCTGAACGACCGCGCGGAAGCGGCTCTAGCGAGCACCCGACAGCTGGATTTGTGAACGAGCGCACACCCGTCGTCCTATCGACTGGCTTCAAGGCATGATTACGTGCCACAATCCTCCTGTGCTTCCTGCGGCGTTCGACGACGGCCTGGAAACCTCTCGACCCTAATTATCTAACCTCGGGACTGTGCCTGCGGGTAGATTTGCGCACTACCGGTCTTACCGGAAAGCCTGTTCTGCCGTGGTTGGTCCCACCTTACTCTCAGGTTCGAGAGTGATGGTCATTGACGGCGCAAGCGGGAAGCATGCTTCTGATCTGAATGGAACGCACGACCACAATCGATCCGTCGACAGCGCGCAAACGCGGGCTCAACGCCCGACGATCGCTCACGACGCATGAGCGACACTCACATTCGTTAAAGATCTCCTACCGATTATCCAAGATCCTCGACCGGTATGGCGGACCGGTCGCTGTTTACCTCGCAAACCACGATGAAGCGAATCTGTCAGGGTTGATTGGCTTACTGACATCTCAACGACGCGAAGTCTTCGCGCCCGTGATTGAACCTCATAGGCAATTGCGTTGGAGAACCATCAGTGCCCGACATGCCGTTCGGCGAAATCGATATAACATTCGCGAACCGCGTATTCTCGACCGATACCAAAGCCGAATCGCACGCGCGACGATCGATCAAGTTATCGCGCCATTAAGCGCATTTGACGCATGCAATCACCGAACAGGCGTGGGCGGCGGTTACTACGATCGTGCGATTGCGAAGTTACGAAAGCAACGTGGTTTGATTTATATCGGCGCAGCATTCGACGTTCAAAAGTGTCACGCGATCGCTTCGAAACCTTGGGATCAAACACTCGATATTGTCGTCACCGAACGAGCGGTTTACGACAGAAGGCGCTTTTCAAGAAAGAAGAACACACGCCTCAAACCCTTGCGACGCAAGGCTAAACGCCAATCATTGGAGATGCGAGGACCTAGCCAATAGGTTTGATTCACAAGGCGTACCGCACAACAACCACCCGGGTGTGGTTCGCAGTCAAAAAGTGTTGAACCCACAGGCGAAATGGTCCGAGTAACGATCGGCTCCTGTTGACGTGTACTAAGGTCAACAACACACCCCTATAAACGTAGTGCGAAACGAGTTCACAACTCCTGACCCTGTTGCTGGAATTTTGCCATCTTATGTATATACTCGGCCCCGGGTACCCACACGGAGAAGTCATTATGGCTACCAAGAAAACGTCGAAGAAAAAAACTTCGACTCGAAAGAAGGCTACGAAACGTAAGGTTGCGACCAAACGCAAAGTAGCAGCGAAGAAGAAAGTCGCTAAGAAAACTACTCGCAAGAAAGTCGCTAAGAAAAAAGTAGCGAAGAAAAAAGCAGCCAAGAAGAAGGTTGCCAAGAAAAAAGTAGCGAAGAAAAAAACGGCTAAGAAGAAAACTGCCAAGAAAAAGGTAGCTAAGAAGAAAACAGCCAAGAAAAAAACCGCTAAGAAAAAGACAGCGAAAAAGAAAACCGCCAAGAAAAAAGTAGCGAAGAGAAAAACGGCTAAGAAGAAAACTGCCAAGAAAAAGACAGCCAAAAAGAAAACCGCTAAAAAGAAAGTCGCCAAGAAAAAGGTAGCTAAGAAAAAAGCTGCCAAGAAAAAGACAGCGAAAAGAAAGGTAGCCAAGAAAAAGGTTGCGAAGAAAAAAGTCGCTAAGAAAAAAGTGGCGAAGAAGAAAACGCGCCGACGCACCAAAAAGCGTTAACGCGATGACCCGACCGTCCGGCAATGGCTATGATTCCGGGCGTTAGGGCAAAAAAAGAGTGCCCGCCCTCCCAGGCGGGCATTTTTTTTGGAGCCAATTACGAAAGCGTGACGAATTCGGCCACAACCTCTTGACTGTGCTGATATATTTTCAGTTTCTCACCACATAAATCCAAATATGGACTCAAGATCCCATAAAAAGAAAGCGGCGATTGACGCGTTATCGTTCCTGGAGAACGGAGTGGACGGCCTGGGCGTCGGCACCGGCTCGACCGTCAATGAGCTGATCCCTTTCTTGCCAGAGTACCGAGACAGGATTTCAGCGGTTGTTTCGAGTTCTGACGTGACGACCAAACTGCTGTCCGCGGCCGGGTTTGAGGTCCAACCACTCAACGAAGTGGGAACGCTGGATCTCTACATCGACGGTGCCGATGAATGCACAAAACACCTTGACCTGATGAAAGGCGGTGGCGGCGCGTTGACCCGAGAGAAAATTCTCGCGGCTGCAGCACGAAAATTTGTGTGTATAGCGGACGAGTCCAAGCTGGTGGGTATGCTGGGCCAGTTTCCATTGCCGATTGAAGTCATCCCGATGGCCCGTTCGTACGTCAGTCGTCAGATGATCAAAATGCGCGGGCAACCGTTCTTCCGTGAAGGATTCACGACAGATAACGGGAACGAGATCATTGACGTCCACAACTTGTCGATCGTCAATCCGCGTGAGATGGAAGCAAGAATCAGCCAAATTCCGGGCGTCGTTACTGTAGGAATTTTCGCCAACCGCGGCGCCGATGTACTGCTGTTAGGTGGACCCAACGGCGTTCGGCGCTTACAAAACTAACCCCACAGACACGAGCAGGGGTCTTCCAAGAAGGCAACAAGCGCCGCCTCAGAGAATAAAAAAAAGCAGCCGATGGCTGCTTTACTCAATCTCAAAAAAAAGCAGCCGATGGCTGCTTTACTCAATCTCAAAAAAAAGCAGCCGATGGCTGCTTTACTCAATCTCAAAAAA
>JBCBBH010000002.1:0-176001 GCA_038531945.1 Pseudomonadota bacterium | reverse complement strand
AAAGCAGCCGATGGCTGCTTTTTTTGGCCCTCCGCGTTGCGGACGTTGGAGAGAATCGCTCCATGCCAGCAAGGAGAGTGCTTTAGCGTTTGGAGAACTGTGTGGCGCGACGCGCCTTGCGCAGTCCGACTTTCTTGCGCTCCACTTCCCGTGCATCGCGGGTGACAAACCCTGCTTTGCGCAACTCTGGCCGAAGACTTTCGTCATACTCCATCAGCGCTCTGGTCAAGCCATGACGAATCGCACCGGCCTGCCCTGTTGTTCCGCCGCCTGTGACTGACACAGTGACATCGAAATCGTTCTTGCGTCCGATCAACTCCAACGGTTGACGAACAATCATGCGAGCAGTCTCACGTCCAAAGAATTGGTCGAGTGGCTTCCGGTTGACAGTGATATCGCCGTTACCCGGACGCACGTATACGCGCGCTGTAGAAGTCTTGCGTCGGCCTGTGCCGTAAAAAGCGGTTTCGCTCATGGGATTTCCGTAGTCGTGTTCTGTCGTAAATTCAGATCGCGTTTGATCTGGTCGATGTTTGTTTAGGCTGGAATTTCCAGCGGAACAGGCTGCTGAGCTTGATGGTCATGAGCATCACCCGCATAAACGCGCAACTTCTTGATCATCTGCCGGCCAAGGCTGTTCTTCGGCAACATACCCTTAACTGCGAGCTGGATGGCTCGCTCCGGTGCATGCTCGATCAATTTCTCGAAGCTCATACTCTTCAAGCTGCCGATGTAGCCGGTGTGGCGGTGGTACATCTTGTCCGTCCGCTTGTTCCCGGTAACACGTACCTTTTCCGCGTTGATGACAACAATGTAGTCGCCGGTGTCGACGTTCGGCGTGTACACCGGCTTGTGCTTCCCGCGCAACCGCAACGCGATTTCCGTTGCCAGCCGACCCAAAGTTTTATCAGCAGCATCAACGAGATACCAGTCCCGCCGCACTTCGGCAGGTTTCGCAGCAAATGTCTTCATGATGTTCACTCAGTCAGGCACCTGTTTTAGGCGCCGAAAGACCGCACCGTCCGGCGCAGCGAGCGCGCAATAATACGGGAGTCGATCAACCCTTTGCAAGTCCCTAGAAGGCGTATTCCAGTGAGATTGCGGTGAAGGTATCGGTTTCCTCAGTGCCTACCGGAACATCGGAGTTGTACCGCACCCGGTAGGACGCAACCAGGGCCAGATCGCCAACCAGTCGAGCTTTGAAAGCCAATAGGGTCCTGGCGAGGGTGTTGAATTCGCCGGATTCGACCGAGAAGTTTGCGTTGAACTCGTTTGACTCGTTGAAACGGTAGACATAATCAGTACCGAATCGGGCGATAGTCTCATCTTCGGTTGTATTGTCTCGCAAGTCCGACTGACGAGCACCCACACCAAGTTCAACGTCCCACGTGGTCCGCTCCGTATCAATCAGGTTGCGCCCGTAACCCAGCGCCTGAGTCAGCTGCTGGTCATAGCCGGAGAACTTGTCCTTTTCGTACCGAAGGAGACCGAAGACATAGCTTTTGTCGTTAATCGCCCAGTCACTCTTCCAGCCTGCCAGGTAGGCCTCGGCGGTGGTATCGACATCATCCTGTGATCCGAGCGCTTGCAGCTCCAGCGAATGGGTCCAACGGTCCAAGGTCCAATTCAGCGTCGAGCCAGCGTTGATGCTGCTGCTCTCCGCGTTGCCGCTGGTTCCAAGGAAACCGAAGGAGACCTTGCCATCGAATTCCGCGACAGCGGATCCTGAAGTGATCGCGAGCGCCAGCCCGAGGATTACGCAGCGTTTCATAAGTGTGTTCTCTTATCTGATGTGGATTTAGGGCGCGGATTATGCCAATGGCGCCCGTCGCAGCCAAGCACCATTCGGAAGCAAACTGCTATCATAAAAGACTGTTTTGATCGACGTAGAGTCACATTCTGATGAGACGAGCACCGACAACTCTGATGGAGCGCCTTGTCGCCGGCGCGGATAATGCGCTGCGCACGATCGCGAGCCATGCCCCTGCCCCTCAACGTCCGTCGCCCGCCGGAGATACGCGTGACCCCAACCTTTCGGACGCAGAGCGCACGCTCGCGGCCAATTTGATGCGCGTCAATGATGCGGGCGAGGTCGCTGCTCAAGGGCTTTACCAAGGCCATGCACTGGTAGCGAGGGACGCAAAGATACTCGAAAAGCTCCACCACGCCGCAGAAGAAGAATTCGACCATCTCGCCTGGTGTCGCGGACGGCTGCGCGAACTCGACGCACGGCCCAGCCTGCTGAACCCGGCATGGTACGCCGGCGCCTACGTCATAGGCGCACTCAGTGGCATTGCGGGCGACCGATGGGGCCTTGGTTTCATTGATGAAACCGAACGGCAGGTCGTGGAGCACCTTCAAGACCATCTCGAGCGGTTACCGGCGCGTGACCAACGCAGCCGCGACATTCTCGGCACCATGCGCGCCGAAGAAGCCGAGCATGGCAAAGACGCACGGGAGGCTGGCGCTGCCTCATTGCCCGCGCCGATCAAGGTGGCGATGCGCGCCGTATCGGGCGTGATGAAGGCGGGTGCGTTTCGTCTGTAACGACGCCGCACAAGCGGCCGCGTGCAGTGTTGCGGTGCTTCGGGTTACACTTGACATATAATCATAAGGCGCGGGCGATATTGGAAGTTGCCGGGCCAAACCTTAGAGCGTGTCACGTGGAGGGCCGTGCAATTGGCGACCAATGCAACCAAACCGTTGAGTGAAGTTCCAGCGATCAATCGATTCCTGAGCTATTGCCGAGTGCGGACCGTACCCTCGAAGACGGTCATGATTCACGCTGGGGACTTGCCAGACATTCTCTACTACATCGTCGATGGGTCCGTCGAAGTGATGATTGAAGATGAAGATGGCAACGAAATGGTCTTGGCGTATCTGAACAAAGGCCAATTCTTCGGTGAGATGGGGTTGTTTTACGAGCAGCCGACCCGCAGCGCTTGGGTGCGGACACGAACCGAATGCGAGATAGCGGAAATGACGTATCCGCGATTCCGTCAGATTGCGAGCGAAAGCCCAGGCCTTGTATTCGAACTTGCGACGCAGCTTGCCACACGGTTGGATCGAACCAACCGCAAGCTGGGCGACCTCGCGTTCGTCGACGTTACCGGGCGCGTCGCCCACGCCATCATGGACCTTTGCAATGAACCGGACGCAATGACGCACCCGGATGGAATGCAAATCAAAGTCTCACGCCAGGAATTGAGTCGCCTCGTCGGCTGCAGCCGAGAAATGGCAGGGCGTGTTCTGAAGGTCCTTGAAGAACAGGGTTTGGTGACCGCCAGCGGTAAGACCATCGTCGTTTACGGCGCCCGCCCGAAACGAAAAATCTGAAAGATCCGACCAACAGAAGCTCACAGGGACGGCAGTGGCATCGGCACATCTATTCCTAATGGCCCGAACGGTGTGAGACAACCCCTGGGCTAGCGGCTTGCCGCGACCCGGTCGCGCATCGTGCTAATTGTTTCCGAGTAGTCGTCGCTACCAAATATTGCGGATCCGGCGACGAAAGTATCGGCACCCGCTGCTGCTATTTGGCCAATGTTGTCAGGCTTGACGCCTCCGTCGACCTCAAGGCGTATGTTCCGCCCACTCGCGTCGATCCGCTCGCGAACTGCACGAAGCTTCGCCAGCGCTTCGGGAATAAACTGCTGACCACCGAAACCTGGATTGACGGACATCACCAGCACCAGGTCGATCTTGTCCATGACATGGTCCAGCCAAGTCAGCGGCGTTGCAGGACTGAACACAATCCCGGCCTGACATCCGCTGTCGCGAATCAAGGCAAGCGAACGGTCAGGGTGGCGCGTCGCCTCAGGATGGATGGAGATAATCGATGCGCCGGCTTTCGCGAACTCGGGAATAATCGCATCCACCGGCTCAATCATCAGGTGCACGTCGATCGGCGCCACGATTCCAAAGTTGCGCAGCGCCTCGCACACCATCGGCCCAATCGTCAGATTCGGCACAAAATGATTGTCCATCACATCGAAGTGCACCCAGTCGGCGCCGGCTTCAAGAACCTGAGCTGTATCCTCGCCGAGACGGGCAAAGTCGGCCGATAAGATGGACGGTGCGATGATGCAATCAGTTTTACTCACATTGGTTCCTGTCTACTTGAATCCTCGACGCGCACGAATTAATTCGTACGCCTCTCTCACTTCCCGCGTCTTGCGACTGGCAGACTCAAGGTCCGCGGCCGATGCATCCACAGCAAGCTTGTCGGGATGATACCGGTTCATCAATCGGCGGTACGCGGTTTTGATCTCGGCATTCGACGCCTCGGGGCCAATACCGAGAACGGCAAACGCAGCGACAGCGCGATCTTGCGTTGGCGGCGCTGCCGGAGCGCTGCGGAAGTGGCGGCCGAGTCGCGCGCGAGCTTCCATCTGCGCGACATCGACTCGACTCAATTCGAACGTCTGCGCAACCTGCCACAGCACCCTGCGCTCCGCGCTGATCACATCCGGCTTGAGCAACAGCACCGGTAGCAAAAAGGCCACCAGTTGCTCGCCCATCTGTGTCGCGTCCCGCACCTCATCACGTAACTCCCTGAGCTGCGCTTCGAGGTTGAAGCCGGCCTGCTTGCCTGTGTTGAACGCGCGCATCGCGGCTTGTGTGGCCTTGGTATCCAAATCGAGCGTGCGCATGGCAGCCCGCGCCAGGTGGATCTCTGCCTCGCTTACCCGACCGTCCGCCTTCGCAAGATGGCCCATTGCGGAAAAGGCGACACGAATAAATGAGGGTGGCAGTGCATTGCGTGCGTACTTCGAGAAGCCGCGATCAAACTGGTGTCCGAGCGCGAGACCCAAAACCGCCAATACCCATTTACCGGTTGCCATCCCGGCGAGGCTGCCAACTAACTTACCCAGAAACGTCACGATACCAACAAGACTCTTTTCGGTTGCGTCGAGATTCCAGTGCCCGCATCATTCTATCGACTTTTGCGACGTTCCTCTCTGCCATGCCCGACTCTACCGCCCTGCTCGAGGCAACGCTCGAGGGTTTTCCACTCGTCGCGCGTGGCAAAGTGCGGGACATTTTCGCGATAGGCGACGACCATCTTGCTCTAGTGGCTACCGATCGGTTGTCGGCCTTCGACGTTATTTTGCCAAATGGCGTCCCGGGCAAAGGTGAAATTCTGACTCGGATGTCACGCTTCTGGTTCGACGCGACACGCGAGATTGTACCCAACCATCTGACAGACCTGCGCTTGACCGACGTAGCCGGCGATACGCCGAACAACCGATCGCTCAACGAGCGCACCATGATCGTCCGAAAACTCAACCCGTTGCCAATGGAAGCGGTGGTGCGGGGCTACCTGATTGGGTCGGGGTGGAAAGACTACCGACAGTCCGGGTCTATCTGCGGCCATCAACTCCCGAGTGGGCTGAAACTGGCCGATCGACTCGCCCAGCCGCTGTTTACCCCCGCCACGAAGGCGGCGGTGGGCGATCACGACGAGAACATTGACCTCACGACGCTCGCTGATCTGATTGGCCCGTCAGTAGCTGACGAGGTGCAGCGTATCTCGCTTAGTCTTTACGCCTACGGGGCCGCTTTCGCGAGCGTCCGCGGCATCATCATTGCCGACACCAAATTTGAGTTCGGTTTGGACCAGGACGGCGTAATCACGCTGATCGACGAAGCTCTGACCCCCGATTCATCGCGTTTCTGGCCAGCCAAAGACTACCGCCCGGGCAGCAGTCCGGCGAGTTTCGATAAACAGTTCGTGCGCGACTATCTGGAGACGCTCGATTGGGATAAGACCGCACCCGGACCGGAACTGCCGCCTGCTGTAGTTGAGGGCACGACCACTCGCTATGAGGAAGCGCTGTCGCTTTTAACAGCATCTGACTGATTGTCCGCAACCCACCGGTCGACTATCGCAGCCAACTCAGCCACACCGTCGGTCAGCGCGGCAGGACCTGGCTGAAGAATCAGCGCAGACTTGACCTCGTAGACGTGGCCGTTTCGAACAGCTGAAATCGAATCCCAACCGGGTCGCGCTGCAACCCGCTCAGGACGAAACTTCTTGCCACACCATGAGCCGACGATGATATCCGGGTTCGCTTCGACCACCGTCGCCGGGTCCGCGATAATCCGGTTTTTCGCCAGAGACTCAGCGGCGAGATGAGAAAAGCAGTCTTGCCCTCCAGCGACGTGAATCAGCTCACTGACCCAACGGATACCACTGATTAGCGGTTCGTCCCACTCCTCGAAATAAATAGTCGGGCGATTCGGCACGCCACGCGCTCGCATCCGATCCAAACCGTTCATCAGCGCGTCAGCGTAAGCGCGCGCTTTGGCCTCGCAACCGATCATGCCGCCGAGCACACGGATCATCTGAAGAATTCCGGGAATCGAGCGTTGATTGAAAATTTTGACGGTCACACCCGCCCGCACGAGCTCGGCAGCGATGTCTGCCTGGATATCCGAAAACCCAAGTACAAGATCCGGGTTGAGCTCGAGAATTCGGTCGATCTTCGCACTCGTGAACGCGGAAACCTTGGGCTTCTCTTTGCGCGCACGCGCAGGTCGAACGGTGAAGCCTGAGATACCGACAATCCGCCAGGACTCATCGAGGTCGTAGAGCACCTCGGTGGTCTCTTCAGTCATGCAAACGATTCGCTCGGGATACGCGCTGTCCCCTGGCTCGACTTGCGACACGGGTTTACCCCTCGATGCAACGAAGCTGCTACATTGCCGCCATGGTAAGCATGACGCAACGCTTTCATGAATGGCTGTGGGATAACCAGCACGCAAATCGACCGTGGTGGGCACGCATTCCGATTGTCGTGCTGCGCTACCTTTTCGGTCTGTCGCGAGATCTGATCGGCGGTCAGCTCTCTTTACATGCGATGGGCCTTGTTTACTCGACGCTGCTCGCGACCGTGCCGCTTATCGCGTTCAGTTTTTCGGTGCTTCGCGGACTCAATCTGCATTTGGAGCTGGCACCTCTGTTGAACGAGTTTCTTGCCCCGTTGGGTCCGCAAGGCCAAAACCTGACTGACAACGTGCTCGGCATGGTCGACAACGTCAGAGGATCGGTGCTGGGCGGTTTGTCGCTGGCATTGTTTCTCTACACAGCCATATCGATGATTCAGAAGGTCGAAGCGAGTTTCAATTTCGTGTGGCATGTTGGCAGCGCACGCAGCCTTAGTCGGCGCATCGTCGACTATGCGGCGGTGTTGCTGGTTGCGCCGTTGGTCATGGCGCTGGCGTTCACAGCGCTCGCATCGCTCAGAAACACAGCGGTCGCGCAGGTAGTCGCCGAATCGGCGGTCTTCGGCTCGGTCACGGTCGGGGTGAGCAAGCTGTTGCCGATCCTGATGGTCGTGTCATTGTTTTCTGCGCTGTACAAGTGGCTGCCGAATGCGCGCGTGGAATGGCGGGCCGCGCTGGTTGGGGGCGCCACAGCGGGCACGCTGTGGGCGGCGTGCGGCGTGTTCTTTGCAGAGTTCGTTGCCACGAGTAGTCGCACCCTCGTGATTTACGCGGGTTTCGCAATCGCGATTTTGGCGCTGATCTGGTTGTACGTGAATTGGCTGGTGTTATTGCTCGGTGCGCGCATCGCGTTTTACTTCCAGAATCGTGCGTACCTGAAAATCGGTGAGGACGACCCAGCCATGCCGAACGCAACCCGTGAACAAATCGCGCTCGAGCTGATGCGCGCCGCCGCTATTGGTTTCCGCAGTGGTGACAACGAAATCACGCTACGTCATCTCGCCGCGCAGCTCGGCATTGCCGGAATGTATCTGCAGGGCGTCGCGAACGAACTGGAGACCGCCGGCCTGCTGGTCATCACAGCCAAGGATCGGCTCATGCCAGGCCGCGACATTCATGAGGTCACGCTCGCAGACGTAATCGATGTTGTTCGCGGCGGCAATGCAGGTCTTGTTTCCAAGCCCCATTGGTCAGGCGCGTCCAGCGAGGTGCTGGTGGAAATGGACGCGCGGATACGTTCTGGTGTTTTGGCGCAGTCACTCGCGGATTGGACAGCGCAGAAATAAAGTTTATCGAGGTTTACGTCAGTTACCCGCGATCTTCATGCTCTCGATCAGCACGCTGCCGCAGTGGACCGGGCGACGCTCATCACGGTCGTCACCAATCGCGACGATATGCTTGAACATCTCGTCAAGATTTCCGGCAACCGTAACCTCACTGATCGGATACTGAATCTCGCCATTCTCGACCCAGAACCCTGCAGCGCCGCGACTGTAATCGCCCGTCACGAGGTTGACGCCCTGCCCCATCATTTCGGTGACGAGAAATCCGCGATCAAGGGTCTTCAGCATGTCGTCCAACGAACCGCCACCACCGCTGATCGTCGCGTTGTGCACGCCACCGGCGTTCCCGGTCGTCTCACGCCCAAGTCTTCGAGCCGAGTAGCTTGAAAGAATGTAACGTTCAAGAACACCATCACGAACGATATGACCTGGCTCCGTCGCCACACCCTCTGCATCGAACATTTTGCTGCCGATACCCTCCGCGAGGTGCGGTCGCTCGAAAATGCTGACGGCCGGATTCATGACCGTTTCGCCAAGCGCATCCAACAAGTAGGTCGCTTTGCGATACTGCGCGCCGCCGGCGACAGCACCGAGTAGGTGTCCGATCAAACCACCCGCTAAGTCCGCCAGAAATAGCACAGGCGCATCGCACGTATCGAGCTTGGTCGGGGACAGCCTCGAAACGACACGTTGCGCTGCTCGTTGACCGACCGCCACACCGTCGAGCAGTCGCGCGGGATTGCGAGCGCTATCGTAATAGTAATCTCGCTCCATGCCTTCGGCATTTTCAGCCAGGACCGCGCAACTGACCGTGTGCAAAGAGCGGCGCTGCGTTCCGACGAAACCGTGCGAGTTGCCGTAGACCGACAGGCCTCGCTGAGTCGCGACAGATGCACCTTCCGAGTTGGAGATACGCGCGTCATGGGCGAGCGCTGCAGCTTCGGTTTCCAACGCGAGATCGCCGGCAGCTTCGGCGTCCAGCGCCCAGCTATGATCCAAATCCAGATCGGCGCAGGCTTTCGCCATTCGCGCCGCTTCCGCCAGCCCACTGTAGGTGTCTTTCTCTGTCTGATCGGCAATATACAGAGCCTTGGCAACGGTGGTTTCGATCGCCTCGCGCGACAGATCGGAAGTACTCGCACTGCCTTTTCGCTGGTCGCGGTAGACCGTGACCGAGAAACCACGATCGTTCTGAAACTCGAGCGACTCGATATCTCGCTGCCGCGCAGTGACGCTCAATCCCGTTTCAAAGCTGGCGCCCGCTTCTGCCGCGTCCGCCCCGTGCGACGCTGCATACCCTAACGCGGTGGTCACAGCATCATGCGCGAGCCGTTCGGCCTCGGCTGGGATCTCCCGATCATCCATCGCTCGATTCTCCTGTTTAACGGCACGGAGTGTACCGCGGGCGTGCCTCCGATACTCGCAGACATGCTATTCTCGCCGCACTACCGCCGCGATACGACCAGCCGATGAATACGCGCGCTGACAGTCAATCTGAAAAGCCCAGCAAGTCTGCACGAAAACGAGACGCCCAACGAGTGCGTAAACTGGTCGATGACCTGGTCGCGATGAAGGCGTCAGCGCTGAGCAAGATTCCACTCGCGGAGGACATCCGACACGAAGTCGACGCTGCTCGGCAGATGACCGCGCATGGCGCCCTGCGGCGGCAAAAACAGTACATTGCACGCCTGTTGCGCGACTCCAATATTGCGCCCATCGACGCAGCGCTGGCGGGATCTGCCGAATCGAGCAAGGCAGATCGGCAGCGCTTTCGTCAAGCGGAGCAATGGCGCGATAAATTGCTCAAAGGGCGATCTCTTGACCCCGGTCTGGCGTCTGGATTCAGCGACGATATCGTCGAGTCGATTGAACTGGAAGTTAGCGCCTACCACTCAACACAAGTAGAATCCCGGCGGAAACAACACTCCAGATCGCTGTTTCGATTACTACACACCGCTCTGGGTTCCACAGGAGAAGACCGGCATGACCAGTGAAGTCGGCGTAATCATGGGATCAACCAGCGACTGGGACACGATGGCGAACTGTAGCCAGACGCTGAACCGTCTGGAGATCGAGCACGAAGTTCGGGTGGTGTCGGCGCACCGTACCCCCGACTTGTTGTTCGAATATTGCGAGTCTGCTGCCAGCAGGGGCCTCAAGGTCATTATTGCCGGAGCCGGGGGCGCCGCACACCTGCCGGGAATGGCAGCATCGAAAACTGAGCTGCCCGTGCTGGGCGTCCCGGTAAAGTCGCGAGCGATCAATGGGATCGACTCGCTTCTGTCGATCGTCCAGATGCCGGCTGGAATTCCCGTCGGCACGTTGGCGATCGGCACCGCCGGGGCGACCAACGCCGCCTTGTTGGCTGCGGCTATTCTGGCGCTATCGGACACGGCACTGGCCGAGCGGCTGCACGTCTGGCGCGCACAGCAGACCGCCCGTGTGTTGGAACGACCCGACCCGAGAGTCGACTAAAACTATGCGGGTTGGAGTGATCGGCGGCGGCCAACTCGGTCGGATGTTGGCTTTGGCGGGTACACCGCTGGGCGTGGACTTCTGCTTCCTTGACCCGGGCGAATCGCCTTGCGCGACTGCCGTTGGCACCCATCTGCGTGCTCCCTATGATGACGCGACTGCGCTGGCGGAGCTCAACGATCGATGCGATTTCATCACCTGCGAGTTCGAGAATGTTCCGTCGACGGCGTTCGAGATCATTGCCGACGGTGCACCGCATCCGGCGAAGCGCGCACTTCACGCGGCGCAGGAACGCGCGCGTGAGAAAACACTGTTCGAGTCCGTTGCCATTCCGGTCGCCCCCTGGCGCGCTGTAGACAGTCAGGCCGATTTGGACGCAGCGATCGACGACCTCGGCCTGCCGCTGATTGCCAAGACCCGAACGTTGGGCTATGACGGCAAGGGTCAGCAACGGATTCTCGATCGGGAAGCAGCGCAAGACCTGTATGCGAAGCTGGGCGACGTGCCGCTGCTGGTTGAGCGGCTGGTGCCGTTCGACAGTGAATTGTCGGTGGTTGGTACGCGCGCAGCCGACGGTAGCAAAGTCATTTTTCCATTGAGCGAGAACATCCATCGGGATGGGATTCTGCATCGCAGCGCGCAATGCCATCCGGAGCGGTCGCTGCAAAGACAAGCGCGAAAGCACTTCTCGGCGTTGACTGATGAACTCGGCTATGTGGGGACGCTGGCGATCGAGTTCTTTGTTTCGGGCGGGCTTCTGCTCGGCAATGAGTTCGCACCACGGGTGCACAATTCGGGTCATTGGACGCAGGATGGCATGCCACACGATCAATTTGAGAACCATGTCCGAGCGGTCTGCGGCATGCCGCTCGGGATGGGTGCACCTTACGGATTTACCGGAATGATCAATCTCATCGGGCACACCGACGGTGTCGAGGATCTCCTCGGAGCTGCCGACATTCATGTGCATCTTTATGCAAAAGCGCCTCGCCCTGGCCGGAAACTCGGCCATATCAATGTGATAGCCAACAGTGCATCCGCGCTGCAAGCTCGACTGGATGAGGTCGCAGCGCATCTTGATCGAGCGTTCCCGTCACGAGCACAACAGGTATAATTCGACGATGGCCTATACCGAACACTTCGGACTTCGGGAGCAACCGTTCCGACTGACTCCAGACCCGGAATTCTTGTACTGGAGTGAGCAGCATCAGAAAGCGAAGTCTTACCTCGAATCGACGATCTGGCTGGCGGATGGTTTCGTTGTCCTGACCGGGGAAGTCGGTTCCGGCAAAACAACGCTGCTGCAGTCGTTTCTGTCGGACCTTGAGGACAATGTCGACTTCGCACTGATCTCCCAGACGCAGCTCTCACCAGAAGAGTTTCTGCAAGCTGTGCTGGTCGAGTTTGGATTTAAGCCTTTCGGCAAGGGCAAAGCCGAGCTGCTGGACATGCTCAACACGTATTTGCTGGAGCGCTACAGCGAAGATCGACGCGTGTTGCTGATCATCGACGAAGCACAAAATTTGTCGCGAGAGGTTCTTGAGGAAATTCGACTACTGAGTGGTCTCGAGACTCATAAAGAGAAAGTACTTCGAATCATCATCTCCGGCCAACCGGAACTGCGCGACAAGATTGCGCGCGACGATTTGCGACAGCTAACCCAACGCGTCCGATTGCGCTGCCACCTTGAACCATTAACCGCCGAGGAACAGCAGGAGTACATCCGCCATCGCCTGTCCGTCGCAGGCGCCGAAAACCCTGAATTGATCAGCCCCGAGTGCTACGACAGGATTTTCGAATACACCGGAGGCGTGCCGCGACTCACGAACACTTTGTGCGATACGGCATTGCTGTGTGCTTTCGCCGACGATGCCGATCAGGTCGGACCCGAGCAACTCGATGCGGCACTCCAGGAACTGGCGTGGCCGCGCTTCGGCGAGTCAGCGAGTTCTGGCGAAACCTCCGACAATCTTGCGATCGTTGCACAACTCGAATTGCGCGAGAAAGACAAGGTGTTGTCGGTTCATGAACTGTCGGCCGGCAGGATAGTCATCGGGCGCACTGAGGACAACGATATACGGATTGACTCGAAGTTCGTCAGTCGACACCACGCGCAGGTCACGACCACGCAAGAGACATCAGTCATAGAAGACCTGAACAGCACCAATGGCATGTTCATCGGCGCGAAACGCTTGAAGAAAAGGCGGCTCCGTGACGGCGACGTCGTCGCAGTAGGATCACATCAATTGATCTATAAAGACTTTCGAGAGCTCGTAGACGGCTTCGAAGAGGAGTAGGGTTTCACCCCAGCGGATCATCGTCGCCCGTTCGATGCGTCCGGTAATCCCGCCGTCTTAGCCAGAGAACCAATCCATACACCAAACAAATTACGCCGAGCGTCAGGCAGAGCGTCGGCAACCACCAAAAATCGAGGTACATCGATAAACCGAACAGGACGGCACCGGCAATGCCGTAGATGTATGGTACGGCCTCATAAACTGGCTTCGATACCCACACTGATCAGTCGTCCCCGCGTTTTGCCGCCTCTACAGCACCGAGGATACCGCGAGAGGGGGCAGCAGCGCATCTCAATCAGTCTTTCTTGATTCCGAACAATCGAAGTACACGGGTCCCGAGCGGTTCCTGGAAGCCATCGACGCCGAAGTCGACCTGCTGTTTGGCACCCTGCTCACGCAGTCTTTGCGCGAATTCGCGAGCCGCCGGGTCGAGATCAGTTTCAGTCAAAGTGTTGTCGAATTGCATCGGCCTCCCCTTTTCGGGCATGCATTAAATCAAGGCTCGTAGTGTGCGTGGAATTACCGAGAATCTCAGTGAGCGCGTTCACACACCCGGCAACACGAATCTGACATAAGTTATCCGCCGGTGCCCCCAACCGTGATTTCGTCAAGCAAAACCGTTGGCTGACCGACCCCGACGGGCACCGCCTGCCCTTCCTTGCCGCAGACGCCGACGCCGTTGTCCAGTTTCATGTCATTGCCGACCATACTGATCTGGTTCATCGCATCGAGGCCGTTGCCGATCAGCGTAGCGCCGCGCACCGGCGCGCCGATTTTTCCATCCTCAATGAGATACGCCTCACTGGCCGAGAAGACGAAGTTTCCGGACGTGATATCAACCTGACCGCCGCCAAAATTCGGCGCATACAGGCCACGCTTCACCGACCCGATAATCTCATCTGGATCATGCTTGCCGTTTCGCATGTAAGTATTCGTCATACGTGGCATGGGTGTATGCGCGAACGATTCGCGTCGTCCGTTTCCGGTGCTGCGCGTACCCATCAGACGAGCATTGTGCTTGTCCTGCAGGTAGCCCTTCAAAATTCCGTTCTCGATAAGCACAGTGCACTGACTCTCGACACCCTCGTCATCGACACTTAGTGAGCCGCGCCGGTCCGGGATCGTCCCGTCGTCGACGATAGTGCACAACGGTGACGTCACGCGCTCGCCAATTTTGCCGCTGAATACGGATGTTCCTTTGCGATTGAAATCGCCCTCAAGCCCATGCCCGACCGCTTCATGCAAGAGCACAGCCGGCCAACCCGGTCCCAGGACGACGGGCATCGGACCTGCAGGCGAAGGTACAGCGTCGAGTGCCACCAAAGCCTGACGCACCGCCTCGCGGCCAATCTCCATACCGCGTTCCATATCGATCAACGCATCCAGCCCAAATCGCCCCCCACCACCGGCATAACCCTGCTCACGTCGATCACCGTCCCGCACAATCACTGTCGCGTTGAATCGAACCAATGGCCTTGAATCGGCGCACAGCGTTCCGTCCGCGGCCGCCACGAGAATGTCATCGTGGTTGGCCATCAGACTCAGTGTCACTTGCTCGACGCGCGGATCCAGCTCTCGTATCCGCGCGTCCAGGGCTTTCAACGTCGCAGTCTTGCGTTCATCGGAAATCGTTCGAAGCGGACTGCTCGCACCGTACAAAGGCCGCACGAGGCGCGATTGCAACTGTGGCGCGCTCGCATTCTGACCTTGCCTAGTGATGGCCCTCGCGGCGCTGGATGCGTTAAGCAGAGCATCCATCGCCACATCATCCGAGTACGCAAACCCGGTCTTTTCCCCAGCGATCGCCCGCACGCCGACACCTTGATGTCGTGCGTATCCTGCGTCGCGCACAACACCGTCCTCCAGGGTCCAGTGTTCTCGTTCACTCATTTGAAAATACAGATCGGCCGCGTCGATCTGACGCTGCATGAGCTGGCCAATCACGTTGCCGAGGTGGGTTTCGGTCAGCTCGGCACGGTTTAGGATCCGTGCGACCGTGGTTTCATTCGATTCAGACATGTGATTCTCAGTTCGGTACGTCCAATAGACAACCCGCCAGATCGGAGGTCGCTACGAAACGTTCAGCATCCGTTCTATCGATAGAGGGCTCGTCCCAGCTCCCGTTGATTTGATAGTACACCTCGGTCATACCTTGTAGCGGTTTTTTGAATATTTGACTGAACAGCAACAAGGCAGCGCCGACCTGTGGCCCCGCGACGACAGCGCCGACGGCCGGTAGGGTGTTACCGACTTTAACGCTGACGATTGCGGTCTGGTTATAGTTTCGTCTGTCGAGACTCGCCCGACCGATCAGTCCAACATCGGCAGCAGGGCTCTTCAATGCGAGATTGCAGGTGAACGCGTCTCCGTTCACGATGCGAAAATCACCTGTGATTTCCTCGAACTTGAAGCCTTTGCGGAAAACATCGCTGAAATCGAGCGACAACCGCCGCGGCAGCTCCACCAGACTGAGTAACCCGACCACACGACCGGCGCCGGGATCTACCTCGTCGAGCGTTCCCTCGTCGATTTTCAACTGAGCTTCACCATCCAGCGATGACAGAAACTCGGTGCTCGGCCCACCGTCCCAACTCACCTCGAAGTCAGCATTCAGACCAATGGCAGCTACGCCGGGTGCATAACCGAGCTGCGCCATCATGCGCTCGACATCCGTACTCTGAACCGTTCCCTGCAGCCGTGTGATCGACCCCGCAGCAACATCGTCGCTAGCCAACCAGCTGCCGGTCGCCGATAGCGAAAACGCATCACTCGCCGTGGCAATCCGGTTGGCTTGCAACCCATCACTAACCCGGTTCAGTTCCGCCTCGAGCACGCCGAACTCGCGCTCGCCCAGAGCGAAAGACTCAGCGCGGATTCTCAGTGCGGGCAGTTTGGTGGGATCCGTATTTCCCGACGCCAGCGGGTCGGCTTCAATCAAGGCGAGTCGCTGCATGTCTAGCACGACGGGCGCAGATCCCGTAAGCGATCGCGGTAAAGCGATGGTTCCCGCCACCGACGGGCCCTGGACGTCGATTAGCCAATCGTCTCCGGAACGCTGCAATGTGCCGCTGACGGCCAGGACACGTTGACCGAATACGTAGAGATCATCGACTTCCACCGCGATCGACTGCAGCAGGTCCATAAAGCCGGACGAACCCTCCTGACGCAAGGCCAACCAGTCCCCGAGTCTGAGCCGGTCGATCACGCCATCGATAAAAAGACCAGGCGCCGATGAGCGTAGCGCCTCGCCTTCACCGAGATGCACCGTTGCCCGATCAAACTGCAGCGGCTCACCATCGGTACGCGCAAATTCCGCGACGACATCGACAAGCGGTGCCAACCGAACCCGACCGTCGATAACGTCGCCGATTGCCAATGACATTCTCAGGTCCGCTGAGGCTTCCGCCGACTTTCCGACGGGATAAGGCAAGTCAATTTCGACGCCCTGCAGGTCGCTGGTGAGAGACACAGTGATCGGTGAACGCGTCGCATCCAACGGTGCGTCCGGTTTCCGACGCGGTAACTTGAGGCGAGCCTGATACGGCGTCACGCCGTTCGCGCGACCCTCAATCGGAATTTCGAATGTCTCGACTGCGTCGCTCGCCGACAGCATTCCGTCTGCTTCGATCAGCAAAGATGTCAGATCCGAAGTGGGCGAAACAGCAATTGTTGTATCGCCACCGAGCAACCGGCCGGTCACGCCGGTGGCGTAGGCGCCGCCGCGATCGAATCGCACCAGTCCATCAATCTCCGTCAAATTAAAGGGCAGATAGTCGAGCGCAAACGAACCATCGTTCGTTTCGAGTTCCGCCGAAAACTCGAAATCGCGAACCTGTTTCAATGGCACTCGCAACTGCACCTCGTACGCTGCATTGCCCTCGAGTGACATCCTCTCCAGCTGTCCGCCAAGCACCTTCGCGATCGGCGAGTCAGCCGCAAACGCGCGCAGCTGGCTCAGCCGCGCACTACCCTCGGTGTCGATTAAGAGCTCTCCGCTCGTGATGTCATTGAATCGAACAAAGGAATTCTGGAAGGGTATGTCGCCGGACAACCCTCGATTCGTTCGCGTTGACAATGTCAGTCCATCGAGCACCACGTCGGCACTGACATCCGTCAGTGTTGGCCATTGGGATGCGTAGCGCATGACCACATCAGAGGCACTGGCACTGGCGCGAAACACACCATTACCATCCCGGAACGGGAAGTCTGCCAAATTGCCTTGTAACGCAAAATCGCCGCGTGTGATTCGACCCGCACGCAACGACTCCTGCAGCCAGCGGGTCAGCTTCGGCCGCAAAATCGCGGTGGGAAGCAATGCTTTGGCGTCGTTCACATCCCCGAGCGACCAGGAACCAGCGATATCCGCTGACTCGACACCTGATTCCGGCTGAATCACCATCTCGAGGGTTCCAGTCGCCTCAAGGCTGCGCGAGCGCACGCGAATCGCGTCCGATACGACATTGACGACATCACCCGGCTGTCGCCAGATCAGTGTACCCGCGATCTCATCGATCGCGACGTCTTCCGCGAACAAGCTGGGCAAGACTAATGCTGCGTCTTCGGAGTTCAGAGTCAGGCTGCCGGTCTCATCCGTCATCCTGAGCGTGCCGGTCAAGTTGGAAAAGCCTGGCAGTCCGTAGAGCGACGCGACCGACAAGCCCACATATTCAAGATTCACTTCATAGTCATCGAGCGCACCGGGCGCGCCCGATACACCGGCGACATCTCGATCAAACTGCAGGAAACCGTCGCCCTTGACGATAGTGCCCGATAACCTCGAACCAAGTACCGTGTTGGCTGCTTGCTCTGGCAGGAAGGAGGCGAGGTAAGGCAAGTCGTAAACGGTCATATTCGCAACGTCGAACCGGACAAGCGAAGTCGTGTCGGTCTCATCCAGACTCAGGCGCATTGAAGCTGCAGGCCACTCGCGGTCCGCAACGCCGACGACGAAGTCATCAACCGCACACAGCCAACCGGAAGCTGTGCGGGTCAACTCGGCTCTACCAGACACACTGGCTCGATCACCGCCATCCGGCGGCTGCAAGGCAGCCGCGTCCAGAGATAACGATGCATCACGCAGTTGCGCTGCGTCCCAGCTCACATCCGCCGCGACATTGGCACTCCCATTGATTGGCAAGCGCCAGGTGGGCGGCAGGAATGCCTCGGCGAGCTCGGCAGAGATTGCCGAAAGGTCCGCATGCGCGCGCCACGTGCCCCCCAGCATGCCCTGCAAATCCAGAGCGCGCAGCGCTCCTGTCGCAAAGAAATCCACACGGCTTTGAGATCCATCTCTACGGCGCAGAGACGCATCGACGGACAGTTCCAGTCCCTCGAGTTTGAAGCGGCTTTTGACGAGATCGATCACCATCGGCGCTCGGTCCGTGAGCCGATCTGAATAGATCACACTGACATCGGAGATCCGGACATCGACATCTTCACCGATCGGCAACGCGGCGGTCTCGACAGGCACATTCGGGGCGTCGACCTGCCCACTGGAAAGCATGAAATCCTGTACGGACCAACCATCGGAATCCCGCTGTAGTGCAATGACCACCCCTTCCAATGAGATATGCCGAATCACGACCTCGCGACGCAGCGCCAGCGCCAAAAACGAGACTCCTACCGCAACCGAACTGATTTGTACCGGTTCGATCTCTTGTTCGGCAATACGCGGCCCAACAACGAGGTTATCGAGGAGGATTTCCGGACCACGCCAACGCCAGCGCGCGTCAATCCGCTCGAACGTCACCTCGGTATCCAGTGCCTCGGCAATTCGCGCCTGGATCTCATCTCGATACTCGGGGAGCTGCGGCATTGCTAAACGCATCGCACCAACGACTAGCGCAACTAGTACCAGACTGGTTGCGATAAGGTAGAACAGCGCTTTGCGAAGTGTTCGCAGCATAATCGGCTACATCAGTACAACATCGTACTGATCCGGCGCGAACAGACTCTCCGACTGCAGACGAATGGTCTTGTCGATAGCACCGGACAACTCGGCAAGTCCTCCCGACTCCTCGTCGAGCAGCAATTCGATGACATCTTGATGCGCAAGAATCAGTAACTCCTTGAAACTGAACTGACGATGCTGGCGCAGAATCTCGCGGAAGATTTCGTAACACACCGTTTGCGGGGTCTTTACCGAGCCCCGTCCCTCGCAGGTTGGACAAGCGTCACAAAGGATATGTTCCAGACTCTCACGAGTGCGCTTGCGTGTCATTTCGACCAAACCGAGGGGAGACAGCGGCATCACCTGATGTTTGGCGTGATCCTGCGCCAATGCGCGCTCCAAAGCCTGCAGCACGTTTTCCCGATGGCTGGCCTCGACCATATCAATAAAATCAATAATGACAATGCCGCCCAAATTTCTCAGACGCAGCTGTCGGGCGATGGCGACGGTTGCCTCGAGATTCGTCCGGTAGAGCGTCTCCTCCTGAGTGCGACTGCCGACGAATCCCCCTGTGTTGACGTCCACGGTGGTCATCGCCTCGGTCTGATCGAAAATGAGGTAACCCCCCGACTTCAGTGGCACCTTGCGATCCAGCGCGCGAGAAATCTCTTCCTCCACACCATGAAGGTCAAAAATTGGCCGTCTACCGGTGTAACGCTCAATCTTCGGGGAAATTTCCGGCAGAAAACTGTTGCAGAACGCCAGCATTCTCGCGTACTCGGACTCCGAGTCGACGAGAATGCGCTCAACGTCATGCTGAACCCGATCACGGATGATTCGAACCGTTAATGGTAGGTCCTCATGGACGACTCGCCCGGCACTGGTACTACCCGCCTTTTGCCGAATGCCTTCCCATAAGCGATTCAGAAAAATCATGTCAGCTCGCAGTGCGTCGTAGCTTGCGCCCTCTGCTGCGGTGCGCACGATGTAGCCGTTCTGGGCACCATCGGCAACGAGTTCCGTCAGAATATCGCGCAGTCGCTCGCGCTCCGCTTCATCTTCAATCCTCGCCGACACACCACAACTCTCATTGCCCGGAAGCATGACCAGATAGCGAGACGGCAAAGTAACAAAGGTTGTGAGTCGCGCGCCTTTGGTACCCATCGGGTCCTTCAGCACCTGGACCAGAATCTCGCCGCCCTCGGTCACAAGATCGCCGATCGACGGCTGCTCAATCGAGATGGAGACCGTTTGTTCGCCAGCGTCGGTATCGTTCGGCTTGGAGATATCAGAGGCATGCAAAAACGCGGTCCGGTCGAGGCCAATGTCGATGAAAGCTGCCTGCATGCCCGGTAGCACGCGCTCTACGCGACCTTTGTAGATATTACCTACCAACCCGCGTCGGGATTGCCGGTCGACGAAAACCTCCTGGAGGACGCCGTTCTCGACCACCGCAGCACGCTGTTCGCGCGGCGTCACATTAAGAAGGATTTCTTCCGAGATCATGGGTTGTGTCATGCAGCCCACCTCGATGCATCGAGGACATCCACGCCGCCACCATGCAGCAACCGGGCGACTTCGAAAATCGGTAGCCCCATGACCGCAGAAAAACTGCCCTCCAGCCGCTCCACAAAAGTCGCGCCCAAACCCTGAATCGCGTAGGCGCCTGCCTTGTCGTGCGGCTCACCGGATGCCCAGTAGGCATCAATCTCCGCATCATCCAGCGCGCGGAAGGTGACGTATGAGGTCACCACCCTCACTTCGGCCGGTGCATTTGCAAAGCGGACGGCCACACCGCTGTGTACTTCGTGTGTGCGGCCTGCCAACGTCCGCAGTGTAGTGACTGCATCATCGTAGTCTACGGGTTTGTCGAAACGCGTTTCACCGATCGCTACGACCGTATCGCCTGCAATGACCGGTAATGCGGCTGCACTCGCGTCTTGCTGCCCCGCTTCCGCTTTTTCTCGCGCAAGACGCGCAACATAGTCGATCACCGGCTCTTCATGCTTCCGAGATTCATCAATACCCGTGCCCACGCGCACCACAGCCAGCCCGATTTGCTCAAGTAAGGCCTTACGTCTTGGTGATGCAGAGGCCAATGCGACAGTGAAGTTTTGCATGATTCCAATTACTCCGATCGTGTTGGCCGGATCAATCCCTGTGGTAAGGATGACCTTCCAGAATCGTGTGCGCTCGATAGAGCTGTTCTACAAGAGTGAGGCGAGCCAACTCATGCGGCATCGTGAGCGACGACAACGACCACAGTTCCTGCGCGCTGTGGCGCACCGCGTCGCCGAAACCGTCAGGCCCACCCAGAACCAACGCCAAATTTTGCCCTCGATCCCGAATCGACCCGAGGCGCGCCGCGAACTCGCGGCTGCTGAAACCGACGCCTCCTTCGTCCAGCAGAACCAATCGATCCGATTCGCTGATCTTCTTGTTTATTCGTGACCATTCGTCTGCTTGCCGAACCTCAGCATTCGATCCTTTGCGCGATGGTGGCACCCGCTCCATTCGTGTGCGCCAGGCACGGGGCAGACGTTTGAGATATTGCTGCTCTGCCTGATCGAGCCACGCGGCAGGTCTACCCGCAACCGCGACGATCACAATATGCACCGTCAGCCGTCGTCCTGCTCGCGGGCCATGCCCGGGGGGATATCCCAGAGTTTCTCCAGGTTATAGAACTCGCGCACGCGCGGCAGCATGACGTGCACCAGTGCGTCTTGCAGGTCCACAAGCACCCATTCGCCATCGTTATCACCCTCGACACCCAAAGGCCGTTGACCTGCGCGTTTCATGGTTTCAACGAGGTTCTGCGCGACTGACTTGACGTGTCGATCCGAAGTCCCGCTCGCGATGACCATGTAGTCGGTCATGCTGGTCAACTCGCGGACGTCGATTTTACGAATGTCCAGAGCCTTCGCATCCTCAAGAGCGGAGACAATCTGGTCTGCGATTGCTGAAGTATCGATGGTCACTATGGGTCAGTCCCTCCTTCCTGTTGACTCGATTCTGCGGCGTCCCATTGGCCACTGTAGCACCCCGCTTCGTTCACGCGAGCACGAACACGCTCAGGAAGCAGGAACCTGGGGTCAACACCCTTGCTAATCAAATGTCGAATGTTGCTCGAGGAAATCTCCAGTTGTGTCACTTCGTGGACAAATATTGCGCCCGCAGGTGCGCCGTGAAGATCGTCAACCAGCTCGGTGCCACGGTCAACGATCAAGGTCCCAAGAGCACCCCGCCCGGGGGCGCGCCAGCCAGGACGATGCGCAACCACCACATGCGCAAGCCGCAGTATTTCTCGCCAGCGATACCACTTCGGGAGACTCAGGAATGAATCCATTCCCAAAACGAGGCACAGCGGTGTGCTCGGAAACTCTTCGCGCAAAGAGGCGAGCGAATCGACGGTATACGACAGCCCTTCACGCTGAACTTCACGATCATCGAGCACAAACCCCGGCTGGCCTTCAATAGCAGCTCGCACGAGCTCCACCCGCAGTGTCGCATCGGCAACCGGCGCCGCACGATGCGGCGGATTGCCACACGGCATGAATCGCACCTCCTGGAGCCTCAACGCATGCAGCAGTTCGAACGCAGACCTCAGGTGTCCGAAATGTATAGGATCGAATGTGCCGCCGAATATTCCGATCGGTTGCCGCAACCGGGTCATCTCAGGCAGCTCCCATCAGCGCACGACCGGTTGCCAGTCGGTAGATGATCTCAGTTAACAGTTGCCAAGGATCGTTCCGATCGCGCCCTTTGGAAGCCGCATCCGCCTTCGCACTGAGCGCGATCAGCTCCCGCAACGATGCTGCGTCGTGTCGATCCAGCGCCGCGCGCACCAGCGACTGACGGTTCTTCCAAACGCGCGCGCGACCCGCCGCGCCAGCGAAACTCTGACCGGCATCCATTGACTCACGAAGCGCCGCCATCGTCCTGACCTCACGAACGACGGACCACAGCACCAGCACCGGCACAACGCCCTCGACACGCAGGTTCTCGAGCATCCGCAGTGCGCGCTGCGTACGACCCGCCAACACCTCGTCGGCCAGCGTAAACACATCGAAGCGCGCACTCGCTCCCATCGCATCAGCGATCTGCTGCGCGTTCAGCGTCTCCCCGGGATGCAACAACGCCAACTTATCGATTTCCTGCTTGGCCGCCAGCAGATTGCCTTCGACCCGACGCGCCATTTGCAGCACCGCATCACGTTCGGCACGCAGACCAACCGCATCCAGTCGAGCCTCCAGCCATCGCGGTAGATCCTTCGCCTGCAGTGGCCACACGCGAACGACGCCACCTGCGGCATCCACTGATTTCACCCACTTCGCGTTCATCGCAGAACCCGACAACTTCGGCGCCGTGATCACGATCAAGGTCAGCTCCGGTGGCGTCGCCGCAAGTTCGGCGATGATCTTGCCACCTTTCTCGCCGGGCTTGCCCGTGGGCAATCTGAGATCGATGAGTCTGTGCTCTGCGAATAACCCTAGCGATTGTGTGGATGCATAAAGATCATCCCAACTGAAACCGCTGTCGGCGACGAACAGCTCGCGCTGCTGCCAGCCGCGCTGCTTTGCGGACGCGACAATGAGATCACGAGCCTCGGAGACCAACAACGGCTCATCGCCGGTAACGAGATAGATCGGCGCCAGACTGCCTTCCAGCGACGCTGCGAGTCTGTCAATCGCTATTTTCAAGTTCGGTCAGCGCAATCGCGGTATCAGGCAACAATGACACCATGCCGTCGTGCAGCGGGTACATTCGGGTGCCGTCCATTGTGACCAGCGCTGCAACCATCGGCTCGCCGATAACCGCCCCCGTCGCGTCGTGCAATTTGCGAGCATCGATCGCGTTGTTCACCGCGGTGAGCTCGTCACTACGCGCCTTGCGCAGCGCCTGATGCGTCAAAGGACAACACACAATATCCAGCAGCTTCTCGTTCATAACCACATTGTCGCGGCATTGGCCCACGTTGGCCAGTCCGCCGACCACAAGAGACGAAAAATCAATAATATTACGAGCCTGGCCTCATTAGCGACCCTCTGACGCGACCCGCAGTTGGCCAAATCCACATAAGAATCGAAAGGATTGGACGCCCGTCGGCCGCATGAATGTTTCACTGTACCCTGGCGCGGCTGGCTGTTGCGTTCGGTGCATCACAGCGCTAGCGCAGCAGATGAGCGCCTCGGTTTCCCTGAAGGCGCCACCGTTAAATCAGACGGCGACGTGTTTCTTGTCGCGGCGCATGGGCGTAACCGAGCTTGCGTCCGCGACTCAAGTGTCTCGAATTGACACTCCGGGCCAATTTCTGGCTCGCTCAAACTCCGGATAGGGTGCCAGCAAATCTGCGGCCTGCTGACGATCCCTCGCGTGCGGCAGGAATCGCTCATCGGTTCTGAGACACCACCGCAAGACTCGGATGGCATCGCGGGACGCACCCTCCGTTGCCAACAATTTGGTGACGTAGTTACGCGCCACCATCAACGCCGGTTCGGATGATTCCCACGTTTGCATCTGGTTGAGGAACCACTCAATCGCGTCAACATCATCGGTATGCGTATCCACGTATGACTGAATCCGCTGCAGACCCGCAACACTGTTGTCGCGGCTGAAGAACGCGTACACCTGATCGAGCGCTTGCTGGCGTTCACGCTCCAGCTGCTCCGCGGCGTAAGCGGCCTGCCGTGCCTCCTGGGTATCGCGCTTGATCGGCAATTCGAGCGCACGATGATGATGGAAAAGCACGATGCCACTGGCGGCGAACAACGCGAACATCTCAAGAGTCATCGCGAGCAACGCGAGAAACAGGGAAGTAACGCCAGAAATCCGGCCTTGCAACCACCATGAAACCAGGCCGAGCAGCAGCCACACCAACAGGATTTTCAGGTAGTCCACGCCAGTCACTTTGATCAAACGAATGACCTCGCCGAGTCGAAACAATGGCGTCAGGCTTCGATTGACAATCACTGCAGCCAGCAGCGCCGGTACGACCGGCAATAGCAGCGCAGCACAAAAAAAAGCGACAGCCGGTGAAACAGACTCCGCGATAGCGATGTACAGGAGCGAATACCCGACTAGAACCAGCCAGGGCAGGAACGCCCAAAGCTCACCGAAGTACTCAAGCACTGAACTTGGCGCGGCCGGCACGGGCATGCCGAATGCGAGCGAGCGAGACACGATCGCCGCGTACTTGATGATTGCGCTGGTGGCGGTCATGAAGATCAGAAAACCAGGCACCATCAAGACATACGACGCGATTGCGAGGATGCCCATAGTCGCGAGAAAAGACATCAGCACAGCGAAGATCAAAACACCGAAATCGAGAACGACTTCGATCAGTGTGCCGAGAAACTCCCGAGCCGATAAAGGTGCCTTTCGGGGACTCGAGCTAGTCACGGTCCGGGACGGGATCGTAGCCGTGCCCACCCCAGGGGTGACAGCGGCAGATACGACGGCAAGCCAACCAGCCGCCACGCATCACGCCGTACCGCAAAATTGCTTCTTCGCAATACTGCGAGCACGTAGGCTGGTAGCGGCAGTTCGCTCCCAACAAGGGCGAAACCCAACGCTTGTAGGTTCGCACGAACGCAATCAGAACCCGTTGGCCAAAGTTCATTGCTCGGCCGCCATCGCAGCAGCCAGGGCGCGAATGCGCTGTAGCATCGCATGCAGACCGTTGGCGCGACTTGGACTTAAGTGTTGGTCGAGGCCTAGCTCGGACACAAAACGGGCGTTGTCCGCGATGATTTCGGTGGCGGGTGCACCGCTATACAGACGCATCAAAACCGCGATCAGTCCAGAGACAATCGCTGCGTCACTGATCGCACGAAACTCTACACGCTCGTCGACGGGTGTCGCCTGCAACCAAACCTGAGATTGGCAACCGGACACCTTGTCTTCATCACGGCGTTCTGACTCCGGGAATTCGGGTAGCGCTCGACCGAGGTCGATCAGGTACTGATATCGATCCAGCCAGTTATCGAAGATCGAAAACTCTTCGATCAAAGCCGCCTCGCGGGTTCGTATGCTGTCGGTCATGAAGCCGCGCCTTTTGCGACAGCCGTGCGTTGCCACGTCGTGCCATCAGGTCCATCGCTGATCCGAATTCCGTTTGCCGCGAGATCATCTCGAATTCGATCAGCGGTCGCAAAGTCCTTCGCGGCTTTTGCCGCGGCCCGCTCAGCGATCAGGGCCTCTATCGCCTTAGCATCGTCACCGGCCTGGTTCGCGGCAAACCACTCCGACGAGGATTGGGCCAACAGACCAATCAAGTTGCCGCCAGCACGCAGATCAGCTGCCAAAACTCTTTGCTTGTCGGCATCGTCAGTTCGGTTTAACTCCCGAGCTATTTCAAACAACGCCGCCAACGCCTTCGGTGTGTTTAGATCGTCACATAAAGCGTCGAGAACCGGACCGGGTATCTGGTCCGCCGCATCGACCGCTTCGCCGAGCGCCTGATCCGCCTTGCCAAGGGCACCATACAAACGATCCAGCTTACGACTGGCTTCGACAAGCGTGTCGTCAGTCCAATCCAAAGGTTGACGATAGTGCGCGGATAGCAACGCCAAGCGAACGGCTTCGCCTGGCGTTGACTGGACGAGATCTCTCACCAAGAGCACGTTGCCGAGCGACTTGGACATCTTTGTGGCGTTCATACTGAGAAAACCATTGTGAAGCCAGAAGTTCACAAATGTGCGTCCACCATGCGCGCACATGCTCTGCGCGCGCTCGTTCTCATGATGTGGGAACACGAGGTCTTGCCCACCGCCGTGAATATCAATTTGCTCGCCCAGGTGCTTTCGAATCATCGCAGAGCATTCGAGATGCCAACCAGGCCGTCCGCGACCCCACGGGCTTTCCCAACCGGGCTCGTCATCTGCGGCTGGTTTCCACAGCACAAAGTCCTGCGGGTTCTTTTTGTAAGGTGCAACCTCCACCCGAGCGCCCGCAATCATCTGACGAAGGTCCCGCCCCGACAGCGCGCCGTAATCGTCAAAAGAGGCGACATCGAAAAGGACGTGCCCTTCAGCAGCGTACGCATGACCATTTTCGATCAAGTCGGAGATCATGTCGCACATCGGCCCGATGTGATCGGTGGCGTGCGGCTCAATATCGGGCGGTAAAACCCCGAGCGCCGCCATGTCCTCGTTGTACGCATCTCGGTAACGCGACGAGATTACGCTGATGTCGCAGCACTGCTCCTTGGCTGCGCGGTTGATTTTGTCGTCGACGTCCGTGATGTTGCGCACATAGGTCACGTCGTAGCGCGTCCTCAAGAGCCGCGCGAGAACATCAAACACGACAGGCGGCCGTGCATTACCGATATGCGCATAGTTGTAGACCGTCGGTCCACAGACATACATAGTCACCCGCCCGGGAACCAGTGGCTCGAAGGGTCGCTTCTGCCCGCTGCCGGTGTCGAAAAGCTGCAAATTCATCGTTATTCAGGTTAGGTTCGGGCGCCGGTCTGACGCGATTCGTCGGACTATACCACGCAATAGTCGCGGTGTTTCTCAGTCCCCGGGAATATCGCTATACTCCCGCATCCGCGCTGCAATCTTGCGAGAAAAGGCTCATGCAAGCACCCAAATTCGAATCTCGACGGTCCATCGAACAGGTTGAGGAAGGCCATGAACTGGCACCGAAATTTGACGGCGACGGTTTGATTCCGGTCGTGACGACGGACTTCACGAGTGGTGAGGTTTTGATGCAGGGCTACATGAACGACGAAGCGTTGCGAAAAACGATAACGACGGGTGAGGCGCACTACTACTCCCGCTCGCGAAAGGTGCTTTGGCACAAAGGCGCGACCAGCGGATTGACGCAGATCGTCAAAGACCTGCTCATCGATGATGATCAGGACTGCGTCTGGCTCCGCGTCGATGTGCAAGGCGGCGCATCATGCCACGTGGGCTACCGCTCCTGTTTCTATCGCAGCGTGCCCGTCGGCGAAGCGTTTGCGCAGCAATCTTCCGGTGACGGACAGGTACAGCTCACTTTCACAGAAACAGAAAAAGTCTTTGACCCGGTCGAGGTCTATGGCGACGCACCCAACCCGACAATTCTTTAAGGATCCAAAAAAAAGAATGCGCCGCGTGGGACGACACGGCGCAACCTAATGGAGGGAGTTGCTCGCGGGTAGACCCGCGCTGTTTTTCTTATTATTCGAGTGCTGGAGTCGGCAAGGACTTAATAGTCCTTGCCAGCCATTCCAGGCAAATAGTCGTTCACCATATTGGCGCCGCCCAGCGGTTTATTTTGTCCCTGATGACAGGTTGAGCAATACGCTTTCGGCGCATCGCCCAGATCGCCAAGGCGATTGTCGGGGTATACCGGCTGCAACGGATCCAGATACTCGGTGTTCAGACCAGCCACCATGCGAATCCCGTACCACGCCGTAACGCGCTGCGGCGGTGAGTCCGCCCACGATGCAAAGCCGCGCGAGTTGTGACAGAACGTGCAATTCACGCCGAGTGAATCTGACATATGCATCATCAACGCATAGGTCCACTCGGTGTTCTGGATCGTACCTTGCTCACCCGCCGCACTCGGCGATGTGTTCACGACACGAATGTCGTCGTAACCATTCCCCATCAAAAACCGGCTAGAGAAGTCACTCGGCAGAGAGCTGTAGACCGCTTCTTCCGACGCGAGATTCTGCCCGTTACGCCAGCCTGCATACGGCTTGCCGGTGTCGTCCGGGTTCTCCTGCGCGAACCAGATGTACTCCGGAACGTTTTTGCCACGATGGCAGGTGTAACAGGTGACGCCAGCACCGCCAACATGGTCATTCCAGTTTTGATTGACGTGCTGCGTCATTTGGAACATCCGACGAGACACGACTTTGGTGTATTTGCCGTCGTCCGCCAGATTCTCTGGATAGTGGCAGTAATTACAGCCTTGCTCGGGCGCCACCCATTGCGTGATGGCAGTCATCGTCCGCGTGAACTCGGCGATACTCAAATCACCCAATACCTGCACGTTTTGATAAATGTCTCCCGCGCGTGGCCCGGCCTGCGGAGCAGCAGGTAAAGGTTCAGGCACCTCCAGACTGGTTTGCGGCAATCGCGGGTTGGTGATCGTAGCCATCGCCGTACCGCGGAAACCGTTTTGCTCCGCTTCAATCGGCGGACGTTCCCAACAACCGCTGAGTGCAACTGACAGCAGCAGAATCGTCGCTGCATTTCTTAAGGCAGTCATCCTAGTTACCTCCCATAGCCGGGTCGCTCACCGGCTCCCAAGGCACCTCGTAAGACGGTGCAAGACCGTGCTCGATGCCCCAGACGTACCAATTGTCGACGACCGTGCCGGTCAACAATATGCCGATACCACCCGTCAGCGTTGTGAGTACCGCAAACCACCAGGCCCAGCGGTGAATCGATTCCATGCTGGCGTTGAAGCCCATGGTCCATCGCCAGAACAACGCGCCACGTTCAGACGCCGTGCCACGATCGACGATCTGTTCGATCTCGCGGTGAGCGCCGTATCGGTCGGTCGCCAAAATGGTGGCACCGTGCATCGCGAACAACAAGGTAGACCCATACAGAAAGAAGATAGACAACATATGGAACGGGTTGTAGAACAAGTTGCCGTAGCGGATCGAGAATGCAGCCGTCCAATCGAGGTGAGGGAAGATGCCGAATGGCACGGCTTCCGCCCAGGAGCCGAGAGCCAGCGGACGAATAAAGCCCAGTACCAGATAGAGCCAGATAGCCGAGGCGAAAGCCCAGGCGACGTGCGTTCCCATTTTCAACGCGCGTGCGCGTCGATACATCCGAACCCACCAGAGAATGATGGACATCGTCAGGAACAAGCCTGCCAGCAACCACCAGCCACCTTCATTCAACGGTGGAAAGCTCAAGCCATACTCGGCCTTGGGTGGCTCGAGTGCCAACCATGGCAGCTGCCTTATAAACTCGATCGGATCCCAGTTGACCGAAGCCAACATGTTGAAGCCAATGATTTCAAATGCGATGAAGCCGCACAGAATCGAAATAAAGCCCAGGCTTCCAAGGTAGAACGGGCCCACCTGAGCATCCCCGATCTTGCCGAACCAGTAGTTAAACAAACCTTTGGTTCGCGGCCATACGGAGTCATCGATTGGGACGCCTTCTTCGGGCGCATCCGGGTGAACCTGTACCCGGGTAAAAATGTTTTGATATTCAGCCATCAGCTATGACTCCTTAACCCCAGATTGGCAGCGCGAGCCACCAGTTCCACCATTCGGGCCAGCCCCGTGTCCAGAATGGTCCACTAATCACGATGCAGACAGCGCTCCAGAAACCCGCGTTCAACGCGAGGAACAAACCGAAACGGTGAATGCCCAACGAGCCGATCGAATAGCCGATCGAGTCGCGGAAGAACGAGTTCTCGTGTTCGGCCGTAGCCACTCGATCGCCCTTCTTCGGATTGGTCGCCGACAAGATCGCCGCGCCATGCAACCCAAGGGCGAGCGTGGTTGTGAAGAAGAACGTCACAGCCAGCATATGCGCCGGGTTGTAGTGAAAGTGCAGGTATTGGTAGCCGGTGTTCGACACCCAGTCCAGATGGCTCATGATGCCGTACGGAAATCCATGCCCCCATGCGCCCATCAGAATGGGTCGGATCACTACCAGCGTCACGTAGGCGAAGATCGCCGTCGCGAACGCAAACGGCACGTGATAGCCGATACCGAGCTTGCGACAGATCTCAACTTCTCGCAAAGCCCATGAGCCAAACGACCCGATCGCACACACGGTGATCAGTTGCCAGAGCCCGCCTTCCTGCAAAGGTGCAAGTGACAATTCGTAGCTCAGATCAGGCGGAGCAATATTGATCTGCCAGATATTCCAGGTGCCCCCTAACGCGGCGCCGTAAAGGACCATCGCGATACCGAGGAACGTAAAGAACGCACCCACGACACCGAAGAAGCCGACGTAAAATGGCCCTACCCAGAAATCAAAAAGATCCCCGCCGAGTAGCGTCCCCCCCTTGATTCGATATTTTTTCTCGAAACTCAACATCGACATTGTATTTTCCTCCGCGGGATTCCCCTGCAATGGAACCGAAATCCCGCCCTCGGCTCGTTTACTCGTCCAAATTCACGTCAAAAAGAAAAACAGTCCGACTATCCCTCAATGACTGTCTTCGACGTTCGCCGAAGGACAGCCAGACTGTTAGCGCCTGCCTCAGCTGAGCACGTCCAGCGCAGCCGGTTGCTTTTGGGCAACGGCCTGCGTCAGATCGATCTCGGTGACTGAAGCGCTCGGGCCTTCGATCCAATTGAATCTGTCGGTGGACAGAACAATGAAGTGGATTGAAAAAGCCAGGACCGCCAGGAAGGCGACCAACGCGATTAACGACCGGCGAGGGTCGAATATTAGCCATATACGCCACATAGTTTCGCTCTCCTATCCAAGCAGTGTTCTAGCGGCCGTAGCCACCGTATCAAGCGCGGATTGGTAGCCCTCTACAGACGGGAACCATGGGCGCCAGCTCCAAACCAAGACGTGAGCAACAACAGCTACGATGACATAGAGAATGGTGCTCCCCATGAATAGCTTGTGGTACTCCTTGGCTCCGTTGGCGGTAAGACCCGACATCGAGCCTCCGTTATCAGCCATAGTGGTTTTCCTTTTGACGTTGGCCAGATGGCCGTTACCGCACCAATCCCGTGCGGCGGGGATTTCGGTCACCGACCGTATGGTCGATCACCAAACCTGGTTTAAGCAGACAGCGCGATCGCGGCAGCGGTTTTCGCTGCGTTCTTCGCTTCGCGAAACGCCGAGCGATAGCCCTGTCTACCTGGTGGCCATGGCTGCCAGCGCCAGTTGGACGCTCGCGCGGCCAGTGCGACCGGGAACATGGCGACAAAACAAACACCCGCGAGAAGACGGAAATGCGTCTGACTGGCTGGGTTGCGTTTCGACTGATTGGTTGCTGCGTTCATAGCTTGCTCCGGACCGCTTATGCGGCAACATGACGTGCATGCGTCAGCACGTGATGGACTTGCTCTTCTGTAATTTCTTCAAGATCGCGACGTCGCGCATCCGCGTCGATCGCATCGCGTAGTTGTTTGGCTGCGGAAATGCGCACAAGAATCGGCTGCTCCGCAACGTGCGCATCGAACGCATGCTTGGCAGCATCGCTCCAAGGCACTCCCGACATACGCGCCGGCGTTTCGCTGACCTGATCGAGTTGTGTGCCCAGCGGCAGAATATTGAACAGCGCATCAAACAGCGCGTTACACACTTCCTGTACGACGTAAGTCGCACCGCTGTAACCCATGAACGGTGTGCCGGTATGGCGCCGTATCACGGCCCCAGGGAAAGACGCTGGAATGTACTGCGCGCGATTGCCTGCTTCCGCAATATACATACGCTCGTTGTAGCTACCGAACACCACCAGCGGCCCTTGCTCGTGGATCATCCGTCGAATCTCGACGTTATCCGTCTTCGAACCGGCACATCGTGAGACCGCAAAATTGCACGGCAGACCGAGATCGTCAGACAGGAATTTCTTCAGGCCGCGGACATAGGTCTCATTCGCGACGACACCAAAACTGGCCGTCGCAAAAAAGTCTTGAGTCACTGAACGCCACAGGTCCCACAACGGTTTGATTGTTGTGTGCTTCTCACGCTCAATAAACGGCTCCGGATCGAGATCCAGCAATTCGCCAAGCTCGCGGAGAAACGCCGTCGTACTGTGTAAACCAATCGGTGCTTGCAGGTAGGGCCGTTCGAGGTTCTCGCACAACAAGCGGCCAAACTCGCGGTACATACAAATGTTCACATCGGCATCACAGAGTTTGCCGATGTCCTTCAAATGGGTTCCAAGAGGGAACACCAAATTGATTTCCGCACCGATGCCCTCGACCAGTCGCTGAATCTCGGCGAGATCCGACGGCATGTTGAAGTGACCATATGCCGGACCGATGATGTTGACACGCGGCTTGGCGCCTTCCGGTCGTTTGCGCGGAGCGCGAACTTTCTTTGGTCCAAACTCCGTCCACAACCAATACATTGCGCGATCCGCGCTCTGCCATTGATCCTCATCGATCGTTCTTGGCAGGAATCGTTTGATACCGGTGCCTTCCGGTGTCACACCACCACCGATCATTTCGGCGATGGAACCCGTGACAACAACACTCGGCTGATCGCTATCGAGCACTTCATGCGCGCGGCGCATCGCACCTTCGGTGCCGTGCTGTCCAAGCTCTTCCTCACCGAGTCCTGTGACCACGATCGGCAGCTCGTGCGGTGGCAATCCATCGGTGTAATGCAACACCGATGTCACCGGCAAATTCTCGCAACCTACCGGGCCATCGATGATGACTTGTAAACCCTTGACTGCGGTGAATACATACACCGAGCCCCAGTATCCGCCAGCGCGGTCGTGATCAAGAATTAACATTAGACCACCGACTCCGCGACAAGTTTTTTCGGTGCCGGGCGCTTACGCTTGGGTGCCGGAGGCTTCGCCGGCACGTCCTGCCAAATCCCTGCGGCATGACCTTTGCCGACGCCTTCGAAAAAAGCCTCCATCTCATCAAAGCGTGGCTTCTGCGCGATGGCGGCATTGACCACGGCAGACAGCGCTGCGGGCCCCGGCGCACCCATCAATGGACGGGCTGAAATGAGGTTCGTGAAATAAAGCGCAGGTCGCGATTGCTCTTTCGCCGCCTGCACCACCGGCGTGGTACCAACCGCAAGATCCGGATCAAACTCGTTCATCGCCGCGATATCCTGCTCCAGCGATGCGCGATACTGGACATGAACACCACGCGACGTCAGCCAATCGTAATCATCCGACGAGCTCGGCGTTTTCGGGCATGCCGTTCCAACGTAACGAACATCTGCGCCGCACTCGGTTAGCAGTCGAGCGACGAGGAGTTCGGAGCCCTCATAACCTGAAAGCGTAATCCGACCTTTCACAGAAACCTGCGCCAGCACTTCTTCGACGGCTTTGACCGCGGTATTTTTCGCCTGGGCAATTCGCGTCTTCGCGACACCCATCGTCTGACCGATTGACTCGATCCACTGCGCGGTACCATCGACGCCGACGGGCGCCGAACCAACCGATGGTCTGCCGGCTGCGTTGAACTCTCGCAGGGACGCTGTGTAAAACGGATGAATGGCTGCCACTGCCGGGCACGCCAGGGCTTCGTATAGCTCGCGCCATTCTCGCGTCGGCACAACGGGCCCTGCCGCCAGCTGCATCGGACGCAACAGGTGATCGATCGTTACCGGGTCTGCCGGGAACATTTCACCCAGCAACGCGATGGCTGGAAAATCAGTTTCGCCACGCTCGCGCGGTGCGGCGACCGGACCCAGCTCAGCCTCGGAGCGTGCGTACTTCAGCATGGCACCTGCGAGTACGTCCTTGGCCTCTGCATGCGTCGGAACGCCGAAGCCTGGAACATCGATTCCGATGATCCGCACCCCGTTGATTTCGTCCGGCAACATCTGCAGCGGCACACCCGACGCGGTCGGAACACACAGATTCGTAACAACGATCGCATCGTAGTGTTCCGGATCGGCCATCTCATGGACGGCATCACGAATGTCTTCGTATAACTTGCCGGTCACCAGCGATTCGGAATTGAACGGCACGTAACCGACAGTGCGACGCGCACCGTAAAAGTGTGAAGTGAACGTCAGTCCATAAACGCAGCATGCGGAGCCGGACAGAATGGTCGCCGTTCGGCGCATGCGCAGACCGACTCGCAACGAGCCAAATGCAGGGCACATGCTTTGTGGTTGATCGTGCGGCCCCATGGGATAGTCCTTGGCGAACTTTTCCATGAGCTCGCCGTTGCCAGCCTTTGCTGCCGCATCACGTAACTCGCTTTTGGCGTGGCAGCCTTTCGCGGTGTCCGGAGTTGTGTCTTGAGTACTCATATGCAACACAAGCGCCTAAACGGCGTCGTAGATGACCTCAAGGGACTCACGAGGCGCAAAGTCTGCACCGCGCATGTCAGCAGCTGACGCCGGCTCAAGCACAAAGTCTGCGCCGGTTTCGTCACTGGAGAACAAGCTGAGCAAACCGTCTTGATCGAGCGGGTTCGGTTGTTGCGGTGGCGCTTCAGCGACCTGCACCGCCAGCTCCTCAAATAACGGCGCCCACTGACCACCCGGCTTGCCGACAATTTCGTAGTTGGCGCTCTTGCGCCGGATGTCGTCGTCCGCTGGAATCGCAGCCAACACCGGGATGCCGACGGCCTTGGCAAAGGCCGCAGCCTCACCGGTGCCATCGTCCTTGTTGATTGCCATACCCGCGACGCCCACATTGCCGCCTAACTTGCGGAAATATTCGACCGCCGAGCAGACGTTGTTGGCTACATAGAGTGACTGAAGGTCGTTCGACCCAACGACGATGACCTTTTGGCACATATCGCGAGCGATCGGCAGTCCGAATCCCCCGCAGACAACATCACCGAGAAAATCCAGCAGCACATAGTCGAAATCCCACTCATGAAACCCGAGCTTCTCAAGCAGTTCGAATCCGTGGATGATGCCGCGCCCGCCGCAACCACGACCGACCTCAGGTCCGCCAAGCTCCATCGCGTAGACGCCGTCGCGTTTGAAACAGACGTCCCCGATTTCAACCTCTTCGCCTGCTGCTTTCTTGGCCGCGGACGTCTCAATAATTGTTGGACAACTCTTGCCACCGAACAGCAGCGACGTTGTGTCACTTTTCGGGTCGCAACCAATCAGCAAAACCTTCTTGCCTTGTTGCGCCATCATGTAAGACAGGTTGGACAACGTGAAACTCTTGCCGATACCACCCTTCCCGTAAATCGCGATGATCTGTGTCTCTTTCGTGACCTCACCGCTCGGTACCGGATCGGGCTCGATTTTGGCTTCAGCGCGCAGATGCTCACGACGCCTGATGTCTGCGTCGACCTTGATCTCAGTAACGTTGTCTTTGCTCACTCGGTGTCCCTCCAATCGAGAATCATCTTTAGGCAATCCGCATCGTCGAACGCGATGCGGTAGGCATCGCCTGCATCGTTCGCAGGCAATCGATGGGTGATGAGCCCATCCAATGACAGACGGCCGTCCCGGACCATGTCTGTCACAGCTTTCAGGTCTTCCGGCGCCCACTCGGCAGCGATAGAAATTTTCGCTTCGGTCATGAACGCCATCGGGAAATTGAATGCAATGTCACCGGAATAGAATCCGGCGAGTACCAGCTCGCCGCGTTTACCGAGTCGAGCGATAAATGCGTTTATCGCGGACTGATCGCCACTGGCATCGCAGATCGTCATGTAGTCGGCCTTCGAGTCTTCGGCCGGATCTACAACCGAGTACCCGGTAGCGCCGTCGCGACGTGCCGCGTTGGTTTCCCAAACTACGGGTGGCTGCTCTCCGGCCGCGATCAACACCCGCGCTATCAATCGACCCAACACGCCGTGACCGGCGATGACGTCTGGTGGTCTCCGACCGGTAAACGCTGCATGGTGGGCGGTCGCTGCCAACGCGATTAACACACCGCGCTCGCCCCAGGCGGCGGGGATGGAATATGCTTTCTCAGGCGGGGTTAACAAACGCGAAGCGGCACCGCCGAATAATCCGCGTACCTCTCCGTAACACCGCGCGCCCGATACAAAAACAAACTCGCCCACGCGCGACTCCAGGCCCGGTGGCGCAGCGCGCACGACACCGACGGTCTCGTAGCCGGGAACCAGGGGATAGCCCATACCTGGAAACGGCGGCATGTTGCCTTGCCAAAGCAACCGCTCTGTTCCGGTGCTGATTCCGCTGAAAGCGACATCGACAACGAGGTCTTCGCCGGACGACTGTTCAAGGTCCAGGCGACTCAGCTCAACATGTTTTGGTTGCTGCATAACAACAGCGAGCGTTTCCATGAATACCCAGATTCCCTAAACGGGTCGCAGCCCCCTGCTGTGCCCTCGTAATAGTTCTGTCGAGTTTACGCCGCGGCTCAATTGTGTCAAGTGAATTAGACAGATTAAACTGTCAACTAAATTGCATGCGTTGTGAGAACGCTACAAATCAACGGTACCGGTGTTGAGTGATGGCGAACTGGCGCAAAGCCGTTTTGCTCGAGTAACCGATTGATTTCGGGAATGGTTCTGGCCTTGCCGCTACCCATGGCCAGCAAATAGAAGCCAAAGTAGACGTCCCCAACCGTTTCAGCGCCGGGCGAACCGGCCAGGGGCTCTGCAATCAACAGCACTCCACCCGGCGACAAGCTTTGCCGAACATTTGTCAACAATTGATCGACAACATCATCGTCGTGGTCATGAATGATTCGGATTAACGTGACAATATCCGCACCTTGTGGAAGCGGATCGCTGCAAAAATCACCAGCATGTCGAACAATCGCGACTTCGCTTGTCACCGCGGCCAGTTCGGCCACGCCGGGAAGATCAAAAATCTCGTATTTGATGTGTGGATGCGCAGCCCCGATGGCCTGCACGAAAGCGCCCGTCCCGCCCCCGACGTCCAGCAGTCGCGATGCGTCGCTGAAGTCGAACGCAGCGAGCACCTGCTCCGCGACCATCGGTTGCGAGTCAGCCATCAACTGGCTGTACGCGCGCACCCGCTCCGCACTCAGAGCTTTAGGATCGGTCTTCGCATAGCCCCAGAATTCGCCAAGTGCCGTCTGCCGCTCGCCGCCCCCCAGTAACGCGAGCGGGTTGGCGAGATCGGCGTACAACAAATCATGATGCGCCGCCATCGCCACGACACCCCTGTCGCCGATTAAAGCGGCGCCAAGTTGCCCCAACGCAACGGCGCTCGCACCTCGCCACTCAAGCAAATCAAGCGCAGCAGCGGCAGCGGCTAGTCGCTTGACACCAGACATGTCCAGATTGCACTCCGCCGCCAGAACATTCAGCGATTGCGGACCCTTCGCGAGCCGCTCGAACCAGTCCAGCTCGACGCATGCCATCAACGTCTGGCTGTAGACAAATCCTGCAGAGATATCGAACAAACGACGCGCCTGACGACGCGCCACGCGAGAAAACGGCCAGATACGGCTGACTTTACGGCGAAACTCTGGATTGGCGATCAGTCGAATGCGCCAATCGCGCCACCAGTCTCGCATTGCTCGGCGGGTCTATTTCAAGCCGCAGCGCGCTGCTCGCGAATCCGCAGAATCGCCTCAGCACCCTGTGCCACGATCAGCCGCGACAACGGCTCACGACCGACGCACTCGGGAACCGACTCGGCCGCGGCCGCCACAAGATTCTCAAGCCGCAGCAAGGCGCCCTCGGCACCGAGCTCGGCCACCGCACTCGGTCGCGCATGCCGCGCGTCCTGGCCAACCGGTTTACCCAGAGATTCGGTACTGCCAAATCTGTCCCGCAGGTCATCGAGAACCTGATAGGCCTCACCCAGACGGTTGCCCAAGGCCCGCCAAGGCTCCGGATCATGATCCGCTGCCGTGGCTCCGGCAGCGCATGCAGCAGCAAACAATGCTCCGGTTTTGGCCTGTTGATAGGCCCGCAGATCGACACCGGGTTCGCACTCATAGGCCTGCCCGGCAATGATGCCGCGCGGCGCGCCGACAGATCCGCCAATGACCCGCATTAAAGCGCGTAGCCGCTCCGGCCGCTTGGCGACACCGTTGGCCAAAACCTCGAACGCCATCACAATTAATTCGTCACCGACCAGAAGCGCGAGACGCTCATCAAAAGCGATGTGAACCGTCGGTCGGCCGCGGCGTTGATCCGCGTCATCGAAACACGGTAAGTCGTCGTGTACCAACGAGGCGCAGTGTAATAGCTCGACGGACACGGCGGCGGCATCCACGCAAGCCGGATCGCGGGAACCACACGCCTCTGCTACCGCCAACGTCAATCGCGGCCTCAGACGACCCCCACCTGGCACGACCGCATACCGCACAGCACTCGCCAACCGGGGCGGACAATCTGCGGACAAATGTGCAGCGAGCGCCCGCTCGATCGCAGATTCAATGCGCACTTCACTCACCATTCAGCCCCCACGGCGTCGATCCGACTCACCCATATGTAAATATAAATTGTCAGAACTAGTGTCAATTACCATAGACATTTTGCGTCTGAGCGTCAATGATCCTTATCACGCCAACAAACCGTGCCCCAAGCACCCAAAATGCATGCCAGAAGCTAGCGCCAAAGCCGTCCACCAGTACTTTGACAGTGAAGTTCCGCTCGACGGCTATCGCTGGTGGTATTGCGATGTCGTGAGCGACGATCACCAGTACTGTCTGGTGGTCATAGGGTTCATTGGCAGTGTTTTTTCGCCCTACTACGCAGCAGCCAGACGTCGCGGCACCACTGACCCGACACAACACTGTTCAATCAACGCCATCCTGTATGGCCCACGGAAGAAATCCTGGGCGATGACCGAACGCGGACATCGCCACCTCCACATCGACCAGCAAGGACTGACGGTCGGGCCGAGTAGCATGCGTTGGGACAACGACTCTCTGGTGCTGAGCATCGACGAGCGCTGCAACCCGTGGCCATCACGCTGGCGCGGTGAGGTTCGCCTGACTCCGACCGTCACGACCGCCAAGCCGTTTCAGCTGCATAGCAATGCGCGCCATTCATGGTGGCCTTATGCACCGGTCACATCAGCCAGCGTCGCCCTGGAATCACCGAATCTCCAATTCACCGGCAGCGGCTATATCGATACGAATTTTGGTAGCGAGCCGCTTGAGCGTGCGTTTCGCGGCTGGCACTGGACGCGCCGCGAATCTGCGCCGCATGACGGCAAGACGCCCGCGATCACTTACCACACGATCGAACTCGACGGCCAGGAGCGGGACCTCACGCTCGCGTTAACCGACGACGGACTGACCGAAGCGACGACTCCCGGGAGTATGTCGGTGTCTCCGGGACTGTGGCGGGTAAAGCGTCAACTTCGCTCGGCACATCCAATCGAAACCACTCGGACACTGGAAGATACGCCGTTCTATGTTCGTTCACTGCTGACGGCAAGTGAACGAGAAACGCCCTATCGACTAATGCACGAGAGCCTCGATCTCAAGCGTTTCAGCTCACGCTGGGTGCAAACACTCTTGCCCTTTCGGATGCCGCGGCGGTCCTGAACGGACGGTGTGATAGCCGACTCGGACTGAGCGACTTAGTCAGCCTTGAACCAGTAACGATACTCCGGCCGGGGTGGCGGCGCTGCAACCACCGCATCCACGAGAAACTGATTCGCTGCAAGCGCCGGCGCCGTGTTCAACCGTTGACCTTGCAGACTGGAAAGCATGGCGTGCCCCAGCAAAAACGACTTGCGGCTCTTTGACACAATCGTGCGCTGATCGACCGAGTTCAGACCACGGATTCGCAAAACCACGCCAATCTCGCGATAGATTCGCATTGCGGCATAGATCCCGGGTCGACACCCGACCGGAAGCTGCGCGATACCCGACCGCGCTCGCAGATAACAATCATCAGCCGCGACGAGCAACCGTGACACAACATCGCCAAGCGCATCCGAGAACGTCGGCGCTGCCAACCATTCGTCTGGATCAATGCCCGCCTCGACCATCCATTCCGTTGGCAAATAGATACGACCTCTGCCAGCGTCCTCGCCGACGTCTCGGGCTATGTTGGTCAGTTGCATTGCGGTGCCAAGATCACAGGCGCGCGCGAGCACGGTCGCATCCCTGACGCCCATCAGAACCGCCATCATTGCACCGACGCTGCCGGCAACACGCGCGGCATACTCGTTGAGATCGTCAATGGTGGTGTAGCGGCGACCATCGAGGTCCCACCGAAACCCGTCAATCAAAGCGGCAGGCAGCGCTTTCGGCATTCCGTAGCGCTCAGCGATGTGAACCATTGCTCGATCCGCCGCATGATCGAACGGGCGGCCTTGGTAGATTCGATCGAGACGGTCCGTCAAAACTGCAACAGCATCGATTTCGCCGGTACCCTCATCAACGAGGTCATCGGCAAGACGACAAAACGCGTACAACGCGCATGCTGGCTCGCGCATATCTTGCGGCAGCAACAGAGAAGCCGCATAGAACGAATGCGACCCTACCCGCAACATTTCCCGGCAAATGGTCATGTCGGACACATCATCCTGTAGCCATTCGTAGCCGGCACCCATACTGATTCCGTCAGCCATATTGCTCTCGCTCATAGTTGAATCCGGTGATCTCACGAATCCATGTGGCGACGGCCTCGGGCGCCTCTTCGTGCGCCAAATGCCCTGCACCGTTCAGGTTCAGAAAACTCGCCAATCCGTCCAGCTCCGCTTGCGTTTTTTGCGGCGGCACCGCCCGGTCTTTCGCGCCGAGCAGAATATCCAAAGGTAGCGGATTGGCACACCACGCGTCGATCAATCCATCCAGTCGCCATCCGGCCATCATTTCGAGCACGGCCCGCACGTGGCTGGGCCTTGCCATCAGCGCCTGGTATCGCGCCGTATCCACGTCGCGCAACACCGAACCTGTGCCTTCGATCAGTCGCTGCACCTCGGAGGTTTTTCTTGCTCTGGCTGCGATAGCACTATCCAGCAGCGGCAACATCGCAGCGATTTTTGCCATCGCGGGAAACATCACTCCGGCCACACCACTAAACGGCAGGAGCGCCGGGTTGATGGCCAACAGCCGACCCGGGCGCGGTTCGTGCTCTTGCAACCACCATGACATTGCAATGGCGCCTCCTGCGGAGTGGCCCAGCACAATCGGAGATTCAAGCTCGAGTTGCGCGCACAACGCCGCAACCACTGTCGCGGTGCGGCGAAGACTGTACAGTCCCGGCGAAAATGCCTCGCTATTCGCATGCCCTGGCAGATCCATACGAGTGACTCGGAACGCTTGCGAGAGCAACGGTGTCAGCGAATCCCAACTGTGGAGCGACGCGCCGGCACCATGAATACAAACGAGATCGGGGCCATCGCCCTCTTGTCGCACCTGCCAGTTGAGTCCTCCGGCGTTCACGCTCCGATCGATCATGCGGCCGCCTCACGAACCACGTCATTGACCTCACTAGCGCCGGCGAAGGGCAATGCGAGATATCGCGCTCGCATTGCGTCAGCAAGGCGCTGGCTGCGCGCCGATGGTCGTCGCCCTGTATCGATCGCGAGAGATACGTAACCACGAGCCGCAAACTCTCTTGCGACAGCCAGGGCTTGCTCGGTGGCGAGCCCTGGATCCGGTTCACCATCCAACGTGATGTTGCCGCGACCATCGCTCATCAGAACAACAACGGGAGTCTCGCCACGCTTGAATGCCGCGTCAGCCACTTGCGTTGCGACAGCGAGCCCCGATGCGAGCGGTGTGCCACCGCCTCCGGGCAGAGAAGCCAAAGCGCGCTTCGCGCGGACCAACGATCGCGTTGCTGGCAACAAAACCTCAGCGCCTTTGCCACGGAAAGCCACGAGGGCAACCTGATCCCGGCGAACGTAACACTCCGCCAGCAACAATTCGATCGCACCTTTGGTCTCCGCTAGCCGTTGCACAGCGGCAGACCCAGACGCATCGACCACAAAGATCGTCGTCGTTCGAGTCTGCTCGGTGAAACGGCGGACCTTCAAATCCTCACGCTTCACGCGCAACTGCCCCAGTGAGCCACCGCGCAGTCTCTGCCATGGCGCAGCCGCCTTAAGTGTCGCGAGGATATCCAAACGGCGTCCACCGCGAGGCAACCCACTGCGCGACGGCATCGGCTTCCCGCGTAGTCCGCCCACAACTTCCGAATTAGCGTTGCCGCCGGCGCGCTGTTTCGCTTGCCGCGCATGCTCACTCGCCAAGCCCGCGAGCAATTGGTCGGGCAAAACGGCAGCCGTAGCGTCAGCGACTTCCTCGGGCTTTGGTCCTGAAGCATTGGTGTCATTTCCAACATCTGCCGTATCCGTGTCGGTTGACCGCGGCGGCGGTTCTGGCTCCGTCGCGTCCGACGGCGGCGACAGGAGCTGCTGCAGAGCACCTGGCACCCGGTTGATCAGGCACATCGCGGCGGCATCCAGAATTGACTGCTCACTCGCTACCTCACAGCCCCATAGCGCCGCCAGTGCTCGCGCCGTATGCAAAGCCGCACGGACAGGTCGAGGGGAACATATCTGCAGCGCATCCGCGATGCGCTGCAATTCCTGAATACTTGCGGTGTCGACCCGCACGCTTCGCCAGCCCAGGTTCGCTTCTGCGATGCTGACCGGCGTCTCGATCGGTCCAATTAGTGACGCGTGAACCGCGTCCAGCGCACAAACCAAGCCGAGGCGGTCCGCAAGTCTCGGATCCAGAGGATCGTCGTCGGGTAGCGCCTCATCACACGCGATGACGCAGGCGCTGACCGGCAGATCTTCGCTGAAGCCATCACGTTCCAATCTGAGCTCACCGTGATCGAGCATCGAGCAAATCGAAGAGACCGTCGCAGCGCTTTGCCGTTCTGCCATGCGCAGCTCCATGTAACCGCCATCTGCGGCAGGCATGAGACCCTGTTGCAGAACCGGACGGCCCGCAGCGAGGGTTGCGCTGAGATCCAGACCACCCAGAAGGCGATCTTCATCAATGCTGGCGGGGACGCGAACCCACGGCGATTCGCGATCGCGAAGTTCGGTCAACGAATCCAGCCATCGTTGCCGCGCCGGGCTGGCTTGCGCGCGTAGCCACACTCCGCCAATCGCGGCACCGGTCACGGCAACTACCGGCAGAGCCAGTGCAGCGTAATCAGCGGACGTTGCTCGCAGTTCGGCCATCATCAGTCATCCAGCGCTTCCAACGCACGGGCCACGCGTACCGTCGCGTCAGTGTCGTCCAGCGGGTCACGGCGCAACCGATGGCGCAGCGCCAGCTGCGCAACGTCGCGTAAATCGCTGACCTCAACCTTGGTTCGACCTGCCAGCGCTGCGTGCGCGCGCGACGCGCGGATCAGTGTCAACTCGCCGCGTAGTCCGTCGGTCCCCAGACCCACGCACAAACGCGCAGCGACCTCCAACACAGTCTCGGGCACATCGACGCTGGACACCGCATCTCTGGCTTTGGCGATTTTTCGGCGTACCGTACCCTCGCGTCGCGCCCAGCGCCGGGTGAACGCAGCCTCATCCATTTCGTATTCATCACGACGACGGATGATCTCCACCCGATCTTTGAGATCTGTCGGTGTGCGAACGTCAACACTCAAGCCGAATCGATCCAGCAGTTGCGGACGAAGCTCCCCTTCCTCAGGGTTACCGCTGCCCACCAATACGAACCGCGCCGGATGGCGAACGCTCAAGCCTTCTCGCTCGACGAGGTTCTCACCCGACGCCGCAACATCCAGCAACAGATCCACCAAGTGGTCCTCAAGCAGGTTGACCTCATCGATGTACAAGAATCCCCGGTTGGCGCGCGCTAGCAATCCGGGCTCGAATGCTTTCTCGCCATGAGCCAAAGCTCGCTCCAGATCCAGCGCTCCGACAACGCGATCTTCTGTGGCACCCAGCGGCATATCGACAACAGGAACGGGAATCATTTTCGGTTTGACGTCGCTCTTACCGCCAGCGCTAACAGCAGCAGGATCCGGCGCTGAGTTGTACGGGCACCCGGGCACGACCGGCATCTTCGGTAACAGGCCAGCCAATGCACGCACTGCTGTCGATTTTCCGGTTCCGCGGTCACCGAATACCAGCACACCGCCAACACGCGGATCGACTGCCGCGATAAGGATCGCTTGCTTCATTTCTTCCTGACCGACGATGGCCGTGAACGGAAAAGGTTTTCGATTGGACTGGGCTTTCATTGACGGTTCTGAGGTTTGTGCTCGTTGATATCGGGTAGCCGACCGTGACGTACCAGTGACGCACGCACAGACAGCGGTGCTTGTGATGGCGGATTCTGCCCGGCGAGCGACCAAAGCCACTCATCCTTGACCCGAAGGCCAAGCAGAAGATGCTCGAGACCGCCCAGCAAAACCAGCGTCAGCAATAGGGCCGAAGCACTTGCCGCGTAAGCTTCGCTGTAGACTCCAGTAGCATGGCCATAAGGCGTCAAAGCCCAGATCGACAGCAGGACAATCAGCGCGAACGAACCCGCCATTGCGCCCACGCTTGGCTTGTCTCCAACGTACGACTCAAGATATCGCAAGCGGTCCGGCCAGAATTCCGTATGAAGATTTGCGACACCAAAGAAAATATTGACCTTCGTGCTCCAACGCAGTAGCCACAGAATCGTGAACGCTTTGGCACCGACCAGATTGGCCGCGTCCCACGCCCACCACCAGATCAGGACTGCCGTCAGCAACACCGCCAGCTCATGATAGAGGCTTGCGAGCACTCCGAATCGAAAACGTTGGCTGTTATCGACACCAGGAGGGCAAGGCGCAGGTCTCGGCCCGGTCAATAGGCCGAGCAAGTAAACCGTTTCATGCCAACACCAAACGGCCACTGCGCCGCCGAAAGCCATGCAGGCACCGAGCGGCGTCGCCGCGTTGAGACTGCCCCCAATTAAAACCACACCCAACAGTAGGATCATCCAGACCCATACAAGCGTAGTTCCGGTGTGCGCACTGGACAGACGAAGCCGCCACAGCAACAGCAGTGTGCCAAGCCACCAAATGCCAATCGCACACAGCGCTGGCCAAAAGTAAGTCACAGTAACTGCCTGACGTTCACCAGCTCGGCGCCAATCGGACCTGCTCGGGCAACTTGTGCCGGCGCACGGGCAGACAGAACAACCGTCCAAACACGGCAGCCGCTCGGGCGCTGTGCCATACAGAGGCCAAGCGACCGCGGATACCACCGCGAGCCTTTGCCCGGTCATTGGCTTCACTGATCAACCTGAGTTTCTCGAAACCCGCCCATAAGCGCTCATCGTCAAGATTCAGTGTGAACGGAAAAATCTGCTTGCTGATCTCTGACGTGATACCGATGACCTCGCGATCATACTCGGTCGCCGTGGTGCCAAATGCAGCGTGAATCGCTGGTCGACTGTGGTCGCGTACGTACATGGTTGCAAACACCGCCAACAGGAAGAAACGAATCCACAGAAGGTTGTGACCTCGCAACAATTTCGGGTTGGCGCGCATAATCAACGCGAACACTTCGCCATGTCGGAACTCGTCGTTACACCACCGCTCGAACCAACGGAAAATCGGATGAAAGCGCCGGTCAGGATGCGACTCCAGCAGACGAAAAATCTTGATATAACGCGCATAACCGATCTTCTCCGACAGATAGGTCGCATAGAAGATGTATTTTGGCTTGAAGAACGTATATTTCTTTTGCTGACGCAAGAAACTGAGATTCACAGGTCGCTCGTAGTCTTCGAGCGTTCGGTTGATGAAACTGGCATGCCGCGCTTCATCACGCGCCATGTAGGCCATCACCTGCTTCACATCAGGATTGTCCACTGCCTTTTTGATGTCAGCATAAAGCGCGCAGCCCGAGTATTCGGACGTCACGGATGACACAAGAAAGTCCATGAACTCATCGAACAAGGCGGGTGGTAGATCCTTAATTTCTTCCTTGAAACTCTCGTCGCGCTTGAAGTGATTCTTGTTGGTGTCGTTGGCGAATTCCTCCATCAACGTATCCCACTCTTCGCGAATCGAAGAGAAATCCAGTGCATCCATCGCCTCGGTATCGGTGCGATAAAACCGTGGTGTCAGTACGGTTTCGGTGTTTGCAATCTGGGTCGACTCATTGATCGATTGCATCTGTTCTGTCGCAGAAACCATCGCTACTCTCCTACCTCAAAACCGTCAGTGGCAGCGGCGCTGCTCTGTGGCGGTAGTTCAAAAAATCGTAAAAACTCGCCGGCGTTTCGCTTTCCGAAGGCAAGCAGGTCAATTGAACGCGACGTGGCTAAGTCAATGAGCTCGACCCTCCCATCCGCAAAACGGCGTAGCTCGAACCCCGGTGCCATCGATGCGCTGCCGAGGCGTCGCTCGCGCACGAGACCACGCAACGTACCGCGAAGAAAACCACCTTCCCCGGCAGCGATCTCGGCGCGTACGTTGCCGTTCACATCCAAAACGCGAACGCCACCATCGGGTTGATCGACAAACTGCAGCGGCACGACCGCTATGGGAGTCTCCGCGACCGTTGCGCTCTGTTTCGACTGCGGATTGATCGAATACTGCTGCCAGGCAACGCCCACCAAAGTAACGACAATCAATCCGAATGCCGCTATCAACGGCACTGCGGGTGCCGGATTTTCATGTAGGTCACTCATCGTCGTCCCCCGATGACAGTATTCAGGTCAAAACGGCTGCGCCCGGCGACACGTCCCCACGCGTCTCCGGGACAACCCGACTTCCCAATTCGCTGCTAAGCCCTTCCGTTATTGCCTGGACCGCAGGTTCCGATTGCTCGAGGCAGCGCAACATGGGCCGCGGCCGCAGCCAATGGAAAGGCTGCACGTTTGGCCAAAGAATCACGTAGGCAGCGCGCGCGCCCGACACCATGTGCAGGATGATGTCACCACCATCCTGTCTTTTGCGAAGATCGACCTTGTCGATTTTCGCAAACGGAATATTGACGGTGATGGGCAATGCGACGCCACTACGAATAATGACGCGAGCACTCGTGATCGTGTAGGTCGTTGCCTTGGCAGACCAGGTCGCGTAGGCCCACAGTGCGGCGCAGACGACGGCACCGAGAACGGCTGTCGTCAAGACTGCGTTAAACGCCTGCTCCCAACCGCCGCCATCGCGCCATACCATCGCAACGCGCCAAGTGAGCAGCAAAACGAAATACACAGCGGCCTTGCGAACATGCATCGCATGACGAGCGAAACGCGACGGATCTGGCCCGCCCTGCCACAACACGCGCTCACCCTCCGGCAACGCGGAAGGCAATGCGCCTTCGATACGGTCGGCCTGCGCACTCATATCAGAGGCTCAGACCGTTCGGGCGTCGCCAGCAACGCCCCACCGCCGAAGTACGCTTGAATCTTGTCTTCCTCAAGTAGCGTCACCGTCTCGGTTTCCTTGGTCCGCGGCGCGCGCGCAAACTGATCGGCCATCACTGCATCGACCTGAATGGTGTCGCGACTCTTGCGAATATCGACGAACGCGAATGGCACCAGCACATGACCTGTACCGACACTCGCGTCGAGATCAACTTCCAGATACACAATCATTGGCTCCGGCAAATCGATCCAGGCGTCCGTGACCTTGCCTACCGTCGCACCATCGGCGGTGACGACGGGCATTCCTCGCGGATCTGGATCGCGCGAATCAATATGGAAGGTCGGATTGTTTCGCATCGGTACGATCCGCGGGTTGCCGTTGTAGCAAAGGTCCGGTCGATCTTCGCGATCTGACCAAGCCGCAGGGCCAATTCCATCGACCAATGGATCACCCGTTGGCACGAGAGGTGCACCCGGAAAATTAGCGGCGGATTCCGCAGCCAATTCTGTCTCATGCGCCATATCGATGGGCCGTGGTACCGCGTACTTGGGTCCGTGCGCCTGGATATAGACTTTTTTCCGCTCGACGGTGTCCGGGTTCCTGCGAACCACGACTTGACCCTTACCGACATCGTCAAGAATCGGAAAACCCTCACGGCGTGCTTCGCGCTGGAGATAGAACACCAGAACAGCGAAAAACAACCAGAACAGGGTGAATAAGATTTCCACCAAATCGATGGATCCAACTACATTGTTCGTCATTTTATGACTCCTAAACGGCTACTGCGGAAACTCGGTTAAGCCCAATCGGCCACCGTCTTCTGCACTCGCCTCCCGCGTGAACTTCGCCAGTGGCCCAACAACGACCAACGTGACGAAGAGCAAAATCACTTCAAACTGGTAGACCAGTGTGTAACTGGTCGCTGCATCACCAAACGCCGGACCCAGTCGACCGGCATCGATCAAATGCGCAAAAACATCTCTCAAGGCGCCGCCGGCGGCGACGCCGACCCCGGTCGCAGTAGCCTGCACCGCACCCCATGCGCCTAACGCCAGACCGGTGCCCGCCACCCGCGACAAATCCATCGCGGCGACCAGCATTCCGACGGAGAACAAGCCGGCACCAACTCCAATAGACAGAACGCCTGCCTGAAACAGCCACTGCAATCGCACGCCGGCCACGACCGCCACCGCCATAAAGGCGAGCGCACCAATCAGCGCGCCGAATGCCGCCAGTCGATGCGGATCAGTGCCATTCGATAGCCAACGCGCCGAGGCAAAAAACGCGAGCAACATTCCCGCGGACAGTGTGGCGGTGAGCTGCGTCGTCGCAGCAACACCCATGCCGAGAATCTCAGCACCATACGGCTCAAGCAGAATGTCCTGCATCGTGAAGCCGGCTGTGCCGACGCCGAGCGCCAATAGCAGTCTGCCGGAGCGTCGATCGCCTCTGAGCTTTTGCCAGGCTTCCGAAAAGCGCGGTTTTTGCGGTTTCGGTTTCGTGAGCTCAGGGTTGATCGACTCCTGTTTCCACAGAGCGATCACGTTGAGCACCAACGTCACCATCGCGGCACCTTGAATGACCCGAATCAGGAGTACGTGCGTGAAATCCTGAAGTAGCTGGCCGAACACCAGTGCACTGATCAACATGCCGAGCAGCAACATGACAAACAGCAATGCGACGACCCGCGGACGCGCATCCTTCGGTGCAACATCGGTAGCGAGTGCGAGCCCTGCTGTCTGCGTAGTGTGTAACCCTGCACCTACCAACAAAAATGCAAACGCCGCAGCCACATGTCCAACCCATACCGGACCCGTGGTATCGCCGGACATGATGAACAACGCGAATGGCATGAAAGCGAAACCGCCAAACTGCATTAACGTGCCGAACCAGATAAACGGCACGCGCCGCCATCCAATATGTGATGTCAGGTTGTCGGACGTGAATCCGATTAACGCTCGAAACGGCGCGGCCAACAACGGCAGCGCAACCATCAGGGCGACTAACGCCGCCGGAATTCCCAGCTCGACGATCATGACTCGATTCAATGTGCCGTTGAGCAGCACAACAGCCATACCCACCGAAATTTGAAACAGCGATAGCCGCAACAGACGCGACAGCGGCAGATCTTCACTCGCGACATCAGCGAACGGTAGCAGTGCCGGCGCAACGCGCCGCCATCGTTGTGCTAGACCGTCGCCAAACCCCATCATCTCCGTCGTATCTCCATCGCTTGCGACTTGTAGAAACCGCTGGAGATCCGCTGCGTTTTCTCAACCTCAAAACGGTCCAGGGATTCTTCCCGTTCGATGCAATAACGCATATGCGACTCAGAAACAGGACGAATGAACGGTGCACGGGTGTCCGATTTCGGGATGATTCGGCCCACTGCATGCATCACCGTCAAAGCCGGCGTCTTCGGCGCAAACGTAAACAAGACACTGCGTCGCGTCCGTCCCGCCAGCTTGCCGAGCGTGCTCGCAATATCCTGCGGCTCGTAATGGATTAGTGAATCCATGCCGACGACATAGTCAAAAAATCCGAGGTCCGGATCTGCCATATCGCCGACGAGAAACGTGATACTGCCCTCGCCTGGAATCGACGGTGCGCGATCCGCGGCCAACGCGATGAGCGTGGATGACACATCGACCGCAACAACGTCAGCGCCGCGCGCCGCGGCGATTGTCGCCAACGCACCAGTGCCACAACCCGCATCCAAGAGGCGTGCCCCTCGCATGTCGTGCGGCAACCAGCTGAGCAATTTACTCCGCATCTCATCGCGACCAGCGCGGACGGTGGCACGTACACGACCCACCGGTTCATCCGACGTCAATCGAGCCCATTGATCGGCGGCCGTATCGTCGAAATAGGTGGTTAGTCGCTCCCGGGTCTCTTCATAGCTCACGTCAGCCATTAGTCAAACCCCAGAAAATCGAATATCTCTCGATCTTTCATTGGCGTAGCGACCTGCGGCTCGGTGCCGTCCCAGAGTCTTTGCGCCAGCTGCAGATACTCTTCCTTGACCGCCTCCAGCTCCGGCGAACTTGGCATTTCAAACAACGTCGACTTCTTGAGTCGGCTCTGTCGGATCACATCCAGGTCGGGGAAGTGCGCAACTCGCTCCAGACCGATTCGTTCGTTGAATCCGTCGATCTGATCCGTTCCAGCACTGCGATTCGCGATCACACCGCCGAGGCGGACGTTGTAGTTTTTCGATTTCGCTCCAATTGCAGCCACGATTCGATTCATCGCGAAGATCGAGTCGAAATCGTTCGCCGTTACGATCAGCGCGCGATCTGCGTGCTGCAGTGGTGCGGCAAAACCACCGCACACAACATCACCGAGGACATCGAAAATCACGACATCGGTATCTTCAAGCAGGTGGTGTTGCTTCAACAGTCGAACGGTCTGGCCGACGACGTAACCGCCGCAACCTGTGCCTGCCGGCGGACCGCCCGCTTCGACACACATGACGCCGTTGTAGCCCTCGTAGACGAAATCGTCCACACGAAGCTCTTCCGTATGAAACTCAACCGACTCGAGCACATCGATGACTGTTGGCACGAGACACTTGGTCAACGTGAACGTCGAGTCGTGCTTTGGGTCGCAACCGATTTGGAGCACGCGTTTGCCGAGCTGCGAGAACGCAGCGGACAGGTTCGAGGAGGTAGTGCTCTTGCCGATGCCACCTTTGCCGTAGACGGCGAAGACCTTCGCACCGTCAATTTTCATGTCCGGATCGAGATGCACTTGCACCGACCCCTTGCCGTCGGGCGGCGTCGGATTGACCTTTACGGGTTGTACTGTTTGTGCCTGGCTCATCGATTCATTCCTTGCGACCGAATGTCGCGTGTCCCTCATCGCGCGAAATGCGCCTTCGCGTCGTACAAAGTGGCGACGCTGATTGTTGTTAGTCCCTGCTCTCGAGCGTAACGCTCGGTATTTCGCCGCGCCTTGCCCCGGACGAAGAACGGAATTTTCCCAAGTTCCGACTCGGCATCCTCAGCCCACACCGGCGCGCCGTTCTCAGAAACCTCTGAGGCTGGCTTCGCAAGCGGTGCAGGTTGACCGGACGCGTGACCGAGATGCGACGGCATCGCACCATTTCCGAATTCGAAGTCTTCCCGGAACATCCCGAGCAGGTGCTCTTCCAGACCCATCATTAGCGGATGCACCCACGTATCGAACAACAGGTTGGCACCGGCATAACCCATCTGCGGCGAATGTGCCGCCGGGAAATCCTGAACGTGCATCGGCGCGGAAATCACGGCGCAACCGATACCCAATCGCTTGGCCACATGACGCTCCATTTGCGTACCGAGCACCAACTCGGGTTCGACTTCGGAAACCGCGCGTTCCACTTCGAGATAGTCGTCCGTGATCAACGCTTCCAGACCGAGTGACTCGGCATGTGCACGTACCTCGCGAGCAAACTCGCGCGAGTAGGTTCCAAGACCTACGACCTCAAACCCAAGCTCTTCTTTGGCGACGCGAGCGGCGGCAAGTGCGTGCGTCGCGTCAGCAAAAATAAACACGCGTTTTCCGGTCAGGTAGGTCGAATCAACGGAGCGCGAATACCACGGCAGGCGCGACCGACCATCCTGCAGTGCAGGCTCCGGATCGACACCTGCGAGCTCGGCGACTTCGCGGATGAACGCGCTCGTCGCATTCACTCCGATCGGAACGATCGTTGTCATTGGCTGGCGAAAGGCACGCTTCAACCAGGAAGCAGTTGTCAGACCTGTCTCCGGATACATCACGACATTGAAATCGGCCTCACCGAGACGAGTGAGATCCGACGCGCTGGCATCGAGTGGCGCAATGACGTTCACATCAACACCGAGTCGCTGCAGGATCGAGCACACTTCGACCAGATCATCGCGATGGCGAAAGCCAAGTGCGGTGGGACCGAGAATATTGCATCTGGGCCGGCGACCGTCACGACTACGCGCTGTTTCCGGATTTTCACGGAACGCTTTGGCAGCGTTGCCGGCCAGCCCGCGCGCGAGGTGATAAAACGTCTCTGCAGCAGCCCAGTTTTCCTTGCGTTGGTAGGAAGGCAGCTCGAGCGGAATGACAGGTACCGGCAATCCCATGCCTTCAGCAAGCCCGCCCGGATCGTCCTGAATCAACTCAGCGGTGCACGACGCACCAACCAACATGGCTGCCGGCTTGAATCGTTCGTAGGCGGCGCGCGCGGAGTCCTGAAACAGCGTTGCTGTGTCGCCGCCAAGGTCACGCGCCTGGAACGTTGTGTACGTGACAGGAGGACGCGTTGATTTGCGCTCGATCATTGTAAAGAGCAAGTCGGCGTAAGTGTCACCCTGAGGCGCGTGCAGAACGTAGTGTACATCCCGCATGGCGGTTGCCACTCGCATGGCACCAACATGCGTTGGTCCCTCGTATGTCCACAACGTGAGTTTCATCAGACCGCCAGTCGCGCACTGCGCTTCAAGGGCCGAGCGAACAACTCGGCACAGTCACCGGCCTGCTCGTAACCGTGGATTGGTGAAAAAACAAGTTCAATCGACCATTTGGTCGTCACACCCTGGGCCTCCAGCGGGTTCGCAAGGCCCAAACCGCAAACCACCAGGTCCGGGGCCGCTTGCTCGCAACGGTCGAGTTGACGCTCGACATCCTGACCCTCACTCAGCGTGATGGTCTCCGGCAAGCGTGCGAGCTCATCCGCAAGATGCTGGCGATGCAGGTAGGGCGTGCCGACCTCACTCAACTCAACTTCTAATTCTTCATTGAGGAATCGCGCCAACGGCACCTCGAGCTGCGAATCCGGAAAGAAAAACACCTTTTTGCCTGCCAGCGTCTCGCGCTGGACCGCAACGGCTTTTCGCGCCCGTGCGCGAGGCGCTGCCGTAACCTCATCAAACAATCGTTCGGCAACACCGAACGTTCGTGCTGCAGCAGCGAGCCATCCCGTTGTGCCGTGCTCGCCGATCGGAAACGGCGCGGGGATACGCTGCGCGCCTCGTTGCTCCAATGCCGCCGCGGTCTCCGTCAGAAACGGCTGCGCCAGCAAGTAGTGGGTGTTTTCCCCGACAGCGGGCAAATCGCCCAACGATCGCATTGGTAAAAAACCGACGCGCGTAATGCCAAGACGCTGGAACAAATCCTGGAACTGGTCTTCCACGATATCGGCGAGCGCGCCGACGACAAGCAACTGAGACTCGTCGCTGTCTGTCATCTCGGGAACAAGCGAGGCAAGACAGGCATCTTCACCCTGTGTAAACGTGGTTTCGATACCGCTACCCGAGTAGTTCAGGACTCGGACATCCGGCATGAATTGTGCGGAAAGCCGCTGAGCGGCTTTTGCGAGATCAAGTTTGATGACCTCAGATGGGCATGAGCCGACAAGAAAGAGGAGCTTGATATCGGGGCGACGCGCCAGCAGGCGTGCTACCTCTCGATCAAGCTCCTCGTTCGCATCAGCTAGCCCAGCCAGGTCGCGGTCGTCAATGATTGCCGTGGCGAACCTCGGCTCCGCGAAGATCATGACGCCCGCGGCTGACTGGATCAGATGTGCGCAGGTTCTGGAACCCACCACAAGGAAGAAAGCGTCCTGCATTTTCCGGTGTAACCAGACAATGCCGGTCAACCCACAGAACACTTCACGTTGGCCACGCTCGCGCAACACCCCATCGGGTGCTTTCGCAAGAGCTTCGCGTGGCTGAAGCACGGCGGTCGTCATGACACGCCCTCAGCGGCCGGCGTGCTTTGACCGCCGACTCCAGAAGTTCTCGCCACGCCTTGACGGGCAAGGCGGAACTTCCACAAAAATTGCGCTGCATTGATGATGTACGCAAGGTATGCAGCCAGCGCGATGTAGCTCTGGCCGATCGGCCCGTACCAACCGAAAATTACCGCGAGCACATACCAGCTGTGCAACAGCATGACGAGCATGCTGACCACGTCCTCCCAGAAGAACATGTCGACGAAGAGGTACTCGCCGAAGACATCTTTCTCCCACAGTGAACCTGTGATCATGATGGCGTAAAGCAGGAACGTCTTTAGCAGAACCGAAGCAATCGCCAGCGTCTCGCCGGCACCGGTAGACAGGTAGCGCAAAACGAGGACGAGGCTGACCAGAAATACGACGAATTGCAAAGGTGCCAGGATACCCTGGACTAAAGTCCAGATGGACGCGTCACGTCGCCGGCGCTGCTCTGGCGTATAGAGCACCGTAGTGTGTTCGCTGGCGGCTTCGCGGTCTGCCATCTGTGCACTACTCCCAATTCATCCTGTCGCAGCGCTGTCAATCAACACTGACGTTAAGCTAAATTTACGGGGGCGGTGCTCAAGTGTCAACCAAACACCACGTCTAGAAAAATTGACATTTATGACTAAGAAGTGTCTACTAAATTCAATTGTAGGAAGCAATGCTAGACTTTCCCCGATATCCCTTTGATTTGCGGGATGGGGGCGATGGCAGAAAGTAGCGAGACACCGTCAGGCGACGGCGTATTTACCCGACTGCTCGACAGGAGCAGGCGGCTTTTCGGAAATTCGAAACAGGCCGCGAGAGACGAGCTGGCCTCTTTATCACAGCTGATCGAGCAGGAGATCATCCCGAGACTGCAAATGAGATTCAGCACGGCACAAATTACTTTCTCGAATGAACCGGCCACCGACGATGTGCTTGAGTACGACGTCGACGGTTTCGTCGCTGCGCTACTGTCGAAATCGGCTGATGACGCGGCGGACTTCATAGACCGACTGCGAATCAGCGAACATTCGTTGCTGCAAGTCTATGAGCACTTGCTCGCCCCCGCCGCACGGCGACTCGGCGTCATGTGGGAGGACGACGACTGCGGATTCGCGGACGTCACGATCGCTATCGCCAAGATTCGGCACCTGTTTGTATCTACCGCACCGCTTTTTCCGGTCAATCCAAAGCCGGGGAGCGACGACAAACCAAGCATTCTCGTGACAACGGTCGTCGGCGAACAACATACTTTTGGTCTCTATCTCGTCCTCGAACACTTTCGCGCGCATGACTGGAACGTGTGGTCCGGGGTACCACGCAGTCGTAACGAATTGATCGATATCGTCAGCAGCGAGCGCTGCGACGTGGTCGGTCTGTCGATTGGCAGCGAACGCCATCTGCCAGCAGCCGCTGAGACCATCAAGGAGATTCGTAAACACGCAACGAATCCAGATGTGATCGTCATTGCCGGCGGTTCAGTGTTGCAGAAGCAGCCCGATCTCGCGGCAACGCTCGGCGCAGACGTGATCGTAGAAGAAGTGGACGACGACGTGATTTCGAAAGTAACCGAGACAGTGGCGAGAAACCGCTCTCGGAGCGCTTGAACCCAATGCGTAACCTGGATGACATGTCCAGCACCAACACAGGCTCATGAACATGATTCCGTTCAAGAATCATCAGAGTGCACTTAATGAAATCAGTCGTGAATCGATGGCTGAATTGCTTGGCGCATCGCACGACATCTCACTATTGATCAACCCGGATGGCGTCATCATCGATGTCGCCTTCGGTGCAGACGAGCCATTGCGACGCGTTGCAGATCAATGGGTTGGCAAACGCTGGTCGGAAACCGTGTCCGATGACAGCCTGCCGAAGATCGAGCGACTGATCGATGCCGCCGGCGCCACGAACGGCGACCGTCGCTGGCGCCAGGTCAACCATCCCAGCCAGGAGTCGCGCAGCGATATCCCGGTTCTCTACCTTGCTATCCGGGCAGGCGACAGCGACTTGATTCTGGCAATTGGCAAAGACCTGAGCCCGATTTCCGACATGCAACAGCAGCTGCTCGATATGCAACATGCGATCGAGAACGACTACCGACGATTACAGCATGCGGAGGCGCGATATCGGGTCCTGTTCCAGCATGCGAGAGAAGCGATTTTGATCACCGATCCGGATAGCGGTCGCGTGGTCGAAGCCAACCCGGCCGCAGCGGAACTGCTGCACGAGAAAATCTCCAAACTGGCTGGCAGCAGTGTTTTCCGGAACTTCGCCGACGACTCGCAGAAAGCGATCAACGACTTGCTAAGCACAGTTCGTACGACCGGACGTGAATCTCAGATTCAGGTCAAGACCGCAGCCGAAGATCGCGAAGTCTGGATAAGCGGGATCCGTCTGCAGCGCGAGAACAGTCGATTGGTCATGCTGCGCCTCGTCAGCGAGGACAATGCACGCAGCGACCGGTTGCACAGCAGTAACGATGACCTGGTCCTGAAACTGATCCAGCAATCGACAGACGGCATAGTCATCACGGACAACAACGGATTGATTGTTACCGCCAATGCCGCGTTTACGTCGTTGTGTCAGGTCGCCTCAGAATTTCAGCTGCAAAACCAGCCGCTGGACCAATGGCTCGGTCGTGCAGGCGTCGATGTCAGCGTCCTGCGCAAGAACCTCACGCAACGTGGTGTCGTGCGCCAGTTTTTCACAACAATCAACGTGGAATACGGGGCACCGATAGACGTCGAGTTGTCCGCAGCTGCTCTCGAGGGCGATACGGGCCGCCGGTACGGTTACGTTGTGCGACGCGTGATCCGCCGCAGTAGTGAAGCGGGTGAGTACATCGACAAGAAAGAGAGCCTGCACCACTCCGTGGAGCAAATGACCGAGCTTGTCGGCCGAGTGGCACTGAAGGACCTCGTCCGGGAAACCACCGACATTATTGAGAAAATGTGCATCGAATCGGCACTCAAGACCACAGGCGGGAACCGCGCGTCTGCGGCGGAAATCCTGGGCCTCAGCCGCCAGAGTCTTTATGTCAAACTACGACGCCATGGACTGAACAACGGCAATGGCGACTAGTCCAGAGACGTAACTCTCTATTTGTCCAATATTACTGACACCCAAGTGTCAGTTTTCGTTGACGATTGGTCCTAGCGGGTATACCTTGATTTGGTATGCCGGAATCTAGAGTCGCCAATCTGAATGGAGTGCCGTTCTGGCTCTCAGTCATCGAACTGCTGAAACCGGTCACGTGGTTTCCGCCGATGTGGGCGTTCGCCTGTGGCGTCGTCGCATCCGGGGTTGCCATCGAGACTCGCCTGCCTTTCTTGCTCGGTGGCGTTTTACTTGCCGGTCCGTTCCTTTGCGGCACCAGCCAAGTGGTCAACGATTGGTTTGATCGTCATGTCGATGCCCTGAACGAACCCCACCGCCCCATCCCATCTGGTCGCGTATCGGTTCGAGCTGGATGGATACTCGCCATCGGCTGGTCGGGACTATCGATGATCCTTGCAGCTTTGTTGGGCCTGTGGGTATTTCTTGCGTCACTTCTTGGGCTCGCCTTGGCCTGGGCGTACAGCGCACCGCCATTTCGACTGAAGCGCAATGGTTGGTTTGGCAATGCCGCAGTGGGTTTGTGCTACGAGGGCTTACCGTGGTTCACGGCGGCCGCGGTGATGGTCGGTGGGCTTCCGAACACCTCCACCATCCTGGTCGCGCTGCTCTACAGCGTGGGCGCCCACGGCATCATGACGCTAAATGATTTCAAAGCGCTCGATGGCGATCGCGCCATGGGTATCCGATCCCTGCCCGTCCAGTTAGGGCCACGAAAGGCCGCTCGCTTCGCCTGTTTGGTGATGGCGCTGCCGCAGGCAGTCGTCGCTGCGCTGCTCTATTCCTGGGACGCGCCAATATTCGCGCTCGCGGTTGCGGCAGCAACAGCAGCACAAATTGTACTGATGCCGCGGTTGCTATCGGACCCACACCGTTATGCACCCTGGTACAACGCGACCGGAGTCCTGCTGTTCGTCAGCGGCATGATGGTCACCGCGTTCGCATTGAGGAGCATGCTGTGAGCGCCCACGGACTTTCGTGGTTCGGCATCGTCCGGTTGGGCGCCGTACAAATGTCTTTGGGCGCGATCTTTGTCCTGATGACTTCTCTCATCAATCGCGTGATTGCCGTGGAGCTGGCACTGCCCGCAGCGTTCGCCGGTTTGTTGCTCGCGATCCACTATGCGATGCAGATTCTGCGCCCGCGTTTCGGACATGGGTCTGACACCGGTCGGGCGCGAACGCCTTGGATTATCGCCGGTATGTTCGTGCTGGCGCTGGGTGCCTGCTTGTCCGCTGTCGGGACTGGTGTCATGGCCGGAGCGACCCTACCGGGCATGGCGATTTCGATCACCGCATTTTTGCTGGTGGGCGCCGGTGTCGGTGCTTCCGGCACAGCGTTGTTAGTGCTGCTCGCGGCCAAGGTTCAGCCGGAACGACGGGCCGCCGCTGCCTGTATCACGTGGGTCATGATGATCGCCGGGTTCATCATAACGACGGCGTCTGCAGAAGCGTTGCTCGATCCATTCAGCATGGGACGCATGCAGATGGTAGTCACCGGCGTCTGTGCGATTGCGTTTCTTGTGAGCGTGGTGTCGGTTTGGGGCATTGAACGCGGCAACTCTGATATCGCAGAAACACGCGATGAGCGAGCACCCGACACGCCGTTCCTGGTTGCGCTTCGCGAGGTCATGGCAGAGCCCGAGACAAGGCTCTTCAGCGTTTTCATCGCACTGTCGATGTTCGCCTACGGATTGCAAGACCTTGTGCTTGAACCTTTCGGAGGCGCGGTCTTCGACATGTCACCTGCAGAGTCCACGGGCTTGAGCAAACAACACAACATGGGTGTTCTGATCGGAATGGTCGGACTCGGCATCATCGGTAGCCGTCGAGTCCAGGCGTTGCGCATCGGAATCTTTGTTGGCTGCATCGCTTCCTCGTTATGCCTCGTCGCGCTGCTCCTCACGCCAACGCGAACCGCGGTTTTGCCTGTCGTGCCAACGGTATTCGCTCTGGGCGTTGCCAACGGCGTATTCGCGGTCGCTGCGATCGGCAATATGATGCGCCTCGTGGGCAGCGGCAAACCGGGGCGGCAAGGCGTTCGTATGGGCGTGTGGGGAAGCGCGCAAGCAATCGCGATGGGGACGGGCACCGTCGTTGGAACGATTCTCGTTGACCTGGCGCGTTTGGCGACAGACAACCTGGCCCTGGCCTACGCGACTGTATTTTCCACACAGGCCGCCCTGTTTTTCATGTCCGCTTTGCTGGCACTTCGCATACGCACGACCGACGACCGACTATTCGAGAACGGTCGCCTCACCACAGATCAACTGGAGTCACTTCATGACCGATTATGACGTAGCCGTCATCGGCGGCGGACCGACTGGTTCGACGGCAGCCGATGAACTCGCTCGGGCAGGCCACCGGGTGCTCTTGCTCGACAAACAAGGTCGGATCAAGCCGTGTGGCGGCGCCATACCGCCGATTCTCGTACGCGAGTTCGACATACCCGAATCACAACTCGAAGCGAAAGTTACACTGGCGCGAATGATCTCACCGTCCGGTCAGGCTGTAGATATGGACATTGGCGGCTGGGTCGGCATGGTTGATCGCGGCAGCTTCGATGAGTGGCTGCGCACTCGAGCAGCAAACAATGGCGCTGATCGAATTAACGGGAAGTGCCTTGGCGTAGTAAGTGAGCCTGACCAACCTGCTCGCGTGACCTTCAAGGAAAACGACTCGAATGAAGTACACGAGGTCACGGCACGCTTCGTCATCGGCGCAGATGGTGCACGCTCGAAAGTGGCACGTGCCTGCATCGCCGGTGCAGACAAAGTGCCACATGTCTTTGCTTATCACGAGATCATCGAATCACCTGAGGCGGGCGAAGGCGATTTCGATCCGCAGCGCTGTGATGTGTACTACCAGGGAGACGTATCACCAGACTTCTACGGCTGGGTTTTCCCACACGGCAAGTGCTCCAGCGTTGGCATGGGCACGCATCACCAGGGCTACTCGCTGCGGAATGCGACCAGCCTGCTGCGCCAGCGCGCCGGTTTATCGCGCGCAAAAACCATTCGTACCGAAGGTGCGCCGATTCCGCTCAAGCCGATGAAGCGCTGGGACAACGGACGCGATGTGATCGTCGCCGGCGATGCCGCCGGGGTCGTAGCGCCGGCGTCGGGTGAGGGCATCTACTACGCGATGTACACCGGAAAACTCGCGGCCGAGGCCGTTGGAGAGGCGCTGGCCACCGGTGATGCCCGTGCACTTCGACAGGCCAGAAAGCGTTTCGGAAAAGCACACGGGCGCGTGTTCTTTATTCTCGGAATCTTGCAAAAATTCTGGTATTCGAGTGACAAGCGACGCGAGAAGTTCGTCAAGATCTGCCGCGACCCGGATGTACAGCATTTGACCTGGGAAGCGTACATGAACAAGCAATTGGTGCGCGCCAAACCCATTGCGCATGTGCGGATTTTCTTCAAGGATCTCGCGCATCTCGTCGGATTAGCGCCTAGATGAAAGCATCGGAGTCGGCCCGGTCACTGTCGCTGTGGCTGGCCGTCGGACTCGCATTCACCACCGGCGCCATAGGTGGCGCATTGACGCCACTGGGGTCTTGGTACGAGGCACTGCAAAAACCGGCGTTCCAACCACCAGACTGGCTATTCGGGCCTGCCTGGACACTGATCTTCCTGCTGACGGCTTATGCCGGCCATCGCGTTTGGGAAGCCGGCGCGAAGCGAAGTTGGGTGCTGTCGCTATTCGGCCTCAACGCGCTCCTTAACGTGCTTTGGAGCTACCTGTTTTTTTTCAGCCAAAGACCCGACTTGGCGGTGTTCGAAGCAATCGCTCTGTGGTTCTCAATCGCAGCAATTGTCTTCGTATTCCGGCGGCGAGTCCCAGTCATTCGCTGGCTACTGGCCCCCTATCTCATGTGGGTGGCGTTCGCATTTGTGCTTAACGCTGCCATTGTTCGTCTAAATGGACCTTTTACTGGGACGTAAAAAAACCCGCGTGCTGGCAACCAACACGCGGGTGTTTCGGTCTGCAAGAAGACCTGCTGTGGCTTAACCCTTACGGTTGTAGCTTGCGCACCAGCCGTTTTGGTTGACTGCTTTGCCAACGAAGATTGAGCACGCACCCCAGCCGTCACCCCCGTCAACGAACAATGCGCAATTTTTGCAGTATTCGTTGGCGGCTGCGCCGCGGCCTTCGTACTTGCTAGCGTCGATCGCGGATGCATCATGCATGTAGCCCAACGCCTGCGCGACAGGGTCTGATTCTTCGAGCTTCGGCAAACCACTCGCGGTGTTCGAAACCGCGCCCGTGACCGCGTCTTTCGCGTCACTCATCGCTTCCGTTGCACTGTCCGCCATGTCACCCATCGCGTCTTTTGCATCTCCGGCCATTTCACCGGCGGCATCTACCGCGTCGCCGGCCATGTCACCGGCAGCGTCCATTGCATCGCCTGCAGCGTCCGCCGCATCGCTGGCCATTTCACCGGCCGCATCCGCCGCTGCGTCAGCTGCCTCGCCTACCGTCTCGGCTGCGCCTTCCGCCATCTCAGCGGCTTTGTCAGCCGCTTCAGCGGTCGCCTCTTTCGCTTTGTCAACGGTACTTTCGCCGGAGTCACCGCCGCAGGCAACCAAGCCACTGAGCGGCAAGACCACCGCGCTGCTGGCTGCTAACTTGACCAGCTTGCGACGCTGCTCGTCGGTTTTTTGATCTTCTTTGTGCATCGAGAAATCCTCGGTCTATGTCAAAATCCCACACATGCTATTAGACCTGACGAGCCTTGTGCAAAGTCACAGCCTTGTACACGACCTAGTCAACGTCGCCCGAAGCCGGACCGCCGTCGGCATTCGATCCAGTATTCCGACTGCCCGGTGAACCACAGCCAGTAACAGAACAGCTCCGAAAGTTCTTCGGTTGCCAGCTTCGCGACTCTAACGTAATCGTCACCCAGAATGGCGAGCCATAACGGCTCATGCCCCACTACGCCGGCAAACACTAGCAGGCCCGCAACCGCACAACCAATCAGTGCAAAACCCACTGATGACTGCACTCGGGCTACGGCGCTGGCCAAAGCGGAAGCGTGTCGCAACTGGTAGACGGCCACCCACACGACCAGCATTGCCAGCAACAGCTGCCAAACATGATCGCGGACAAATACATCGAGATACCAGTCACATTCGCGAATGAACGCAGCGCCCGCGAGACCCAGCAATAAAACCGAAACCGGTCTTTGCATCGGCAGACGTCGCACGCAGTCGGCAGCCATCAGTGCGATCACCCCAAGAAACAAAAGCTGCAGGTTCTCAGGCCAGGAGTATTCACTGGTGCCCATCACTGGCGAAGCCGGCGTCATGATCTGCAGGTTCATTCCGCCGCCGTTAATCTCGAGCCACGCTAAAGCGCCATACATAGCGCAAAGCAACAGCAGGTACGCGAGCGGTCTAAACCAGATTGGGGAAAACGCACGTGTCATGACAGCGACATCCCGGACAGGCGTGCAACTACGCTCCAAATTGCCGGTCTGGAGGTCGCCAGCCAGGTGAGCGCTTCGCGACCATCACCGTGTAGAAAGTCGATTGCCGAGCCCTCGCGGAAACTGTAACCCCAACGATCCATGTCGCGCGCAAGTCGTGTTGAACCCACGCCTGGCAGTGCTTCGGCGAGAATCAGCTGCATCGCGCACACGGCACTTTCTTCATCATCGCAACCGCCGGCGTCGCATACAAACGGCCCGTCCGCTGCGCATGCCGCGTGACATGCCTCATGCAATAACGAATGCAACGGTGTATCCGCGCGCACATGGATGGAGCGGCCGGTCACGCCCGCTTCCATTTCTCCCCAGAAACTCGCCGGCAGTTCGGCATGCAACGGATGGACTATGAGCGCCAGATTCAGTCCGCAAAACACGCATCGCACAGCGGAAGACAGACCGGGCGATGCCATCACGTCGTCCACGATCAGCACGAGCTACGGCACAGTGGCCAATTGGCGCAGCAGGGCATCGACCAGATCATCGACAATCAATACTCGCAAATCCGCTTCTTCCTGGACCTTGCCCAGCACTTCAAACTCACTCCAGTTGTAGTCCCGCGTGAAAGTCAGCGGGTTGCTTTCCAAAAGCAACTCTTCACCACGCTGCAGCACAAAGCCACCGGTGTAGAACACTTCGAACTCCCGCGGAACGTTCCTTGAGGAAACCGACAACACTCTTTGGCCCGTCTCAACGCCCACCAATGTCAAACGAGTCGGCGCAGAGCTGTCGATTCGAATATCCTGAGCGACCAGCGCTCGCTCCAACGCAAGGTATAGGTCGCTGCGCTGATCATCCGCTTCGAGCGCCAAAGTCTGAAGCGACGATCCCAGCAGCGGACGCTCGGCGAGCTGAAATCCACAGCTGATCAAGCCCAAGCACAGGAGTGAGAGTAGCCCGGCATATCGTAGTGAATACCGGCCCGAAACAGCGATAGACAATGCACCCACCTAGACCACCAGATTGACGAGCTTGTTGGGCACAACGATCACCTTGCGAACGGTCTTGCCTTCCACGAACTGCTGGACGTTGGCGTCAGCGAGCGCAGCTGCTTCGACCGCCTCGCGAGATGCGTCGGCGGCGAGCGTCAAGCGCGCGCGCAGTTTGCCGTTGACCTGGACAACGAACTCGATCGTATCGCGAGTCAGCGCCGACTCATCGACTTTCGGCCAGGACTGATTCAACACCGCCTCATCATGGCCCAAGGCCAGCCACAACTCGTGTGCGATGTGCGGTGTGATCGGCGAGAGTAACAACACCGCAGTCTCCAACGCTTCCTGGCGCACTCTTTGATCGTCAGTGCTGTCGACCGAGAAAGCGGTCACGCTGTTCAACAACTCCATCACCCCCGCGATCGCGGTGTTGAACGTGTAGCGGCGACCGACGTCATCCGACACTTTCGCGATGATCTCGTGCGTTTTTCGGCGCAACGCTTTCTGTGCATCCGACTTGACGTTGATCGTTCCCGTCGCGACACCTGCCTCGACGTGCTCCGCGACATTGCGCCACAACTTTCGCAGGAATCGGAAAGCGCCGGCGACGCCGTCATCAGACCACTCCAACGCCTGCTCCGGAGGGGCAGTAAACATCATGAATAATCGTACCGTGTCGGCACCAAACTCATCGACCAGCGCCTGCGGATCGACCGTGTTGCCTTCGGACTTGGACATCTTGCGTCCACCTTTCAACACCATGCCTTGGGTGAGCAGGTTCGTGAACGGCTCATCCGCCTTGGACAGCCCCAGATCCCGCATCAACTTCTGGAAAAACCGCGCGTACAGTAGATGCAAGATGGCATGTTCGATGCCACCGATGTATTGATCCACCGGCAGCCAGTAATGCGCACGCTCATCCAGCATCGCGTCATCGCAATCATAGGATGCGTATCGGGCGAAATACCAAGACGATTCGAAAAACGTGTCGAATGTATCCGTCTCACGACGCGCCGGCTTGCCGCACTTCGGGCAATCGCAGTTCACGAACTCCGGCATGTCTTTCAATGGTGATCCTGTACCGCTGACGACCACGTCTTCCGGCAGCACGACCGGCAGATCCGCTTCCGGCACCGGCACGGCACCGCAATCATCACAGTAAATGATCGGGATCGGCGTCCCCCAGTAGCGCTGACGGGAAACACCCCAGTCACGCAACCGATAGTTCACCTTGCGGGTTGCCTTGTCCTGCGCGGTCAAAGCGTCGGCGATCGCGTCAAACGCTGCATCAAACGACAGTCCATCGAACTCGCCCGAGTTCATCGTCTCGCCCTTCTCGACAAATGCACCGGATTGAATATCGACAGCGCTCTTGTCAGCGCTGGCGATAACCTGGCGGATCGGCAGTTCGTATTTCGTTGCGAACTCCCAGTCGCGAACATCGTGACCCGGCACAGCCATCAAGGCGCCGGTGCCGTAGGTCATCAAGACGAAGTTTGCCACCCAGATCGGGACCGGCTCTCCAGTCAGCGGATGCACGGCATCAATACCCAGCGGCATTCCCAGCTTCTCACGCGTTTCAATGTCCGCCTCGGCGGCACTGGTCTGCCGGCATTCGCGCAGGAAATCAGCGAGCTTCGGATCACTGGCGGCGGCGCGTTCGGCGAGTGGATGTTCGGCGGCAACGGCCATGTACGTCACCCCGTACAACGTATCGGGGCGCGTTGTGAACACGCGCAACACACCGTTGGTATCGGCCAGTTCCTCGTCATAGTCACCAGCGACTTCGAAGTCGATCTCCAGACCTTCCGATCGTCCGATCCAGTTGCGCTGCATCGTTTTGACAGAATCTGGCCAACCCGTCAGTTTGTCGAGATCCCCGAGCAGCTCATCCGCGTACTCGGTGATTTTCATAAACCACTGCGGAATCTCACGCCGCTCGACCAACGCACCCGAACGCCAACCGCGCCCATCGATGACCTGTTCATTGGCGAGTACGGTGTTGTCGACCGGATCCCAATTGACGACGGACTGCTTGCGATAGACCAGTCCCTTCTCAAACAGCTTCGTAAAAAACCACTGCTCCCAGCGGTAATACTCGGGGCGACAGGTCGTGACCTCGCGACGCCAATCGTAGCCCAACCCAAGCATGTCCATCTGTCCACGCATGTACTCGATATTCGAATAGGTCCATTCGGCAGGCGGCACGCTGTTCTTGATCGCGGCGTTTTCCGCCGGCATGCCAAAAGCATCCCAACCCATTGGTTGCAATACATGCTTGCCTTGCATGCGTTGGTAGCGGGCAACCACATCAGAAATCGTGAACACACGGACATGACCCATGTGCAGCTTGCCGCTGGGATACGGAAACATGGTCAGGCAGTAATACGGGTCGACACCATCGATCTCGTCCACTTCGAAACAACGGTGGTTTTTCCAGTATTGCTGAATGCCCGGCTCGATCTCCGCCGGATGGTATTGGTTTTTCATGAAATCGGATTAGTAACTCAAGCTGAACCCGGAGGATACCGGTATCCGCGACCCTGTTGGAGACCCTGTCGACGATTCGCCTAACCCGCTAGCGGATCCGACGTGCAATTGGGCTGGGTGAGCACTACCATCAAGACGTTTCCGCTCGGCAAGTCTTATACCGCACACCCATGTCAGAAGTACTGGACACCACGCTCAACATAGAGACGCCGGAGGGGGTAGAGCTTCTGTTACCGGTTGCCGGCATCGCACCCCGATCGCTCGCCTGGTTGATCGACTCGATGATCAAGATTGGCATCATTTTCGTCGCTGCCAATATTCTGGCTGCCATCGAGAACGTTGGCGAAGGGCTGCTCCTGCTAACTATGTTTGGGGTGATCTGGGGATACAACGTCTTGTTCGAGGCACTTATGCAGGGGGCCACGCCGGGTAAAAAAATTGTTGGTGTACACGTTATGAACGCAGACGGCACGCCCATCGGTTGGCGTGGGGCGACGCTCCGAAACCTGCTCCGTCCGGTTGACGTTTTTCCAGGCTGCTACCTGTTTGGCTGCCTCTCTGTTTTGTTCACACGGAATTTTCAGCGGCTCGGTGATCTTGCGGCAGGGACGGTCGTCGTACATCGACAGGAGGTCCCGGCGAAAAACCCATGGGATGACGTCGACCCGCAACCAACGCTGGTGCCCCTGACGCGCGACGAACAGGAAGCGATTGTCAGTTTCGGTGAACGTCGCAATCAAATCAGCGACGCGCGAGCCGAAGAGCTGTCTCGCATCATGCAACCCGTGCTCGGCGAGCTGGATGCGAAACGCCTGCGGGCCTTTGCGGCGTGGATCACAGGGCATCGGCCGAAGTCATGAAGCAAGAGGCATTCGAACGGCGTTACGGCGAGCTGTGGGAGAGATTCGAAAAAGCCACAGGGGTACTCAATTCGAACGATCGTAAGCTTCGTCGGAAGGATGAGAATCTGTCCATGTGGCAGACGTTCGACCAAACGTACCGACAGGTCTGTCAGCATCTGGCACTCGCGCGAGCCCGGCGCTACAGCCTGGAGCTACAGCAGCGGCTGAACCGGCTTGCGCTCGATGGACATCGCCACCTTTACGCCGAGAAGACTCCCCTGCTTCGTGTATTCCTGCAGTTCCTGGTCTATGAGTTTCCTGTCACTGCCCGACGTTACTGGCGACAGATCGCTATCGCCTCCGCATTGTTCTATCTGCCGGGTATCGGCATCGCAGTTGCGTTGCAGTTTCAACCGGACCTAATTTATCACCTGATGTCACCGCTGCAGGTCGCCGATTTTGAATACATGTACAACCCGGAGCGTCGCGTGCTGGGACGTGAACGCGGATCGCCCGACGACATGATGATGTTCGGCTACTACATCTACAACAACGTCTCGATCGGCTTTCAAACGTACGCCGGCGGGCTGCTGTTCGGTCTTGGTACGCTGTTTTATGTCATCTTCAACGGCCTTTATATTGGCGCAGTCGCGGGGCATCTCCAGCGGATCGGATTCGGTGAGCCGTTCTGGTCTTTCGTCTCCGGGCACAGCGCTTTCGAGCTGACCGCAATTGTCTTGTTCGGTGGAATTGGGCTGGCGCTGGGCAACCGACTGGTCAACCCTGCTGGCAAGCGGCGCTGGCATGCGTTGCGCGACGAAGCACGTGACTCGCTTCCGGTCGTCTACGGCGGCGCGGTGATGCTGGTGTTCGCCGCGTTCGTCGAAGCCTATTGGTCATCCACGACGTCAATCCCGTTGATCGGCAAATACACAGTGGGCGTCGTACTGTGGCTATTCACACTGATGTATTTCGCTTTTGCCGGGCGTCGCCGGTGAACCTGGACAGCGTCACAGTGGCACTGCGTCCACGCGGCAATTGGGAGTCGACCGATCTCGGCACCCGAATGATCCGACGTGACGCAAAACTGATCTACCAAGTCTGGTTTGCATTCACGTTGCCGCTGGTGATCGCAACTGCGGTGTTGACCTGGTACACACCCTACGGCGGCTGGGCGCTGCTGGCCTACTGGTGGTTCGAACCGCTGACCGACGGACTGATCCTGCACGTTATTTCTCAGCGGTTGTTTGGCGCGTCCCCGACAGTGCGAGGAACTCTGGGTCAAACCCTAAGCTTGGCACGGAGAAACTGGGTGTTCTTGCTGACACCTCTCCGCCTTCATTTCGCCCGTTCCACCGCCATGCCGCTCACGCAGCTTGAGGGGCTCCGAGGCGCCGCGAGACGCGCCCGAGCCAAGACGATCAATCGCCGGATCAATAACCACGGGGTCGGGGTCACACTGGCGTATCAGCACTTGGTCTTGTGCGTCTATTTCGGGATCGCCCTACTCGCGTTTTGGTTGTTGCCGGAAGCAATGCAATCGGAGTTTTGGAACAACTGGTGGCAGGTCCTGGACGAAACAAACCAAAGCGTGATTGACGTCCTGACCCTTGGGGTCATTTACACCGCGCAATCGTTGTTACATCCGTGGTTTGTCGGCGCTGGGTTTGGACTCTACATCAACTGTCGAAATCGGCTGGAGGCATGGGATATCGAAGTCGCTTTCCGGCGAGCCGCAGCACGCAGAACCGGGCGCCCAGCGCTAGCGGGACTATGCGTTGCCGGGCTTGGGCTCGGGCTGATTTCGCCGGTCGTCGAAGCACAATCCTCGGAGGCCGATCCGACGGTGATCACCGAGACATGGCCCGTAGATCAAATCGAAGCGGCCGCGAAACGCGCTGCCGAATCTTCCGCATCCAACACCACGGAAACGCGTTATCGGTACAGATCGCGTCGTGAGACATCTTCAGACGATGCACAAGACTCGGCAGCCGAATCGACCTCCGGTTCTGTTTGGTCCACCGTGGTGTCGATTTTCGCGACGATCACCGAGTTTGGCCTTTGGCTCGTCTTTTTGTTGTTTGCGGCGATTTTGTTCCTGACTCGTGATCGTTGGCTACCACTGCTGGACCTCAATCAGCGCGGCGGCTTGCGTCGGCAAAAAACTCGTCTGATCGTGTCGGGTGAAGTGGTCGACAGCGACGCGTTACCTGACGATGTGGTTGGCGAAGCGCGGCGACTCTGGTATCAAAAGCGACACCGGTCAGCGCTGAGTTTGTTATTTCGTGGCGCTGTCATCAACGCCGTCCGGCGATTTGAATTGCGGCTGCCCGATAGCGCCACCGAGGGCTTATGTATTCGGGCGGTTGCGAATCGCAGTGATGCAACCTACAGCGCAGACTTTCGCAACATTACCGAACAATGGCTGCGCTGCGCTTACGGCGGCCACGTACCCGACGACCAGCGGTTCGAGACACTGTGCAACGGCACGCCCTTCACGTCGGAGCTGCCATCATGAAGCAACGCCTCGTGTTGTGGGCCGGATTGCTAATCGTGATTCTCGCGGCAACGCTGTTCTTCAAGTCTTACGACCGCATACCCTACGAAGTGAGTATTCCGGCTGAGGGAGAAGTCAGCTTCAATCCCTATTTCCCGATCGAACTGACGCTGCAAGAGCTGGGACTCAACGCCGATTCGATGGAAATTCTCGATCTGACCACTGGTCAAATCGGCCCCAATGATGCTGTGCTCATCCCGCTCAACAGTCAGTTCGTTCCGGAAAGCCGTCGACGTGACGTTATGGAGTGGGTAAACAACGGCGGTCATTTGATCCTTGAGCTGCAGAACCCTGATTACATGCAGTATCTGTGGGATTTGATGGGAAATCAGTCGTTACCCGCGCTAGCCGAGTGGGTGGCCAGTTTCGGTTTCGAAGTCGAGAGTCGCTACGAAGAGGCTCAGGAGCTTGATGAAGCGCATGCGAACGACGACTCCACTGAACTGTATCTTGATCACTTGAGCTACTCGCGATTGGTGCAGTTTGACGACACAGTCAATGCACGCATACGCGAAGATGCTCTCGGTGTCTACGCGGCGCAAGTCCCGTCTGGCGAAGGACACGTTAGCTTGATCATCGGTGCCTCGATCAGCAACTATGCTTGGTACTTTGGCGCCAACGGGGACATGGACGCAATTCTCGACCACGACTTTGTTCCGGTGGCTACCTTGGTTGCCGATATGGTCGCCGGTGACGTGCCGTCGGATGCGATCTGGTTGGTTTACTCAGCAGAGTTTGCGTCGCTTTGGGAACTGCTCAAGCGGAATGCCCCGCAGGTCGTGACCGCATCAGCCATCTTGCTCCTGCTCTGGCTCTGGTCCAGTGCCTCACGCTTTGGACCGATCGCCAATGCGACGCCCACGCCACGGCGTTCAATCATGGAACACATCGAAGCGACCGGCCGATTCGCATGGCGCCTGCAAGGACTATCCTCACTAACCGATGAGGCAATTCGAGCCACGCAACGCGCGGCGGAGCGCCGCGACCCCGGACTATCGCAACGCCCTGCCCAGCAACAAGCCGAGCGCATCGCCAGACTGACCGGCGAACCGCTACACGAGATCGCCGCAGCAATGAACCCCGGCGAACATGACAAACCCTCCGAGTTCGTTGAAGCGATCTCGACTCTGCAAAAAATAAGGAACGAACTGTGAGCGAAACCGATCAGAATGTGGCCGCACTCGGTGCGCGGATTCACACCATGCGGGACCAGATTGGACGAGCATTCCTGGGACAGCAGGAAGTTGTCGACCAGGTCATCGTTTCCCTGCTGGCGGCTGGCCACGTACTTCTGGAGGGAGTGCCGGGCCTCGGCAAAACACTACTGGTGAAGGCCATTGCGCGCTGCATTCAGGGAGATGATGCGAGAATTCAATTCACACCGGATCTGATGCCGAGCGACATTAGCGGGCACGCGGTGTACGACATGAAAACTGAGGCATTCAGTGTGCGTCGCGGCCCCGTCTTCACCAACCTGCTGCTGGCCGACGAAATCAATCGCGCACCAGCCAAGACGCAAGCCGCTTTGCTTGAGGTGATGCAGGAGCAACAGGTCACGATCGAGGGTCAGGCGTATTCGGTCGACGCACCGTTCATGACGATTGCGACGCAGAACCCGGTTGAACACGAAGGCACGTATCCGCTACCGGAAGCGCAGCTCGACCGCTTCCTGCTGAAGGTACAAATCGACTATCCCGATGCGCAGACCGAGATGGCGTTGGTCACCAACGTGACCGAGTCGCGGGTTGGCGATGCGCTGTACGTCGATGACCTGACACCGGTCCTTTCTCTCGATGACATTATCCGAGCCCAGCAAACCGTCGCGCAAACGCGCATGGATGAAACCATCGTCGACTACGCAGTACGGCTGGTTCGCGAAACCCGAGCGACCGCTGGTATCCGTCTGGGTGCTGGACCGCGCGGGGCAATCTCGTTGGTTCGGGCAGCGCGCGCGCACGCGGTGATGCAAGGAAGAGATTTCGTGACTCCCGATGACGTGCGAGAGATGACCCTGCCGGCGTTGCGACACCGCGTCGCATTAGCGCCGGAACTTGAGATCGAGGGTTATCGAAACGATGACGTGTTGAACGAACTCACTGACCGCGTGCCCGCACCGCGACAGTGATCCCGACTCAACGACTTCTCGCCGCGGTTGCGGCCCTTGTCGGACTCGCGATCCTGGTCGCGATCAAACCGACGTGGACACAGCAGTGGCAGTTGCTGGCCGCTGCGCTGGCATTCGCCGCCATAATCGATGCTGTGCTGGTGTTCGGTAGGCGCATCCCGGAAGTGACGCGAACACTGCCTGCGTCGCTCGCTTTAGGGCAGCCAGCCGAGGTGCGGCTGACGATGACACTGCCAGAACGAGCAACCCCGCTTGAGGTCGGCATATCTGACCACATTCCGCAGCACACCACGGCGAAAGGTATGCCCGTTTCTGCAAGCGTTAACCCGTCCGAACCGACGACCATCCGCTACACGGTAAGTTCGTCTCGGCGCGGTGACCTTGTTTTCCCACGCTGCGACATGCGCATTCGTTCACCGCTTGGGCTATGGTGGCGACAAACCCGCGTCAACGTGCACAGTGGCATACGCTGCTATCCAAATTTCTCGAGCATCACGCAGCTACTAGAGTTTGAAGCAACCAGCAGTCTGGCAACCACAGGGCTGCGACTCAGCCGCCGTCGCGGCGAAGGTATCGAGTTCCATCAATTGCGCGAATACCGGGACGGAGACCCGATGCGTGCGGTCGATTGGAAGGCCACCGCACGCGTGAAACGTCTGATCAGTCGGGAGTATCAAGACGAGCGCGATCAGCACGTGATCATCCTGCTGGATACCGGGCGTCGAATGCTAGCCCGGGATGGCGAACTCAGCCATTTCGACCACGCTATAAACGCTGCCCTGCTTTTGACCTACGTCGCGTTGCGCCAGGGCGATGCCGTTGGTCTGGCAACCATCGGAGACGATCGGCCGTGGCTGCCACCGCGCAAAGGCGCAGCCGCCATCAACGGCGTACTCAATCACCTTTACGACATAGAGCCAAGTCCTGTCGAGGTCGACTTCGCGGAGGTCGCGCAGCAGGTCACAGTCCTGCAAAAACGCCGCGCGCTGGTCGTGACGCTTAGCAACGTTCGCGATGAAGACGCGGATGACCTTCAACAAGGACTGCATCTTTTGCAGCGGCGTCACCTTGTTATGCTGGCCAGCCTACGCGAGCAAGTGCTGGACGAGACGCTGACGAAACCCATCACCAAATTCGACGATGCGCTGCGGTTTTCTGCCACCGAACGCTATCTCGATGTGCGACAAAGCACGCATAGACTGTTATCCGCGAGAGGCGTTCTGGTCGACGACTGTCTACCGGATCAACTCGCGGCAACCGTGACGAACCGCTACCTCAGCATCAAACGCGCCGGTCAACTTTAAAAAAAGTGAATTATGGACCCCGAAGTATCAACCAACCAAAACGACATCTTCGCAGCACCGGAAAGCGATCTTGAGACGAGCGCAGATCTGTCGCTGTTAGGTGCGTTCATTGGCCAGAACAACGCGAATTTTTACCGGGAACGATTCGATCGATTCGAGCAAGGTGGCAGCCCAAGCGGTTGGCACTGGCCCGCATTTTTTGTCGCTCCGCTCTGGCTACCGCATCGAAAGATGTGGGCGCTTACCCTGCTATGCTGGGTCGGTCTACCCATAGTCATACCAATATTTCTCAGCATCCTGAGTGGACTGTCAGTCGCCGTCGCCGAGATCGTAGAAATGTTCATCTGGATTGGCCTGTGGTTCGGTTTCCCGGTGATAGCGACCCATCTTTACTACCGACACGCTCTCAAAAAAGTTGAATTGGTTCGCCAGCAGTTCTCGAATCGAGAGCAACAAATTCAGGAATTGCAACGCATCGGTGGCACCGGTATCGGCGGCTTGCTGATCGGTGGAATTTTTGTTTTCGTGACGATGCTTGTCGTAGGGGCGGCACTGTTCTACGGCGAGATCGATATCACCTTCTGACGATCACCGCCGACGCGAGTGACTCAACCCCAGTGACACGCTGACGAGCGCCACCAGCAGCGCGAGGATATTTCCGAACCGCGTGTACGGCGTGTGGCCGGCGACCGTCTGAACTCGTCCCACGAGAATCGCAGGTTCGAACGACGGCGCGGCGGAGAGCACTCGGCCGCGACCGTCAATGATTGCGGTGATGCCGGTGTTTGCCGCCCGAAACTGCCATCGCTGTGATTCGGCAGAGCGCGTGCGAGCGATCTGCAAATGCTGATGCGGTGCGATCGTGTCCCCAAACCAGGCATCATTCGTTACGTTGACGATGAAACGAGCAGCCGGGAAAAACGTCAGTTGCTCGCTGGCGTAGGCGTCTTCATAGCAAATACTGGTCGCGATCGGTAAGGAGCCGACCTGCAATGGTGTCGGATCCGCAACACCCCGCTTGAGATCGGAAAACGGTAAACCCTGCAAACGCATCCACTCTCGAACGAACCCCGGAACCGGAAAAAACTCACCGAAGGGCACGAGGTGTCGTTTGGCATACTGACGCGGCGGACCTGAGCCCAACTGCAACAACACATTGCTTGGTGACTCATCCGGTTCGCGTGCCAAAATTCCAACGAGCAGCGTGCTGCCACCGGCGCTCGCCATGCTTTCGAGCTGCGACAAATATCCCGGCACCCGGTCCGCCACCGTCGGGATCGCGACCTCGGGTGTCAGCAACAAATCGACGCCCGAGTAATCGCGAACAAATTCGGCATACCACTGCAAGGTCGACTGGAACTGTGCCTCGTCCCACTTCAACGTCTGGTCCAGACCCAATTGCGCCAGCGCCCCGGCCACCTCAACGCCCTCGGGATTGGCGAATTGACGATCTTTCAGAGCAACGCTTGATACGACGAACACCGCGATCACGGCCAGACCGACGCGACGGGCAGCAGCTCCCATTAGGACCGCACGGAGTGTCGCCGCCAGCGCCACCAGCACAAAGCTTCCCAAAAACACACCGCCGACGGGTAACCACCCTGCGAGGGGTGTTTCGGGCAACGAATAGCCGAGCGTCAACCAGGGAAAACCGCTCAACACCCAGCCACGCATCCACTCAAGCACAACGAACGCGCCAGGGAACATGAGAAGAACGCGACCACGGTCGTGGTTTGCGATCCACCCAACCAGCGCGGCACTGAAACCAAAGTACAGCGCCATGATCGCGACCATGCCGAAGACCAAAAAGATTGCCAACGCCCACGGCGCGTTGCCGATCGTCACAATGGAGTGAAACAACCAGTAGGTGCCGGCGGTGAACGCCGCCGCCCCGAATGCGAAACCTACCCACCAAGCGCGTCGCCGCGGCAAATCCCACCAGCAGCCGATCCATGCTGAAAACAGGATTGGGATCAGCCACCAATGTTCATAGGGCGCAAATGCAAACGGCAGTAGCGCACCGAGCAATGCCGAGGCGAGCAAACGCAGTTTCATGAGTAAAGCGTCACCGACGGCAGATCAGGCTGCGTGTTCTTCGCTCTCGGCCAATCGAAACACGCTCAGCATGTCGATCCGTCGCCGATCCGCTCGGGTCACAACAAACCGGAAACCGGCATGTTCTACTGCTTCGCCACGACGCGGCAAACGTCCCAGCTCGGTCATTACCATCCCGCCCACGGTGTCGTACTGTTCGTCGGAAAGGTCGCAGTCGAAATGATCGTTGAAGTCATCGATTCGCGTCAGGGCGCGGACGGCAAACCGAGCGACGCCGTTGCGCTCGCCGTCTTGCCGAATCCACGCCGCTTCTTCCTGATCGTGCTCATCGTCAATCTCGCCAACGATCTCCTCAAGCACATCCTCGATCGTAAGCAGGCCGGACACACCGCCATACTCATCAACTACGATCGCCATGTGGTTGTGGCTGGCACGAAACTCCTTCAGCAACGTGTTGAGTCGCTTCGACTCGGGAATAAAGACGGCTGGTCGTAACCACTGACTCACATCGAGTGGCTGATCCATCGCGTGACCCATGCAGTTGAGCAGATCCTTGGCGAGCAGAATGCCCACAATCTCTTCGCGTTCACCATTGTGCATCGGGAAGCGGCTGTGACCGGATTCGATGATTTTCTGGAGCAGTTCGCCGAAGGCGACGCCGTCTTCCAGCACAACCATCTGCGACCGCGGAACCATGACTTCCCTGACCTGAGTTTCTGCGACCTCAAGTACTCCAGCCAACATGGATCTTTCGTCTTCGTCGAACACTTCCTGATCTCCGGCTTCGTCGATCAGATTCAGGATTTGCTCTCGCGTACGGGGCTCGCCTCGTAGGGCCGACAGCAATCGCTGCCAGAACCCTGGGGTCGAGCCCTGCGTACTTGGCGGTTTGTCTTCGCTCATGGCACCGTCAGGTCTCAATTGGACCGAAATAATAGCAATATTTTTCGCGATAAGTCTGCGTCAGACATACGGATCAGCAACCCCAAGGCTTGTTAACGCTTCGCGCTCAAGCTGCTCCATCTCTTCCGCTTCATTTTCCTGTATATGGTCAAACCCCAATAAATGAAGCATTCCATGCACGACCATATGCTGCCAATGATCGATCGCGAGCTTCGCTTGACCCTCAGCTTCCTTCAACACCACCTCTGCGCAAATCACGATATCACCCAAATGTCGGACCGCATCTGGGGGTAAAACGAGGTCCGGAATCTCCGCATTCGCGAACGCCAACACGTTGGTCGGCTTCGGCTTTTCTCGCCATTGTTCGTTCAACTCACGCATTCTTTCCGGGCTGGTGACGGAAACTGCCACCTCAAACAAACTCGATTCCCCCGCGGCTGTCGCTGCGGCGGTCACAGCGCGCAGGAACGTCTCCGTGTCAGGCACGCAGGTCGGGTCGACCTCCGAATCGATGCTGAGGTCAACCGAGGCTGCGATCCGCGGTGGCGTTGCTATTCCGGGGGATCCTTTTTCTCATAAGCGTCGTACGCGTCGACGATCGCTTGTACCAGTGGATGGCGAACGACATCACGTGACCCAAAGCGCGTGATTCCGACCGCTGCAACATCGCTCAACACCCGAACGACGTGTTTCAGACCGGATAGTTGACCGGCCGGTAGGTCGATCTGACTAACGTCACCCGTGACGACCGCCGTCGAGCCGAACCCCAACCGCGTTAGAAACATTTTCATTTGTGCGACTGTCGTGTTCTGAGCCTCATCAAGAATGATAAACGACTCATTCAACGAACGGCCTCGCATGAACGCGAGCGGCGCGACTTCGATCATGTTGCGCTCGAGCAACTTTGCCACCTGCTCATAGCCCATCATCTCGTACAACGCGTCGTACATTGGGCGAAGATAAGGGTCCACCTTCTGCGTCAGATCGCCGGGCAGGAAACCGAGGCGTTCACCGGCCTCTACCGCCGGTCGTACAAGGACAATACGCCGCACCTCGTCCGACTCCAGAGCCTCTACCGCTGCCGCCACCGCGAGGTAGGTTTTGCCCGTACCAGCTGGTCCAATACCAAACGACAAGTCGTGCTGGCGGATTTGCGCGAGGTAGTTACTTTGGTTTCCCCCACGTGGTTTGATCAGCTTCCGTCGGGTGCGGATTACGAGCTCATCCGGGGATTGAGCAAGCGCAATTTTCGGTGTGTCTTCGGACACTGGTTGCATGCCTGACTCCTGTAGGCAGATGTGAATATGCTCTGGAAGCAATCGTTCCGAGTTGGTCAGCTCGAACAACTGGCGCAGCACGCGTTCGCCCGCTTGCGCGGCGCTCGCCGGACCGATGATTCGAAAGTGATTACCGCGATTAGCGATCTCGATATTGAGCCTTCGCTCGATATGACGCAGATGCTCATCGAATTGACCGCTGAGATTGGCGAGCCTGGAGTTATCTTCCGGCTCCAAAACCAAATCCCGGCTGACCGTTGAACTAGTCAAAGCGCGTGTGCGGTTCCCGACAGATCGTCATGGGCTAAAGGTACTAGAGCAATGCGACAAGAGAAAGACTGAACAGGCGCTTTTTAACGCATTTATTTGTCGATTTTTATTCGACAAAAAATCGACAAATAAATCACCCGGCTTTAGCCACCGGATCTGCAAGTCGTCCGCGGAGTGAGTTCGGGAGCGCTTCAGTAATCACAACATCCGCGAAATCCCCGATCAGGCTCGCCGGTCCATCGAAGTTCACCCAGCGCATATTTTCGGTGCGACCTGCCAGCTGGACAGCATCCTTCCGCGCATGCCGCTCGACGAGGACCCGTTGGGTTGTACCCACCATGGCAGCTGATATCGCTGCTGCCTGCTGAGTGATTCGGGTTTGCAGAATCTTGAGGCGCGCCTTTTTTTCCGTCATCGGGACTTCGTCCGGCAATGACGCCGCGGGCGTGCCGGGCCGCGCCGAGTAGATGAAGCTGAATGACTGATCGAAACCCACCTCTGCGATGAGCTTCATCGTCGCCTCGAAATCTTGCTCAGTCTCACCAGGAAACCCCACGATAAAGTCAGAGCTCAAACTGATATCCGGTCGCACCGCCCGCAACTTGCGGATCTTTTGTTTGTACTCCAGCGCAGTGTGGCCGCGCTTCATGCGTGCGAGCGTGCGGTCCGAACCGCTCTGCACTGGCAGATGGAGATAGTTCGCCAGCTTGGGCACGCTCGCGTAGGCCTCGATCAGGCTATCCGTGAATTCCACCGGGTGCGAGGTCGTAAAGCGGATACGTTCAATGCCCTCAACCTCCGCGACAAAGTGGATTAATGTCGCGAGATCCGCAATCTCGCCATCGTGCATCGGACCGCGATAGGCGTTCACATTCTGGCCGAGCAAATTGATCTCGCGCACGCCGCTTGCCGCAAGCTGTGCCACCTCAACAATGACGTCATCGAATGGTCGACTGATTTCCTCACCACGGGTGTACGGGACGACGCAAAAACTACAGTACTTGCTGCATCCTTCCATGATCGACACGAAAGCCGTCGGACCGTCCGCGCGAGGCTCTGGCAAGCGGTCAAACTTCTCAATCTCAGGAAACGATACGTCTACGACGCTGCGACTTTGCGATCGTCGCTGCTCCATGAGCTCCGGCAAACGATGCAGGGTCTGTGGTCCGAAAACGATGTCTACAAAAGGTGCCCGCTTCGTGATCGCCTCGCCTTCCTGACTCGCGACGCAACCGCCAACACCGATTAGCAGATTCGGATTCTTGTCTTTCAGCGGACGCCAGCGGCCCAACTCCGAAAAGACTTTTTCAGCTGCTTTCTCGCGAATCGAGCATGTGTTGACCAAAAGCACGTCGGCTTCGTCGGGTGACGACGTCAGGGTCATACCATGAGACTCCGCCAGCACATCGACCATCTTGGACGAGTCGTACTCGTTCATTTGGCAGCCATAGGTTCGGATGAATAGTTTTCCGCTCATCCTGCCATTTTAGCGCAGTTCTGGAGGTTGAGTAACGGCGGGGCCAGCTACTGGCTCGGCGCGCCGCCCAGACTGCTGATCAGAAATGCTCTCAAGCGCCGGGACTGCTCGTCAGTCATCTGGCCCAGGAAACCGCGTGCAGCATCGGGGATATGCGCGTGGGTTTCATCGTTCGCATTAAACAAATAGTGGTCAAACAACTGCCGCCACAGTTCCCGCTCGCGAACCGGTAAGTCTCGAATCGTCAGCAGTCCATGCAGCAAGGTCGTCAGCGGCGTCATCATGTAGTCCGCTGCATCACGCCACCAAAAATTGATCAACGCGCCGACTGGCGACTCAGCCGCAACGTGATGAAACCAAAGCGTCGGAATAAACAGAGCATCGCCGGGTGACAGCGTCGCTGTCACAGCCGCTTTTTGCGCCTCGGCGAATCGCGGGTATCTCGCGAAATCCGGCGCCTCCGGATCCACGAGGCTTACAGGCTGACCCGCTAAAGTCCGGTCGATCGGCCCGACGTACAGATTCGGGTATTGGTCGGGTGGGAACAAAGTGAAGCGACGCTGACCACCAACGACCACAGCGATGTTGTGTGGCAAATCCCAATGTGTAGCCGTTCGACCAGCATTACCGAGCCACAGTGAGGTCAATCGCTGCGTGTCTGCCCTAAGCAAGCGCATTGGGTGTTGCTCGGCGAGCGGCCCTAAGCCACCTTGCAAGGGTATAGCGCCGGCATACAGCCCGGGCGGATTGCCAACATCCGCAAGTCGCTCAAGTTCATCGAGCAATTGCTTGAGCGACACTTGACCGCGCTCAAAATTGAAGCCGCGTAAGGACTCGTCGTAGAAGTAGCGCCCGCCAACACCGGGATCCGCCATAAAAACGCCGACCGGAGTGTCGGTCGCAGTCGCTCGAAGCGCTTCGATCAACGCACCCCGCTTGCCCGCTTCCACCAGTGGCCAATCCGGCGCAAAGTTCCGAAGCACAACAGGTTCGTGGTTGGCGACTACCTCATTATGGAAGGCCTCCAGGCCGATATCAGGGAGCAACTCGCGAACGGGCGGAATCGATTCAGTCTTCATCTGCTCGCTGAGTGAGATCTGGCTGCCAAAGCTCTACCTTGTTGCCCTCGGGATCAATGAACCACGCAAAAGCACCGTAGCTCTCGATCACCACGTCATCAACCTGCGTCGCACCGGCCGCGATGACCTGCGCCAGTGCCGTACGGATGTCGTCAACCACGAAGTTGAACATGAAAGACCGGTCGGACGGTTCCAGATAGGATGTGTCGTCGGCGAACACGGACCACACGGTTCCGGCGTTCTGCGGCATCTCCGCCGGCTTGAACATATGGCTGTTGGTGCCCTTGTCGATCGCGAATCCGAGATGGGTTTCGTACCACTGGCCAAGCGCCACTGGGTCCTTCGCTTTGAAGAAGATTCCCCCAATGCCGAGTACTCGCGCCATGCGACTCCCTTGTGGTGTGACCAGGCGGTACGTGGACTAGAACGGAATATCGTCGTCGAAATCGCTCACAGCCGCGGGCTGCTGCGCTGGGGCTTGCTGCGCAGAGCGCTGCTGCCCACCACTCATCGGCGCTCCGGCACCACCACGGCTGCCCAGCATCTGCATTTCGTCGGCGATGACCTCCGTTGTGTAGCGGTCGTTGCCGTTCTTGTCCTGCCATTTGCGAGTTCGCAGCTTGCCTTCGATGTAAACCTGAGAGCCCTTGCGGAGGTACTCCGCGGAGATCTCCGCGAGCCGGCCAAACATCGCGATGCTATGCCACTCGGTGCGCTCCTGCGGCTCTCCGGTCTGCTTGTCTTTCCAACTTTCGCTGGTTGCGATGCGAAGGTTGGTCACCGCACCGCCGCTGGGCATATAGCGGGTCTCCGGGTCTTGCCCGAGATTCCCGACCAGAATGACTTTGTTAATTCCGCGCGCCATGTCTCTCCCCAATCGTTCGCCGTAAGCCTGCAATGGTGTGCCCGGCCCGGTGTTTTTCCAACCTTGATTATGCGCCCGATCGTAACGATTTGACACCTGCTGTGATCAACCACAGCCCTACGATGCCGGCAAGTGCGATGATTCCGACCTCTGCTCCGGCCGAATCGAGAAAAGCGCCAGCCAACGTCGCGCCAACGAAGGCGCCAAAGAACTGGGCACTCGAGAACAGGCCCAGGCATGCGCCGCGCTGTCCTGGGTCCGCGCGCCTGGACATTTCGGCGGGAAGCGATGCCTCAAGGTAACTAAAACCCGCAAAAAACAGACAACAACCTCCAGCGAACACCAACACTGAAGAACTGAGCCACAACAACATGAGACCCCCGAATATCAGCGCCAGCGCGCTCGAACTGAACCTTGAGGTGCCGCGCCTATCCAACGCGATCATCGGAATGGCAATGGGCAGCGAAAGCGCCAGAGTGATCGCGTAGACCTTCGAAAGATGATCCTCTGGAAAACCCAGACGGTCTGCGAGCAAGTACGGGGCCAGCACGAAGAACGCGGTCAGCAGTGCATGCAAAATCAGGATCGCGAAGTCCAGCGCGAGCAGATCGCTCCGGGTCAACACTCGCCAATCCCACTCCGGTCGTTTTTCCAGAACCGGTTGTGCTGCGTCTCGCTTGAACAAATCGGGTAAAACCAACGCGACACCGAGGCCGCCGAGTGCCGCAGATACCCAAAAAACGCCGCGGACACCGGTAACAGCAGACACCAGTGGGCCAAACACCAACGCCAGCAAGAACGATGCACCGATCGAAGCGCCGAATATCGCCATGGCGGGCGTGCGAACCGTGGGTCGAGTCCGATCCGCGAGCCACGCGGACAACGTCGCTGAAACCGCGCCTGCGCCTTGCAGAAGGCGACCTATGATCACCCCCCATATGCCCGATGCAGTCGCCGCCAACACGCTACCGATCAGAAAAACCGTCAATCCGAAGACGATCACAACGGGTCTGCCGACCCGGTCCGACAACGCGCCGTAGGGAATTTGTAACATTGCCTGGGTCACACCGTAGCCACCTACGGCGATGCCGACGAGCAAGGGTGTGGCGTTCGCAAAATCGTCCGCCCACAGCGCAAGTACGGGCAGCACCATAAACAAGCCGAACATCCGGGAAATCGACACGGTGCTCAGACGACCAATAAAACGAAGCTCGTCGCGACTTAGTCGCGATTCCGAGGCGGGCGTGGTGTTCGACAAAGATTCAGACTCTTTTGCGCAACGACATTTGCGCGGCGTATATTAGCAGGTTGTTCCAGCTTCACAGCGCAACCCCATGCATCGGTTCATCGAACTTCGCGGCGCTCGCACACACAACCTGAAGAACGTCGATCTGAAACTGCCGCGCGATCGGTTGATCGTCATGACGGGCCTGTCGGGGTCGGGCAAATCCTCGCTTGCGTTCGATACCATCTATGCGGAGGGCCAACGTCGCTACGTTGAATCACTGTCGGCTTATGCTCGTCAGTTTTTGTCGATGATGGAAAAGCCGGACCTCGATCACATCGAAGGTCTTTCGCCCGCGATTTCCATCGAGCAGAAATCGACCTCGCACAACCCCCGCTCAACGGTGGGGACAGTCACCGAAATCTATGATTACCTGCGTTTGCTCTTCGCTCGTGCCGGCGTGCCAAAATGCCCGGACCACGGCGAAGTGCTGGATGCGCAGAACGTCAGTCAAATGGTCGATCAGGTGCTGTCTTTGGCCAGTGGCACACGCCTAATGCTGCTGGCACCTGTGATTGCCGACCGCAAGGGTGAGCACTTGAATGTCCTGAAGAACCTTCAGGCTCAGGGATTCGTGCGCGCCCGGATCGATGGCGAGGTTGTCGCGTTAGCGGATGCGCCGGAGCTCGAGGCAAAAAAACGCCATACTATCGAGGCGGTAGTCGATCGATTCAAAGTCCGTGACGACATTACCCAACGACTGGCAGAGTCGTTCGAGACTGCACTGCAGCTTGGCGAAGGCAGTGCCCGGATTGTCCCGATGGACGACGACACTGACCTGTCAGCCGCAGGAGTCGCGACGCAGGACGGTCCACATGGGCCGGAGCTACTGTTCTCCGATCGATTCGCCTGCCCGGTGTGCGGCTACAGCATCGCAGAGCTCGAACCGCGGATGTTTTCGTTCAACAACCCTGCAGGCGCGTGCCCAACATGCGACGGGCTTGGCGTAAAACAATTCTTCGACCCGGAACGCGTCGTACTGAACGATGAGTTATCACTCGCCGGCGGTGCGATCCGCGGTTGGGATCGGAAAACGACTTATTACTTCGGCATTATCCAAAGCCTGGGTGAGCATTTCGGATTCGATGTCGAAGCACCCTTTAACTCATTGACCGCAGCGCAGAAGAAGGCGGTACTGTACGGCAGCGGCCGCAAAAAAATAGAATTCCGCTATCACACAAGCGACGGCGAGACCGTCACGCGCCGTCATCCTTTCGAAGGTATCTTGCCCAACCTCGAACGTCGCTACCGAGAAACAGAGTCGGGTGCGGTCCGCGAGGAACTCACCAAGTATTTGAACCAGCAGGTATGCCCTGACTGCAACGGCGCGCGACTCAACCGGGCCGCGCGCAATGTTTTTATCAATGACCTGACGCTACCCGAAATCACTTCGCAGTCGATCGCATCGGCACGAAAACTGTTCGACAGCTTGTCGCTCGATGGATGGCGCGGAGAAGTCGCAGAGCGAATCGTCAAGGAAATTGCCGCAAGACTGGGTTTTCTGGACGACGTCGGGTTGAGCTACCTGTCACTGGATCGACGCGCCGAGACTCTGTCCGGAGGCGAAGCGCAACGGATTAGACTGGCCAGCCAGATCGGCTCAGGACTGGTCGGCGTGATGTACATCCTCGACGAACCTTCGATCGGGTTGCACCAGCGTGATAACGAACGTCTGCTGACTACACTCAAGCACCTTCGCGATATTGGTAACACCGTCATTGTGGTCGAACATGACGAAGACGCCATTCGTGCTGCGGATCATGTCGTCGACATCGGACCCGGTGCCGGCGTCCACGGCGGCACCATCGTCGCGCAAGGTCCGCCCGAGGCGGTCATGCAGAACCCAAATTCGTTGACCGGAAAATTCTTGTCTGGCGAGGAAGTGATCGAGGTACCCACCGCACGTCGTGCGGACCGAGAAGCCGCGCCGATCGTGATTCAAGATGCTCGGGGAAACAACCTGAAAAACGTCACCGTCGAGATCCCAACACGGATCATGACGTGCGTCACCGGCGTCTCTGGCTCCGGAAAATCTACACTCATCAACGCAACGCTGTACCCAAGCGCTGCTAACGTCATCAACCGCGCCTCAAACGACGTCGCACCGGTCAATCGCATTGATGGTCTCGACCAGTTCGATCGCGTCATCGACATCAGTCAGAGCCCGATCGGTCGAACACCGCGCTCCAACCCGGCGACGTACAGCGGTCTGTTCACGCCCATTCGCGAGCTGTTCGCCGGCACTCAGGAGGCACGCTCACGGGGATACAAACCCGGTCGCTTCAGCTTCAACGTGAAAGGTGGTCGCTGCGAGGCGTGTCAGGGCGATGGTGTGATCAAAGTCGAGATGCACTTTCTGCCCGATGTCTATGTGCCCTGCGACGCTTGCGGTGGTCGTCGTTACAACCGCGAGACCCTTGAGATTCGATATAAGGGCCGGAACATTTCCGAAGTGCTGGACATGACGATTGAAGAGGCACTCGCCTTCTTCAAAAATGTACCAACGCTCGCGCGAAAGTTGCAGACACTGATGGACGTGGGCTTGTCCTACATTACGCTCGGCCAGAGCGCAGTCACACTCTCAGGTGGGGAAGCACAACGGGTGAAATTGGCGCGGGAGCTGTCCAAACGCGATACGGGCTCAACGCTCTACATCCTCGACGAACCGACCACAGGGTTACACTTTGCCGACATCCGACAGCTGTTGAGTGTTTTGTCGGAACTGCGCAATCGCGGCAATACGATCATCGTGATCGAACACAATCTTGACGTCATCAAGACCGCCGACTGGATCATCGACCTTGGTCCGGACGGGGGCGACAACGGCGGCCAGGTGGTATCACAAGGCACACCGGAAACCGTCGCTGCCGACCCAAATTCTGTCACCGGCAGATTTCTGCGCGACTTGCTCCCGCCGGCGTCGAAAAGCGCGTAGACCGGAGCAACAAAGGCGATTTACTTCGACTCGACGAGACCGAATAGGCGTTTCGCCGCTGCCAGCGCCGAATCTTCGCCGGCAAAGTAACTCTCTCGAGTTTGTAGCACCTCAACGTCGGGTCGAATGCCCCCTCTCGGATCGAGACGCTCCAGATTCGCCATGATCGTTCTTTGTAGCGGAATACGGATTTTAATACCGCTGTTCGGCAGCGTCAGGAACGCAATGTATCCTGCGGTCGCACCCGTTGCCGCCCCGCCTGTGGGCTCACCGACAAAGGTTGCCCGATCAATGCCTTTGAGCGCGGACAACAAATGCGTGACTCCGGACGCATTGTCATAACTTGTCAGCATAATGATCTCACCGTCAAACGCGCCGCGCTTCGGTTTCATTTTGCGCCAGGGCGCACCAGCCAATTTGGAAACGAGTTTGAAGTAACCGTTGTCCATCTGACGAAACCACCGGGGCTTCGGCTTCAACACGCGCTCGTCCCAGCTACTGAGATGCGCACGCAGCTCCGGTGAAATTCGGTCAAAGCGTGTCCAGATTTCCGGCGTGGGCTGAATCGGTTCGTCGATCAACCAGCGGAACAACCCCCAAGCCGCATCGTTCGAGCCGCCGCCATTTCGACGCAGATCGATAATCAGCTTGTCACGGCCCTCCTCGTGCATGCGCTTGAACACCGGCGCGTACAGATCGTCCGGATCAACCGGTTTGCGATAGTTGATAAACGTATCGACCGCGAGGTAGCCGACGTCATCACCGTACGTTTCGAAACGCACGGCGTCAGCAAAATTCTGGCTGTAGCGCGCCTCTCCAGTGATGCCTGCGTAGGCCTCGAAGCCGATGCGCGAAAGCACAAGACTGCGAAGCGCATCGTCCTCGCCACGCACCTCGACTGTAGCGTCAGCGTCGAGCGCATACACAAACGGCAAGAAGTGCTCGAAAGCGGGCCCCATGAACTCACCGAAGTTAGCGATCGAATGAGGCTTGATATAGTCGGTATCACCATCAACGGGAAACACCGAACTGACTGCATCGATAAGCTCGCCAACCGCACGTCCGTCGATCGACACAATCTCATCGCCGCGCTCAAGTTCGATATCCTCCGCCGCCTGGGTTACAAACATGCGGCGCTCGAAGAACTGGAATCGAAAGGGTAAGTAAAGTGTCGCGGTTTGACGCTCCTGCTCGATGTCCTCGGGCAACTCCGCCTTCGTATGGTCACAACGAATCTCCGCGAGAACCCGCGAGATTTGAAAATACAACTCGCCTCGGGATAAACCATCCTCGGACCTTGCCCGAAGATCTGACCACAGCTGATCGAGCGCTTCGCGAGCCAAATACCGATCGTAGCCGGCATGCAACGTCGACAGCGCCTGTTCAGCCAAATCGATATCCGCGAGCGTGGCTTGAGCATCCAGCTGCTGGCGGGCTGCCATGGTTTGCGGCATCGCGACCGAAGGCAGCACGAGAAAAACGATGATCAAACACTTTCGAACCAATTCCATTGAGGACCTCCTTAGTTGAGGTCCGAAAACTAGTCGAACTCGGTGGATTTGGCGTCTCAAGTTCCCGGAAAACCTAACATATCGGGAATTTGAGACGTCTGGCCGCGGCGCTTCCATTGACTCGGGGTCATACCGATCTGATCTTTGAAGGTTCGGTTAAAGGTCGCCTTTGAACCAAACCCACCGTCGAGCGCAATCTCCAACACGGATCGCGGATCGCCCGGATCGAGCAACTGCTCGCAGACTTCCTCCAATCGCAATCGGTTGATGAACGCATTGAAGTTCAGATCGGGTACGGCATTAATCGCAGATGAGAGTGTCGATTCATTGGTGGCAAGGTGTCGAGCCAACCCCCGGATGGTCAATCCGGCGTCGCGATGCCATCCGCCACGACGAACAGCGTCCCGCAATGTCTCAACCGACCATTTGCTCGCTGCTGACCGATTCGCGTCGGCATCTATCTTCTCCGGCACGACCGACATTTTCGGGTACACCCGATCCGCCTGCGTCAGCAAATCGATGGCCAGCCAGAAAATTGCAAGCCCGGCACACATCAAGACGATCGCGACGCCTGTGTAACTGAATCGACCAACAATCAACTGCAGCACCTCGACCACAGACCATAGTCCGACCAACCCCACCATGATCACGAGAAAGCGCCTCAGTGACGTCAAATCGAACTCGCGCATCGATGAATGGGAATGCGACAACCAGGCACGGTAACGTCGCGTCTCTTGCCAACTCATCGTCACACCGACAATGCCGAGCGCAACAGCCACGACCGATTCAACCGGTATCACAAACGGCTCGTGAAACGCGCGTGCATATGCAAACTTGCTTTGTGGATCGCCAAGCGTCACGAAACACAGCGTGTAGTAAGTGGTTTGAGCGGCACCAGGCAGCAACCACAACCACCAACGCGACGGCATGTCACGACGGGTGAGTGACAGAGTGTAGAGATAGAGGAGCGGCCCCAACCACAGCTCGGTATCGAACGGGGCAAACGTTAACCACGGGAAATTTTGATACGCACCTGCGAAGCCAATTATCGATGGCGTCGTCAGCAATACCCAGCACAACAGCCAGGCACAGAAAAACATAGCGGCGCGCTTTTCCGCCGATCGGACACTCAGCGCCGCCATGATCGGCAGCAGTGGTGCGACCAATAAGAGAAGCAACGCGGTACGCCAGTCGAACGTCATCCAAAAACGCCTTCACAATGCGCCCGCAATCGCGGGCGGCGCTCAGTATAAGTTCACACGATAACGCTCGCGAATGGCATTTGGCGACCGTCGATTTCTGCGCGCGTTCTCGTGTCTAAGTCAAAATCCGTTTCGAGTGATACGAATCATTGCACTCGAACTTCAACCACGTGCACCGCGTTTATGTGACTTTGTCGTGAACCGGTATAGTCCACGTTGGGGAAACAAGCTTTGCATTGAATCAGGGGGATGCACATGCTCCGGACTTGCCTCGGATTGTTGCGCACTTCGACGCGCCAACTGGTTACCGTAACCACAGGATTTTTAGTAGTGATGGCTGCCGGCAACAGCCACGCGGTTCCGGTTTGCTCGACCGGCTCGACGGGGCAGGTCTCCGTCAGTGATCCAGAGGTTCGAGTGAACGTGTACTACGCCGCGCCCGATCCAACGGTCTCCGACACAACGGTACCGGCTGGCGCGACTTCGATTCCGATCGACACTGCGCTCGGCGGGCAGGCATCCAATCTCCACCCTTCCGTATCCACGACCATCGAAGCGGGCGCCGTCTTACTTGTGCTGCAGATGATCGGCGCAGACATCGATACGTCGAATAACCATCTTGCAACCGGAGATTACGGGGATGGCGCCGGCGGCTTAACGCAAGCCGGTTCGCTCAACAATGCCAACTTCACGGTCGGTCTCTACGAGTTCGTTGTCGCGACTGGCCCCGTAAGCGGCGGCGCAATTCCGATCGAGGGGAACAGCGGCACGGGTGGCCTCCTCAACAATTACACCAACTCCGATACGATCTCGACGACTCAGGGATTTCGTCGGTATCAAGTTGTCAAAGTTCCGCAATTCGCAGACCTGGCACTATCGGGCGAAATCGTCTCCGACCGTTGGAACGGCCGCTGGGGCGGCATTAGCGCGATCAACGTACGCCAGACTCTGTCATTGGACGGCGGCAGCTTCAACGCGGACGGTCGCGGCTATCGTGGCGGCCAGTTCTTCCCGGAACGCTCGGATAGCACAGCCGGCGTTACCGGCAACTTTGGCTTTAAGGGCGAAGGCATCGCGGGCCTACCGCAACGATTGTTCTCTCGCGTTCTGCTCGCTGAGGAGCCCTCCACCAATGGTGAGGAAACCGGTCCGGATGGCTACGCGGGGACCGACGATCTCGGGCCTGCCGGTACTGACTGGACCCGAGACGCAGGGTTAGGCGCTCCGGGCAATGCGGGCTCAGGCGGCGGCGGCAGTGAGGATGCCGGTGGCGGCGGTGGCGGCAACTTCGGTGCCGGCGGCAGCGGCGGACAAGGCGTCGAGGCTGGCGGTGACGAAGGAATCGGCGGAGCACCGTTCCCGCAGCACTTTGCCGCAACTCCGGCAAGAATGATCATGGGTGGCGGTGGCGGCGCCAGCAATGGCGACGATACTGGCCAGCTTGACCTTACGGTATCCAGTGGCCAGGCCGGTGGCGGCATGGTCTTTATCCGTGCGACCGCGATTTCGGCTTCGAGTAACGGCGGCACTATCTCGGCCAACGGAGACAGCGGGGGTACAGCCGCCTCGGAAGGCGGTGGCGGCGGTGGCGCCGGTGGCACCGTATTGATTCACACAGATAATTCGACGGTCGATGGTTTCAACATCTTGACCGTGGGAGGCAACGGCGGATCTAGCCTGCAAACGCTCGATGGTGGCGGTGGTGGCGGCTCGGGTGGCGTCATCTGGTTCTCTGATACGAGCCGCGGCTCGAGTCCGGCTTTAACAACTATCGCGGGTGGCTTGGGTGGCACCGGAGCCTCTGGAGGCGACTTCAATGGCACCGCGGGCGCCGACGGGACTTTCTTTGATATCGCCCCGATCGCAGCGTTTGATTGCAACTTCGTCAACATTGGCATCGCGAAAGCGCTGACCAACCAAACGCGCGTGGGCACAACCGGAGCAGTGTTCGACCTCGAATTCACGCTGACGCTCGAGAACCTCGGCGACAACGATGCAATCAATATTCAAGTCACCGATGACCTGGCCGAAGACTTCCCGGGCGCAACGTCGATCACGCTGATTGGAACCCCGACTTTGAACGGTGGCTTAACGGGTCCGGCGACAGCTTATGACGCAGATGGCCAGCCAAATTTGCTATCGGGCACCGATACGCTGGCGGGCAACACGACGACAACCATCGTCTACACGGTGCGCGTCGATTTCGGCGCGGTAACAGAAGCCACCTTTGAAACTCAAGCGGGAATCTCAAGCTCACAGATCGCGGGCGGATTCGAACAGGTTGTCGATCTTTCAACGAGCGGCAGCGATCCAGACCCAGACGGTGATGGCAATCCCAACGAATCCATCGCGCTCGGTGGCGATTCTGATGAGAACGTCGCAACACCCGTAGGGATCGATATTGTCATCGTTCCGGCAGTGTGTGTTTTTGACCCCAATCCTGCACTGCCAAACGACACGGTGACCGCTACTTGCACAGGTGTCGAAACCGGCGGAGGTATCACGATTCCCGGCATGACATGCGGCGCCGAGAGCGGCGGCGAGGTGGTGTGCACCGGCACGGGTTCGGATATCGGCAGCGAACCGGACATCACAACGAACGACGCAGCCGGCAATACAGTCGACAGCACCGGCGATCTGCGTGTTCTGCCGGACACGGACGGCGACGGTATTCCGGACAACATTGAGGGTACCGGCGACACCGATGGAGATGGCATCCCGGACAACGAAGATCCAGACAGCGACAACGACGGCATCCCGGACAACGAAGAAACCACGACGTTGCCGCCTTTGACCGGTTTGGACGGCGACGGTGACGGCATCGACGATGCGATTGATGTGGATGTCACCGGAGGCGAAGACACCGATGGTAACGGCATCGACGATGCGTTCGAGCCGGACGACACCGATGGCGACGGCATCCCGAACTACGCAGACACGGACAGCGACAATGACCGGATTCCGGACATCCTTGAAGGTGACGGCGACAGCGACGGTGACGGCAACGCGGACTACCTCGACACCGACTCCGACAATGACGGCATCCTCGACAGCAACGAGGCCGACAACGTCCCGGATCTGGCAGGCAACGACGCGGACCTCGACGGCATCGACGACGCATTTGATGTTGACGCGACGGGTGGCACCGATGCGGACGGCGATGGTTTCGATGATGCCGCTGAACCAGTGGATACCGATGGCGACGGCACGCCGGACTATCTCGACATCGACTCCGATGGCGACGGCATTCCCGATGTCATCGAAGGTGAGATCGACAGTGACGGCGATGGCATTCCGGACTATCGAGATATCGATTCGGATAACGACGGCATCGAAGACAGTGCCGAGGCCGATAACATTCCCGACTTGACCGGCAACGACGCGGACAACGACGGCATCGATGATGCGATCGACACCGACATCACCGAGGGCCCAGACGCAAACGGTAACGGCATTGACGACAGGTTCGAGCCCGTCGATACCGATGCAGACGGCACGCCTGACTACCTCGATACCGATTCGGACAACGATGGTGTTCCGGACGTTATAGAAGGCGCGGGTGACCCTGACGGCGACTCAACGCCGAACTTCCGTGACACCGACTCGGATGACGATGGCTTCACCGATACCGAAGAAGCTGACAACGTCCCCACCTTGACGGGTGACGACGCGGACAACGATGGCATCGATGATGCGATCGACGTCGATGTGACTGGCGGTGATGATGCAAACGGCAACGGCATCGACGACGCATTCGAGCCTGTCGACACAGACGGAGATGGCGCTGCCGACTTCCTCGATACGGATTCCGACAACGACGGCATCAATGACGAGGATGAAGGTCCGGTCGATGCGGACACGGACGAAGACGGCACGCCGGACTTCCGTGATCTGGATAGCGACGGCGACGGCGTTCCCGACATCATCGAAGGCGATGACGACACCGATGAAAACGGAGTGCCTGACTTCCGCGATACCGACGCTGACGGCGACGGCATCGACGATGCGGACGAGGCGGACAACCTGCCGCCACTCACCGGCAATGACGCAGATGGCGATGGCATCGACGACGCGATCGATGTGGACGTGACCGGCGGTACGGACGATGACGGCGACGGCATCGACGATGCGTTCGAACCTGTCGATACGGACGGAGACGGCACACCGGACTTCCTGGATCTCGATTCCGACGGTGACGGCATCAGTGACGCCGACGAGCCAACGACCGATACGGACGGTGACGGCATTCCGGACTTCCGCGATCCCGATTCCGACAACGACGGCATCAGCGACGAGGACGAAGGGCCAGCCACGCTCGATACCGATGGTGACGGAACTCCGGACTACCTGGACACGGACTCGGACAATGACGGAATCCCTGACATCATCGAAGGTAACGACGATACGGACGGCGACGGCACGCCCGACTTCCGTGATACGGACTCGGATGGCGACGGCATCGACGACACTGACGAAGCCGACAACGTACCGCCGCTCAGCGGCAACGATGCGGATGCGGATGGCATCGACGATGCGATCGACGTCGACGTCACTGGCGGTACCGATGCCGATGGCAACGGCATCGACGACGCGTTCGACCCGGTCAATACCGACGGTGATGGCACGCCCGATTTCCGGGATACCGACTCCGACGGTGACGGCATCGACGACGCGGTCGAAGGCAACGTCGACAGCGACGGCGACGGTGTGCCCGACTTCCGCGATTCCGATTCGGACAACGACGGCATCCCTGACGCCGACGAAGGCCCCGAGTCGATCGATACTGATGGCGATGGAACATCGGACTATCTCGACCGCGATTCCGACAACGATGGCATCCCGGACGTTATCGAAGGCAGCGACGACACCGATGGAGATGGCGTTCCGGATTTCCGCGATACCGACTCGGACGGTGACGGCATCGACGACGCTGATGAGGCCGACAACATCCCGCCACTGACCGGTGAAGACGCCGACAACGACGGCATCGATGATGCCATCGATGTGAACCAAACCGGCGGCACGGATGCGGACGGCAACGGCATCGACGATGCGTTCGAGCCGGTCGACACCGATGGCGATGGGACGCCGGATTATCGGGATACCGATTCCGATAACGATGGCATCAGCGACGCGGCTGAAGGTCCTGCTGGCACCGATACCGACGAAGACGGTGTACCGGACTATCGTGACCTCGATTCCGACAACGATGGCATTCCCGATGTGACGGAAGGCGGCCAGATGGACGAGGACATGGACGGTCTGGCCGATCCCGGACAGGACCCGGTCGAACCGGGCGATGTGCCTGACTCGGACGGCGACGGCATCCCGGACTACCGTGATCTCGACTCTGACAACGACGGCACGCCGGATATCGCTGGTACGCCTTTCGCTGACGAGGATGGAGACGGTGATGGCGAGATCGACGACCCGACCGACTCCGATGGAGACGGCATCCCTGACGTCGCAGATGGCGATCCGGATGGCTTCGGCGGACGCGATACATCACTACCGACCGATACGGACGGTGACGGCATCGCCGACGCAATCGAAGGCATGGGTGACACCGATGGTGACGGCATCCCGGACTTTGAAGATACCGACAGCGACAACGATGCAATCCCTGACGAACGCGAGGAGATGATGCAGCCGCCACTGACCGGCGAAGATGCGGACGGCGATGGTATCGATGACGCCATCGACGTCGATCTGACCGGTGGCATGGACGACGACGGCGACGGCATCGACGATCAGTTCATCCCGCTCGACTCGGACGGCGACGGTGCACCGAACTATCTGGATCTTGATTCAGATGGCGACGGCATCCAGGACAGCTTCGAAGGTGAAACCGATACGAACGGCGACAACGTGCCGGACTACATCGATACCGATAGCGACTCGGACAACATCCCCGACTTCATCGAGGCGGACAATCTACCGATGCCGTCGGGCATGGATACCGATAGCGATGGTATCGATGACGCCTTCGACGTCGACCAGACCGGTGGCATGGACGAGAACGCCAACGGCTTCGACGACAACGCAGAGCCGGTCGACACCGACGGTGACGGCGCGCCTGACTTCCGCGACATCGATACCGACGGCGACGGCATCCCGGATGCGATCGAGGGTGTTGAAGACACGGATGGCGACGGCATTCCGGACTTCCGTGACCTCGATAGCGACGGCGACGGACTGCTCGATTCCGCAGAGGGTCCATCGGGTGTCGATTCCGACAACGACGGCATCGATGATGCTTACGACGCCAGCATCACCGGCGGCGCCGATATGGACGGTAACGGCATTGTCGACGACATCGCCGATGCCGACCCATCTGTCGACACCGACGGCGATGGCGTGCCGGACTTCCGCGATCTCGACAGCGACAACGACAGCATCAACGATGTCATCGAAGGTGGTCTGCCGGATGTCGACAACGATGGTCGCGCCGACGATGGCACGACGCCGATCGACGTCCTGCCGGATACCGATGGCGACGGCCTGCCGGATGCGCGCGATACCGATTCGGACAACGATGGTGTTCCGGATATCGCCGGCACACCCGACGCCGATGCGGATGGCGACGGCGATGGCGTGATCGATGATCCGACCGACTCGGATGGCGATGGTATTCCTGACGTCACAGACGGCATGCCGAACGGTCCTGGTGATGCGACTGATACCGACATGGACGGCATCTCGGATGCTGATGAAGGTTTGGCGAGCAACACCGACACCGATGGTGACGGCATACCGGACTATCTCGATCTCGACAGCGACAACGATCAAATCGCTGACATCATCGAATCGTCAGCGGATCGTGATGGCGACGGCGTCGGCAACTGGCGTGATACCGATGCCGACAACGACGGCATCGACGACACGACCGAAGCCGATCAGGTTCCGCCGATCAGCAACGACGATGCCGATGCGGACGGTGTTCCGAACGAGATCGACGTTGATCTGACGATGGGTATGGATGCCAACAGCAACGGTATCGATGATGCGCTCGAGCCGAACGATACAGACGCTGACGGCACCGCCGACTTCCTCGACATCGATACTGATGACGACGGCATTCCGGATCTCATCGAGACAACCGACGATACCGATGGGGACGGCACCGGCGATTGGCGAGACACGGACTCTGATGCAGATTCGCTGGATGACAGTGTTGAAGCCGATGCTGTGCCACCGCTGACCGGCATGGACTCGGACGCTGATGGCATCGATGACGCCATCGATGTCGATGCCACAGGCGGCAGCGATGCTGACGCCGACGGTATCGACGATGCCACCGAGCCGAACGATACCGACTCGGACGGCATGCCGGACTTCCGCGATACCGACAGCGACAACGACACCATTCCGGATGCAACCGAAGGGACTGACGATCCCGATGGCGATGGTCTTGGAAACTGGCGCGACACCGACTCGGACGGAGACGGTGTGGATGATCAGACTGAAGGGACCAACGACACGGATGGCGACGGTGCCGGAGACTGGATCGATACCGACTCTGACAACGACGGTATTCCCGATTCCGCTGATAGCGGAGACAAGGACGGTGATGGCATTCCTGACCGCATCGACGACGATGAGGGACGCTTGGAAACTGCAGTACGAGGAGCAGGCAGCATGTCTATCCTATTCATCCTGATGATGTTGGCGCTGCTGGTAAGCGCACGACTAAGACGCGTCGGCGGTGCCACGCTGATCGTGCTGATCGCTTTCTCGCTGCCGATGAGTGAGGCACAAGCCGATCACCTGTGCAGCGACGAAGACGATCAGTTCGAGGACTGCTGGTACGGCGGTGTCGGGTTGGGTCTCACGCATGTTGACCCGGAAGGTCAAGCCGGTGGGTTTTCTACCAACGACGACAGCGATACCGGCTGGAAGGCTTTCCTCGGCTGGCAGTTCGATCCGAAATGGTCGGTTGAACTGACCTGGACCGACGGCGGTGAAGCAGGTCTTGGTAATGTCGATCCGGCAATTGAGGCTCTCGTGCCCGGCGCCGGTATCGACTACCAGACGCCGTCTTTGATGGTGTCTCGCTGGCTCAACGAACCGCAATCGCGATGGAACGCGTTTGCGCGCCTGGGTGTGTCAGCCATCGACAACGAGGCAACCGACTCGCGCATCCCGTTCGAGAAGCAAACCGACATCCAACTGGCTGCCGGGATCGGCGGGCAGTTGCGGTTTGCCGAGCGTTGGTTCCTGCGCGGTGACATCGATCTGTTCGACCGTGACCACTACTACATCGGTCTCACCTTTGGCGGCTATTTTGGTTCACACGACGACACGCGTTCTGAACCTACTCCCGTGGTCACCCCTCCGCCAGAGCCGGTTGTCGAGCCCGAGCCGGTGATCGAACCGGAGATGGAGCCGACGCCGGAGCCACCACCACCGGTGGAGTGTCGGGATGAGACCTCAGTCCTTGAGGGGGTAAATTTCGAGAACAACTCCGACGCACTAACCGGCGACTCGATCAACATCCTGGAAACGGTGATAGCCGAGCTTCGCGCAAATGCGGGGGATACCGTGCGTGTCCTCGCGCACACGGACAGCAATGGCTCGGAAGCTTACAACCAGGACCTTTCGGATCGACGTGCACGCTCGGTCATGCAGTACCTGATTGGTGAAGGCATCGACGCATCGAGACTCAGCTCGCAAGGATTCGGCGAGAGCCGTCCCATCGCGGAAAACGGGACAGCGACGGGTCGAGCGCAGAACCGACGTGTTGAACTGGTCTGGACGCGTGAACGCTGCAGCAAACTGTAAACCGATCTAACATCTGTGATGTAAGGCGGCCTTCGGGCCGCCTTTTTTTGATCCAGTAGAGCTCTACTCTTGTGTTCCAGACGGATTTTTCGGAACACGCAGTGCGGCGAGTTCCGCTTCCAACTCAGCGATTCGCGCATCGCGCTGATCAAGCTCACGTTGCACGTCCTCTGCTTCGAACCGTTGCGGAATGTGCTGCGGGCAATTCACGTCCCACGCGGCGACAGAAAATTCAATCACCTGCTCCGGCCGTGCGCGATAGTCGCTGGGCATCAATTGCTCGATCAACTCGTCGTCGCCCTCGATGACCCTCGCCTCGCCCCAAATTTTTACGCGCTGGCGATTCGCGTAATCGGCTAAGAACAAGTGCGCCTTAGGGTTTTGCTCCAGATTGCCCTGCGAGATGAATTGGCGATTGCCCTTGTAGTCTACGAACGCAAGCGTGGTTGGGCCCGTGACTTTCAGAAAGCCCGGTGGACCGCCACGGTGCTGAATGTAGGGGGCGCCATCACTCGACACTGATGCGATGAAAACGCTCCGTTGCTCCGCGATGAACTGTGCGAGATCCTGCGTGATCTCCGTCGCCCACCCACGAGAGCGCTCCATCCGCTCGTACGCCGCCCGCGACCCTTTTCGTTGTTGAATCGCCTTTACGGTCGGCGTGAAGGCAACATCGGATGGATAAGACGACATGACGATCTCCAGTGTTCGCACGAATGCGAAGCGCCACGACGGCGCTTCGCTCCGGTTCCGTGGTGCTACGCCGCTTGCGAATCGACGGACGGGAAGTCGACTGCTGTACCCAACACCTCATTGATGTAGTTGGTCAGCGTATTCAAGGCAACATGCGCAATGATCTCGACGATCTCCGCATCGCTATAACCCGCTGCCTTCGCAGCCGCGACGTCCGCATCGGAAACCCGGCCCCGTTCGCGGGTGATTTGTACTGCGAATCGCACAGCGACATCGGCTTTTGCGTCGGTCGAGCCACCGTTGCGGTTTGCAGCGATTTCAGTACCCGTGAGTTTCGCCACATTGCGGCCCAGGTAGGTGTGCGCGGCTAAGCAGTAGTCGCAACCGTTTACTTCCGCCACCGCCAGCGCGATCCGCTCGCGCGTCGCTGCGTCGAGTGCACCCTTAGCAAGCGCGCCGTTAAGACCTAGGTAGCCTTCAAGCGCAGCAGGGCTGTTCGCTGTAATTCGGAATAGATTGGGAACGCTACCCAATGACTTTTGCACGTTTTCAAGTAGCGGTTGTGCGGCTTTCGGTGCTTCAGAAACGGTTGTAGGGGTTGGGATACGGGACATTGTTCAAACTCCTTGTTTCGGCGACGGCGCCAATGCCGTTGCGATGGAGTAGAAACTACGCTGTTTCCCTCCAGAGATTAATACGATAAAAAGAAACAACTTTATTTCATTTTATGAAATAATCACTTTTATGGATCAGATGCGCGCGCTCGAGACCCTCGTCGCCGTCGCCGACACCGGCGGATTCTCAGCGGCTGCACGCCAACTTTCGATTAGCGCGCCGAGCGTGACGCGCGTGATCCAGGAACTCGAAACCGATTTGGGCGTAACGCTGTTTCACAGAACGACTCGCACCGTGACGCTGACGGACGCTGGCGATGCGTTTGTCGCGGACGCGCGCCAGCTGATTGAGCAATACCAAGCCGCAACCGACGCGGTCCGAGGCGCGTTCTGTCAACCGACTGGTCGACTTCGAATTACCGCGCCCACATTGTTCGGGCAGCACTACATCGCACCGCTGCTCGCGGAATTGGTCGACGCGTTTCCCGATTTGGAAGTCGATGCCGTCTTCCTCGACCGCGTGGTCAGCCTCGTTGATGAGGGATTTGATATCGCTGTGAGGATCGGCCCCCTCCCCGATTCCAATCTTCGTGCGACTCGCGTGGGTGAGGTCCGTCGCGTCGTTTGCGGTTGTCCTTCGTACTTCAAGCGAGAGGGTCTTCCACGCCAACCGGAAGACCTCGTCAACCATCGCATCATTCGCGCGCGACCGGTGACACCAACCGACGAATGGCGGTTCAAAGATCAACGTACCGTTAGAATCAAACCGCAACTCAACTTTAGCAGCGTTGCAGCAGCAATTAGTGCCGCCCAAAGCGGTCTGGGCTTGACTCGAGTGTTGTCCTACCAGATCGGACCGGAACTCGGGGGCGGTTCACTGAAAACGGTACTGAGCGATTGGGAGCCACCCGCGCTTCCCGTCAATTTGGTGCATGCCGAAGGAACACGCATCTCAGCCAAGGTGAGACAGTTTTTGGAACTCGCCACTCCCAAACTCAGAGAACACCCGCATCTCGTTTTTTGATACCTACGTGCCAAGCGTCGGCCTCTGCGCCGAGCTCGGTGGTAACCTTCAGCGCATGAACACACCCACATTCACAACGCTCCGCAACGCGAACGGCCTCGCGGTTGACCTCGTCAACGTTGGCGCCGGTATTGCGGGCATCCGTGTTCCAACGAAGTCGGGCGAGACACCGATTGTCCTTGGCTATGCGAGCGCCAAAGACTACCTCGATGACACCTACGCCATGGGCAGCACCTGTGGCAGGTTCGCCAATCGAATTCGTCGAGGCCGCTTCGAGATTGACGGCAAAGCGTACCAAGTGGATGTTGATCCCGACATCGGCCACAGCCTGCATGGTGGTCGCGATGGCTTTCAAAAGAAACTCTGGACGCTGACGGCAACAATTCCAACTCACGCCCAGTATCGGCTCACCTCAACTGACAATGACTGCGGATTTCCGGGTGAACTCGCAGTTCAAGTCGACTACTTCTTGTCCGAAGCCGGAACGCTAAGCATCGAATTCGAGGCGACCACCGATGCGCCGACCGTTGTGAATCTCGTAAACCATGCGTACTTCAATTTGCACGGCCCAGGCGAGACTATCGAGGGGCACCATCTTCGCGTCGTCGCGAATCAGTACACGGAGATCGATGACGACTTGGTACCGACCGGCACGATTGCATCCACCGCACCCGCGGGTCTGGATCTGTCAGGCGAGACGGAACTGCAGCAACACCGCTTCGATCACAATTTTGTGATCTCGGGTTACGACGGCTCGCTTCGAGAGGTCGCGCAGTTGTTTTCACCGAAAAGCAGCATTCGGCTGACGGTGCGCTCAACGCTCCCCGGACTACAGGTCTACACAAGCGACAGCCTGGGCCCGCCTTTTCGCCCACGCGCGGGCATCTGCCTCGAAGCACAGCAGTTTCCCGACGCGCCGAATCACGGGAGTTTCCCGAACACAGTGCTCCGTCCGGGTCAGGTCTACCGTTCCCGCACCGAGTATTGCTTCAGTCAGTAACCGAAACGCCCTTCCAGAAAGCGACGCGATCGCGGATCTGCTCGGCCGCTTGCTTTGGCGACGGGTAGTACCAGGCCGCATCTTCGTTGCGTTGCCCATCCACGACGACGGTGTAGTAGCTCGCGTCGCCTTTCCACGGGCAATGCGACGTCGTCGCACTGCGCTCAAAAAACGACTGGTCCAGAGCCTCCGCCGGGAAATAGTGATTGCCTTCGACCACCACCGTGTCGTCCGACTCCGCAATGATCGATCCTTGCCACATAGCTTTCATTTCGACACTCCTGTGTTTCGATTTCACAACCACCGGAAATCCGTTGCGTCTAATTGCTGTTGATTTCCGAAGACGAAAGTGTAGCGCCATTGTGCGCGTGATACCTCGGACGCCAACGGAGTGGGCCAAATGAGACCGGCACTTTTTCTGATTCTGATCGCACTTTGCCCGCAATTGGCCGCGGAACCGGAGCGTTGGTTCCCGGAGGCATTGGGACAAGACGGCAGGATCACACTGAGTCCCGGGTTTTCACCTGACGGCAACTTTGCCGTCCTGACGCAATCCGAATGCGGGCGCATCGAGCGTTGTCCGCAGCGAATGAAGACCATTGCCCGGGACGGTTCAGGTTGGTCGAAACCGGAGTTGGTTGCACGAACCGCAAACGGCCGTGTTGACTGGCCAAGTGTCGCTCCGGACGGGACTACGCTGTTGTTTTCCTGGGCAGTCCCGCGCGACCGACACGAAGGACAAAGCGTCTACGAAGACTTCGACCTGTACTCACTCAGCCTCTTGGACTCCGACGCCGAACCAATTCCGCTCGATGAGCCTGACATTAATCGTATTCGTGGCGGCAAGTTGAGCACCTTGCGCTACTTCAATAACGAAACGGCGCCGGTGCTCACCGAATCTGGAGATCTCTACTTTTGGACAGAGCGCGAAGACGGCATCGGTGAGCGCGATATCTACATCGCAACCGCGAATCCTGACGGCAACTTTCAACGACCGACCGCGCTGCCCGCCCCAATCAACACAACCGGTCGGGACGATCATGTCTGGGTCACCCCAGACGCTAGTTTGATGCTGCTATCGCGGCGCGTTAACGGACGATCCGACCTCTTCGTCAGCCGGAGAGGTAGCGGTGGAAGATGGGTCGAACCAGAAAACCTCGGGCCAACCGTCAACTCGGACGGCGACGATTTCGCCGCACGCATCACACCTGACGGAGAAACGCTGGTCTTTACCTCCGATCGCGCTTTCGATGACACGCCGGCCGGTCTGCTACAGGTCTGGGCCGTACCCGTGTCATCGGTGCCAGCCCTAATGAAACCAAACTGACGCTCAGATCCTCTATCATTAAAAGCACTGACGACAAGGACACAGTCGAGACACCCATGTTGAGCAAAAGAATTTTGCGCTGGTTGGCGCTGGCCGGCCTGCTTGTGATCTCAGCGGTGGGATTGCTATCCGGCTGCGCGTCGATACTAGCGAACCGGATCGTCACACCACCGAACGCGGACGGTCCGCAAACGACGCCCAGTACTCGCGCCGAACTGATCGAGCGCATGGGTTTGCAACCGGGAAGCATCGAAACTAACACCGGCGATCTCGCCTTTCTCAAGATGCCCGCGAAACCGATGACGATCGGCCTGACCGCACAATTCGCAACCAGTCGCGACGGTGTCCAAAGCGCCGAGATTCAGATGACATTTGATCCGGATTCGACACGCGCGCCCTACTCGACACCTGCGGGGACAGTCATCTCGCTGCACGGATTCGGCTTGGAGAAGGAGTCGATGCCCGGCTACGCGTCGATGTTTGCCGATGCCGGTTTCGACGTTTACATGGTCGACCTGCCAGGTCACGGGGAATCCTCAGGCGAATTCATCACCTACGGACTTCGCGAATCACAGGCGATTGCGACGCTAATCGAAACGCTGCGCGGGCAACAAGTCGCGGAACCACTGATCGTGTTCGGCGTGTCATTCGGTGCCGCGACCGCGATTCGTGCGGCAGCAATTTCCAAAGATGTCGACGCAGTTCTCGCGATGCAGCCGTTTGAGAACCCACTGGAGGTCATCCCGAACTTCCGCCATCGCGCGCCAGCATACCTACGTTGGGCAATCAGCGAGTACACCATGGAAAAGGCGATCGCCAAAGCAGAGCGAAAAGCGGGATTTGATTTCGAGCAAGCACGCATCCGCCCGCTGCTCGACAACTACGATACGCCGACGCTGCTGATGCACAGCGCCCAGGACTTACTGGTACCCGTCGGTCAGAGCGAAACGCTCGCGACCACAACTGCGCCGGTGTCCGAGCTGCTGGTCGACCCCGATGGTATGGGCCACCAGAGCTTCCCCGTTGACGTGGGTCAGCGGTGCCACGAAATGCTGCCGTGGCTAGCCGAGACGCTCGATATCGACCTGTTGGGTGATCCCTGCACGCAAATTGTGACGTTCGACGAGATTCGAGAGAGCGATCAGAACATCTGATTTTTGACGATCGAAGCGTTTTCGCTATGCTCTGTCTATGAGCGATACCAAACTTGATGATTTCGTTGCGCAAGCGCTAAAAGCTGGCGCCACACGCGACGAAACTGAGAACGCGTTGCGCGATGCTGGCTGGTCATCGGATCAAATCAGTGGTGCTTTGGAAAACTGGGCGCAAATTGACTTTCCGATACCAGTCCCGAAGCCGAAAGCCCACTTGTCGGCCAAAGACGCGTTCGTGTATCTGATCCTGTTCTCGGCGCTGTACGTTACGGCATATAACCTGGGCGCTCTGCTCTTTCAGTTCATCGAAATTGCGTTTCCTGACGCCACAGAGCGCAGCTATGTCACGGAGTATCGCGAATCGAGAATTCGTTGGGCGGTCGCTTCGTTGATCGTGGCATTCCCGGTCTTTTTCTACGCGGAACGATGGGTTCGAAAAACCATCGCTGCGGAACCTACACGTCGCAATTCGCTGGTGCGCAAATGGCTGACGTATCTGACAATGGCACTCGCCGTCGCAATCGTTGTCGGCGATTCCATCAGCTTGATTTACAGACTCCTCGGCGGCGAGTTACAGACCCGGTTCTTCCTGAAGTCGTTGGTGGTCGCCGCGATCGCAAGCGGTATTTTGGTGTTCTATCTCACAGCAATGCGGTCTGACGACGACGCGTTGAATCGATGAAGGCGACGAAGATCATCGCGGTTCTCGCGACTATTGCCGTGTTCGCGACCATCGCTGGGGGGCTGTATTTCCTAGGTGGTCCAGGCGACTGGCGCAGCTACAAAGAAGACCGAATGCGCCTGTCGGATTTACGCCGTATTCAAAATGCGATCAGCCGCGAGTTTTACACGGCCAAGGCGCTGCCGGCGTCACTCGAAGAAACTAAGCTCTCAAACGAAACGTTGCGGGACCCGGTTACCGGCGAGCATTACGAGTACGAGGCGATTGATACTCGACGATATCGTCTGTGCGCCGTATTTTCCGAATCGAGTCGCGAAAGTGTCGATTCAGCGCGCTGGCAGCACCCCAAAGGACGGCATTGCTTTAACCTGGAAGCCCTGGACAACCGATAACACCTGCTGAAACGACAGCAATTTTCACCACCAAAGCGCTTCAATTCTCGTTACACTCTCTCGCTGGGTGGGATTTCTTTACATGCGAGATTGCTATGCTGCACCGAGCACTAGTTGCCGTACTTCTGTGCGTATTTTCTTTTCCAGCTTTGGCCGACGATACGGAAAAGCATCCGCTGGCAAACTTGCCATTGCGACCGATCGGCCCCGGGCTGATATCCGGACGGATCGCGGATTTCGCGTTCCATCCGGATCAGAAGCACGTCTACTACGCGGCCATCGCTTCGGGCGGTCTGTTCAAAACCGATAACAACGGCACAACCTGGACATCATTGTTCGACGACCAGGGGTCGTATGCCCTCGGTGTCGTCGAGCTCGATCCCAGCAACCCAAACACCGTTTGGGTTGGCTCTGGAGAGAACAACGCGCAGCGCAGCGTCGGCTACGGCGACGGCATCTACAAATCGCTCGACGGCGGTAAGACCTGGACCAACATGGGGCTGAAAGACTCAGGTCATGTCAGCCAAATCTGGATCGATCCGGAGGACTCCGACACGGTGCTAGCAGCAGCGCAAGGGCCTCTGTGGAGCGACGGCGGTGATCGCGGCCTGTATAAGACCACCGACGGTGGCGCGACCTGGACGCGGATTCTCGAAGTCGACGAGCACACCGGCATCAATGAGTTTGTCGTCGATCCAGCGAACAGTGACCGCATTGTGGCGTCAAGCTATCAACGCCGACGCCACGTGTGGACGCTGATCAACGGAGGGCCTGGCAGCGGGATTCACAGAACCGAAGACGGCGGCGAGACCTGGACAGAAATCACCGCCGGCATACCGAAAGACAACATGGGCCGCATTGGGCTCGCGGGCGCACAGACTGAGCCCAATCGGATTTACGCCATCATCGAAGCCAGCGACAAGGAACGCGGCATCTACCACTCCAGCGACTTCGGGCTGAACTGGGAGAAACGCTCGGACCATGCCACGACGAGCCCGCAGTACTACAACGAGCTGGTCGTCGATCCGACCGATGCCGATCGTGTGTTCTCACCAGACACGTTCACGTTTGTTTCCGAAGATGGCGGACGCTCGTGGAGCCGACTGGGCGTCGAACATCGACATGTTGACGACCATGCATTGTGGATCGATCCGGAGGTTTCGACGCACATGATCATCGGCGGCGATGGCGGTATCTACGAGAGTTTCGACAACGGCTCGAACTGGCGCCATATCAGCAACCTGCCGATCGCACAGTTCTATCGAATTCAGCCAGACTACGGCGTGCCGTTCTACAACGTCTGCGGTGGCACCCAAGACAACAACTCCTTGTGTGGACCTTCCCGCACTTTGGTTCGCCACGGCATCACCAACGCCGACTGGAACCTGATTCTTGGTGGCGACGGCTATGAACCGCAGTTCGATCCGGAAGATCCGGACATCATCTACACGCAATACCAATACGGCGGACTGGCACGTTACAACAAGGCGAGTGGCGAGCGTGTATTCATCGCACCACATCCTGGCAGCGGTGAAAACAACTACAAGTGGAACTGGAATACGCCGCTGATCGTGAGCCCGCACAACAGCAAGCGGATCTACTACGCCGCTGAGAAACTGTTCCGCTCGGATGACCGCGGCAATAGCTGGCAAGCCGTCAGCCCCGATCTGACACGCCAGATCGATCGCAATGCGCTGGAGGTCATGGGTCGCGTGTGGAGCATCGATACGATCGCCAAGAACGACTCGACGTCGATCTACGGCGCGGCCATCGGGTTGTCCGAAAGTACATTGCAAGAAGGTCTGATCTACGTCGGAACGGACGACGGGGTCATGAGTGTGACCGAAGACAGTGGCCAGACGTGGCGCCGCACGACGTCGTTCCGCGGCGTCCCGGACATGTCTTTGATCGAGGACGTGCAAGCATCGATGCACGACCCGGATGTCGCGTACGCGACCATCGACAACCACAAACGCGGCGACTACAAACCCTACGTTCTCAAAACCGAGAACCGCGGACGCAGCTGGTCGTTGATCTCGAACAACCTGCCGGAGCGCGGCTCGGCGCACACGATCGTGGAAGATCATTTCGACCCGAACCTGTTGTTCGTCGGAACGGAATTCGGTGTGTTTTTCTCGCAGGACCGCGGCGAATCGTGGCACGCGTTGAAATCCAACTTCCCGACGATCGCCGTACGCGACCTTGAAATTCAACGTCGTGAGAACGATCTGGTCGTCGGTACATTCGGTCGCGGCATCTATGTATTGGATGACTACACCGCACTGCGCACATCAGCGGATGACGTCGAACCCATGCATTTGTTCGGTGTCCGCGACGCGTGGTCGTACATCGTCGGCGACAAGATTGGCTACGGTGAGAAAGGCTTCCGTGGCGCGGACTACTACAACGAAAAGAATCCGCCATTCGGTGCCGTCTTCACCTACTACATCGAAGACGAGATTCAAACCGCGGCCGCCGAACGCCGCGCGGCGGAAATTGAGACCGAGAAAGCTGGCGGCGATACACCCTACCCGTCTTGGGACGCGCTGCGCGCCGAGGATCGTGAGGACGATCCCAAAGTCATGCTCGTTGTTCGCAATGAGGGCGGAGAAGTCGTGCGCTATGTCGAGGGCAAGACTTCCGCGGGGCTGCATCGCACGGCGTGGGATCTGCGCTGGCCGAGTACAGACCCGGTCAACCTCGGCGGTTCGGACTTCAGCGCGCCTTGGGCCAGTGATCCGCAAGGACCGCTGGTTGCACCTGGCGTTTACTCTGCGACACTCGCCGTTCAACGCAATGGCAAGCTCGAAGAAATCGGTGAAGCGCAGACCTTCCGCGTGAAATCGTTACCGCAAGGCAACGACACCAGCACCGACCTGGCCTCTGTTGTCGCGTTCCAGCGCAAGGCCGGTGAGCTGTATCGCGCGGTCACGGGTGCTGCTGCTCTCGCCGGCGAGTTGGGACAACGCATTGAGCATCTCAAAGCCGCTATTCCTATGACCCCAACCGCCAGTCCGGCACTCGCTGAACAACTTCGGACAATCGAGGTGAGCCTCGACGATGCGGTCGTTGCATTGAGCGGCGACTCAACCGTTGCGTCACGCAACGAGCCGACGCCGTGGTCAGTGTCGCGTCGAGCGGGTGCAGTGTACGGACTGCTACTCAGTGTTCGTCAGGACGTGCCAGCGATGTACGAGCAGTCGTACGACATCGCAGCGACCGAGTTCAACGATGTGCTGAGCGATCTGAAGCGCATCAATTCAGAGCTCGGCGCACTCGAGCGTGAACTAGAAGCGTTGGGCGCGCCGCACACACCGGGGCGTGTGCCCGACTGGCCCTAAGCCGTTAGCGTGAGGAACAAAAAAGCCGCCGCGAAGTCATTCGCGGCGGCTTTTTCTTGCGTGAGGTAAATCGCTCGGTTAGTTAGCGAAGTCCAACGTCATGAGAAGTCGGTTTTCTCCTGCCTCGACCGCAGGCGATCGATGGACGATTCCAGCATGTTCGTTGCCCAACCAACCGGATCCTTTGAGGATCGCAACGTCGCCAGCAGACAGTTGCTCGATATCCTCTTCATCCGAGTACGGCTTTGCCGTGTCATATGAACCATCATCCCCGGTCAACAAACGACTCCGATTCACACGTGCTTCAGGAATCCACTCGGATCCCACACCCTGATAGGTCGTGACCAACCGACACGGCAGATGATCGACATGAAATTTCGGACACATTGCGCGGCTGAGGGTGGTCAGTCTCAGTCCCACACGCTCGATGTCAAACAGACAGCAGAACATCTCGATGAGGTCGACGACGTCGCTGACCAGCGCATTGTCCTCGCCGGCTCCTATCGCCTGCGCCAACGCCTCCCGCGCATTCACAGCCGACACCATCATCGCGACCTTGAATTCCTGACGCGCGACCAGTTCCGAACGGAGGTAGTCGGTCACGGCCTCGGGCACTTCTCGCTGCCAAACTGCGAGATTGACTTCGTCGCGGTAAACATCGCCGAGAATCGTCCGATCTTGACCAATGACGGGAATGCGCTGCCCGTCATCATTAACAACCCTTGCTTCACTTACCGGCGTCATTGCTCCATTCTCCAGGCAGGAAACGGATCCTCAAGCGTCGCCCAGTAGTCCTTGCCGCGCAACACTTCGTCTTCGCTCAGCAAGCAATCATCGAGTGCTTTACGTATCGCAGGTTCATCGAGGCCTTGGCCGATGAATACCAGCTCCTGGCGCATATCGCCGAACGGCTCTACCCACATCTTTTCGATGCTCGCGAGGTACTCTTCTTCCTGGGGCCAGTTAGATCTCGGAACTGCCGCCCAGAACATGCCGGCGAACCCATACCGCGCGATGCCACCTGCCTGGCTCCACTGACCCGCGAACTGCGGCCGAGTCGCCAGCCAAAAATAGCCTTTTGAGCGAATCAACTTGCCGTAATTATTGGTGCCATGCAGGAAATCATAGAACTTTTTCGGATGAAACGGACGCCGCGCTTCATATGAAAAACTGCCGATACCGTACTCTTCGGTCTCCGGCACATGCTCACCGCGCATTTCTTTCAACCAGCCGGGCGCCTGCTGCGCGCGCTCGAAATCGAACAACTCGGTATTCAAAATCGCATCAGCTTCGATGTTGCCGTTCGCGATTGGGATGATTTTCGCGTCTGTGTTCAGCGTTTTCAGAATCGCCGTCAGACGTTCGACGTCTTTCGGTTCTGCAAGATCGGTTTTGCTGATCAAAATGACGTCAGCAAACTCGACCTGATCGACCAACAGATCGCTGACGCTGCGTTCGTCTTCGTCGCCGAGCGACTCGCCCGCTTCTTTCAGCGACTTCGCCGTCTCGTAGTCGCGCAGGAAGTTCACCGCGTCGACCACTGTCACCATCGTGTCGAGGCTTGCAACGTCCGACAGCGACACGCCGCTCTCATCCGCAAAGGTGAACGTCTCGGCAACGGGTAACGGCTCGGAGATGCCGGTGGACTCGATGAGCAGATAGTCGAAGCGGCCGTCCTGTGCGAGCTTCGTGACCTCTTCGAGCAGGTCTTCTCGCAACGTGCAGCAGATGCATCCGTTGCTCATCTCGACGAGCTTCTCTTCACTGCGGTTCAGCGACACCTCGTTCTGCACGACCGCGGCATCGATATTGATCTCACTCATGTCGTTCACAATCACGGCAACCTTCTTGCCTTCACGATTGTTCAGCACATGGCTCAAAACGGTGGTCTTTCCGGCGCCGAGAAAACCGGACAAAACGGTCACGGGAAGCCGCGGGGTTTGATTCGCTTGCATAGATCACCCTGCTAGAAACTGACTGGCAGTGAACGTAATACTATTACATGGAGCGGGATGTGGGATACCCCGAACACCTACTTTTCAGGTGTTAGCCTTATGATTCGCCTGCCCGAGCACTCAAGGGCGTGAATTCTCGACGGAATCGGACCGTCAGAATTGCGGGCACCAGCGACCAAGCGATAAGCAGTACGACGTACACCGACTCGGAAAACAGCCCTGAGACGTTCGCGGCAATCAGTCCCCAAACCATCAAAACATGTGCGATTACAGCCCAACCGATGCTGACCCAGACGGCACGCATCTCCCACGGTTGGCTGCGCACGACATAGGCAGTGTAAGCAAGAGCCAGGGGGATAAAGAGGAAAATAGAAGTCACCAAACCCGGGTTATACGAGTGGGTAATCGCCGCGAGCGCTACGTGTGAAATAGCATTGACCAACGCAATGGACATGATCGAATGCACCGTGAACGGCTGCTTTGGACCGAAAACCACCGCTTGCAATCCGACAAGCCAAACCAAAGACGTGTTGATGAAGAAAATTGCCGACTTTGTGAGCGGCATGAGGTTCGGATCATCGATTTCCAGCATCGAGTGGAGCAGCGCGTTGACATGTGCGTAAAAGGAATAGGAGTTCCCCAATGCGTCAACCCAATGCTCTTCAAACTGATGCGCAATGTAGGCAACCAGAATCACCAGCGCCCACGTCCTGCGGGCCCCATTGGCATTAATATTAAACGCGGAAACCAACAACAATATCGGCGCGAGGTAGGTGCCGATGACCATCCAGTGTTCGACCAACAACGTCCGTTGTCCGAGCGGTGCCCACAACATCACGAAGAACACCAGCAGAGTCAAAGCCGCCAATGCAACACTGTCGCGAAACTGGAGCCGCTGCGCTAGATGCATTTCCATCTTCCTTGAGAGCACGCGCCATCGCAGCCAAGTTTTTCAGGTTGGCAACATCGCCTGACCGAGCCCCACGCCAACGTGAAACTTGACTGGCCAGAATTGGGGACCGAGTCAGCAAAACGCCCTTTGACGGGGCTGTCTTTTCGAACGTCCATAGCTTAGGTTCGCGCTGACCGAGTAAGTGCTCGCGAGAATTCGGAAAGCGCCGAATCAAGTGCATCCCAGTCTTCTTGTCGCGTGAACGACTGCGTCGCGGCGTCGAACGCAATCGCCCAATGTCCGATGCCGAGCGTCGCAACCACCTCGCCACCAAAAAACGATGCTCGCCCGACGTACTCAAGCACACCGGCACCTGCTCTCTTGCCCGGTGTTGCCGCCAGCAATAGGAGTTTTTTCTGTTGCCAGACTTTGGAGTCAATCCGACTCATCCAGTCAAAGATGTTCTTCCATGCAGCAGTCACGGTGCCATTGTGCTCAGCGAATGAAACGAAGAGTCCGTCGGACGAACCAATCTTGTGATAAAAGAGCTCCGCCTGATCAGGAATTCCGGATGCGGTTTCTCTATCAATCGAGTAGATCGGCATCTCAAAGTCGTTCAGATCCAAGTACTCAATTTCCACTGCGCTCATGAACCCTTGTCTGAATCGCCCTGCCGCCAGTGTGACGAGACTGCGGTTGATTGAGCTTTGACTGTTGGAAGCTGCGAAGGCAAGAATTCTATGCATTGTTTTTGACCTTATCTGATTTGTCGAATCTTGGCAGGGCGGGGTCGTAAACGAGCAAAGACTATTGACCGAATTCGCTCAGTTGGGCATCAATAAGTCGAGCCAGATCTGCTAGGGCGTTCGACTTGGCTAACATGTAGCTATCGATGGCGCTGCCTGTGGCGGGCGATCGCAGTGAAAACCGGACGACTCTGTGACCATCAGCCGCATCGATTCGTACTTGCCCTTCGAGCAATGCGCTGTTGTCGGGCAGTCGGACAAACTCGTCGAATAGCACGGCGATCCCGGCGTCGGCGTTGAATGAAGAGACCACTGGTCGTTGCGCAACGGTGTAGTCACCTACTCCCTCAATATGACGGGCTAACACAGCGATCACAGACTCTCGCGGTGATGAGGCCCATTCAGCCATGCGACTCTCGGAGATGGTGTGATCACGCTCTCGCGTGCAGACCGCCGCACCGCGCGCATAGCCTGGCAGCTGGACGCGCGTAATTAGAAGAGGCCGAGTATCCAGGGATTTTTTCACACTGAACTCAGGCGATGGAAGTAAGTACTTTGTTGGGATGGGGCCGCTTCCGCACGCGCACAACGCAAGCGCGAACCATGCGACGACCGCGATGAGAATGACTTTGAATGATCTTCTCAAGTGATTCACATTACTTTCCTAAGAACAGTGCATTGGGTTTGTCTTCGAGCGTCTGAAGAACCTGCGCCACCGCCCGAGTTGCGTCACGCAATTCACCCAATGCACCTGACAGCTCCGAGTAAAGTTCAGAGTCTGGTGATAAGCCGGCCAATGCCTCGTCGCCGGCTGCAACGACTGTGATCATCTGGTCGATCAACTCGGGAAGATTCTCACTTGCATCACTAAGATTACTGGCGGTGTCGTTCAGCGCGATCAGAGCTTCGCGCAACTCGCCTGGCACCGCTTCCAAATTGGGGTCCGACACAAGCGCCGAAGCCCCATCAACCAAGCTAATAAGAGATCGCGCCAATTGATCGACTGGCAATTCCGCTAGGTTGGCAACAATTTTTTGCACATTGCTCGAAACGGCGCCGAGATTCGCGGCCGTTATGGTCGGCAATTGCGGATAAGGCTGCGCATCGAAATCAATGGAGATTGCAGCATCGGCCGGTGCAGCTTGATCGATCAGTCGAACGAGTTTTCTGCCGGTGAACACGTTACCGGACGCGAGCTGCGCGCGCATCCCGGATTGCACCCATTCCGAAAGTCCTCGCTTCAACTCCTCGTCACTGAGACTCTCGAGTCCGACGCGAGCGGGTTGCATCTCGATAACCGCGTAGATCTGCCGCTCTGACGGGTCGCCAGGACCAAGATCGAGCACGACATCGCGAACCCTTCCAACCAGAATTCCCTGCCACTCAACCGGGGCCCCAACCTCGAGACCACGAATCGATTCATCAAACTCCGCCATGAGCAGATAGCCATTGCCTTCAGTGATTTCAAAACCGGCTTCAATCGCAGAGTCATGGTTCGGATAAAGCCGGTACGGAGCCTCGGGTTCGAATGCGGCGTCAGTTTTGGACGCGCCAATGTTTCCAAACGCCACGCCGCCTGCGACTAGCGAGTTCAGCGAGTTCACATGCAGGCGTACGCCGTCGAACCCGAGATCAACGTCAACGCCAGAGACATTCCAAAAACGTGTGGTCGACGTCAGCAACCGGTCGTACGGTGCCTCAACAAACGCGGTGAAATCGACCGCATTGAAGTCCGGGCTCATGGCAACCGCCTCGACCTGCCCGACCGGCAAGTTCCTGTAAAACACCGGTGACCCAACCGAGACCGAGCTGGCATCAGGTGCAGTGAGCTTGAAGTGGCGCCCGTTGGAACCCGGGCGAGTCAAAGGCCTTTCATTGAGGCCGACGAATTGACGACGTCCGACCGACGGTGTCTCTTCCCATCCAGCCTCGATGTAGGCACCCGAGAAAAGCGTACCCAGGCCTGAGATGTTTGCACCGCGAAAGTCTGCCTTGACGACCCAGAACTGTGTTGTATCACCAAGGAAAGGTGCCATAAACGGTTCAAGTCGCGCCTGAACTATGACTTTTGATAAATCATCCGACAACGACACAGCTTCAATCAGACCCACGGTAACGTCCGCGTATTTGACCTCCGTCTTGCCGGCCGTGATGCCATGTCCCTGATCAAAGTGAATCTCGATGAGCGGCCCTTGCTCAGCGATCGACTGCCAGATCACGAGGGCACCGACGACCAATGCCACAATAGGGACAATCCAAATTCTCGAGATTCGACGACCATCGACCGAGTCAATCAAAACACCATCGTCCGTTGATTGATTCATACCGATGGTTCATCCCAAATCTGACGTGGATCGAAACTCATCGCCGAGAGCATCGTGAACACAACCGACAGTGCGAACGCATTGATGCCGATTCCGGGCGCGATAGACATGAGTCCTCCGACTTGGATGAGTGCTGCCAAAGCCGCAACGACGAATACGTCGACCATTGACCATCGACCTATGAACTCGATTGCCTCGTACGCTTCTATTCGGCGCTTTTTGCTTACCGTCCATTGAAAGTGGATGGTCAACGCAAGCCATGCGATAACCGCAAACTTCGCGACCGGCACGATGATGCTTGCGACGAAAACTACCGCGGCGACCGTATAGCTTCCGTGGTGTATGAGTGCTGCGACTCCTTCGATGATCGTGGACGCGCTCGTGCCGGACAGCGAATCGGTGACCATGATCGGGTAGAGATTTCCGGGCACGTAGGCAATGATCCCTGCAATCCAAAATGCCCACACATGTTGGAGGCTATTCGGTTTGCGCAGCGACACCGAGGCACCACAGAACACACAGGGCTCGTCTGGGTGCTTTGTCAGAGAATGGCAGCTACCACATAGTGCAATGCCTTGATCTTTGGCTCGCATCAACGCGACCCCCGAAGAAATCGCCATGTGCTGTCGCGACAACTCATCCCCGCGCCGAGCGTCAGAAACACCACCAACGCCACCATTCCCCAGAACGCGGCACCGAGTACGATATCCACCATCGTGCCTACTTTCACGAGTGAGACGATGACGCCGAGCATGAAGATATCCACCATCGACCACGGCTCTAGGATCTGAGCTAGTCTCGCGAAACGGGCGAGACCTAGATTGGGACGGCGATAGAGATAGGTTGCAGTCGCCAACGTGCTGAGAATCACCAGGCGAAGCAACGGAAAAACCAGGATCAGCAAAGCGCACGCGACGGAAAGCAGCTGCATGTCGTTGCGCCACAGAATGAGCACGGCATCAGTTACGGAAATCTCGTTGCTGAACCCACTGCGATCCATTCGCATGAAGGGGTAAATGATCGCTACTAAATAGACGATCAAACTGGAAACCATCAACGCGAGCGTGCGTTCAGCGTGGCGCGTCTTGTTGGTCATCAGAACGCTGTGGCAATTGCCGCACTTCGCGACTTCGCCTTCTCGAAGTGTCGGGAGACGATACAGCTCGTCGCATACACTACACGCGGTCCATCGCAAATTTAGCGTCACCGCATCGGATCGCTTGTTACTTGCGACATCTTCGGGTTCAGTGTCTCTAGCACCAGCAGTATGTAAAGCCATGGACATCATTCGCCAACGTACGTTCGATACTTGAACAACTAGAAGTCCCCCGACGCCCTAGCGGCGCATCGCGTTGATGGCGCTGCGTCTAGCGGAAGCTTCTTGCCTCAACATCGACCGAAACGCGCTCATCTGCGCGCGCGTGAGAAAATCGTTGGCCTCCTCCTCGGCAAGATCCATCACATCATCCATAGCGTCGTTCAGATTTTTGGCATCGCGCGAGCTCAATCGGATGTTCGGGGGCGGATAGTCCGCGTCGATGCCGTAGTCGAGCAACAGGCTTCGCTGATCGACAAGAACGTCTTCAATGAGTCCTTGCAAGCGCGCAGCCTCATCCCGCTCGAACGTTGCGTTCTGCCGAAGCCTGTACATAATTTCCGTTGACGTCGGCAAAAAACCCGACGATGTCGTCGAGCCGCGCACCGGCGGGGGTGGCGGTGGCGGTGGCGCCTGAGCGATCAGCGGCGAGCAGACGCTACCAAAAACAGCAGCGGCAAGCGTCTTTCTAAGCAACTCACGCCTGCCAGTGCGAAGTCGCCGATATTGAGATTTTATCGCTGAAGTACTCATAGACTGGTCCTACCGTTATTGATATCTCAGAAGTCGATTCGAGCAACGGCATTGAGTCGACTACCGTCACCACTTCGCCCGTCGAACGTCTCCTGGGACGCGTGGCTATACTCGAAACCGAGTGTGACGTCGGTCTTCGGGGTCCAAACGAGGTTGACGCGATATCGCTCGCCACTATCAAACGAACTACCGACCGACCCGTCGGGCGCATCCAACTCGATGGCGCTTGCCACGAACGTTGATCGCCAAGTGTCCGACCACCAATGTTGGAATCCGACGTAGCCGCCGAGGATTCCTGTTGCGTCCACAGCACCCGTGGCATCGATAACGCCCTCCAATCCGGCACCGGCGAACACCGAGTAGTAGTGCGTAAAACCCTCTCCCCCAGAAACACCGAACACGAGATTGTCTCGGTCAGAGAGCCACGGCGTATTGATCCGACCGGTCAAGTTGAAGCCCCCGGTGAGTTGCGTATCAGTGTCGGAATCCAGTTGCAGCGCAAGCCCTGCCAACCGCACGCGACCCCAGTGCTGGTTCGTCTCAACAAAGCCTGTGAAATTCGGCACAGAGTCGGATGCGAACTGATCTTGTGGATCAGTCAGATCACCCGCCGGGTTCTCGATGCCAAGACCGGCGCGCCAAGCGCCTTCGGGATCAATATCCTTCGCCCACCGAACGCCTGGGTTACGAAGCACCGGCTGTCCCAACGGTGGACCGAAATCCACAGTCTCAGGGCTCGCCGCGATATCCGTGAACTGAGACCACCACTGACCTACATAGAAGTTGCCGACGTTCGCCGCGACGTGCCGAATTCGTACTTCGTAGTTGTTGATAAACTCATCACCGCCACCGAAAAAATCGAACTCGAGAAAAGCACGAATCTGACCACTCTCGATCGGTCGGCGATAATCGATGTTGAAGCGACTGTTGCGCACATGGAAACGGGACTGGTTCGCACCATCCTCCGGTGAACCATCGAGAGGGATACGTCGGTGGTTCACCGCGTCCTGGAAGCCTAGACTGTCGAAATCATAGCTCCCTTCCAAACGGACGAAACCTCCGATTTTTACGGACGCCTGGGAGTCCGGAAGTTTGATGGCACCATCAAAGTCGCCAGCCGTAATGATCGCTGCATCCGGAAAACGTCCGAGCGGTTGGGTTGCCTCTTCGATCTCAACCGCAGTCTCAGAACTGGCGCTCAACAGGCGCTCTTCGACGACGGTCTCTTGTCCTTTCGTGGCAGCCAGCGCGCTGCGAAGCTGCTCGATCTCCGCGGCTTGCGCTTCGAGCTGTGCTTCGAGGACTTCCAATCGACTCGCCAACGAATCGATATCATCTGCATGCGCGGTGCTTGAGGCAAAGACGAAATGAGCCGAAAGCACCGGCCCGGCAAGCAGTGCACGACAACTGCTACCCATAGCTCGATTCGAGAATCGGCGAAAGAATCCATATGTTTCGACGACCATAGCGATTACCTGCTAATGGCCATGTGCGCCATGCCCGCCCGCACCAGGCGCAGTCGGCATCTTGACTTCAAGCACCTGCATCATCCCGAAGTCCTCATGATCTAGAATGTGACAATGCAGAACGAACGTGCCGATATAGCGACGATAGTGCGTTCGTATGGTGACTACGTAAGGTGCTCCGAACAAATTGGTTGGCAAAAACACGGTATCTTTCCACTGCCCCGACAAACCGGCGTACACCGAGCCGGAATCGAACTTGCTGACGTCGATACCGGTATCCGGATCAATGATACTGACGATCTGGACCGGGTTAACATGCTTGTGGAAGGGATGACCTTCGGTAAATGCCGCGAGTGTCCACTCTTCCACATTACCGAGTGTCAGTGTCCGATCGACGCGCCCGAGCTCGAACTCCGAAGCCTTCACTAGCTTGGGTAACTTGCCGGGTGAGAGCTCCAGATCGCCAACAACAAACTCGTTCTTCGGCGCGTCTTCGACGATGATCGTGTCGAATCCTAGCGTCTGACGATTGTCGATTTCGACGTCCAACAGACTGTCGTGTGCGACGAAGGCATCGAGACCGATGACATCATCGGACAGATCGTCGACGATTGCGCTGCGCACAGACTTCGGCATGTGCTGCTTCGCGGCGTCGACCAAGAACGACTGAACGAAACTCTGCGCAGTCTGTCCTGCCATCGAATCGTTAGCACCCGTGACACGGACAAAGCCGAGCAACTGGCGTTGCTTAGCTTGCATCCGGATGTTCTCGTGTTTCGGCGCGTCGTTGTCGACGATGCAATAGATGCCCGGCCCGGGGAACGCAACCAGAACATCATCACGATATCCGGGGTGGAGCATCGTTCGTTGCTGGACGTTGACACGCGACCGAGTGAGTCCGTCCAAAGCAATCGAAAACTGGTCGATCTCCTCACCGGTGCAGGCATCACCGACAAAAGCATCTCGCTGTTGGACGCTACCGCCTCTGTACGAGAGGTTGTCAGGATCACCGTTGTATTTTCGGAAACTCACGGACACCGAGCCACTGACACCGGCCTGGATCATTCGCCAGCGCTCGATCGAACCGGCTTTGACCCCGTCGATCATAGGAATGACGCGACCGTTGATCGCGGTATGACGACCCGACACTTCCCAGCGAATGCGAATGTCCGGAATTCCCGACGGCGTATCAAAATTCTCGTACATGCCGAACTGGTTGTAGCCTTCGACCATGCCGACATCGCCTTCGTCGCATACCCAAAAACCTTCTTCATCAGTCTTGATGTCGATCGATCCATCTTCTTGTCTTGGACCGCATGCATAGGCGATTTGGGTCAGCGTCAAGATGCGCTCACCGATCGGAGCGCCGTCGGGTGATCGTAAGAGCGTATCGATATCGCCGCGGTGATCAGGGCCGGGCAGTCGCTCGCCACGGATGATGAGTGGGCCGCCCATACCGCTGCTCACCTGCAATGCGGTAGAGCCATGTGTATGCGGGTGGTACCAAAACGTTCCAGCAGGATGGTCCGACGGTATGTTGTACTCGTGAGTGAAATTTGCGCCGGGCGCAAGACTCAGCAACACGTTGTCTGAGTTTCCAGCCGGACTCACCCATACGCCATGGACATGCATATTGGTCGTATTGAAACAGTGCGGGATGTTGATATCGTCGTGATGAATACAAGACGGATCGTCGGCTGGGAGTGCGTTCTCGAGGTTGAACAGAAACGTATCGCCAGGCCTAAGGTTGATCGCAGGGGGAACGAACGGTACGTCGGGATCAACGCCTGTGCCTTGATAGCTGCGTAGCCGCACGCGATCCATTTTCCCTGTCGCTGGATTGAAGATTTCGCCGTCCGCGTAGGCGATCTTCGCGCTCCACTCGACAGTACCTGCCGGGCGACGCATCAATGCGTCGCGCGTTCGCATTTGCTGCTCGGGCGACGCGTAGCTCGCGTAGGTAATTCCGGCAACCGGGCTATCAGCATCACTCGCAATGCCCTCAGCCGCTACTGCCGGCGCAGCAAGCAACGAGAAGACAATTAGTCCGGTGCGACTGGCTACGCACAACTTACGAAGAATCTCTGGTTTCATTGAAGCTTGCCTGTTCTTTGATGGATAAATTTCATTTCTATGCAACCCATGAATGGAAACCGTCAGTCGTGGTTCAGCTCGAAGACCCGCACCAGCGCTTCTGCGCTCGACTGCCGACGACGGCTGTCACCACTCGAATCGTCAAACAACCCGGTCGGTCGATTGCCTGCTAAGTCCTCAAGCTCGGGATCAACCACCAGGCGGTAGGCGCTTTCCGTCCAAGATGACGTCGGTGTGAAGCGCCATTGTTCATCGTGCGCACCGAGGGCGATTGCACCCGACACGACTTGACCCGCCTCGGTTTGCACTCGAATTCGATACGCGAGTGAAAGGTGATCCAGAGGTTTGCGCAGGGACACCGTCAACGGGTCTCGGGACCCCACGCTCGGGATGGTCAAAACCCAAGCATTAGGATCGGGAATCTCTGTATCCGGTTTCGTGATCAGGAACTCGTGCTCAAAGTCCGAGGACAGTCGGCAGCCGTCAATGCTGGCTAACCCTTTACCAATAACGAGCGTGAACGGCGCTCCAATCTCGAATCCCGCGTCTAAGGATTGCCCGCTAGACAATCCGGTTTTGACGCGACCGGGGTCTAAGATCAGCGTCAGTCGTCGCGCGTTTTCCGACCACAGCTCAAACCGACTCGGTAAGAACAGTCCATCCAACATGTCTCCGGATTCAGTTCGTATAGTGATTTGGTCGCGCGATGACTCACGATCCATCTCGCGATCGAAGTACACGTAGAACCGAAGAAGGTTCTTCGGCAAAACAGTGGCCGTCGGATACACCTCCTCGACCACTGGCCGATTCAGCGCACGACACTCTAGTCCACCATGATTCGAACCGATACTCGATCCGAGAAGACTGAGAAAGCCTATCAGTGACAGAGAGATCATCTAGACGATTCCTGTGACTCAGCGAAGTCCGGCTCAGTTGATGACTAACTCTGGATACCCTTCTGTCGGCTTGATCATGTTGTGGAACATCTGCGTACCCTTCTGACTCTCCGCGTAGGTGTAGTCAGGGAACGTGTACTCTGAGACGAAGTCAGACAATCGGAAATACACACCTTTCAACGACGAGATCAGATCGACGTCTCCGGTATCAATGTTCCGACGCAACGCCAGGATGTGTTGTGGATCTTGATCGTCCGCCTGCATCGTACCGGCGAACGGCACATGGGTTCCGTCGACACCCAGCGTATCGCCCAAGCCTGCGAACGCTTTATCAAGGCCAGGCGCTTTCGCGAGATCCTCCATCTTGATGAGGTTCGCACTCATTTCCCGATTGATGACGAGAACAAACTCTTCCGGTTGTCGTTCCATGTTGTACGCGGTCAGTGTCAGAACTTCGACCGGCGTATTGCCATAACCAAGTTCCGCGATTGTCTTGCCAACCACATGCGCACCATCTTTCAATTCGTCCGCGGGGATCGTCACGAGCGGCGTGCAAGTGTATGCCGCAATCAGTGTCTTCTCGCCGTCAACGGTGGCAATCGACATAGCTCGAATCGGGGCACGGGTTTCGTTTTGGTTGTGCGCCGTGTGGAACATCTCGATGCTGGTAATGTCTGCATGTGCTTCAAACGGGTAGCTAACTTGTCGCAGCGTTGAAGCGAATTCACCGTTCGAAAGTCCCGCGATGTACAACACACCGTCATCAAACTCAAAGTCCGTAACGGTGAGAGAGGCCGCCGGAATATCCCGCCAAAACGTGACATCACCATCTGGCGTTTCACTCAACTCAAGACTCGTATACGTAAGACTCCGAAAATCGACAGATGCAATTTCTCCATCCGGTGTCACCCGAATGAGCTCCGAACGAATGTCGTCTTCAGTTTTCACAGATACCGATACGAAGGCTGCTTTTGTGACGGGGTGAACTGCGAGATCGTGATAGCTGACGCTAAACGGATCTGCTTCCAAGAATTCGGCCAACTGCGAGCCAAAACCAACCAAATTGTACGGTACGATATCCAAATTGCGTGTCGTATCTGGAATGTTCTTCAGTTCAAAAGCGTAGATTCGATTTTGCTTTTGATCGGCCGCGAACAGGACGTTCGCGCCACCAAACTCAAGAACCGATAAGGACTGTGGAACATCCTGGCGAGTCGATGTTGCCGCATCGCGGCCCGCATCTTGGCCCGGTCCATTCGCACATGCGGCAATGGAACTAACCGCCAACAAAACTACAGCGCCGACGCGCGATCCGATACTGATCATCACTGCTCTCCCCTTCCGTCGCATGACGCATTTAGGGATAGCACCCGGGCGTACGGGTCAGTAGGCGTCAAAATGCGCAGGCTTTGTGCGCGCATGTGACACTTCGACAAATTCGTAACAACGGCAACGTTTGTCGATGACCCGTTCAGCGCTTTGTACCAATCGGAGGGGTATCGTCAACGCAAGAACATCAACATTGCTTCGACTGTCGAATTCTCGATCTCGATGACATTCGGTGACAGTTTTGTTGCATCAAGCAGAAACCGGGACTGATAGAGATCCGCGTGCTCGTATCGCGCCGCTGAGTCTCGATTCCATTCACAGTCTTCGCGAACAAACCGCAACCACTGAGAGCAGAACAGTCGCCAAAGACTACCGAGTTCAACGTCACTGCCCTGTATAACGCGCGCGCAGACCGTGGACACTCAAGCATCAATACCGATGCCGAGACCTCTTATATCTTTGCAGGCACAGGGGAGGTCCATGAGCTTCGACTTCATAAATGACACGGGCGGCGCCCAGCGAGAATCGGCTCAGCACCCGCCCACATCGATCGACCGCAACTCGCGCAGCGCTGGTGGACTTTGTTACGAGTACGGGATCGCGCTAGCAGCCCTGCTTCTGCTGACGCCAAGCGCGCAAGCAGAACACGACCACCATCTCTCACTCTTACTTGGAAGCACAGAGCTCGTCGACAGCGGCGCGACCGGGTTTACCTATGGATTCGATTATGAATACGCAATTAGCCGAGAACTGGGCGTAGGATTCGTCTTGGAGCGGGCGGAGGGCGACGTAAGTTCAACAGCCTTGTTCGCTGTCGCAGACGTCCACATCACAGAACCACTGGTCGTGCAGCTCGGTCCAGGTTTCGAATGGGGAGAGGAAGAAGATGCGCTGGCGTTCCGCCTCGGTGGCTACTACGAATTCGATCTGGGTCAAAACACCTTAGCCGCCACCGTTTCCTATGACTTTGCAGACTCAGAAGATGACTCCATCGTGATCGGTTTTCTGATCGGCTTCCAACTCTAGCGAAGATCGCGGTTAGCTATCGTCTTGGCGCGGAAGTGACGATCATTCTGACTCGGAGCTACCGGACTGCACTTTCGGAATCAGTAGATGGGAGTCGAACGCCTCACCGAAGTGAATCACATGCTGGCCAATGTTGTCTTCAGTCACTTTGTGGAAGATCGGTGCGTGCACCGAATCTCTGGGCGAAATCGTCAATCTCAGACCTTCCCCGGACCGGAAGAAAGTGCTGCTCGGACACAGCGCGACGTGCAGCGGAACAATTTGGCCCGGTTCAAGCGGCTCGTGCTTATCCCCCGCAGGGAATGGTAGCCACGGTGTCGATACGTTGTGATTCAAGGCCCGGCGCGACGCTCGACAGTAACCGCGAGTCAGTACATCATGCTGACTACCTACGGATCCATTGAACCGCACGAGCGCGCCCGATTCGTCCAGTTTGTCGACATAGCAACACAGCGCTAAGTCTGTTGGCATCTCGGCGTCAATCGACTTTGGACGCGCTTCAACCCAAAGCTTGGCCATCATATAGCCCGACAGCTCCGTATCGACTTCGAACACGACGTCGAAAGATGCACGCCCCGACTCGGCGTCGTACAGCAATTGCCCCGCGTTCGTCGGTGACTCGTGTGACAGTCCGTGCTTTGACAGGAATAGCTTCTGGTAGTCCGTCTGCGGCAAAGGCCACTGAGGCTCATGGCGCACTTCCTGGATCGTGTCTCGATCGGCACGAACTTCGAGTCGCACATACGGCTGCTCGGCGAATTCGTTGTCGACACCTTTGAGAAAGTGATCCATAAAGTCGCGTTGTACAACGAGGCACTCGGGATGATAGAACTCAGCCCACTTTCCGTTGCGATGCGTGTACAGCCACTTCTTTTGGCTGCTGGCCTTCTCGTAGACTCGAAACGTCCCCATCGTGTGCAATTCATGATCGGAGAACGAAGCACCGACCAGCATCGGCGTCGTTATGTTCTCCAATGGCGGTGCCTTCGCGCGCCAAAACTGGTCGTACAACGGATGACGCTCAACCAGCTCCGGTGGCATGGCCTCCTCGATTTCGAGGTAGGTCTCAATAGGCACGTTGATGCAGTCCTTCACTTCCGTGTGCCACCAAAAATCCAAGAACCCGGTATCCGCAACGCCACCGCGGCACACTAAATCGTGATACAGATTTGAAACACCTTCCCACGGAATCATGCACTTCAGTGCATCTGGAACGGCTTTTCCATCCGGAACCGCCGCCGCGAGGTATTGGCTGATGCACAGGAAGCTCACACCGCACAACCCGACCTTGCCGTCCGACCAGGGCTGTTCTGCCACCCATTGGATGGCATCGCGAAACGCCTGGCCCTGCTGTTCCGACATGATCGACGGGGTACCGCCGCTGTTCGCGAAACCCGGCAAATTCACGTTGACCACGTTATAGCCCGCCGGCACCCAAAACCCCGGATCCGGGGACTCCCAACTCGTCAGCGTCGAAAAGCGAGGCCGCGCACCCGCCTGCGGAATGAGTCGGTACTGTGAGGGCGGGCCACCGAATGGGGTGTTTCCGAGCGCCGGAATTTTTCGGTTGTCGTACGGATGCGCGCACATCACGGTGGGGCGAGCTACTTCGCTGGGCCCTTTCGGTCGAAAGATATTCGCGGTGATCTCATAACCATCCGGCATAGGGATGCGCACATCGTAAGTCGCGTCTATTGATTCGTCAGGCGAGTACAGATCGCACTGTGGACGAAAGATCTGACCGCTCTGAATCGCTCGCCGCAACATCGGCCATGCGGCACGCAGAGTGTCGAGCTTGCTTGCCATTGAACTACCCCATTAGCACTTGCGAAGAAGGTTACGTCATGGTCGCGGCAATCCAATTAACTCGAGTTAACTTGCCCGATTTCTTTTGAAGCGACTCAAACCCTGCGGCGTGATCCCAAGAAACGCAGCGATGTCACGCTGCCGAAGGGATTCTAAAACCGAGGTGTAGTGCTGCTCCAGAAATTGAAACCGTATCTCCGTATCGAATCGCGTTTTGGCAGATAACACCTCTTTGTCGAAGCACAGTGTTTCCATAGCCTTGAGCCGAAAGTAGCGACCCAGCGCATCGCCATCCAAAAGCTCATGACGAAAAAGCGGGTCCGGTATGTCGACAGCCTTGACCTCGGTCATTGCGATGAGATCATCCGCTGCGTAGATCTGCTTCCAAGCGCTCGTCAGATTGGCACAGATCTGCCCCGGCTCAAAGAAACGAGCGATCGTCGTTTCACCATCGCTGTGAGTCTGGCGCGACGCGACCACGCCATCGCAAATGAACAGCCACCGCTCGGCAATATCCGTCGCTTGATCCAGCACGGCGTCGCGCTGAAATCGGACCACCTGCGCTTGATCGCACAATGAAGACCACTGGCCATCGCTTAACGCAACACCGACACGTTCGATATCCCGCCAAAGATGCGCCAACGCGCCCGGGTCGGCGTCTTGCTTCCGTTGCTTGGTCAAACTGCGTCCTCCCCAACAACGCGGTTGCACCCAGCCTAGCAGTTTAAGGTGGCGTTTCTGCCAATCAGTTAACTTCGGTTAACAAACGACTTCCAAGCTCCTGGATTCTCGCTGAATTAGATCACCGGAGCTACAAAGCGGAAAAGCGTCGCGAAAGATCCTCGTTCGCATCCACAAACGGCTGTGGTCCGTAGCTGACCCGCGACACACCGAGCTCCGCCGCTTTGGCAATCGAATCCAAGGCCCCAGGCATCATGACGTTCACAGGCAAAGCCGCCGCGTCACAGACCTTCGCCACTAACTCCGGATCCGTGAGACCGGGAACGAAAAAGCCACTTGCGCCGGCCTCCGCATAGATGTGTCCGCGCTGAAGCGCTTCTTCGAGCAGCGAGGCGTGCGTCTCCGGCGGATTGGCAAGAAACACATCCGTTCGGGCGTTGATAAAGAGCGGCACACCTTCGGACTCGGCGGCAGCGCGGATGGCACGAATGCGGTCGGCCTGCATATCCATGGGATGCAGTCCAGAACCTTGTACGACGCCATCTTCGAAGTTGATTCCCACCGCACCGACGTTCAACAGACGACGCACGTTGTCTGCAACCGATGCTGGCTCAACGGCGTAACCACCCTCGAAGTCGATGCTCACGGGAAGATCGACGGACCGCGTGATTCGCTCGACGACGGCCAATAAGAGATCTAGCGGAATCTTCTCGCCGTCGTCATACCCATGTGCGGCGGCGACAGACCAGCTACCGGTGGCGATCGCCTTCGCGCTAGCATCCGCCAGAGTACGGGCGCCGCCGGCGTCCCAAATGTTGTACAGGACTACCGGGTCGCCCTTCTGATGTAACCCTGCGAACTGTTCTGCCTTCTCAATAATCGACATTGCCATATTGATCCTCACCTCGTCGATGCATAGTGCTGTTCAATTTCGAGTAGTTTGTGTTTGCGCCAAAGACCGCCGCCGTAGCCGGTCAGCGACCCATCGGCGCCGATCACACGATGGCACGGGATCACCAGCGCGATCTGGTTCGCGCCGTTGGCGCGTGCGACGGCTCTGGACGCCGTGGGTCGACCAAGCGTCTCGGCAATCTCGCCGTAGGTTCGCGTTTCACCCGGCGGAATATCTTGCAGCAACTGCCACACACTGCGCGTGAATTCTGATCCGTGGTAGGCCAGCGGTGTATCGAAAGTCGCGCGCTTGCCGTTGAAGAATGCTGCGAGCTCCTCTTTGATCTGTTCTGAGATCTCCGTGCTCGCGATCCCCAAGCGGCCACCTGCATATTGCTCAAGTTTTCGAAGCTCGCGGGGCAATGCGCGTCGATCCATAAACTCCAAAAGATGCAATTGGGAGCGGTCGGTCGCTGAAATCATGTTGCCGAGCGGTGTAGCGATCCAATCAACGAATATCGTCGCATCGCTCGCCCAGTCGCTGGGCGCCCTGCCCAGCAGTTTCGAAAACGCCGCTCGAAACGCACTCGGCGACTCGAAGCCCGCGTCGAGTTGACCATCGATGACGTTGCCGCCTTTGGCCAGCGTTTCGAATCCGCGGCGCAACCGACGCTGGCGCGCCATCTCCAGAAACGTCATGTCGAAGTGCTTCTTGAACGCCCGCCGAGCGGTCGACGGATCAAACCCGAGATCGACGATGTCTGACTCTCGCCGGCGATGATCAGGCCGGTCGGTCAATGCATTCAGCAAAGCCTCAATCACCGGGTGGCCCGAAGCTGCAGGCGATAATGGATGACAGCGTTTGCAGGCGCGAAAGCCTGCTCGAATACACTCACCGGCGGTTCGGAAGAACGTGCAGTTCTCGGACTTGGGTTTCCGAGCAGGACACGTCAACCGGCAATACACGCCCGTACTCGATACGCCGACGAAAACCTGTCCGTCATACCGGTCGTCTCTGTTCAGCAGCGCTTGATACAGCGTTGCGTGATCTGAAAGCTCAATGTTCATGCCGCAACACTAGCAGTCGAATGCGACCGGCACCGCCCGAATTCGGGCATGTATTCGGAGACTTTCGGCCCACCCAACCACCGATTAGCGCTTTGCGTGCTAGTGTCTCACGGACGCCAGCCCGTGATTGGCGGGAGGTCGACACTTTTTCAACCATTTAGGCGAGGACAAGCCAACATGAAATGCCATGAAGTCGATTACGAAATTCTCGGGGATGACCTGCAGATCGTTGAGGTTGAGCTGGACCCCAATGAGGTGGTGATCGCCGAAGCTGGCGCCATGAACTACATGGAAGACGGCATCGAATTCGATACAAAGATGGGCGATGGCTCGGCCCCGTCCGGCGGTCTGATGGACTCGCTTATGAATGTCGGCAAGCGCGTTTTGACCGGCGAGTCGATTTTCATGACGCATTTCCGCAATGCCGGTCACGGCAAAAAGAAAGTCGCTTTTGCGGCACCCTATCCCGGCAAGATCATGGCCATCGATATGGCCCAGATCGGCGGCGAGCTGATTTGTCAGAAGGACGCATTCTTGTGCGCCGCATTCGGCACAGAGCTCGGCATCGCGTTGCAACGGAAGCTAGGCGCTGGATTTTTCGGCGGCGAAGGTTTCATCCTGCAGCGACTTCGTGGCGATGGCATGGCGTTCATCCACATCGGCGGCACGGTGATCAAACGCGAGCTGCGCGGCGAGACGCTTCGCGTCGATACGGGTTGTCTGGCAGCATTCACACCCGGCATCGACTACGACATCGAACGCTCCGGCTCATTGAAATCCATGGTGTTCGGCGGCGAAGGGTTGTTCCTCGCGACGCTCCGCGGTACCGGCACCGTCTATCTGCAAAGCCTACCGTTCTCGCGGCTGGCTGGCCGCGTGATGCAAGCCACCGGCTTTGGTAGCAGCAGTAAAGGCGAGGGTTCAGTGTTGGGCGGTCTCGGGGATTTGTTCGGGGATCGGTGATCACTGAGCGGAGCGATGCTAAACCGAGTGCAGGCTAACGAAGGGCGTGCTGGGTGATTCGCATGGACCGAACGACGTCGGATCGGAGCGACACTTAAACCATGATGCTCCCGCGGCGCATGGGTTGACGTCGGCCGTACAGCAAAGATCGCCAAACCCATTCGAGCGGTCCGAATCGAAAACGATTGAGCCAAGCCGATGACCACACCAACATCGCGATTAGTGTCGTGACAACCACAAGCATCAAGCTGCTGAGACTCACTTGAGCATAGAGGTCGAAACCATGGCCAACGGCGAGCGTCGTTCCAATCAACGTGCACGCAATGTAATTGCTGAACGCCATCCGCCCGACAGCTGCGAGTGCGCTTTGCCTTGCGCTCGCACCGACAATCGCGGACACGAGGCAGCAGTAGCCGAAGCCACCAAGAAATCCATCCAGCGCGGCCTTCCAATGGTTCAGGCTATAGACATCGAAGTCGTAGTCGGCAGCCTTGAGGGCTGCGACCTGCATCAAATCGAGTGACCAAGCTGCCCCCAGGAGAACGATTGCCAAAGGCACAGTTTTCGTTAGTGGCCATTCGCCTCGCAGCAAGCCTGTCCGATACAGAACCATCCCACCGAGCATCAAGCCGAGGGTAACCGGGAGCATGCCACCGAGGAGAAATGAGAACAGCAGGAAGTCCCTGCCTTCAGCAATTCGGTTGGCCAACCGATCGACGAGCGGTCCGTTCTGACGAGCGATTTCCGCTTTAATGCCCTCCTCGGTCGGCTCCCAGAACATCGGTTTGAGTTCAGCGCGCAGCTCGGCATCGAACACTGGACCGGCTGAGAATAATGATTCCCAGGCCGTCCCGATGATCAAAAGAACAACGGCAACGATGCAGAGCTTGACGGTCCCCACCCGCACGAACAACACAGCCAACAGACCAGTCGCCCCATAGATCAACAGTATGTCACCACCCCACAGTCCAAACAAATGGATTGCGCCGAAGACGACAAGCCAGGCGCTTCGCTTGAAGAGAATGCCGCGACCGAGATCGCGCGCATCGAGACGCTCCCACATCATTGCGAGACCGGCACCATAGAGCGCAGTAAAAATGGTTCGCCATTTATCGTCGATCAGGAACTTTTGGACTATGGCGATCCACTGATCCAGTTCGGACGTCCACAGCGACGGGTTCATGTAATAGGCAAACGGCATCACCATCGCCTTGATATTGACGATGAAAATCGCCATCACGGCGATACCGCGCAGCGTGTCCAGGAAAACTATTCGGTCAGAAGTCGCTACTGGTCCGGTTGGCATGTTGGTCGAGTCGCTCATGTTTTAGCGCTTGATAGCATCCGAAACGTGCACCAATCTCCATGTACCGCCACGCTTAGACCAGACCTGTGTCCCAGCGCCGGACGCGGCCACCACTACTCCAGACTTCAATACAACCTCCGCCGAATACTCATTCACCAGGACCGCGTGACTGGAATCGAGCACGCTAATCGTCACAGGATCGAACTTCAGCGAGTTATATCTTTCGACGGACTCGAGCTGCGGGCAAACGCGCTCGCGAAATTCATCGAAAGTGCCGATGGCTGAACCATCTGCCGTAAGCGCAGTGAACGTCTCGACATTAAAGAAGGAGAAGTAGCGCTCGATATCGCCGGCTTTCGCAGCATCAACGAGGTCGTTGAAAACCGCTTCAACCTCAGATTTAAGCTCCTCTTGTTGTCGCGACACAGCTGGATGGAGCGAGCTACATCCGGCAAAGAGAGACGCCAAGCAAAGAACGGCAAATTTCAACTTCAAGTCATCACTCCGTTGATTGGTTCGACAGTATACGTTTGTCGCAAATCATCTACTGCGGCGGATTGGTCCAACTCCGCCCACGTCACTGCCGTCAGGGCTGACTCACTATGATCACGGTCGGTTCTTCACGAAATCGAGTGGTATCCGTGCATTCCTTGTTATCCACGACACGAGAGTTAGTCAAAAGAGACAATGCAGTACGTTCGCTTCGTTCGCCGATGTATGCTGGATCAACTGCAGAAACACCACTCGCGAGCACCGTGTTCCTCCGTTGCGGTGCATCACTGGAAAGGTGTATTTTCATAACGCACCACAGACGCTTGTTCTGGTCGTCATAGGAATTTGGAATGATGAATACTTGCATCTGGATCAATTACAGCGCCCATAGAATCAGCTGTTAGGCGGCCCGGTAACTGGCGTGATCTGGCCGTTCCGAAAGAAGCCGTATGATCCAGACTGGCTTGTCGAGGCAGCAAGACAGGTCGAGCAGGAATACCCGTGGTTGCCAATGGCACTAGCGGCTTGTACTGAGTCTGTAGAAAATGGTTGGCTGTATGTTAGGTTCATACCTTCGAAACGTGCGAACAAGCCTGGTTCCGAGTGGCAGTTTAGAGAGAGTGTCATTCTCGAAGACACAGTTCATGGAGATGTCATAGTTGACGTATTGGAAGGGAACAGAATTGGCGGCGTGGAATTCTATGACCGCTTATTTGAGGGTAAGGGTGAGTCAGCATAACAAGTTGCTGCAGCAGGCGCTTTACTCTGGTGCGACCTTGGCTGCCGCCAAGTCTGCGCCACCGTCAATCGCTGCTGAGCCCGGGCGTTAGATCGAGTCTCGAGCGGCAGCGGATTGTCTTACTGACAATTGGCGAACCAGCCTATGATGAATAGGGACGAAACAGCAACCCTACAAACCCTTTCGATGGGGACCTTCGGAACTGGATACTTCGACCTTCCTGTTAAAGCGCAAGCAATGATCCGCTCCATGGTCGCGTACGATCCTGGATGCTGGCGCGTGCCACTTTCGGAGAGAACCGTTCGTGTTTGGTTCTGTTTTCGCGGTGAGTCTTTCTTTGATGAGCAACATCCAAAATACAACTCCGAGAAGAAAGGGCTAGTCCTACCGCTGGATGAAGCGGTTTCGCTTTTGTCCGAGTGCGTCACACCCGCTGATTCGTTCTCGCTAGCCTATCCCGACAGCGACTGCGACCTTGAAATATCTGGTGAAAACGAAGAGTGTTTCCGAGTGGCTTTTTCCATAGCTAAGTGCGCGGGGACATTTACACAACACTCTGTCTCGCTGGAAGATGCAGAGCGTACGATTCGAGATCCCTTTGAAACCATCCCTACCTTGGTAGCTAAAGGATTTGTCTACCGCCACATATGAGTTTAGCTAGTGCCAAATCGATCTAACCAAACGTTGCAGCTAGACTTGATCCTGTTGCGGTTATGGCTGTCGCCCTCGCAACGCGGGCCTCAAGCGCAGCTGAACTTAGGCATTCGACGGAGAGGTGGATATGACGCTTCCAGAGGGAATTGAGAGCGAAGTGTTAGGCTACCTACATCTAGAGTACGGAGAGGACCCGAGTGATCCAAATGCCTTAAAGATTGACGATATCGAATATCAGGGAGAGTTTGACGTAGCCGGCACTCCGACACACTTTTTTGGGTATCCAACCAGTTCTGGTCAAGAGTGGGTAACGGTAGAGGCGTTTGACGGCTCTTATGTTCTAGGGATTTCGCTGACAGGTCCGAAGAACCTGACAATTCACCGCAACCTTTACAAGGAAGTAAAAATCTGGATCCCAGAATACGAAACAGATATGACGATACCGCTGGAGGACTTTGGCGAAGGTGGACACGGTTTCCCTGATTACAAGTCCGTTGAGCTTCCTGGCGGTAACGCGATTGAGCTCTTGGTCGAGGCGTATACCGACCAATCGCCGACAAGCGTCACTGTCGGTATCAAAGATGGAGAAAATGAGCTCTATGTCGGAAGCTATGTTGGAGCCTCTGTATCGCTCGAAACGAAACAAGTTGGCTATATCACTATCATTGTTGGGTATATCGATTGAAGACTCCGCCCAACAATCTGCTGCAGCTGTCGCTGATGGACCCAGCGAGCGCCCCGATTATGCAAAGCCCTCGCAGCGTCAACTGCGCGGCTGGGTCTGAGAATAAGGCTGCAGATGATTGCCAAGTTCATCATTCGATTGATTCGCATCTATCAAGTTAAAGTGAGCGCTAGGCGTCAAGCTTGTTGCCGCTTCGAACCGACTTGTTCCGAGTATGCGATTCTAGCGATTCAAAAGTACGGTGTAATCCCTGGTGTTGTTCGAACCGTAAATCGATTACTTCGTTGCAAGCCACCAAATGGTGGTGTTGACTATCCTTAGGAGAAAAAGGCATGGGCTACACATATAAGGTGATTCCCTTTCAAGGCAAAGTAAAACCAAAGCAGGGCCCGGATGTGGTCGCAGCGCAACTCGAGAGTGCCATAGGTCAGATGAGCGAAAATGGCTGGGAATTTGTCGAAGTCGCCACAGTTTACATCGAAGTCAAACCCGGGTGCATTGGTTCGCTCCTGGGCAGAGACTCGGATTACATCCGCTATGATCAGATCGTTTTTCGACGAGCTGCAGCCTAACAAGCTGCTGCAGCTGACGCCAATGGACTCAGCTTGTGTCTTGCTCCCGCAATCCACTCGCCGCGCCGATAGTGCAGCTGAACTTGGACATTAGACTGCTATGGATTTACCACCACGCAAGCAAAAGAGGTACCTAGATCGCATACTCCGGTACGAGACAGCAAAGCCCAATCGAATTCTAAATTCCTTTTGGTTTCGAACGTTCGCATACGCTGTTCTTGTTTTCTCAATCGTCTTCGTGAAACAGCTCTTCGAGAAAGGCCTGACGGAGCTTTGGGTCCTGATTGGGTCCACGCTACTTATCGGATGTCTGGTTGGAATAGCCTCAATGCTTGAAAGCTCATCGGAATGTTGGACTGTCGTTAAAGACTACATTGATTTTGATCGTATTCGAAAAGAACGTGATGACACTGGTGCAATCTAACCAGTTGCTGCAGGTTATGCTGATTGGCCCAGCGAGCGCTCCGCTGTCGCAGTCCACGCGCTGCGCCAAATGCGCAGCTGAGCTTAGGCATTAGGCAGCCCTGATGACCGTTATGCGCAGACTCGTTTTCCTTTTCTTTTTTTCGGCCTTATTGCTTTCTACACATGCGGCATATCCGTCAGTGGATGCGCTAGAACGAATTGGAGAGGCGTTACGCGCAGCCAGGAAAGGAAACGCTCAAACTACGTGCCCATTTAGGCCTGAGGATCTCGTTGGCCTCACCAAGGGTGAGATCGAATCAGCACTTGGCCCGCCGGACTATTTTTCGGGCGGCGCGGGTGACTACTCGGCGTCACCGGAATGGTCGTATTTGTTTACGGAAGTCTCCCGGGACCCCAGCGGATCGCGCGGAGGAGGCTATCCAGAACTTGAGCTGACTTTTGACGGCGACGGGACTGTCAAACAATCGAGCTGCAGTTATGCTCGGTAGATACTTCGCGGTTGGTTGTGTTGCGCAGCCTAACAAGATGCGGCAGCTGAAACTTGATCATTCCGCAGCTGCGCTTATCGCCCTCGCGGCACGAGCCTCAAGCGCAGCTGAACTTTGGTGTTAGGCTGAATCGGAGAGAACTTTGTTGCCACCTGATGACAAACTGTCTGCTTTACTTCGAGTTATCTACGTGGCGACTATCGAGATCAGAGCGGCGGCCTGGCAGTCGGAAAGAGAAGAGACGGTAGAGGGGAAACGGGAAGCCCTTGATGTATGCGCCGCAATGGCGGACGCAGTCCATAATATTCCACTGTTCCTGAATGACTGGGAAAAATGGGATGAAACTGCATTCCTAAATATTATCCGAGTTAACGCTAAGAAAATGGCTGGGAAACGTGTATCGGACCTCGAGGCTGTATATCGGGACGCTATTGCGAGGCATGGCAGTAATTCAGCCTGACCTTGCAGCTGACGCTCATGGAGGCGCCTAGCGATTACCGGCCTACAGAGTGCAATTAGCGTCTTCGCCTATGTGAGCTTCGGCGTTGGACATCATTAAAGGAGTTCCTAGTCATGTTTATTTGGAGCAAGAGGACGATTTTTATAAGCCATGCCTATAACAGCGATCGTCACTACAAGAATCTTCTTGTTGCATGGGACAAAAATGATCTCTTCGATATCGAATTCTACGATGGTTCAGTGACTGTACCCGTAAACAGTACGAAAGCAGGACCAATTAGACGAGTGATTTCCCAGAAGATCGCTCGGTCCTCCCATTTGCTCTGCATTGTAGGCACTGAGACCTACAAGAGTGAGTGGGTTAAATGGGAGGTTGAGAAAGCCGTAGAACTTGGGAAGAAAATCATCGCTGTGAAGACCGCCAAATCCAATACAACTCCTCCTGCACTATATGGTGTCGGAGCGGACTGGGCACTGTCATTCACACTTGCCGGAATCAAGAAAGCAATCGACAAAAGCTGAAGCCTGGAGGTTGAAGATGACCACGAGTGATATATGGATAGTCACTCCAGGAAATATAGACAGTAGGGAAAGGACAGGGAGACTGGCGCAATAAGTCCTCCCGGCCATTTCAGCTGCACCGCTATGAGGTGTAACGTTAAAATTAACACATAAGCCTAAAAGAAGTCGTTCTGGCGCAAGCCGGTTGACGATGTTCTCTGATCCTTCATGGCGTTTACGCGCCGAGATCTTTTTGTAACGCAGCTGGAGAAGCACCTTGTCCGACACAACGCCAAAAGTGCCGTACGCGTCATTCGAGGAGTGGCAACTCTTCTACGAGTCAACCGAGAAAGTCACCGACCGGCGACTTGAGGCGAACAGATGGAGTTACTCCATATGCATTGGGACACTAGGGGCGATAGCGGTCGTAGTGGCTTGGGTAGTTAGCAAGCCAGTTTTTCTTTGGCCCGGAGTTCTCGCGGTCACCATCTTGTCTTTGATGGCGGCGTTGTATTCTTCGTTTTGGATCGCTCAGATTCGCGACTTTAAGGAACTAAACAACGCTAAGTTCACAGTTCTAAATGCTATGGCTGAGCATGTTGTATTCGACGCTCTCGGTGAATTCAAGAGATCATCGTTTTGCCCTTTCGCCAAAGAATGGAAAGAACTAAAGAACGCCCGCGCCACACGAGAAGTAGCAGGGATGAATTTGATTGCCCTCAATTCTTCCAATATTGAGTATCTCCTCCCGAGGGCGCTTAGAGTCCTCTTTCTTGCGATTGCAATTGCGGTTCCGCTTCTCGCATGGAAGGCAAACGGCGATCTCAAGTCCGATGTTCCCAAGCTTGAGGTGACACTCAAGGGCGAATCGGCGTCCGAATTATGATCTTTCAAGTGATAATGCCAATTGGGCGGAATAGGCTCAGAATTGAGCAACAAGCTACTATTGCATCCTGTGCCCATAATCTCGGCCTTGCGCCGAATTACCCCGACGCCTATGACCCTGCGGCTCCTTTTGATATCCATGGATTTATAGGTCGTCTAGAGCGCTCAGCGTTCGTTTTTGTTGATTTATCGTATGAGAGTCCAAGTTGCTATTACGAGCTAGGAGTGGCGGAGTCGATTGGAAAAGTGATCGTCGCAGTAGCCCAGAAAGGGACCGATATTCATCAGTCTGCGAACCGAGCAGCTGTGCGCTTTTACGGATGCGACTATGAGAGTGCTGTACGAGAAGCGTTGACACGGGGGAAGCTCGCTACATGACATGAAAGACCAGCATGATCAGATAGTCGCGGCAGAGCCGCTCGTCGCTAATCGCTATCGCGATTAGTCGAACCAAGTGGGTCCGACCCGACACCCTCGTAGCCAAAACAGCAAAAACGCCCCAAAAGGGGCGTTTGTCGCGTTTGGCGGAGAGGGTGGGATTCGAACCCACGGTACGCTTGCGCGCACACTTGATTTCGAGTCAAGCCCGTTCGACCACTCCGGCACCTCTCCGTGAGCGGATGCGGACAATACCCCATATCTGTGGGTATGTCAGCACTCTAGGATTCAAGCCGCTAGACTCGTAGAAAACCGACTACCAACAGGCACCCGATGAACGCCAAAACACCCGCCGACTCCGCAGTCGACTACAACGTTTACAAGATTTTCCCCAATGATCTGAATTCAAAGTACACCGTGTTCGGTGGATTGGTGATGAGCCTATGCGACCGCACGGCGCTGATCGTTGCGGAACGGCATAGCGGTTGTGCGTGCGTGACCGCCGCGCTCGACAGTCTCGAATTTCTTGCCGCTGCCAGCATCGGCGACACGATGATTATCAAGGCTGCCGTCAACCGGACCTGGCGGAGCTCGATGGAAATCGGCGTGCGAGTCACGGCCGAAAACAGTCGGACGGGCGATTCGCGGCACATCGTGTCTGCCTATCTCACATTCGTCGCCTTGGACGATGATGGCCGACCCACCGCAGTACCTGAGCTCAAACCGGTCACCGAAGCAGAACAGCAGCGCTACGACGCAGCGGGCCGACGCCGCGAACAAAGACTCGCGCATCGAAAATGAGGGGAAAAGCCCCCTGCCCCTGACACTGATACACTCTGCGAGCGCCTTTGCGTGAGTACCCAGGAGCTTCTCGTGAACCGATTGCCTATTCTCCATTCGATTCGACTCGGTCTGTTGGCCGCCGCTATTTCTGCAAGCTTTCAAGCGACAGCCGACGCGCCGCCGATTGTCCAACCTGGAGCACCTGGCGAATCACCTCGAGTGCTGAGTGCCGATGAAGCAACCGCAATCGCCGATACGCGCTTTTCCGCCGACGACGCGCGCTTCATGCAAGACATGATTCCGCATCACCACCAGGCGCTATTGATGTCTCGACTGGTGGGGGAACGCACCAATAACGCAGACGTCATCGATATCGCTGGTCGTATCGAAGCATCGCAAGGCGACGAGATCGAGTTCATGAAGACGTGGCTGGAGTCGCGTGGTCAGAACGTGCCCAACCCGAGCGAGCACAGCGCGATGCACATGAGCCACATGATGGCTGGCATGGCGAGCCCCGAACAGATGGCGGCATTGGCGGCGGCCTCTGGCACGGACTTCGACCGCCTGTTCCTTGAGTTGATGATTGCCCACCACGAAGGCGCACTAACCATGGTGGAGGAACTGTTGGAGCAACCCGGCTCGGCCTATGACCCCGTGTTGTTCGAGTTCACCAACGACATCAACGCCGATCAGACTAGCGAAATCGAACGCATGAACGGCATGCTCGTCGCGCTGTCGAGTGACCCTCGTGCCGGGCTTGCTGCGGGCGTATTCGACGCTGAAGAGGCAATCCTGAATCTCACCAAAGTAGCCTCATTGAAAAAGCCGGCAGGCTTCTACGATCCGGAGAATCCAGGCGACCTGCCGCACCCGATGTTCGAGACCGAGTCCGACGATAAGGCCGAGAACCCCGAAGAAGAGGACGAGGAATCTGCGTCGGGTGGTGATGATCGCCGCGCACCACTCTTGAGCTTCGCCAACACCGACATGGCATTTCGCGATGACGTACTGGTCACCGGCAGCTACCACGGTTTTAACGTCTATCAGCTCAACGACGCAGCACCGGAGTTGATGGCCTCGATCGTTTGCCCCGGCGGACAGGGCGACGTCTCCATTGTTGGCGACTTGCTCATCATGTCGGTCGAACAAACCCGCGGACGCCTCGATTGTGGCCTGCAGGGGATTGCCGAAGACGTTAGCACGGACCGTTTCCGGGGCATTCGCATCTTCGACATCAGCGATCTGACGCGACCAGTTCAAGTCGGTGCCGTCCAGACTTGCCGCGGATCGCATACCCACTCGGTGGTTTCCGGACCAGGCCGAGACGGCAAGATCATTGTCTACAATTCGGGCACGTCCGTTGTGCGCGATACAGAGGAGCTTGAAGGGTGTTACGACGAATCACCCGGCGACGATCGGACCGCCCTCTTCCGTATCGACGTAATCGAAATCCCGGTGGACGATCCTTCGAAGTCGCGCATCATCGATAGCCCCGCCGTGTTCGCCGACGATGAAACCGGCGTGCTCGCCGGACTGTGGCGCGGAGGTGATCACGGCGATGAAACGCAGGAAACCCGAACGACCGATCAGTGCCACGACATCACGGTGTTCCCGACCGCGAACATCGCGGCCGGTGCGTGTTCCGGTAACGGCATCATTTTCGACATCTCTAACCCGAGAGAACCCGAACGTATCGATGCAGTCACCGACGAGGGGTTTGCGTACTGGCACTCCGCGACATTCAACAACGACGGCACGAAAGTCGTCTTCACTGACGAATGGGGCGGCGGCAGTCGGCCGCGTTGTCGCGCGCACGATCCGCTGGACTGGGGTGCCGACGCCATCTATGACATCGTCGACGGCACGCTGGTGTACCGCTCGCACTACAAGATGCCGGGCCCACAAGTGGACACCGAAAATTGTGTCGCGCACAACGGCTCGATCATTCCTGTGCCCGGCCGCGACATCTTCGTACAAGCCTGGTATCAAGGGGGCCTGTCCATCGTCGATTTCAGCGACTCGAGCAACCCCGTCGAAATCGCGTACTTCGATCGAGGACCAATCGATGAAGACAAGCTTGTGCTCGGCGGCTACTGGTCGACCTACTGGTACGACGGTCGCGTCTACGGCACCGAAATCGTGCGGGGGCTCGATGTTTTCGAGCTCACACCGAGCGAATTCCTGACGCCACACGAAATCGCCGCGGCCAAACTTGCCAATCAAGGGGAAGTCTTCAATCCGCAGCAGCAACTCCCCGTCACTTGGCCTGCCGAGCCCGTCGTCGCGTTGGCCTACATCGATCAGTTGAATCGAACCAGTCTTCTGGACACTACTTTGGTTGACGAACTGACGACGAGCCTGAAGGACGCCAGTACCGCGCTGGCGAAACAAACCGGAGACCGGACGCTCGCCAAACGCCTGGGACAACTCGGCAAGCAAGTCCGTCGGGTATCAGCGTCGGGCCAGGACGAATATCGCTTGTCTGCACTCGCAACTGTGCTCGGGGACATCGCGACGCGCGTGCGATGAGCTGAGCGCTCCCAGTGAACTGACCGCGCGTTGCGCGGTCGAATAACTTATGTCCGTGTGGCCTGCAGGACCTCGGTGGTTTTGCTATGTTTAGGCCTTGGCAGGGCCATTGCAGTGTCAGGAGATTCCCTTGAGAAAGTGGACCTTCATCATGATTGTCGGCGCGCTATCGGTTGCGGGCTGCGCCACCAATACCCGCGAAGTCGCCACCGTTGAAACGGAAGCGGCACCGGATCGCGAGATCGAAATCGGCTTCGGTGCCTACGGTCGGTCGGACTACGGCATGTTCGCGGTCCTCGAACGCGACTCCAACGGCTGGAAGGCCGTCAAATACGTGGATTCACGTACTGCTGGCAGACGGGTTTCACTTCGCGAGCGCGAAGGTCAGGAAATCCTGTTTGTAAGCTCGGACCTGCGCTTCGTCGAGCCTTATTACGAGGATCGGTCACAAATCAGCCAGGAAACTGTCATTTGCAACGCGTTCTTCAGCCACAACCCAACCTACAACCCCTGCTCGAGCCGCTTCATGACCAACAATGCGTTCATGTCTTTAGGTAAATCTGCGTGGTCGATTCTGACGAACATGGGTATGAATGCCGGCACACACAAAGCTCTCGACCACGACGCTGTCGCTGAAGCCCTGGAGCAAACAGGTCTGCTGACGGAGATTGGTACGAAAGTCGCCGCCATGGAGTACCAGGAATACCGGGCAGCGTTTGATAATTCGAAAACCGCTTCCGACTTTTCGTTCTTTATCGACAAGTATGCGCGCGACGATCCAGATCGTTTGATCTCACAAGCCATCGCGCGTCGGAACGCGCTGCTCTATCAAGAGGAGCTGGAGCGCCAGGGTATCGACCCAGTAACGCTGCAGGCTAGAAAAGCACAGGCGAGTGCTGACGATCTTGCGACATTCCGAGCTAACGTGGAACCGGGCACCAACACCAACTGCGGACCGGTGCTCGCAGCAGAAGGCGGCTGGCTCCGAGTCCAGAAAACGGTTGAAGGTCACGGGGACGTCCACTGGATTCCTCAAGACAAGATTTTTCCACCGAACTTTGACTGCGAATTCCGCAACGGCGAGTACGTGACTCCGCTGTGAAAACGACGCGCTGAGCCATCTCGGATCATCAGCGTGATCGCAACGGCAGACACAATAACAACAACAAAATTTTGGGGAGTTGCATGCTGGACTGGCAGAGGATCGGCGAGTCGCTCGAACACGCGCTGACACTCGACCGCGACAGCGCTGCTGAATTTGTCGCGAAGGTGCTAGCCAGCGACGATGATCGAACCGCGGCTAACCGCTTGCTGGAGACGCTGCATACCGGCTTCATGCGAACACGCGCGGCCGGCGATGTCGCCGAACATACTCATCTGCCGATCGACAGCCGCGTCGGCCCATGGCGTATCGAGTCGCTGATTGGTCGCGGTGGAATGGGCGAAGTCTATCGTGCTGTGCGTGACGATGGCCTCTACGAGCAAGCAGTAGCGCTCAAACTCATGCATGGCGGCGGTGCCACGAGGAACGCCGCGTTTGAGCAGGAGCGCCAACGTCTTGCGCGGATGACTCACCCAGGTGTGGCGCGAATCGTCGACGGTGGAACAACGGACGAGGGCCGGCCGTACCTGGTGATGGAGCTGGTCGATGGCGCCCCGATTGACCAATTCGTCCAAACCCATAACCTCGACGTAGCGGCACGCGTCCGGCTATTGATACCCGTGTGCGCCGCCGTGGTACACGCGCACCAACAGTTCATCCTGCACCGAGACATCAAGGTCGATAACGTGCTGGTCGATGAGTCAGGCCAGCCGCGGCTCATCGATTTCGGTATCGCAGCAGCGCTGGATGAAGACGAACTCCGCGGCGGGCCGCTCACACTCTACTGCGCCGCGCCGGAACAATTGCTCGGCCAGCCTTTGTCGGTGCAGACCGACGTCTTCGCACTCGGCGTGCTGATGCACGAAGTGCTGACCGGTCAACGTCCGAAACGCAACAAGGACGGCGGCCTTTCCGCACTGCAAACCACGGGGTTGCCTGAAGACCTGATTGCGATCATGCGCAAGGCAATGAGGACGGACCCGGTCGCTCGGTACAGCTCGGCGGAAGCCCTCGGCGAGGACCTGCGAGCATTTCTGGATCGACGGCCGGTTGCGGCACGAGACGCTGGACTCGCCTATCGGTTGCAGAAACTGGCAATGCGATCGCCAGTCGCCTCGCTGTTGGCAGTCGGACTTGTGCTGTCCCTCGGTGTCGGTCTGGCAGTGAGTCTGAAATATGCAAGCGACGCGCGTGCAGAGGCGCTGCGTGCGACCGAAGCATTGGCCAGGGCGGAGTGGCAACGAAACCGATCTGAAGCGACGCTCGCAGCACAGCAGGCGTATTCCGATATCCTGCAACGCGCCTTTGGCGGTGACGAAAAAACCGACGAGCTCTCGGAGATGCTCATGTCGCGCTGGGAAAGCGCGTGGGAGTCGCGCGCAGACGATCCGGAAACAGCCGCCGCGACCAGTTATGCCGTCGGTCGAAATTTCTTCTTTCGAGGCGATGCCAAACGTGCGTTGACGGTGTTTGATCCATGGATGGCAGAGCCGATCGGGCCCACACCGCTGCTCGAGATTGGCGAAGAAGTCTACGCGATGATGCTAGCAAGAGCCGGTCGGGATGACGAAGCAGAACCGCGTCTTCGCCAACTGATCGAACGATACAGCACCGAGTTTCGCGGTGAGGATGACAATCTGTTCAACTACAGTTACAGGCTGGCCCGAATTACGCGAGAGCCCGATGATCTCGCCCGCGCAGAAGCGCTGGTGTTGAGACTAATCGAGAACGACACAGAACCGTTCGACATTCTGTATCACCACAACCAACTAGGATTTTTGCGCTCGGAACTCAACGACCGTGACGGTGCCTACGCAGCGTATCAGGTCTCTGTCGAGACCTTCGACGATAACCCGCAGCTTGCGGTCTACGGACGGGACGTCGCCCGACTGAATCTCGCTATCCAGGAGTTGGGCTTCAAACGCGATCTTGATCGCGCCAAGACTCTGGCGATGGCCATCATCGACGAAGACGTCGCGCTCAGAGGCGAGAGCGCCCAGCAAGCACGCGCCGAATTGATCCTCGCAATGATCGCTGGCGAACAAGGCGCTCTAACCGAAGCAGGCGTGCACTACGCCAAGTCGATTGCTTTGTTCGAGAAATACACGGGAACCGGATCCGACATGCATCTCAGCACGCTCGCCTCTCGTGCAGCAACACTCGGTGACTTGCGGCAAATGGAAGCAGCCCGCACCCAACTTGCGGAAATTTTTGAGATCCGTCCGCGCGAGGAAATGGACCAAAAGATGCGTGTCATCACCGGCATCAGCGAGATGTATCTCGACGCTTTGGAGGGCGGAGATTCGCAAGCGCTGGAAGCTGCGTTCAAGGAAATGGACGCTGCGCGATTCGTCCGAGGGAACGCGATCCTCGCGTACTGGTATCAGCGAATGGTGGAGCAATCATTGCTTAAAGCAACGCTGCTCGATAACCCCTAAGTGGTCATGCGTTCCGCAAGCCAGCGTCGGGCGGCTTGCCAATCGCGCCGCACAGTGCGGGCAGATAAACCCAACACGTCCGCAGTCTCTCCCTCTGTCATTCCCGAGAAATAACGCGCGTCGATCACCTGTAGCCAGCGATGGTTTTCAGCGCCAAGTTTGGTCATCAATTCAGCAATCTCGACAATCTGTTCCGGCGTCTCACTGAACTCGGCCAATTGATTTTCTGCACTGTCGAGGTCAACCTGGACCCGACCGCCACCGTGCTTCTCAGTGAGTTTTTTTCGCGCATGATCGACGACCACCTGGCGCATCGCGAGACTCGCCGTTTTCAGGAAATGCTCTTGCGACTGCCACACTGTCTTGCCACTGAGCTTCAGGAAGCTTTCGTGCAGAACATCCTCGGTCAGCATGGTGTCACTGAACCCGGCGCGCCGGCGACGATTCCTCGCGATGTTCAGTAGCGCGTCGTATGCATCTTTTGCGAGCCCCTCGGCGATGCGTGCATCCTCGGAGGCGTATCCAAGCGTGTCACCAGTTCCCATTGGGATATCGTATCGAAAATATCGTGGCGGTGCGGCCGGTATACCTCGCAATTGCATTTAGCGAGGAAGAGGCACGCAGAAAACACAAAGCAAGCCGCACAACAAAACACCCTTTGTCAGCAGGGATTCCCGCGCGAGTCAGTGCAGAAATGCTAACATCCCTAGAGGCGCTCGGCTTCCAGGAAGGAACATGATTGTCTTTGCAGGCGGCATCTAACCAATGACGGACGAGTCGAATTATTCGATTCGAACTTTGCGGACCATCGCGTTGGTCGCGCCCGGCGCGTTTGTGTTAGTCGCCGTCGCGAAAGGGTCGTGGTCAACGGCTGTTCCGCTGTCCGTATTCACACTGTTTACGGCAATGCTCTTTGTCTTTCGTCGCGGCAAAGCACAATCCGTGACCCTGCACTTATTCATCTTCTCGCTCGTGCTCTACCAGACATTGTTACTGCGAGGCACGACGGACGAACCCAATATTGGTCTGATCTGGTTCCTGGCTATCCCGACCTTGGTCGCCCTACTCGGCAACCGTCTCCACATTGTGATCTGGACCCCACTGATTGTTGCATTGTTGGTCTACAACTGGTCGCTGTACTCGCAGTACCCGTCGATGGCGCACCCTCTCAGTCTGTGGAATCTGATCGGCACCGCGTTGATGATCTCCGCCGCCGCATTCGGCATCATCACGCAGCGAGACCGACGCCAGAAAGCGCTCAGCGAGGCACTCGACGATGCGAAAGCCGAAGCGAATCGTCGACAGCGCGCGCAGACGGAACTCACGACGGCGAACGCGGCAATCACACGTTTTCTGGGCTCCATATCGCATGAGCTGCGAACACCGTTGGCCAGTATTCTTGCATCCGCTGAAGTCATCGAACATCAAACCAACGATCCGGACGAGCGCCGCTGGACGGGCAACATTCGTGAAAGCGCGAATGCGCTGATCGTTTTATTGAACGATGTGATCGAGTTGGCACGCAGCGAATCGGACCGCGAGACGCTGAATGAGGGTCGCTTCAGCGTGCAAGGAATCGCCGACGGCGTCGCGGCCATCATGCAGTCGATGGCGCAGACACGTGAGTGCGCGTTGTTTATCGGAGTGATGCCCGATACGCATGCGAACTGGATCGGCGACGGTGCACGCCTGCGCCAGGTGGTGACCAATCTGATCAACAATGCGTTTACGCATTCGAGCGCCGAGATCGTCTGGCTCACGATAGAAGAGTCAGATGGCCGACTGCAATTTGAAGTGGGCGACGACGGTGTCGGAATCAGCAAGTCCGATCAGGAACAGATTTTCCAGCCTTTTCAGCGGCTGACTGAGCGCGCGGTTGACCGAAGACTCGCAGGTACGGGACTCGGTTTGGCGATCTGCAAGGGCTATGTCGAGGCGATGGGCGGTCAAATCACAGTAGTCTCGGCGCCTGGTGAGGGCGCCCGATTCCAGTTTTCAGTCAGCGCGCGGGCGGTTGGGCCGCAGCGACTCCTCGACGAGTACCCGAAACCTGACCACAGTCCATCGGATGTCGTACTGATCTCACCCTGTGAACGCGCGTTGAGGTGGGCGCGGCGCTGGCTTCAATCCTGGGATATCAATCCCGACAGCGAGGTCGGTCAAATTTTGGAGTTACCCCAACCCTCGCAGCAGCCGCTGATCACTTTGCCGGAGCTACGAAGAGCGTTGAGTGTGGATACGAATGCACGCGCGACCCGACAGTCATCGACTGCCCGAAGGGCAGGCAACGGTCCGCAGTGGAACATCGTGCTTTGTGACGACGACGAGCGAATTGCGATTGCGTTTCGAGAACTCTTCGCACTCCATGGTCATACGATGCACCATGCATCAACTGGTCAGGCATTGCTGGATCATGTCACTTCTGAGGATTGTGACGCCATCTTGCTTGACCTAAATCTCGGCGCCGAATCCGGTTTCGATGTGCTCCGCCAGATTCGCGCTTTGCCATCAACGGCAGGTCAGATCCCCGTGTGTATTCTGAGTGGGAACCTCAACGAACAACCGACCTGCATGGAAGCCGGTGCGGACTATTATCTCAGCAAACCCTGTTTGTTTTCGGAGCTACTGAGCGCCATAGAGGCGATGCTGTCGACCGAATCTCGCGCCTCGGCATAGGCATCGACTTCAAAAAACCCCGCGAACTGTCGTATGGTCAAGGTTGGCTTGTGCTGGAAGTCTCTTATGCGTTTGTTGATCACAACCCTTTCCGCTTTGTCCCTTCTTGTCAGTGGTTGTGCGACGCTGCCACAGGCGGACGACGCCGACACCAGATTGAAGGCCCTATACGAAGCCGAGTATGAATGGCGCCAGGCGGAATTTGGCTATTCGCGAAACGACCAGGGAGAATGGACCAGAGGCGATCGCCTGCCGGACGTCACTCCTGAGCGCTTTCGGAAACGTCTAGCCTATTGGGAACAAGCGCTTGCCGCGCTTGACGACATTCCGTACGACGAGCTCAGCAGAGAAGCGCAGATCAATGCGGACGTTTTTCGACAAATCACCGAGTCGAACGCTAGCAACGCCCGCTTTCGGACGTACGAAGCGCCGCTGAATTCCGATACATTTTTCTGGATGGGTTTACACCAGCAATACCGCGGGTTCGTCGATGTTGACGGTTACAACAGCTACCTCGCGCGGATTGCTGATCTACCCCGCTTTTTCGACGAGAACATTTCGAACATGCGCGCCGGTCTGAAGCGTGGCTTCACACCACCTGCAATCACACTGATCGGCAGGGATGTATCGATTGATCAATTCACAGTTCGTGGTGAAGACAACCCGTTCTTCGAAGCAGCGACACTCATGCCTCGTAACATCCCGGCCGAAGAACGCAACGCGATCCGGACTCGGCTGCTCGAGCTGATCGAGACCGCAGTCGTACCTACCTACTCGAAGTTACGAGACTTCATGCAAAACGAGTACTTGCCTGGAGCGCGAACAGAGACCGCCGCCCGCGCGCTGCCTGATGGTGAGGCGTTTTATCGCGCACAGATCCGTGAGTTCACGACGTTGGACCTGACTCCGGAACAGATCCATCAGACGGGTCTGGAGGAAGTCTCACGCATCCGCAAGGAAATGTTGAAGATCATCGATGAAGTGGAGTTCGATGGTGATCTCCCCGCATTCTTCCACTTCTTGAGAACCGACCCTCAGTTCTACGCGAAGACACCGGATGAGCTGATGGGTGTATCGGCATACGTCGACAAACGCATGGCTGCCAAAATTCATGACGTCCTCGGGTTCCTGCCGCGTCAAAGACACACAATCGCACCCGTGCCGGACGCTATTGCACCGATTTACACCGGTGGTCGAGGCGGTTTCAGCCGCTGCTGGATGAACACCTATAACTTGCGGGCGCGTCCCCTGTATACGTTGCCAGCGCTGACGCTGCATGAATGCTCACCGGGTCACTCGCTGCAGTTCGCCATCGCGCTCGAAGCACCGGGCGAAATTCCTGAGTTTCGCGCACAGAACTACTTCTCAGGCTATGGCGAAGGTTGGGGACTGTATACCGAATGGCTCGGAGGGGAGCTCGGCATCTACCGAACGCCTTATGAAAAATTTGGACAACTGACTTATGAAATGTGGCGCGCCTGTCGACTCGTTATCGATACCGGCGTGCATCAGTTTGGCTGGACACGCGATCAAGCTCTGGACTACTTGAAAAACAATGCTGCGCTGTCCGAACACGAGGTTACGACAGAAATCGATCGATACATCTCCTGGCCGGGCCAGGCGCTGGCTTACAAGCTTGGGGAGTTATTGATCCGCGACAAACGACAACGCGCGATCGAAACGCTGGGTGCCGAATTTGACCAACGCTATTTCCATGACAAGATTTTGTCACTGCGATCCGTACCCCTGTCAGTGCTTGGCGATGAGTTAGACAACTGGATCGCAGAGGGCGGCCGGGACCCATACGAAGACTTCGACATCGATTGATCAACCAATCGACTGGCCTTTGACAGTCTCATTATGAGACTTTCATCACGTTCGGCCTTGCGCGAGAACAACGAACACCACAGCTCGGCATGAGCCGTTTTGGTTGAATACGCTCCATCGAAATACAGCCGCTCGGGAAACCGAGTGATTCTTTGGAGTTTTAGTCATGGTAAGAATTCTGCTCTCTGCAGCGATTCTCGCAATCGCAGGCTGCGCCGCTACGGAAAGGCCGACGGCCGTCGCGTCGAGGTCGCAGACACGCAACGCTACATTGTAGCCGCCAGCAGTTCAGAAGCTGCACGGGAACTGGTCGTTGCTGCCGGTGGACGTATCGTCTCGGCATTGGATTTGATCGACGCCGTCAGCGCCGAACTCGCGCCTGAACAGCACAGCGCATTAACGAGCCACCCCGAAGTGGGTTACGTGTTTGCCGAGCAACAGGTCGTTAGCAACTGGTGGCGTCAGTCTCGCAAAAAGAACGATAAAGTCCGCGATGATGATGACGACGACCGGGACGACGACGATGACCGGGATGATGACGATGACGACCGCGATGATGATGGCCAGGACGACGACCGCGAAGAGTCAACGTCGAGTTCGCAGGAGCGCCTCGCAACCGATGCTCAGTCGAGCGACAAAAACCTCTCGCACGGGACGGTAAACTCGTCGTCCCTAGGCGATACCGAGAAGTTCCTGCGCTGGATCACCAACGCCGACGTCGAAGCCAACTATTTCTCACAGGTCGGTGTTACGAAAGTCCACGAGCAAGGCATTCAAGGGAACGGGATCACTGTCGCCTTGATCGACACGGGCATCTGGGAAAACGACTTCCTGAACGGCATGGACTTCCGCGTCCAGACGGAAGTTGACACAACAAGCCCAGAGGTACGCGTAACACGCCATCTGGGTGACGGGCACGGCCATGGGACACATGTCGCGAACATCATCGTCGGCAACGGGGTCGACTGGTCCTGGCGCCGTGAGGGTGTTGCACCAAAAGCCAAGCTGCTGTCGCTGAAGGCGTTTGACGATCAAGGCCGCGGCACCTACACCAGCGTGATCCGCGCTATTCAATGGGCGGTCGACAATCGGGTCGAGCAAAACATCCGAGTGTTGAACCTGTCATTCGGCGCGGCACCGACCTCGTATTACTGGAATGATCCGTTGAACCAGGCGGTGCAGGCTGCGTGGGATGCCGGCATCGTTGTCGTTGCGTCCGCAGGCAACCAGGGATCCGACTACTTCACCGTCGGCGTACCGGGCAACCTTCCCGACATCATTACCGTTGGCGCATCGACCGACAACTTCACCCCGAACGATTCTAGCGACGATCATGTGACATCTTTCTCTGCCGCAGGACCGACACCGGCAGGTTTCGTCAAACCCGAAATCGTGGCGCCGGGCGGTTACGTCGTCGGTCGCATGTCGCCGGACAGCACCATTGCGCAATCGCATCCGGGGTCGCAACACCCGTACTCGATGCGCTTCGCGATGTCGGGTACATCACAGGCAGCAGGCGTCGTCAGCGGTGTGGTCGCACTGATGTTGGAAGCGAACCCGGCGTTGACGCCTGAGGAAGTTAAATGTCGTCTGACCTCGGCCGCTATGCCATTAAGCAAGAAAGATAGCGACGAGCCCGAGAGTGTGTTGCGGCAAGGCAGTGGCCTCGTTCAGGCCGACGTCGCCGTGCTGAACCCCACTCCGGATTGTGGCGGTCAGGCCTATGGAGTGATCACTGATGACAGTGGTGTGGATCGAAAAGTCGGACCTGTTCAGATGGACGCGAACGGCCAGTTCTTCTGGGAGGATGCCGAGGGCGTGCGCTACACCGAGGCAGACGGCTACGTTTGGGGTCAGGGGTATGTCTGGAGCCAGGGTTACATCTGGGGTCAGAGCTATCTGTGGAGCCAAAGCTATATCTGGGCGCAGAGCTACCTGTGGAGTCAGGGTTACATCTGGGGTCAAGGTTATATCTGGGGCCAGAGCACCGAGAGCAACTTTGACGTCTCGCAATGGGTGCCGCAGGAGTAACGCGCCGGGCGCGTGCGGCGCTCGCTAACCAGAACTGATATGCGTCGAGCGTCAGCAATATCAACGAAAATGGCGATAGTCAGGGGATTTGTCCTGGCTATCGCCTTTTTGTCGCTGAATGCACGTGCCGATCATGCGACGACGGAATCCATTGCCCACTACATCTATTTCGAATCCATTGACACGGATTTGCTGACGCAGGGCACGATCACGGCGATTTTCCAGGATTCGAGTGGGTTCTTGTGGTTTGGCACTGAGAACGGCTTCAATCGTTACGATGGTGTGCACGTGACTCAGTACGTTGCCGAGCGCGGAAACCTGCAGGCCCTTGCCGACGACTTCATTTGGGACATCGAAGAGGACCAACAGGGTCGACTCTGGATAGCGACCGATACAGGCGGCGTCGCGATCTTTGATCCGAGGGTAGAGCAGTTTCAGGTTCTGCAACACGACCCATCGAACGACAATTCGATTCGAAGCGACGCCATTCGAAGCCTGGCAATTCGTGACAACACCGTTTGGATCGGCACACGTAATGATGGAGTGAGCTCACTCAACATTGAAACGATGACGTTCACGCATTGGTCGGAGCAGTCCGCACTCGCGGTCCCGGCAGACGCACGCGTGTTTGATATTTCTTTCGACACCAAAGGCGTCCAGTGGGTGGCAACCAACCGTGGTCTGTACCGCCTCGACCCTGAAAACAACGAGTCTTTAGTGTATTCCACCGAGGCGGAGCCGAGCTTGCGGCTACCCGATGACTCAGTGGTATCCATTGCTCACAGCGTGGATGGCACTACCTGGGTCGGGATGATCGAGGGCGGCGTCATCCAAATCGGAGATCGTGACACTGCGAAACGCTACAGCGCCGGCGCCAAGGTCGGCGACTTGCCAAGCAACTACGTTAGGGACTTACTGGAGGACTCCGACGGCCGACTGTGGGCTGCCACTACCGAAGGACTCGCACTGTTCGATGCACGGTCAGAGCAGTTCATCACCTACCGCGCCGACACGAATAATACCGCGTCGCTCGGCAACGACCATACGCTAGCGCTACACCAGGACGACACCGGCATGCTGTGGGTCGGAACCCGCAACGGCGGGGCCTCCAACTGGAACCCGCGCAGCTGGGCCTTAGGTCACGCGCGTTACGGCACATTGGACGGCAGCATGATCACGTCCTTTGCGACGGTACCCTCGGGCTTGTGGATCGGAACGATGGGTCGTGGCTTGTTTTACAAAGCTGCCGATACATCACCACTCACTAGCCTTGACGACGTATTCGACCAGAAAATCGGCATCGCGAATGCGATGAGCATGCTGGTCGACAACAGCGGGTTGCTTTGGGTTGGCACCATGACCGCAGGCGTTTACGTACTGGACCTCGAGCAACGCACCGTATCAAACTATCGAGCGAACGCTGAGGATGCACAGCCCGGACTGCGCTCGAACGGCATCATGTCGATCATGCAGCATCCGGATGGGAGGGTATGGGTCGGCACGTTCGGTGGCGGCATCAGCATCATCGACCATTCTGCCGGCAAGGTACAAGCATTCAGCGAACTCAGCGACACCGGAAAGGTGCTGGCGAGCGCGCGCGTCACAGCACTCTCGTCGAGCCCTAGCGGTGATGCCTGGATCGCCACAGACGGTAGCGGCCTGTTCCAGTTTGAGGCCAGGTCTGGCGCACTGAAGCAATTCGTCTCGGTCAGCAACGATGCCGCAACACTCTCGAGTGATCGACTCTACTCCGTCTATTTCGACGCAACGACCAATACAGTCTGGATCGGCTCCGGAGGTTCCGGTCTCGACAAGCTCAGCGTCGACAACATCGCGGACGATGGTCGCGGTTTCGAGAATTTTTCCAAGAATGATGGTCTCGCCGACAACGCGATTTACGGAATTCTGCCGGATAAAAGCGGTGCGCTGTGGCTGAGCTCCAACAACGGCATCACTCGCTTCTTACCTGAAAGTGGAGAGTCTCGTGTCTTTCATTCCCGCCACGGACTCCAAGGCGACGAGTTCAATTTTGGCGCACATCATCGAGCCGCCGACGGCACTTTGTACTTCGGTGGTTCAAATGGATTCAATGCTTTCGACCCGAGTGATATCGAAGAACGAGGTGCACCGCCACGCGTCGCCCTGACCAACGTCAGCGTGGACGAGCAGCGTGTACTGGTTACCACCAGTTCCGCAGACACAGCGGCGAGCGAGATCACCTTGCCTTACGATCACAGTCTGATCTCTATGACCGCATCCGTCCTGGATTTCGTCGACCCTCAGAAAAATCAGGTGGAATTCCGACTGCGCGGGTTTGAGGACCAATGGCGCACCGCCGCCAATGGCAGCACGATCACCTATACGAACCTGGATTCCGGGGACTATCAATTCGAACTTCGTGGCATCAACAGCGAAGGGGCTCGCAGCAAAGCCCACGTTGCAATGAACATCGCGGTCGAGCGAGCGCCCTGGGCGACCCCGCTGGCCTACGCGCTTTATGGGCTGAGTATCTTACTCCTCATTCAGCTCGGGCTGACCTGGCAACGTAAACGTATCGAACGTCGAGCTGAAATTCACAGGCTTTCTCACCACGATCACGTGACGGGCTTGCCCAACCGAAGACGCTTGATCTCGCAGGTCGGCGAATTCAGTAGCGGTGACCAACAAGGCCTGCAACAGACAAGCATCCTCGTGGTTTCATTCAACCACGTGGATCGCATCAGCGATAGTTTTGGCCTCGAGGCGGGAGACCAGACCTTAAGAGCGCTGGCAAACCGATTGTTGAGCACATGCAACGACATTTGCGGGTCCGCCGACCAACATCTGGTCGCGCGTGTGGGCGCCGAAGAATTCGCCATCGCAATCCGCGATCCGCAAGTTCAAAACTTCGCAAACAGGACATCACAGCGCGTCCTTCGACAGTTTAGTGATGCAAGAATCATCGGTGGCGGTAAAACATCTTTGTCGGTCACCGTCGGCATCGCACACGCACCTCAGCATGGTGAGGACGCAGAATCACTGCTCCGAAACGCTCGTGCCGCTGTTCACGTGGCACGAGGTAGCGGCAAGGAATCCTGCCTCGAATTCTCACCCGACATCAACGACCGGTTGAGAGATCGGCTCACCCTTGAGGAAGAGCTGCGCATAGCTATCGAGTTCGATCAACTCGTACTGCACCTGCAGCCCAAATTCGAAGCCGCCAGTTCGAAAGTGGTCGGTGCCGAGGCACTTGTACGTTGGCAACATCCCAAGCGCGGCATAGTGCCGCCGGGAGAGTTCATACCGCTCGCGGAAGACACCGGCATCATCAAGGACATCGGGATGTGGGTCACCCGAGCTGCTGCGAGCAAAATTCGGGAGTGGATTGATGCGGGCATTGAGCCGGTCCCTATCGCCATCAACCTATCCGGCGTCGAAGTCGCCGAGGCAGCGCCTGCACGCGCACTCGCACAGATCGCGCGGGCGACCGGCATCGAGCCGCGCTGGCTTGACGTGGAGCTGACCGAAACACTGATCATGCAGGATGCCGAGAGCACCAAGGCCACACTCGAAGCGATCAAAGATCTCGGATGCAGAATCTCGATCGACGACTTCGGCACGGGATACTCGTCGCTGGCTTATTTGAAGCGTTTCCCGGTCGATAAACTGAAGATCGATCGATCGTTCGTTAAGGATTTGGAAAGAAGCGATGAGGACCGATCAATTTGCGCGGCGGTCATCGCGATGGCGCATAGCCTGAATCTCGAAGTCGTCGCCGAAGGCGTCGAAACTGATGAACAGCTGCGCTGCCTTGTCGACTTGCACTGCGATCAGATCCAGGGCTTCCTGTTGGGAAGACCGCTTCCTGCAGAAGAATTTTTGGTTCGGTTTTTGACACCCACTGCAGCAAACACCGAAGGTGATACCGCCCAACAGGCGATCGGCTAGCGATACCAAACGAGCAATCGTGTGCGACGCACGCGTTCGTCTGAAACAACTACACTGGCATTGTCGGCCAATCGCTGGCGTCCAGAGTCTCGCGATAACTATGCCACGCGGCGTATCCAAGCCACGGCATGACGATGATCAAACCCAGACCCAGTGTTGCGAGCGACAGGAAGGTCAACGCGGCGATAAGCGATGCCCAGAGCAGTGCGACGCGTTTGTTACGGAGCACAGCGTTGATGCTGGAAACACATGCGGTGATCATGTCGACATTTCGGTCGGCAATCATCGGTAGCGAGAACACCGTCAATGCGAACGTCAGCGACGCGAACACAGCACCGATCGCCGACCCGACGGCAAGAAACTGCAAGAACACATCCAGCTCGCCACGCTCGATCATGAATACTGCGTTCAGGACCATACCGGAGCGCGACCAGATCATCAGGATAACGACCTGGACCAGCGCAAACACACCGGCCTGACCCAGCACCCGGCGCATCAGCCTCAACGCATCGATCAACCGCGGCGCCTTGTCGTGTTCATGAGCGCGTGCGACCGAATACAAACCCACAGCCAGCAACGGCGCCAGAAACACAAATCCCGACAAAAGTGCAGCGAGCAAAATGAAGCTGCCGTAGTACGCAGCACAAATGGAAATCAGGCTACTCAACAGCCAGATAAATCCGCCAATCTGCAACGACAGCACCTGCGCGCTTCGGAAATCTCGCCAGCCCAGTTTCAACCAGACAAACGGGGCTGACATCGCCAACGTTGCGGTCGGGACAACAAATGGCTTGGCCGGTGCATCCGTTTCGTGATCGGCAGGATCCATCGTTCCAAAGATAGCGCGAATTTCAGGTCCGCGCATACGGTCCCACGCACAGCCGTGAGCGGAGTTTGAGCGTCTACAGCGCGCGCAAGCCGACCGCCTCGCAAATTTTGTTCATCAGAGGCGTGGCGACATCACGAGCCTTCGCTGCACCGTCGAGCAAGACCTGCTCAACATGCTGGGGATCCGACATCAAACGATCATATTCCGACCGCGCTGGCGCGATTTGCGCATCGATATACTCGAACAGCTCCTGCTTCGCAGCACCCCACGCGATGCCTTCGCGGAACCGATCCGCCATGTCTTGTGTCTCTGCAGGCGTCGCGAATGCCTTGTAAATCTCAAACAACGTTGAGTCCTCGGGATCCTTCGGTTCACCGGGCTCCAGTGAGTTGGTCTTGATCTTCATGATCAGTTTGCGAAGGCGCTTTGGTGATTCGAACAGCGGGATTGTGTTGCGGTAGCTCTTCGACATCTTGCGCCCATCAAGCCCTTTCAGCGTGGCTGTCGCATCATCGATGACGGCTTCCGGCAACGTCAGAATATCGCCGTAATGATGGTTGAAGCGCTGAGCAATATCTCGTGCCATCTCGACATGTTGCTTCTGATCGCGGCCTACCGGCACATGCGTGGCATTGAACATCAATATATCTGCCGCCATCAGCACGGGATAACTGAACAGCGCCATCGTAATAGCCTTGTCCGGATCCTTGCTGCCGGATGACAGATTGGCATCGACCGCTGCCTTGTACGCATGCGCCCGATTCATCAAACCCTTGGCCGTTTGACTGGACAACACCCAGGTCAGCAACGGAATCTCGGGAATATCGCTTTGCCGGTAGAACACGGCGTTGGACGTGTCCAGACCCAGCGCCAGCCAACTGGCTGCGATTTCGAGCGTCGACTGCTGGATTTTGTCGGGTGCTTCGCTTTTGACGAGCGCGTGCAAATCGGCAAGAAAATAGAAATTCCTGCGCGCGGTGTCTTTCGAGCTCTCAATGCCCGGAAGAATCGCTCCGACGTAGTTGCCGATATGCGGCGTCCCTGTGGTGGTAATCCCGGTCAGCCAAACCGCCTTGCTCATGTCGCTAGTATCCCGCCGCCTGGCCATCCTTGCGGACCTCGGATGCCCCGTAATAGACATCCTGATCATGATGGCGAATGATCGCCTGATAGCCGCCAAATCCTCCGCCACCGACTTTCACTGTGTGACCGCGAGCCTCCAGCGCTTCGCGAGTCGCCGCTGGAATTCCACTTTCCACGTAGACCACACCACCATCCGTCATCCGACTGCCGGTGGGTTCGGACGATCCGTCATGACGGATACGCGCAGCATCCCCTGCCTCCTGCAGATTCATTCCGAAGTCGATCATGTTGACGATGATCTGTGCATGACCCTGCGGTTGCATGCCGCCGCCCATCAACCCAAACGACAGCCAGGGCTTGCCATCCTTGAATGCGAACGCCGGGATGATCGTGTGAAACGGGCGCTTGCCGGGTTCGTAAACATTCGCATGCGACGGGTCCAGTGAGAACAGCTCCCCACGATCTTGCAGAATGAAACCGAGATCGCCCGGGGTCATTCCACTGCCCATGCCGCGATAATTTGACTGGATCAGCGACACCATGTTGCCGTCCGCATCGGCGACCGTCAGGTAAATCGTGTCGCCGTCCATCGGTGCGTCACCCGCAGGCAATTTTTGTGATGCTTTCGGACCAATCCGCTCGCGCCGCTCGTTCGCGTAATCTTTGGAGATCAGCCAGTCGACTGGAACGTCGACAAAATCCATATCGGCATAGAACTTCGCTCGGTCCTCAAAGGCGAGTTTCTTTGCCTCGACGAACGTATGCACGTACTCGTCGCTGCCGAATCCCATTGACGCGATATCGAACCCTTCAAGGATGTTGAGAATCTGTAGCGCTGCAATCCCCTGCCCGTTCGGTGGCAACTCGAAGACTTCGACATCGCGATAGCTCGTCGATACCGGCGTGACCCAATCGGACTGGTGTTGCGCCAAATCTTCAACCGCCAGGTAACCGCCCTGCTCCTGCACGTAATCGGCGATGGCCTCAGCTATGGGCCCACGGTAGAACGCATCGCGGCCACCCCCGGCAATCGCCGCATACGTATTGGCCAATCGTGGATTGCGGAACACCTCGCCTTTCGCCGGTGTCTTGCCGCCCGGCATGAACGTCTCCTCGAAGCCCTTGTACTCGGACAGCACACGCGCATTGCGTTCCCAGTAGTACGCGATCAGCTCGCTGACCGGAAAACCATCGCGCGCATAGCCAATCGCAGGTGCCAGCACATCGGCCATCGGCAGGCGGCCATAACGCTCATGCAGTTCGAACCAGCCATCCACCGCGCCAGGCACGCTGACCGGCAGCGCGCCGCGTGGCGGGATCGAATCCTGGTTCAGAGCTTCGACCTCCTTGCGGAGCTTATCGAGGGTTAGACTGCGCGGCGATCGCCCACTCGCGTTCAAACCGGTCAGCTCCTCGCGTTCCGCGTCCCATACGATCGCATACAGATCGCCACCGATGCCGCAGCCGGTAGGCTCCATCAATCCCAGCGCAGCATTCGCAGCAATTGCAGCATCGACCGCGCTGCCGCCTTGCTTCAGCACATCGAGTGCGATCTGCGTTGCCAGCGGCTGACTGGTCGCCGCCATGCCGTGTGTCGAAATGACCTCAGATCGGGACGCATGCGGCATTGAGCTGAGCCGATCGTATCCTGATGCATCCAAACTCAAGGCCAGCGAAACGGTGGCCACGGCCACCAGGAACAATCGTGAGCAATATCGCATGGGACACTCCGGCGAAAGCGAATCAGCAAGCAATGTCAGCACACGCACGCCTGCGGTGCAACTGCCGACTTGCAGGTATACTTCGGTCCCATGAGAGACATCGAAATGCCCGACCACAGCCTGTACCAGGCGCATCTCGCCAACGTGATCCAGTCCTATGAAGGCGCGTTGGATGCGGCAGGCGCAGACACAGCCGTCGTCTATGCCGGAGGACTCATCTACCGGTTTCTCGACGATACGACACATCCGTTCGTCGTCAATCCGCATTTCGCATGGTGGCTACCGCTGGTGCGCACGCCAGACTGCTACGTCATCTTCGAACGTGGGCGAAAACCCATCCTCGCTTATTGCCAACCGGACGACTACTGGCACGCAGTCCCTGATGCGCCCGACCCTTACTGGGCCGACGAGTTTGAAGTGCGCGCGATCAAGACCGCTGCTGAGGCGCGGCAACATCTCCCAACCGCTGCCCGCGCTCCCATTTTCATCGGCTTGACCACAGAACCCGAACAAACGCTGGGCATAGAGCGAATCAACCCCAGCGCCGCCATCAGCTGGCTGGATAACGCGCGGATCACGAAAAGCGACTATGAAATCCAGCAGATGCGCAATGCCAGCATGCTCGGTGCAAGAGCACACTCCGCGGCGCGCGACACGTTCAATGCGGGCGATACGAGCGAATACGACATCCATCACGCCTACCTCGGAGCGATCCAGGCGGTCGATCACGATCTGCCTTACCACAGCATCGTGGCATTGAATGAACATGCCGCGATCCTGCACTACCAGCATCGACACCGACAATTGCCGACGCAAAGGCGCAGTTTCCTGATCGACGCAGGCGCCGCGATGGACGGCTATGCGTCGGATATCACCCGAACGTATTCGGCGGGTGCTGGCGTTTTCGATGAACTCATTGACGCGATGGATGTCCTGCAGCGTGGCATCTGCGACGATATCTGCGTCGGAGTCGATTACCCATCGCTCCATCTTCGAATGCACGATCGTTTGGCGAAACTCATGATCGACTTTCAGATCGCGTCGGGCAGCGTTGAGTCTTTGGTCCAAACAGGCGTGACCCGGGCTTTCTTACCGCATGGACTCGGCCACTACCTTGGGCTGCAGGTACACGACGTTGGCGGGCACCAGCTCGATGCAAGTGGTGCCGCGACAGAGCGACCGGAGTCTGACCCCCACCTGCGGTTGACTCGGGGCCTCGGGCTAAACGAGGTCATCACGATTGAGCCCGGCCTGTATTTCATTCCGCTGCTGCTTGAGCCGCTTCGCTCAAGCGAGCAGAAATCTATGGTCAACTGGCAGCGTGTTGACGAGTTGATGCCGTTCGGCGGCATCCGAATCGAGGATAACGTCCGGGTTCTGGAAAACCGTTGCGAAAACCTGACGCGAGACGCTTTTCTAAAAATGAGCGCCGTTTAGTCATCCAGAGAAACGATCCATCGCACCCGCGAGCTCGAAGTCCTTTGCGGTAATTCCACCGGCGTCGTGCGTCGTCAGCTCAACTCTGACCGTGTTGTAGACGTTAAACCACTCGGGGTGGTGATCCATTTTTTCGGCCACCAATGCCACCTTGGACATGAAACCGAAGGCCGCCACAAAGTCGGGAAACTTGAAAGTCTTTGCAAGCTTTCCAGACTCGATTCTCCATCCATCGAGCGCGGCGGTCGCGTTCATAATTTCCTGATCGTCCATTGCGCTCATGAAGCCTTCTCCTGCAATTTACCGGTTGAAAAATCGAATGCTACATCGCCGGGTCCGTGACGGGTCAACCAATCCAACCGATGCCGTGCCTCGTCGATCGAAGGCCGCTCGCTTCGCTCAACCCACCACAGCGCCTTGTTCGCGCAGTTGCGCGGTACAAACCAGGAGGCACGCTGCCGCAAATACCCGCCGTGCGCGGATCGATAAACAAATTGCTGCAATGCATCGATCGACTCCCAGACCGACAACGCAATCAACAATCCCGGTTCGCCAAAGACGTCGGGGGCGCGCGCCTCTTCCGCCTCATCGTCAAGCCGCCAGACAAACCCGGCAGACCGTTCCGCCAGCGCATTGATCCCCGGGACCGCGTCGAAAAACGGCTGCACGCGCGGATCGCCTTTTTCAAATTTTAGTTTGGCAACGTTGACGTGCGCGACATGGCGTGCCGGTCTCATGCATCGTCCTCTGAGCTCAGCGTCGCGGCCCGCGCTTTGTAGAAAGCTTTCGCCTTTCTACCTCGTCTCTCGAGCATCGGACGGAGCATGCGCTTTACCCAGGGAAACTGATACCCAATATCACCGAGAATTCCACTGATTGTCGGCATCTTGATCTCAACGCGCTCAGCGAGCGCGACACGTAGCACGGCATCAGCGACCTCCTCCGGCGCACTCATCGGCTGAGAGAAAGTCAGATCCGTAACACCATCAATGTCAGTCATGATGAAACCGGTGTCGATCGGACCCGGTGAGACCGCCCCGACATGGACGTTTGTGCCACGCAGCTCCTCACTCAAGGCGAGCGTAAACGCACGCAATCCGAACTTTGTTGCACTGTATACAGCGGAGCCAGGGACTGGCGTAGTGCCTGCAATAGACGCGATATTGATGATCGCACCGCCGCCCGAGGCTTGAATCGAAGGCAGCGCAAGATGTGCCAAAACAAGGGGTGCCCGCAGGTTTACATCGACCATCTGACCAATCTGATCCGTTTCGATGGTCTCAAAATTGCCGCGGTGATGCGCACCCGCGTTATTCACAAGAAAATTCACAGACCCGAACTCGTGCTGAGTTCGCTTGATTAAATCGCGACAAGCGGCGGTATCCGAAACATCCATCGCACACGTCGCAACTTTGGTCGTCGACTCCAACGTCGCCGCGAACTCACGCAGTGCTTCTTTCCCCCGCGCCACCAACATCAGGCGAGCACCGGCTCGGGCAAACGCACGAGCAACGTCAGCGCCAACGCCAGCTGAAGCTCCCGTCACAATGACGCTCTTCCCATCGAAACGGCGACTGAAACTCATGACACCTTCCCCCAAACTTCAAGTGCCATAAGTATACGTTACCGATCGAAATACGAACTCTGGGCAATTCAGGGTATAGTTGGCCAGGTTATGTCAGGGGGAAGCCCGGGAGTTTACTAATGACCAAAGCGCTAGACGCTCAGCACAGCACTTTCGAGAAAGCCAAGAAAGAGTTGATTACCGCTGCAACTCGTGCAACAAAGGCACTTGACCGTGAGCGTAAGAAGCTTACGCGACAGGCTAAGACTTCAGGAAACCGAGCGAAGAAAGCGGCAGAGCAGATCACCAAGAAAACTGAACGACTCGGTAAAGCAACGTCCGCCAAGGTGAAGCGCGAGCTGCGCACACAGATCCGTAAGCTTGAGAAACTGAAGGAGACGGCAGCGGCGGAAGCCAAAGAGTCGCGGGATCAGCTCAAGCTCGTTCGTGAAGATCTTGCTAGCGCGCGTATTCACTTCAAGCGGGCGACCAAGATCGATCGCGCGATGGGGGCGGTTGATCGGGAGATTAACAAGCTCTTGGGCAAGAAGACGAAACGCAAGAAAAAGCCGGCGACCAAGAAGACGGCGGTGAAGAAAGCGCCTGCCAAGAAGAAAACCGCCAAAAAGAAAGCCACCAAGAAGAAAGTGACACGCAAGAAAGTGGCGAGGAAGACCCGAGCCAAGAAATAGCGAGTCCCATCGACCATGAAAAGGCCGGGCATAGCCCGGCCTTTTTTTCGCCGTATTTGGGCTTGCCATCCATCCTGATCCGCCAAAATCCATTACGCCAACCCAACCAACGCTGTAGTCGCCCACTTAGCCGGTTCTGCGTTAAAGAAATCGAGCTGAATGCCGATATTTCACCTATCGGTGTAAGCTCTCCAAAAGTTATGGCTACTAAACCGGAAGTCCGCAGAGTTTTCCAGTTAACGCAGCAAGTTGCGAAACTCTTCAATGAAGAGAGCTTTGCCAGTCTCGTGTTCGAGAACATCCCCGACGCGTTTTTCATCAAGGACGAGCAGTTCCGAATCCTCTACGGAAATCCCGCGCTGTTTGACCTGTACCCCACCTCGTTGCACGACAGAATCATTGGATTCACCACCGCAGAGGAGTTCGATGACCCTGAACAGGCGGCGGCCTTCCTGGAGAACGATCGACTCGCACTGGAGACCGGCGAATCAGCGGTGGTAGAGACGCTGGACTTTCCTGATGGAAAGCGCCGCACACTATTCACACGAAAGATCCGGTTTGAGAACCAGGATGGTAAACCGCACATTCTCGGCCTGGCACGCGACATCACCGAGATTGTCAAAGGTCAAGACGCTTTGAGGCGAAGCGAGCAACGCTACGCTCTAGCCGTGGAGGGTGCAGCCGTTGGAATTTGGGACCTCGATGTCCCGCAAGGCACCGTCGTTTGGTCAACACGAGCTCTGGAAGTCATCGAGCATGACTATGGGCCACAGGGTCCGTCATTTGACCAGTTTGTGGAGTTGATCCACGAAGAAGACCGTGCGTTCACGCTTGAGGAATTCGATGCCCATATCAATAACGGCACACCTTTCAACGTCGAGTACCGCCTGCGCCGTCCGGATGGAACCTATGAGTGGATTCATGCTCGTGGGCAGGCCCGCTGGAACGACGCCGGCGAGGCAACACGCGTCGCCGGGTCAATTGAAGACATTACGTCGCGAAAACGGGCCCAACTTCGGCTATTGCAGCAGAACGAGCAGCTCAATGAGTTCGCACATATTGCATCGCATGATTTGAAAGCACCGCTGCGCGGCATGTGTTCACACATCGACATGATCAAGGAAGATCACGGGTCTGCACTGGATCCTGACGTAATGGAGCGTCTGGATCGTATGCAATCACTCACCAATCGAATGGAAGAGCTCATCGTCGATCTTTTGAAACTCGCTCGGGTCGCCGAAGGCGAGCGCTACGCCGTGCCAATCGATCTCAATAGCGTGGTCGACAGCGCAATCGCGTTGATTCCCGATTGGGATCACGCCAGCGTAGAAGTCGCGCAATTGCCCGAAGTCGCGTGTGAGCCCGTATCAGTCCGGGAGTTGTACCGTAACCTCATCTTGAATGCACTGAAGTACAACACGCGAGAGCGTCCGGAAGTCAGCGTGGGCGTGTTGGAACAGGAACCTGACAGCCCAAGACGTCCGCCCGTGTTCTTCGTTCGTGATAACGGAATTGGTATTGCTGCGGTCTATCACGACAGCATATTCAAGATCTTCCGGCGACTTCACGGCAAGGACGAATATGGTGGAGGTACGGGTGCTGGCCTGACGTTCGTCAAGCGGATCGTCGAGCGACACGGCGGCCATATCTGGGTCGAATCCACACCGGGCCAAGGCTCAACCTTCTTTTTTACGCTGTCGCCGTAGCCAACAAAAAAGCCAGACCGTCAGGCCTGGCTCTCTCGATGCGTCGCGGGCGACCGCCCTTAGCTGTCTAGCGCTTCCGCTTGCGGCTCAGGCTGATCCAGCAGCTGTACCATCGCCATCGGCGCGGCGTCACCAGGCCGGAATCCCATCTTCAAGATTCTCAGATAGCCGCCCGGGCGCTCTTTGAACCGAGGTCCAAGCTCGACGAACAGCTTGCCTACCGCTTCTTTGTCACGCAAACGATCGAACGCAAGACGGCGATGTGCGACGCTGTCTTCCTTCGCCGTGGTGATCAAAGGCTCTATCACACGACGGAGCTCCTTCGCTTTCGGCAACGTGGTCTTGATCGTCTCATGTTTGATCAACGACGACGCCATGTTGCGATACATCGCCTTGCGGTGTGAGCTGTTGCGATTGAGCTTCCGTCCAGATTTCTTGTGTCGCATGACGCTTTTTCCTGTTTACGACAAGACTAAAACTAGGAGCCGAGCAGTGAACGATCACTGCGCAGACTAGCTGGTGGCCAGTTATCGACCTGCAGACCCAGGCCCAAACCGTGGCTCTCCAGCACTTCCTTGATTTCAGTCAGAGATTTCTTACCGAGATTCGGCGTCCGCAGCAGTTCGACTTCCGTCCGCTGCACGAGATCACCGATGTAGTTAATGCTTTCTGCTTTCAGGCAATTCGCCGATCGAACCGTCAGTTCGAGTTCGTCAACCGGGCGCAGGAGAATCGGATCTACCTGAGCTTCAGCCGAAGCCGCCGTGTTGTCCTCTTGACCTTGCAGATCAACAAACACGCTGAGTTGATCTTTAAGAATACTTCCAGCGCGTCGGATCGCCTCTTCGGGATCAATCGTTCCGTTGGTTTCGATATCGATCAGGAGCTTATCGAGGTCGGTGCGCTGCTCAACGCGAGCCGCGTCGACGCTGTAAGTCACGCGACGGATTGGGCTAAACGAGGCGTCCAACTGCAATCGACCAATCGGTCCGGTCTGCTCTTCAAACGTCGAGCGTTTGGCTGCTGGCCGGTAACCACGACCGCGCTCCACGCGCAGCACCATGCGCAGTTCACCCTCTTTGGTCAGCGTCGCGATAACGTGATCCGGGTTCGCTACCTCAACGTCGTGATCTGTCTGGATGTCGCCGGCGGTCACCGGACCCGGACCCTGCTTAACGATTGTCAGCTCCGCGCTTTCGCGGCCGTGCATCGTCAATGCAACTTGCTTGAGGTTCAAAAGGATGTCCACGACATCTTCCTGAACGCCCTCGACGCTCGTGTACTCGTGCAGGACGCCGTCAATTTCTGCCTCAACAATGGCCGCACCCGGCATCGAAGACAAAAGGATACGTCGCAGCGCGTTGCCTAGCGTGTGACCGAAGCCGCGCTCGAAGGGCTCGATCGTGACACGCGCCTGCGTATCGTCGACCGGGTTGACCTTGACGACTCGGGGTTTCAGGAATTCGTTGGTAGATTCTTGCATGAGAACCTTGACCTCTCTCTCTTTTATCTTCGGGGGTTCGGCTGATATCGATGTACAGGAAAACTGACTACTTCGAGTACAGCTCCACCACGAGGTTTTCGTTGATATCCGGCAGGATATCTTCGCGTTCCGGCAGTGCCTTCATCGTGCCCACCATCTTGTCGGCATCAACCTCGACCCAATCCGGGAAACCGATCTGGCCAGCAATTTCCAACGACGATTTGATTCGCAGTTGTTTCTTGGCTTTTTCACGGACCGAAATTACATCTCCGCCATCAACCTGGAACGACGGAATATTTACGACGCTGCCGTTCACTTCGATACCTTTGTGGCTCACTAGCTGACGGGCTTCCGCACGCGTCGACGCAAAGCCCATCCGGTACACCGCGTTGTCCAACCGGCCTTCCAGAAGCTGGAGCAGGTTCTCACCCGTTGAGCCTTTTCGCTGTGCAGCCTTCTTGTAGTAGTTGCGGAACTGACGCTCCAGCACACCATACATCCGGCGAAGCTTTTGCTTCTCCCGGAGCTGCAAACCGTAGTCGGAAATCCGCGGCCTGCGCGCGGGCGCGCCGCCAGGAGGGACTTCCAGTTTGCATTTGGATTCCAGCGGGCGAACACCGCTTTTCAGAAACAGGTCTGTGCCCTCACGACGTGAGAGTTTGCATTTCGGACCGATATATCTTGCCATCTTAGGTTCCTGCCCGTAGTTCCCGTTACACGCGGCGCCGCTTAGGCGGACGACATCCGTTGTGCGGGATCGGTGTCACATCATTGATGTGTTGAATTTTGTAACCACAGCCGTTCAGTGCACGCACCGCAGATTCGCGGCCAGGACCAGGACCCCAAACGCGGACGTCCAGATTCTTCAAGCCGTATTCTTGTGCCGCACGCCCTGCCTTGTCCGCAGCGACCTGCGCCGCAAACGGTGTCGACTTACGAGAGCCGCGGAATCCGCAGCCGCCCGCAGTTGCCCAGGACAATGCGTTGCCTTGGCGGTCTGTGATCGTGATGATCGTGTTGTTGAACGAGGCGTGGATGTGCGCAATGCCGTCCTGCACCTGGCGTTTGATCTTCTTTTTCGAAGGTTTTGACTGTGCCATCTGTTTCGTTCCTGATTATCGACGCACTGGACGACGAGGGCCTTTGCGGGTGCGAGCGTTGGTGCGAGTGCGCTGGCCACGCAGTGGCAGGCCTCGTCTGTGACGAATACCGCGGTAGCAACCGAGGTCCATCAAACGCTTGATGTTCATTGCGGTTTCACGACGCAAATCACCTTCGACGGTGAACTTCGCGACTTCATCACGCAGCTTCGCCACTTCCGGCTCAGCCAAGTCTTTCACCGGTACATGTTCTGCGACACTCGCCGCGGCGCAGATCGCCTTTGCGCGCGTCGGGCCAATGCCATAGATGCTGGTCAACGCGATTACCACGTGTTTGTTGACCGGAATGTTTATGCCTGCAATACGGGCCACAATGTCTTCCTCTTAAACTGCGAGTGCTGCCAGGCCTAGCCCTGACGCTGCTTATGGCGAGCGTCGGTGCAAATCACTCGCAAAACGCCGTTCCTGCGAATGACTTTGCAGTTGCGGCAAATTTTCTTAACCGATGCTCGAACTTTCATTTCTTTGCTCCAAAGCGTCGCTCACGCGATGCGCGCCGCGTTAAGTGCGGCTGTAATTCCTGATATTGGCCTTCTTCATCATGCCTTCGTACTGCTGCGACATCGTGTGCGCTTTCAGCTGCTGCATGAAATCCATCGTTACGACCACAAGGATCAACAACGAGGTCCCTCCAAAGTTGAACGGCACGCTCGGGAAGAACATGCGGACCAACTCCGGAACGAGGCAGACGCCTGTAATGTAAAGCGCACCCCAGAAGGTCAAACGCGTTAGTACCCTGTCGATGTACTCGCCTGTCTGCTGGCCGGGCCGAATGCCCTGAATAAACGCACCAGAGCGCTTCAGGTTATCGGCAACCTCACGTGAGTCGTACATCAACGCGGTGTAAAAGAAACAGAACCCAGCGACCAATGCGCCGTACAACACGATGTATATCGGCTGGCCAGGGGATAATGCTGCACCGATCCGTTGCAACCACTGGGCAAAACCGCCCGGGTCAGGATTCGCGCCGCCAAATTGTACCAGTGTTACCGGAAAAAGCAGCAAACTTGACGCGAAGATTGGCGGAATCACGCCGGACATGTTCACTTTGAACGGCAGATGGGTCGATTGTGCCTGCATCATGCGGCGCCCTTGCTGGCGCCGAGCGTAGTGCACGGTGATCCTGCGCTGCGCGCTTTCCATGTACACGACGAACACAGTCATGGCGATAAACGCGATCAAAATGATCAACGCCAGCGCGGGCGACATTGTGCCGTTCTTGACCAACTCCGCCGTTCCGGCGATCGCGCCCGGCATTCCGGCGATGATACCGGCCAGAATGATGATCGAAATACCGTTGCCGACGCCACGCTCGGTGATCTGCTCACCCAGCCACATAAGGAACATCGTGCCGGTGACCAGCGAAATGATGCACAGAACCATGAAGCTGATGCCAGGGTTCACGACCAGATTCGGCTGATTTTGAATCGCGTACGCCGCACCAAATGACTGCACCACCGCTAGTAGCAATGTGCCCCGTCGCGTGTAGTCGGTGATCTTGCGACGCCCTGCCTCGCCTTCTTTCTTCAGCTTCGCCAGGCTCGGCACGACCACGGCCGCCATTTGCATGACAATCGACGCAGAGATATACGGCATCACGCCGAGTGCGAAGATACCGAATCGCTGCAACGCACCGCCTGAGAACATGTTGAACATGGCCAGGATGTTGCCGGACTGCTGCTCGAAGAATGCGGTCAGTTGGATAGGATCGATTCCGGGAACCGGCACAAAAGTACCGATACGGTACACAACCAGTGCACCTATCAGGAACATCAATCGCTGACGCAGTTCATTGAGCTTGCCCGACTGTGCAAGTCCTGCTGCCATCTCCGCATTGTTTCTGTTCTTTGCCACGTTTCGGTCTATCCGTCTGGTCAGTGGATCAGTACTTAGTCTTCAATGGTGCCGCCGGCCGCCTCAATCGCTTTACGCGCGCCTGGCGTTACCGCGATACCTTTTACGGTTACCGCTTTTTCGATCTTGCCGGAATCGATGACTTTGACTTTCTGAGTCTGTGCCGGCACGAGGCGAGCACGTTTCAAAGTCAACAGGTCAACGACATCACCATCGACCAGGCCGAGCTCATGCAAACGCAACTCTGCAGACAGCCGTGCCTTCCGGGAGTTGAACCCAACTTTAGGCAACCGGCGCTGCAGTGGCATCTGACCACCCTCGAAACCGACTTTGTGGTAGCCACCCGAGCGTGCGTGTTGTCCTTTGACTCCACGTCCACTGGTCTTACCTTGCCCCGCCGAAATTCCGCGACCCAATCGCTTGCCGACCGGTTTGCTGCCTTTCGCAGGTTTCAATGTATTCAAACGCATTACGCTTCCTCGACTTTCAACAGGTACGAAACCTGGTTGATCATGCCGCGATTCTCTGGCGTATCTTCCACTTCAACCGTGTGGTTGATACGGCGCAGTCCAAGACCGGCGATGCTGGCCTTGTGATTTTTCAGTCGTCCAAACTTGCTTTTGACAAGTGTGACCTTCAGCTTCTTTTTCGCTGCCATTGCCTTAACCCAGGATCTCTTCGACACTCTTGCCGCGTTTCGCTGCAACTGCCGCTGGTGAATGAATGTTTCGAAGGCCGTTGATGGTCGCGCGCACGACGTTGATCGGGTTGCGCGAACCATAGGACTTGGCCAAGACGTTCCGCACGCCGGCACATTCGAATACGGCACGCATAGCACCGCCCGCGATCACGCCTGTACCTTCAGAGGCCGGTTGCATATATACGCGCGTCGCGCCATGACGGCCCTTGATTTCATACTGCAACGTGTCGTCCCGAAGATGCACTTTCGCTAAATTCTTGCGTGCAGCCTGCATCGCTTTCTGAATCGCGATTGGGACTTCTCGAGCCTTGCCGTAGCCAAACCCGACGCTGCCGTTGCCATCGCCGACGACGGTGAGCGCAGTGAAGCCGAACTGACGGCCGCCCTTGACCACTTTGGCCACACGATTCACGGCTACCAGTTTCTCAACCAGATCGTCGCCCGCGTTTTGCTTGTCGTTCTTTGCCATGCCAGTTCTTATCCTAGAAGTTCAATCCCGCTTCACGCGCCGCGTCGGCCAATGCCTTCACACGCCCGTGATAACGATAGCCAGAGCGGTCGAATGCAACCTTGTCGATACCAGCCGCTTTCGCTTGTTCCGCGATTTGTTTCCCTACCGCCTGCGCTGCTTCGACGTTGCCCGTCGACTTCAAATCTCCACGCAGCGCTTTTTGTACGGTGGATGCAGAAGCCAGCACCGTCGCACCGTCTGCTGCGAGAATTTGCGCGTAAATATGACGCGGTGTTCTGTAGACGCTGAGACGCAAGGTGCCAAGCTCGCGAATTTTGGCGCGAGTCCGACGTGCGCGACGCAGTCGATTGTCTTTTTTGCTCAGTTTCATGTGTGCTACTCCAGCCACGATCCGGTTCAACGCCCGGCCGCCGGCTTACTTTTTCTTCGCCTCTTTACGCACAACGTGTTCGTCGCTGTAGCGAACACCTTTGCCTTTGTAGGGCTCAGGCGGGCGATACGCGCGAATCTCTGCGGCGACCTGACCGACTACCTGCTTGTCGGCGCCTTTCAGAACGATCTCGGTTTGACTGGGTGTTTCCACGGTCACACCTTCGGGCATCTTGTGAACCACCGGGTGCGAAAAACCCAACGTCAGGTTGAGGTTTGTACCCTGCGCCTGTGCCCGGTATCCGACCCCGACCAGGGTCAGTTTCTTTTCCCAACCCTCGCTCACACCATGAGCCATGTTCGACAAAATAGCGCGCGTCGTCCCCGCCATCGCTCGAGCGAACCTCGAGCCTGAGCGTGCCTTGACGGTCAGCGTACCGTTGTCGTCTTCAATATCCACTTCGCTGTTCAAAGCGAAAGACAAATTGTCTTTGCTGCCTTTGAGCGAGATGTTCTGACCACTGCGCTGGAGCTCAACTCCCTTGGGCAGCGTAATCGGTTGTTTCGCGATGCGAGACATAGTCTTTCGTCCGTTAAGTTACGAAACGAGGCAAATCACCTCGCCCCCGATACCTTTAGCGCGAGCTTCACGATCACTCATGACCCCCGCTGATGTAGAAACGATTGCAACACCCAATCCGCCAAGGACCGTCGGCAGATCTCCGGTCTGGCGGTAGATTCTCAGTCCGGGTTTGCTCACGCGCTTGATCTTCTCGATGACCGGTGCGCCTTCGTAATAACGCAACGTCACTGAGAGTTGCGATTTCGCACCCTCTTTGTTGACTTCCAGGTCATCGATGTAGCCCTCGTCTTTAAGGACACGGGCAATAGCAACCTTGGCGTTGGAGGAAGGCATCGTCACAACCGGCTTGCGCGCCTTTTGCGCATTGCGGATGCGAGTCAACATATCGGCAATAGGATCGCTCATACTCATGGTGCTACTCCTTTACCAACTCGCCTTGGACAAACCGGGGATCTCACCCTTCATGGTGGCTTCCCGAAGCTTGTTTCGCGCCAACCCAAACTTCCTGTAGAAGCCGTGCGGGCGACCTGTAATCGCGCAGCGATTGCGCATGCGAACTTGCGATGCGTCGCGCGGCAAAGCGCTCAACTTCGCAACCGCAGCGTCAACCTCTTCAACACTGGAATTGGGGTTTTTGATCACAGCTTTCAACGCAGCACGCTTCGCCGCATATTTTGCGACGAGCTTTGCGCGCTTCACTTCGCGAGCGACCATCGATTTCTTTGCCATAGGTGTCTACCTGTCTCTTTCCCGCGCTTAGCGCTTGAACGGGAAACTGAATGCTTCAAGCAGCGCGCGGCCTTCGTCCGCGTTGCGTGCTGTGGTTGTGATCGTGATATCCATACCGCGCACCGTATCCACCTGATCGTAGTCGATCTCAGGGAATATGATTTGCTCCTGGACGCCCATTGAATAGTTGCCCTGCTTGTCGAACGCCTTGCTCGACAGGCCTCGAAAATCGCGAATCCGCGGAATCGCGATCGAGATGAGTCGATCAAGGAATTCGTACATGCGTTCGCGACGCAGCGTGACTTTGCAGCCGATGGGATACCCTTCGCGAATCTTAAAGCCCGCGACAGACTTCCGCGCATTGCGAACGACCGGCTTTTGGCCCGCGATAGCCGTCATGTCACGCACCGCGTGCTCCATGACTTTCTTGTCGGCCACAGCTTCGCCTACGCCCATGTTCAGCGTGATTTTCGTAATACGCGGCACTTCCATAACGTTCTCGATGCCCAATTTGTCCTTCAGGGCAGGAACGATGTTGTCGCGATAATGTTCTTGCAATCTAGCCATAGATCAATCGGTGACGCTGCCTTTCGGCTTAGACGTCGACCGCCTCTTTCGTTGAACGAAAAATCCGGGTTTTCTTACCGTCTTTTCCAATCTCGATACCGACCCTGTCGCCTTTCTTCGATTTTGGGTTGTAGACCTGGACGTTCGAACGATGAATCGGCATCGCTTTGTCCTTGATCCCACCCGGCTCGCCAACGTTAGGATTCGGTTTGATGTGTTTACGAGCGATGTTGATTCCTTCCACCAGGAGCCGGTCCTCATCGGTCAGTACTTCGAGCACCGTACCTGTGCGGCCCTTGTCCTTTCCGGTGATAACCATCACCTCATCGCCTTTACGAATCTTTTGCATGTTCTTCTCTGCCTTGCGTGCTCAGAGCACTTCCGGTGCCAAAGACACGATCTTCATGAACTGATTGCCGCGAAGCTCCCGCGTCACTGGACCAAAGATACGGGTACCAATCGGCTCCAGCTTGCTGTTCAACAACACCGCAGCGTTGCCATCAAAGCGAATCAGCGAGCCGTCCTTGCGACGAACCCCTTTACGGGTGCGCACAACAACCGCGTTGTAAACCTCACCCTTCTTGACCTTGCCCCGCGGAATGGCGTCCTTGACGCTCACCTTGATGACATCGCCGACGCCCGCGTAGCGACGCTTGGAACCACCAAGCACCTTGATGCACATGACGCGACGAGCACCACTGTTATCGGCTGCATCCAGCACTGTCTGCATCTGAATCATCGTTCAATCCCGCCTTAGCGCTGTGTCGCGCGTTCGACCACTTCCACCACCCGCCACGATTTGTCTTTCGAAATCGGGCGGCACTCGCTGATGGCAACGGTATCGCCGCTACGGCACTCGTTGTTTTCATCATGTGCCTTCAACTTGGTCGTCCGGCGGATGTACTTACCGTAGACGCCGTGGCGGACCAATCGCTCGATGGCCACAGACACGGTTTTATCCATCTTGTCGGAGACCACTTTACCGATAACTCGGCGTTCTACCGTTGCGTTCGCTTCGCTCATTTCTTATCTACCTCAACCAGCGTCGCCAGCGCGCGCGGCTTCCGCCATTACCGTTTTGATCCGTGCAATATCACGGCGGACCTGACGAAGATCGTTTTGTTGAATTTCCTGACCGGTCGCCCGTTGCATTCGCAGGTTGAACTGCTCGCGACGCAACTTCAGGAGCTCGTCCTGGAGACCTGCGGAATCCATTTGTCGAAGATCTGCTGCTTTCATCACATCACCTGTCGTGCGACAAACGTCGTTGCCATCGGGATCTTCGCAGCCGCGAGACGAAACGCTTCGCGTGCCACCTCTTCACTGACGCCCTCCATTTCGTAAAGGATGCGGCCCGGCTGGATCTGGGCGACCCAGTATTCAACGTTACCCTTACCCTTACCTTGGCGGACTTCCAATGGCTTTTTACTGATCGGCTTGTCCGGGAAAACCCGAATCCAGATTTTTCCACCGCGCTTGATGTAGCGGGTCATGGCACGACGCGCTGCCTCGATCTGACGCGCAGTTAAACGACCACGACCGGTCGCCTTGAGCGCGTACTCGCCGAACGAGACAGTACTGCCGCGTTGCGCCAGGCCGCGATTGCGACCCTTCATCTGCTTACGGAACTTGGTTCTTTTTGGCTGCAACATGCTCTTGACTCCTAGCGCGTCGCCGCTTCCGCCGGCTCACTGGCGGCTTGCTCAGGCGTGTCGTAAACCTCGCCTTTGAAAATCCAGACTTTCACACCGATGATGCCGTAGGTTGTCGCAGCCTCTGCTGTGCCGTAGTCGATCTCCGCGCGCAGCGTGTGCAGCGGCACACGGCCTTCGCGGTACCACTCGGAACGAGCGATTTCGGCGCCATTCAAGCGACCACCGACCTTCACTTTGATTCCCTGAGCACCGACACGCATGGTGTTCTGAACCGCGCGCTTCATCGCACGACGGAACATCACGCGGCGCTCGAGCTGCTGAGCAATCCCCTCAGCCACCAACGTCGCATCCAATTCCGGCTTGCGAACTTCGTTGATGTTGATGCGCACGTCGGCAAGCGGCATTCCGACCATCGAAGCGACCTCGCGACGCAGACGCTCGATGTCCTCGCCTTTCTTGCCAATCACGATGCCTGGACGGGCGGTGTTCAGCGCGATGTTGATCTTCTTCGCCGGGCGCTCGATCTGAATCCGCGAAACCGAGGCGTCCTTCAGACGCTTGCGCAGGAACGTACGAACTTCGTGATCCTGGCGCACATACTCAGGGAACGCCTTGCTGTCGGCATACCACTTCGAAGTCCAGTCGGTTGTGATACCGAGGCGAATACCGTTGGGGTGTACTTTCTGACCCATAAATCTCTACCTAGTCCGCCGTGCCATCAGCCACCTGGATGGTGATGTGGCTGTTGCGTTTGATAATCCGAGTGCCCCGACCTTTGGCCCGAGCGCGGTAGCGGCGAAAACGCGGTGCTTCGTCGACCATGATGGTCTGAACACGAAGCTCATCGATATCTGCGCCGTGGTTGTGCTCTGCGTTGGCAATAGCCGACTCGAGCACCTTGCGAACAATTGCCGCGCCTTTCTTCGGCATGAACGCCAATGTGGTCAATGCCTCATCGACAGACTTGCCGCGGATCATGTCGGCAACGAGCCGACATTTCTGCGGGGAGATGCGTGCAAAACGCAATTTTGCTGCTACCTGCATGTCATCAATCCTTAGCGCTTCGTCTTCTTGTCAGCCGCATGCCCTCGGAAGGTCCGCGTCAACGCGAACTCACCCAGCTTGTGGCCGACCATGTTTTCCGAAATCAACACCGGCACGTGCTGACGACCGTTGTGTACGGCAATCGTCAGTCCGACCATGTCGGGCAACACCATCGAGCGTCGCGACCAGGTTTTGATCGGGCGCCGATCGTTGCTTTCCGCCGCCGTGGCGACTTTCTTCGCCAGATGGTTGTCCACAAAAGGACCTTTTTTTAATGAACGAGGCACGTTATCTCTTCCTCTTCTCTAATTCTGTTGGCGAGCGCGCTTACTTGCGGCTCTTGCGACGACGGACAATCATGTTGTCAGTCCGCTTGTTGGAGCGTGTCTTGTAACCCTTCGTCGGCGTGCCCCATGGGCTCACCGGGTGACGACCACCGGACGTGCGACCCTCACCACCACCATGCGGGTGGTCAACCGGGTTCATAGCGACACCGCGCACGGTCGGACGAACACCGCGCCAGCGTTTCGCGCCGGCCTTGCCGAGCTTGCGCAGGTTGTGTTCGCCGTGGCCCACCTCTCCGACGGTCGCGCGACATTCCGTATGAATCTTGCGCATCTCGCCCGAGCGAAGGCGCAGCGTGACGTACGCACCTTCACGAGCTACCAGTTGAGCGACTCCGCCTGCGGAGCGCACCATTTGAGCGCCCTTGCCAGGCTTCATCTCGATGCAATGCACTTGCGTACCCACAGGGATGTTACGCAGTGGCAGAGAGTTCCCGGGTTTAATCGGCGCATCGTCTGACGACATAATCGGCGAGCCGATCTCCACTTTCTTCGGAGCCAGGATGTAGCGGCGTTCACCGTCCGCATACTTGATCAGTGCGATGTGCGCACTACGGTTTGGATCGTACTCGATACGCTCCACGGTGCCTGGCACGCCAAACTTGTCGCGCTTGAAGTCGATAATCCGGTAGCGCTGCTTGTGACCACCGCCGTGATGACGAACGGTAATCCGACCGTTGTTGTTGCGGCCGCCGGACTTGGTCTTCTTGGCAACGAGTTTGCTGTAGGGCTTGCCCTTGTGCAGGCCCTGCGTGATCACCTTGACCTTAAAGCGACGGCCCGGAGATGTCGGTTTCTGTTTTTGCAATGACATGTCTGTCTACCTTGCCTTTACCGTCGCCTATTCAGCGCCGAGAAAATCAATTTCGCTGCCTGCCGCGAGCTTCACGTAGGCTTTCTTAAAAGACGATCGACGACCGAAGCCACGACCACGGCGTTTAACTTTGCCGTCCTGGTTCAGGACGGTCACGCCCTCAACTGCGACTTCAAACAGCTTCTCAACTGCCGCCTTAATTTCCGGCTTGGTCGCATCGGTACGGACTTTGAACACCACCTGATTAGCACGCTCGTTGATCCGAAGACTTTTTTCCGACATGTGCGGACCGAGCAAGATGGTCATCAACCGCTCTTCGCGAACTGCTTGACTCATGACAGGCGCTCCTCAACGAGTTTTAGTGCCGGGACGCTGATCAGCACTTTCTCGAAGCGCAACAACGTTACTGGATCAATGGAGCTCACATCGACGATGCCGACATTTTTCAAATTCCGTGCGGCGAGATAGAGCTTTTCGTCAAAACCCTCGGTCACTATCAACACGTTGTCGAGATTGAGTGCTTTGAGATTTGCCGCCAACTCACGCGTCTTCGGCGCGGAAACTTCGATCGTCTCAGCAACTACCAGGCGTTCTTGACGCAAGAGCTCGGAGAACAACGAACGCAACGCACCGCGGTACATCTTGCGGTTCACTTTCTGGCTGTAGTCACGCGGACGTGCAGCAAACGTACGGCCACCACCAACCCAAATCGGGCTACGGATGGTGCCAGCGCGAGCGCGGCCTGTGCCTTTTTGGCGCCATGGTTTCGCGCCACCGCCGCTCACATCGGATCGGTTCTTCTGGCGCTTTGTGCCACTGCGCGCACCGGCCAAAAATGCCGTCACTACCTGGTGAATCAAAGGCTCGTTGAACGCGGCGCCAAACGCCTGTTCCGACACTTCAATTGCGCCGCCCTTGCCGGCTAGTTCCAATTTCAATGCCATGGCTTACGCTCCCTTCCTTGCTTTGACCGCAGGACGGACGATGACGCTGCCGCCGGCATGGCCGGGAACAGCACCCTTAATCAGGAGAAGGTTCTTGTCGTTATCGACGCGAACGACTTCAAGGTTCTGGACGGTGCGGCGCACGTTGCCCATGTGGCCTGCCATCTTCTTACCTTTGAAGACACGGCCTGGTGTCTGGTTCTGACCAATTGAACCCGGCGCACGGTGAGCCAGCGAGTTACCGTGCGTTGCGTCTTGCGTGCGGAAGTTATGGCGCTTGACCGTGCCGGCAAAACCCTTACCGATCGATGTGCCGATCACGTCCACTTTCTGGCCGGCCTCGAAGATTTCGACCGACACTTCGCTTCCGACGGAAAGCTCGTCACCCTCGCCATCCGCAAGGCGATGCTCGACCAGTCGATCGCCCGCTTCCACTTGCGCTTTCGCGAAGTGACCGGCTTCGGGCTTGGTGACATGGGAGGCTTTGCGAGTACCCGACGCAACCTGGATCGCCCGGTATCCGTCGGTTTCAACTGTTTTGACTTGAGTGACGCGATTCGGCGTGGCTTCAATCACGGTAACCGGGATCGAAGCGCCGTCTTCCGTGAAGACGCGCGTCATGCCGCATTTGCGACCTACGATGGAAATCGTCATTGTCTCTCTTCCGTTTGCGCTGACTTCGATTGGTCAACGCGTAAAAACCATGTTTCCAGTCATCGACTACAGTTGGTCGACGCTGCTTGCCACATATGCCGCGCCTGCCGATCTCAACCGGTGGTTCGCGTGCAGCCGATCCGGCGTGCAGAGACGCTTGCCGTCAACGTGACAGCCAAAAACAAGTCTCCAATACCGAATACCTTTTCCTGGCCCAGGTCGCCGGAAAATACCTTCCCGGACAAACAACGCGCCACTGAGCCAGTACTCAGCGGCGCCTGGTTCGCGGCAAATCCGTCTCGATCTGAGGCCGAAACTCTGTCGTTTGCTCGCGCGAGCCCGCTATTATAGCCAGCGGGCGGGCTAATTCAACTCTTAATTCAGCTTGATCTGAACGTCTACGCCGGCCGGGAGCTCCAGCTTCATCAGCGCATCAACCGTTTTGTCGGTCGGATCAACGATATCCATCAATCGCTTGTGGGTACGCAGCTCGTACTGGTCACGCGCGTCCTTATTGACGTGCGGCGAAATCAGGACCGTGAATCGCTCCATTTTGGTCGGCAGCGGCACAGGACCTTTAACGGTCGCACCCGTGCGCTTCGCGGTATCAACGATTTCCCGGGCTGAAGTGTCGATCAGACGATGATCAAACGCTTTCAAGCGGATACGAATGTTCTGGTTAGTAGCCATAGCCAACTCTCAAATTCTCATTTCTACCAGCGGCGCCTATCGCCGGTGGTGGTGTCTGCTGATCCTTTACACACCCACGGAGTCCGCCGGTGAGACTGGAAAAGCCTCTTCGCTGTTCCTTAGGCCACCCACTTAGTCCGTCGGTGAGCCTGAAAAAGCATTTTTTCTCCTCGTGGCTCGCTGCGCTGCGCTTTTACCTCGTCGAAAAAACTTTTCCAGTCTCCCAGACTCGGTCACGCTGAATTGCGAACCTCTGACCCATTCAACCCGAGCTCGCGCTCCGGCCTTTGGGCTTGGTGCCTGTGTCACCGCCGGCACCGCGGTAAGTCGAGGGTTCCGACCTCAACTCATGAGTCGGCCCGTGGCTGGAGTGTGATTCCTCCGAAATAAAGCACAGGCCGTAGGCCGAGCCATTCGGAGGAATCAGCCGCTCCAGTCCCGGGCGGCTCTATCTTTCTCTTATTCGATGATCTTAGCGACGACGCCCGCACCTACCGTGCGGCCACCCTCACGAATCGCGAACCGAAGTCCATCTTCCATCGCGATCGGCGCAATCAACTCAACCACCATCTGTACGTTGTCACCCGGCATCACCATCTCGGTGCCCTCCGGCAACTCACACGCGCCCGTCACATCCGTCGTACGGAAGTAAAACTGCGGACGGTAGCCCTTGAAGAACGGCGTATGACGACCGCCCTCTTCCTTGTTCAGGATGTACACCTCAGCTTCGAACTTCGTGTGCGGCGTGATCGAGCCCGGCTTGGCCAATACCTGACCACGCTCAACCTCATCACGCTTGGTGCCACGCAGCAGCACACCCACGTTGTCGCCCGCCTGACCCTGGTCAAGCAGCTTCCTGAACATCTCAACACCCGTGCACGTGGTCTTGGTCGTGTCCTTGATGCCCACAATCTCAATCTCGTCTCCGACATTGATGATCCCACGCTCAATACGACCCGTGACCACCGTGCCTCGACCCGAGATCGAGAACACATCTTCCACCGGCATCAGGAAGTCGCCGTCAATCGCACGCTCCGGCTCCGGAATGTAGCTGTCCATCGCATCGATCAGCTTGTAGATCGACGGCACACCAATATCCGAATCATCGCCCTCGAACGCCTTCAGCG
>JBCBBH010000001.1:0-1031058 GCA_038531945.1 Pseudomonadota bacterium | reverse complement strand
CGCGAGGCATCTGAATCGAATCCAACGATTCTCGCCGGTCCGCAGCAGGCCTCGCGCATGTATGCGGCACACAGCATTTGAAACGCTGTGATATGTCGCCTCTATAATGACGCGACCCAGCGCGATCACCGGCCAACAAGGACTCTTTGAAAATGACAACGAACATCGTCGTATTAGGAAGCGCTAACGCGGACTACAGCATGCGAGTCTCGCGGATACCTGCTGCCGGTGAGACGCTGTCGGGCACGGATTTCCAGTTTGCACTGGGCGGCAAGGGCGCCAACCAAGCCATCGCCTGCGCTCGTCTGGGAGGTCAGGTTGAATTCGTCGCTTGCGTTGGCTCCGATTCGGCAGCCGATCTAGCGTTAAGTGAATACCGAGATGCGGGTATCGATGTTGCTCACGTCAGTCGGGTAGATGCCGCGACAGGCAGCGCACTGATCTTCGTTGATGAATCGGGCGAGAACTGCATCGGCGTGGCCGCGGGAGCCAACGATTATCTGGATCACAGTCGTGTCGCGGCCGCATCGACTCGCATCGAACAAGCAAGTCACCTGTTGATGCAACTTGAGACTCCGGTCCCGTCGATCCAATTCGCCGCCGAAATCGCGCGTGCGGGAGACACACGAACCATCCTGAATCCCGCGCCCGCGAAGCCGTTGCCGAGCGAGTTGCTTGCGTTGGTCCACATCATCACGCCCAACCAGAGCGAACTGGCTCGGCTGACCGACAGACCGGTGACATCAGAAACCGAAGCCGCCGAGGCGGCACGACGTCTGCTGGACCAGGGCCCGGAGTCGGTGATTGTCACTCTCGGCGCTGACGGAGCACTGGTGGTTTCACATGACACAGTTACACACATCGCGTCGCCGCAAGTCGCCGCGCTCGACACCACGGCGGCCGGAGATACCTTTAACGGCGCACTGACGGTTGCACTCGCACTGGGCGAATCTCTGACCGACGCGGTGCGCTTTGCCAACCGCGCTGCCGCCCTATCGGTTACACGACGCGGCGCGATTGCTGCGATTCCAACGCGTGTCGAGGTCGACGCGTTTCGGTGACCCCGTTATATTGTGCGTAGCAACACAGTGCGCTGGGGGCGGCGCCGAATAACAAGGCGCGCCACATGGGCAAACTCACAACGCACGTTCTGGATACATCGCAAGGTCTGCCGGGACGTGGCATTCCCGTTCGACTTTTCGAAATCAGCAATCATCGCCAACTAATCGTTGAAGCCGTGACCAACGATGACGGGCGCTGCGATGCACCGCTGCTGGATGGCGATCGATTCCATCCTGGGACCTATGAACTGGAATTCTCGGTGGCCGACTATTTCGCTGCGCAGCCGGTCACAACAAGCGAACCACCCTACCTCGACACGATCACGCTGCGCGTCACGCTCGCAGATGATGCTCATTACCACGTGCCCCTGTTGGTATCGCCCTGGAGCTACAGCACGTACCGAGGGAGTTGACCATGCGTGAAGAGGTGAGGTTCCTGCTGGACGGCAAACTCGTGCAACTGCGAAACGTTGCGCCCACGCGAACGGTCCTTGAATATCTTCGAGAGGATCTCGTTCGTACCGGTAGCAAGGAAGGCTGCGCCGAAGGGGACTGTGGCGCATGCATGGTCGTAGTCGCTGATCTGCACGAGGGTGAGTTGCGTTATCTCGCGATCAACTCGTGCATCCAGTTTCTGGCGACGCTGGATGGCAAAGCTCTGATTACCGTCGAGAGCCTGAGTCGCGACGGTGTTCTTCACCCCGCACAACAGATGATGATCGAGCAACACGGATCGCAGTGTGGTTTCTGCACACCAGGGTTTGTGATGACCCTGTTCGCGCTGCACGAATCGACCGATGCTCCACCGACACCCACCGAAGTCGACGATGCGCTGGCGGGCAATCTGTGCCGCTGCACGGGCTACCGACCCATTATCGACGCGGCGCTTTCGATGCATGGCGCCGATTCAGCATGGTCGCCACCCTGGGGAACCGATCAAGGGTTACGCGAACAACTCACCGATTTAGCGGATGGAGAGTCGCTCACAACCGGAGATGCGCATGCGAGCTTCCTGGCGCCCCGCTCTTCCGACGAACTCGCCTCGTTGTATGCCGACAACCCCGAGGCAACATTAGTGGCCGGCGGTACAGATGTAGGCCTCTGGGTCACCAAACAATATCGAGACCTGTCGAGCGTGATCTCAATCGGTAGTGTTCCGGAGTTGCGCGTACTCGCGGTGGACGATTCATGTATTCACGCAGGTGCGGCTGTGACGTTCAGCGAATTGATGCCCGTCCTGCTTGAGCACTACCCGTCCCTGGACGCGCTGATGAGACGATGGGCATCACCACCCATCCGCAATGCCGCCACAATCGGCGGCAACATTGCGAACGGGTCGCCGATTGGAGACTCGATGCCCCCATTGATGGCGATCGGTACGACGGTGGCGTTACGCAAAGGCAACGCCCGTCGCGAACTCCCGCTGGAGAACCTCTATCACGACTACATGAAAAACGATCTCGCACCTGGCGAGTTCGTTGAGTCCATCAAGATTCCGTTACCCGTTCCGAGTCAGACGGTCGCCGCCTATAAGATCTCGAAACGATTTGATCAAGACATCTCGGCGGTTTGCATGGGCATCAGCGTTCACGTCACTGATCGAAAGATGCATGACGTTCGCGTTGCACTTGGCGGGATGGCCGGTACCGTGCAGCGTGCCAAAGGGTGCGAGGCAGCGCTGGAAAATCAATTGATCGACAAGCGTATTTTTGAGAGCGCCGCAGAGGCACTCGTGCAAGACTTCACGCCGATGACCGACATGCGGGCTACGGCCGACTATCGCACGCAAGTCGCGAGCAACTTGATTCGCCGTTTTGGCCGATCGCTTGCCGAGCCGAATGAACCGCTCGAGGTGTACTCGCATGGCCGATAGCAGCGAGACCATCTTCGGCGCCGTAGGTTCTCCGACACCGCATGACAGTGCGGCGCTGCACGTGGCCGGACTCGCTACTTACACGGATGATTTGCCCGAACCACGGAATCTACTGCATGCAGCTTTCGGTACCAGCAGGCAGGCACATGCCAACATCCGGCGAATCGATCTGCAAGCGGTTAAAGACGCTCCGGGTGTGGTTGCGGTTCTAACCGCAGCGGACATCCCAGGCAGCAACAATTACGGCGCCGTGGCGGACGACGATCCGATACTGGCCGCCACGAAAGTCGAGTATGTCGGACAGCCGGTTTTTCTGGTCCTGGCCGAAACCGTCAATCAGGCGCGCCGAGCTGCGCTGCTGGGAGACATCGAGTACGACCCCCTACCGGCATTGCTGGATCCGGAACTCGCATCAGCCGACGAGAGTTTTGTGCTTCCGACACGAACCCTCGAGCGAGGCGACGCGACTGCCGCAATCACCGCTGCGCCGCATCGACTGCAAGGTACCGCGAGAGTCGGTGGGCAAGATCAATTCTATCTGGAGGGGCAAATCAGTCTCGCGCTTCCTCGCGAGGGTGGTGAATTTTTTCTGTATAGCTCGACCCAACACCCGGGTGAAATTCAGCACGCCGTCGCCCGCGCCATCGGATTGACCAACAAAGATGTGGTCGTCGAATGTCGGCGCATGGGCGGTGCATTCGGGGGTAAAGAGAGCCAGCCTGCATTGATCGCATGTGCTGCCGCCGTCGGTGCCTACCACACAGGTCGAGCCGTCAAGCTGCGCCTCGATCGGGACAGCGACATGATAATCACCGGCAAGCGGCACTGTTTTGTCTCGCACTACGATGTTGGCTTTGATGACGAGGGCCGTATCTTCGGTATCGATTTTCATCACTTATCGCGATGCGGCATGTCAGCCGACTTGTCCGGCGCGATCAACGATCGGGCGATGTTCCATAGCGACAACGCCTACTACCTGCCCAACATCACGATTGTCTCTGAGCGCTGCAAGACGCACACCGTTTCCAACACCGCCTTTCGCGGTTTTGGCGGACCGCAGGGGATGTTCGCGATTGAATATGTGATCGATGAAATCGCAAGGGCACTGAACAAAGACGCTCTCGAAATCCGCCAGGTCAATTACTACGGCCTTGGCGAACGCGATGTCACGCCCTACGGGCAGACCGTTGAGGACAACATTCTCGCCGAGGTGACTGATGAGGTACTCGCACTCAGCGACTACACTGCACGTCGGCAAGAGATTCACGACTGGAACACGCAACATGATGTCCTGAAAAAAGGACTCGCGCTGACGCCGGTGAAGTTTGGTATTTCGTTTACTGCAACGCATTTGAATCAGGCCGGCGCACTGATTCATATCTACACGGACGGGACCGTTCATCTGAACCATGGCGGAACCGAAATGGGCCAAGGCTTGCTCACGAAAGTCGCTCAGGTCGTCGCCGATGCGTTGTCGATCGATATCGACCGTATCAAGATCACCGCGTCCGATACCAGCAAAGTTCCGAACGCATCAGCCACTGCGGCGTCGAGTGGTTCCGACCTGAACGGCATGGCCGCACGCAACGCCGCGATGAAACTACGCCGGCGCCTGACCGAATTTGCGGCAGGACACTATGGCGTTAGCGAAGCAAGTGTCAGGTTTGTTAGAAATGCGGTTGAGGTTGGCGACAAGACGCTGACGTTTGCAGAGCTTGTCCATCAGGCCTACATGGCGCGGGTCTCGCTTTCGGCGACCGGCTTCTACAAGACGCCAAAGATCTCCTATGACAAGCAGGCGATGCAAGGGCGTCCTTTCTATTACTACGCCTACGGCGCGGCGGTCAGCGAAGTCATCGTGGATACATTGACCGGCGAGTATCGTGTCACGCGCGTCGACATTGCGCACGATTGCGGCGACTCGCTGAATCCCGCGATCGACGTCGGTCAGATCGAAGGTGGCTTCATCCAGGGCATGGGCTGGCTGACCACGGAACATCTGTGGTGGGACGACAACGGCAGTCTTAGAACGCACGCACCAGCGACCTACAAGATTCCGGCATGCTCCGATACGCCAGATGAGTTCAATGTCCAGATGCTTCGCGGTATGCCCAATCGAGAGGATACGATTCATCGCTCGAAGGCCGTCGGTGAGCCGCCCTTGATGCTCGCAATTTCGGTTTTCCAGGCACTGAAAGACGCGGTCGCTGCCAGCGCGCCAGATGGCGCCACGTCGAAACTGGATGCGCCCGCAACACCCGAGGCCGTTCTGCGTGCTATTCAATCTGCGAGAGCCTCATCGGATGCGTGATTGGGTCGAAACCGCACGGGAGATCATCGCAAGTGGTCAGTGTGTGATCAGCATCAGCGTCTCGCAGGTGCGCGGGTCTGCGCCGCGAGAGGTTGGCACGACAATGCTTGTCAGTGTCGATCAGGTGTTTGGAACTATCGGTGGTGGCAGGCTGGAATTCAGCGCGATCGAAACCGCGCACCGATGGCTCGACCAAGCGGAAACCGACGCGCATTCATTCGAGCGTCGAATTCCTCTGGGTAGCGGTTGCGGTCAGTGTTGCGGGGGCGTCGTAACGCTGAACTACCAGCGCTGGTCAGCCGAACACCAGCCGGTGGCGACCGACGCGGCCGGCAACCAGAGGCTCGACGTGGTGATTTTTGGTGCCGGCCATGTCGGGCGGGCGTTGGCACAAGTCCTCAACACGCTCGACGCAAACGTTCTTGTCGTGGACAGTCGACCGGATCAGCTGGCGCTGTTGCCGGAGGGGGTCGCCGCACCACTCCTGGCCAATCGACCCGTGGATGCGATCCCCCGCTGTCCTGACGGTGCCAGCGTGGTCGTTATGACGCACGATCACGATCTCGATTTGTCTCTGTGCGAGCACTTGTTACAGCGATGCGACTGGCGCTATTTGGGTCTGATCGGCTCTCGCACCAAAGCGCGACGCTTCCACAAGAAATTGCGTGCCGCCGGGTTCAGTGAATCTGACCTGTCGCGACTGATTTGCCCGATCGGGTTACCCGGTCTGACCGGCAAGCACCCGGGCGAGATCGCGGTCGCCGTGACCGCGCAAATCTTGCAGACTACGCGCCAACATGCACTGCAAGGAGTCGCCTAGTGGGCGCACTAACCGATTGGGCGGAGCTACTCGGGCGCTGGCTTCACCTGACCACCGGAATCGCGTGGATTGGCTCATCCCTGTACTTCATCTGGCTCGACAACCATCTAACGCCACCGGAGTCTCCAGCCGACCGCAAGAATGGCGTCGCAGGCGAGCTGTGGGCAGTGCATGGTGGCGGCTTCTACCAGGCTCAAAAGTATGCTGGTGCGCCTCCGGAAATGCCTGCGACACTTCACTGGTTCAAATGGGAAGCGTACTCAACCTGGTTGTCCGGGATGTTTCTCCTGATTCTGATCTACTGGCTGGGTGCTGAGGTTTACCTCATCGATTCCAGCGTATTAGCACTCAGCCATGGCGCCGCGGTTGGAATCGGCGCTGCCTATTTACTCGGCGGCTGGATCGTCTACGACCAGTTGTGCAAGTCCCCGCTCGGACGCAACGACCGCGTTTTATCGACAGTGTTGTTTGGCTTTCTGGTGCTGATCGCGTGGAGTCTTTGCCAGGTATTCGGCGGACGCGGCGCGTTCATTCACTACGGCGCATTGATCGGCACGATCATGGTCGCGAACGTCGCGCACATCATCATCCCGGGGCAACGACGTATGGTCCGCGCACTCGAAACCGGTGAGCCGATCAATCCGGCGGATGGTGCGCGCGGCAAGCAACGATCGGTGCACAACACATTCCTGACGCTACCCGTGCTGTTTGTCATGATCAGCAACCACTACGCGTCTACCTATTCCGGAGACTGGAACTGGCTCGTACTGATTGGTATGACGGTGGCTGGCGCGCTGATTCGCGTGTATTTCGTCGCTCGCCACAAAGGCGACGCGTCGCTGTTGCCCGCGGTTGGCGGTGTTGCCGCCCTCGCCGCAACTGCCGTCATCGCTAACGGGCTGCCAACGTTTCGCGAGGCGCCGACCGATCAACAACAAGCACCTTCGATCGCCGAAGTGCAAGCAGTCGTTTCGGCGAGATGCACTGGCTGCCATGCGGCCGTTCCAACCTGGCCCGGTTTCGCAAGTGCGCCCGCCGGCATCGTTCTGGAGCACCGGGACGACATCGAAAAGTATGCGGACAGCATTTACGAACAAACCGTAGTCCTGAAGGCGATGCCCATCGGCAACCTGACCGAAATTACTGACGAGGAACGCGCTGTCGTCGAAGCCTGGTATCGTTCGCGTTAACGAAACCTGAGATGCGATTCGGTCAGATCAGTGACGCGATTCAGCCCCATCAGGCGGAGATCCCGTTCAAGCTCCGCACGCATGTTCTGTAGTGTTTTCTCAACACCCAACTGTCCTGCACAAGCCAACGCATAGAGATACCAGCGCCCTCCGGAGCAAGCGGTCGCGCCGAGCGCCATTGCCTTCAGGACGTGCGTGCCACGACGAATCCCACCGTCACAAATGACTTCGATTTGCCCACCGACGGCATCAAGAATTTCTTTGAGTTGATCGAACGGTGCTCGAGATCCATCGAGCTGACGACCGCCATGATTCGAGATCATGATCGCTGTGGCACCGATCTCTACCGCGCGCTTCGCGTCGTCGACCGACATGACCCCTTTGAGACAGAACGGACCATCCCATGCCTCGCGCACTGCTGCGGCATCGTCCCAGGTCATCGTGCGGTCCAACATGTTGCTGAAGTAGTCGCTAACGGACACCGCAATATTGCTGCCCTCGGGAATTGCTTGCTCCAGTTGTGGCAGCGAGAACTTCTCTCTAAAGAGGTAGTTCCAGGTCCAGCGCGGATGTATTGCAAAACTAAACGCGCTCGCTAGCGTCAATTTCGGCGGCGAGGTGAAACCGGTTCGAAGGTCGCGTTCGCGGTTGCCGCCGACGATGGTATCGACAGTTAACGCCAATGCATCGAACCCTGCCGCCTGACACCGCTCGATCATGCTGAACGTCAGCGCCCTATCCTTGTGGTAGTAGAGCTGAAACAACTTCGGTGTGTCGATTGCAGCGCCGATTTCATCCACACTGACCGTGGCGAGGGAAGATACGCCGAAATACGTGCCAAAGCGCGATGCCGCTTGCGCTACCGCGCGCTCTCCCTGCCAATGAAACAAACGTTGCAGCGCCGTTGGAGACAGGAATATTGGTAGCTCAATTCTCTGCCCCATAACCGTCACCGACAAGTCGACGGCCTCGCTGCCTGCAAGCACGTTCGGGACAAGATCACAGGTCTCGTAGGATTCCGTGTTACGCCGATAAGTGACCTCATCGTCGGCCGCGCCATCAATGTAGTGAAACACCGGGGCGGGCAGTTTCCGCTTGGCGAGTTGTCGAAACTGTTCGACGTTATAGCAATCCGACAATTTCATGTATCGACATTAACACGAAGCGAATTGCGGTTCGGCAGTTGGCGCTTGAGGGTTTTGGTGGGACACTCTGTTCATGAGCTATCCAAGAGACATGGTCGGATACGGCGACAAGCTGCCCGATGCCCAGTGGCCAAACGGGGCGAAGCTCGCGTTGCAGTTCGTCGTGAATTACGAAGAAGGGGGCGAGAACTGCGTTTTGCATGGGGATGACGCTTCCGAGGCTTTCTTGTCAGAGATTGTCGGCGCCAGACCTTTTTCTGGTGCACGCCATCGCAATATGGAGTCAATTTACGAATACGGCTCACGGACCGGCTTTTGGCGCTTGCATCGACTGTTCTCCGAGCGTGAGTTACCGGTTACTGTGTTCGGGGTTGCCATGGCCTTGCAGCGCAACCCGACCGCTGTCAGCGCAATGCAACGAACGGATTGGGAAATCGCCAGTCACGGTTTGCGCTGGATCGACTACCACGCGGTTTCGGAGTCCGAAGAGCGCGAACACTTCAATCAAGCGTTGAGCATTCATGAGGCGTGCACCGGTGCGCCACCCGAAGGTTGGTATCTCGGCCGGTGCAGCGAAGTCAGCCATCAGATCGCTGCGGAGTATGGAAAGTTTTTGTACAACGCCGACAGTTACGCCGACGATCTGCCGTATTGGGACTACCAGTACGACACCCCACAATTGATGGTGCCATATACACTGGACGTCAACGATATGCGATTCGCGACGGCGCAAGGCTTCAACAGCGGCACGCAGTTTTTCGATTATTTACGGGATAGTTTCGACTGTTTGTATCGCGAGGGCGAAAAGCAGCCGCGAATGATGTCCGTCGGACTTCATTGCAGACTCGCGGGCCGACCGGGACGTGCTCAAGCACTACGACGCTTTCTGGACTATGTGGCCGGACACCCGGACGTGTGGATTACTCGCCGCGCCGACATCGCTCGCCACTGGCGCGAGGTTCACCCGCACCGATGAGTCGACGATTTCCTAAAGCGCCGTCTTGCATGAGTCGCACAGAGTTCGTCGATTGTTTCGGCGGCATTTACGAGCACTCTGCATGGGTCGCCGAGCAATTGTTTGACGCCGGGATCACATCAGCACACGCCGATCCCACAGGCATGGCGAACGCGATGGCCTCAATCGTTGACGCAGCCAGCCGCCAACAACGTATGACGTTGATTCGAGCGCACCCTGATCTCGCCGGGCGGGCCGCAGTTGCTGGAACGCTGACGGCCGAGTCGACAACGGAGCAGTCGCGTGCCGGACTCGACCAATGCAGCGCCGAGGAGTTCGACCGATTTCAGAGTTTGAATGACGCTTATAAGTCGCGCTTCGAAATGCCGTTTATCAAAGCGGTGCGGCACAGCAATCGACACGAGATTCTGCAAGCGTTCGAGTCGCGCCTGCCAAACACAAGAGAGGTGGAGTTCGAGAACGCAATGCGTGAAATCCACCAGATTGCGCGGTGGCGACTGGAGGCTATGATCGATGGATAGACAAGGCATCATCACGCAGCTCACCGAACCGCATCCGTTCGGCGATGCAATCAATCTGGCGCATCCCAGGCTCGGCGCCGAGGTGGTGTTTGCAACCGACGAATTCTACGGCGACAAGCGCCGCCTGATCGCGCCCGATCCGCCAGTTTTTCTTCCTGACAAGTATGACGCTAATGGCAAGTGGATGGACGGCTGGGAAAGTCGGCGCCGCAGGACACCCGGTCATGACTGGTGCGATATTCGGCTCGGTATGCCGGGGAAAATCTCAGGTATCGAAATCGATACTCGGCATTTCACGGGCAACTTCCCGCCCGAAGCCGCGATCGAGGCCTGTCGGCACAATGGGGTTGTACCTGACGACCAAACCGAGTGGGTTTCGATCGTCGCGAAACGCCCGGTCAAAGGAAATCGCCAACACTTTTCAACGGTGGACAGCGACGAGAGCTGGACGCACGTGCGACTGCATATCTTCCCGGACGGTGGTGTAGCTCGACTCAGAGTATGGGGCCGAGTGGATCGTGATTTTTCCAAAATCGCCAGCGACGAGGAAATCGACCTGTTCGCTATTGAGAATGGCGGCCGCGCAGTGTTCTGTAACGATGAGCACTTCGGCACCATGCACAATCTGAACGCGCCGGGTAGAGGCATCAACATGGGCGATGGCTGGGAGACGGCCAGACGACGCGAACCCGGCAATGACTGGGTTGTCATGGCTTTAGGGGCGCCCGGCATTCTGACTCGGGTTGTCGTCGATACTGCACACTTCAAGGGTAACTACCCCGATGAGGTTGAGCTTCGCGCCCTCAACATTCCCGAAACCGCCCATCCGTTCAATCCGCTCGACAGCGAAAAATGGCCGGTCTTGCTACCAAGGCAGAAGCTCGGACCCGATGACGTGCACGAATTTCGCGACGCCCTTCAGATACACGACAGGGTGAGCCATGTGCGGATGAACATCTTTCCGGATGGCGGTGTCAGCAGACTGAGATTGTTCGGGACCATCGCCACGTGACCTCGCGTGTCCGACATCTCAGACCACGACCGGTGAATGCAGACTTGTTCGCGCCGTTCGGGGAGCTGATTGAGCCCGCCGAAATTGCTGCCGCGATGGTCAACGGGCAGCGCTTTGAACGCTTCGACGGGCTCGCCACAGTCGATTGTGGGGACGCTCCGGTCAATGTCGGACTGATGCGCTGCGCAACCGCAACGCAACTACCCTGCACCATCGAACTGGTCGAGCGGCATCCTCTCGGCAGTCAGGCATTCCTGCCGCTCGATGCGAAACCATATGTCGTGGCAATGGCGCCACCAGAGTGTGACCCGGAGACCGGCGCGTTCGAGGCTTTCGTCGTGCCGCCGAGAATCGGAATCAATATGCGAGCAGGTGTTTGGCATGTGCCACTGCTCGGCAGTTCCGTTGGTCAAACGTTCGCGGTTATCGATCGTGTAGGCGAAGACAACTGTGATGAACATCACCTTGAGACGCTGCTTGTTATTCAGGGGTCGTTGTGACGATTCAAGCCTACCGCAGCTGCGTCGCACACTGTCTCGCAGATCCAGGCGACGACCAGGACAGCGACAACGTCGAGATCTTCCCGGACGGCGTATTGATCGTCGAAGACGGCAGGGTCGCCGATCTTGGACCTGCAGAACAGTTGCTTCCGACCCTCGGTCCCGACTGCGAAGTGCACGACTTCAGCGACAACATGATTCTCCCGGGAATGGTCGACTGTCATATCCACTACCCTCAAACCGACATCATTGCGTCATACGGGACTCAGCTACTCGATTGGTTGAACACCTACACGTTCCCATTCGAAGCCAAATTCGCCGATCTCGACTACGCGCGCGAAACTGCACGGTTCTTCGTCGAGGAGTTGCTGCGTAACGGCACCACGACCGCGCTGGTGTTTGCAACGGTACACGCGCACAGCGTTGACGCTTTGTTCGAAGAAGCCAGCAAACACGATCTGTGCATCGCTGCCGGAAAGGTGTTAATGGATCGACACTGCCCGGAGAATCTGCGCGATACTGCGGAACAAGGTTATCGCGAGAGCCGTGACCTGATCGAACGGTGGCACCGGCAAGGACGCAATCACTACGCCATAACGCCACGGTTTGCACCAACGAGCACGCTCGAGCAGCTCCAGCTTGCGGGGCAGCTCGCGTCGGAGTATCCGGATGTCATGATCCAGACGCACCTCGCCGAGAACCGGAGCGAGGTTGATTGGGCATTGTCGTTATTCCCGGACTCCGAAAGCTACCTCGGAATCTACAAAGATGCCGGACTCCTCAGAGAGCGATCTGTGTTCGCGCACTGCATCCATCTCGATGACCACGATCACCAGGAAATGGCCGCGCATGATGCATCGATCGCTTTTTGCCCAACGTCGAATCTCTTTCTAGGCAGCGGCTTGTTCGATCTCGCCACGGCGAGATCACATGGCATCCGAGTTGGACTTGGCACCGACGTGGGAGGCGGCACCAGCTTTAGTCAATTCGCTACACTCGCGGAAGCCTATAAAGTACTGCAGCTCCAGGGACAGAGCCTCAACAGTGGACGCGGTTTATATCTGGCCACGCTGGGCGGCGCACAAGCACTGCATCTGGATGACAAAATCGGAAACCTGCAACCGGGTAAGGACGCGGACTTTATTGTTCTGGACCTCGACTCCACCGCATTGTTGGAGCGTCGAATGGCGCACAGCACATCTGTGCACGATCGATTGTTCGCCCAGTTCACGATGGCCGACGACCGCGCCATCCTCTCGACTTATGTCAAAGGCAAGCGCTGCTTTCAGCAAGCATGACAAGCGGTAATGCGCTAACCGTGCGTCCTTAAGTCTCGCGGGACGTGGACGCTAACTAGAAGTCCACCAAAACCGCCTTGCGTGCTGATGACCGACACCGCCTCAATACAGCCCAAAAGATCGCCAGCCGGCTGGCTCATGTTCGTAGTGCAGCAGGCCCTGTGTGCACTGGCATCGTTCGCGCTGATTTGGCTATCCTTCAAGATCGGCTTTGCGAGCAATCAAGTCGTGGCCATATGGCCTTCCGCAGGACTTTGTGTTTGGATGGCCTTGCGTTTCGGCTGGGCGTCGTTCTTCGCGCAGGCTGGCGGACAGATGCTGTACTCCATCGTGTTTCAGCCCGATGAGTTGATCGCGTTTCTGCCGGCGATTGCTGGCAACGCGTTCGCGATCTGCCTTGCGGTCAGTGTCTTCAAACGCTTCTCAAACACCGATCTACCCTTACGCTCATTGAAATCGACTATTTTGCTCATTGTAGTTGCGGGCGGACTGCACAGCGTAATCGCGGGAGCCATCGGCGCGATCGTGGTAGGCACAAACGCGAGCCTCGCCGCTTCGCAAATGTGGGCAATTGGGTGGCGCTGGTTCTTTTCTGATTTCACGGGTGTCGTTCTGATCGCACCCGTCGCCATAGTGTTGCTCGGCATCAACGGCGTCAGTACGGCATGGCGTTTTGATCGCACCGTCGCGTTCGCACGCGCTGCTGGCATGACGACACTCGTCTTGATCGGCATTGCCGTTGCGTCCACCCAAATGCCAGACGCCCTGGGGCAGTATCCGATCGTCCTGCTGACGATGCCGCTTTGCATCTGGTTATCCTTCAAGGAAGACACAATCACCAGCATCGTTCTTCTTGCGGTCACAGTCCTCGGTGCGCTCGCACTGACTCTGACACGCGTCGGCAACGTCGGTGGGGATGGCTTCTTGGCCGTGCAACTCTACGGCGTCGTGGTGATGTGTACGAGCCTTGTGTTGCACGCCATCGCACAAGAACGACGTGCTGCGCTGCTCGCGTTAGCTGCCGAACGGGCTACGCTGGAACGCACTGTCGAGGAACGCACCTCAGAGCTACGTGACCAGATCACCGCCTACCAGAAAATAAAAAATGAGCTTCAGATTCAGGCGACCACCGATCCATTGACCGGAATCGCAAATCGTCGTGCGTTTGTTGAGCATCTTGAGGCCAGTCACTCCGCCATGCTTCGGCGCGGTGAAACTATGTGTCTTATGATGCTGGATCTCGATCACTTCAAATCCGTCAACGACACTTATGGACACGCTACAGGCGACGAGGTGCTTGAAGTGGTCGGTCAGATTCTGAAGTCGCATGCTCGCGTCGGAACCGATTTGCCGGCACGCCTTGGCGGCGAGGAATTCGCCTGTCTACTGCAGAACACCAATACTGAGGGCGGCCTGATTGCCGGCGAGCGCTTGTTGGAGAAGATACGCAACGCGACCGTCAAGACCTCGGCTGGTCCGGTTCGCTTCACGGCAAGCGCCGGGCTCGCACTGATGACCGACGCACTTCCCTCTATCGACCACGCCTTGGTCGCCGCCGATGAAGCACTCTACGAAGCGAAGCGCAGCGGCAGAGACAGGCTCTGCACACACGACCCATTGACCGTCACGATCAGCCTGAAGGTGGCCGGCCAAGCGAGTCATTGATCTGGCTAGAGCTCATCTGCCAGAAACTGTACGGTCGCCGAGACCAGCTCATCGACGATGACATAACGATCATCGAACAACCCAAAGCCGTGATCCGCAAATTCAATTTCGAGTAGCTGAACTCGTGCCGCACGACTTGCGGCCACTTCTGCACGACGGCTCACAACAGGTGGCACCACCGAGTCTTGCAATCCATGGATCAACAACAACGAGCCCGTGTAGCGCTCGATACCATCGAGTGCGCGCGATGCCTCCAGATCCGCGAACCATTCAGTGCCCAACTGTTGCTCTTGACCCCAAAACGTTGTGAAAGGTGCGAACCCGTCCGCTTTGGCCTTGGCCTTCATTTCGCGGTATCGCTCCTCTCCGCCGAGCATCTTGACCATATTGTCGACGCCGTTGTCAATCGCCGGTGCCCACAGCACCATCGCTGCATAACGCTCCCCTTCGCGACTCAGTTCCACCGCGAGACGTCCCCCCATGCTGAAGCCAACAACCCCGACTCTCGCCGGATTGAGATTCACCCACTGTTGTACATAGCTCTGCGCGGCACGAACGTCGGCCTTCATATTGGTCAGGTTGTTTTGCCGAAAAGACTCCGTGCTGTCTCCACAACCGGGAAAGTCCATGCGAATCGACACAATGCCACGTGCCGCAAGCTCTGCGGCGACACGGGTGAATCCTCCCGCCTCTTCGCGTGTACCACCATGACCGTGAATCAGAACCACCAACGGCAGTGCCAACTCGGCGCGGCGCGGCGGGATCACCATAGTCACAGGTATCGAAACTCCGCGAGAGGGAATCATCGCCTCCTGAACCCACGTCCCTTCCGGCACCGGAAACTCGGCAACTGCTTTCGCCGCCCCTCGCGCCGATTCGTCGATACCGCAGGCTGCCAACACCACACTGATCGCGGCTAACGCAACCCATTGCTTCACCGCTGACGCTCCAGTGTGACGGTCCAACCAACGCCGGCTTCGACGAAATATTTCTGTGCGAAGTTTCCCTGATTGATCGCAACACTGAGATCCCCGCTCGAGTTGATGAAGAGCAGATTCTCACCCACCTCCACCGATCCGAAGCTGCGCACATAAGGAATTGCGCCCTCGAAATACGTCTCGCCCTGATTTGAGATCACAACGTCGTACAGATCGCCATATTCGGCCTTGTCCAGTTCGAACATGGCTCGATCAATATTAAAAAATGCGTTGCCCAGACGGTCAACGCCACCGAGCACATGCCCGCGAAACACACCGTCTTCGAAACTACCGGGCAGCGCTTCCAGCGTGATGACCTCGGCCGGTAGCAATGGTCCAACCTGCTCGAATGAGATGACACCGGCAGCGAGTCTTGCGCCGGTGAAGGAATACACATCACGCCCATGGAAAGTATGAGCCCACTCCGTGTTGGCTCGACGATTTACAGACTCATCGATCTCTCTGACCGCTTCGATACCGTAGGCACGGGCCGGACCAGACAACGAGCCGTTATCGGGACTCACGAAGTACAGATCGTTTTTCGTCTTCAGGACAACCGATTTTCTCGGTGTTCCAACGCCGGGGTCGACCACAGAAACAAACACCGTCCCGGCGGGCCATGTCTGGGCGTTGTACTCGAGCGAATCGCTGGCTGCCCGAATGTCGTACAGCGGAATCAACGGGCGAACGTTGAACACGTCCAGCTCAGGACACACGCTGTAGGCAACACCGGTCATCACAAGACCCTCAAAGTCGGCCTGTATCACCAACGCGTTCTTCGAACACGTCGGCTTCGGTGCCTCATGGTGAGCCCCGAAACTGTTGGCACTGCCGACCACCAGCGTTGCAGTGATCAGTACCTGCTTCATCAACATTCGCATACCACTCACTCCCCTTCCTATTTGTCATGCAGCCCTATTGGGCGGCAACCAATCGCTTTGCTGCCGCATCGTGGCGAGCGCGCAGTGCGCCGAGGTCAACATCGGGAATCTCGCCATCGATCACACGCCATTTGCCGTTTACCATCAAATGTTGAACTTGATGCGCACCGCACAAGACCAACGCTGCGACCGGGTCACCTGCACCTGAGAAACGCAATTCATCAAGCGAATAGCACCCGAGGTCCGCAAGTTGCCCAGGTTTCAGTGTACCGAGCGATGTCCGCCCAAGTACACGCGCGCCACCCGCTGTTGCCCACCGCAGTGCGTCTTCGTGCGAGACACGCTCAGCGCCCGCATGCAGTCTTTGCAGTAGGAACGCCTGGCGGACTTCACCGATCATATTGGAGCCATCGTTGGACGCAGATCCATCGACCCCCAGCCCAATAGAACAACCGGCCTGTTCCAGCGCAGGCGCCGGACACACACCCGATGCAAGCACCATGTTGGAACTCGGACAATGCGAAATCGCAACCCCTGCCGCACCGAGTCGATCGATCTCGTCAGTCGTAAAATGAATGCCGTGCGCGAGCCAGACATCACTCGCCAGCCAATCCAGAGACTCAAGATAATCCAGTGGTCTCTGACCGTACGTCTCGAGGCAAAAGATGTTTTCATCCTCAGTCTCTGCAAGATGCGTATGTAACCTCACCCCCGTACTTCTTGCCAGTCGCGCACTCTCTCGCATCAACTCCGCCGTCACCGAAAACGGCGAACACGGTGCCAGTGCAATTTGCACCATCGCGGCGGAATCCGGGTCATGCCATTGCTCGATCAAACGCGCGCTCTCGCGAAGGATGATTTCGGGGTCCTGCACCACCGAGTCCGGTGGCAACCCACCATCACGCTCGCCCAGACTCATTGAGCCACGCGTCAGCGCAACGCGTGCGCCCAAACGCATGGCAACTTCGACCTGCACGTCAATGGCATCGGTTAGATGCGGCGTGAAAACATAGTGGTGATCGCTCGCAAAGGTGCAACCTGACAACATCAATTCCGCCAGGGCAAGCTCCGTCGACAAGGCGATCGCTTCGGTGTCGAGACCTGCCCAGACCGGGTACAACGCTTTCAACCACGGGAACAAAGGCTTATTCAGCGCGGCCGGAAGCGCCCGCGTCAGCGTTTGATAGAAGTGATGGTGGCAGTTGATCAGGCCGGGCAGTATCACGAGATCAGTCGCATCGAATACGTTGTCAACCGGTTCGGCAGGAGCCTGACCCGCGGCCACACATTCAACGATGTGTCGACCCTCGATAACCAGCCCACCACTCGCGTCTGCCTCGCAACCGGTCCACACTGCAGCCGGCGATCGAATCCAGAGTCTCGTCATCGACGCGGCCTTTTCTCAGGCCGCATACGCTTTCGCAAACTCATCAATCTCTCGCTGATACTCGGCGCGCACCTCACTGGACATCCACGCCACGTCGAACGCATTGCGGGTCAACTGCAGTAACTCAGCGTGCGTGAAACCAGCCTGATCCTGCAACGCACGAAAGTTGTCGGTCATGTATGCACGAAAGTACGCCGGATCGTCCGAGTTCACGGTCGCCTTCATGCCGAGTTCCAGCATCTTGCGAATTTCATCGGCCGTCAGAGACTGAGCGCAGAAGGTGTTGGAAACCGGACAAACCGTCAGCCCGAGTCCACGGGACTTGATCTCCTCGCACAATGCCGGATCCTCAAGTGAGTTAACCCCATGGTCCACGCGGTCAGCTTCGACACGAGTCACAACATCCCAAATATTTGAAACGCTGTTGTCCTGATTCACGTCGCAATGCATGGTCAGTTTCAAGCCCATTGACCGTGCCCGAGCAAACACGTCAGCAAATTTCAGCGGTGGATTGTCTTTCTCGTCCGAATCGAGACCTACACCGATCAATCGATCCAGATAGGGCTCTGCCATTTCGAGATGCGCCATCGCTGACTCCGCGCTCATGTCACGCAGGAAACACATGATGAGGTTGGACCGGATGCCCAGGTTCTTCTCGGCATCAGCTTGTGCACGAGTGATGCCGTCAATGATCGTTGAGAATTCAACGCCGCGCGTTGTGTGTCCTTGCGGATCAAAAAAAGGTTCGACGTAGCGCACGTTGTCAGCGTGCGCCCGCTCGAAGTAACGATAGGTCAGATCATAAAAGTCCTGCTCAGTCTGCAAGACGTTCATGCCCGCATAGTAGATCTTGAGAAACGACGGCAGGTCATTGAAGTCGTAAGCATCGATCACAGCTTCTGGACTATCGTATTCAAGATCGATCCGATTCTTTTGCGCCAATTCAAAGATGTGCTCCGGCTCAAGCGTCCCCTCGAGGTGCACATGCAATTCAGCTTTTGGCATCGCAGCAACAAAATCGGTCGTCATTCTCTGCTCCATCGGTTTTCTGTCAGTTCAACATCGAGATGCTACGCTGCGCAAAGATCGGTGTGCAAATGTGAGCTGCGTTATACGCATGGGCTGACGTATAGTCGGACTCCATGAGTTCCAACACGGTTCAAACCGGCTACGGTATTGACGACAAACCGCCGCACCGGACAGCGGCGCTCATTGGCCTTCAGCACTTGCTCGCAGTGTTTGGCGGCATTGTCACCGCGCCGTTATTAATCGCATTGGGAATGCAACTCGATGCAAGTGAAACTACTTACTTGATCAGCAGTGCGCTCGTGGTGTCCGGCTTTGCCACGCTCGTGCAGATCACACGTGTTGGTGGCATCGGCTCAGGAATGCTGAGCATTCAAGGCACGAGCTTCACATTCGTCACACCGCTGATTGTTTTGTATCAGATGAAAGCAAGTTCACTCGCACCGAGTGTCGTGCTGGGACAAATTTTTACCGCCTGCATGATCTGCGCGTCGCTGATGGTTGTGTTCGCGCAATCGATCGAGCGGTTGCAGCGCATTATCACGCCGGCCGTCGCCGGCAGCACCGTTTTGTTATTGGGTGGTTCGCTGGTTTGGGTTGCGCTACAGGGTCTGCAGCGGGATTTTCAAAGCGCCGGGATTCCTGCTCTCGTCAGCGCAGCGACCGCAACCGGGGTCGTTGCGTTGCTCGCTTTTTCCGGTCGCCCGACGCTACGGCTCGCGTCGGTCGTGGCTGGACTTGTCGCGGGATCGGCGGTCGCATTTGCATTTGGTCTGTTGAACGCACCCGATGTCGCTAACGCCAGCGGGATCTTCGTGCCAGAGCTATTCCGTCATCCGATCGCTTTGGATATTGGCATGGTGCTGGTATTGCTGCCCATCTTTATCGTGTCCGCGACCGAGTCAGTGGGCGATCTTTCGGCGACCGCCGCGTTGTCCGGGATTCAGGTCAACGATCCCGCATTCCTGCGTCGCCTGCGCGGCGGGGTGACTGCGGACAGCCTGAACTCGCTGTTCGCCGCGCTGTTTTCCACGTTCCCGAACACCACCTTCAGCCAGAACAATGGTGTGATCCGTCTGACTGGTGTTGCGAGCCGCCGCGTTGGTATTTACACCGCGGCAATGCTGATACTCATCGGTTTGGTGCCAACTGTCGCAATCGTGATTCAGGCGCTCCCGTCCAGCGTTGTAGGTGGTGCCACGCTCATCATGTTGGCGATGGTTGGGGTTTCCGGGTGGCTCATGCTCGGCGGGACAGCCGCCGATCGACGGACGCTGGTTATCGCTGCTTTTGCGGTCATTCTCGGTCCCGCATTGTCATTTACCGCAGGTCGCCTGCCGACGATTCCGAATATTCTGAGTACTTTTCTCGCATCGCCAGTTTCAACCGGTGCGTTTATTGCCATGCTGCTCGAGTTGCTCATTCCCCGCTTCACGATCCTGGAACCTGCCCAATGAAACGATTGCTTCTTATCTTGCTGACGCTGACGCCGGGTTCCACCCTTGCCGACGAGCACTGGTTCGACGTTTTGAAAGCCTCGGGTGATGACCGCATGCTGTACCGCGTGTTGCATGCGATGCCGAAAGGCGGTGATTTACACAACCACAACACGGGCTCGGTACTCCCCCGGGATTGGTTGCGGATTGCGCGGGCACAGCGTGAACGCGGGTATCGCTATTACACCAAGACGAAGATCAACAACTGTCGTGACTATGCACGCGCAGACAATACCTACTTGCTGCTGTTCCGGAATATCTCCCAGCGCCAGTACTACGCGCTCGATGAATGTGAGCGATCCGAATTCACCGCGTTTGACGCGTTGTCGCCGGTGGAGGAGCAAGGCTGGCTGAACAGCCTCAAGCTCGACAACGAGTCCGAGGGTCGGGAGGAATTTTTCCAAAAGCACTGGCAGCGCATGGGGGCATTGACGGAGAACCCCTATCTACGTGCTGAAATTCTGTTTCAGAACATGAAGGATCTCGGCGACGACAGCGCCATCTATCTCGAAACGCAAGCGGCAGTCGGCGGTGCCCGGCGACCGGACGGTAGCGCCTTCACGATGGACGAAGTTGCAAACATCTATCGCGAACGACTCCGGCAACCGGATGCCGCAGAAACCGGAGTGACGGTGCGCTTGCAACTGATGGTGTTGCGATTCGCCCCGAATGCCGAAGACAACTTGCGCGAACTGTACGAATTCGCACTGCGCAATCGCGACTTGTACGTCGCCATCAACATGGCCGGCCGCGAGGACAATGACAAGGGACATCCACGCCGGTTTCTCGAAACGTATCGCGAGATGCGGCACAAAGGCGCATTGCCGCTCTCCATTCATGCCGGTGAAGTGGATGAGCCGAACGATCACATCCAGGACACCCTGTTGCTGGGCGCCAGCCGGATCGGTCACGGGATCAATTTGATCACCGACGACGAGCTGATGGTCGATCTCAGATATGGCCCCTATCTGATTGAAATTAACTTGATTAGCAACCTGCTACTTGAATACGTTGTGGACTATTCACAACACCCGTTTCCCGAGTTTCTGAGAACGGGTATCCCCGTTGCACTGTCGACCGACGACCGAGGCATGTGGGACTCAACGCTCACCGATGAGTTTTTTGTTGGCGTCAAAGAGTTCAATCTCAGTTGGGAAGAAATCAAGGCTATGGGTAGGAATTCGTTGCAATACAGTTTCGTGGAGCCTGCGGTGAAGGCGCGTCTATTGGAGCGTTTTGAACAGCGTATGCAAGCATTTGAGCGCCGTATGCAAAGAGGCGGACTTGCAAACAACGATGACTTCCCCGACACTCGCAACTTCATTTGTGCCCGCTACAACATCTGCGATTAAGCGAAGGCGCGAACCTGGGGGGATACAGGTTTGCACAAGCAGCACGGCGCCGCGATGGCTCGTGTGAGATAGCAGCGATAACTGCTGCTTGAGCATTTTGCTGGTAGGGCTCCCAGAGTGTTACCGAAAAACAACAGATACCACTGAAACCGTGGTGTCGACATGGTGTGGTTAGCCACATTGCGTTCTCGTGCGTGTGCGAGAACACAAATCTGCGCCTTCAGGAGGGTGAGCGAATGAGACGAAACTGGGCCCTGTACGCCGGGGTTATGACGGCGATTTATGCCGCGACAACACTGCCGGCGACGGCACAAGAGGAAGAGATCGACGAGATCATCGTCGAGGGGTCACTGAACAGTTTGCCGACGCAGGACGTGGGCTCGGTGTTTGGCCTGGACAAGACGCTGCTTGAAACGCCGCGTTCCGCGTCCACGATCTCAGCCGACCAAATCGAGCGTTTCGATATCCGCGATATCGATGAATTGGTCAGCTTGTCGCCTGGAACCTTCACTCAGTCCTTCTTCGGCGTTGCCGGCGCACTGGATATTCGCGGCACCTCCGGTGAGACCTACTTCCGCGGCGTACGACGTCTGGATAACCCGGGTAACTACCCGACGCCCATTGGTGCCTCTGACAGAATCGACATCGTTCGCGGTCCGGCATCCGTCATTTACGGTCCAGCGAAGATCGGCGGCTATCTGAACTTCGTGCCGAAGTCCGCTCGCGCCGGCGGTGGTCAGTATCTCGACGAGACCGAAGGCCGCGTGTCATACACGACCGGTTCCTGGGACCGTAATGTCGTAACCGCAGAAGTCGGTGGGCCCGCTGAAGTGGCCGGCCGCGACTTCGGTTATTACTGGTATGCGGAAATCGAGGATTCCGGCAGTTTTTACCAAAACACGGCAACCGATCAGACGTTGCTGCAGCTAGCGATCGACCACGACGTCAACGACTCGCTGCATCTTCAGTTCGGTGGTATGTACCATCGCTACGAAGGTAACCAGATAGCGGGTTGGAACCGTCTGACGCAGGATCTGATCGATAACGGTACGTACATCACCGGTCTGGCCCAGCCGCTGGACACCGATGGTGACGGATCGATTTCGCACTCCGAGTACAACGTCGCAGGCATCAGCCAGTTCTTCGTTGGCACAGGCTCGGTAACCCAGGCCGACATCAATCCATTGTCAGCACTCGTCAATCCCGGCACAGCGCAACTCGATCCGAGCCAGGTTCTGGTTGCACCCGACGACACGCTGGAAAACGAAGTCACAACCTTGTACTTCGACGCAATCTACCAGTCGGCCGGCGGTTGGGAAGTCAAAAACCAGTTGTTCTATGAAGGTTACGAGAACCTCAACGAGAACGCCTATGGCTTCTCGCAGTTCCATGACTCCCATGTCATTGAGGACAAAGTCACATTCCAGAAGGAATTCGTGACGGATACGCTGGTCTCGACGATACAAATCTCGCCGTCGGTTCGTTTTACCGACTTTAGCCACGGCAGTGATTTCATCAATGAGTACTTCGATCGTCGCGACCTCACCGGTCCGTCGACCGCATTGGACCGCCGCTTGCTGTCAACCCGAAGCGGCACCGACTTTGCCGATAGATTCGACGGGGACTACCTAAACTGGGGTCTCGCGTTCGTCGGTGACTTCGTGTTCGAAAACGGGTTCTCCGTGCTGGTTGGCGCCCGTCAGGACTGGGTAGATGTTGAGAGCACCAGCATCGACGGCGATCTCGGTGTATTCGGAGACGGCGACGCGGAAACTGCAGAAGACAGCGAGTCTGGCTTGTCATGGACCGCCAGTCTGTCGTGGGACATCCCGGTCGGTGAATCGAGCATTATCCCGTACGCCACGTTCTCGGAGCAGTCGACAGTTATCGCGGGTCAGGGCGCGGAGATTCAAACCGGCGCGATCCTGAACGACGGCTGGTTCGACTCTTCGGAACTGCAGGAGATCGGCATCAAGGGCAGCTTCCTCGACGAGAGTCTGTACCTTGCGCTGTCGATCTACGAGCAGGAACGTACCGACTTTAATGCTCAGGCCATTGTGACCAACCAGAGTAACCGCACCGAAGGCATCGAGCTTGAAGGTCGCTGGGTGGTTAACGAAAACCTGGTACTGACCGCCGGTTACACCAACATCGAAGTCACAAACCTGAACACGCTCGAGAATGCGGGTCGCTTCAGCTTCTTCGGCGCGGATGACATTCCGCAAATCGACCCAGCGTCGGTGTTCGGTGGTCAAGCGATCGGCATTGTCTTCGCGCCGCAACCGGGTGACGCCGGTGCTCGCCGTGCGGGTATGCCGGAGAACATCTACTCGTTCACCGGCACCTATGCGTTCGAGAATGGCGTTGCAATCAACGCGAGTGTGGTCAACGTGGATTCGGTGTTCTCAGGCTTCTCGCAGGCCGTTGAGTTGCCGTCGTACACGCTGGTCAATCTCGGCTTGATCTACGAAACCGAGAACTGGCAGTTCTCTCTGACGGGCAAGAACATCACGGATGAGCGCTATTTCCGCGCGAACTTCCCGAACCTGTTCGGCTCGCAGATCGTACTGCCCGAGCTGCCACGTAACTGGCAAGCCACGATTGCGTACAGCTTCTGATTTCAGAAGCCATCGTACGTCACTGAACGAAGCCCGGGCCGTCCTTCGGTCTGGGCTTTTTTCTTGTCTCGACACCCAGAAAGCACGCCGCGCGAACTTCGCGGCAACAGGTTTTTGTCATGACGTCCAGAATTCAACGACTCACTGTTCTCGTATCGCTTCTGATCAGCGCGGTCGGATGTACGCAAGACTCGACCACCATCGAAGTCGACGAAGTCATTCGACCCAAAGTGGTTGTCGTGACAATGTTCGAACGTGGCGCAGACTCAGGCGACGCTGCCGGTGAGTTCCAGTTGTGGAATGAACAACGCGAGCTCAACACGATTTTCGAGTCGGGCACGCACCACAACTTCCATTACAACCCGGAGTCGCAAATTCTCGGCATCGTGACCGGCATTGGCACCGCCAAAGCCGCCGCATCGATTATGGCTTTGGGCATGGATCCGCGCTTTGATCTCAGCCAGTCCTACTGGCTGGTGGCCGGGATCGCAGGCTTCGATCCTGAGGATGCTTCACTCGGGTCTGTCGCGTGGGCGGAGTATCTCGTCGATGGCGACATCGCGCACGAGATCGATGTGCGTGAGAAGCCGGACGATTGGGAATGGGGCTACATCGAGCGACACGTCAAGACGCCCTTTCAGCAGCCACGCCGAGAGCCGAACGGCGAGGTTTACCAAATTAATGGTGCTCTCGCGGACTGGGCATACGAGCTGACCAAAGACGTCGAGCTATTCGATTCCAAAGAATTGATGGCATCGCGAGCGCGTTTCACGCAGCACGAGATGGCGCAGGTAACGCCTTTTGTATTGAGGGGCGATCACCTTGCCGCCTCGACGTTTTGGCACGGAGAAATCCTGAACGCGTGGGCTAATGCGTGGGTCGATCACTGGTCCGAGGGCAACGGCGAGTTTGTGTCTTCCGCGATGGAAGAGACCGGCACGATGCAGTCGATCACTTATCTGGATCGCATGGGACGGGCCGACAAGGATCGCGTGATGGTGCTGCGTGGCGCCAGCAACTACACCGTGCCGCCGCCGGGCGTCACGCCTGCCGACAACCTACTCAGCGAAAACGATGGCTACAGCGGCATGAACGCGGCGCTCGAGAACCTTTATCGGGTCGGGTCGGTCGTTATTGACGAGTTGTTGATCGGTTGGACCCAGTATCAAAACTGTGTGCCTGGTGACTGTGAGTAACCGACTAGTTGAAGTCTGGAAAAACGAAAGGTGGCAACTTAACCAACGGCCACCAGGTAGGCTGGAGCAGAGGCGCGGCGTTAAGCGCACCACTCGTCAAATTGATCAGATCCCCGCGATCTCTCAGCACCAGATACTGCTCAAAATCCCTCGACTCAAAAGGGGGAGCAATGCGTGCCGACAAGAATACCGCTGAACCATCAAGAGACGTCGCCGTGTTGAACACGCCAAATGGGAAGTCGAACACCCCATCGATAACCACTGGGCGACCTGAAACAGAAAACACCAAAGGGCTTTCGCGGGCCTCGATTTGAAACTGACTATCCAGCGCAAATCCCTGTCGCTCGCCACGAATCGAAAAAAATAGCGTCGTCCCACCATCCAACCAGGTCAAGATTGACGGCCAACTCGAATATTCCTGCTCATAGGACTCGCCGGTATCCGCATCGAAGACCCCTAAGCCAGAGTTCACCGCAAACGCGATGCGATCGCCGAACGAAGACCAAACGAACGTTAGGAGTCGGAAAGTTTCACTGCCCATGAAAGGCACCGTGAATGGCGCTCTGTTGCCATCCGTTGGAACGATCATTAATGAGCGGTCTCCCCGACCGCTCAAAGACCGAAGCGCGATGTAGTTGCCGGTGGATGACCATGAAAACAGCGGCCTACCTTCGCTATCCGTATTGATATCATCAGGCCCAAGATCTGTGAGTCGTCGAAGATTCGCCCCATCAGCGTTCACCACCCAAAGCTCACCGGGCTGCAGGTCCGTGCCGAAAATGAAAAATCCGCCTGCGGCGATAGCCAAACGATCGCTGCTTTGTGACCAGACAAACCGTGCCCGAGAGACACGGGCCGTTCGAAAAACCTCGATGGTCGACGCGTCCCCAGTTGGCGCCAAAGCGTCGTACACGTAAACACGAACATCAGAGGGCGTCGCGCGACGCTTGCTAATAGCAATATAGCGCCCATCGTTGGAGCAGGAAAAAGAAAACAACTCCAGATTCGAAGGACCGGATTCAATGCGGGAAACTTGAGAACCGTCGCGCGACGCGACGTAGAGTTCAGGACGGCCAGGTGACTCAAAATCCGAAACAAAGACCAAGCGCTCCCCAGTGGGTGACCAACACACATCAGTCGCTCGAGGCGTCTGGATACGACCCGTCACCGATACCACGCTACTGCTTTCGGCATTCGCGATGAACAACTCGACGAGCTGAGGCGAGGTATTAGACTGCACAACGTAAGCAACTGCTTTGCCGTCAGGTGAAACTGAGAAGCGAGGAATCGTTCCCACATCTCGGGGAACCAAAGGGGATAGCTGTCGCGTCGAATCTGTCTCGGGATCGAAAAGCACCAAATGAACCCCGGCCGGGTCGCTTCGTTGTAAACCGAAAACCACATCCTGCGAAACGACATCAATGGCGACCTCGTCCGACTGCGATTCGCCTGCCTCGTTCTGTACCGTCAATCGAAATTCGAGCGTTTCGGTCGACCCAACCGACACTTCGGGCAGTTGAATGATTGGGTCATAGCGATCAGCATTTTGGATCTGCGCCGTCGGTCCAAGCACTTGTCGCCACGACGGTTGCAATCGACCACCGTTGGGCGCAACCGCCAATCCGAGTAATTGCACAGCTTGCTGTTCGTTGAGCACTCTGTCCGGCCCTGCGGAAACCAGAATCGGATCTGGCGATGCGTTCTCGGAATCACAACCCAAAAGCAGGCAAACCAGTAGCGACACCAAAAGACGTGTTGGCATTCGATAACTCACTTCTTGATTCAGTCCACGTCCATCCGGATCTGCGTACTACTGCAGCGTATCTCGAATCCGATCAGACGTTAAGCGCTGAAGTCTGGCTAAAACATGACACGGATCGAGCAGCCACAAAAAAACCCGGCGCAGCTTTCGCCACGCCGGGTTTCCGGTTCGATTATCGCTTCGAGTTAGAACTCGTAACGCAGACCGAAGCGCATCGTCCAGAGTGAGGTCTGGCCGTTGCGCTGTTCCGCCTGACCCAGAGCTTGCTGCTCTGCTGTGACACCGTACGGGAACGCTGGTTGTTCCAGAATACCCCAGTCGTCGTTGATCAGGTTCGTCAGGTTATCGATGATAAAGAATATCTGGCCACGGTGGTCCGCACCGAATCCTGGGATATCCTGCGAAATGCGCATATCGACCTTGGTGAACGACGAGCCTTCTTCGCTGTTACGAGTACCACCGATCGGCAGGACGTTCTGCTCGAAATCGAGGAACGGTGTGAAGCCAAACGCACCAATCGTGCCAGCCGCGCCATCCAGCGTGATGCTGTACGGCAGACCCGAGTTGTACTGACCAAACAGTGATACGCGCGTCGCGTAATCACCAAAGAAGTTATTGGTGTAATTCAGTACGGTCGTGAAGCGGTGCTCGATAGCCCAGTTCGACGGCGCCAGCTCTTCAGCTTGCGGATCGACAAACGCACGGTTGATGTAGTTCGAGAACGCGATCGACGAGGTCATCGGGTTAACATCCTCGGCTTGCGTCCACGCATATCCCAAACGCAGATCGAAGCCGTTATCCCAGCTCTTGAAGGCACCCACCGACACAGACTCGGACTCATTGCCGTTACGAGCATTCGTCAGAACAAACGCGGGCTCGCGCACACTTTCGTAGTCCGGATAACCGTCAGCCGTGACGCCTACTTGCTCGAGATCGCCGCGCTTGAAGATCGCAGTATCCTGACCACGAGTAATCTGGATGTCAGCGGTCAAGGTCCAGTCACGCGGCGCAAGCCACGTCGCACCTGCAGTGAATTTCCACTCGCTCGGAATTTCGAAATCCGGGTCCAGGTAGTTGATCTCGAAGTTGCTGCCATCACCCGATGCGACTACGTCAAAGATGTTCTCGGGAACACAGTAACCGGGACCTTGGACCGGCACACCCGCTTCACAGTTCACGTAGTTCTGTGCGAACAGGTCAACGCCGTCGATCCGAGCCTGTACAGCGGTGGTCGAGGTGTTGCTGTAGGTGTTCGACAGCCAAACGTTCGGGTTACCACCAGAGAACAGTCCGATACCACCGCGAAGGCTCAACGTATCCGTTGCGTCGTACGTGATACCAAAGCGAGGCTGCAGCAAGTCACGACCGTCCAACGTCGCGTTATTACCGAACCCGTAGCTAGCGAGGAAATCCTCGTTCAGGTTCGGTGCATCGCTGGTCGTGTAGTAGTCGTAACGCAGACCATAGGTCAGGCTCACGCGATCGTTAACTTGCCACTCATCTTGCAGATAGAAGTAGTTGATCGCGTACTCGAACGCTTCCGCGATGTCGTCTTCGTTATTACTGATCGCGTTACCGTAGTAGACGCGCGCGGCCTGACCGTTGCGGAAGTCCTCAATACCGTCAAAGCGCAGCTCTGTGTCAACGTGCTGATAGAACAAGTTGAAGATGTCGTACGCTTCCCGCTCGACTCCGAACGTGATCGTGTGATCGTTGGCCTGATACCGACCACGAGCGACCAGTTGGTCAATCGTGTAGTTCAGCGCGTTGGCGTGACGGCTGTCATCGCCGCCGAGGTACACGTCAACGTTTTCAAGCTCAACGCGGATCTCGCCAAACTCGTTGCCGGCACGCGGCTGTTGCAGAAAATCTACGTCGCTGCGAGATACGCGAATTTCAGTTGAGAAGTTGGTGCTCCAATCGGAATACCAGCTCAAAATCGTCGAATCCAGCTCGGCACCACGATTGTAGAAGTGATCCGAGAACTCGAATTCGATGTTCTCGCCGTCCGATGCTGTCGCATTGAACGAATCGTTATACATATAGGTCAATGCCAGACGCTGATTGTCAGTCACATACCAATCAAGCTTCGCGATGTACTTCTCATCTTCGAAAGCGAAATTGCCAGGTGTGCTCGTACCCGGATCGAAGCCGTACACATCGCGCGAGATTTGCGCGATTTCGTCAAGCTCCGCTTGAGTGACCAAAACTTCGTTGACCGCGCCACTACCAATCGCACCGCGATCGTTGAAGTCGACACCGTCGTAGAACTCGTACGCACCGTAGAAGAACAACTTGTCCTGAATCAGTGCACCACCCAGCTCGAAGCCATATCGTGTTTCATCGAAGTCTGTGACCTGGATGTTGTCGCCTTCAAGAGAATCGCCCTGGAACGAGTCGCCTGTGAAATCAACGAAAACCGAGCCGAACAACTCATTGCTGCCGGACTTCGTCACCGCGTTGATGTTACAAGCCGAGAAGCCGCCATAGATGACGCTCATCGGCGCGAGTTCGACTGCAACGCCGGAAACGGCATCAAACGGGAACGGCATACGCTGCGTCGGATAACCGTTGGAGTTCAATCCGAATCCATCGTTCAGACGGATACCGTCGATTGTCAGGCTGTTAAAGCGCGGGTTCGCGCCGTTGCACTGAATCGAATCGGCATTGCTCGACTGGTCAATGTAGATCCGGGGGTCCTGACCGATGATGTCGTTGATGTTCCGGTTGATCGCAGGCGAGTTTTGCAACGCTTCCAGATCAAACACTGCCGTCGGACCGACCGCGGTTTCCGCGACTTCCGAGATCTGACCGAGCACCACGAGCTCTTCGATCGGATTCAGGGCGTAGTTGAACTGCGCCTGTTGACCCACAGTCAACAGCACGCTTTCGGTGACAGCATTACCTTGGTCCGAAGTCACGACGATGTTGTAGTTCACGCCGGCCGGAAGCTGTCGGACGAAGTACAAGCCGTTCGCGTCAGTAGAGACGGTCCGGGTCAGGCCTGTCGACAAGCTCGTCACCGTCACGCTGGCGCCTGAGACAGGCTGACCATTCGGACCAGTGATTACGCCACGGACGGAGCCTGTGGTTTCTTGCGCCACTGCTGGCGCACTGGCCAAAACAGCAGCTAGCGAAAAGCACGCCAACAAGCTGGCAGCTACTTTTCTCAAGTAGTAATAAGAAGTGGAAGTTTTCACGGTTTCCCCCTGCAGGGCTGGGTATGTATTTATCAAAACGGCCGCCAAGGCTAGTTCGATTCTGTGACCGATTTATTACAGTCTTGGCACTAATCGCGGCGGCAACATAATACCAAAGCAGCGCCTTGTAAACTGCGGGTTTTATGCAACAACCCGCATCGCCTCAGCGACGAATCCGAATGACTTTTTGTTAGACGATCACCGTGTACTTGAGAACAAAGATCAAGGCAATGACGTAAACAACGGGCGAGCAACGGAAAAATTTTCCGGTGAAAATTTTTACTGCAGCGTAAGTGATGAAACCGAGCCCGATGCCATCGGCGATTGAAAACGTCAAAGGCATTGCGATTGCCGCAACAATCGCTGGCGCGCTCTCCGTTCCGTCCGCCCAATCGAGCGTTGCGAGGCTCTGCGCCATCAGACATGCGACGAACAACAGGGCGGATGCTGTGGCATACGCGGGGATGCTTTGAGCCAACGGCGCGAGGAACAGGCAAGTGATAAACAGGACGCCGCACACAACCGCGGTCAGGCCGGTACGCCCACCCGCTTCAACGCCAGCGCCGCTTTCGATAAAGCTGGTCGTTGAGGAAGTACCAAACACGGCGCCGGCAACCGTGGCTCCGGAATCTGCGAGCAATGCGCGACGCAAACGGGGCAACTTGTGATTCGCGTCGAGCAGGTTGGCGCGCATGGCCACACCAACGAGTGTGCCAGCCGTATCGAACACGTCCACGATCAAGAACGACAGAATCACCGTGACCATGCTCAGCTGGAACGCGCCGGCGATATCGAGTTGGAACAGCACAGGAGCTGGCGATGGCGGTGCCGAAAATACGCCCTGGAACGACACCTGGCCCGTGAACCAGCCAAGTGCCGCGACCGACAAGATGCCAATGATCACAGCGCCGGGCACGCGCAGGGCAGTCAAAGCCACGATCAATACGAACCCAAGCAAACAGGCGGCAGCAGGAAATGCCGTGATGTCGGCGATCTGCACCAGCGTTGCCGGGTTATCACCGACCAACCCGGCGTTTTGCAGCGCGATGAATCCCAGGAACAAACCGATACCACCGGCAATACCCTGCTTGAGATTGCGAGGGATGGCATTGATCAACCATTCGCGAAACGGCAGGACACTCAGCGCCACAAACAGAACGCCAGAGATGAAGACCGCGCCGAGCGCGGTCTGCCAGCTGTGGCCACCGCCCAGAACGACTGCATAGGTGAAAAAAGCGTTCTGCCCCATCCCTGGTGCGAGCGCGACCGGATAGTTAGCAAGCAGCCCCATCGCAATCGAGCCCACCGCTGCCGCGAGACACGTGGCGACAAACACCGCCGCGAAGTCCATGCCCGTCTCCGACAAGATGCCGGGGTTGACCGCGGTGATGTACGCCATCGACAAAAACGTCGTAGCGCCCGCGACCATTTCGGTTCGGACAGTGGATCCGGCCTTCGCGACGCCGAACAGTCGCTCGATCAGCGTCATTCGGCAGCGCCGTCGGATGCGGACGGCAACTCGCTCTCGTACTGACCCCAGCCTGCAACCAGCGCGTCCACGACAATCCGGCCGACGCTGTATGCCGTATCGATCGACGGAATGCCATTGTCTGGATACGGCGCCGATTTACTCCAGGCCGCCGACTTGCCGGGCGGCGGCATCGTGAAATTGCTCGCGGTCCGAAGCACCAGCACGCGGTCTGCGTCAGCCCGACCAACTCGATCGAGTCGATGAATCGCCGTCAGCGTGCCGCTGTCCTCCATATTAGAAGTCATGAAGTTTGCATCGCTGCCTGCGTAGAGCTTCAACCAATCATTCGCCCAGGTGTTGAGCATCTCACCATGCCAGTAGGTGCTCGCCGACAGCGTATCGCCAACAGTGACAAACGGCGGTCGACTCGCAGCACTCGATTCCGGGTACATCTTGCGAAACTCGCTGATGCCTGGCGCATCCGGCAACGGTGCATCTTTGGTCAACGAGTAAGCCCAATCGACCAGCGATGGATTCAGCGCGAAGTGGATGGTGTCGAGCGTCCACCCTCCGTAGATGTCTTCCGGGTTCTGAGTGGGCTCCTTCGCGCCAAGTGGAATTAAGCCGTAAGGCCATTCGTCAGGAATTTCGCGTCCGTCGATTTCATACAAAAGATCGCCATCGACGACATGCCGCGCCCAGGCGGCAGAGCCGAGCGACAAATCATCAGGGTCGCCTCCGGCGATGCCGGCAACCAACCAGTAGGCCTTCGACACATCGACGCGTTCGTCATAGCCCAGCGCCATGACGGTCGCCGTTGCATTGGGAATGCCGCCGCCGAGCAACACCGTGAGCACGCCGTCGTCGGTGACGTACAGATTCGATTCGCCGGCTTCGAAGGGCAGCGTCGTCGAGATATCGAGCCCTTCCAACCAGCGTTGCAGTTCGCCGGGATCATCGCCTGTAGGCTCTCCTCGCTCGAACATGGCCATGACGACGACCTTGATTTCCATCGGATCCGGACCATCAGCGGCGACCGGAGCTTCACCGCAACCGACGATAGTTGCCAATGCAACCAAGATCAGTGCGTAAATACGCGAACGTGCAATCATCATGACCCCTTCTTAATCGTTCTGCCGCGATCTTCGTGCATTCTGTCGTGGTGGTAGTCGGGACGCAAGAAACGCTGCGCCCGGGAGGGCCATCCTCACAATTTTTGCATTTTGTGAGTTATTTTTCTCATATAAAAACTCTGACTTTTGATTCGCGGCTCGAAAAACTCGCTCTTCATAACTCCCTGACGAATTTGAAAATTGTTGTTTTTTCAACAACTTTCAGCTCATTGGGCGTAATCTGACTATTCGGTTGAGGCGGAAAAACCCGTATAATTTCGCCATAACAACGGAGGAGTAAACACATGATTTGGTGGGCATGGCTTGCGATCGGATTCATTCTTTTGGGTGCGGAGATGTTCATGCTGGACGCCGCCTTTTATCTTGTATTCCTGGGCGTCGCAGCTCTGATCACAGGGTTTTCCGTGATGTCTGGAATACCCATGCCCGAATGGGTGCAATGGGTCATGTTCGCCCTGCTGTCGGCCACAACGATGGTTTTGTTCCGGGAACGGCTTTACAAAAAGCTCCGGGGCGACCCAATCGGTTTCGATGATCAGGTCGACGGTAGACACGTGACAGTTTTGGAAGGCGTGGTCGTCGGAGGACGCACTCGGGTGGAGTTCCGCGGATCGAGATGGGACGCGGTCAACGCCGGAGAAAGTTCACTGGAGACCGGTGAGCAGGCGATCATCGTCAAAGCAGAAGGATCGCTACTCGAAATACGCGCTATCGCCCCATCGGGCGCATAGCGAATCGAAGAACACTTACAACAACGAAAAGGAGAAACATAAATGGATATAGGCGCCATTGTAGCTATCGTCATGGTCGTCGTTGCGATCATCGTGATCGCGAAGACTGCGATCATCGTGCCGCAGCAAAGTGCATACGTCATCGAGAACCTCGGGAAGTTTTCGCGCACCTTAAGTGCCGGGTTTCATATTCTCGTGCCGTTTCTGGAGCGTGTCGCATACCGACATTCGCTAAAAGAGCACGCGATGGATATTCCGGAGCAGGTCTGCATCACGAAGGACAACGTACAGGTTGGTGTGGACGGCGTTTTGTACGTCCAGGTCACCAACCCGGAACGCGCATCGTATGGCATCGGCGACTTTGTGTTCGCGATCACGCAGCTTGCACAGACGACGTTGCGTAGTGAGGTCGGCAAGATCGATCTCGATAAGACCTTTGAGGAACGAACTGCGATTAACCTCTCTGTCGTCGATGAACTCGACAAAGCGTCAGACCCCTGGGGCGTTAAGGTGCTGCGGTACGAGATCAAGAACATCAACCCGCCGCATGATGTACTCAGCGCGATGGAGAAACAGATGCGTGCGGAGCGAGAGAAGCGCGCCACGGTCCTAACGTCTGAGGGTGAGCGCGACGCCAAGATCAACCAGGCCGAAGCCGACAAGCGGCGGGTTGTCCTGGAATCGGAGGCGGCGCAGGCGCAACAAATCAACGAAGCACGCGGTGAAGCCGAAGCTATCCGCGAAGTCGCCAAAGCAACCGCAGAGGGCCTGCGTGAAGTCGCAACCGCTCTGTCGACCGAAGGCGGTGACAAGGCGATGCAACTGCGGATCGCTGAGGACTACCTGAATCGATTCGGCAACCTTGCGAAGGAAGGCAACACACTGATCGTGCCGGCAAACCTGTCGGACATGACTTCGATGATCAGTGCGGCAACGAAGGTCATCGACTCAACCAAGTCGGCCTAGTCCGCAAAAAAAAGGCCCGGTCATTTGACCGGGCCAACCTTTGAACCAGCGATGGAGTCGGGGGAGACGTCTGGTTCACACCCTGTTGCTAATCGTCGCTGTCACCGGCAGCGTCGTCAGCAGCAGATTCACGTTCCACGGATTGAGTCCGTGTCACACTTTCACCTTGAGCATTCGTTCGGGTCGCTGTGCGCGTCGCGCCGTCGTCAGTGCGGGTCGTCGTAACGTCCGCGCTTCGAGAATTGCCGTTGGGACCAGTCGTCGTCGCGTTGCGGCTCCAGGTCTGCGACTCGGCATCCCATCTACCCTCTGAATTGCGCGTTGCGGTCTGTCCATTCGGACCCGTCCGCTCTGCATTTCTAGAGAAGCCGTTTTCCGTGCGCGTTGTATCGACGCTTTGTGAACGGGTTTTGCCGTTCGGTCCCGTGCTGCTCGCGTTTCGAGACCAGGTCTGCGTCTCAGCGTCCCAGCTGCCTTCCGCGTTGCGCGTCGCTGTTTGCCCGTTCGGACCCACCCATTCTCCACTGCGCGTGTAGCCGTTATCGGTTCTCTGCGTCGTCGAGATTCCAGTCGCCGTGCGGCCGTTTGGACCGGTCGTCGTGCGGGTCGTGCGTGCACTCCGATTCGCCTGATCGACATCGCGCGTCGTTGTACGCTGCGCAGTGCGGCCGTTCCTGCCAGTCGCTGTGGTCGTGCGGGCGCCTTCGCGTCGTGATCTTTGTTGGCGCTTCGCTTTACCACGGCGCGGCGTATCCGCGTTAGCGACGGAAGATGCGCTAACTGCGGTCGCGAGCGCAGCTTCTGAATCCGCGCTGAAGCCGGCACCCGTGGCCAGCAAAATCACTCCCAGGAAAAGTACTTTCGTCTGCATTGTCAGCTCCCTGTCTGAAGTTCATGAGCCAGGATTTCTGGCCCGTTGGTGATAACAACGCACACTCAGCCATTCGGTTGACAGGCACACAAAAAAAAAGGGCAGACTCCGAAGAGTCTGCCCTTTGACACCCTGTTAGGGTTTCGTCTGAGCTCAGCTGCGACGGCGCAAACCGAGACCGATCAGACCGAGACCAAGCAGCAGCAGTGTTGCCGGTGCAGGAACGTCTACCGTGTCACGGTGGGCAACGTCATACCAGACGGTCCGGCCTGGATTGAAGCCACTCATGCCGTTGTGGTTACCGCGCGCCCGGCCCGAAAATGCTGGGTGGAACCAGATGCCGACTGAATCGTCAAACTGGATGCCGCCCGCAAGCTGTGCGTTGATGGCTGATGCGTTGATCGCCAGCGTCGAAACAGATCCGTTCGTTGTATAGGCGTTCGCGAAAAAGCCGAGGAAGTTTCCGGTCGCCCAGCTGTTTGGGCTGTTCTCGCCGTTGTACTCATACGCCCAGACGTTACCGCTGGCGCGATCGAAATACAGAATCGCGAGGTCGTCTTCACCTTTCGGATTACCACCGGCGTTCACAACCAACCAACCGCTGCGGGCGGTGTCGTTGCGACGGTCAGCATTTACATTCGGGCGGTTGTCACCTGCGTAGTCCACTTCGAATACAAAATCACCGCTGTCGACGTCGTAGCGCGTCGTGATTGAGTCGTAGCCGTATTCGTAGCTGCTGTTGTTGTCGCCAAACGTTCCGGGTCCGGTCGAGTACTCCCAGACAGGGCCGGCGTTAGCAACGCTGCATAGCGCCAGAGCCAGGGTTCCGATAATTGCTTTTTTCATTGTCGTTTCCTAAGAGGGCCGCTAGGCAGCCGATTTCATCTAGGAGACAGTGAGCAAGACACGTACCAAAAAGCGTATTGCACTGATTTATTTGAAAAAAAAGGCCCGTGGCTACGAGTACAAGCGATGCCCGCAGCAACACGCTGTAAACTTTGTCGACACTCGTTCGACGCTGGCGGCGCCGCTACTGACTGTTGAGGATGGCGTCGATCTCCTCGGTGCGCTGTTGCGTCAGTTCCTGCAAAGCGCGTGCATCCTCAATAAGCTGCTTTGCGACCTCCGGATCGGGTATCGGCAGGACGTCGGACACATAAGGGCTATCCGGCTGGTCTGCAGCGGAACTCGCAACGGCCCCTTCATCGCTATCTCGAGATTCCAAAGTCGGCGGTGGCTCAACGGCTACTGCATTGGTCCGTGTGTCGATTTGCAATGTCTCGTAGCGGCTGGATGCTGGTGGTGTACTGCCAAAATGCCATTGGCCGTTCTCGTCTTGCCAGCGGTAGACCTCCACGTTGGGGTCCTCGAGAGCGTCCGGAACCACAGCGTTGGAAACTTCGTTTAGCGACGGAAGACGCGTCGGCAATTCCCACAGTGGGCGCCCGTCAGGGCCTTTGAGGAAAAACGGGCCCATGAGTGCCAGAACCACTATGAAAACCAGCAATTTGACGAATAGCTTCATAGCGGTAAGGTTACACCTTCCTACCGTCTCCGAATGCGATCTACCTCATGTTCACAGAAGATGACCTGACCCGGCGCCGGGAACGCGTGTTTCTGGTGCTTGCTGGCGTGTTTCTCTGCGCAATGACGATGTTAAACATCATCGGCATCTCTCATTTTGTGAAAATTGGACCACTTGAGGTCGCCGCAGGGGTGTTGCCGTACCCGCTAACGTTCCTGTGCACGGACCTCGTATCTGAGCTCTACGGAAAGCGACGCGCCAATTTTATGGTGACTGTGGGTCTCGGCCTCAACTTCTTCATCCTGCTGGTCATGCTATTGATCGACGCAATGCCGGCTGCCGGAAATGCACCGCCCTGGCAAACTATCGATCTAGCGCAACCCGTTGGACTTCCGGACGGCTCGGCAGTCAGCGGCACGACCGGTTTGTTCGACCTGATCTTCGCAACCACGACCGGCGCTGTCTTCGCGTCCATGATGGCTTACGTCGCTGCCCAGTACTGCGATGTGCAGGTGTTTCACTATCTGAAGCGTCTGACCAAAGGCAAACACCTCTGGTTGCGCAACAACCTCTCTACCTTGACAAGCCAGTTGGTGGACTCGGTTGTCGTGATCAGCGTGACGTTCGGAGCACAGTTCCTCAAGGGCAGCCTCGCATTGAGCGCCATGCTGACACTGATGTGGAGCAACTATCTGTTCAAGATGTTGACCGCCCTCGTCGACACCGGCCCATTTTATGTTTTGACCCGGTGGTTATCAGGTTATCTCGAACTGAATGAAGCTAACTCGGAACAATCAGGCGACGTGAGTGTCGAGCAGCCTTACACATCGAACGCAACGACTCGGGAGTAGATAGATAAACGACTGATTTTAATGGATTAAAAATTTTGGCACGACGTTTGCTTTATTTTGTCCAGTTATTTAGTAATGCGATTCGAGTAAACCAATATGAAAATCACGAAAATCATCGCAGCTTTCACAGCACTTGCCCTCAGCGGCATGGCGAACGCATCGTCGATCACTGTTACGGACCACGTCGACGTCTACAGCTACATCGGTGAGGAGAATTCCCACACCGTGTACCACGATCTCACCGGGTTCGGCGTTCCCGACCTGTACGAAGTGGTAAGCGCCGAGTTGAGCCTGACCTTTTCTGACGGTTGGTTCTGGGGCGACTGGGCTTTGGACATGGCAGAGGTTGCAGCAGGTGGTTCGACCGCTTCGTTCAACGTTGCCGGATACGGCTTCTTCTCGCTGAGCGCTCAGCTCATCGGCTTGGGTGAAGGTGGACTGGCAGACTTGAACTCAGACGGCGTTCTTGCTGTAACAGTCACCGCAGTCGACACCGCCTGGTACCAGGGCTACAACGACTTCGCCTGGCTGTCGTCCAGCCTGGAAGCGACCATTCAACGCGTGCCAGAGCCGGCTGGTCTGGCACTGCTCGGCCTGGCGCTGGCAGGACTCGGCTTGCGCCGCCGCAGATAAGATCACAGCTTAAGTGATACGAAAACGGGAGCTTCGGCTCCCGTTTTTTTTGTCTCTATAATCGGCCGTTGTTGTCAGTCGCTGGTAGCCATGGCCGTCGATTCATCGGGTACTGCCAGGAACTCCAATGCCGGATCGTTGATCCGCGACCAGCGAAACGCCATCAGATCGAGAAAATAGTTCTGGTTGACCTGCCACGGTTTGTCGTCAGTCTGACGTGGCAGTAGATGATCACCTCGACGGATGTAACCCGCATTCAGATCAATAAACGGCCGCGCACGAGAAGTCGATTCCGGCGTGCGTGGGCGAACCACCGCGAACTCATTTCGGTCCATATAGTCGCGTAGCCGTATAACCCATTCGGCGATCAGTTCGCACTTCAAGGTCCACGAGGCGTTGGTGTACCCCATAGTGAGCGCAAGATTGGGAACACCACTGAGCATCGCACCCTTGTAGGTCGTGCGTCGTGCGGCACGCACACGACGACCGTCGACAAACAACTCGGCACCGCCCGCCACTTTCAACGCCAATCCCGTCGCCGTGACAAGAATATCGGCGTCAACCGTCGTGCCATCGTCGAGCTCAACGTGCCGTGCGCCGAACGTTCGGATGCTACCGGTCGCAACATCCGCCTTGCCGGCGCGAATCGCGGCGAAGAAATCTCCATCAGGCGCAAGACACAGCCTTTGGTCCCATGGGTTGTACGGTGGCGCAAAGTGTCGGTCTACATCGATGTGGCTGCCGACTGCCTTATGCACCTCGCCGATCAAACGGCGTCGCATAAATTTTGGAAACCGTCGCGACATCTGGAACACAAACATCGTGTACAGGATGTTTTTCCAGCGTGTCAGCCAATGCGCAGGTCGCGGACCAAAGCGACGATGACACCAGCGCGCTAACGCATCCCGCGCAGGCATCTCCGCAACGTAGGTCGGCGTACGCTGAATCATGGTGACATTCGCTGCGCGTTCTGCGAGCGCAGGGATGAGCGTAATCGCCGTCGCGCCGCTGCCCACCACGGCGACTTTGGCATCGTTCCAGTCGAGGTCCTGCGGCCAGTGCTGCGGGTGGATCACCGGGCCTTCGAAATTTTCAATATCCGGCAGTTCCGGCGTAAAGCCAGCGTCATAGTCGTAATAGCCGGTGCAGAGAAACAGAAAACGGGTAGTCAGCCGACTGCGACCGGCAGCTGTTTCAATGGTCAAACTCCAGGTGCACGAATCGTTTGACCAGTCAGCCCTGACCAGTTTGTGACCGAAGCGAATTTTCTCGGTAATGGCGGCCTCACTGGCGGTCTGCTCGATGTACTTGCGGATCCGATCACCGTGCGCGATCGAGTCACGATCGAGCCATGGGCGAAACGCGTAGCCGAGCGTCGGCATATCCGAGTCGGAGCGCACACCGGGATAGCGAAACAGATCCCAGGTGCCACCGATCGCATCGCGTGACTCCAATACGACAAACTCATCGCGTGGTCGGTGTGCTTGTAAGTGCCACGCTGCGCAGATGCCTGATAGCCCTGCACCGACGATGACCACGTCAAGAATTCGGTCCGTGCCGGCGATGCCATCAGTATTCATCGCGCCATTGTATCTGACTCAATGCAGTCCGTTAGGGATTCGCTTGGCTCTCGCGCAACGCTTCAGCGGGCCATTCAATGAGAAGTGACGCACCTCGCTCCGTTGAGGGATCGGAACGCAGCGACACCTTGCCGCCAAGATGTCGCAGAGTCTTGGCAAGAATTGCGAGACCCAGTCCGCTGGCTTCGACATCGTCGCGAGCCCGCAACGTGGAAAACAGCTCGAAAATACGATCGTGGTATTGCGGTTCAATACCAGGGCCGTCATCAGCAATTGATACGTATAACCGATCGTGCTTCAACTCGGCACTTACCTGCAGCTCCACCGAGCCTTTGTCGTGATGCGCTTCCGCGTTCGAGAACACTAAACCCAGTGTCTGAACGAACCGCTTTGGTGCCACCGGAAACGTTAAACCACTGTCGGTGAAGACCAGCGTCGTGCGCGCTGTAGTGTGTTCACTAACACTGCGCCGGATGAGTGCATCGATGTCACTTAGCACCGCGGCCTCGTCGTCACGACTGACACGTGAGTACGCCAGCAAGCCCAGTATGGCGGCATCCAATCGCGCGACCCGCTGCAGAATCATATCCAGATGCTTGGCAGACTCTTCTGGAACTTTACCCGCAAGGTCCTCTTGCAGAAAACCTGCGAGGTTGGCCACCGCGCGCAACGGTGCTCGCAGATCGTGCGATGCAATGTACGCAAACTGATCCAGTTCCTCGGACGACGCTTTGGCTTCTCGCACGGCCGCGTCAAGTTTACGTTGTTGTATCGCCGCCTCGGCGTCACTCGCCGCGCTCGCGCGGTTGCGTGCCCAAAAGACTCCTGAACTCACGCCGATCAACAGGGTCAGTATCGCAACGCCAACGGAAGCTTCGATCGACATTCGCTCGTCCTCCGAGCAGGTTTGCTCTAACTAACCTATGCGATTGGGCGAAAACTCACAAACGCTGTCGATTCCAATTCGACATATTCGAAAAATTCGTCCACTACATCAGGCTGGAGTTGACTATACTGGTCATCAGGGCGCAGAAGACAAAAACGACCCGACAATGATCGAATCAGCGGGATTCGCAAAGTCGAGCCAGGTTCAGCAAAGACTGCTGCGCGGCAAGGGACGGTCCATGGATGCATCGAACAGATTTCCGGTCAATATTCTGCTGGTCGAAGATGACGAAGTGGACATTGAAAACGTCCGGCGAATTTTCGAGCGTAGAAAAATTGGTAACCCACTGTTTGTCGCACGTGACGGGCAAGAAGCGCAGGCCTTGCTCCAGAACGGTACAGTACGCAGCCCTGCGCTGGTCTTGCTCGATATCGGCCTACCGCGTATGGATGGCATCGAGTTTCTGACCTGGATGCGCAGTGAACCGGAGCACGAATCCCATGTTGTCTTCATCTTCACGGTCTCCGACAAGCAAACCGATTTGTATCGCGCTTACGACCTGAACGTCTCGGGCTACATGCTGAAATCCGAGGTTGGCGACAGTTTCATCGAAGCCGTCGAATTGATCGAAGATTACTGGCGCGTGATCGAAGCACCGGTCAATTGACTCACTGACTCGGCCGATTATCCGACTGGATCAAACCAAAACTCGATCTCTTCAGTATCAACCAAGAAACGCGCCGAATGCGGAGTGTGAGCGGGCACGTGGTACCAACTACCTGTCGCAAACCTTGCCTCCTGATTCGGCAACGTTAGGATGAGTTCACCTCGAGTAATGACCCCGTAGTTGTCGGTGTCATGAGTGTGACTCTCGATAACCGTGCCAGCGGGATAAGTCGCGAAAAGGACGTCTGCGCCTTCGGCAGAGAGTCGGTAAGCATCGAACTGACCATCAAACAGAGGGAGCGTCCGGATTCGTTCCGGGTATCGGCCGCGCACATCCACAAGTCCACGCCGCCGTCGTTCATCGATCAGAGCGTCGATGCGTGCTGCTCGCTCGGGATACTTCTGCCGGTTCACGCCGGTCTGAGCCTCCATAAGCTGAGCCATGCTGTAGCTGTCAAAATCCGGTTGATCAGACATCAAATGCGGGCAACAAGAAAGTAAATCTGCATACCGAAGTCTACAACATCGGCAGAACCATCGAGCTCAAGCCTGCATCTGATCGGCCGCTAAAACCTCGTATGGGGTATTAAACCAAAAGCAATGCCACCACCGTCACAAAGCACAGCCACCATGCGGGTCTATGTCCCCGCACCGGATCATCCTGAAGAGTCGCAGAGGCTAGTCGCGTTGCATGCGCTCGACTTGCTGGACTCGGCACCGGATGAACGATTCGACAGAGTGACAGCGCTCGCAGCGGATATCTTCAATGTGGAAACCGCCGTTGTGTCGCTTGTGGATGCACAGCGACAGTGGTTTCTTTCGAAACATGGCATTGAAGCCTGCGAAACTGGCAGAGATGTCGCTTTTTGCGCCTATGCAATCCACGAGACCGAAATTCTGGTCGTGGAAGATGCGGCCGCTCATGCTGTGTTCCGTTCCAACCCGTTGGTCTGTGGCCCACCGCATATTCGGTTTTACGCCGGGGCGGTTCTACGCGACCCCACCGGGCTGCCGCTTGGCACGCTGTGCTTGATCGACAACAAACCTCGCTCGTTTTCGGAAACTGACCAGGAACGCCTCATCAGTCTGGGTCAAATCGTGAAATCCGAATTGCTGCGAGCGGATACACCTTTTGATCAGGACGCACGCCGCGATCCGATCACCGGCGCCTATTGGGGAGATGCGTTTTTCCGCGCAGCCGATCGAATGGCCCGAGCGTGCGTTGGCGACGAGTTCGCGTCGTTGGTCGTCACCATCACAGTGGACAATCTGAGCTTTCTTGCGGACACCCACGGCGGCGTAGCCACCGACGAGGCACTGGTCGGCATTACACAAGGACTGCATAGTACTTTGGAGCATTACGGCGCTGCAATCGCGGGGCGACTCGACGGCAAGCGCCTGTCAGCAATGACGGTATGCACACACAGACCGGACCGTGGCACCTTGGAAGGCCTGCGACAGATGCTCGTGCAGCAACTGACGAAGGGAGTCGATACGCAGGCCGGACGACTCTACCCGCGCCTGACCATCGCTATCACGGAACGCAGCGGCAAGCGGCGACTGCGCGACGTGATTGACGTTTGTCGTATCGCAGCGCAGCGGCTTCCCGCTCAACAAGGCCCTCGGTCAATTGTGGTCAACGACGACATCGAACGCGAGGCGCGTCGACGCTTCCGCATCGCGGCTGACCTTCCCGCGGCGCTGGATCACAATGGCTTGTCCCTCGCGTTTCAGCCGAAGCTCGATGTGTTTACCGAGCAGGCTGCCGGCCTGGAATGTCTGTTGCGCTGGAACCATCCTGAGCTCGGTCCGGTTGCTCCACCGGACGTGATCAATACCGCGCGCGAAGCACACTGTATCCCGCAGCTTGAGCGCTGGGTCGTCACCAACGCTTGTACTGCGGCACGGCGATGGCTGCAGGATCGATACAACTTTGGACGCCTGTCGATCAACATCTCGAGCGAAACGCTGCTTGATCCACAGTTCTTCGATTGGTTTCAGTCCACGTTGACCGAACATCAACTCCCTGCCAGTCGACTGGATCTCGAAATCGTGGAAAGTTCACTGTTCGACGATTTCGACGGTGTCGTCAAGGCAATCAGGCGTTTCAAATCGCTCGGCGTGACGTTCTCGCTCGATGATTTCGGCACAGGCTACTCCTCGCTGTGCTACTTGCGGGAGTTGCCGATTTCAAACCTCAAAATCGACAAGTCCTTCATCGACGATATTGTGGAACAACCGGACGCCGCAGCCATGTGTTCGGGCATCATCAGTCTGACCCATGAATTGAACATGACTGCGGTCGCGGAAGGCGTTGAGAACAAACTGCAGCACATCACGCTGCGCGCATTGCGATGCGATGAAGTCCAGGGGTTTTATTTCGCACGACCAATGGATGCGACAACAACCAGCGACTACCTTCGCGCCCTACGCGACCACGGTGCGTGAGCCACTGCGATTCATCAGGAGATAGGCTACCGCAACCGACAGTGTCGGAATGGCGGCGATTGATGCACAGACGCCCGGGTTTGCCCAGGTGAGATCTAAACCCGGCAGTATCGCGCCATTGCTGAAGTACAGTGCGAAGTGCGCGACAACAGCAATCACCGACAAGAACATGGCGAGCACAGTCGGCGGTCTTTCACAAAACACCGCGAGTAGTAGCGGCGGTGCGAGGGCAGCTGCCAGTCCGTATACACCTGTCTGACCGAAAATACCCAAAAGGCGTGGTGGCGAGAGGTTAATCAGGAACGCTGCAACCGCCATCGACAACAAAACTACATAGCCGATTTGCATCGCACGGCGCTCCCGTTCGGGCTGCGACTTCGTAGAATCCGTCAGGTTGAGTACCAGATCGTTGGCAGTGATGGTCGTTAGCGCGATCAACAGTCCGTCGAGTGTGGACATGGCTGCTGCTAGCAGGACCACCGATATCACCGTGAATAACCACGGCGGAAACACCACCTCGAGATAAGTGACCATGACGAGATCCTGTCGGAAAAGGCCACTATTGGCGTCTACCAGTGCAGCGGGGTCCACTGTCAGGTGCGCAACGAAGCCAACCGATACGAGAAGTGCAAACAACAGCATCACACCGGTGAAAATCCAAACAAGATGTCGGACTGCTCGGTCCGATTCAACGTATAGCGCTTTGGTCAGGATGTGCGGCTGGCACGCCAGTATCGCCCCGATAATGAACCCTGCGAAAAAAATGGAAAACGGTTCCCGAAACAGCTGTCCCTCGGGGTTGACCCAACGCGTAAGGTTCGGGTCTTTGGCGTTCAACGCCGCGATCAGCGACGACTCGCTGCCACTCAATACCCAGATGCAGGAACCCAGTACAAGCACACTGACCACAATCATCAACGCGCCCTGCAGGAGATTCGTCAGCACATGCGCATGCGTGCCGCCAATCAACACGTAGCCGGTAACGAATGTTAGCGTAATGATGAGTGCCGTGGTGTTTGTGATGCCAAGCAGTTGCTGCATGACGATAGAGATCCCGCCGACCAACAACACGACAAATGCGAAAGACAACAGACTGAGAACCGCGAAGTACAGCGCGAAGGCACGTGACTTATAACGGCGTGCGATCCAGTCTGGCAGAGTCAGCGCGCCGGTTTCAGCACCGATGCGTCGAAACGCGGGCGACAGTAAAAACAACATGCCGGATAGGCCAGTCACAAGCCCCGGCACCAGATGAAACCACGCAGACAGCCCATCGACGTAAATAAAGCCCGGATTGACGATAAAGGTCGCGGCTGACGCCGTACTGGCCGCCAGCGTGATCCCGACAACCAGCGGATGCATCTTGCCACTGCCGAGCGCAAAACTGCTGAACCCCTGGGTGCGCCGATGTCCCATCCAACCGAGCCATGCAGTTGCCGTGAGGTAAACAGCAAACAGCGTCCAGGCGAAACTCATTGCACGCCCGATCGTAATGCATCGACCATCGCCAGAACGGCCCGCATCTGTGGTGCTTGACGTGTCGCATAATCGGGATCTGAATAACCCCACCAGTCCCAGCAACCGAGCGGATTCGTTGGCGTGGCGGCGACCTGCGGATACAGGATAATCAACCCGAGTCGATCAGCCCACACGTTGTAGCCGGCACTATCGACAAACGCCTGCTGCACGAATTCGGTACTCTGCTGGCAGCCATGAAACGCGACATGAATCTCACATTGATCGCGACGATCGCACTGCGGCGGAGCATAGACCTTCGCGACGTCTGCCAGACCTTCGGCCTGTGGCTGCGGCAAGTCAAAAAGATGTCCACGGGGGGTTGCCCGAGCAGACTCGGTGAGCTCGGTCGCGTCGCCAACCAAAAACTGCAATAAACGTCCGGCACTGTCGAAGTTGCATTGGTTCAGGAACGGTGTCTGCATTTGATCGCACGCTGCCCCGAAATTCACGGTGGGCATACCGTGAGCTGCCGGCACGTCAGTGACGAGTTGTACCTCGGCATCCAATGCAATCAGCACATCGGCAGCGCGTTCGACAACGCTGCGATCCACCACTGCATCGTGACTGCCGTGCAAGAGCCAGATGCGCCGGTCTGCCAATCTCGCCAATGGTGCAATGTTGCCTGCCGACTCACGTTGCCGCATCAGGTCGACGGTGTGCGACACACTCGGTGGTGGGCCATTAATACAGGCACCCAGAGCATTGACGATATTGCCCTCAGCGCAATCATAGGGCCCTGCGGCGATGGCGCCCGCACCATTGATCTGATCACTGAACGCTACCTGCATTTGCAATGCCATGTAGCCACCCGACGACACACCGGATACGGTCAGTCGCGGCGGTGAGGTCACTGGTGTTACACACCCCGACAGACACAAAACCAACGACGCTAAACCCCAGAGCTTCATCGCAACCTACTGAGAAATTCTGTGATCGCAGACACGCAAGCCGGTTCGTTTAACAGCGGAACGTGACCCCGACCGTCCACCTCAATCCACTCCAGGTTCGGGTGCCGAGCGGCCATTGACTCTGCCGTTTGTCGGTTAAGAATGTCGGACTCGGCGCCTCGCAAGAGCAGGGTCGGAACTGCGCTGATCTGATCGAGGTGCGCCCACATATCACCGAGTGGCATGTCCAGCTCGCGTATCGCGCGTCCGATTGCCGGATCGAATCGAAGCGTCGGCCTACCCTCGGCATCCTCAGCAAAACTCCGTCGAGCCAACACATCGAAATCATTGTCGGTCAAATCCGAGAGTGTCTCGCCATAAACACTTTTTATTTGATCGCGCGCTTCATCCCAGGTGGCCACTGGCGGTAGTTGCCCTGTGTATTGCTGGATCCGCGCAAGGCCGGAAGGATCAATCGCACAACCAATATCGTTCAAAATGGCACCTGCCAGCAGCTGCGGTGTGACCGAGCCGATGAGCAACGTCAAAAGCCCACCCAGCGAGGTACCCAGAAATACACAGCGCTCGATGCCGACCTGCGCCAACACTACGCGCACGTCCCGCACATAGGTCAGTGGCACATAGTTGCGCCACTCCGGGTCATAGCTCGATCGACCCCGTCCGCGAAGATCCAATGCGAGCATGCGCCAGCCGCTCGGAAGATGCGGCGCCAAAGCATCGAAGTCTTCGCTGTTGCGGGTCAGCCCGTGCAAGGCGAGGATCCAACGGCCGGATGCGTCGCCGTGCTCGCGCCCGTAGATCGTGCAGCCCGCCTCAACCTCGAACCGATGTTCACGCACGATGGAGTGCATCCTTGTAAAACTCGCGAAGCTCACGCTTGAGCACTTTTCCATTCGGATTGCGCGGCAACGCATCGACCTGCGCGGCACCGGCAAGTCGCTGCTGTTTCCCAACCCGGGTATTGGTCCACTCGATCACGTCGCTCGAGTCACCACTCCCCACGTAAACTGCAAACGGCGTCTCACCCCACCGGTCACTGTGCACGCCGATGACAGCCACTTCGTTGACTGCCGCGTGGGTTATCACGACCGCTTCGATATCGGCTGGATAAATGTTCTGCCCGCCGCTGATGATCATGTCCTTTTTTCGATCGACGAGATACAGATAACCCGCCTCATCGAACTTGCCGATATCACCGGTCCGCAGCCAACGTCGACCGTCCGCGTCGACCCAGGTTGCCGCCTCATTGGCATCGTCACGAGCGTGGTAGCCAGCCATTTGCAACGGGCCGTGACCTACGATCTCACCGCTTTCGCCAACAGCGCAGACACGGTCCTTGTCGTCGAGGATCACGATGGACTGTCCTGGCGATGGCTTGCCGACCGATGTCAGACGGTCCGTCATATCTTTAGGTTGCAGAACAGTGACCAGCCCTTCAGTCAGGCCGTAAAGCTCCAGAAACGCATGACCGAAAGCATCGATCACCGCCTGCTTAACCGATGGCGCAAGCGGTGAACCGCAACACATCAGGCTTTCCAGCGACCCCAAGTCAGCGGCGTTGAGCGCATCGGACTCGAGCATCCGCTGGAGTTGCACCGGTACCATCGCGGTATGCGAAATGTGATGCTCGTCGACATAGCGCAACGTGTCATCGACATCAAAACGGCGCATCACGTGCAGCGTGCCGCCCGCCAGTAAAGTCGCGAGCATCGCGACCCACGTGATATTCGAATACAACCCGAGTGTGCACAGCGTGTTTGCCGTCGGGTGATAGTGCAGCGCAATCGCCATATCGTAGGCCCATGCCGAGCGACAGCGATGGTCATGCACAATGCCTTTGGGCAGCCCGGTAGTCCCGGAACTGTAGATGATGTTGCACTCGTCCGTGCCATCGACCGACGCGGCGCGAGCACGCGGAGTCGTCTGATCCATCAAATCGTCAAACAGATGCCAGTCACGGTGTGCATCGGAACTGACACGCGCACATAAATGCTCAAGGTCGCCGGTCAGTGCATCGAGTCTCGCGGCGTGCGGCTCGTTGCAGACCAGAACACTGGCCTCACTATCGTTGAGCATCCCGACAACCGTTTCATCGGTGACCGCGGTGTTGATCGGCACCGCAACAAACCCGCCGTAAATCGTGCCCAACAACGACACCAGCGTCTCTGGTGAGTTTTCCATCACAACAGCCACTCGGTTGCCATGACGTAAGCCAAGCGATTCGAGAACACCCGACCACCGTTGGCATTTCTCGATAAGCTGCCGCCACGTCCACGAGACATCCTCCATCTGGAACGCGATTTGAGTCGGGCGAGTTTCGGCATTCAGATCCAGTATCTGTGGCAGATACAAAGGGTCTGGTGAAAACCACGCCATCGAATGCCCCCCATGGCTATGCCGATATTTCAACGAGCGTTGAAGACTAATTCAACGTCCGTTGAAACGCAACCGGTTACTCTCTAGTCTTCGAAGTACCACATTCATGAGGATTTCCGGTGGCTCCGAGATCAAACGAGACCAAACAACGCATTCTGGATGCGGCTGAAAAACTGTTTGCCAAAGAAGGCTTCGCGGGCGTCACGGTCCGACAGATCATGCGTGAGGCTGGCGCCGATGTGGCGCTGGCCTACTACCATTTCGACTCCAAGCGTGACCTGTTTGATGCCGTCCTGATGCGTCGAGCGGATCATATGAATGACGTCCGGCATGCCGCTCTCGATGCTGTTGAGCAGAGGCACCCCGACGACGCGCCGTCGGTTCAGGAGATTATCGAAGCATTCACGCAACCGTTGTTGAAGCTGCTGGCAGAAGATCACGACACGTGGCGCGATTACTTTGCGTTGATCGCCCAGATCAACAACTCTCCGCAATGGGGCGGTGAACTCATGACACGTTTTTTCGACCCTCTGGTTCGCCGGTTTATGGATGCCATTCGGCGGGCGATGCCAGACGCAGCTGACGTCGATTTGTTCTGGTGCTACCACTTTCTTTCCGGAGCACTGACCCTGACCTTCGCGGAAACCGGCCGCATCGACAATCTGTCCCAGGGTTTGTGTCAGTCCAAGGATATGGATGCGATCAGTGATCGCTTACCACGATTTATTGCCGCCGGATTCAGGCATATCTGCAACCCCACGTAACCTCAGCGCGCTACCGGAAGGCACTTCACGTTTGATTTTTCAACGAACGCTGAATTAAGATTCATTCAGCGTTCGTTGAAACTCGATCAATTCTGGATTGATCCGATTCGTCTTTTGGGGGGCTCCAATGTCATTAAACGCTTCGATCCGGTGTACTGCCGGAGTCTTGATTGCCGGTGCCGGCGCGCTCAGCATGCCGTCACCCTTGTTGGCTCAAACCACCGGAGCCTCGGGCGTTGTCGAGGAAATCGTCGTCACGGCGCGTCGACGCGAGGAATCGCTGCAGGACGTCCCGGTGGCCATCACCGCACTCACTGCCGAGGACATCGCCCGCACAGGCCTGTCCGACCTGGTCGCCGTCGGGCAAGCGGCACCCAATGTCACGCTCGAAGTTTCGCGTGGCACCAATACCACCCTGTCGGCGTTCATCCGCGGCGTCGGTCAACAAGATCCGGTCGCCGGCTTCGAGGCCGGCATCGGCATCTACGTCGACGATGTTTATCTAAACCGCCCGCAAGCGGCCGTGCTCGATATCTACGACGTCGAGCGCATCGAGGTGCTGCGGGGCCCGCAAGGCACGCTATATGGCAGAAACACTATTGGCGGCGCCATCAAATACGTCAGCAAGCGACTGGCTGACGAAGCAGAGGCCAACGTGCGTTTGTCGGTCGGCAGCTTCAATCAGCTCGATGGTGTACTGACCGCCTCAACTCCGATCAGCGAGACGCTGCGTATCGGCGGTTCGATCGCGAAACTGACGCGGGACGGATTTGGTGACAATCTGACATTACCGGGTGTGGAAAATTACCAGAAAGACATCCTTGGATTTCGCGGCAGTCTGGAATGGAACCCGAGCGACACCTTTTTCCTACGCTTCGCGGCCGACTACATCGATGACCAATCAGACCCTCGCCAGGGACACAGGCTAACTGTCGGTAACTTTACCGGGGCACCAATACTCGATGACGTGTTCGACACTCGGGCAGGTCTCAACAACCCCGAACAGGAAGTCACCGCGCAGGGTTACTCGCTGACCACCGAGTGGACGCTGAACGACAACTGGACGCTCCGCAACATCCTCGCGTATCGCGAAGACGAGTCGTTCTCACCGATCGACTTCGACTCCCTTGAGGGCGTCGATCTCGATGTTCCGGTGATTTACGAGAACGACCAACTCTCTGAGGAGTTGCAGCTACTGTATGCCGGCGACGGCTGGGATGGATTGTTCGGGTTTTACTATCTGGATGCGAATGCCTTCAACGCGTTCGACGTGATTCTCGGTAACACGGGTGCTGCGATCATGCTGCCCGGCCTGAATGCTTTCACGCTGGGCGACGTTGATACGACCAGCTGGGCCGTGTTCGCTGATGTCACGTTCGACCTGACCGATACCCTTGCTCTGTCCGTCGGCGGGCGCTACACGTCCGATGAAAGAGACGCGCGTGTGTTGCGCGAGACGCTGATCGGCGGCACATCGGAATTTTTCGGTGGAACCGCCGTGGCGATCGCGACAACATCGGATTTTCAGGGCAGTGAGGAATTCACCGAGTTCACGCCGCGCGTGTCTCTGGCCTGGGCGGCTACAGATAGTGTGAACCTGTATGCCAGTTACAACCGCGGTTTCAAAGGTGGTGGCTTCGACCCCCGCGGCCAAACGACGGCCGCGCCCGATCTGAACGGAGACGGCACGATCGATGCCGAGGATATTTTTCAGTTCATGTTGTTCCAACCTGAAATTGTTGATGCATTCGAACTGGGGCTCAAAGGAACCTGGCTCGACGGTCGAGTCGTCACCAATATCGCATTGTTCCGCAATGCCTACGAAGATGTGCAAATCCCCGGCTCTGTCGGACTCGACACCGACAATGATGGTGTCACAGAGACGTTTGTCGGCATCACATCGAACGCCGCGGATGCAGACATTACAGGCGCGGAGTTCGAGGGCACCGCATTTCTGACCGATAGCCTGAGTTTCAACTGGTCAATCGGCTACATCCAGGCAGTTTTCAACGAGTTCATCGATGCGTTCGGCGAAGATGTTGCGTCTCAACGAGTCTTTCAGAACACCCCGGACTGGACGGCACAGGGTCGGCTGAACTGGAGTCGTGAGCTCGAGCTGTTTGGCAGTTCAGGCACGTTGTACTTAACCGGCGCAGTCAGTCACCGCAGTGCGGCCAGTCAGTTCGAGGCCCCCAATCCATTCCTGGATCAAGGTAGTTTCAACATCTGGGATGCCAGTGTGACCTGGAGCGATGCAGACGGTCGCTGGAACTTCGGCCTGCACGGCAAGAACCTGGCAGATGAGGAATACAAAGTCGCGGGCTACTTCTTCCCGACTCTGGGGCTGGAAGGCAACATCACGGCGTTTTACGGAAACCCCCGAATCGTAACGGCAACCGTCGACTTTCGATTCTGACCCCCACCAGACGGGTCGCGGGTGCTAACGCTCGCGGCCCGTTTGGATTTTCTTCGCTAGGGCAAAGCGGCTGCTGTTGCTCGCCCGTCGTGCTTGTACACGACGCCACCCTTCATGACGAAATCCACGCGTTGCAACAAGCTGATGTACTCCAGCACATCGCCGCGCACGGCTATGATATCCGCGAACTTGCCGGCCGACACTGTGCCGAGATCCTGCTCCACATCCATCATGACCGCCGGCCAATAGACAGCGGAACGGATGACATCCATGACAGGGAGCCCCATGACTCGAACCAGCACATCCATTTCATTCCAGGTGGACTGGCAATGAAATTTCATCGGTATGCCACTGTCCGTACCGACCATAAACACCACGCCTGCCTCGCGTAACTGAGCAATTTTTCGCTTCAAGGTTGGCTTGCGCAGCGGCGTCAATCGGGTATAGCCGAGTTGGCCAGGCTGAGCGATCGACGACTGAATATCTGCAATCGTGTCGTCCTGCAGACCCACTTTCCAACAAGGATCGTCAAGCTTTTCAGGATTGGCTACGGTTCGGTCAAAGTTCCAGAGACCCTCCACGGTGGGCGTCCAGAACAAGGGGCCTCCAGCCACACGACCCCGAGCCGTGCGCTCCTTCAACATCAGCATCACATCCGGCGGGTACTCGGGAGCCGTCGTCAGCCCAGTGTGTTCAAAATTGTCGACCCCAATCTCGAGTCCGACCCGAATCTCGTCAGGACGGTGGGAATGCGCAACGACTTTCATGCCTCTGGCATGTGCCTCCTCAACAATGGCTTCAGCAACGCTGCGCGGCATCTTGTCCTGATCGATCAGCTTTACGATCACCATGCCTGCTTCGTCAAGCTGGGCGACGCGTCGCTTGGCATCACCGATACTGCGCACGGCCCAGCGGTAGCCCTTTTGCCACTCGGCAACCTCCGCCTGCAGGAACGGGCCTGACATAAACAGGCGAGGTCCAGGCAACTCACCTGACTCCACGGCATTCAAGAGCGATACTGAAGCTTCGAGTGGCGCGCCGAGATCTCGAGTCGACGTGATGCCAGCCAACAGCAACTGCAACGCACTCGCCGGCATAATTTCATCCGCGAACCGATCCGTGTAGACGCGTTGCCACCGCGGATAGTCAGCATGTCCGGTCAACATCAGATGCGCGTGTGCTTCCCACAGTCCCGGGAGCACGTCCATGCCCTCCAGTGAAATGACCTCGTAGTGGTCCGGCACGGCCAAGGTCTCAATCGTTCCAACCTTGGTGATCCTGTCGCCATCCACCAGGATCACGCTATCGGCAATCGGCGCGTGCCCAAACCCATCGATCAACCGTCCACCGACCAGCGCTACCGAGTTTTCCGCCAGCGCGGGAACCGGCACGGACAGCAATAGTCCTACGGTAAGTATCAGGATCGCTCGAATCATCATCTTGGTATTCTCCGTGGCATCAACAACACGATAACCGTTGCGGGTCGACTGGGCCAAACTCTGAGGCAATCTATGTACGAACGACATCTACTGCGGGCAGTCGCCATCGCGATTCTCGCGATCATCACACTCGTGGCACGCGCCGAACCTGAGTGGGTAGAGCCTCAATTCCGAGTTCAAACGGGCATGCGCGAACTGCAATTCGCGAACAGCGATGGCAGCGCCCTGGCGTTTGCCGGTCGAGATGATCGTGGGCTGCCACGTCTCGGCCTGCTGGGTGTTGATGCGGGTGAGGTCATTTACCGCGAGCTTGCGTTGCCACAGTCTGCTGTTGCCATCGATACAGCACCGAGTTCCGACGGCGGAGAGACGTTGTTCGTTTTGACCGCAGATGGTGTTCACGCCTTGCGCAGTTTCGACGGTGACTGGGCCGATATCGCCGCCACCAAGAGTCTGTTTCGCGGCCGTTCTCTCGCCGAACTGTCAAGCTCACTGAATTTTGCCCGCAATATCGACAGCGACGATGAGCCCGAGCTCGTTGTGCCGGATTTCGATACGTTGCACGTGATCGACGGTGCGGCTCGGCGTGATGTCGCTATCGAGAGCTTCCGGCGCACCTACGACAGCAGCACCACCTATCGCCCCGCGAGCGTCACCGCCGCCGATTCGATTGGTGGCGGCACGCTCTACTCGGTCCGCGGCGCGGAGCTTTTGAGTGTCGCCCCGGACGCCACAGAACCCACCGTCACCCAACTGAATCTTGGACTCAGCGATGAGCTGGAATTGGAGCGCTACTACAATAGCTACGAAGATATCGATCAGAACAATATTGTGCTGCGAGAAATGGACCGTTTCGTTGATATCAACGGCGACGGTCTGCCCGATATCATGACGCTGGAAACGGTCAGTCGAGGGGTGTTCGATAAGACTACAACCTACCGTGTGCACCACGGTCGCTTGAACAACGACACGCTTGTCTTCGACGAAGCGGCCAATTCCACCTTGTCGAGTCGCGGCTTTCAGGTCGGAATGCGGCTCGAATCGCTCGACGATGACCGCAACATGCTGGTCTCTGCCAGCGTACAGGTTGGCGTTAGAGCGATTATTGGCGCACTCTTTTCGCGCTCTGTCACGATGCGCATTGAAATCTACACGGCCGATGCGTCCGGCACGATTCAGAGCGAGGCCACCACCGAAATCAAGAGTCGCGTAAAATTCGATTTCGGCACCGGACAAGTCGAGTTCCCGACGATCACGTTCGGCGACCTTGATGGTGACGGCATTAACGACCTGATCCTGAAGGAACGCAAACGGATATTGAATTGGAGGAAAGGCCTTTCCGGAGGCAGCTTCGCCAACCGCTCAACGAGTCTCGATATCACCGGCCCGGCGGACGGAACTGAAGTCGCCCTGGCGGATGTTGACGCGGACGGACGCGACGACGTGATCGTTCGATTCGGACGGGCCGACGGTCAGGAACTGGCCGGAAAAATTGCCGTACACCGTGACCTTGATCCACCAGACTGATGACGCAATCCGCTACCATGCGCGCATGGATCCACAATTTCTTGAATTACTCGCGTGCCCTCGCTGTGACCAACCGATTGAGTTCGACGGCAAACGCCTGACCAGCAGAGGTGCCGGCACAGAGTTTCCAATTCTCAATGGCGTGCCGTTCTTGTTCGCCGAGCCAACGGTCACACTGGATGACTGGCGCAGCCGCTACCATGCGCGTCTTGCTGAGATCGACGATCAAAGCGACTTACTCGAGCAATCCCTCAAATCTGATATATCGTCTGACACGACACGCGATCGACTGCGACACCTGCACACCGCGCTCCGTGCACATCGCGATGAGTTAGTCGAGTTACTCAAGCCGCTGGAACTCAAGACCGAGGTCGCCGACCACAGCACGTATCTCGCGTTGAGAACGCGATTGCCGTCCGACCAGGGCCTGGCGACCTACTACGCCAACTTGCATCGTGATTGGTGCTGGGGCGACGACGAGAATTGCCGGTCGCTTGAGCTGGTCAGCAGCGCACTACAAGATCATGACATCGGAAATCTGCTTGTGCTCGGATCCGGTGGCGGCCGACTTGCTTATGACCTGCATGAGCATTTGCAACCCGCCAGGACAGTCGCGGTCGATTTCAATCCATTGTTGGTACTGGCAGCAGAGCGCATCATGCGAGGCGATCGTGTCGATCTCCATGAGTTCCCTCTGGCACCGATCGATGCAAACAGCGTTGCCTGTGCGCGAACGCTAAGCGCCCCCGCCCCGGCAGCAGAGAACTTTCACCATGTCCTGGCGAACGTCCTGCGCGCGCCATTCAAACCAGCCACGTTCGATACGCTGGTCACACCGTGGCTCGGCGATGTCCTCGCAGAACCGCTCACACGTCAGGTTGCACGATGGAATCAGCTTTTGAAGCCAGGCGGCCAATGGATTTGGTTCGGTTCACACGTGTTTCGCACTGCCGACCCTTTGGAGCGCGTCAGTCTTGAGGAAACGCTTGAGATCATTGCGGATCAAGGGTTCTCGCAGCCCGCAGTCGTTGAGAGCGAAATCCCGTACATGGTCTCACCGGCAAACCGCCACGCACGAAGCGAACGTGTCGTTGTCATGAGCATGACAAAGACAGAAGATACGCCAAAACCCCCTCGCCACGTCGCATTGCCCGACTGGCTGGTACAGGGAGATCTCGCAGTCCCTTTGAACGACTCGTTTCAGTCGCAGGCGATGTCGACCCGGATACACGCGTTCCTGATGTCGATGATCGACGGCAAACGCACCATTCAGGACATGGCAGCACTGATAGAAGCCGAACGACTGATGTCCAAAGCGGAAGCCGAAGCAACCCTTCGATCGTTCTTTATCCAGATGTTTGAGGTCAGCAACAGCTACCAGGGCTTGTAAACCTGAGCCACTAAGACAACGGTGGTCTTCGCGCTTTTAGTCAGCCAGCAACGGCGCCAGCGCCTTCGTCTCGTAACCGAGGTCTCTCGCAACCGCATCGAAATACACACCACCGTCGTGCACATTCAGGCCGGCGGCCAGATGCGTATCGGCCTGCAACGCGGCGCGCCAGCCCAGGCTCGCCAGGCGTTTCACAAATGGCAGCGTCACATTGGTGAGTGCGAACGTTGAGGTTCGCGGCACAGCGCCCGGCATGTTGGTCACGCAATAGTGCACGACATCATCCTGAACAAAAGTCGGATCAGCATGCGTCGTAGGGCGACTGGTTTCGAAGCACCCGCCCTGATCGATTGAAATGTCGACCAAGACCGCGCCAGGGCGCATCTGCTTGATATGGTCCACATTCACGAGTTTGGGCGCCGCGGCACCCGGGACCAACACAGACCCGACGACAAGATCTGCGCTCGGCAAGAGTGCATCGATGGCATCGCGAGTCGAATACTGTGTCTGTACCCGACCGCCGTACACCTGGTCGATATGCCTCAGTCGCGGAACGGAACGATCGAGAATCGTCACTCGCGCACCGAGCCCAATCGCCATCTCAGCTGCATTCGTGCCTGCTACACCGCCCCCGACAACAACAACATGCGCGGGCTCGACACCCGGCACGCCACCGAGCAGCACACCGCGTCCTCCGTTAGCCTTTTGCAATGCGAATGCGCCGGCTTGAATCGAAAGTCGCCCGGCCACTTCACTCATCGGGGTCAACAAAGGCAAAGAGCCATCGGCCGCGGTGACCGTCTCGTACGCGATCGCAGTCGCGCCCGATCGAACCAGCGCTTCCGTTTGAGCAGGATCGGCGGCCAAGTGCAGATAGGTAAACAGGACCTGCCCAGATCGCAGCATCTCGCACTCGACCAGTTGCGGCTCTTTGACTTTAACGATCAGATTTGCCGCCTCGAATACCGCCTTCGCGGTGTCGACCACCGTGGCGCCTGCTGCTCGATAGTCGTCATCCATCAATCCCACCCCTTCCCCGGCGCCGGTCTCAACAACGACTTCGTGACCCTCTTCGATCAATTCGCGCGCACCAGCGGGCGTCATGCCAACGCGATACTCGAGGACTTTGATTTCTTTTGGAACACCGACAATCACTGCGCTCTCCCCCATGCTTGTGGATGCCAGGAATATACCGCCGAATGCGCGCAAGAAACCGGGTGATTACGTGTCAAAACAGATCAATAACGCTAGATTCTTGCACTTATGGGCTCAAGTTTCGTATTTTATGCTTCTATGGATAAATTCGATCGTAGAATCCTCGAACTACTGCAACACGACGGACGCATGAGCAACGTGGATCTTTCCAACGCCGTCCAACTCTCGGAGTCGGCGTGCCTGCGACGGGTGCGGGCGCTGGAGCAACAAGGTTTGATTTGCGGTTACGTCGCTGTCCTTGATCACAAACGGCTCGGCCGCGCCGGCACCGTATTTGTGCATATTGCGCTTCGACGCGAGGATCAAAGCGAACTCGCTGCGTTTGAAACCGCGATCAATGACATTCCCGAGGTCATGGAGTGCTATCTTATGACGGGCGAGTTCGATTATTTACTGCGGCTGGTCGTTGCTGATATGGCCGATTTCGAGCGCTTGCACAACGAAGCACTGACACGATTGCCCGGCGTGGCACGAATCAACTCCAGCGTCGCGATTCGCACGGTGCGTCGAACATCGGCGCTGCCGCTACGCTGACCCGAGCACCCACGGTGCGAGCGTCATCGATGCAAACGTAATGACGATCACCGCCAGTACGTTCAGACGGATACCCGCCCGTGCCATCGTCAGCATGTTGAACTCACCAGCGGCAAAGACAACCGCATTGGGGCCAGTCGCCATCGGAAACATGAAGGCGCAGCTAGCAGCCAACGCGATGGGTGCGGCCAGCATTTCGATCGAAATACCGCTCGCGATTGCGAGCGAGCCAATGACCGGCATCAAAGCAGAGGCCGTAGCGATATTGCTGGTGACTTCGGTCAACACAAGGATCACGGTCGTGATGCAAGCGATCAGTAGCCAGGTCGGCAATGCATCAACGCCTGCTAACGAGTTGCCGAGAAATGTTCCAAGACCCGAAGCATTCATGGCACTCGCCAAAGACATCCCGCCACCAAACAGCAACAAAACGCCCCACGGAATCTGCTCCGCGGTCTTCCAGTCGAGCAACGTACGGGCTTTTCGCGCACCCGCAGGAATCAGAAAACACAGCAAGACAGCAAGCAACGCGATCAGATGATCTGTCAACCCACCCAGTGGCATCACGTCAGATCCGTTGAGTTGCAACGTGATGTCCGACAGCGGACGCCGAAAAATCCACAACGCGGCAACTGCAATGAATACAGTAACGACGCGGCGCTCCGCAGACTGCATTGGCCCCAGCTCTTGTAAGGACCGAGTGACGGTATCACGAGCGCTTGTGTTGTCGTTGCTCGCCAAGCGGAAAGCCCAGCGCGTTAGCGTCCACCATGCGGCTGGCAACAAAACCAACACGACCGGAATGCCGAAAGTAAGCCATTGACTAAACGAGATCTCGACGCCTGCCTCGGAATCGAGGTAGCCAATAACAATGAGGTTCGTCGGCGTCCCGATCGGTGTCCCAAGCCCACCGATGGAGCACCCGTAGGCAACACCGAGCAACAGCGCGATCTGAAAACGCCGCGAGTGTTCAGAACCATCCCCAATCGCAGCGGCAACAGACATCGCGATCGGTACCATCATGAGGCACGTCGCTGTATTCGAAATCCACATCGACAGCATCGCTGCTGCGAGCATGAATGCACCGACAAGCTGAGTGGGACTGCCACTGGATCGCGCGACAATGTTGAGCGCAATCCGCTCATGCAGTCGCCAGCGTTCAAGCGCCTTGGCGAATATAAAACCGCCCATCAACAAGACCACTACCGGATGCATGTAAGGTGCGGCGGCTTCTGCCATAGTTCGTGTACCCGTCAGGGGCAACACAATCATCGGAAGCAAGGCGGTCACCGGGATCGGAATCGCTTCGGTCACCCACCAGGTCGCCATCACGACCAGCAGGCACAAGGTGACCCACGCCGGTGACAACGCTCGTCCCGAAACGGTCAGCGATTCGGGTTCACCGATGACCAGCAGAACGCCGGCCATGATCAAACCCGACCATAAACCGATCCGCTTCACACGCTCTGCCGAGAAAACTGCGCTCGTCATCACACCCGATTGGATTTCCGCACGGCAGGCAGCATGCCACAGCGCGATGCGTCGTGCTTGAAGCGCAAAAAAGAAGGCCTCCGAAGAGGCCTTCTCTCAAGCGGGGTGTCGTTCGGTTTATGAACCGACGATACCACCGTCTTTGCGACGAACCACCAGCGTGCAGTCACGCGGAATGGTGACGCCATCAAACGGCGCCGGGAAGTTCGTTGTGGTCGGCGATCCGTTGCCCGGGTGCTGCGTATTAGTGAACAGCGTCCGATAGTCCGGCGTGGTTGTGATGCCGGTAATTTCGTCAGACGCCACACCGGTTAGCAGTCGCTTGTATTCACCCGTGTTGGTATCGATTACCACCAGTTGGTCCTGCAAACCATCGGGCTGACCGCCATCCGTGCCGATGAACAGACGTCCAAATGGATCGGCCCATGCAGCGTCGGGATCGGTAAACACGTTCGCACCGCCATCTGCCGGTGCCGCATATGCCGCGTATGGCGTGTCACCTTCATTCGTCACAGCACGCTCATCGTCCGGGCGGCGCGTGTTACGACTGATCAGGAACATCGTCCATTCGAAGGAAGTTGGGCTCGTGTCGACTGTTTTCACGATGTAGCCGTCGCCGTTGCCGATGATCGGGTTCGCCTCACTCGCCTCCTCGCGCTGCGAGTTGTTCGTCAAAGTCCAATAGACTTCGCCGTCCTTGCCGATCGTCGTCCACTCCGGACGATCCATCGGCGTCGCACCGACGGCATCAGCCGCAAGGCGGGTGTAGATCAGCACCAGCTCCATCGACGTCAGACCCACTGCAGCGATACGCTCATCTTCGGGCGTCAGCTCGATCCACTCGCCGGCGCCTATGCCGTCACTGGCGTCAGCACCTTCATCGAACCGCGCCACGTACAACTTGCCATCGTCCAGCGGGCTTAAACCAGCATCGACGTAGTCGCGCCATGGAAGATTCGACTCGTACTTGTAGCTGTAATCGAAGCGCTGATCATCACCCATGTAGACCGCTACGCGGCCGTCATCGAGTTCCTTGAATGCACAAGCTTCGTGCTTGAATCGACCGAGCGCCGTCCGCTTGACTGGAGTTTGGCTCGCATCGAACGGATCGATCTCAACGCACCAACCAAACCGGTTAGATTCGTTTTTGTACCTCTCGTTGGTGAGATCGAAACGCTCGTCGAAGACATGCCAGCCGTAACCGAACCCACCAGTGCTAAACCCGTAACGCTCATACGCGGCATCTTGCAGCGCGTCAAAGCCGCCAACGCCCTCTGTGTTGGAGCCAAAATAGCCGTTGAAGTTTTCTTCGCAGGTTACGTAAGTGCCCCAAGGCGTTGCACCCGAACCGCAATTGTTAACGGTGCCTTTGGCCTGGTTACCCGCCGGGTTGTCCAGCAGCGCACTGCCAGCCGCTGGGCCCGAGAACGTAACCGGCGTGTTCACCGTGATGCGTCGCGCGTTACGGCTTTTCCATGCCTCCCATTTGCCGGTGCGGCCCTGTTGTTTCACCCTGACCACGGAGACTCCATGTGCCGCCTGTGACAAGCGCACGTCCTCGAGCGTTTCGGGGAAGCCTTTGCCGAGCACATGCGTGTTCCGACCGAATTCGTGATTGACGCAGAGAATGCCGTCTTTGCTTGACAGCAAACGAGAGCGACGCTGCTCGGGAATCATTTTTCGGTTGGCCTGCTCCCACGCGAGGACCTGAGGCAAGTAGCGCGGGTAGAACCACATGCCATCGTGCCCGATACCGATCATCTGTTCCTGCTCCGCAGACGACGGACGCGTATTCGGATCGCCCTCGTACGGCCTGATTTTGGAGAAAACACCCTCAATCGGTGTGCCCCACGGAATCAGGACGTCGTACTCATAGTCGGGCGAAATCGCGACAGTTTGCCCGCCCACAGCGGCCGCATCCTCAGTCGCTAGCGGCGTGAAACCCATGAGTTCGTTGTCGGATGGCTGGACACTTCCGTCACCCGCGTAGGTGATGGACGGCGCGAAGAAACTGGTCGCCGCAACAGCGAGCGAGCCCTGTAACACGCCGCGGCGCGACAAATGTGCTTCAACAACGTCGCGGAAAGGTCTCGAATGGGTTGGGTTTACCGACAAGTCTTCGGACGACTCATCAAGATCAACCATAGGACTATTCACATCTAACATGGTGAGACATACCCCCGTTAGGTAACTCGAGTTTGTTGATTTCGGGTGTTGCCCATGCCTTGTTCTCGCAGTGACTGGTGACATACCCCTGATCACCGCGTCGCTCTGGCATGGCGCTCAGAAAAACTAGAAAACGCTCATGAATGTCAGGTGACGGTCGTGTTACTGGTTAACGACAGAACGATGACCGAATTGTCATAATGCTCATCGACACTGACATAGCAGTCCGAGCGGACTGGTCGCGTGTTGCCAGCGAACTGAAGAAAGTGCGAGGCTTTCACAATGACGGTGATTTATCACAACCCGGAGTGCGGCACATCGCGCAACACGCTCCGACTGATCGAAGCCTCCGGCACCGAAGTGGTCGTCATCGAGTACCTCGACTCAGGATGGACGCGCGCACAACTCCTCGGGTTGTTCGCTGCCGCAAACCTCACCGTTCGCGAGGCGATGCGAACGGTTCGGTCGCCCGCGGAAGCGCTCGGACTCACGGATCCTTCCGTATCGGACGATGCGTTGCTTGAGGCTATGGTTTCGCACCCGATCCTGGTCAATCGACCTATCGTGTGCTCGCCCAAAGGCGTTCGGCTCTGCAGGCCCTGCGAACGGGTTCTTGAACTCCTCGAGCATCCGCCACCCGCGCCATTTCACAAGGAGAACGGTGATTTGCTAATCGATGCTCGGGGAAAGCTCGTTCAGCCAGACTAATCGTGTGCTTTGGGCAGCAAACCGTCGTCGATGCGACGCAGGAGCTTCGGTAGAAACGGATTCGGGAATTTCCGCTTGAGCGTGACCGCATGGAAGGTCTCGACCAACGCCGGAATATCACCGAAATCGACCAACATGCCGCTATTGAGTTCATCGCGCACAACGATCGGCGGCACGACCGCGACGCCGAAGTCCTCTCGCACCATCAAACGCATCAAGGGCATATCGTCGACCTCAGCGCGGATATTCGGTTTGATGTCCTTACGCTCGCACCACGCGTCGAAACCGATGCGCACAGGATTCTCCGCGGTAGGCACGATGACGGGTTGGTCTTGTAGCAACGCCGTCATCTGAGCATTTTCCAGATTGCGCGTAGGGTGCCCGACCAGGCTGACCGGTTGCTTGTCGATCGTGTGGACCAACCACTGCCTACCCTGATCTCGGGGTGGTAGCTGACTGGTCAGCACAATATCGAGATCTTGCGACTGGAGTTTAGCCAGTAACTGCTCCTGATTATCTGATCGCAGAACCACCACCACATCATCTGCAGCCGACAACGGACTCAAAAAACTGATCTGAAAATTTCGCGATAGCGTAGTAATCGCACCGATCCGAATGACTTCGCGGGAGCGTCCTGCATTGCCCTTCAGCACGTTCACCAGCTCGTCTCCGACCGTAAACAGCGTGTCCGCGTACTCGAGGGCGATACGACCCGCTTCCGTCAGGGCGAGGCTACGCCCCTGACGCTCGAAGAGGTCCTGCTCAAACCACTCCTCAAGTTGCCGAATCTGCACGGACAATGCCGATTGTGAAACATGCAGTTGTTCCGCGGCTCGAGTGAGGTTGCCGGTATGTGCGACCGCCCAGAAGTACCTCAGGTGCTTGAAGTTCATTGCCATAAATGAATGTTCATTTTTTGTGAACGAAGTTATCGGAATATTGTATTTTTCTTAACATACAGCTTCCGTAAACTTTGTGCCATCGTTCCAATTCTCTGGAGTCTCGTGTGGATTTGACGGTGCTTGGTGCTACGCCCGCTGTGGCCATAGGCGCATTCCTTTTGGCGGCCCTGGGCTGCCGATGGCTGCCGGCTCGGTGGTCGGCGGCGACCGCAAAAACCGCTTCGTTGATTGCCGTGGTGTCGGTCGCAATCGCCGCGATAGGGTTCTGGGCTGCAGGCCCCTCTCAATGGCCTGCGAGTCCCGCCGATGCCTTTGGTTTCGGCGTTCGAATCGACCCGATCAACCTGCTCGCACTCGGCGTGGTGAGTTTCGTTGGCTTGGTAGTCATCAGCTTCAGCCGGGCCTACCTCGACGGAAACCCTCGCCAACCGATTTTCTTCTCTCGATTGTGCGCCACGCTCGCGGCTGTGCTGCTGCTGGTCTCTTCCGGGACTCTGATCCAGCTTCTGTGCGGTTGGGTGCTGACGAGTCTGACACTGCACCAGCTGTTGACGTTCTATCCGGACCGTCCCATCGCACAACTTGCTGCCCGAAAGAAGTTCTGGATCGCACGCGTCGCCGACAGCGCACTGTTGGCAAGCGTTGCCCTGTTGATTCAGCAGTTCGGGACCATTGAAATTGCCGCCATCAACGAGATGGCTCACAGCGCAACAAACACCGGATCGATGACGGTCGCCACCTTACTGATTGTTGTCGCGGCGCTGCTGAAGTCCGCACAATTTCCACTGCACGGCTGGCTCACTGAGGTGATGGAGACACCGACGCCAGTGTCCGCCTTGCTGCATGCCGGCATCGTCAATGGCGGTGGCTATCTTGTAATCCGTTTCGCCGACGTCGTCGTGACCAACGAGGCCGCGATGCTGACGCTGGTCGTTGTTGGCGGATTGTCCGCGCTCGTCGCGTCCGTATTCATGCTGACTCAGAGCACCGTCAAGGTACAGCTCGGATACTCGACCGTCGCCCAGATGGGCTTCATGATGCTGCAGTGCGGCCTTGGCGCGTTCTCCGCCGCCGCGCTGCATCTGGTCGCGCACTCGTTTTATAAAGCCCACAGTTTCCTTGCATCCGGCAACGCGGTCGAGCAAGTCCGCGACTTGCGACTCGCCGAACTGGAACACGCCCAGCCCACGGCGTGGCGACTGGTCGGCGCACTCGTGGCTGCGCTGGCGATCTACGCAGCAATCGCCGTCGGGCTCGACCAACTCATACAGATTTCCGAAGGCGTTCTACTCCTCGGCGTGATCTACATTGTTGGCTTGTTCGGCTTTATTGCACGCGGCTTCTCCGGACAGGGAATCGTTCTGCCTGTCGTACGCCACGCAGCAACCGCCACACTGCTGTACTTCGGCCTGCAGACCTTGTCGCTCGCGTTTTTCCGCGACTACCTGCCGCCGGTGACATCGCCAACCACCACCGCGACGCTCATCACGATCTCGCTGATCATCCTGTTTAGCGCAACCGCACTGCTGCAATTCAGTTTGACCCGTATTGCCGGTCCGCGGATGCATGCGCTGTTCGTCGCAGTCCGCAATGGCTTTTACCTCAATGACTACCTCAACAACCTGGCGGGAGCGTACCGACGTGCCACACACTGAAACGGATACCATCACCGCGATAGAGAAAGTGGTCGGCTTGAACGGCTGGTCAGACGCTATCGATCCCGCCACCTGGGTGGGTCTTGCACACCAGACTGCACTCGAAGTCGCGCCGCTCTGGCCGCTTGAAAACTTCGTTGCGTCGAATCCCTATCTCGGCGTGACAAGCCAGCACTTTGACGAGGCCGGTGTCAGGCTCGCTCTGACGGGCTTCGGTGATGTGCTGATGTCCCCTGACTACTTTGCGCAAGCACTCACGGACAACGACGTCGATGATGCGCAAGTTCAAACGGCTGCCAAAGCACTTGGCGGCGGCTTCGAACAACTCACCGTCGAGGAACTCGCTCGTGAACTGAAGCGAACTCGGAATGACCTCGAATCGCCGTTCAAAACGATCGCCGATTTCGCGGGCGATGCGATCGAGAAGGACGTTGCCGCTCTGATCACCGAGTCGATATCAAGCTGGGCCGCGAGCTATTTTGACACCGGTCAAGCCCTGTGGCCCTCCCCGTGGCGCGACCTGGAACCTTTCGTCGCATGGCGTGAGGAAGCTTCACGCAATCGAAAACCGGAAATTCACGGCATCCCGAACGCACGACAGTTTATCGGATCACTACCCGATACACCTGAGGGATTACTGCGCCTGGCGGCAGAATTGGTGCCGATGACCGAATCTCGCGCAGCGCTGTATCTGCGTCGACTGACCGCATCGGTGAGTGGCTGGGCTGGGCACAGCCGCTATCTCGATTGGTCAGACACACAACGCGGAGAATCTGCGGATCATACCGTTGCGATACTTGCCATCAGAATGGCCTGGGAAATCGTCCTGTTGCAGGCGATTCCTGAATTGGGTGAGCAATGGCGGAAGTATCAGGAAAATCTGGAGATCCGCCAGACTGACGCACAGGTCTACGCGCGCCGACTCCGAAAGCTGGCCCATGATGTACTTGAAACGCATGCGCGGAACACACTGTTGGACAACGCCTTCCGTGACCCGAGCAATCCGATCGCGCTACCGGTAGAGGCTGCGACTCCCGACATTCATGCCGTCTTCTGTATCGACGTGCGGTCTGAGCGACTTCGGCGCATTATCGAATGTGAAGACCCCGGTGTCAGGACCAGTGGATTCGCGGGTTTCTTCGGCTTACCAATTGAGGTTCTCACCATTGACGGTGCAGACGCTGATGCGCAGTGCCCGGTTCTGCTGGAACCTCAATTCCGTGTACGCGAAAGCGCGCGGACTGCGGAAGCGGCGAGTACGCTACTGCAACGGACGCGCGAACAACGTCAGCTCGGTGCTGCGTGGAGAACCTTCAACCGTGCCGCGGTGAGTTCATTCGCCTACGTCGAGTCGCTCGGAATAGCCTACGCGGCAAAGCTCGCCTCCGACCTCGTTCGGGGCGCGTTTGGCCTAAAGAAAAAGCGTCACTTTGCACCGTCCATTCAAACGTTGGATAGCTGCGGAGAGGCGACGGATCTGCAACTTCAACAACAAGTGGATCTTGCCGAGTCGGTGTTGCGCGGCATGTCGATGACCGAGCAGTTTGCACCACTGGTCGCACTGGTCGGACATGGCTCGACCGCCGTCAACAACCCTTATGCATCACGCTATCACTGCGGTGCATGCGGCGGTCATGCCGGCGATGCGAACGCGCGGCTGGCGGCAGCCATTCTGAACAACCGCGACGTGCGTACTAAGCTGCAAGCGCGCGGGATCGAAGTTCCTGAAACCACCGCCTTTGTCGCAGCACTGCACGATACGGCGACCGACGAAGTCACGCTCCTCGATACCGGCCTGTTACCTGAATCGAGCCGCGCTCATGTCACGAAGCTGCAGACATTGTTCGACAAAGCGGCGATGACCGTTCGACTGACACGCGCTCGGGATCATGGAGTGATGAACGACAGCGCGCACGACGTTTTGCGTCGCAGTCAAGACTGGTCAGAGGTACGCCCCGAATGGGGCCTGGTCGGCTGCCAGGCGTTCATCGCTGCGCCTCGCAACGCGACGCGGCACACCGATCTGCATGGTCGAAGCTTCCTGCACGAATACAACTGGCGCCGCGACGACGGGTTTGCTGTTCTTGAGCTGATCATGACAGCGCCATTGGTCGTGGCGAGTTGGATCAGCCTGCAGTACTACGCATCGACGGTCGACAATAAACGACTGGGCAGCGGCGATAAGACCTTGCACAACGTCGTTGGAGGTATCGGCGTCCTGGAAGGCACGGGCGGTGACCTGCGAGTCGGCTTGCCATGGCAATCCGTGCACGATGGCGAGCGGTTCCTGCATAAACCTGAGCGCTTGTCAGCGGTCATTGCAGCCCCGGCCGAAGCGATTACAGCCATATTGATGAAGCACGACAGCGTTAGAGAATTGTTCGACAATCAATGGTTACACCTATACGCTCTCGAGGATGAAGGTAGGATTCGTCAGTACGTCGGCGACTACCGCTGGAAAGACACGTCGAGCGACGTGGTCCAGTCACTTGAACACTTGCCACAAACCGCCGAACGCGAAGCGAGCTAGCTGGCTTGTGGCTAAAGGGCACTAATGCCGAGTCGAAAAGTCGTTGCTAAGGAGCTGGGCGCTCTGTTGAAAGTGATGTCCCATCCGGATCGGATCCTGCTGGTGCACGCATTGTCCAGTCGAGCGCCCTACTCTGTGAGTCAACTGGCGAAACTGGTGGGCATTACCTCGACCCGCGTCTCACAACACCTGGCGCTTTTGCGCGCCTTTCGTGTAGTAGAAGAACGCAGCGAGGGGCGTCGCCGCATCTATCGACTTGCCTTGGTGAACATGCCGGATTGGTTGTTGGAAGGCATTGACTTTGTCGCGGCCCGAATCGGCGAAGTTAACAGTGACGCAACCGAAGAGGCTCGACAGCTATGGCTCGAGCAACAACAGCTGGAACCGACCGAGAGCGAATCAGCTAGCGACTAGTGTCAAGGCAGGGCGCGCCGAATCATCCATCGGCAGGCTTGCGCGCAACTGGCGTGGGTTGCGGCCAATACGGCTGGATACCACCTCGAAGAATTCCCGCCGCGGCAGCACTCTCGAGTAAGGTTTGATCGACTCGAACCCCTCGGGCACAACACCTTCCTCGAGACAGCTCAACCAGGCACGCTCAAGGGTCGCTGCAGCAGCTCGATCGCCGTTAAACCACAGCGCCGTGAACAACTGGGGTAAGACTGCAGCGTTTTCGGTAGCACCGTAGCACGCGGAAATTTCGAGCTCTGAAGCATCGGTACTGATCTGAACCGCGTGCTGACGTGCGTTGGTCAACCCGACCGCCATATCGCAAAAAGCGTCATAGTCATCCCCGGACACGATCACAAGCTCTTTTCGATCCGGGATCGCAGCAATCGATTCGACGAATTTCCCGAAAGTCCGAGCGACCCATGATTGCTGACTGGTATCGCCACCATCCACATCCGCTACCTGCATACAGCCGGGACTGACGATCTGACTCACGTTCGCGATCCCGAAACGAGCTTGAAGGTTTCGAACAAAGCGCCCGGTCGGCACGCCGTCGCCCGATGCCCGGGTCACTACGACCAATTCCAATGAAGCCGACAATGATCGGCAAACCCCGCGCAGACCACGGATGCGCGACAGCCGCAGTCCTGCCGGCAACCCGGCGTTGGCTCGGCTAACGGAAATACTGGGGCGATCGGCAGGCCGCCCAAGACTGAGCGTGCGGGTCGCACCAGACACCTGGACCAGTGCATTGAGGTAAGGCAGCCAACGATCCGCGTCTGCCGCATGAACCGTGAACTCGGGTTGCGCCTCACCGGTCTGGCCATCGACCACGCTGAGCGTACTGAAATTCGAGACCATGTCTACACCTAGTCTTTGGGGATTGTCTAGACGCATCATAGATTCGATTTCAGTTCTATTAAATTCAATTTACTAAAGCTATCAATCGATAAAACAGAACTGAAATACGCTCAAGTCGGAAGGTCTTATGCCGCTACTTTTTTAACAAAGCGAGCGTCGCGAAAAGGAGATCACGCGCAATGCGTCACCTGCCAAAAGTTAGCCTTGGGACTCAAGCGCTATTGATTTTGCTATTGCCTCTTGCCGGGCTCGCGTGGTTTACGTGGGATACCGTTTCGACCGCTGCGCTCACACGATCCGCCGCCGAGCAGCAGATCCTGTTTACCGAAATCGCAGCGGCGGCCGGCGCTGTTGTACATGAAACCCAGAAAGAACGCGGTCTGACCTCGGGGGCGCTCGGCGCAAACGGGTCCGATTTCCGCGCGAAGCTGCCGGCGCAGCGCATCATTCGAGACGAAGCACTGGCAGCGCTCAACGAAGTCTCAGCCGAAATTCCGGCGGATGCGCTCCCGCCGCAGGTCTATGACCTGCTAAACCGTGCCCTGTCGTTTACCGACCAACTCGCGAATATGCGCGAGCGCGTCGACAACAACACGGTATCGCGGGCGGATGCAGTCGCTTTTTATGTCGAGGTGGTCGGTACCTATCTGCGACTGGTTGGCAACATGCCTCGGCTCAGCGAGGAACGCGAGCTTGCCAATCTTGGTGAGGCGTACACCGCACATCTCCGAATCAAGGAGGCATCGGGCATCGAACGTAACGTTTTAAGCGAAGTGTTTGCTCGTGACGAGATGAATCAGGCGCTTCGAGATGAACTGCTGAACCTGACGTCGATCCAGAACAGCTACCGAGATGAGCTTCTGGCGCGGCTGAACGGTGACATCAAATCCCGCATCTCAAGCGAGTTCGATTCTGGATCGATAACTGACGCGGAGAGTATGCGCCGCCTGGCGTTGAACTCTGACACCGCGAGAAACTTCGGAATCGCTCCGATCGATTGGTTCACGATCCAATCGGAGAAGCTCAATCAGCTGAGAAACATCGAGACACAGATCGTTGAGGAACTGGCTGCGTTGGCAGAAGCAGAAAGAGCGGGTGCCGCCGATGGCATGCGAAAAGCCTTGACCATCGGTCTGCTGGCGCTGCTGACCGTGGTCTTCGCGATTGCATGGAATTCGTACAAGTTCCGCGTGCTACAGCGTGATCTCGGAGCGGACGCGAGCTACCTCAATGAGGTTCTGGATGCACTTGGCCACGGCGACTTTTCAATGGACCTGGATCGCGGCCGACCGGCGACTGGCGTATTCGCTGGTTTGCAATCAATGAAATCCAAATTGCAGGCACAGGTCGAAAAAGACCGACAGTCACTGGAGGCGTCCAACAGAGTGCGTCAAGCTCTGGATAACGTCGACAATGCCGTGATTGTCGCCAACAATGCGATGGACATCGTGTTCGTCAACCGGACCGCGACGGCTTTATTCAATCAGATCACCTCGGATCCGACTTATGGTGGTCAAGCGTTCGAAACTCGCAACGTTAATAGCCTCACGGTCGCCGATTTACCGGGGTGCTCGACCAACACGCAAACCGCGTTGAAAACCCTGGATCGCTCCCTGACGAACGAGTTGACAATAGGATCCCGCTCACTGCAGATCGTGTCGAATCCGGTCATCGCTGACAATGGAGAACGATTGGGCGCCATCATGGTGTGGAACGACAGAACGGCTGAGGTGAGTATCGAAAACAAAGTCGACTCTGTTGTTCAGGCGGCACGCGCAGGCGACTTGAGTAAGCGTATCGATGACAGCGGACTCAACGGGTTCTACGCACGTCTTTCGGCGGGCGTGAACAGCCTCGTTGAGGTCGCCGAACAAGTGATTGGCGACACACTGAGAGTGCTGAGTGCGGTAGCCAAAGGTGATCTTCGTGAGACGATCGACCATGAATATCTTGGGAGCTTTGGCGCGTTGAAGTCCAACGCCAACGAGACTATCAGCAAACTCACCGAGGTCATCGGGAGCATTCAGGAATCAGCGTCGTCTGTAAAAGGTGGCGCTCACGGGATTGCGCTGGCGAACGCCGACTTACAACAGCGAACCGAAGAGCAGGCGTCCGGACTTGAGAATACCGCTCAAACGATGAAGAGCCTGACGGACATGGTACGCGATAGCGCCACCAACGCGTCAGCCGCCAACGATCTGGCTCAGGGCGCTCGTAGCAAAGCACAAAAAGGTGGCGAGGCGGTGAACAACGCCGTGGCGGCGATGCAGGAAATCAACGAGGCCAGCCGAAAAATCTCAGACATTATTGCGGTCATTGATGAGATTGCTTTCCAGACAAATTTGCTGGCCCTGAATGCTGCAGTTGAGGCCGCTCGGGCAGGCGAACAAGGCCGCGGTTTCGCTGTTGTTGCAACAGAAGTCAGAAATCTCGCAGGACGATCGGCCAGCGCAGCCAAAGAAATCAAATCGCTCATTCAGGACAGCGGCAAGAAAGTCGAGGAAGGCACACGTCTGGTGGACCAGTCAGGCGTCACGCTTGATGAAATCGTGGCGGAAGTGCAGCGACTGTCACAAACCGTTGAGGATATCGCCCAGTCGAGCCAGAAGCAGTATGAGGGTATCGATGAAGTCAACGCTACCATCACGCGACTGGATGCGTTTACTCAGCAGAATGCGGCGATGGTTGAGCAGGCCTCTGCCGCCAGTGAATCACTGGGCGAACAGGCAGCACGCATGGATAGCCTGACCGGTTTCTTCCGAACGGAACGAGACGACGTAGAACGTGCATCGCTGGATACGCTTGGCGCCGGCAACACAGAGCGACGCGGCACGGATCGCCCGTGGGTGCGCCGCGCAGCGTCCTGAATAGACTCCGATCCGGGAGCGAACTCGGAGGTCACGATCTCCGAACCTGCTAGACTCTGCCGGAGCTATGCAGGGTTTGGAGTATCGGAGCCGATGAGTAGTGGATTGCTGGCCCTGCTGGACGATATTGCAGGGATCGCCAAAGTCGCTGCGACAACTTTGGACGACGTCACGACGCAAGCGCTAAAGGCCGGCACCAAATCTGCCGGCGTAGTGATCGATGACGCCGCCGTGACGCCGCGCTACGTGGTTGGATTCGCAGCGGAGCGCGAGCTCCCCATCGTCAAGCGAATAGCAATTGGATCGCTAAAGAACAAGATTCTGATCCTGCTGCCAGCCGCTCTTGCGCTGAGTTTGTTTCTGCCTGGCGCGATCACGCCGCTGTTGATGGCGGGTGGTCTTTTTCTTTGCTACGAGGGCGCCGAAAAAGTGCTGGAGGTCATAGCACCCAACAGTGCTCACCAGCATAAAGCAGACCACGACGAAACTGTGGGCTCGCCGCAAGCACTTGAGGAACAACGTGTCAGCGGTGCCATTCGCACAGATTTTATCTTGTCCGCCGAAATCATGGCCATCGCACTTGCGGAGATTCCAACCAGCAGTCTCGGCACTCAAGCTTTGGTGCTAGCGGTGGTTGGCATCGGCATCACCATCGGTGTTTACGGCGTCGTCGCACTGATCGTCAAAGCCGATGATGCTGGCGTCGCAATGGCCGCCAGTCCCCGAAAAGGCAGCTCGGGAGACCTGTGGCGAGCAATCGGTCGAGGCCTGGTCGTGGGCATGCCGTGGTTTCTGAAATTCCTGTCCGTTGCTGGCACTGCTGCAATGGCGATGGTCGGCGGCGGGATCTTGCTACACGGTCTGGCTCACTATGGCCTCGGTGCCCCGGAACACTGGATCGCCGACTTCGCGGATCGCATCGGTCAACATGCGCCGATCGCAGCTGGCTTTGTCAGCTGGTTGATCGACGCTATCGGTAAGGCGATCGTCGGACTCGTCGTTGGCGCCGTGATGATTCCAATTACGGCCCTCATTCTCACGCCGCTCTGGCGCGGCGTGATGCGCGTGCTGCACGGCAAAACAAGTCGCACCGAGCACGCCTGACACAGCTGAACGTCACTCAGGTTTTCCCACTTTCTGCCGCTACTCCAATTTTGCGGGAAATCGGGAGCAAACCGATGTACGGGTTGGTCAATCAAGGCGTACGAGACATGGTTATCGAGGCCGGCGGCGAAAGCTTGTGGCAAACCGTCCGCAAGGCCGCGGGCGTGGAACTCGAGGAGTTCTCGAGCATGACACCTTACGACGACAGTCTGACCATGGCGCTCGTCGATGCGGCTTCCCGCGTTTTGGAGACACCTGCGAACGATCTGCTGCGCGGGTTTGGTCGCCACTGGATCGAATTCACCCACAAGACCGGCTACGGTCCACTCATGGCCGTATCTGGCGAAAGCGTTCGAGAGTTCCTCAGCAACCTCGATCAGATGCACGCGCGGATCAAGATCTCCATGCCGGACCTTGATCCACCTGGCTTCGATTGCGAAGCACGTGATGACGGCGTCATCGAAGTTGCCTACTACTCAAGCAGAGCGGGTCTTGTGCCGATGGTCGTCGGCCTGCTTGAGGGGCTCGCTGAACGGTTTGGGGAGACCATCACCGTCGAGCATACAGTGGCGAAACAAAACCTGGACGAACCCGACCTCCTGGAAGTGACCGTACTCGAAGGTCGGTGAGCCACCGATGGACCCGCAACTGAGTTTGATCCAAGAGGTTTTCCCGTTTCATATAAAGACGGACCGCGATCTCACAATCCAAAGCTTGGGAGCCTCTTGTAACAAACTATTGAACGAGCGCTGCATCGGCGAGCACCTCATGGAATGCATGACTATGGTCAGCCCACGAGCACCATTGTCGCCCGAAAAAGTCGAACGTTATCGCAACACCACGCTGCTCTGTCGTGTGAAAGAAAGCAATGTCCTATTGCGGGGACAGATGTACACATCGCCGAACTTTGAAGGTGTTTATTTTCTGTGGTCACCTTGGCTCGAAGATCCCGAACAGCTAGTGCAACTCAAACTCAAGGAGACAGATTTCTCCGCGTTTGAGTCATCAATCGAGCACATGTATCTGATGTTCACGCGGTCGGAACAGCTCAAAGAACTGCAAAGCGCTAACGAGCAGTTGATCGCAACGCTCAAACAAACCGAGGAACTCGCTTCCGCAGAAGCGGCGTTGAGCCGTGACCTTGAGGTTGCAGCGGATCTCCGACTACACGTTAGAGATGGCGCACTAGTGCAGACACAGTTGAACAAGGGTACGTTGTCAGGTCTTGCATCGGCGCTACGCGAGGGCACTAGATTGAGTGAGTGCCCGGAATGGCTGCTCAAGGCTTCGAATCAAGCAGCCGCCAACAGTGCGTCCGAGCCGTATGCATCCCGGATCAACGTGGTCATCGACGGTCAACCCAAATCTCTGGATCTTCGCGTCTCCCGCATCGCGGACAATGAACTCATTCTCGTCGGCCGAGACATCACAGACGAACAAACCGAACACATGCTTCTGCTCAAGACGCTCGAGCAGGCCATGGAGGCGGTCGTGATCGTCGATGAAGATCATCGCATCACGTTCTTCAATGATGCTGCACAACAACTGTTCCAATATCCGTCCGAGGAAGCCGTTGGTCAGCACGTCGATTTACTGTCGCAACGTGGACTCTCACCCCGTCAGCAACTCGACCAAACCGCCGGGTGGATGCTACGCGACCGCAAGCAGGCTGATCGCGGCGAGACAACACTGTTCCGGAAGGATGGTTCAGAAGTGCTTTGCAGCTACTCGATTTCTGAAGTGAGCGTCGGTCGTCAGCGGATTCTCGCGGCATTTATTCAAGACATCACCCTGGAGCGGGAAGCAGAGCAACGCATCAGTTTTCAGGCGAACCATGATCCATTAACGGGCCTGGTCAACCGTCGACGGTTCTTGGAACAACTCAACGAGATGCTTGCACTTGATGGCGGTTCGGATGTTGCGGTTGCTCTGATCGACATGGACAACTTCAAGACGATCAATGACCTTCTGGGTCATAGCGCCGGAGATTTGTTTCTGAAGACCGTTGCGCGACGAATCTCCAGTTGTATTCGTGACGTTGACGTCGCGTGCCGACTTGGCGGCGATGAATTCGCGCTGGCACTTGCGGGTGTGGGCAGTCGTGCGGAAGTCGAAGTCGTCATGCAGCGGCTCGTATCGAGCCTCCGATCGCCGATGACCATTGATGATGTCGACTGGGAGCCCAGTGCGAGCGTCGGGATCGCCGAAGGACGCAAGCGCAGCACAAGCTCGGATCTCCTGCGCAATGCGGACCTCGCCATGTACGAAGCGAAGGCGCTCGGCAAAGGCCGCTCACACTACTACTCCGAGACGCTGACCAAGCGCGCCACGGAAAGAATCGAAAAACAGAAACAACTGGAGAGAGCGCTCGCCGACAATGCCATTGAGGCGTTTTTCCAACCGATAGTCGAATTGGAATTTGGGCAACCCAGAAGTTTCGAAGCGTTGGCGCGATGGGTACGTCACGATGACACCATGGTGCCACCTGTCGAGTTCATCCCGCTTGCCGAGTCCAGCGACCTGATCATTGAGATTGAGGATCGGATCGTTGTCCAGGCACTAACTTTGGCACAGCGTCTGCGCCAGCAATATCCTGGGCAGGCCAAGTCGAGCGTCAGCGTTAACATTTCGGCGCGGCATTTCAGCAACCCCAGGCTGACACAAATGCTCGACCAGCAACTTCTTCGATTTGACCTGCCAGGGAACGCGCTAACACTGGAATTGACCGAGAGCATCCTGCTGAATGAATCGAATGTTGTGCAACGTCAATTCGAGGCGCTGCGCGAGTTGGGTGTGCGCATCGCGCTGGATGATTTCGGCACAGGCTATTCTTCGTTGTCGTACCTTGATCGCTATCGTTTCGACTTGATCAAGATCGATCGCTCTTTTGTTCAAGACCTTTCCGCAAAGCGGGTTCGCAAGCGTCTGCTGGAAATCATGATCGCGGTCGGCCGCGCCATGGAAGTCGATGTTGTGGCAGAGGGAATCGAAACCCATGAGGACGAGGGTTTCCTACGCGATATGGAATGCCGTTATGGCCAGGGTTATCTATACGCCAAGCCGATGCCAGCGAGTCAGATCGATGTGTACCTGCTGGAGGATATGACCGCAGGGCATCGCATTTCGGTGAACGACTAAAGTCGACGCTCAACGCCGGTTTCGCAACGACAATGGCCCCGCGAGCGGGGCCATTGCGTTTAGCCGAAACAAAAAGTGCTCAGACCGTAATGATGTTGCCTTCGAACCCGCGGAACGTGAAGCCATCAAACGATTCGTTGTAGGTCCGCTTGATATCGCGAAGCACACCGATCGTCACCTGCTCACCCACCAATAGCCCTTCGGTGCCATCGGTGCGCCAATGCACACCAGCAATATCCCGACCGAGTGCAATGTTATTCGCGAGCTTGTTGAGCTCACCACCAATCGTCAACGGATCGCCGCTGTAACGGTCGAGGTTGAGTCCGTCTGGCGAAGACACCACTGGGTTTGGCACCGGTAGCTCTTCATCGAACATCGCCTTCATCAAGGTCGTGCATGCGCCCGCGATCGTCGCGTGTCCTGCCGGGTAGGCCGGGTGAGTCGGACTACCCTCAGGGTAAGCCATCGGCAACAAGTATGTTCCGGTGCGCGAGAACGTCTCGTCGAACACACGAACTTTGTTCACTGACCGGTTGATCGGATACTCACGCACTCCAGCAAGGTGGTTGTGCAGTCTTCCGCCGAACGTCTCCGGGCGTAAACGCAGATGAACCTGCCACTTATGGAACCAGGCAGCCTTCAACGCCTCATGCGCGACTTTCGCGATCAAACTCAGGATGTCTGCCGCACCCAGCGTCACGAATCGACCCTGAGTCGCTGAAAAGTCGTATGGCAATCGAGGATCCCAAGGATTCAGTCCAAGGCCACCAAGAATGATGTTAGCGGCATTCAGGTATGCCTGATAGGTGAAGTCCACGTGCACGTAGCTACCCAAACGGCGACCGTCGGAAATCAAGCGTGGCGTCGGGTCGAAAACCGGCGCGTTCGGCACGTTTCCACGTTGAACCTCGAGCCACTCGGCATAACCGGTCATGAAGTCGAGGCCAGCGATGTCGACGTTGTAGCGCTGTTGCATTATTGCGGCGCCATATGGCACATCCTTCAACAGAAATTGCGAGATGTACGGCCCGACCAGATCTCCGGGAGTTTCACCACGGAACAGGTTTGCGGGCGTTACGGGGCCACCGTATCGTTTGTGAAAGTACGAGAACTTGTTCAGATCTTTGACGGCCGCCGCGACCATGGGGTGAGTGTCGTATTCAGTGAACGGCACATCTCGCAACAAGGCATGCCAGTACACCTCAACGATTTCCGCGATCTCGTCTTTCGCGGCAAATGCGGGTGCTGCCGGCATCGTCGTGCAGTGCGAATCAACGCCTTCTATTGAATAGGCATATGTCGCCTGCGGGTTGGCAAGCCGACGTGCTCCACCGAGCGGAATGGCCTCGAAGCGACTCTCGTCCCGACTGCGCAGCGCGCGTTTAAACTTGCGATAAGCGCGGCGGTCTACCTCTCCAAACTCATCATGCGGCAGGGCTTTGGTAAACGAACCAATCTTGCTTTCGTAGGCAGCTTCATCGCCGTTGTCAGGGTGATCGGGAATCGGCTGCGACCATTGCTCCTGCGCGGCATCGACGCGGATTCTCAGCGCCTGATTTCTGCGCCGCCTGCCGTTGCGATTGATCACGGCTGCCTCTGCGTTTCGGGGCAGCGATGCAGCGGCGGGTAAAGCAACCGCTGCGCCTGCAGCTAGCGCCGATTTACCAAAAAAGGCGCGGCGATCCTCAGATTCCAAGTGGTTTTCGTCGGTTTGATTTTCCGTTGGTCTGTTCTTATCCATGGTTACCCCATTGTTGTTGTGAGACGCCGGATTATTGTTGTCACATCCTGTGTGCATGTTGCCGGACCTCAATGTCCGACTTTGTCACTGAAACTCCCGACAACAGACGTCGGTTCTTGAACTCTCGTACATTCGAGAACTGCCAGCGATCCTTTAATTATCCCGGAAGCTTAGCGAGTCGCTACGGCTCAGCGGGGCGGGCTTAACATATTTTCGAGGGAATCGATGACCGTCACCTTTGTCTAACGTGAACCGCATATCGATCCGGCCAAACCCCTTGCTTGGCGACTTATTGACCCCACCGAATGCACGTGCGAACAGTGCGACGGTCGGACCGCTTCACAACCCATTCGCGCCTGCGTCGCTCGCAGCAGCGACATCGCGAAGCTGCACTCGAGAGCGCGACCACAGATACGATTGACAAAATTGACAACGCGAGACATTTCGTTATCTTAAGAGGCGGGGGATAGCAAAAATGACGGGGACCACTATGCGATCAGTTCTTTGGGCGGGTTTGACGCTCGCGTGCCTTGCGGCGCTTGGCTGCACGTCACCCGCGCAGACTACAGACCTCCAGACTGCCGAGACCAGCGCGGCTACTGCGGACGTTTGGCCCACGCTGTCGCCGCGCCGCCAGACAGACCCTGTGGTCGAGCGACAAATCGACGCCCTGCTCGAACAGCTATCGGTGGAAGAAAAGGTTGGTCAGTTAATCCAGGCAGATATCAACTCGATCGAACCGGCGGACCTCCTTGAGTACCCTCTTGGCTCTATATTGAACGGCGGCAATTCAGCACCGCAGGGGGATGTGCGAATTGATGCCAGCGCATGGCTGAATTTGGCTGACGAGTTCTATGCGGCAGCCAATGCCAGAAACGCCGGCACTTACATTCCGCTGATCTGGGGCACCGACGCAGTCCATGGGCATAACAACGTCGTTGGCGCGACCATCTTCCCGCACAACATTGGACTAGGCGCTGCCGGCGACCCGGACCTTCTGCAACGAATCGGTGAGGTGACCGCACTCGAAACAGTCGTGACCGGGCAGGACTGGAGTTTCGCCCCGACGCTCGCGGTCGCTCGCAACGATCGCTGGGGACGCACGTACGAGAGCTTTTCCGAGGATCCAACTATTGTCGCCGCCTACGCTGGCCGAATCGTCGAAGGATTACAGGGTCCGCCGAATGCACCGGAACGGCTGCGCAACGGTCGAGTGCTCTCCAGCGCAAAGCACTTCCTTGGCGATGGCGGCACCACCGCTGGGATCGATCAGGGCGATACAGTTAGCAACGAAGCGGAACTGGCACGCGTGCACGGTGCGGGCTATGTCACGGCAATCGAGGCGGGCGTGGAAATCGTCATGGCGTCCTTCAACAGTTGGCACGGCAAAAAGCTACACGGTCACCGCTACCTTCTGACTGACGTATTGAAAGACCATTGGGGTTTCGACGGGTTTGTAGTCGGCGATTGGAACGGGCACGGTCAGGTGGCGGGCTGCTCCCCCGTTGAGTGCCCGTCCGCCATCATGGCAGGCCTGGACATGTTCATGGCACCCGACAGCTGGCGCGATCTGTTTCACAACACGCTGCGCAACGTACGCAATGGCGAGATCAGCGAAGACCGCCTAAACGATGCGGTTAGACGAATTCTTCGAGTCAAGATTCGTGCGGGACTGTTCGAAAAACCGAAACCGTCTGCACGAAAATTCGCGGGAAATTTCGATCTACTCGGCGGACCGGAGCACCGCGCGGTCGCGCGCGAGGCAGTGCGCAAGTCGCTGGTGCTGCTGAAGAATGAATCCAACGTTTTGCCGATTTCCAGTGATTCGACAGTCCTGATTACCGGCTCGGCGGCACATGAGATGACTGTGCAAACCGGCGGCTGGACGTTGTCCTGGCAAGGATCCGGCAACGACCGCCAGGACTTTCCGAACGGCGAGACTATTTGGGAAGGTCTGGCGACCGCGATCGCCGCTGGCGGCGGCAATCCGATCCTGAGTCCCGACGGCAGCTATGACACCCGCCCGGATGTGGCGATTGTGGTGTACGGCGAGCCGCCTTACGCGGAATTCCAGGGCGACCGCGGCGATATCGCGTTTCGTGACCCGGCTGGCCACCTCAAAACACTGCAGCGGCTTCGCGAGGCAGGCATTCCGACGGTCAGCGTCTTTTTGTCGGGCCGCCCGATGTGGACCAACAGATTGATCAATGCCAGCGACGCGTTTGTCGCAGCGTGGCTGCCGGGTAGCGAAGGCGGCGGGGTTGCCGACGTCCTCATTGGCGACGAACGGGGTGCTCCACGATTCGACTTCACAGGTCGATTGTCGTTTTCCTGGCCCAACCATCCAAATCACGCCGAGTTGCATGACGGATCGGGTACCGCACTCTTTGCGCTCGGCTACGGACTTGATTACGACAGCCCGCAAAGTGTCGCGGCGCTGGACCCGATGAGCGGCTATGACATCAGCGTTCAGACGGGCAGCGATCAACTGCTGGAACGCGGTCGGCCAATTACTCCCTGGCGTGTGGTTCTCGAAAGAGATGGCGTCACGCACGACATCACCGGAACGATGCGGCACAGCAGCGAGCAACTTGCTGTAGACCGACTCGACTATCACGCGCAAGAGGATGCGATGACGGTGGCATGGCAGGACGCAGCTTCCGTAAGAGTGTCCGGACCTTCGGTGGACTGGACTCGAGCAGCCAATGCTGACTTGTCGCTGGTCCTTGAGGCCTGGCTCGATCGCGATCAGATCGGTGATCTTGCGTTGAGTATCGGCTGCAGCGGCAGTGACTGCGGCGAGCCCGTGAAGTTGGCAGCGCTGATGCCGACGAATGCTAATGCAGGTTGGCATCGCGTGTCGGTGCCACTGAAATGCATGACCCAGGATACCCAATCGTTCGCGGTCACCGATCAACCTATCGTGTTGTCAGCGACCGAGCCCGTGCAAATCGCGTTGTACGCGGCCCATCTCGCGCCGACAGAAGGCGCTGTAGACTGCACGCAATGACAGCGGCGGTCACACATGAGACGATGGTTCGAATAAGAGGATAACCGACACAAGCGAAATGGCGTCACGAGCAACCCCGGCATCAACACTCAGGAAAGCGACTATCAGCGATGTCGCCGACCACGCCGGCGTGTCGATCAAGACCGTGTCGCGCGTTCTGAACCGCGAGCCAAAGGTACGCGAGTCAACGAAGCTTCGGGTAGAAGCCGCAATGAAGACGCTCCGCTACCGCCCGAACTCTCCGGGACGCATGTTGGCCAGCAGTCGCACTTACCTGATCGGCCTGATCTATAACGATGCGTCCAGTTATATCAACCGAGTTCAAAGCGGTGTGTTGCAAACTTGCCGGGACGAGCATTACGACTTGCTGATCCACCCTTGCGAGTTTACTGATCCCGCGCTCTTGGACGAGATACGGGACCTGGTGACCGCACCGCGTGTGGATGGACTCATCCTGGTACCACCGCTGTCCGACATGCCCGATGTAAAAGCGCTGGTAGACGAGTTAAAGGTGGCCACAGTCACGCTTTCGAGCGACTCGGAAGCCGCAGATGCGGATACCGTTCGCACGAACGATCGTGAGAGTCTGCATGAGCTGGTTCGGTACCTCACGCGATTGGGACACCGCCGATTGGCGTACGTCGACGGACGACCGGAACACAAAGCCATGGCCAAACGTTTTCTTGGCTTCCAGGACGGTTTGAAGGATGCAGGCCTCGAACTAAACCCCAAATGGGTCGTGCGCGGCGACAACACTTTTGATTCGGCAATCGAGTGCGGCAAGCAATTGCTGCATGGCAAGGATCGACCAACCGCGATCTGCTGCGCGAACGACCATATGGCTGCAGCTATCATGAAGGTTGCGCATGAGTCTGGCCTGCGAGTTCCGGCAGATATTTCCATTACCGGCTTCGACGATGACCCGACCGCCAGTCAGGTCTGGCCGTCGCTTACAACCATTCGTCAGCCCTTGACCAAGATGGCGCGCCACGCATCGAAACTCTTGCTGGATGGTCTTCGCGGCCTCGAGCCGGAGACACGCAATCGCGTGGTCGACGCTGATATCGTTATCCGCGATTCGACCGGACCTGCCCCAACCCGTCTCTGAGCCTGGACGCTCGCGTTGGCTGGAACCCAATTCACACGGCGAGAGATCTTCCGGAGAGCCGGCGCCTTGGCGACAACCGGTCTTACCGGATGTCTGTCTTCACGCGCAGGCGCACCCATCACTTCGCCAATCGCCAAACACGGTCAACTGGGAATCAAGAACGGACAAGTCGTCGACCGTAACGGTCGTCCCTTCTCCGTCGCGGGGCCCAGCCTGTTCTGGCACAACAAAGGGTGGGCACACAACGGCGGGCTGGAACCCGGCGCTTACTACAACGCGCGCGTGGTTGCCGCGGCGCGGCGGCTGTGGCGCGCATCGATTATACGAACAGCGATCGGTGTCGAGAGGTATGGCGGATACATCGACGAACCCGATTACGCGTGGCAGAAACTTACAACAGTCGCGGATAGCGCAATCGCGGAGGGCATGTACTGCATTGTCGATTGGCATACCCATCACGCTGAAGACCACATCGATGTTGCCGTGGAGTTCTTTCAACGTGTGGCGCGACGCTATGTTGGTATGCCGAACATTATCTATGAGATTTACAACGAGCCGCTGCCCGCGGCTGAGTGGCGCAGTGTCATCAAACCGTACGCAGCGGAGGTCATTCGCGCGATACGCGCAGTGGACGGCAGAAACCTGATTGTTGTCGGCACCTCCACATGGTCACAGGACGTCGACCTCGCGTCGGAAGACCCCATTCTCGGCGATCCTTCACTTGCGTATACGTTGCACTTTTATGCCGGCTCGCACGGCGAAGCGCTGCGCGACAAAGCGCGCGTTGCGATATCTCGCGGGTTGCCTTTGATGGTGACCGAATGGGGCGCAGTGGCAGCCAACGGGGACGGCGATGCGGATCAGGTGGAGACCCGACGCTGGATGTCGTTCCTTCGAGAACACGGGCTGTCGCACTGCGTTTGGTCGTTGCATAGCAAGGAGGAAGGCGCCTCAATTCTGAAACCTCACACCGCACCCGATGGTTCGTGGGGCACCGAGCAACTGACGGCCACAGGGCAGCTCACAACGGGCATCATTCGAAACTGGTAGTTCGAGAACCACACCCGGGAGACTGCGTGTTCGTGCAAAAAAAACGAACCACCCATCCGTGAGTGGTTCGTTCGGTGTCCAGTATTCTCTGGACCTCGCCCTTGGGGGGAGAGTGAGTTCCGCGGGCTACCAGCGTCCTCTCAGAATCACGGCGTAGCGGCGATCGTTGCGGAAGAACGAGCGCGGTGCCTGATCCAGATTCTCGGTGTAGACCGCACGCGTCTCCGTGATCGCATCGGTCAGGTTGACGCCCTGCACGCCCACCTCGAACACATCGTTGATGCGGTAGAAGAACGAGGCGTCCAGCTGACCAATGTCATCGTGCACGATCGGTGTGAATGGGAATATGACATCACGAACCGTCAGCGTGTACTCGGAGCGATAGTTGTAGGCCAGACGAGCGCTGAACTTGTCGTTCTCCCAGAAGCCGACGACGTTGAATGTGTCTTCTGATAACCCGGGTAGCGACAACCCTGTGACATCGAAGTTTGGCGCTGTCGATGTTCCGTTGGCACTCGTGTTGTTCGCGCCGATATTGGGCACGCCCTCGGTGTCGATTCGGGTGTAGTTCGCCTGCATACCCAACCCGGACCAGATACCCGGCAGCATGTCGAACGTCTGCTGATAGGCGATTTCAAAGCCTCGGATCTCACCGCTATCGCCGGCGTTGCCGACACCATCGACGCGGACATCAAAAGTCTCGCCATTATTGGTGAAGCTACGCACGGTCGTCGCAGGAACGATGTAATTATCGAGATCCTTGTGGAACAACGATAAGGTCAGCGAACCGACATCATCGAAATACCACTCATACGCCAGGTCGAACTGGTTCGACTCGATCGGATCGAGTCGCACATTCGCCGTTGATGCATTCGGCCCGAGCCATGCGCCGGTAACCGGATCGTCGCCACCGAAATTGAGTGTGAAGAAGCTCTTCAGTAGGCCAAAGTCCGGGCGGCTTATCGCCTGCGACCAGCCGAAGCGGATGATCATCTCGTCGTTGAGACCCCACTTCAGGTTCAGGCTCGGTAACACGTTGTCATAGTCGTAACTATCATCGAGCGGCGTGCTGGCGCCGTTTGCCCAGCGCAGGTAAGCCTCCTGCGTTGCAGGGTCGACCGCACAGAATCCTGGAACCGGCTCACCTGGAGCGTTCGGTTCACAGCGCGCTGCGACATCCGCATCCGAGTCCAGGAACTGTTGGATGTTCGGGAAGTTGATGCCGCCGCTCGCGCTTTGATCCGTCGTGACATAGCGCACGCCGACATTACCGTCGAGGGTCATGCCGTTGCTGAACTCATTGCCGAAATCGAAGCGGACGTAAGCCGCGGTGGTTTCCTGCCTGGCTATATTGATTTCACCCGGAAGGAATGACGTGCCCGGTACGACGCCGCCACGATCCTCCAAAGGAACCCAGCTCGCGACGGACGATGTGGCCGCGAACTCACGCAGTGCATCCGGGTTGAATGCGCCGGAGTAAAACAGTGCGCCTTCCGCACCAGTCGTGCCGCCACGCTGATAGTTATCGAAATTGAAAGGTGCGAAGGTACCGGCAGGTGCGCTCGACTCGCTGATCAACAGCGGGTCATTCCACGTGGCGCTCATGTTGCCCCAGTTGAATGTGGATGCGCGTACCGTTTGGTCACGCTCCGCGTACCTGGCCCCGAAGCGGACTGACTTCGCCCATGTGTCGCCTTCGAAATCAAATTCGAAGTCTGCACGCACCGCCGTTTCGTCACCCTCGTTGTCCTGCAGGTGATCCATGATGGAACGCGTATAAAACGCTTGCTCGCTACTGAGGTAATCGGCAGGCGTATCGGTCGGAGCCAGATAGGTCACCGAAGGCACATCACCGCTCACATTGATTTGTGTATCGGTGAAAAACGCGTTGTGAACGGTGTAGTCCTCGACCTCAACCTTCGAGCGAATATGTTGCACATCGAACTGCGCGCGCAGGCGATCGGTCGGCGCCCACTTCAAATTGAAGCTGTATTCGTTGGTTACCGGGTTATCGACACGCGAGCGCGTCAACGCGAGGTTGCGAACGCCGTTCAGGGGCAGTGCTGCATCGTTGGAGCGCCAGCCGACGTTCTGCGATATGACACCACTTTCAAACAAACCGTTGTTACCAAACGCGAAGCTCGTGCCAGGCCGCGCGGAGATGCCGGGAGCGTCATCGATACTCGGCTCTATTGCACGCTCGTTCCAGGCGTTATCGTAGGCCGAGTGGAAAAACTGGGTGGTCGCTTCCAAAGTGCCGTCGGCGTTGGCCCATTGCAGAGCTCCGGACACACCAACACGCTCACGATCGAAAAACTGCGAGCGAATCCCACCGCCGCTAGGCGTGAATTGACCGGTGCCGTCGCGATCCAGCCAATCGGCAATCAACGTGCCATCAGCGCGCGATGAAAGCTCGGAATAAGCACCCCCGAGAAGCGCACCGAACTCCCCGCCACCCGGCAGATCCCAGCGCGAGGACCACAAGGCGGAGATCGTCGGTGCCCACTCTTCGCGCAGGTCCGAATAGTTGGATTCTGCCGAGAACGCGAGGGTATTGGCTTCGCTATCAAACGGACGCCGCGTGACAAGGTTGACGGTGCCACCGATGCCACCCTCGATCATATCCGCCGACTGGTTCTTGAACACCTCAACGGACTGCATCAATTCGGGTGTCACGTTCTGGAAGCCAAGTGCCTGGCCAGCATCAGCCGTGAACACGTCTCGACCGTTGAGCTCACTTCGCACAAAGTTCAAGCCGCGCACGACGGTTCCCGAACCCTCTACGGAGAAATGGTCCGGATCATCGGCGCCAGCGAAGCGGGTGATCGAGACTCCGGGGACACGTTGCAGGACTTCCGTGATCGAGCGATCCGGTAGCGCATTAATGTCGGTCGCAGTCACTGCGTCGACGAAGACGTCGGAATCGCGCTTCAGCGCTTGAGCATTGCGCAAACTGTCGCGGACACCGCGAACGATGATCTCTTCAAGCGCCTCGTCCGGCTCGCGCTCGTCTTGCGATTCGTCCTGGGCCACTGCCCCGGTCGATAGCGCGGAAGCACCGAGACCCAGCAATGCCAGCTTTACGTGATAAGACAACGAGCCCTTACGTGCTCGCTCTACAGCGTCGTCCGCCATGTGATGCCCCCTCGTTTTTCTCGGCAGGCGGCGATCCCCCGATCACCTGCATCCCGCCAGCAATTTCAATTCGTATGTCAAAAATGGCTTGCGTTGTCATTTCTGACTGGGTCAGAATAGCGAAAACGACGAACAAGTCAACGGTTATGGGGCAACCTAGACACAAAGTAGTCGTGGTTGGTGGGGGGACAGCCGGCTGGATGACAGCGGCAGCCATTGCGACGGCGATACCGTCATCGCTCGCATCAGTCACGTTAATTGAATCCGAAGCCATCGGCATTATTGGCGTCGGTGAGGCCACGTTGCCGCACCTGAAACGCTTTAATGACAACCTGGGTATCGACGAGGCCAGCTTCATGAAAGCGACCTCAGCGACATTCAAGCTCGGTATTGAGTTTCGCAACTGGGGGCAGCAGGGCGATGCTTACTTCCATCCTTTTGGCGACTACGGCGTAGAAAACCATGGTGTGGACTTCCACCACTTCTGGCGACGCCTCGCGCACGACCCTGAGGTCGGCGCTTTTAGCACCTACTCCGTGCCGGTCATGGCCGCAGCCGCCGGCAAGTTCAAACACCCAGAGACGAACGGCGAGCGCCTGGCCAACAGTTACGGTTACGCCTATCAGCTCGACGCCACGCGGTACGCGCCTTTCTTGAGAACGCTGGCCGAGGCGCGCGGTGTCACCCGGATCGAGGGCTTCGTCGTCGATACTCGACGCCACAGTGAGACCGGCGACATTATGTCGGTCGTACTTGATGACGGCCGCGAACTTGAGGGCACCTTGTTCGTCGACTGCAGCGGATTTCGCGGTTTGCTGATTGAACAGGCCTTGCAGTCCGGCTACACGAATTGGCAACACTGGCTGCCCTGCGACCGGGCAGTGGCGATGCCCAGCGAAGCCCGCGGCGCCACGGCGCCCTATACGCAGGCAATTGCCGAAGCCAACGGCTGGCGCTGGCGCATTCCGTTGCAACACCGCATGGGCAACGGTCTGGTCTATTCGAGCCAGTTCATGGACGCGGACGACGCAACCTCGTGCTTGCTCGGCGCTGTTTCCGAACCGGAACTGGCAACGCCACGGCAATTGCGATTCACGACGGGCAAGCGAACGCGCATGTGGCATCACAACTGTGTGGCAATCGGCCTGTCGGGTGGGTTCCTGGAGCCGCTTGAGTCCACCAGCATCTATTTGATCCAGGCTGCGGTCGAACAATTGATTGCTCACTTTCCGCTGGATGACGACTACGCAGCGGAACGCGAGTCATTCAACACTTTGCTGGATCTCGAATTCACGCGTGTCCGCGATTTCCTGGTATTGCACTACGTCGCGACGGAGCGTGACGACACCGAGTTCTGGCGCTACATGCGTCATCTCGACCCGCCCGACTCACTGCGCGAACGTATGGACTTGTTTTGCCGGTCCGGGCACTTCAACGAGTATCAGCAAGGGCTATTCCTGCGGCCGAGTTGGCTGGCCGTGATGCTGGGACAGCGTTTGGTCCCGGAACATTACGATGTTCGGGTCGATGCCATCGATCCGGGACAGCTGAAACAGCGGCTGTGCGAACTCAAAGCGCGCATTCAGAACGCCGTGCAGCAGATGCCCGATCACGATCACTACCTGCGTGCGTTTTGCCAGGAGCGCGCCGCATGAGGTCAGCTCGAACACGCACCTTACAATCGGTCGCCATCGTCGGCGCAGGGTTCGAGGGAACACTAGCTGCAAGCTGGCTCGCCCATACTTGTCGAGGCACCGGAGTCCGCATCACACTCGTGCCAGTGCCAGGCGTCGAGTGTTGCGACTCCGCGTACTGCGCGCTGCCCGCGCGCCCTGACGATTTGCTGAGCCCGTTAGGTATTTCTGACCTGACGCTGTTGAAAGCGTGCCAGGCCAGCTTTGCGCTTGGCGTGACACTCGGCGAGCGCACCTTGCCGTTCGGCTCTGTCGGCCTCGACTTTGCTGGCAGCGACTTTCACCACCATTGGCTACTCACCGACCGCGAGGAGCCCTACTTTGCTTACTCGCCGGCCTGGCAGGCCATGCAGGCCTCAAAATTTGCGCCGCCGGTATCCCGCAACGCCATCGGACCGCTACAACACGAGTTCACACGACTCATGGATATCAGGGCATTGACGCATGTGCTCACCGATGGACTCGATGCCAGAGGGGTGCAGGTCACGGCACCGTTGGATGCAACCCTGGAAGATCTAGCCGACGACGAGCGTCGACTCAAGCTAGTTGATGGTGACACGCTGGATGCGGATTTGATTATCGATGCACGCGGTAACGCCGCCAGCGAGGCTCAACTCTGGCTTCAATCGAGCATGGAAGACGGCAGCGCCTCGCATCCGGCCTACACACTGGCCTTCGCGCAGTCCGGTTGGGAACTGACGCTGCCACTCGCTAAGGCGACACTGAACCTGCGAGTGCAGCGCGAGCGCGACGAGATAGACGGCCCGCCCTGGCAGGGTCATCGCGTACGTATCGGCGCCGCAGCGCATGCGCTCACTCCGTTACTGCCGTGGTATTCCAGCCTGCTCATGCGATCGATTCGCCGCCTCGCGGCGTGGCTGCCACCGGCCGGTAACGAGGCCAATCACCGACAGGCGTTCAACCAGCAAACGCTCGCGGATATCGCATCACTTCGATCCGCTAACGCTTTGGTCGAGTCCGCGCTGGGCAACACCGACGACGACTTGCCGCTATCCGCGCTCGAGTTGTGGCGCAAGCGAGGGGTTTGGCACGACCCTGACTGCACCCTGTTGAATCGCTGGGACTGGATTAGTCTTCTGTTCGCGCTCGGCCATTTGCCGGCCACCCACGATCCTCTCGCCGAGCGATTTCCCGCCGAGTTGCGTGCGCAGCAGTGCGCGCGACTGCGCTCTGAAATCGGCAGAGTCACGTCGGGGTTTCCGACACTGTCCGAGTATCTGGCAGCCGCACAGCAGGCGGGTCAAAAATGACGACACTCGCCCCGCAACAAGTGATCATCGCAGGTGGCGGCACCGCCGGCTGGATGACAGCAGCCGCGCTCTCACGTTTCACGCCGCGGCACACCACCATCACCCTGGTGGAATCCGAAACGATCGGCACTGTCGGCGTGGGTGAAGCCACGATTCCGCCATTGGCGGACTTTAATCATATGCTCGGTATCAACGAGCACGATTTCCTGGCGGCAACCGGTGGCACCTACAAACTCGGTATCGATTTCATCCATTGGGGGCAAAAAGGCTCGAGGTATTTTCATCCGTTCAGCGCGTTCGGTTTCGACATCGACGGTCTCGGCTTTCATCAAATCTGGCATTGGCTTGGCGAGCCGACGGCACTGGATACGTTTTCCATCGGCGCACAGGCAGCCGCGCGCGCACGTTTCATGCAGCCGCGAATGGATGCTGTGGACTCGCCTCTTAGTCAGCTGCGACACGCTTATCACATCGATGCGGGTCGTTACGCGCGGTTTTTACGCGACTTTGCCCAAGAGCGAGGGGTGCAGAGAATCGAGGGTGTGATCGCAGACGTGTCTCAGGATCACGATAGCGGTGATATTCGTTCGTTGACTCTCGCGGACGGACAGACCATCAACGGTGACTTTTTCATCGACTGCAGCGGTTTCCGTTCGCTGCTGCTCGGGCAGACTCTGGGAGCAGAGTTTCAGGACTGGTCACATTGGCTGCCGTGCGACCGCGCGTTCGCCGTACCGAGTCAAAGCGCAGCACGCCTTGAGTCGAGTACACGCTCGACCGCACACGACTGCGGTTGGCAATGGCGCATCCCACTGCAACATCGCACCGGCAATGGCCACGTGTACTGCAGCGCATTCACGAGCGACGAAGCCGCCAGCCAGACGCTATTGCAAAACCTCGATACGCAACCCACGGACGAACCGCGCGCACTGCGGTTCAGAACCGGCCGGCAGACCGCGTTCTGGTCGCATAACTGTGTTGCGATTGGCTTATCGGCGGGATTCCTGGAGCCGTTGGAGTCGACCAGTATCCATCTGATTCAGGAAGGTATCAGCAAGCTGCTGGCATTGTTTCCCGGTCATGATGACTATGCGCCGAGTCGACGCCAATACAACGAGCTGATGTCAAACCTGTTCGACGACGTTCGTGACTTTGTCATCCTGCACTACCATGCGACCGCGCGCGACGATTCAGAGTTCTGGCGCACTGTGCGAACCACGCCGATTCCAGACACGCTGGCCGAGCGGATCGATGCATTTGTGCATCGCGGCCAGTGGTTCGCGCATCGCGCGGATCTTTTTACCGAGACCAGCTGGGTTGCCGTCATGCTGGGACAAGGACTTCGGCCAAAGGCGCATCATCCGCTGCTCGAATCTCTGGACAGCGCACGAGTTCGGCAACAGCTGAAGGAGATGGCAACAGTTTACGGCACCGCAGCAGAACACATGCCGCCGCACGCGGCGTATCTCAAACGCTACTGCGCGCCGACACCTGCCATGGAGCAAATTGCATGACCACCGAGTCCACCCCTATCCGTGATGTTGTGATTCTCGGTGGCGGCACTGCGGGTTGGATGGCCGCCGCGGCGCTGGCACGCTTGATGGTACCGGCCGGCTTGCGTGTCCGGTTGGTTGAATCTGAGGCGATCGGCACGGTCGGCGTCGGCGAGGCGACGATTCCGCAAATCACGCTGTTTAACCGGTTACTCGATCTGGACGAAGACGAGTTCGTGCGGGAAACCCACGCGACTTACAAACTCGGCATTGAGTTCACCGACTGGCGCAGAAAAGGACACAGCTACTTTCATCCGTTCGGCAATTATGGCGCCGACATGGAAGGCGTCGCGTTTCATCACTTCTGGCTGCACCAGTCGAAACGACAATCCGTGCCGCCACTTGGCGAATTTTGCCTGCAGGAACTAGCTGCCAAGGCGGGGCGCTTCATGCGACCCGACAAGCGTCAGAAAAACTCACCGTTAGCGTTCATCGCCTACGCTTTTCAGTTTGATGCTGCGAGCTACGCAGCGTTTCTGCGTCGCTATTCAGAGGCGCGCGGCGTGGAACGTATCGAAGGACGCGTGCAAGACGTCGTCTCAAACCCGGACAACGGTGGCATCGAAGCGCTGACGCTCGAGGATGGACAAACCGTTTCGGGCGAATTCTTTATTGATTGCTCCGGCTTTCGAGGTCTGTTGATCGAGCAGACCCTTAAAGCCGGATACGACGACTGGTCGAATTGGCTACCCTGCAATCGGGCTGTTGCTGTGGGATGCGAACGGTCCAAACCGCCCGAACCATTTACGCGCTCAACGGCGCGCGATGCCGGCTGGCAATGGCGAATTCCGCTACAACACAGAACCGGCAATGGGCATGTGTATTGCGACTCATTCACCAGCGAAGATGAGGCGACGACAACACTTCTCGGTCACCTGGAAGGTACGCCGATTGGGGAACCGCGACAGCTTAGATTCACGACCGGCATTCGTCGATCGGTCTGGAAGAAGAACGTACTGTCACTCGGACTCGCGGCAGGTTTCCTCGAACCGCTTGAGTCGACCAGCATCCATTTGATTCAAACCGGTATCGCGCGCTTGATGACGCTGTTTCCAACACGAGAGATGTCGGACGCGGATATAGAGGAGTACAACCGAGCCACGCGGGCCGAGTACGAGTACATTCGAGATTTTCTGGTGTTGCACTATCGTCAGACCGAACGTGACGACACCGCGTTCTGGCAGCACTGCCAAAACCTGCCGGTCAGTGACCACTTGCGTCGAAAAATTGCTCTGTATAGCGCCAACGGTCGGATCATTCGTGAACGGGATGAGTTATTCACCGAGACCAGTTGGTTGGCTGTCATGCATGGGCAAGGCTTATCCACGCGCGGCTACCATCCGGTGGTCGACGGCCTCGGTGACGCGGAGGTGACCGCTCGGCTCAAACAAATGCATGAAGTGGTCGCGCGCTCGCTTCAGGCGATGCCCACGCATGAGGCGTTCCTGGCGCGCCTGCAAAACCACGCCGGTGCTGCTTGAGTACACGTCAACTCAAGATCCCCAATCACGAGAAGATCGGCTACGGTGTCGGCGACTTCGGCTTTAATCTGTATTGGACGACCATCGGGTCCTTCCTGGCCGCGTTTTATACCGATGTATTCGGGCTGGGTGCAGCCGCCGCAGGCACGATGCTCCTCGTTACGAAAATTGTCGACGCGTTCACCGATCCGGTGATGGGCGCAGTCGCTGACCGCACGAAGACACGTTTTGGCAAATTCAGGCCGTATCTGTTGTTCGGCGGGTTACCGTTGGCTTTTGCTGGTGTGTTGACATTCACAACGCCGGACATGGACGGTGCGGCAAAACTGATTTGGGCATACGCGACATACACGCTGCTAATGCTCTGTTACACCGTGGTTAACACGCCTTACTCTGCACTGTCAGGGGTGATGACAGCGGACAGCCAAACACGTACCACGTTGATTACCACACGCTTTGTCTTTGCATTCGCGTGCGGCGCATTCGTCAACAAATTCACGCTGCCGCTGGTTGATTCGCTCGGCGGAGGCGATGCAGCCAAAGGTTGGCAGCTGACAATGGCCTTGTACGGAGCTGCTGCAATCACGCTGTTCTGGATCAGCTTTGCAACGTCACGGGAGCGAATTCAACCACCGACGCGGCAACAGAGCCATCCGGCGCAGGATATTCGTGACCTGCTCCGCAACAAGCCTTGGTTGATTCTGTTTGCACTGTCGATGCTGGTCATGATGACAGTCACCATGCGCGGCGGGTCTGCCTACTACTACTTCACATACCACGTCGAGCGCAGTGATCTTCTTGGTGACTATTTGCTCACGCAGTCGCTCGCCTACGCGGCTGGCGCAATTCTCGCCCCGGTTCTCACCCAATATTTCGACAAGGCACGTCTGCTGATGTGGTTGCTCGGTATCGTCGGCGTATTGTCAGTCGCGTTTTGTTTTGTACCCGCCGATCAAATCGAATTGATCTTTGCGCTGAATATCGCGATCAGCCTGGCACTAGGTCCGAAATCGCCGATCACGTGGTCAATGTATGCCGATACCGCGGACTACAGCGAATGGCAGCACGGCCGGCGTGCGACCGCCATGACGTTTGCTGCCGCAACCTTTGCGCAAAAGCTGGGATCTTCGATTGGCGTGGCGGCCATGCTATGGATACTGGCTGCGCTTGGCTATGTTGCAAATCAGGCGCAGTCCGATGCATCGCAACAGGGTATCAACCTTTTGCAGACTCTGGCGCCGGGCATCTTTGCTCTGATCGCTATGTTCGCTGTCAGTCAATATGGTCTGACCCGCCAGCGTCTCGCGAGTATCCAGCAGGATCTGGAGGTTCGCGATGTCGGTTAAGCGGCACTCATCATTGAGCGGTGATCAAGATCAGACGCTGGTCAGTCACAGCGAGGACGGCGCAGAAGTCCACCTTACGTCCCCAACGCAACTCCCACACGCGAGCGGGTTTCTCTGGAACAAGCAGCTGCTCGCTCGATTCACGTGCCGCGGTTACGCCCAGGTTCAGTTCATGCAGCCAGAGCCTACCAGCTACTCACGAGGGCCTGTGCTCGAAGCCACAACGTTTCTGCAGCCAGAGCTTGGGCACTACGCCCATCACCCGGGTCGATTTGTCTACATTCGGGACGACCACAACGGCGAGCATTTTTCGGTGCCTTACGAACCGGTGCGTCGCCCCGCCAACGGCTTTCGTTTTACTGTCGGCGACCGTCGTATCGATTGGCATCTCGACCAAGACGGGCTCATCATTGACTGGTCAGTCGAACTCGGCACAGACGATCCGATCGAGATATGGACGCTGGCCGTGCAAAATTCAGGCGCCAGTACGCGTGAGCTATCGATATTTCCGGTTTTCTCGATTGGGTACCTAAGCTGGTTGAGTCAGGAGGCAGGCTACAGCGCGCCAGACAACGCGATCGTTGCACGCGCCGTTCCGCCATACCAAAAACTCGATGACTATCCCCGCGTTCGTGACCAGAAAGCATGGACGTTTCTGTCAGCCAACGAAACACCGACTGCATATGAGACGGTGCAGGCACTCTTCGAAGGTGAAGGTGGGCTCGCTAACCCTGACGCGCTCAAGAACCCGCGACTGGGTGGACATGATGCAGCCTACGAAACACCGATTGCTGCGATGCAATTCGGGAAAAGACTTGAGTCGCAACAGAAGGCGACGATGCGCCTGGTCTTCGGCGCCACAGACTCACTCGACGATATCCGGCTGTTACGAGAGAAGTACCTCAAACCATCGCCGCGCGCCCTCGGGCCAACACTATCTCGCCCGGGCGCGCTCTCGAGACAACGGACACCCGAGCGTCGGCTCGATCATTTCACCAACTACTGGCTGGTGCGCCAGGTGAACTTTCACGGCGAGCTGAATAGACTCACTACTGACCCGCAGACGCGGAACTTTCTGCAAGATGCGCTTGGCCAACTTTTCATCGATCCTGAGCGGACGGCCAATGCGATCCGACTGACACTTTCCCAGCAAAACGCAGATGGCGGATTGCCGGATGGTGTGTTGCTCACGCCGCAAACCGAGTTGAAGTACATCAATCAGGTACCGCACACGGACCACGCAGTCTGGTTACCACTCGTTGTCGAAGCGTACGTCATGGAAACGGGCAAGGTGGCGTTTCTCGATGAAATCATCGAATCCAAATTTGACGCGAAAACTATTTTCGAGCGTATCGATGCAGCGATTGAATCGCTGCTGCGCAACCTCGACAGCCGTCACCTCAGTCTGATTGCACAGGGCGACTGGTGCGACCCGATGAACATGGTCGGACACAAAGGTCGCGGGGTTTCCGGTTGGTTGTCCATGGCCACGATATACGCCATCCGTTGCTGGAATACGGTTTGCACAAACATGGGTCGCACGGAGCGAGTCGGTGCGCACGAACGACGGGCTCTCGATATCCGCAAGGCGATCAACGAAAACCTGTGGGCGAACGATCGATATGCGCGTGGCATTACTGATGATGGGCGCCGGTTCGGAGTCGCCGAAGACAACGAAGGTCGTGTGTTTTTGAATACGCAAAGCTGGGCCTTATTGGCCAGTGTGTCTGACGTCGAGCAGACGACTCGACTCATAGAGACCGTCGAGCGCGAACTGCAAACACCGTTTGGGCCCATGATGCTCTCGCCACCTTTTACCGAAATGGTTGAGGACATCGGCCGAGTCACGCAAAAACACCCGGGGTATGCGGAGAACGGATCGATCTATAACCACGCGACGATGTTCTACATTTTTGCGCTCTATCAGATACGTCGAAGCGACTTGGCCTTCGAAACACTGATGAAGTCTATTCCCGGATTCGACGAAAACGATCTCAGACAACGAGGTCAGCTGCCGGTTTTCATGCCGAACTACTATCGCGGGGCGGTTGATCGTTTCCCGCGTACCGCCGGCCGCTCGAGTCAGTTGATTCATACCGGCGCGGCAAGCTGGTGCTACCGCATCATCATCGAATATCTGTTCGGATTGCGGGGAACACAGGACGGACTGCTCGTCGACCCGCAACTCCCTGCAAGTTGGCAGACCGCTGCCGTTACACGCCACTTTCGAGACGCGCGTTTCGATTTTGTGTTCGAACGCCAGAGTTCAGGCTTTTCTCTCGTGGTGGATGGCATCCGTCTTGATTCTCAAGTGATTCGGGACATTCAACCAGGCCACCGCTACTCTGTGATCGTCGGACTACCCGCTGGCGCAGCATGAACGCACCGTCGCTCGTGATTTGTATGGGGGTCAGCGGATGCGGCAAGAGCACGTTGGCTGCCGCTTTGGCTAACGAGCTGGGTTGGACACTGGTGGAAGCGGATGACTTTCATAACGATGAGAATCGCGAACGCATGCGCTCGGGGCAGCCACTTCGTGATAGCGACCGTGAACCTTGGATGGCAGCGATCGTTGAGCGATTGGGCGAGCTGGCCCGGCGACACCAGTCTTGCGTTATGGCGCATAGCGCGCTTCGGCGCGCGCATCGAGAGGCGCTACGGGACGTAGGACTGTCAACGCAATTCCTCTTTCTCGACTGTGCCTCCGAAGTGCTCGTCGACCGACTTCAAAAGAGGCGTGATCACTTCATGCCAGCCGAACTACTGCCTAGCCAGTATCGCGCACTGGAGCCCCCAACGGATGAACCAGATATCGTGCGATTGAATGCCGCCGACTCGCTGCAAACACTATTGTCCGTTTCGCTCGCGACTCTAAACCACAACAGAAAGGTATCTCATGCGTAGCATCACCATTCTTCTGCTGGCGAACTTTGGGATCGCCTGTGCGAGTGCTTTTGAGGTCCCTTATGCCGAGGGACAGGCACCGTCAATCGACGGGCTAATCGATGCGCATATCTGGGATGCGGCAGAGTGGCACCCGATTGATCAAGTGATCCTCGGAGATTCGCCTACCGCCGAGGACTTCAGCGGACGGTTCAAGCTCCTGTGGCGTGACGACGCGCTCTACCTACTCGCCGAGCTGCACGACGACGTGCTTATCGACGCGCGGCCGGATCCTTTGGAGGCGTACTGGGACGACGACGCACTCGAGATCTTTGTGGATGCCGATGGAGAGACCGGCAAACATCAAAACGATTTTCGAGCATTTGCCTATCACGTAGCACTCGACAATCAGTCGGTCGATATCGCGCCGAATGGCCCCCAGGTGTTCCCGGATCATGTGTATTCACGCTGGCAAAGACAGGGCGACGGCGCCCGTGCGCTCGTTTGGGAGGCAAAGATTCGAATCGCGACGCACGATGGCGATGGTCGAAAGCTGACTGGATTTCGACAGCTTCATAGCGGCGAGACCCTTCGATTCATGCTCGCTTACTGCGACGCAGATGATCCCAACGGCCGCCAACATTTTGTAGGCGACCAGAACATCACGCCAGTCGATGGTGACAAAAACCTCGGCTACAAAACCAGCGACGTGTTCGGCGAAATCACGTTGACCGAGCCGAAACGCCGCTAGGAGCACCCGCAGTAATCGCGCTGGTAACCCTGTACGCGGCAATCTATTCTTGTATGACTGGCTCTGGCGCAATCCACTGACAGCCAGTGTTGACGGTATTCCAGGGGTGGTTTTATGGGAAGTCGATTGTTTCTTTTGTTGCTGGCAGTGAGCCTCGCCGCTTGCGCAACCAGTCGGCATACTTTGTCGGAATCCAAGTCCGGACTGATCGAGATGCGCAGTACATTTGACGTGGCCGAAACCACATCTCGACTACAAGCCGCACTCGACAAGGCGGGCATGACGCAGTTCGCGGTCATCGATCATGCCGCGGGCGCGCAATCCGTAGGCTTACCGCTCGGGCCGACGCGAGTTGTGATTTTCGGAAATCCGAAAGCCGGCACACCACTGATGCAGTGCGCGCAGACGGTCGGCATCGATCTACCGATGAAAGCTCTGATCTACGAGAATGCGCAAGGCGAGGTCTGGTATGTCTACAACGATCCCGTGTATCTGGCATCACGACATGCCATCGAAGGATGCGACGCCGTGATCGAGAAAGTCTCGGGCGCATTGTCTAAATTCGCGTCGGCTGCGACCGGCGGGTAAGGAATTCAGGATGGCGACAGAACTAAGCGATATCGAGATTCGAGTGTTGGGCTGTCTCATGGAGAAATCGATCACAACGCCGGATCAGTATCCGATGACGCTGAATGCCCTCACCAACGCCTGCAATCAGAAATCCAGTCGGGAACCTGTGATGTCACTCGACAAAGGCGAGGTCCAACACACGCTGAATCAGCTTTCAAACAAACACCTGGTACGGAAAGACGAGAACTTCAAGCGTGGTGTAGATAAGTACACCCAACGATTCTGCAATTCGACGTTCGGCGAGATTCAGTTGGAGTCGGATGAGTTCGCTATCGTCACGCTACTGATGCTGCGCGGTCCACAGACACCGGGCGAACTGCGTGCCCGTAGCGGCCGCTTGCATAGTTTCGAGGACAACAGTGCTGTGGTGGCTTGCGCAGAACGGCTGGCGGCGCGCGATGAAGGACCACTCGTCATCAAGTTGCCACGAACACCTGGACGGCGTGATGCCGAATACATGCACCTACTGAGCGGCGAGATCGACCTGGAGGAATACGCAAAAGTGGCGGCGGAGACGAAGCCGACCGCCAGTCGTTCACCGTCTGCGCTCGAGCAGCGGGTTGACAGCCTGGAGGAAGCCGTCGCCGAATTGCGCGCTCGACTCGACGCGCTCGAGTAACTGCGCGCGCAGTTCGCGTGCCTCGTATGCTAGCGGGGTTTTCGCTCTGATATCCGCATGGTGATATCTGCGTGGAAGACTTCGACACCCTGCGTATCGAACACGCTCACCGGCATGATCACGTCGCCCGGCTCATCCCAGTCGAAACGATCGATCTGGCATCGAGCAGTGAGATCGGTTTTCGCCATTTTCAAGTACTGAACGGTCATACCGACCGGAATCCAGCGAAATTTTGGATCTAGTGATACATCAAGGCAAACGCCACCCACCAGCTCGGCTGCATTGCACATCGCAATTGCGTGCACCGATTTCAGATGGTTTTGCACACCACGGCGATTCTTGAAACGAACTTCGACATAGCCTGGCGCCAGTTTTGTAAACACCGGTTTGATCGTCCGAAAATACGGAGCAACCCAGCAGACGATTCTCGCGTGCAGCCATCGGCCAATCGAGGTGCCGTTCAAACGGTTCCACAGCCGCAAGTTTTGATTGTTGTTATTCATTGTTCAACTCTGATCCAACTGCGGATTGATCTCAAGCGAAACCATCCGAGCGAAAGACTCGCAGACGACCGACCGCTCGTAATACACTCATCAGAGATCTAGGCAACGTGGGGGACGAGACTGATGATCAAATTTGAGGTGAACGGCAAGACCGTAACTTTCGATAGCCCGGACGACACACCACTGTTGTGGGTCATTCGTGATGAGCTGAAACTCAAGGGGACGAAATTTGGTTGCGGCATCGCACAGTGCGGCGCCTGCACGATTCACCTCGATGGCGTTGCCATACGATCATGCGTCACACCTCTGTCAGCGGCCGCTGGCACCAGCATCACGACCATCGAAGGGCTGGACTCAAGCGAAGGCGCGGCATTGAAGGCCGCTTGGGTAGAAGCTCAGGTCCCGCAGTGTGGGTACTGCCAGTCGGGTCAAATCATGACCGCTGAGAATCTGTTGAAGTCCAATCCCAACCCAACCGACGAAGAGATTACCGCGTTTATGACCGGCAACCTGTGCCGTTGTATGTCGTACACGCGAATCAAGAAAGCCATTCGCGCCGCATCGGGAGGTGAGTCATGAAACAACGACGCACTTTGACTCGGCGCAGTTTCCTCGCCAGCAGTGCCGGAACCGGTTTGGTGATGGGCCTCGGCGCGTTCCTACCCGGCTGCAACCGCGAGTCTGCGGTTTCAGAGGTCGCGACCACCGGCGCTACGCAATCGTTTTCGCCGGCAGTCTGGTTCGACATCGATAGTGATGGCAACACACTGATCAACATCATGCGCGCCGAGATGGGCCAGCACGTGGGTACCGCGCTCGCGCGCATCATGGCTGACGAACTCGGTGCCGATTGGGACCGTGTCTCGATCAAACACGTCGACTCGGATCCGAAATGGGGCTACATGGTTACCGGCGGATCCTGGTCAGTTGTTACGAGCTTCACTGCCTTGTCGCAGGCCGCCGCCGCAGGGCGGATCATTCTGGTTGAGGCCGCAGCAAAGCTGATGGGCGTCTCTGCAGACGATTGTGTCGCGCGCGGCGGAGAAATCATCGCTGGCGATCAGTCCCTGTCATTCGGCGAAGTGGTCGCTACAGGCGATGTCAGCAGAACTTTCACAGAAGATGAACTCGCAGCCCTGCCGGTTAAGCCAGCTTCCGAACGCGACCTTATCGGCAAGCCAGCCAAAGCGTTGGATGTTGATGCGAAATCGCGGGGCGAAGCAGTCTACGGATTAGACACCGAGTTGCCGAACATGGTGTACGCGCACCCGATCATCGCACCGACCCGGTACGGCAGTACCATCGAGTCGATTGACGACACAGCCGCGCAGGCGATCGACGGATACGTGAAAACTATTTCCGTCACCGATCCAAGCGGATTTGTGCAAGGCATGGCTTTGGCGATCGCCGAATCGTTTCCTGCCGCCACGCGTGCGGCCGAAGCTGTTCAAGTCACGTGGGTAGCCGGCGAGACAGCCAACGTCTCGGAGGAAGATATCCTGGCCGAAGGCGCGAAGCTCGTCAGCGACCCGACAACGGGTGCGCTGTTTGTTAACGATGGCGATACCGAAGCAGCGATTGCCAGTGCATCGAGCTCGATGTCATCAATTTATCGAACGTCCACCGCTCTGCATTTCACGCTGGAGCCACAGAATGCCCTGGTCGAGTTTGACGCCGAAGGCGTATGCCACGTCCACGCGGGCAACCAATGGCAATCACTGATCATTCCCGTCCTGGCCCAGTCATTGGGCATCGAGGAATCCCAGGTAGTGCTTCACCAATACTATTTGGGCGGCGGGTTCGGTCGCAGGCTGTTCGGCGATCAGATGATCCCGGCAGCGCACGCCGCGCGCGAGCTGGGACGCCCTGTGAAGTTGATCATGACGCGACCGGCGGACAGTCAGTTTGACTGCGTCCGCTCACCCAGTGTTGTCAGACTGGAGGCCGGGTTCGATGAACGCGGCGAGATGACAGCGCTTGATCACGCAGCAGCGGCAGGCTGGCCGACCAAGTCGATGGCGCCCGGATTTCTTGGTACAGGCGTGGACGGCAACGGGAAGTTTGACGGCTTCTCGATCAACGGCGCCGACACGTGGTATTCAATTCCGAATCATCGGGTAAGAGCGATCAACAACGAGCTGGCACAGGATACGTTTTTGCCAGGCTGGCTGCGCGCAGTCGGACCGGGCTGGATCAGCTGGGGCGTCGAGTGCTTCCTCGATGAAGTTGCGGCCAAACGCGGCGTAGATCCTATCGAAATGCGCTTGGCGCTTCTTGATGCCCAGGGCAAGCATTCGGGTAGCGCGCCACACGCTGTGGGTGGTGCTGCGCGACTGCGCGCCATTCTGGAGGACGTCCGCGATCGCTCCGGGTGGGGCCGTGACTTACCCCCGGGTGAAGGCCTTGGTGTTGCGGTATCGCACGGTCAGGAGCGCGCCATGCCAACATGGACCGCGTGTGTCGCACATGTCGCCGTCGACGACGACGAGATCACTGTCAAGAAAATCTGGCAGGCATTGGATTGCGGCACCCGCGTCCACCCAGACGGCGCGTTGGCGCAGGCAGAAGGCGCAACGCTTTGGGGCGTCAGTCTGGCATTGCATGAAGGGACCAAGTTCGAAAACGGCCACGTTAAGGACCGGAACCTCGATTCCTACACACCGCTCCGGATGGCGGATGTGCCCGAACTGGACATTCGTTTCATAGAGAACGATGAGTTTCCAATGGGGCTTGGTGAACCACCACTGATTGCGGTTGCACCGGCAATTGGTAATGCCGTGTTCGCGGCGAGTGGACGACGGGCACGAGACCTTCCGATTCGATTGAGTTAGGTGAACTCAGGCGAGCACCCGCAAGGAAAGCCGGTGCTCGCCGACTCGTTCGATGGTCTCCGGTGCGACGCCTGCAATCGCTTTATCGCTAAATCGCTTTTTGACCGCGTTCCTTGAGCTCCTCTATCAGTTCTTTGCGACGCAACTCATTCGAATCGCCGCCACCAAAGACCAACTCCCCGGAGCTGTAGCTCGTACCGAACGTATCAGCGGTATTGATGGTCTGCCCGATCCCGGACAACAAGTCTTCCTCTGTCAGACTCGAGAGACGGTGAATGAAAGTGCTCCACAACATACCGTTCGCTATCGCATAGCGAGCATCAAGGGCTGAATCGAAGTTCGCCTGCATGAGCCGCAGCAGCTCCTCTTCATCCAACGCATCGGCAGGATTGACGGGGATCATGACGCGCATTCGGTCGGCAGCAGGGTCACTCACCAACAGAATTTCGTAGTCAGCGAAAGTGAAGATAATGTTGTTCTGATTACGTTCGTAGTTCTCATCCACACGGCCGATGATCGTCTCGATCCGATCAATACTCATCTGCTGCGGGTCCGGCCGGGACTCAGCGTCCGGCGCATCGCTCTGCGCACACGCCGTCGCAACCCATACACATCCAGCAAACAACAGCGCTAGCGAGCGCATTTGAACAAACGGTCGCATACGATAGCTCCGACTAAGCGAGTCACACCTACAGATGATCGGACGGTGACTCGATTTATTTCAATACGGCTTGGCTCTCACAGAGAGGCATCTTCGGCGCTTCGAAAATACCACATCATCTTCAAAGAAAAAGCCCTGGCCAGATCACCGGCCAGGGCTTCGCCTCTGTCTTTAAGACACTTCAGCTATCGTTACTCACCGCCGAAGTTGTAGGTCGCTCTCAACGTGTAGAAACGCCCGATATTGTCATAGATACCGGATGCACCACCGTTTCCGAACACCGGTGCCGGAGGATCTTCATCCGTGACATTGTCGATCAAGACACTGATATCCAAACCGAAGTCGAAGTTGTAGGTCGCACCGAGGTCGACATACAGCATGTCATCCAACGTTGTGATGCTGGATACATCAGGGTTTGGATCCCGGTTCGTTGTTGAACCAAACAGCAGCTCTTGTTCTTCACGGAATTGCTCGTCGATCCAACGCAGCTGCAGGAACGTCGACCAGTTTTCGAAGCTCATGACTCCGCGGTAGTTCACCTGCAAGCGCGGATCGCCGAGTTCGCCCTCTACATCATCAACATCGTCATCCGAGTCCAGGAAGAACGTACGACGATCGAGATAGGAACCGACAAGGCTGTTCTGGAGCGTCGCGAAACCTAGGTCCGTAACGTAACCAATTTCGAAGTCAACACCGTTCGTTTCCAGAGTGTTCAGGTTCAATGGGAACTGGTTTACCAGCGTGATGTTGCCGATGTTGTCCCGCGAAACCAGTGAACAGAACTGGTTGTTGATACCACCTGGATCGTCGACGCAGCGATCAAGAATCGCCTGAACGCCGGTGTTCGCGATCGCGTTTGTGATTTTGATATCCCAAAAGTCGACCGCGATCTGAAGACCTTCAACCTGGCTGGGCTCGTAAACAAAGCCCCAGGTCAGCGTTTCCGCGTCTTCTTCGCCGATTGCAGCGTTACCACCAGCGAGCAGCGTCACACTCTCTTCGTCGAGAGAATCGAAGGTCTCCGGATCAGCAATACCCAGAGCCTGGCAGTTAGCGATACGAACGTTCCGACCATTACGTCCTTCGTTAATGTTCTCGAAGTCGCATGGGTCATTGATGTTCGCGAAGCTCTCCCCAGCCGGCGCGAACAGGTCGTCGATCGTCGGGGCACGAAGCGCTTCACCAGTGCTGGCACGGAATCGGAGATCTTCGAACGGCTGCCAGTTCAAACGTGCTTCCCACGTTGTTGCGTTTCCGATTGTCGAGTAGTCAGATGCGCGAACTGCCGCCTCAAATGAAAGGTCCTTCGCGAACGGTGCATCATTCAACAATGGCACGCCCACTTCCGCGAAGAATTCCGTCACATCGAACTCACCATTCGTGTCTGCCAGCGCGTTAAAGAACGTCGGGACAATCTGCGAGAACGCGTCGCCTTGGGTGTTGCTCTGCTCTTCGCGATACTCGAAGCCAACAACACCGCCGATCGGACCGGCCCATCCAGTGACCACCTCAGGGTTGGACAGAACACCGGAGATTTGAGTCTGACGCAATTCGGTAGACGACTGGGCAGTGGTATTCACGAAGTCGCGTGAGGCCTGTGACATCTGGTTGAAACCGATGACGTTGACCGGTACGCAACCCACATAGCCGAGTTCAGAGAACCCGCTGTCCTCGCCCTGAGCTTCCTGCAGCGTGGAACGACAAACAATGTCGCCAGCCTGAGCGTTGGGGTTGATGCCAGCGTCGCGGAACGCTTGAGCGCCAGCCGCATCCAACGCGACAGCATCCTGTGCGGCAGCCCATCGCTCATCGATACGGTTGTTGAAGTTCAAGCGCTCGATCGTCGTACGACCGAAGTTGGCAAAGACGTCATAGCTGAACCCGGACTCGCCGATGTCGCCGCGCAATCCGCTGACAACCCGGAATGTCTCACGAGTATTGCGTTCCTGCCGCAAACCAAGATCAACATTGAATCGACGTAGATCGGTTGAAGTGACGCCTGCGGCATCCATCGCTGCTGCCAGTGACGGCGTTACAAACGGGTTATCCCGCTGGACGATCACCGGTGCGCCGAAGTCAAAGCTCGGTTGGCCTTGTTGCCGTGCCTCAACATTCGAATACTTGGATTCAAGATACCACTCGACATCGTCGGTGAGGTCATAGGTCAGGTTCGCATCCAGCGTGTAGCGTTCGAACTTGGCCTGTAGCACCTGGAATGAGTCCAGATCCAGGAATGGACAGTTTGCGCCACCACATTGAAGGCCATTCGAGAACTCAAAAGAACCCTGGTCAAGCGGAACAAAAGAGCCGTCGTTCGCCAACTGACCGTTCAAACCGAGAGACGTTCCAGCGTTCGAAATTGCCCAGAAGCCCTGGTTAGGTACAAAAATGTTGTCGGGAATGCCGTCGTCGACCTGGAAGCCGCCCGGGGTAATGAAGTCACCATCGTCCGGGTTGGGCACTTCGCCGATCGATTGCGTGAACAAGCCACCGCGCTCACCCGCTGTCAGCAAGTCCTGCGACTCGTAACCCAAACCGAAAATCGCGTTACCGCGACCTTCAGCGAAGTTTTGACCGAGGGTCAGGGCAACCGAGGAGCGACCGAAGTCTGAGTCCGCAGCATCACCACCCGACAATCGCAGGCTTACGCCTTCGAAGTCGTCCTTCAAGATGAAGTTGACTACACCCGCGACCGCGTCGGCACCGTAAACTGCCGAGTTCGCGCCGGTGATGATTTCAACCCGCTCGATCATGTCTTGCGGAATGCTGTTGACGTCAACGCTTTGACTGCCATCGCTTGCCGATACATGTCGACGCCCGTTGACCAGAACCAGCGTACGGGCTGCACCCAACCCACGAAGATCCAGCTGACCGATGCCTGCGGTACCGATGAACCGGCTGGAGTTGTTCAGTCCGAACGTCGTACGCAATTGAGGCAATTGATTCAACAAATCACCCAACGCAGGCGAAGAGTTCGCCGCGATTTGGTCGACGCCGACTACCGTAACAGGGGACGGCGTGTCGAAGCCCGACCTCTCAAGACGTGAACCGGTGATAGTGATCTCTTCGATCAATTCGCCTTCCTCACTTTGTGCAAGCAAAGGCCCTGTGGTTGCGATCGAGCCGATCGCCAATGCGCCGACCAGCAGGCGCCGGTATCGGCCGCCAAGTCGGTGGTTTAGCGGTGAAGTCATTTTCTACCCTCCCAGGAAGTCTTGACCTTTTCCCCGAACATCTGCGCGTCGCCAGTCAGGACGGCACACAGGCATGAATGACGTAGCTATGAATCTCCAAGCCTCTGCGAATTTGCGTATCTACAACAAAATCAACTTGTTGCAAAAAAACAAAATTTTGAGCCAAAAAATAGAAGTAACGGTTGTCACAAGCCACGAATTTCCCGAAGGAAATGTGAGATTATCTAATTGTTGCGCCCGACACAAGTTGCCCAAGATCCCACAATTTTCGCGAACTCTCCGCACGTGCGTTGTGATTTAACAACAATCCGGGAGATGCGTGGTAAATGTATAAAACGCAGGCAAAAAAATACCCGCAGCAAGCTGCGGGTATTTTCAGGAATGGCCCGGTACTAGACCGGGCTATCCATTGCCGTTTCCGGCTTTCAGCTCAACTTAGAACTGGAAGCGGAAGGCAGCGACGAACACACGGCTCGTGTCGAACACGGTCGGGTAGGTGTTACCGTTACCCAAAGCCGGGCCCGCACTGGTGAAGACCGGTGGATCTTCGCCAAGCACGTTCAGGATAGAACCGCGGATGCTGATGTCATCGGTGATGTACCAGTTCGCAGCCAGATCCAGGTAATGAACGTCGTCGAAACGCTGCTCCAACGGATCAGTAATATCGTTGATCGTGGAGTTAAAGAAGCGCCATGTACCGGTGACATCGACGTCCCAAGGCGTTACCCAAGTCGCAACCGCGCGATGACGGAAGTGCGGGTTCGGGCTACCACAGGTGCTACCGAAGTCGCCTGCGCAACGAATCGAATCACCACCCGGGAACGGTACGGTGTCCAACTGTTCGATGTAGGTTGCCGCATAGTCAAGGTTGACCGTGTGGCGACCGAGTTCCCAGTTGTACGTGACCTGCAAGTCGTAACCGGTGGTCTCGAGCTCAGCGATGTTCAAGTTGGTTTGCTGGAAACCAACGCCAAACGTACCAGCTGCGAGCGAACCGACTGACGAACGTGTAATCAGGTTACAGAACGCTGCATCACCCGTTGCCAGGCAGTTATCCAGCGTAACCTGAGCGGAGATACCTGCAGCAATGGTGTCTTCAACCAAGATGTTGAAGTAGTCCAGGCTGACAGACAATTCCGGCAGGAACGAAGGCTGAACAACGATACCGAGGGTCGTGGTGTCAGCAGACTCAGGGTCGAGCAGCGGGTTACCGCCGGTCAACGACTGTGTCTGACCTGAGATCACGTCAAGGATCGTGCCGTACTGAGCTGCCGTCACGCCCGTGTTCTGGCAATCTGCCAGAGAAGCGATCGGTGCATCTGAAGCACATGGGTCAAACAGCTGTACGCCGTTTGCGTTGGTGCCCGCAGAGCTCAGGTTCGGAAGACCCGTGTTTTGACCCGTGAACAGCTCGATGACGTTCGGTGCACGGACCGAGCGCTGGAACTGAGCACGAACGCGGATGTCTTCGATCGGCGCGTAGGTCAAAGAAAGACCGTAAGCGTTCGCGTCGAAGCTGTTGGACGTACCATTACCGTCGGTCGTGTAGTCAGAATAGCGGTACTGACCAGAAAAAGTCAGTTCTTCCGCACCAGCTACACCAGCAAGGATCGGCACCTGGAACTCACTGTAGAATTCCGTGACTTCGATCTCGCCTTCAACAGGAAGGGTTGCACCACCAACACCGGTGAAACCACCGCCAGGAACCTGGCTGATTTCATCTGGGTTAGAGAACAACTCGTCCTTGCGGTACTCAAAACCAACCAGGAAGCCGATACCGTCGTCCGAGGTCGGCAGTTTGATGCCGTACTCGCCGAGGTCAGCCTGAAGGTTGCCGCCGAAGACGGTTTGAGCCGTTGAACCGTTGACCAGACCAACACCCTGGATGAAGTCCAGTGCGTCCTGCGTGACGAGGCTTTCGCCGCCCGGTCCACGCTGGAAGATGTTGTAAGGCACACAGCCGCCGCTCTGATCCTGACACACGATGTTGCCGTCGGCATCCGTGGTCGCAAACAGTGCTTGCTGCAGGTTCGCTACAACAAAGTCGTTCGTGGAAACGCTTTGGTCACGTGTCTCAGACACCTGAGCAAATGCTTCCCAACCCCAGACGTCGTCAGCAAACGTGCCGCGCAGGCCGCTGATTACGCGCCACGCGCTGTTTTCCAGACGTGAGTTACGCGGTCCGCCTTCAACGTTACGGTGCGAGGCAGTGATGCCGCTGACGACGTTGCCATCAGCAATATCCGCAGCCGAGCAACCGAAGATGTCGGTCAAGGCGATACCTGCGTTACCCTGGATCAGCGGGTTGTCGCAGTTGATGCTGTATGCGCCGATACCGAATGAAGCGGTCGGAGCGATCTGAGCGTCAGAGAAGTTGTTCGTGTAGGAGAAATCCGTGAACGCTTCAATGTTGTCAGTTAGCGAGTAGAAGCCTTTTGCGTAAATGTTGTAACGCTCGGACGGACGCTGGAAGAAGTTGAACGGTCCGAAGTTGAACGTACGCTGCGGGCCTGGTGTCGTGAAGAAGTTGTCAACTTGACCATTTTCTTGCTGGAAACCAAAGCCGCCAGGGCCACCGAACAAACGGAAGTTCGCAGAACCTACGCAACCGAAGCCGCCGGAACTGAAATCACTGGAATCCTGACCCAATGCGCAACCGGAGAACACGCGATTGTCCTGCGTGATTTCCTGACGATCTTCGTACGACGCATAGATGGTGATGTTACCGCGACCATCCGGTGCGTTAAGACCCATCATTGCGTAGACCAGGGCTTCTTCACCGTCGCTGGCGCTGCCCGGTACTGGCTGGTCGCCAGCACGCAAGATGTTCGCGTAGAAGTCATCGTCGTTGTCGTTGGTCGACAGGCCGTACTGACCACCGAACTCGAAGCCTTCGAAATCACGTTTCAGGATGAAGTTGGCGACACCACCGATAGCGTCCGAGCCGTATACGGCCGAAGCACCACCTGTGACGATGTCAACGCGCTCCACCATCTGGATCGGCACAAGGTCAACGTTCGCTGCGATCGTGCCCGAAGAGCCGTAAGGCAGACGACGGCCGTCGATCATGACGAGTGTACGTTGTGCACCGAGACCACGAAGGTTCAGCGTAGCGGTACCGGACGCGCCGTTGGAGACTTCAGACGCCTGACCCGCAAAAACCTGCGGCAGAACGTTGATGAAGTCTTCGACGCGGACGTTGCCGCGGACCAGCGCTTCGTCGCCGGATACACTAAGTACCGGCGTAGCGCCTGCAAGGTTCGGGTTCGTCGTCAGACGCGAACCGGTAACGACGATTTCATCGACGCTCTCGGCTTCATCGTCGGTCGACTGACCGAGTGCTGCTGATGGCGCAAGGCCCGTCAGAGCAAGAGCGGCGAGTGATGCAAAACCGGTTTTGCATTTCCGCCGCCACGCGCTATCAGCGCGACTTAGTTGATACAACATTTTGGAATAGCTCCCTGTGTTTTCAAGTGAGTCCTATATAAGGACCGCCCCCTGGATTGAGCTCAAAACTCTCGAGACATTCGCTGAAGAGATTGTGTTGTTTTTACAACACTGGCCCTTCAACGGCTTCGGAGTGTGGCAAATAGTCGATTCGATTGCAACAAAGCTACAGGTGTGTGGTTTACGCAACACTCTGGCGCAACGCGTTTTTCCCATAATCTGTTGCGCGCTGACCACGAATAACAAATGCCAACGCTCTGTGTGGCTTGAAAACACCGGCTTGTGAGAAGGGAGCGGATACATCGGCAACAAAACGCCCCTTTCGAACTTCCAGAGGCGAGCGAGCTGACCGGGCGGCCAGTTCCACTGCAAAACGCGGAGAACGCGCGCTATATTTTAAGCAAGAAAGGGCCTGACGGCGGCGATCACTCCTCAGTCGCGATCGACCTTATCCACGCGACGGCGGTGTCGAACGTGGCCCCGACGTTGTTGTGCCCAATCCCGGAGAACAGCACATATTGGTAGTTGTGTCCGTCGTCCTGCAGTTTTCGTAACTTGCGAATCGATAGGTCGACCGGAACGCTGCCATCGTTCTCACCAAAAATCCAGAGGCCGGGGATGCCGAGTGTCGCCAGATCCGCAGCCGAGTCAGTATCCCGACCCAGAAACGTCGGCCACACGTACGCCGAAGTCTGAGCAGCGAGCGCTTCGTCATAGCTCGGAATTCGAGCGGCATCAGAGTTACGCGTGTATTTACTGAAGATGTCTTCCTCACTGATCTTGCAAACAGGTCCACTCCAGAGCAAAAGAAAATCGGCTTTGCTGTCCTTCGCAGCCAGCGGCACGATCCAACCGGCCTGACTAAGACCCGTAAAGCCACGCGGGATATCATTGAGACTCGGTGCATCGACCAGAACTTGCAATGCCGCACGTGCGTCGGCGGCCAGCAAATCCAAATTGCTTTCACTGACAGGCTGATCGCCTTCGAAACGACCCGCGGACTCACCCACCCCACGCTTGTCATAGACAAACGCGGCGATACCGGCTTGTGCGAACGCACGCGCAAGCGGCAGGCTGCGCGGCTGACGACCGGAGCCATGCACGAACACGACAGCCGCCGTAGGTTCGATCGATGTCGGTAGCACCAGAGTGCCCTCGAGCAACACGCCACGGCTTTCGAACTTCAGTACCCGCTCTTCGAAGGTTGTCGCCGTCGCCGCCGATCCCAAGGTTAGCGCGAAGACGGCAACGAAAAATCTGAAGAGCACAACCATTCTGCACATCATCTACACCTATCCGACTCGAGATGCCCGGTTGGACGTCGCGCGCGCGAATAAGGTTTAAGGCGTCATCACAAACCTAAAGTTTGACGGTTGCATCACATCGACACGTTCGACTTATCAAAGCCGGTCATGCTGCGGGGGCTCGCGTCTGTACTCAGTCGGCACCTGCGAAACGACAGTTCGGTACGAGCGTCCGCCTAACCAGAGTAGTGACAAACCGCGTGGTATGATCGGAACAACATTAGGGAGCAAGTAACGCTATGAATCTGCGTCAGTGTCTCTTTTCAACTTTGTCGATCGGCGCACTTCTGCTGACAGGTTGCGCCAGCACATCCACTCGCGACTCAAGCGATACTGCCGCCGAACAACCTCCTGGCTTGGGCGCTCAGATCGGTATGGCTTTTGTGGCTGCCCTGTTCGACGCTGCCGCCGATTCGAATCGGAAACATAAACCTGAATGCCAGCAGGAAAACGGGCGGCCGCGTCGGTGCACAATGTACGAGGTTGCAAATCGCGAGCACGAGCGGGATCAGCGCCGGCAGCGGCAGATTGACGAGGCTTCTCAAGAGAAGGCCGAAGCATTGCTGACCACGTTACAAACCAGTGACGACCGCTTTGTCGTACCAGAGTCAGTTTCGCCGGACGGCCATAAGTCTGTTGTTCTTCTTCGTGAAACCGAGACCATCGCATTCGGTGAGGATGTAGTCTTACCGGGTTTAGCGCGCGAATAAACCCGCGATCGATCGGCAGATCATTTCGCATCGCTCAACGCCTCGCCGCCCCTCGTCTTCGGGTACGGTGCAACAGCGACGTCGAGCGCAAAAAAAAGCGCGTCGATTACAACGTAGCGGTTTCGCTCAGCAGCCGTAACTTACCTTTGTAGAACTCGCGAGTTGACGAGCGGCCTGCATTGTCCAATGCCTGCTCCAGCGCCTGCTCAGCTCTTGCGGCATTACCCATCTGGAGGTAGGTCTTCGCAAGACCGAAGTAACTCTCGTGCAGATACGGAGCGAGTGCAGCGCTCTTCTCGAAGTAGTGAATCGCCTTGTTGAATTCACCATCCCGAAACGCTTGCCGGCCTGCGTAAATCCAATCGAATGGGTTTGGGTCGTCCAGTGCCGCGAGCTCGGCGTTAATCTGAGCGGCCTCTTCGGTACGACCTTCGCGCAACAGGAAAATGCCGTAGTTCCGTAGCAAGCTGACACGACGCTCGGCATGCGCGATACCAAATCGGTAGATTGTCTCGCTGCGATCTTTGTCTCCGACACGGTCAAACACGATCGCCATCATATTCAGCGACTCTGGGCTCAGCTCGGAATACTCGAGCGCCTGCATCAAGAACCAATAGGCAGCGGCATAATTTTCGCGCTCGATTTCATCGGCAGCGAGGTTTTGAAAATAGAGGGCGTAGTAGTCGTGCTCGCTGATCTTACCAACCATGCGATCGAGTTTTCCTGGGAAGTAATCAATCGTGATTCTGGGGCGCGACACCGTCCAGAACCCATCCGGCACCTCCCATGTCGGATCGTAGAGAATGCTGCGGACGTGTTGTGTCCGCCGCACCACACGACCATTCGCTTCGAATACCGGGTTGGTATTGATCAGCTGGTAATCCATGTCGACACCGGCGAGGCGAGCGAGTGAGGTAGTTACGATCGCAAGTGACAAGCAATTTCCAGCTCGACGCTCCAACGCTTCAGCCGCAGTGAAGGTTTCGCTCGCGTAGCTAAATTGATTAGCTTCCAACTCAAGGAACTGCAGTACACGTCGATGGCCGGCGATGTCCTTCTTTTTTGGATCGTTGAAGAACCGAAGGAACTCACTTTGTTGCGACGGCGTTAACTCGTGTACCACGTCCATCGAAACCAGTCGTGGACGTTCCCCGAACAGACGGGTTTGCAGATTGAGACTGACGACTTCCGGAGCGGCCTGCTCTGCGGGCGCCGATACGGGGCCCAGCGCGCACCCGGACAAGCCAGCCGCAACCAAGAGCAAACTCATTATCGCGCATCTTTTCATATGCCAGCGCAGTGACCCCATACAGCTTTAACCCTACACCCATTGCACACCGCTTGAAAACCAACCGCTTATGTCAACGTCCTGTCGATTCGGTATCCATCTGACAAGAGCAAGCGTGATCCGTTTTTAAGACGGTTCGCACATAATGGTCCCTGACGAATGCGGTAGACTTCCAGATGTTCAGTCACAGGAAAATATGCATGACGTTGCAACGCAGACTTGTATCACTCGCCGCGACGATGTGCCTTGCGCTAGGGTCAGTTTCCGATGTCGTCGCGCAGGGCAATGATGAGTATCCCGAGTGGATGCAGGAAGCCATGGCGCGAGAGACTCGCAGCATGGGCAAGCGCAAATTCAAGGCACTTGATGGATCGTTCGAATCGAGCCTCCGAGCACTCAAGATCAAGACGAAAGAGGATTACGATTGGGGCACATACCTCGTACTCGATATTGGCGCCGACGCCGACGCGGGCTGCTACTTGTACAGTGATTCGCTCAGTATCACTGAACTGCTGAAAGCGCTCGCCCAAAGCACGCTGGATGAAACGCTGAAGGCTAACAACGCGACCCTCGGCACCAAGACGATCACACAACTGGACTTCGATCACGCCGAAGGACATCCGTTTTACATCATCGAGCACCTGTATACGGCTGATCAGAAAGATCAGACAATCGCTGGGCAAACACGGGCGGCCTCGGCCTATATTGATGGTTTTTATGTTGGCTGCACCCACAGCGAGCTTGGCTACACCAAGACGTTCAAAAAGATGTTTGTGAGCCTTGTTGAAAACGCTGAAGTGGTAACAGCCACCGACAACACGCGCTTGTATCGCGAGCTGCAAGTCCTGCGTATCGATCGACAACCCATCGGCTATGCGATGACAACCATCGAACGCGATGCTGAGGGCGACATCCTGACGGCTTCCGATGTAGTGACAATCGCCGCCGTCGACGCCGACACGTTGGCGACCAGCGAAACGTATTCCAGTGAATGGACTCATCCTGACGGTCAGCTGATCAATGCGTTCGAAACATCCGCCGAGAACGGCAACCTCATGATGGATCTCACGCTAAACCTGAACGACGACGCTCAGTGGCTCGTCGCCGGCGAGGTTCAGCAGAAAGACTTCGAGACGGTCCTGGATCCGGAGGCGACACTAGCCTCTACACTGGACGCACTCGACGCCATCCGCCAGCTGACCCGCGACGATGGTTTGCAGACGGTAACACTGTCGACGTGGTCACCTGATCTGGACCCAAGTACCGTGAGCGAGTTCCGTATTGAGGAAGTTGCTGGAGTTGCGGGCACTCCAACCGCAATGATCAGCATTGGACCACTTCGGTTACGAACCGAATTTGACGAGGACGGCATGGCAACCGAGCAAAAAATGCGGCTCGGTGGTAGCGAAATCGTATCCGAACGCGTCTGGTTCGAAGGCAAGGCGCCAGAGCTTGAGTAAATCTCCGACGGCAGTCTGGTTTGCAGCGCTGGTGTTGCTTGGTGGTGTGGCGCATGCAGAGGATGATCAAGGCCTCTACCTGCATATCATGGACATCACGGCGTCCCCGGCGGGCGCAGGTGAGCAGCCGACGCTGCGGCTTGTCCTGGAGGGCGCGGAAGAAATTGCAAATGAAATGAGTGCAGAGGGGTTCGAGGTTCTCCGTTTCGATGCCGACAGCATCGTGCTTGACCCAACTTTGGCAGTTCAGGATGCCGAGTCTCGAGCAGCTGATTGGCGGGATGCGTCATTCATCGTTGATTACCTCGAGCCGTCGGTACAAGAAATGATCGACAGTCAGCCATGGTCCAAGCAATCTCGACTACCCGAGATCAGCGATCTGTCGGCTTCCGTGTTCGACTGGATCTCCGACAAGACTTACGCGCACGGTTTTGACTTCGCATCAACGACCGCGCGATCGAAGGCCGGAGACTGTACGGAGCATGCATTGCTGTTGGCGGCGGTCGCGCGGTCCACCGGTCGATCTGCACGAGTAGTTTTCGGCTTACTGCTGATCGATCTTGATGAACCCCAGGCATTTGGCCACGCGTGGACAGAGATCTGGACCGAGTCCGGTTGGAGGGTCGTCGACGCAACGGAGCCTCAGCGCGAGCTCGCGCCGGAACAACTACGTTACGTTCCTCTGGGAGTCATCGATAACGAAGGCCCGGGTTATGGTATCGGCATGCTCAAACTCGGACTGCGTTTTCCCAAACGGATCGAGTGGTCTAGGGCAACGCAACCCGCGATGAATTAACCCTTACCTCTCGACACGTTTAAAGAGGCGGGGCACGAATCGTGCTGTCAGGGTCTCGGGCACTCCGTCATGAAATTCTCGGGAAGGATCCAGCGGGTCTGCTCAGGACCGAGGTAGTCCGACGCTGACAGAGTCCCGCCACGAGCGCGAAACCACTCCACCCACAGATCGCGGACTTTCGGTTGCGACGTGTCAATCTCGAAGCCGCCCTCGGGCGTGATCGGCGTGAAGATACCGTCACCTCCGAGCAGCAGGAAGTCGTTGGAAGCTAATCGAACGACATCATCGTCCTCCATGCGGCGACCGTCGGCGAGCATTAGCTGCAGCGACATGCTGTCCTGGTCGCAAGTCACGCTCACCCGAACCCCTGAAATGCCAGCACGGCGGTGCTGATTGTGAACCTGGTGCGCCAAAAGTTTTCGCAAGTCTCTCCCGTCCAGCGAAATCACCGAAACTCGATTATCAAACGGAAACACGCGGTACACGTCACCGAACGTCAAATCACCTTGCGGGAAATCCGCACGAATACCACCAGCGACATTATGGATCGCGACATCCGCCCCCGTCACTTCGAGTATCGCGTCTGTCATCAACCGTCCGATCGCCGCGTCGGGTTCATTCTCTCGTGTGATTGGTGTTAAGGCGTGCACACCCAAAGGCTGCGCTTTGAGCACCTCAGCGTATGCCATGGCGGTGTCGATCAGAGGCTGTACTTTCTCGTTGGGACGCACGGTCTGGTCTTCATACGCCGTCGATCGGGCATTGGGGTAGTCCGCGGAAACACAGGCTTGCTTCTCGTCAACAAATCCACATACGCGCTCCGGTGGGAATATTCGCCGTTCCAGTATCGTCCCGCTGGTCCTATCGATTTGAAAATCGACTCGGCTAAAAGCGATCGCACTGCGGTAAGCGGTTGTCACCGCGATCCCGTTCACAACATGGGCAATACCCTTGTGGTTGTGCCCGCCGATAATCTGATCCACCGAACCGACTGGCAGAGCGTTGGCGACTTCGAAAACCTCGTCCTGCAGATTGCAGCTGGACAAGTCGTGAGGATCAGAGAAGTCAGTACATTCGCCTCCTGCATGCGCCAAAACGATTAGCAGCTGCGCGCCTTTGCTTCTGAGCGCTCTCGCTTCCCGCTCGATCGTCGGCGCAAGCGGTGCCATCGTTAGACCAGCCGTGTTCACGCCTATGGTGCTGGTCAGCGTCTCCATCGTGGTGACACCGATGATCCCGATTTTAATCCCTTGTTTCTCAATCAAGACAGACGGTTTGACGTTATCCCAAGCAATCGGGCTGCCTGTTTTCGTGTCGATGAGGTTCGCCGCAAGTATAGGAAAACGAGCTTCACTCGCTCTTTGCTTTAATGCACCCTGCGGATCATCGTCCGGCTCTTCAGGAATAAATCGTTCCCCGACAGGACCAAAATCAAACTCATGGTTGCCTATAGTGGCGGCGTCGTACCTCAAATCATTGAACACCGACATTACGGCCGCGCCTTCATTGATGTTTGATTCCAACGTGCCTTGCCACATGTCGCCAGCATCCAGCAAAAGCACATCGCCATCATCCGACCGAAGCGCCCTCAAAATATCAACGTAACCTGAGTAGCTCGACAACCCACCGCGAACGGAATCAAGCTCGCCGTGCACATCATTCGTCGCGATCACTGTCAGCGTGGTCACAACCGGTTCTTGATCCACGACCACACAGCACGACAAGAGCGAGCTGCAAATCACTAAAACCAAGCCTTTCGAAAATCTAATCATCGTAGTCCGCCGAGCACTGAACAGCTCGGAGCTTACCGCGCCGGTTTGACCAGACAAGTGGAATCGAGGCCCGAAAAATCGTTGGAATATATAGTTGAAGCTTCAATTACTTTAGTTTAAGCTTCAATCAACTGTCAGAAACACATCCAGACCAATGCCCAATTCTCGATCCAAACTCGAACAAGCCGCATGGCTCGCGGTCGTTCAGGCCTATCAGGTCTGTACCCGCCAATACACGCGAATGCTCTCGGAGTTTGACCTGACCGTCGCCCAATTCGATGCGATGACGCGTATCGAAGAGCTGGGCGCGCGGCAGGCTCGGGTGACACCCCACGAGATCGCAGAGGCGATGCTCGTGACTCGCGGCAATCTGACCGGTCTGCTGCGCAGGCTTCAAGAGCGCACGCTTGTCGTAACCCGACCGCACCCCGAGGACGGCAGGTCGGTGATTTGCACCCTGACCCCACATGGTCGGGCTCTGTTAGAAAAGGCTAAGGTTGCATCAGCGAGTTTCATTCAAAAACAACTCGCCCCTTTCGCCACCGCGGCCCTCGAACATACGCGCAGCCAAATGACCGAAATGGCAGCGCACTTGGAAACATTAGATCCACAGAGCATCGCATCAGTCGCCGCTCAACGTGAGGCAATTGCATCATGAATAATCCTGAACCGCTTCTCACCCCGCCGTCGCGACGGGCTTTTTGGAAAGAGTCACGAGCACTGGTTGATCTCGCGCGGCTGCCCGCGCCGCTTCTCGCCGCAAAGTTGCGCTCGAAGCCGCCGGCTCCGTCTCTGCACGTGGTCACAGTGCCGGGCTTCGGGGCTGATGACTGGTCGATGCTGCCTATCCGGAAATTCCTGCGGGCTCGAGGTTTCACTGCGGATGGATGGGGACTCGGTCGCAACCTGGGTGGCCTCAATATGACGCACAGTCTGTCCGCGCTGAGCGACCGCTGGGACGTCAGTGATCGCGAGCAATACAATGGCGAGGCTGGCGTTCCCTATCTCGTCGATCGATTGTACGAACGGCTAGTGGAGCGTTATTCAGACTCCGATAAGCCGATAGCGCTGGTCGGATGGAGCCTTGGCGGCTACCTCGCACGCGAGGCGGCACGGGACTTGCCCGATCTCGTCGATCGGGTCATCACGATGGGATCCCCTGTTATCGGCGGCCCCAAGTACACCGCAACAGCAAAGCGATTCCGGGAACTTGGCCAGGACCTCGATTGGATCGAAGCTGAAATCACCCGTCGCGAGTCCCGACCGATCCAACAACCCATCACATCGATCTACAGCAAGTCAGACGCCATCGTGAATTGGCGCGCTGCGATAGACCACTACAGCAGCAACGTCGAACATATCGAAGTCGATGTCGCGCATTTGGGGTTTGCGTTTAATTCAAAGGTGTGGCGCTTGGTCGAAGAAGCCCTTCGCGCCTGAGCGTCAGCCATTGACTCAATTCCCCTCAGAGTTGCCGGCCTCGTCCCAACCAACAACCTGATTTAGCGAAATTTCGAATCCGAATTGCTCACACCCAGCGCGAGTGCCCTGTTAGTCTCAGGGAGTGCGCTCGGGCAGCCATTAGCAACTTGTTCGACACGCTAGGGGAAACGGGCTCGCGGAGGTGATTCGATGAAGGGGCGAACCACAAGAAGAGACTTTCTGAATGGCTCACGGATCGCCATCGGCGCGTCGCTGTTGAGTCCGTGGGCAGAAGCGTTCGGTCGCAGCGATTTACCGTTTGAGCTGGACGCTGACTACTATCCACCCAGAAAGACCGGCATGCGCGGCAGTCATTCAGGTTCTTGGGAAACCATGCATGCCCGTGTTGGCGGCAAGCAGTGGCAGCCCGGCCAGATCGAGGAATCGTACGACCTGGTGGTCGTCGGAGGCGGCATCAGCGGACTGGCGAGCGCCTTTTTCTATCAGCAGGAAAACCCCGATGCTCGCGTTCTGATTTTGGATAATCACGACGACTTCGGCGGCCATGCCAAGCGCAATGAGTTTCAGATCGGTAGTCGGACACACATCGCCTACGGCGGTACCGAATCGATCGATACCCCATCCGCCTACGCCGAAGAATCGCGCAAGCTACTCCATGAGATCGGCGTCGACACGCAACGCTTTTACGACTACTTCGACCAAAACCTCTACGATCAGATGGGCTTGTCTTACGGGATCGCATTCGATGCGAAGACCTATGGCGAACGCAAGCTGGTAACTGGCTATGGCAGTCGTCCGTGGGATGAATTTATTGCGGATACGCCTCTCAGCGACACCGCGAAAGCCGACCTCTTGCGAGCTTTCACGGAGAAGACCGACTACCTCGCCGATCTCAATCGTGACCAGAAAATCGCGTTGTTGAGTCGGATCAGCTATCGCCAATACCTGCGCGATTACGTGAAGGTCGATGATCAGGTGCTCGAGATGTACCAGCGCTGGGGCATGAGCTACTGGTGTGTCGGTATGGATGAAATCCCGGCAATCGATATCCTCGGTTATACCGACGGCGGTGGTCTACCCGGCCTGCAGTTCACGCTGCAACAAACCGAGGGGCGCGGGGTTGAGCCGTACATTTTTCATTTTCCTGACGGCAATGCGTCGATCGCTCGGCTTTTGGTTCGAAGCCTGATACCCACCGCGTTGCCCGGTTCGACAATGGAAGACAGTGTCGTCGCCAGGCTCGATTACACGAAACTCGACCGCACGAGCAACACCACCCGAATACGATTGAATAGCACCGTCGTGAACGTCGCCCACACGGATGCCGACCGGAGTGTGCATGTCACGTATGTGAATCACGGGTCGACGCATACCGTTCGAGCAAAGCACTGCATCATGGCGTGTTACAACAGCGCGATTCCCTATTTGTGTCCCGAACTGTCCGAGACTCAGAAGCAAGGTCTCGCGTACAACGTCAAAGTGCCGCTGGTCTACACCAAGGTTGTGATTCCGAATTGGCGTCCGTTCGAAGAGCTCGGTCTCCGATACGTGTACTTCACCAACGACTTTTACAAGCAAATCGAACTCGACTATCCAGTGAGTATTGGCAGCTATCAGTTCGGGGCGGACCCGGACGAACCGATGACGCTACACCTGTGTCACGTGCCCTACTTTGATGACTTGAGCGGGCCACAACAATGGCGAGCTGGACGCCAGCAGGTGCTGGGAACTTCTTTCGAGACTTTCGAGTTTCATGTTCGGGATCAATTACACCAAGCACTGGGTGCGACAGGTTTCGACGCCGAACGCGATGTTTCCGCGATCACCGTCAATCGCTGGGCACACGGCTACTCTTACAGCCCACATCTGCTCTGGGAGCCGGAATATTCCGATGAAGCCGACAAGCCCTGGGTGATCGGTCGACAGCCTTGGGGGCAGATTGCGATTGCCAACTCCGATGCAGGCGCATCGGCAGATACCAACACCGCCATCGCGCAGGCATTCCATGCCGTTCGCGAATTGGAGAATGCCAGCTAGCCTGGCGGCGACGCTCAGCCGGGCTCAGGTACGGTCGCAATCACCGCGATGTTCTCACCCTTGTTCACCGGTGGCGTGCCAAACACGATCAGCAGCAGGCCGCTGACGGGCGCCCTTACGGTCTCCAGAAGATTGCCGTGGTAGTCAGTAATCGTCCCGAGCACACTACCCTTTTGGATGTACTGACCCGCGCGCACTCTCGGCGCGAGATGCCACGCGCCATCGTGGTCGCTGTACACGCGAGTGCGCTCAGAGATCCACATCGGCGACTCGGTCGGCGTCGATTCGCCGGGGATCATGCCCAGATCGCGCATGACGCTGAGACATCCATCGTAAATCGGGTCGATAAAGTCGTTTGAAACAACCCCCAACTCGCCCGACTCAACATCGATCGCCGCAGCGCCCAGCGTCAGCGCTTGCGCGCCGGTATAGATTTGCGAGGTCCCTTCCGATAGATCCCCCGCGAACAGCACGATGGTATCCAAGCCAAACGCCTCAGCCATACGGCGTGACTTCGCCTGCTGCTCTTCAGTGCCTCCTTCCGCGTAGTAGGCGGTGTAGGCAGGTCTTAGCCGCTCATTGGCATCGCCGGAGTGAATGTCGATCAGGTAGTCGGACTGGCGAATGACATGCTCGGTCAGGTTGTGCGCGATTCGTTCCGTCACGGTGCCATCGGGACTCCCGGGAAACAGACGATTCAGATTTTTTAGATCGTTCGGACCAAAGTACACGGTGCGCCGTTGAAAGGCCGGCAGATTGGCGTTGTGAACGATGATGACCGCGCCAGACATCGCGGCTGGATCGAGATACTGCGCCAGGCGCTGCATTGCCAGAATGGGAGAAAACTCCGAACCGTGGATCCCCGCGATCAGCGTCAGTACTGGACCATCATGCGCACCGTTGACCACCGTCACCGGAATCGACGTTGTGACCCCGTCACCGGTATCCGGGACAGCCAGCTCACCCATGATCCGAGCATTGCGCTCCACCGATAAGCTGCCCACAGAGATTCGATCGTTCGCCACAGCAAGCAGTGGCAAAAAACAGGCGACCAAAACGGTCGCTACACGGAGCAATTGCAACATGTCACACCTTAAGCCAAAGCGAGTGGGCCGATGAAGAGGCTTCAGCCCGGAGGTTAGCAGCGGGTGCCCTGCTGGGACAATCTTGAGAATCGTTGCACCTCAGAGCGATACTAAAGAACAAGTCGGCCGCAATTTTGTGACATAAGCCAGAAAATCTGACGAACTTCTGACGCATAATTCACTCTACTGAGAGATGCAGTTCCGCATCGGAAGGCGGGCAAACTCTCACGCACAGTCACGACTTGGCTGCAAAGCAGGCAGCAACCGAATGATCGAGTTGAACATCACGACTGGATAACTTGTTTTGAAACTCTCGACAATCTCACAGCGCCTTGCGGTAGTGCTGCTCTTGTCGCTCGGCATCGCTGTTTTCTACGCGACCTACCGAGCGATCGACAGCATTGTCGCCGACCAGAGTCGTATCCAGCAGAAAGCGCTGTCGCCAGTTTACAAGTTGGTGCGTGACGAATTGCTGCGTCCCCTTTACATCGCAGAGACATTCGCAAGTTCGGTCGACTTCACCGCCGCAATGGACGGCTCGGATCTCGATGAAGCAGCGCTCCTGGAGCGCTTGCAAAACATGGAACAGAGTCTGGATCTGATTTTCTTCGTTGCCAGCGAGAAGACGCGCAAACAGTATTTATCCGACGGCCGTACCCTCGATCTTGTTGAGGGCGAGGTGTCCTGGTACTTCGAAGCAAAGGCCCGCGATGCGGACTTCATGGCAGATCTGGGGCAGGTTGGGGACGTACACCTGTACTTCGACGTCAAAGTCTACAGCCCAGAGCAGGAATTTCTGGGCTACGTCGGGGTCGGGAAAGGCATACAAAAATTTCTTGATACTTTCGATCGGTACAAGGCCCGCTATGGCTACGATTTCGTCTTCGTCAATGAAGCAAACGAGATCATCCTGACTTCGTTGCCGGATCTGGTCGTTACTGACGCCTACATCCCATCACTCGATCAGCTTGAGGGTTTCGAAAGCAACGGCGGTCGTTCGGGCAGCTTCGATGGTGAGATCACGCAAGTCGACGAAAACGACTTCCTCATTTCGGAGTTTCGCATCGAGGAGCTCGGCTGGCGCCTGATGTTGCTAACGCCGCTCGAAGCGAGGCAAGCACAAATCACCCGGGCGTTTATCAAAAACGCGCTTGCCGCGTTGGTCATCGTGTTGTTGTTGGCGGCTGCCTTCCTCATTCTGATGCTGCTGTACAAAAGAAGTCTCGAGCAAAGAGCGGAATTGGATGATCTGACAGGGCTGCCGAATCGAACCCATGTGCAGCGACGCTTTCGACAACTCGAAAAAGCTGGCGTCGAGCTCTGCGTGATTATCATTGATCTGGATCGCTTTAAACTGATCAACGACTCTTACGGCCACGACGCCGGAGACCGAGTGTTGCGCGCGGCCGCGAACACGTTCAAACAAGAACTCCGCGAGGAAGACATTGTCAGCCGCTGGGGTGGTGAGGAATTTGTCATGCTGATTCCGGCCAGCTCTATCGAACTCGGCAGAGCAATCGCCGAACGGGCACGCACCAATCTGGAGGCGCTGGAGATTGAAATTCAGTCCTCCAAGGTGTCTGTCACGGCAAGTTTCGGCGTCGCATTCGGCTCCGCCGGAAAAGAATCCCTCGCAGAGTTGCTCGCACGCGCGGACAAGATGTTGTACGAAGCAAAAGCCGAAGGCAGGAATCAGGTCAGGCTCTATCTCGTTTCGAAGTAAGCTCAAGCTTTCGGGCAGCGTGCCGACTCCCAATCTCACTTCGCAAAATCGTTTCTGATGTACCGATCCATCGTTTCCATCACCGCGTTGCTCATTGCAGCCGCAATCCTGTACGCGGGCAACGGCCTGCAAGGCACGCTGCTGGCGGTACGCGGCAACCTGGAGGGTTTCTCGCCGGGACTGATCGGCGCACTAATGTCGGCCTATTACTTCGGCTTTATTGTAGGTTGCCGAGTTGTGCCGGGCTTTATCCAGTCGGTCGGTCACATCCGCACCTTTGTGGCGGTCGCGTCGATCGCTTCATCCAGTGCCTTGGCGCATGCGGTGTTCGTCGATCCGGTTTTTTGGGCTGGATTACGTGCTGCGACAGGCTTTTGCTTCGCACGACTCGCCATGGTCCTCGAGAGCTGGATCAACGACCGAGCGACCAATCAGAATCGTGAACGTATCCTGTCGGTCTACCGGATTGTTGATCTGTCTGCGCTGACGCTCGGCAACCTCCTGCTGGCAACGGCGAGTCCGTCGGGATTCGTGCTGTTTGCGTTGGTATCGATTCTCATCTCGCTATCCCTTGTGCCAGTCGCAATGACGCAGATGTCCGCGCCTGCTGCAACGGAACGAGCGAAATTGGATATCGCAAAACTCTACAAGGCGTCGCCGGTAGCCGCGGCGGGGGCGGTTTCAACGGGACTGGCGAACGCTGCGTTCTGGGGCGTTGCTGCACTATTTGTTCAAGGCAGCGGTTTCAGCCCAGCGACGGTTGGCACCTTCTTTAGTGTCGCTATCGTGGCAGCAGCAATTACCCAACTACCATTGGGCTGGTTCTCCGACATTGTTGACCGCCGCTGGGTGATGTTGGTGCTCGCACTCGCCAGCGCAGCCGCCTCGGTGCTGCTCGCACATCTTGGCTCAGATTCAAAATGGTTGTTGCTATCGCTGGGCGCCTTGTTTGGCGCGGTGACACTACCGGTCTACGGCGTTAGCGCCGCACACGCTGCGGACTTCTCCAAACCTGGCGAGGGCGTGACCACCAGCGCCAGCATGTTGATGCTGCATGGTCTCGGTGCGGTGGCCGGCGCCGGTGCCGGCGGCATCGTGATCGCCGTTGCCGGTCCGGACGCCTTGTTCATCTATATCGGCGTCGTGCAGTTAACGCTGGGCGTATTCTGTTTCGCGCGAACACGGGTTCGCAAGGCCAAGGCTGACGATAAGAAACGCAACTATGTTCCGGCGCCGCGGAGTCCGCAAACCCGAACGCACCCGAAACGCAACGCGCAAACGAAACCGGCTGGCAACGAATCACACGAGCTGCAACACGACGAACCAGCTGTTAACGAAGTCAATCCAGACGGCTAGCTGACGCTGGTCCCCCAGTCGAGCGACTCGAGAAACGCGTGCAGATGTTTCACGGTTGGAAAGCGCTCGAGGATCAGACCGCGTTTTAATCCTCGGCAAATCGACTTAACTGCAGGTGGCTGCTTGGCGTAGTGCCTGGGTCCGCCCAACGCTTCGTGAAAAACCCGTATGGCCTCGACGATGTCTCCGGCCATGTTCTCTCGACGAGTTCCGGGGTGATCATAGAAATCCAGACAGCGCAGGTGATACTTCAGACCTACGCGTTCCACGATGATGTTTCCGCTGTGGAGATCCCCGTGATAGAAGCCATTGCTGTGAATGCTGTCCAGCCCACAGACCAAGCCATCCAGCAACGCGACAGCTTGAAACGGATTCAATCGCTTTCGTGGTACCGATTTTAAATAATCGTCGAGCAATCGGCCTTCGACATACTCCGAGATCAGTGCCGTGACCTTCTGCTTGCGCCACTGGATCGTCTCTTGCGTTTGATACTGAATGACGAACGGGCAACCCCGCAGCGCGTGGAGCTTTTGCGCGTATCGCGCTGAGGTTTTGTTCGACACGTTGCGTTCCGGAAAAAACAGTTTTGCGGCGCAGCCGATACCGGTACTGGTTTCAACGATCTTGTAGACCTCGCCTTCGTAGCCGCTACCGAGCAAGTCGACAACCTCGTATTTTCCTGCCAAGACACGGCCTGGTCGAAGATCAAATCCGCTCACACGATCGCCCCTTGTATAGCCGCGGCGCAGCTCATTTAGCTCTACGTTATCAACAACACGGACTCGCGGACTATACTGCTTTGAAGAATCCAGCGAACAACAAAGCGCAAGGGGTAAGCTGCCCAATCAAACGCGATTTACGGGGGAGAGATGAACATAGCAAGAATTTCAGTTTTCACGGGTCTCACTTGCATCGCTCTCGGTGCGGTGGCGCACGGTCAAACAGATGTCTACGACGAAATTGTTGTCACCGGCAGTCGTATCGGTGGCTATGACAGTGAGGCGGTTCCGGTCGTTCATATCAAGCGCAGGCCCGATTTTATGGTTGTCGACGCGTTTGTTGAATCCGACTCACGAGATGCGGAACGACGAACACGAGAGATCAGCACAGTTCTCAATTCACTTGCGAGGCGTGCGGAGTCAACACCGAACATCACACTCGGACTGAGCCGTTCCTTCGAAACGGATGACGACGATATCGAGTACGTTGTCGATTTCGATCTCGACGCTGTTGAGATTCGTGGAGGGTCGCGAGTCGATACCTCGCGCGTCACGCTAGTGATCAAGTCGCCGATTCTGGATTCTGATACCACGCCGGATGACGTCTACGCGCGAATCGAGTCGTTTATCGACTCCATTGACGTGTCCGGCCGCGCGGTCGTTAAGGACTATGGGGACATCAACTATAGCCTGATAGGCATTACTCAGTATCGCGAGCCACTGCTCAAACTCATCGCAAAAGACGCGCAGCGTTTGCGTGAGATTTTCGGTGAGGATTATCAAATGAGCTTCTCAGGCCTTGAGGAACCCGTTCGGTGGCGCGTTTCTGGCGCTATGCAGCTTGCCATCTATTTTCCGTACAGCAGTTCGTTGATCGCGGACTGATTGACGATGCGTGGATGTAAGCCATGCTGCGTATCAATAGTCTTGGCGGTGATGCTGTTGGTGGGATGCGCTAGCAGCAACAGTCGCGACTTCCTGACCATTCACTATCAACGCGCCGCCCAACTCGAGGCACCCGACAGAAACCCGGTCTTGGTCGTCCCGGGACTACTCGGGACAACCCTTCGCGATACGACATCTGACCAACTAATCTGGGGCGGCTTCGAGGGCGTCTCGATCAACCCCGAGCGGGCCGATGGCCTGCGTGCACTCGCATTGCCTTTCGAGGCGGCGACGGACGGGCGTGTCAACGACGATGATGGCGTGGAACCCACATGGGTTTTGGAACGCGCCAGAGTCCGACTGCTTGGTTTGCCGTTCAATCTCAACGTCTACGCTGGAATATTGCAAACACTGGGGGCGGGCGGATACCGCGACGAATCGCTAGGCACAGCCGGCGTGATCGACTACGGACCTGAGCACTTTACGTGCTTTCAATTTCCTTACGACTGGCGGCGGGACATCGTCGAATCGGCTCAACGACTCGGCGCTTACATCGAAGAGAAGGCAACGTACGTCGAGGATGAGTACGCCCGTCAATTCGGGATCACCGATCAGCAAGTGAAGTTCGACATCGTGGCACACTCGATGGGCAGTCTAGTCGTTCGCTACTACTTGATGTACGGCACTCAAGACTTACCCAAAGACGGTAGCCTTCCCGAGCTCACTTGGGCTGGCGCCGCAAGAGTCTATCAGGCCGTGCTAGTCGCACCGCCGAACGCGGGCTCCACGTTGACTGTACGAAACCTACTGAACGGGCTCTCGTTAGGTTTTCTGCAACCGACTTACTCCGCCACACTGCTCGGCACCTATCCATCGACGTATCAACTGATGCCACGCCGGCATTTACGCGCTGCAGTGTGGGAAGACTCCGGCGAGCCGGTGGTCGATCTGTTGGACCCACAAGTCTGGTCAGACAATGGATGGGGTCTCGCCGCAGCGGAAGCCGACGACGAGTTGCAGATACTGCTGCCCAACCTTGCAGAACCGGACGACCGTCGCCGCGCGGCGTTGTCGCTGCAGCGCCGCTTGTTGCAACGCGCCCGTCACTTTCAACAAGCGGTCGATCGCCCAGCAATGCCGCCACCCGGTCTCTCCATCAAGCTCGTCATTGGTGACAATCACCCGACTGCCAGTCAAGTCACCGTATCGCGTGACCCAGCGCGGGCAACGGTAACCGAGTTCGGGGATGGTGACGGCACGGTGTTGCGCGCCAGCGCACTGAGCGATCAACGTGATGACGCGACGTGGCTGCCGACATTGCGCACGCCGCTGGGCTTCGACCAGGCATTGTTTATCCAGGATACGCACAAAGGTCTGACGGACAATTCGACCTTTACCGACAACGTGCTCTTCTGGTTGCTGGAAGATCCTCGCTGACCAAAAATCGGTCAGACCCCACTCGGGGGCCTGACCCTATCAGCCTTTAGAAATTGGTTTCGCCTGAGAAACCTGCCGTGCCGCCGCCGGAGGCCCCACTGGCACCGGCTGCGCCCGGTGTGATCGTATTGCCATCGAGCACCGGCGCTACACCATCGTTGGTGTCGCCATCAAAGACCCCCACAGACCAGCCGCCGTCACCTGCGGCACGCGCAGCGTCCGACCGGGTGAGTGCGCCGTCGCCGCCATCGCCCACCTGGATCAGGTTGTTGCTGATCATCGTGCCAAGATCGCGCCCGAGGTAGATGCCGAACGACGGGCCACCGCCGCCACTGCCACCATAGCCGCCAAATCCACCGTCGCCTCCGGCACCGCCGTTGCCGCCGTCTCCGGCGCCCGCTGTGCCATTTGCGCCTGAGCCGCCTGAGCCACCGGTGCCACCGCGTCCGCCACGACCACCCTGGCCACCCAAAGCGCCGTTGCTGGTCGTGATGTCGTTGTCTTCGATGCGTGATGTGGTCACGGAAGAAAGCTCAACGCCAATAGACGCCCCACCACTGAAACCGCTAAAGCCGCCCTGACCGCCGAGGCCACCGCCACCGCCACCACCGCCGCCACCGCCATCACCACCGATGAGCGTTGCGCGACCGCCGCCACCACCGCCGCCGCCAGCACCCGCGAAGCCGACAAAGCCATTTGACCCCCCGCCGGTTGTAAAGGCGCCGCCAACACGCCCGAAGCCTGTACCACCGTTACCTGCGCTGCCATTCTGGAAGCCATCCTGACCATCGGCACCGTTGCGGCCGTTCTCATTGCTCGAGTTGCCGCCGCCACCGCCGAGGCCGCCGGTCGCGGCCGGCGATACGAAACGGCTTTCTCCGGCTTCACCGCCTGCGCCGTTGTCGTTCGAACCCGTGCCACCCTGGCCGCCGTCGCCGCCGGCGTAGATAGAGTCGCCATCTCCACCGCTGCCTCCGTTCTCGTTGCCGCTCGAGCCTGCGTTGCCGCCGGTCGTGCCATTCCGACCGACACCGTCCGTACGGTCGGTACGATCCGCGGCGCTGCCGCCCGTCCCGGCGATCATCAGATTGCCCATGACGTCGACCGACTCGATGTCACTGGCCTTCACAACGATGCTGTTGGCAGAGCTGTTCCGGAACGTGTCCGTCGCCGCATTGGCAGCCGTCAACGTATTCGACAGCAAGCGGAATGATGCTTGCGAGAACGTGGCATCAATCAGAATGGCGTCCTCGAACGATGTATTCGTATCGATCTCGCCACCCGTAATGTCGAGGCCAGACACCGTCACGGGCTGGTCAAAGTTGTTGAAGTCGAGTGCGCGGATACCGCTGACGATCCGCGTGCGATTGTTCTCGACATCGCGCAGCCAGTCATCATCATAGCCGCCGTAAAGACTGTTCGAGGCGAGTTCAATTTCGCCGAACGGGTTGGTTCCAGAGATATCGTAACTCTCGTTGTTCGGAAGGCTCTTTATGTAGTAATCAGCCGTGTCGCTACCCGACTCGATGGCGGCGCGCAATCCGGTGAACGGCGCGTCGATGGAGCCATCCGGATTCGACCCTGTAAAGCCTGCATCAACAAAAACCGCGTCGTTTGAATCCTCCAGAAGAATGACCCGAACGTCGGTCGAATCGGATAGGGACCCGTCCGACACACTGACTGTGAACATCAATGAATCCACTTCGGCCGGTGCGTTGAACTCGTAGGTTGCTGAATCAGCGCCTGTCGCGTTACTGACTGGCGCACCTTGAGTCTGTGTCCAGGTGTACGTTAGTGCATCACCATCCGGATCCGAACCCGTAGCGGTCAATGTCACGTTGGCGCCGGTTTCACCGATTTGTCGCGCGTCCGCCGTGACGGTCGGCGCGTTATTGGTCGCAACCGGGGGCGTAGACCCACCGCCACCGCCTCCACCGCCGCCGCAAGCTGGCAATACCAGGGCCGCAGCGACCGCCGACGCCAAACGGCCGTGCCTTAACATGCGCGACGTTGAGATGCCGCTTCGTCGTTGAGTCTTCATGGTGTTCTCCCGATTGTTTTCGTGGACTCAACCTGACAAGCAGCATCCTTCGAAAAAACCGGTCACACCGGGACGATCTTTTTAGTCGCGCTGGCCTAGCCCGAGTCCCCTGTTTCGCTAAGCAACTTGCGCAGCCATATGCGGGCGAGTTTGAACTCCCGACGTACAGTCGACTCGGAAATCTCCAGCACTTCACCAATTTCCGGCTGGGTCAATCCACCGAAATAGTGCAGCTCAAGCACCTGAGACTGACGCGCATCATGTTTGGCCAACCGGTTGAGTGCATCATCGAGCGCTAGGATTTCTTCGTCACCGTCTGAGTTCGACAGATCCGACTCCTGCAGCGTGACCCGGAGTGCACCAGCCCCGCGTTTCTGCGCGTTACGCTGATTCGCATGATTCACCAGTAGTCGCCGCATCATTCGCGCAGCGAGTGCAAAAAAGTGACTACGGTCTTGCCACTCCAGATCAACGCCAACCAGTTTTTCGTACGCCTCGTGGACAAGTGCCGTCGGTTGCAGCGTCAGTCGCGAACTTTCACGGCTAAACACGCCTCTCGCAATCTGCTTCAACTCGTCGTAGATCAGCGGCGCCACACGATCGCGCGCCACTTCGTCGCCTGCTGACCAGCGGTTCAGCAGTTGCGTGATTTCACCCCTCGAGCTCATCGTTCCATCGTAGCAAACGATGCCCGCTGGCACTGTCAACTGGGTCACGCGCGTCAGTAGGCGAAAGGACCGAGACTCTGAATAACCTCCGCGCTTCGGCGCGTCTGTGCACCGATCGGACTCATAGTTCGACCGGATTCGCCGCCAATGCAGCTCGCCACTCAGCCATGATCTCAGCCCGAGCCGCGCGATTCGTTGCTCGAATCGGTAGCGCATTCGCGTCGTCGCCTTGTGCTGTCAGCACATCCGCCAACAGTAACTGGCGATCGACGTTGTCGAGGTGATCCCGACCGATCGACTCAGCCGTCATCTCGATGGCACGCGCTAGAGCGTGTTCCGCCTCGTCGAAGCGTGATTCCGAGAGCTCGATCTGCGCCAGACCTGTCAACGCCTGAGCCGCCGTTGGATGCTCGCCGTTACCATTCGATTGCAGCATCGCAAGCGCACCTTCGAACTCAGTTCGTGCTTCGTCGAGTCGTCCTTGCCGTCGCAAGACTTCGGCCCAATCAATGCGCGCCAACTGTGTGAAGCTGTGCTTGTCGGTGATTGTCTTCACGCGAATCTCGAAGCCTTCCCGCATCAAGGCTTCCGCCGCATCCAGATCACCACGATCCCGCGCGACCTTGCCGAGACCGACGAGAGTCACGCTGCGATCAAAGTGGCCTTCAGGCTTGTCGATGGTCTCGTAGATCGACATCGCGCGCGTGAATGCATCGTCGGCTTCGTCGGTTGAGCCGAGGTTGGCGAGCATGTCGCCGTGGCCATTGAGCCAGTAGGCCACGGTGTCATGCACTTTACCGGTCCGCTCGTACTGCATGTCGATGAGCTTAAGAAACATCTCATGTGCTTCGCCGAAGCGACCCAGCTTGCCTAGCGCGTGCGCGAGCGAATACATCGTCTGTGGGAGCTGTCGATCGGCCCCATCAGTGACGCTATCGCGAATCGCGACTGCTCGCTTCAGATAGGTGATCGCTGACTCAAAGTCGCCGAGGTCGATGTAGTTGACGCCGATATTCTGGGCCGTGTTGGCGATCTTGAAGTCGTCCAGACCGTAAGCCGCCTCCTTGACAGCCAGAATGCGCTTATCGAATTCCAACGCCACCCGCGGTTGGCCTGTCACCTGGTAGTAGGTACTGAGCGTGCCGTAGGGGCAGTTCAATCGTAAATCGTCCTCAGGCAGTATTTCCTCATAAATGGTGCGCACGATGCTCGCCTGTTCATACATGGCCGGATAGTCACTGTCCCGATAGTGCAGATAGGCCTTCTTGCAGGTCAGCGCCCCTGTCTCGATCGACCCCTCACCGTACTGTCGCCGCGAAATCTCAATCGCCGAGGTGAGTAGGTCGATGCCCTCTTGGTAGCGCGCCTGGAACAGCCTCACATCCGCCATCACGGCGACTGCATCCATATGTCCCTCGGGTGATTCGGCACGGTCGAACAACCCAAGCGCCTCGTCGAGCATGGGCTCGGCGCGCTCCGCTTGGCCGACGTTGTTGAGAACGCGTGCAATCGTAACCAGGAGACGCCCGCGTACCAGCGGAGCCAAACTGGCGTCGTTAGCAACCGTTTCCGCGCCCGTAGTTACCAGCTCGGCAACGGTTAGTTGATCGCGACTTCTTTGGTAGGGGTTGGAGTCCTCAAACAGGCCGGTCAGGAAGTTTGCCGTCTGCTCCGCGATCTCGCGCTCGGTGTTCACACGCACTGTATAGAACGCGGTCAAACTCACTGCCGAGACGATCAACAGTGTTGCGAGAGCGACGGCGATTCGATTTCGTGCGACGAAACGACTCGCTCGATACGTCAGGGTGTCGCGGCGCGCACGGATCGGGAGCTGTGACAGATACCGTTGAATGTCTTCGCTCAGTGCGTTGATGGTCGCGTAGCGACGTTCCGGCTCCTTGCGTAAGGCTTTCAAGAGAATAGTGTCGAGATCGCCGCGAAGCGCCTTCTTTTGTCGCGTTAACCATCGATCGTCACGACCGTCCGCACGCGTTACCGCACTGCTGGGCGCCTCGGCCGGTGTCGAAAGGATCGCATCTTCAATATCGCGCGGGTGATCACTCGTCGGCGAGTAGGGGAGCTGACCTGTCAACAGTCGATACAGCAGCAGTCCGACACCATAGACATCAGCTGCGGTGCTGATCGGTTGATTGCCAATCTGCTCAGGGCTCGCGTACAGAGGCGTCAATGCACGCCACTCGGGCCTCGTCTGTTGGCTGTCGCCTCCGTCGGCCGGCAACAACTTCGCGATTCCAAAATCGAGCAGTCGCGGTGCTCCGCTGGCGTCGATCAAGATATTGCTCGGTTTGATATCGCGATGAATCACCAACTGGTTATGCGCGTACTGCAACGCGCCGCAGACCTCGGTGACCAGTCGCAGAATCTGCTCATTGGTCAGCTGTTTGCGGACACAGTAGTCCGCAATGTTGATGCCCTCGATGTACTCCATGACGAGGTAAGGCAGTCCATCATCGGTGACACCGCCATCAATAAGTGACGCGATGTTCGGATGGCTTAGCGTGGCCAGAATTTGCCGCTCGGCCAGAAAGCGCGCCTCTGCCACCTCATCGAACGAACGGCTGTGCATGACCTTGATCGCCACACGCTGTTCGAAGTCGGCACCCTCGCGCTCGCCGGCGTAGACAACGCCCATGCCGCCTTCAGCGATCTTGCTTGTGACCCGATATGCGCCAACCAGCGATCCGATCGCGGCATCTGTCGCACGCGCCGATGCTTTTGCGATCGCGTCGCTGAGCCCGCCAGTTTCCTCCGGATCGTAGGCCAAAAGTTCCCGTAGTTCCGCTTCGAGGCTCGCGTCGCCATCACACGCATCGCGAATCCAAGCATCCCGGGACTCGGCCGGTTGTTCGAGCGCTTCGGCCAACAACCGGTTCAGTGTTTGCCAGCGCTTATTGTTATTCATCATTAGTGCTCATTGATTGATAGCCGCAACATGCTCCGCTCTATATTGAATAGCAGGAGCTGGCACGGAATCCGGTCATCGCGTACCGGATGCACTAACGATAGGTGGGTTTATCGGGAGACGCCAGAGCGCCCTCGCTATCGTGTCACGAGCAGATCAGCGTACTCATCGACGAGGAACTTGGTAAACGCCGCAGCGCCCTGGTAGCGATTGAGGTGAGTCGTATCGCTGAACATATCGTTGGTTACCTGCTCGATCGTCTGGTAGTCACGTACCGGCAACCCGGTAGCGGCCTCGATCTGCCGAATGGCTTCCGCCTGCCGTGCCAACGCCTCCGGTGGGTTTTTGATCCAGTCGGTGTTCTTCGGCAGCATGACGATCTCAACGTGATCGGAGATCGCCTTAAAGTTCTCGACGATCCGGACGAAGGCCTCGATCAATTCCGCATCGAAATGTAGCTCCTCGATGTCTGCAGTTCGAATCCGACTGAGTCTATCGACCGCCATGTTGTAGTCGGTCGTCACAAGCTTGTAGTACTCGTCGAACAGCTCCAAGGTCTCCGCAGAACGTTCGCTGGCGATCGTGCCACCGCCTTGCCACGGGTAGTACCAATCTGACTCATCGTAGTCCGGATAGTCTTCTTCAAACCGCTCGTCAAGCAAGCCGAAAATTTCACCCAGCCGCTCCTCGGCGGCGGCGTCCGGCTCAAACTCGACGCCGGCATCCGACCGAGGGGTCTCGAACAGCTCTCCCCACATAAAGGTCGTCAGAATCTCTGCCGAAATCCCGTCTCGCAAATAGCGAATCACCGCCATCCGGATTCCCGACTCAGGATCACTGAGTGTGATATCCCGCAACTCGGAAGGGTTAGCCAACAGCGCGAGATACGACTCCTCGGTCGCCTTTTGTAGTGTGCGGCGTGCCACGGTCGTCTGGAATGGATTGAACTCAATGATGACCAGTTTCAGTCGACGGTCATTAGCCTCAAAATCATCCCGAATTCGACGCGACACGTAGTCCTGGAACAACGGATTGAGTCCGCCGAAGCCCCAGTTGAACGACTTGACGTTTCCGCCGAGCGCATTGACGTCGCGGTCAAATTCACGCGGCGAAAACCCGGCTTGCACCATCGATGAGCCGAACGCCATCACAAGATCTTCGGGTTCCTCGACCATTTTCGGGATCGCGTCCTGCGCCTCGAGAACACGTCCCAACAGGCTACGTGAGCCTGCGCCCTGCATCAAAATAAAGCCTTGAACGAGCGCCATCGCGACGCCCATCCCGATCAGTACCGTCAGGAAGATCCTGCCGAATACACTGCGCTGTTCCTCGGGCTCAGAACTGGAAGTAGATGAACTCACTGCTCGGTTCTCCTGTCATGAGGCACAGCCCCTGGAAAAAAACGAGAACAGGCCAAAAGACCCATTTCTTGCGCTCGAACGCCTCACCTTTGCTGATCACAAACCAGTCTTGTAAATGCATCCAAATCACTGCAGCTAGCGTTGCAATGAAGACCCGTACCGCAATAGGCCCTTGCTCTGGCAAGGCCGCGAAAGTGTGTAGGTTGACGATGATGTCCCATGCCGACTCGATCGAGTGCGCCCGAAACAGCACCCATCCAATCAACACGAGGTAGAACGTCACTGCCCACTTCGCCACACTCAGAAGGCGCGATGTAGAATTAGAGAAACCAGCGAACGCCTTTAGGTTTCCGAACCAGTGCGTCGCCGTGATGATGACCCCGTGGAAGAAACCCCACGCAACGAACGTCCAGGCCGCGCCATGCCACAGTCCGCCGAGCAGCATTGTGATCATGACGTTCCGATGGCGCTGGTGCTTGCCGCCAAGTGAGATGTACAGGTAGTCGCGCAGCCAGGTCGACAGCGATATGTGCCATCGCCGCCAAAAATCGACGGGTGATACTGCGAAATACGGAAGGTTGAAGTTGGGCGGAATCTTGAAGCCGATCATCAATGCGATGCCGATCGCCATATCCGTGTAACCAGCAAAGTCGCCGTAGATTTGACCCGCGAACGCCAGCGTGCCGGTCCAGGCTTCGATCAGACTGACGGGCCCATCAGCCTCAAACAACACAGCGGCTGGAATCGCCAGGACATCTGCAATCGTCTTCTTGATCAAGCCGGACGTGACCAGCAGCATCCCATGGCGGGCACCCTCCCAGGTTGGAATCGGCAACTTGTGAAATTGCGGCAGGATTTGACGTGCACGCAGGATCGGACCGGCGACCAGCTGCGGGAAGAACGCGAGTGCTGTTGTGAAATGCACGAGTCCGCGTCGCGGCCCCATGTCGCCGCGGTAGACATCAATCGTGTAGGACAAACTCTGGAAGGTGTAGAACGAGATACCGACCGGCAAGACCCAGGACAACGTTGAGATCGGCGCATCAACACCGAACAACGTTAGGAACTGACCCACCGACTCGAGTGCGAAATCGGCGTATTTAAACAGCCCCAGGATCCCCAGATTGACGATCACCGAGATTGTCAAAAACAGCTTCTTACGTTGCTGAGTGGCCGCGGATGCGATACCGAGCGCGAGGTAGTAATCGATGATCGAGCTACCGACCAGCAATGGGATGAACTTGTAGTTCCAGGCGCCGTAGAACACGAGGCTGGCGACAAGGATGAAATACACCCTCGGTTTTTGCTGCACGAGGATCAACCCGTAGATCAGCAAGAACACCACAAAGAATGCGAAGAATATCGGGGTGTTGAATAGCATTTGGCGTGTTTAGTGTTGTTTAAGTTGCCCTGGAAGTGCCGCTTGCGCAGACCGCCACTTTAAAGATAGATGCAGCACATGCCAAAAAGGTTGCGTCGCATTTGCTTATGGACTTATAGCCGAAAGCAACGCAAATGGTTACATCAAGGTGGAAGCGCTCTTTGAATCGTCCATCAGCGCCGGCTCTCAGGCGAGCTGAGTCTAGTTTTGCGGGAGGTTACGCCTCAGGTGTAATCGTTGGTATTTGATTTGACGAACAGTGTCCGACCAGATCGCGCCTCTGAAGCGTCCGCTATTCCCAACAGCGGATACTCGAACGGCAAATTTCACCACGGGCTTACAGTCGGCAAACGGCCAGAAGCGGACGGTCAATCATTGCTTTCGAGGCATCAGGCTGGTTGAAACGGCTTTCCAAAAATCCGATTCCTCAGAATTGCCCTCGTCCTTCGCATTCTGCGCCAACTGCGATGCGTACACATGTGCATGATTGCCGTGGCGCTCAGTAAGTTCATGTGCGGCCCTACTCACCTCGAGGTAGTCGACTTGGCTCATACTGTTGTACCTCTGAATATTGTATAACGCTGGGTCCGCGATGGTTCGACAGCAGTGATGATAGCAGCCAATCTGCGAGCTGCAGGGTTCGGCCAGAAGCAGCCATTCCAAAACGCGCAACAATACGACCAGTTGATAGGTTTCTATGGAGCTTGAGATACCGCTCAGGCTAAGGAATTCGCTCGAATCGGCGGCTCATTTCAAGTTCATCCATAGTCGTATTGCCAACCTTCCTCAACTGCCTGTCGTCGAAAGCCTCTACCGACAACAGTGTGACTATTATTGTCAGTGCGAGGTCGTCGTACCTGTACAGTTCTAGGAAAGCAGAATAGCTCTTCCAAGTGCCGTCCCACCTTGAGATGGACAGCTTGTGCCGAGTTAGCCGGCCATGAGCGTATAGTTCCGTCGATCTTTGATCGAGCATCTTAAGTGAGTCCACCAAGAAATCCTGAATACTAGAAAACCCATCGAGATGATGGCTCTTGACGGATTTCGCGGAATTGAACAAGTCGATCAAATCAGATTCTGGAGATGCTTCTTCTTTGCCGAAAAGTCGCCTTATTCGACCAAAACGTCCGTGCTTCTTTCCAAATGCCCGCATGTTGTCCCAGTGTGCTTGCTGTAGGGCCGGGTCCGTGAAAGAGGTTCGCGCATCAACGCCGATTTCGCGTGACCACTCGGTGAAGCAAGTGAGCGCGCTCATTGCATCCAACAATTCCGTGTCAGATGAATCGTTGCTGCTCAGATATCTGGCGGAAACAGAATAAGCAGGACGCACTAGATCAACATCTCCTCAAGATGACTCGTGGCCACGACGTATCTGGTTCGATATCGATCCTGGACCCAAAACTCGTGAACGACTACTTTGAGTCACCAACCGTCAGCACAGCAAAGGTCAACTGGGTGTCGATTCACGGCCAACTACGGGCAGTCAAAGCACATACTCTTCGTGATCAGGCTTCATCCGATTCCTTAGGAACTCTTCAACGGAATCGTAGAACTTAGTGGTAGGCCAGTCGGGCGTTGTCTCGACCGAATAGGTCAGGTGAACAACGGCCACACGGGGACCACCGTCAACGATGAACGCAACGTCATCTCTATCAACACGGTATGCGAGAGTTCGAACCGTCAATCCAGAAAGAATGTGATCCTGCGCTATCTCGCGCTGCAATTCGTCCTGAAAGTGCTGACTTTGCTGGTCGTCCATAGGGGCTTCCCATGGTTCTATGAATTCAGACATATTCTGAATGTATCACTACTCGCCAATTGCAGCTTTGGGTCAACAGCCGTGAGTATAGCTGACGGTCGGTTTGTTTCTCGATCCGGCCAGAAGCGGACGGCTGGATAGGGTGCAGCTAGGCAGCGAACACTTCCTGAATGACATCGGGTCGTTTTGCCGCCACGGCAAGCAATGAGCGGGCCGGTCCATTTGGTTGACGTCGTCCTTGCTCCCATTCCTGTAATGTGCGAATCGAGACGTTCAACATCGCAGCAAACGCACTCTGGGATACGCCCACCTTTTCTCGTACAGCTTTGATTTGCTCAGGCGTGAGATAGACATGTACGCGACCTACATCACCGGCCTTGATTTCGTTTATCGAGTCTAGAATCTCTTGTCCGATATCCCGCTTAGCCATTGCTCATCGCCTCTTTGATTTTCTTCAGCATCGGTCCAGGAATACTATCCATATCACCTTTGCCGTAGATCGTTAACATCCAGAACGAGTCCCCGTCTGGAACATAATAAATCACTCGTACGCCGCCGCTTTTGCCCTTGCCACTGACGCTCCATCGGAGCTTTCGCACACCGCCTGAGCCACGAATGACAGGGCCTGCTTTGGGGTGCTCCAACATGTGAACTTGTAAAGCAGAATATTGCTCATCGTCCAAATAATCGCCGACGTACTTGGTGAAGACATGCGATTCAATGAATAGACGGTAGCTCACAAAGAGGATAATACGTCAATGACGTATAGCATGTCAATTTAACCGCTCGCGTTAGTTATTGATTTATTCTTATTGAACCGTGCAGCGCGAGCGTCTCTTATCGGTCAAAAGCTAACACTCCCGCTTTGACCTCATGAACCGATCGTTCGTGTCAGCGAAGGTGCTCGACCTTACCCACCAATGTCGCGATAGACGGCGAGTCGAGTCGCCTGTCAGCCGATCCCGCGCATCAGATGATCGTTGATGATGTTTTCCATCAACTCCTGTCGACCGCTGATTGTTTCGGGTTCATCCATCCCGATCGCCAGAACGCGAAGCCCGATTAGGTCGAGCGCGCCATCCTCGAACTCCTTACCAGGACCAGAATCGAAACTTGTGTAGCGCCCGAACCTCAGTTCGCGACTACGAGGGTCGTTGAGAATCCGGTCGGCGATAATCAGACCGCGAGCGAAGGCGTCCATACCGCCGATGTGCGCGATAAACAAATCCTCAAGATCTGTGGACTCGCGTCGCGCTTTCGCATCGAAGTTCAACCCACCTGAACCTAGCCCGCCCGCTTCGAGAACAACCATCATGGCGTGCACTGTGTCATACAGATCCGTCGGGAATTGATCCGTGTCCCAACCATTTTGCGGATTCCCCCGATTCGCGTCGATCGACCCGAGCATATTGGCATCGGCTGCCATTCTGAGGTCGTGCGCAAACGTGTGACCGGCCAACGTTGCGTGGTTAGCCTCGATGTTCAGCTTAAAGTCATCGGCTAGGCCGTGATGACGCAGGAATCCGATGACGGTTTGAGAATCGAAATCGTATTGGTGGTGCATCGGCTCCATTGGTTTCGGTTCGATCAGAAACGTACCCTTGAATCCTATCGAGCGCCCGTAGTCTCGGGCCATCTCCAGGAATCGCGCCATGTGCTCTAGCTCGCGGCGGGTATCGGTGGTTTGCAGGCAGCTGTAGCCTTCTCGGCCACCCCAGAAGACGTAGTTCTCGCCACCGAGCCGCACGGTCGCATCGAGCATCGCCTTCACTTGTGCGCCTGCTCTGGCGACGACGTTGAAATTCGGATTGGTTGATGCACCATTCATGTAACGGGGATGCGAGAACAGATTCGCGGTCCCCCACAGCAGCTTCATCCCGGTGGCCTGCTGACGTTCGAACGCGGCATCGACCATCGTTTCAAGGTTCGCTTCTGACGCATTGACGCTCGCACCTTCGGGTGCCATATCGACATCGTGGAAACAGTAGTACGGCACACCCAGTTTGCTGAAGAATTCGAACGCCGCATCGAGTTTGTGCATAGCCGCAGTCATCGAATCGCTCGACGCATCCCACGGAAACACGCGGGTGCCCGGGCCAAACGGGTCAAGCCCTGTGCCGCAAAAGGTATGCCAGTAGCACACCGCGAATCTGAGGTGCTCCTCGAGCGTCTTTCCCGCGACAACGCGCGTTGGATCGTACGCTTTGAACGCCAAACGGTTGTCGGAGTCCGGCCCCTCGTAACCGATGGCATCGATACCCTCAAAGAATGTTGTGCCGCCTGTGAATACCGTTCTGCTCATGATGTTCTCTTACTCGTATTATCAGTCATTCGTAGAGTGCGGCGGTTTGCGCGACCGCTCGCTGATACTCCGAATAGACTTCCTCGTAGAAGTGCGACGACGTGGAACTGGGCTCAACACCCTTTTCTTTCTCGTAGTGCACGTGGTGCTCAACGATGGCCGACACATCGCTTTCTTGCTCGACGATCGATAGCGCCTGCAAAGCTGCGCCAAAAGCAGCGCCCTCATCGTTACTCGGAACGACGACCGGTGCGTTGCAGACATCCGCAATGATTTGGCGCCAAGTCGGGCTGTTGGCACCACCCCCGGTGGCAATGATTTCGGTGGCTTCGGTCCCAAGCTTGCCAAGCGCATCAATGCCGAACTTGAGTGCAAACGTCGCCCCCTCAACGGCGGAACGCAGTAGGTTTTCGCTGCGTACGTTCAGGCTATCCAGACCAACGAGCACACCCTTGGCCTGTGGAAGATTGGGGGTTCGTTCGCCGTTGAAGAACGGCACGGTGATAATGCCATCCGCACCTCGGTTGGCCGCTCCGATCTGTGCCTCGAAACTCGCGATATCTGCGTTGAGTAACTTGCGCATCAACTCGGTACTGACGGTGCAATTCATCGTACACAGCAGTGGCAGCCAACCATCGGTGGACGAGCAAAACGCTGCAATGCTGCCGCTGGGATCAATCACCGGTGTCTCCGAAAAGGCATACACCGTACCTGAGGTTCCTAGACTCATTGTTAGAGAACCAGGCCGAACATTGCCTGTGCCGATCGCTCCCATCATGTTGTCGCCGCCGCCCACCGCGACAGGGATGCCAGCAGGTAGACCCAGATCGTCAGCCGCCTTCGATTGCAGGACCCCGATCGCTTCGTTCCTGGTACGAATTTCCGGCAAACAGGCCAGCAGATCCCGATCGGGATCAATCGCGCGCAGCATCGGTTCGGACCACGTCCGATTTCGAACGTCGAGAAACCCAGTACCCGAAGCATCACCTGCTTCCATACAACGTTCCCCGGTCAAAACGAAATTCAGATAGTCGTGTGGCAGCAGAATGGTGCTGAGCTTCTCGTAGAGATTCGGGTGCGAGTCCCGCAGCCACCTGACTTTGGGTGCGGTGTACCCGGGCAGAATCGGATTGCCGACTTTTTCAATACATTGATCAACGCCACCAAACGCATCTGTGATCAACTCGCATTCACGCTCGGTCGAGGTATCACACCACAGCTTCACCGGGGCGAGCACTTCACCTGAATCATCGAGCGCAACGAAACCATGCTGCTGGCCTGATACGCCGATACCCACGGCGCTCGCGCGAACATCAGAGTCGACCTGCTGCAGCGCTCGGCGCAGCGCCTCGACCCACCAAAGTGCCTTTTGCTCCGCCTCGCCCTGCTCTCCCAGGTGAATATCGAGTGCAGCGCTTTCACTGGCGACCACACGATGCGCCGTGAAATCGTAAAACGCGACTTTGAGATGCTGCGTACCAAGATCAATCCCAACGACAGTCTTCATTTCGGCGAAGCTCGATGCTGAGAACACTGCCTGCCGAATGACACTCGCAAGACGTCAATCATCGTTGTGATTCGCAAAGTGAGCCATGACCCCAAATCGGCGTTTCCCCCAAAGAGTTTCTCGTTCTAACACAAATTTGTAAACGTTTACAATTTGGTTCTCGGAGGCGTTCATACTGTTAATCGCTCAGAAACACGCCCTTACGTGCACGCGTGAATAGTCTGCGATAGTCTCGAATGAGTTCAGGCAATATCACGACCAAAGACACACAGACACCAGCATGAACGCTGTCTCAATCAAGGAAGTCGCAAGGCTGGCCGGAGTTTCTACTGCCACCGTTTCGCGGTGCGTCAACAATCCGGAGAAGGTCACTGAAAAGACGCGGGTCAAGGTTCAGCAAGCGATCCGAACAACCGGCTACTCGCCGAACACGCTGGCGCAGTCTTTCCGACGCGGTCGGACCAATATGATTATGGTCGTGCTGCCGTCCGTAGGCGATCCATTCTTCTCTCGCGTGATGCGCGGCATACGAAAGGCAGCAAAGGCCAAGGGCTACTCAATTGTCATCGAAGAGACTCAGCTCAATACAATGACTGCAGATGAAATTGGTGCGATGTTGGTGTCCAAACAAATGGATGGCATGTTGCTGCTTGCCAGCCTGTCTCCATTTGGAACAGAAATTTTATCGACGCACAGTCAACGGCGGTTGCCGATCGTCGTGGGCTGCGAAACCGTTGCCCCTGAACTTGCCGAATTCTCAAGCGTACACATCGACAACGTTGCTGCTGCGATTGAGGCAACCCAATTCCTGCTGGATAAAGGGCATTCGCGTGTCGGCATGATCACCGGCCAGGCCGCATCTTTGCTGACGAAAGACCGAGAGCTTGGATACCGTAAGGCGATAGACGATGCCGGCATCGAAGTGCAGCAAGGCTGGATCGTCAACGGCGAACTCAGCATCGATGGCGCGCGCAGCGCGATGCGCGCATTGCTCGACCAGCGCCCCGCTCCAACGGCGGTCTTTTGCGCCAACGATGAAATGGCGATCGGTGCACTACACGAAGCAAAGCTCGCCGGATTGCTTGTGCCTGATGATCTTTCGATCATCGGCTTTGACGACATGCGATATGCCGAGGTTAGTGATCCACCGCTCACCACCATTGGCCAGCCTGCAGAGGCTATCGGTGAGCGGGCGATCTACCGACTCTGCTCGGAGATTGAAAACGGTCGACCTGCATCGAGTCAGAACGAGATCCTCCCGCACCAGCTTGTCGTGCGACAGTCCGTCGCCGCACCAAGGTCATAGCAGTAACCGGTCGCCGATCCGACCGGGTGGTACATTGGTTTCTTGCTGTAATCGTTTACATCTCAATTCAAAGCTGGCACCTTCGTATCAGCCAGCTGGCGCGATTCCCGCGCCAGCTGTCAGGTCTTGGTCGCGTGGGGGCACGACAGAACACCATGAATGCGCTTAGGTTTTCGCTATTGACGGGGTGCGTCATCGCACTCGGTTTCGGCCCATCTGTCGATGCTGATCCAGCGGCGGATGCCGTTCTCGATACCACCGAACTGGTTCAGCGCATGACGCTGGACGAGAAGCTCGCCCAACTGACCTGCATCTGGTTCGAGAAGGCGAAGGTTCTTGATGACAACGGCGACTTTTCGCCGAAACTGATGCGTGACACGTTTCCGCACGGCGTCGGTTGCATCGCGCGTCCACAGGACACGATTGGCCTCGAATCGGATCGCGAAAGAACGGACGTCAACGACTCGACCGTCGTTCGCCGGCTTTCTGCTCGGACACCCGGTGAGACTGTTGAACTCACGAACGCGATACAACGCTGGATGATCCAAGAAACCCGCCTTGGCATCCCGACTCTATTCCATGAAGAAGGTCTGCACGGATTCCAGGGTCGCTACGCAACGTCGTTCCCCCAGGCAATCGCGTTGGCCAGCACATTCGATCCCGAGCTCATTGAGCGGGTGTATTCGATCACGGCTCGCGAGATCCGCGTGCGTGGCGTGCATCACGTGCTCTCTCCCGTTGTCGATGTTGCGCTCGACCCACGCTGGGGCCGGATCGAAGAAACCTTCGGAGAAGATCCGTTTCTCGTCAGTCGACTGAGCGTCGCTGCCGTTCATGGCTTCCAGGGCCGGGGCGAACGAATACCCGAGGACAAAGTGCTCGCGACGCTAAAGCACATGACCGGGCACGGCCAACCCGAATCCGGCATGAACGTTGGGCCAGCGCAGCTACCGGAACGCGTCCTACGCGAGGTCTTCTTCCCACCGTTCGAGGCCGCGGTCAAAGAAGCGAATGCTGCGAGCGTGATGGCGAGCTACAACGAAATTGATGGCATCCCCTCGCACGCTAACCCGTGGTTGCTGAATACGATTCTGCGCGGCGAATGGGGTTTCGACGGTGTCGTCGTGGCCGACTACTTTGCAATTAACGAGCTCGAGCGCCGCCATCATATTGTGGGCTCGTTGGCCGAAGCTGGTGCATTGTCGCTCGAATCCGGTGTCGACATGGAGTTGCCGGACGGCGTCGCCTTCTACGCAATGAAGGCACAGCTCGAGTCTGGCGAGCTCGCGATGTCGGTAGTCGATCAAGCTGTTGATCGCGTTTTGCGTATGAAGCATCGAGGTGGCGTATTTCTGGACCCCTACGCCGACCCGAACGAAGCCGATGCACTCACTGGCAACGCAGAGGCTCGCGCTGTCGCTTTAGAGGCGGCGCACAAGGCCGCCGTGTTGCTCAAGAACTCGGCTAACACGCTACCGCTGGACGTACGATCGATCGACCGAATCGCAGTGATTGGTCCGAACGCTGACGTCACGGTTCTCGGTGGATACTCGGACGAGCCGCGTCAGACGGTCAGCATACTTGACGGCATACGCGTCGAATTCGGTGATGATGCTGAGGTCGTGCATGCGAAGGGCGTCGAACTCACCAACAATCGCTCATGGTGGGACGATGAAGTTGAACTCGCGGATGCCGAAGCCAACCGTCGACTTATTCGACAAGCCGTTGAGGCAGTCCAGGGCGCCGATGTGATCATTCTTGCGATCGGCGGTGACGAATCGACTTCGCGCGAGGCGTGGTCAGAAACGCACATGGGCGATCGTGACAGCATCAACCTGATCGGTGAACAAACTGAGTTGGTCGAGGCTCTGGCCGAAAGCGGCATCCCGATGGTCGGTGTGATTGTGTCGGGTCGACCCTTGTCGCTAGCCGATGTTGAGCAGCACTTCGATGCCATCCTGTATGCCTGGCTGCTCGGACAGGAAACCGGCACGGCGATCGCCGACTTGCTGACCGGACGTGTCGTTCCCAGTGGCAAGATGCCCGTCACGGTGCCACGTACGGTTGGTCAGATTCCCGCGTTCTACTACCACAAGCCGACGGCGAAGCGCGGCTACGCGTTCACTACCGCAGAACCGCTATACGCGTTTGGTTTCGGGTTGAGCTATTCGACCTTTACGCTCTCCGAGCCATCGCTGGCAGAGACGGCGATAACACCAGATGGAACAACATCTGTCAGCGCGCGCGTCACGAACACCGGAAAAGTAGCAGCAGATGAGATTGTGCAGCTCTACATTCGCGACAAGGTGAGCAGCGTCACTCGTCCGGTCAAACAACTACGCGGATTCGAGCGGGTTTCGCTCGCTCCGGGCGAAAGTCGCGTTGTGCGATTTCCCATTACGCCGTCATCGCTGTCGTTTTACAATCGCGACATGCAGCGAGTCGTCGAACCGGGCGAATTCGAAATCATGGTGGGCAATAGCTCTACCGAACTCCAGTCGGTTACGCTTACCGTAAAATAACAAACCACGAGAACACAGCCTCATGACTAGCGAAGCAATCAGCACGCCACGCGGGACCAACCTGGGGTTCGCCATCGCAATCACTTTCGTCGCAACGCTTGGCGGGTTTTTGTTTGGCTACGACAGCGGCGTGATTAACGGGACCGTCAAAGGTCTGCAATCCGCATTCGACTCCAGCTCCATCGGCACCGGATTCAGTGTCGCGTCCATGCTTTTGGGATGCGCTGTCGGTGCTTTCATGGCGGGCCGACTCGCCGACATCGTTGGACGTCGCGTGGTTTTGATCGTCTCGGCTCTATTTTTTCTTATCAGTGCGTTCGGGTCAGGCATCGCTGACACCTCGTCCGCGTTCATCGTCTACCGAATTCTCGGCGGTCTGGCAGTAGGTGCTGCAAGCGTCATGGCGCCTGCCTACATAAGCGAAATTGCCCCAGCACATTTGCGCGGCCGTTTATCGTCGATCCAACAGATCGCAATTATTACGGGGCTGACCGCAGCGTTCCTTAGCAACTACGTCATCGCCGGTGCAGCCGGCGAATCCACCAATGAGTTTTGGATGGGATATGCAGCCTGGCGCTGGATGTTCTGGGCGGAACTCATTCCCGCAAGTGTATTTTTCTTCGCTCTGTTCCTGATCCCGGAGAGCCCACGCTTTCTCGTGAGTGCAAACAAATCCGATCAGGCCCGCGACACACTCGACCGTCTGGTTGGTACCGAGCAGAGTGCAAAGACGCTGCAGGAAATCGAAACCTCTCTCGCGAGCGAGCGACGTCCGCAACTTCGCGATCTTCTGGATTCTGCCGGTCGTATACATGGCATCGTTTGGGTGGGTATCGGCCTTGCTGTGTTTCAACAGTTGGTTGGCATCAATGTCATCTTCTACTACGGCTCCGTGCTCTGGGAGTTTGTCGGTTTCACTGAAGAGGACAGCCTGCTGACCAATGTCATCATGGGTAGCGTCAGTATTCTCTCCTGCCTCGCCGCTATCGCGTTGATCGATCGTATCGGGCGCAAACCGCTGTTGCTGATCGGTTCCGTTGGAATGACGATCACACTCGCGATAATGGCCGTCGTTTTCTCTCGAGCCACTGTGACTGAAACGGGGCTTGAGCTCTCCAGCGCGCTTGGCGCAACCGCTTTGCTGTCAGCAGTTGCCTACGTTGCGCTTTTCAACTTCAGTTGGGGCCCGGTGATGTGGGTCTTACTTGGCGAGATGTTCCCAAACCAGTTGCGTGGATCAGGTCTCGCGGTCAGTGGTTTCGCGCAATGGATCGCCAACTTTGCAATCACTATGACATTCCCGATTATGCTCGCCAGTACGGGTTTGACCAGTGCGTACGGTTTCTACGCAATTTCAGCTGCGATCTCGGTGTTGTTCGTTCGTAAGCTGGTTCGCGAAACGCGTGGCAAGCGGCTGGAGCAAATGTCCGCGTGAGAGGATAGCCAGTGCTCGGAAGGGAAGCGCACATCCAAACGCAATCTCTCCGCTTTTGCAATGTCGGACCCGCACCAATCCATCATGGGTTTTGTATGATGCGATGAATACGATTGCAGTTGGTTGTCGTGGACGTCGCGCTTTGGGTTAATAGAGGCTCGCTATCTTGATCTGGGGGGATACAGATGCGCAGAGCCTTAACACTGAGCATCACAGTTCTGATCGCAAGCTGTTCGACTCAAGGCCCACAGCAAACCAACGACGCGTTCGACTTTGGCGGCGTATTCGAAGATACGGCAGCAGGCCAGCTTGATCGCACAACGGAACCCAGACGACCAGATGGTCCCCCGAATGTGGTTTTGATCATCGCGGACGATCTCGGCTGGCCTTACCTCGGTTTTCTCGGGGACGAGAATGTCATTACGCCGAACATGGACCTACTCGGTCGCGGCGGCGCCGTGTTTGAAGTGGCCCACGCAACGTCGAACTTTTGCAGGCCTACTCTGCAAACCCTGATCACCGGTTTGTATCCGGTGCAATACGAACAGCGTGCCGCTGAAATTGCAGAAAACCAAATGACGTCCAAGCCCCTACCGGAGGGCGTGGACACCCCGGGCGAAAATATGATGCTGCGTCAGCAATACCACACCTCGGCGATCGAGCAGTTCGACACGCTGCCACGAGTGCTCGCTGAACAAGGCTACGTCTCGCACCAAAGCGGCAAATGGTGGGAGCAGTCCTGGGCGCACGGAGGATTTACTGCCGGCATGACCGATTCCTGGAAATGGTCTGATGCAGAGGACCTCGGCGACCGCTGGTTTTTCACGTTCATGGGCGGTCGCGGCAATGAAATCGGCCGCGAGACGATGGCACCGGTCACTGACTTCATTCGTGACAATGCAGAGCAACCGTTTTTTGTCTGGTACGGCCCGGCGCTCCCGCATACGCCGCTGAACGCGCCAGATCGGTTCTACAAGTATTACGCGGATCGCGACGATCTCAGCGAGTCTGCCAAGCTCTACTACGCCAACATCCATTGGTTCGATTGGGGCGTCGGGCAAGTGATCGACACGTTGCGCGAAGAGCGACTGCTCGACAACACGCTGATCGTCTCTGTCAATGACAACGGGTGGGAGCAACCCGCCGATGTTGAATACGCAGACAACCCGATCACTTTCGCGAACGGCGGACCAAGAGGTAAAGGCTCGTTCTTCGACACCGGACTGCGAACGCCGCTGATCTTTTACTGGCGCGGAAGGATCACCCCGGTTCGCGACCAGGAGTCGCTTGCTAGCGCTTTGGACATCATGCCAACAATTCTCGACTACGCAGGCGCATCGGTGTCGGACGATTTGCCCGGCTACTCGTTACGCCAAGCCATCGAGGGCAGTGATTTATTAGAGCCTCGCAATGCGTTGATCGGCCGTCTCACGCAGCACCGCGCCGGGACGAACTTTCGAGGTGAGCCGGACGATGCGACGCGCGATCCGATGGGGGCACCGATGGTCGGTTATTACCGGCGCGATCTGAAATGGTATTTCGTGTGGCTACCGCAAAGCGGTGAAACCGCGCTCTACCACGTGATCGATGATCCCGGACAAACCGACGACCGGTCCGCAGCGAACCCAGCGCTGATCGAAGCATTCAAAGCGGACATCAACACGTGGCGCGCGCGATACGAGTAGGTGCGTCCGGGTACTGCGCAGCGACCATCGCACTGCTCACCTGTTTCAATCAGGCCGTCGCGCAACCGTTCGAGTGGGTACCGGTAGCGGGCGGCTGTTTCGTAATGGGCTCGGTCGCCTTTCACCGCGAGGAACAACCTGTTTCGAACAAATGCGTAGCGAGCTTCGAAATGATGGCTACCGAAGTGACGAACGCGCAGTTCACCCGTTTCGTTGCCGACACGGGTTACATCACCGACGCTGAACGCGGTTGGCACGGTGGAGACGGGACATCGGAAACACTCCCCGGGTCAGCGGTGTTTGTCGCGCCGAAAAAAATCGATAGATCCGCATTGAACTGGTGGCAATTCACACCTGGCGCGAACTGGCGCAAACCATTTGGGCCTGATGGCCAAGACAGACAACCGGATGCCCCCGTCGTCCACGTCACCTACAGCGACGCACAAGCCTTCGCGGATTGGTTGGGTGCTCGACTGCCGACCGAAGCCGAATGGGAATTCGCTGCCCGAGGGGCGAAACCGCCTTCGGACAGTCTCGACGCAAACACCTGGCAGGGACTGTTCCCCATCGTCGATAGTGGTCGAGATGGATTCGCGGGTGTCGCGCCCGTCGGTTCGTTTCCCGCAAATGCCAAAGGCCTACACGATTTGCTCGGCAATGTTTGGGAACTGACGTCTACGCCCTACAGCCCCAGCCATGACTCATCGACCGTATCCATCGCCGGCGAACGCGGCTTCGATCCTGCGCAACCGAAAGCCGCCGTGGTGGTCATCAAGGGTGGCTCATTTCTCTGCACACGGGATTTCTGTTACCGCTATCGGCCTGCGGCTCGGCAGGCACAGGACCGTAGTCTCAGCACATCGCACATCGGGTTTCGATTGGTTCGCGATCTACAAGACTCCGATCCGTGACCGGAGCAATCCTGTCCTACTCTGGACCCAACGAAAGCGCGATGGAATCCAGAATTTTCTCGCCCTCGGGTGGCCCTCCGCCGAAGTGCCAATCGCTCGCCGCCGGAGCCAGTTCACGGTAGACGCCCTCGCCCGTGATATCCCAGGTCGTGACAAAGACGTTCGTCGCGAGCCAATCGTCAAACCCGAAGTCAGATGCACGATACCTCAGCGTGATTGTGCGTTGAGTCTTGTCGACCGTGGCGGTCGGCGCAATTCCGAAGCGCTTGCCCTGACGCGCTGAGTCGGCGCCCTCGTTCGAGAATGTCGTGTTACCCCAGCCGTAGATCACATGCCCCATGTCCCAACGCCAATCGCTTGGCATGCGGGCGTTCAAAAGCGGCAGTTCACTCGCGCCGTCGTCGCGCGATGCATCGAAGAACAGACTGAGTGCTACATTGTCGAAACCATTCGGCGGGATCCAGTCGTCGCTGAGCGCGCGCATGGTCAGCTTCAACTCAAGAATTTCACCACCGATGCGTGCATCAACGGACAGGATGTCTTGCTGACCCACGCTTTGCTCATGTTGCGGTGGCGAGTGGTTGCCCGTCGGACCGGTGTCGTCATTAGCCGGATCAATAACCGTCTGCGCATGCGTCGCAGCGTCCACTCGTGATTCAAAAGTCAGCGGCGCACTCGCGGAACCCATCTCCGGTTGATAAGCGACTAACGACACGCGCTCGCGACCCAGGTTTCGAATCGGCCAGACGTGGGACCAAGCTCCATCCGATGAAACCGGAACTTCGATAGCATCTTGCAACCTGGCGTTCCGAACGAGCAGCAATCGACCGCCGTCGGGCGCAGCACGACCGGAAAGCCGGAGATCATCGACAACGGTCTGACCTTCCACTTGGGTTTCGATCGTCGGGGGATGCTGCACGTCGGACGACGCGTCGTCGTAAACGACTTCTGCGATCAGGACACGACGACCGGAGAGCTCGGTGGTGAGTCGGCCGTTGTTGTCGAGCCGCATCACGGGGGGCTTACCGGCATTCACGTAAAGCACTTCGAGTTTTGCGCCTTGATCAGCGACCCTTACATCGTTGGCCAACACAGGATGCGACGCGGTGTTGAACAAGACAACGACCTGACGACCTTCATACCCTCGGCTGTATGCCAACAGACCAGGTCCATTGCGATTCGACGCGAGGATGTTGAGATCGCCGCGCGTGAACAGGGGATCCGAAGTCCTCAAACCGATCAGTTCACGAATGACGTCGTACAACGGTCCGTTGCGGTCAAACCGATCGTGATCGGCGCCGTAACCGCCTTCGAACATCGCCTCCCGTGAGGCGGTCATCGCCTGTTCAGTGCCCTGATAAATGACGGGCACACCGGGCAACGTCAACAGCGCCGCGAGCGCTTGATGCAACCCATCTCGATCGCCACTTGCAAGGAATCGCTCCATGTCGTGATTGTCGATAAACGTCGGCACAACATAAGGATCGTCGTAGACCGTCATATGCTGTCGGATACGATAAGCCAGGTGCTCGGTCGGGAAGCCCTGTGCGAAAACCGTCTTGAAGTCATGATGCAACGGAAACGAGATGATCGAGTTTAGCTCCGGACGAGCTTCACTGCCGAGATAGCTGGCGACGCGGTGCTCCCCGTCATTCTGATGTGGCTTTGAGGTATCAAAGACTTCACCAAACGCCAAAAAGTGATCGCGTCCGGTGTTTTGAGCACTCGCATGGATGCCATCTTCGTCGTGCATAAAGTGATGGAAAAACCCGTGGTCCACGTAGCGCACAGTGTCGATACGGAACGCATCTACGCCAGCGGTGCGAATCCAGTCTCCATAGATTCGTTTGAAGGCGTCGATGACCAATGGATTGCTCGTATTGATATCCGCCAAGCTCGCCAGCTGATAGATGAATTGATGCTCCTTGTTGCGGTAGTCGGTGATCGATGGCGTCCAGTGATAGATATCCGACTTGACGTGTTCCGGGTTGTTGCGATCGATCCGATCGAATGGCGGCTGCGTGGGCGCTCGCTGAAGCGCGTCTTCAGGCTCGAGCCACATGAAGTTTTTGGCTGTGTCCTCGGCATCGTAGCCGTCCTGACCGCCACGGTAATTAAAGAAGTTTCCGGTGTGGTTTACGACGATATCTTTAATGAGGTACATACCTCGACGATGCAGCTGATCGGATAAACGCTGATAGTCTTCCAGCGTCCCAACATGCGGATCGACCTCGCCGAAATCCGTTGCCCAATAGCCGTGGTATCCGCTGTATTCCGTGTGACTACTCCACCATTGATTGGCAACGATCGGCGTCGTCCAGACCGCCGTCGCACCCAAGCCCTGGATGTAATCGAGCTGGTCGATGACCCCCTGAATATCGCCGCCGCTGTAGTGGCTTTCCAGCGACGGGTTGTACTCACCGACACCTTGGTCGTTGTTGTCGGGATTGCCATCATTGAAACGATCCGTCATCAAAAAGTAGATCACCTGATCGCGCCAATCCGGTGACGGCACGTGCAGCAGCAAGTCTTCGTCGTTATCTGCAACATCGAATGAAACCTTACGGAGGATTGTGCTGCCCATCGGCACCAGCGCAACATCAACATCCCGATCCGCGACCGGATCGTACAGCGCCCCGCGCAACGTCGGTGGTGTCGCCCAACTGGGCGCCTCCGGGATCGCGCTACGTTCAAAGCGAGAATCCAGGGACAGTTGGTAGCGTTCGGCCTCAGGATCGACACCTTCGAACAAGCGATCAACGAACCCACCCGGCGCGTACTCGCGACCGGTGCGTTCCGCATGCTCAAGCTGTAGTGCATAGAGCAACGGCCCGTCTTCTACGAACGCCGTGCCGTTGTCGCCATGCGTGACCTCCGGCGCATCATCGAACGTAAGCGTGAATTCCGTGCGACCTGTCCAGCGCTGGTCCACACGGAGGTAGCCATCGCCTTGTTCGGCATCTATGCCGTTCAGAGCAACAGACTCTGTCCAACCGGGTTGGCGTAACCTGAGTTCGAATTTCACCGCGCGGGCGGTCTCTACGACGAAGCGAACGGTGTGCTCAAACGGGTAGTTCGTGATTTGTCGAACCGATACATCGACACCATCAATCTCGGTGGTAACCACCGACGGACCATACAGGCTCACGACAAGTCCATCGTCGTGTCGTTGCAGCATGTTCTGGACGTAGGTCGGATACAGCCGCCCTGCGTTGGGCACACAGCACACAGCAACATCCTGGTGCGCGGGTGAGTACTTGTAGCGCATCTCACCTTGAGGGTTTCCCATATCGAGATGACCCAACATTTCGACGCTATTGTCGGTTTTACAGTACGCAATCGATTGGCCATCGGGATGACGTGCGCCCTGCGCGGCATTGAATGTGAGCCACTCCATGCGATCCGCCCAACCGGGATCACCCGTGTTCTGCAGCAACACGGCATACGAATGCAATAGCTCCTGCAACGAGCAGTACTCGTAGCCGGTATCGCCGTGGTGTGCGTGACGCCCGGTGATCCATTCATCGCCAATCGGACCGCCGCTCGCGGTGGTCACAGCATCGAGACGCTGCAGGTAGTTCACCAGCGCCTGATCCAGGCGCGTGTCATCGTCGTGAGTGGCGGCCAGCGTCAAGGCACGTAAGTGTTCATAGGTATGAACACCATGCCCTTTGAAGCGGTAGTCTGCGTCGAGCAAATTGTCGAGTTGCACATCCTCCTCGGGCTGTGGATGTCGCGAGTAGTCCTCGTACAAAAACACCGCATAATTCAGATATCGGCGATCGCCGGTCAGGCGGTACAACGTGTTGAGCACATCAACAAATGTCAGGCCGTGGCCGACACCCGCAAACGCGTTGCTCGTCTTAAACGGCGTTGAATCGTCGATTGGGTATGCGCGCATGGTCAGCTCAACCGCTCGAATCACCGCATCGAGGACTGCTTGCTTCTGTGTCGTCTCGTAATAGGCGAGTAAACCGCGGAACAATGATGCTTGCGCCCATAGCTCACCGTTCTCGGTCGTGTGGTCATAGCGAAGGTCGGCAGCATAGATGCCGATGTAGCCATCCTCATCCGCGGTCGCAAGCTTGTTCGCCACATACTCGTCAACACGTTGGCGATGCGCCGGGTCGGCAAGCAACAACGCGTGGCGCAGATAGCCATCCCACCAATTCGACTGCGTTTCGGAATTCCACCACAAGAACTGCACTTCCCACTCAGCGCCAGAATTGTGCGTGCCGACGTCCTTGTCCTTAACCAACTTTGTCAGTCGGTCCTCGCCGTAGATGTCATCAGCAACGATTAGATCGGGTACGAGCTGATCGAGTTTGCCGACAAAACCGTGCTCTAGATCATGACGCATCTGTCGCTCGACCCAACCTTGTGGACGGATATCACCGAAAGGTAGTTCCGCGAGCACGTCATCGCCACGTGCGATCGTGTTGATGATCAAAGCGACAAGTAGAAAGGTCAGTCGCATAGCGCCTCCGATGCACGTTGCATTCGGGTCGTGTCGGGAATTCGGTTCCAACGCAATGGCGCGTGATCACCATCGACTCGCGGAATCAGCTCGCGAATTTTCTCAAATGCCGACGCTGGCCACGCTTCACAAGTGGGTAAATTGTCTTCGCCATCATCGATGTCGACCACCTTGCGCTCATAGATGTCACGCAGCGTCGCTCGCACATCATCAGGCAGTGAACCCCAATTGGGAATGTACCAAAGCGTGAGCAACGGCCGCTCGTGTTCCGTAGTGTTAGCGTAGGCGCTGTGCAGTAGCCGCGAATCACCGATCACGACATCACCGGAACGGACGCTTACAGCAAGTTCATCCGGGTGGGATGCGTATGCCGGACTTTGGGTATCAACCTCCGTGGCCAGCGCTTTGGTGTGCGCAGCCGGTAGATCATGCAACGGGTGTGCTTTCCGGTGCGAACCTGGAATCACACGCAGGCAACCATTTTCAATGCGCGTGTCCGTGAGATAGATCATGACAAACAACTGCGCGGGCGCGTCGCTGTAGCTAATGGTCGAATCCCAGCCCCACCAGTCCTGATGCCAGAACAAGGGCGCACCACCCGGCGGTTTTGAAATGAGATAGCCCGAGGTCCACCGAATGTCCTCGGCACCGAGAGCATGCAACGCTTCGAGTAGCCGCGAATCAGATAGCAAGTCTGCATACTCGGGCAGCTCCGCGAGATTGCACAAACTCCCGTTGGAGCGGAACCGCTCACGGTGTTCGTCGCTGGTTCCTTTTAGCACCGCATCCGACGTTTTCCGGAGCGCATCCATTTCCGTCGCAGAAAACACGCCCGGGATAGCCACGAAGCCCTGCTGGCGCAGTTGTTCTTTGGGTGTGGACTGGCCTGTCACTAACATGCCTCACCTTATTCTCAGGAATTCGGGTTTTATAGAGAGAATACCGACCGTGGGATTCACAATGTGTGCTGGAATTGGTCAATACTATGCTTAAATTATCTTGATTCATTCATTCTTCGGACATTTTGGGAATAGTGAAGCCAGTTTTCGAGACAATTCGGAGTGGTGATACGCTCGCCTCTTTCCATGTGTTTGAGGTTCAACTCGCTAGCAAGCCGAGCCACTGGCACTACCATCCAGAGTTAGAACTCACTTGGGTCATCTCGGGTCAAGGCACTCGCTTCGTCGGAGAGCATATCGGTCCATTCTCCCCTGGCGATGTAATGCTGACCGGTTCGAATCTACCGCATGACTTCAACGTTCAGGAAGCCGCCGAACCCACGAAATTTCTGGTCGTACAATTCAAGTCGAATCTGCTTGCCGCGCTGCCAGAGATGGCGCCGGTAGCAGAAATGTTCGAGCGCGCGCGTCGCGGATTACTCTTTGAAGCGGTTGATCGGTCGCTTTCGGAGCCGCTAGCGCAGCTGACCTCGTACTCATCTGCACAACAATGCGTCTGTGTTCTGGACACTCTGCGGCGTGTCGGAGAGCGCGACGATGGCCGTCTTTTATGCGATGACACCTACGCGCCTCCCCTTCTCGCGCAAGCGCAATTGTCGAGGCTGAATCAGGTCATCGACTATGTACGCGATCATTACAATGAGGCTATCGCACTTGACGATATGACCGAACTGACCTCGATGACACCAACCTCTTTTTGTCGTTGGTTTCGCAAAACGATGGACTGCAGTTTCTTCAGTTACGTGAACCATTATCGGGTGGAACAGGCCTCACGCTTACTGCTATCCAGCGACCAGCCGATCAATGTCATTGCTCGCGACTGCGGCTTCGACACAATCAGCAGTTTCAATCGCTGGTTCCAACGGCGAACAGGGGTGGCACCCCGAACGTTTCGGCAACGGGTTGCGAATCAATCTACAGGCTAGGTGAGCCGAATGATTTAGCTATTGGTTGCTCGCGTCGTCGATCAACTGACTCAGCTCTGCCGCTTTTTGCAACAGCAGGTGCTCCGCGTCCAGCGCATGCTGAAGATGCGGCAGACTACTCTCAAGATCCATTCGCGCTTGCTCGTGTAGGTCTGACTCAAATCGAATCCAGGCCCGTAGCAATTGGGCTTTTCCGAGTCGAAGGTTCCCGGGCGAGTCATCCATCGACTGCGCGGTCAACACATCAATCACAGCATCAACGAACGCCACAGCTTGTTCGTAGTTCTTTCGAGCGCGGTAAATCTCGGCCGCTTCGACCAAGACCTTGTTCAGTCCGGAGCCTTTTTTCGAAGCGGGATAGTCAAGGTCCGCTAGCAGCGCATCAATCGCCTGCCTCGCCGCGTCGAGATCGCCTTCGAGGCGATACAGTTTGGCCCATCGCATGCGGACACCATGCGCGAGCCCGACGGGCTTGCCGTCGGTGATATAAGTGTCCGCCGCGTGCAGATATTCTCTGGCTGCTTCCAACTTACTGTCGCCGAGACTCGCTTTCGCGAGACCGAGCTGCATGGCGCCAGCGACTCTGACATAGCCTGTTGCGTCGGCGATCTCGAACGCTTGGCTATAGGTCTCTGTGGCTCGATCAAACTGCCCGACATCGACGAGAAGGTCGGCGTATTGTGCAAGTTGAATCGCATTGCCACGTCCGTCGAACTGACTGCTTTCGGACCGACGCCACAGCTCATCGAATGTCGCGAGTGCCTCGCGCGTTCGACCGAGCTCTTGTTGTGCGACCGCTTTGTTCGCGGCGAATCGCTGATACAGCAAGGTACGACCTCGACCGGCATTGTCGAGCAAGGTCAGCATCTGATCCAATTGATCGACTGCATCGGTCAATTGATCGTTGCGAAAGTAAGCTTGCGACAAGCTACTGAGAACGAGCACCCGAAGCCGAACACTCTGTACCGGACTTTCATCAAGAACGTCTAACGCTTTCGACAGGGTTATCAACGCGGCGTCATTGTTGCCAGCTCTGACCTCAATGCGCGCATGCGCCACCGCGCATTCAACGGTCGTCTCCGGGTTCGGTGCGGACAAGGTCTCATAAAGCGCAAGACCCTCCGCCAACTGATTGGATGCCTCCGCGGGATTTGCCATTCTATTCGCGTTCGCAAGACCGCATAACCCGGCCGCCAGCATATTGTCGTCATCATGTAATCGCGCGAGGCGTTCGGCCTCGAGCAAAAGCGAGCGCTCCTGGTTGCGCTCTCCGAGATTCGCGTAGCGCTGCGCGACGTCAAACAGGACGGATGACATAAACGGCTGGTCGTCACCAAACTGGGCTTCCAACATGTAGCGCCCGCGATCCAGGAGTCCGATTGCGGTGAACTCACCATCACCCATCTCTTCGAGCATCAGACTGAAAAACTCACTGGATGCCTGAACGCGTTGCTGCTGGTACAGCGCGAGATCCCGCTGCTCCTTGGCGACGATGGTCTGCTGCGTGGTGACGATAGTGGCACCGATCAACACGAGGAAAGTCATGACGCCGCCGACAACGCCACCCCAATTGCGTTGTACAAACTTCCGCAGTTTATAGCCCGTTCGTTGCCCCGCAGCGCGGACCGGGTAGCCACCCGCGAAAGCGTCGAGATCATCGCGAAGTGAATTAGCGCCACGATATCGATCATTCGGGTCCACACGGAGACACTGCTCAATAACAAGCACCAGCTCTGTCGGCACCGATCGGCGCATGCTGTCCGGTAATGTCAACAAACGACCTTCAGCGCAGCGTTTAATGGCGTCTGTCAACGTTTCCCCGTCGGTGGGCAGCCCACCACCCACCACCATCGCAATCAACAATCCCAGTTGATAAATATCCGAAGCGGTTGAGATCGGCTGATCGAGAAGCTGTTCAGGGCTCGCGAACTGTGGCGTCATGGCGCGCAAGCGAGTCGCATCGTCCGATTCATCTTCGAGCAGTTTGGCGATACCAAAATCGAGCAGCTTCGGCTGACCGTCGGACCCCACCAGGACATTGGAAGGTTTGATATCGCGATGTACGATCAAGTGGCTGTGCGCAAACTGAACGGCATCGATCACATTCTCTATGAGGTTGAGTTTCTCACTGCGACGCAGATTATGCAGTCGGCAATATTCATCGATAGGCTGTCCGTCGACATACTCCATGATCAGGTACGGCCACCCCTCCTCAGTGAAGCCCGCATCGTAAAGTTGCGCAATGAAGGGGTGCGTCAGCTTGGCAAGAATGCGAACTTCGAGACTGAATCGACGAACCAGTTCCGCTGTATCGTGACTGGCCGCGACCACCTTGATCGCGACCTCACGATCAAAATCGCCTTCGGCACGGGTTGCGTGCAAAACACAGCCCATACCGCCGACGCCGACAACCTCACCCACTTTGTATCCACCGATGACGCGACCGCGAAGCGCGTTCTCAATGCTGGGTTTTTCCCGAGGCAAAGCATCGAACGCACCGCCTGTGCGCAGACGATCATCAATAGAGTCGGTCATCGCAGTTCTCCATCCGATTCTGATGCACCATGGACCGGCGGTTTTCTGAGCAACCACCCAGCTAGCATCCGAGCATCGGTTATTGTTATGTCCTCATAGATTGGCTACGTTGCTGCCAGGCCGCAACCGACAACCCTTCGCTGATTTGACATCATGCCGCCCGACGCTCTTGTCTCACGACGTTGTGCTGGCGACAAAAATCGACGGTCGTATAATTACGCGTCACGTCCGAGGCTGAAGCCCGCTGCGGAAAGCGCAGTGTTGCGCGGCCGACCCAACTCGCGAGCATGTGGCGTCTCGGAAAAGGAAATTGATATGTCATTGTCTGTCACCGTTCTTCTGAAGTCGCATCGCGATGGTGACAGTCAGGCGCTCGATCAGTTGGCTGAGCTGATCTATCCCGAATTGAAAGCGCTTGCCCGCAGCCGCAGCCGCAACTCGAGTACCGGCGCGACGACCTTGGTCAATGAGACGTTTTTGAAGTTGTTGTCCGGCGGGGCGCTGACCACCGAAGACAAGCGTGAGTTTTTCGCATTGGCTGCAACGATCATGCGGCAAATCATGGTCGATGAAGTGCGCTACCTCGTTGCGGGTAAACGAAGCGGACAGGACGTGACGCTCGCCGAGACAATAATCGGTGATGACGGTCATGAGCAGGCAGAGTTTCTTTTGCAGGTGAACGACCTGATGGCGATCCTCGAAAAGGAGAATGAACGGCATGCGAGAGTCTTCGAGTGTCGCTACTTCGCGGGCTTCACGACAGCGGAGACGGCAGAAGTCTTGGGGCTATCGGAACGCTCGGTTGGTCGTTCCTGGGCAGCAGCGAAATCACGAATTGCAGAACTCATCGATTCAGACAATGCATAGAGCCTGGCGCACTGCAGATTTACGTCCTGGTCTCCAAATGCACTTGCGAGCACTTCCAACGCACCGCCCGGGTTGAGATCTTTTGCAAAACGGTTCGACATGTTGCGCTCGGTCGCTACCGAAAGCTGTGAGACAACCGTATCGTAATCATGTCGCGGTCGTTAAATTGGCCAAAGAAGCCGCGATCGTCGCCGCGAAACGTCAGCGCTTCGATCAATAGCGACGTACGTTGACTCAGGCTATGGCGCAGTGATGCGGTCAACATACTGTCGCCGTCAGACAAACTCCGATAAAACCGCGTTTCGAGCTCCCATTGATCAAACCCGATCGCCTTGCGCAGCGCGAGTGTCGCAATTCGGTCCTTATCCGGTCGGACCAAACCTACGGCGGAGCCGCTGACGCGATCTTCGAAATACTGCGTGTTGATGAACGTATCAAAGGGCCCCGCAATATCGAATCCGATAGCGGCACGTGACTGGTTGCGGCGTGTCCCATCCAGACCTTCTTCGGTTCGCACGTTAAACCAACGCCTAGGATGAAAGGCATATTCCATGCGCGCAACAACCGGACCGAGACTGACATCCGCGCTAATTCCATACGTTTCCCGTCGCTCCAGCGTGCGAAGGAGCTGAGGACCATCACTATCCGCTGTCAAAGCACCAATAGGCTCCGGGTCTCGCCCGCTAAATGCGACGGCCGACCAAGTCATCGAGCCCACCGAGCGACTCAGACGCAGCCCGAAACCGGTGTCATCCAGTGACCGTGATGGTTCTTCCGTGCGTACGGGGACTTCGGTCGCTGTTTCCGTTGCGCCAAACCGGAACCTCGGGGCACGCAACTCGAACCAGGCGCCAGCGTCCGGAATCACATGACCGCTGCTGTCCGGCACCACTGCAAGCTCCGTACGCCAACTTCCAAAACTGATATCGGCATACGCGGACCACAGAGTCACCCGGGAATCAGAAAACTCCTCAGCGATAAAGTAGCGAAAATCCTGTGGATTGATGACATCAAGAATCTTGATGCCATCCATTTTTCCCCAGACGATCTGCTGTTTACCGAGACGCAGGATGCCGCGGGGTATTGCCAGCTGGGCATACGCATCGCGTAATTCGAGACTACCGGCGTTACCAAGTTGCTGTGGGCGGCTGCCAACCCAGTAGTTACCGTATTCCGGTGTACCCGGCTCAATACGATCGCTGTTGTCGAGCCGAACCCGAGCAGAGGTCACAAACTTCGTGGTACGGCCTACAGTGATGTCGGCCGCAGGGAGGATTTCGAATAGCGTTTGTACGCCGGAATCTGTGTCTGTGGCAACGCTTTGGGTCAGCGACGCATCCGCAGACCAGGTGAGTGCAGTCTCGCTGTGCGCAGTCGTCGCAGCCAAGAGCGCAGTCACGAGAATTGCGAACGGCTTCATCGCACAGCCACCACTTCGAGATGGCCCAGACCACGCGTGACGAGATTTGCGTCGAACAGACGTTCATCGAGCGTCATGCCGGTATCAATGTCGCGGAACTCGATATCAGTTCTATGCTCCTTGCGGTGCTGCGTTGCCACGATGTGGGTTGCCGTCGGTATTCCGTCGACGGTCGAGATCTCGGTGACGTCAATCGTCTTCAGTGGCTTGCCTTTCGCGTCACTGAACGTAATCCGTCGTGGCATCCACGTTTGCATATCAATGTCCGCCTCAAATCCTGCATACCCGAGAGCGCGAGCCGTCTTCGCGTCAATTGCAGATCCAACGAGGCGATACGTACGTCCGGTTTCATCAAGCTCGCCATCCGTAAACGTCCATTCCTGGAGATCAAACTTGAGTTCCGACTGGATGTCGGCATAAGAGAAGTCGGTGCCGAAAAATGCTTGCCCGCGTCGTGTGGCAGGAATCCGGCGCGCACGGCCACTGGTCGGCAGATACATCCAGCGATTGGAGGCCCCACCAGATCCGGGATCGTCACTCAGAAAGGCCATGCCTTCGAATTTCCTTGGCGACTCAAAGGTGATTCGTGTGCGATGTCGATCGTCATCTACGCGCTTGTGAAGCACAGCGCTGCGCTGTTCGCTACGTCCGCTACGATTCACCAGCGTCATGATCATCTCTCGTCTGCTGCTCGCGTGTTCGGCGCGATCAGCCACTTTCTGCGCGACGCTTTGCGGACTGTGTTCGTTAGCAGAGACTTCACCCACGAACAGGCCCGTACCGAGCAGGACCATCAGTGCCGTGACGCCACTGGCAGGGAATGCACTGTGTTGGTCGAACCAGCGACGCCGGAGCAAAAACAGCGCTGGCACCACGAGCAACGCCAGGAGATAACTTACCAGTGCAGCCAGCGCAACCAACCCACCAAACCGCATCAGCGTCGGCAAATCACTTGCGAGTAGCACCGCGAAGCCAAGACCGAGCGCGGCAGAATTGAATAAACAAGCGCGTGCGACTGGAGGTAGTGCTTCAGTCATAATTTTCTCAATTGGCAAAGGGCTCGCAGCCGCAGCGGCACGCAATCGGTCGACGAGATGGATGGCGAAATCGATACCGACCCCAAGTGCAATCGCGGCGAACATCGAAGTGGCTGGCTCGAGGTTGATACCAAACCATCCCATGCACGCGTACAGCGCAACGACGGTCAGAGCGACCGGTATCGTGGCAATCACGCCGCAGATCAAAGAGCGAAACATGACACTCGAAATCGCGACGACAAGCGCGAGTGACAACAACACACCTTGAAAGTGTGAATCGCCGAGACGGGTCATCCAGTGATAGCTAGTGTTCGCCTCGCCGGCGAGTGAAGCCGTCAGCAGCCCCCCGCTGAGGTGATCGGTGATATAGGTCTCGACTGCCTCGACTACGACACGCGTTTCGCTGAAGCGGTCTGCATCCAAAATTATCCTGACCAGCGCGTGCTGGTAGTTTGGATCGATCTCCTCCTCAAGGTCAGCGGGGTCGGCATTCAGCTCGTACGTGAACAACGTTTCGGAGATCAGCGCATCGCTATCGGGCAGCGTTCGTTCAGAGATTTGGCGCGGTAACAATGACTCCAGCGCACCGTGTAACGCAGCGAGGTAGTCAACAACGCTGACAGTTTTACGTACATGCGGGAGTGTTTCCGCGTACGCCTGTAACGCACGGATCTGTTGCATTGCCTCGACCGAGAGCAAGGATTCGGACTCGGATCCCGATACGATGACATCAAGGAACGTAGTGCCGGCAAACGCTTCGTTTATCAGGGCGTCGGCCACGCGAATGGGCTCGCCCGGTGCGAAATTTTCTACCTGTGAGCGGTCAATCTTAAGGCGGCCTGCGCCGTCAACCGCGATCATGGTCAGCGCTGCCACCAAGCAGATTACGCCTACGGCATAAGCGCGCTTGCTCGCAAACTTGGTGAGCATCGACGGTCGAGCTTCACGTCGTGCATGCCATCTTGCGATGGCGGGGCTGTGTCCGGGATCAACCAACAGCAAGACGTTGGGCAGCACTAGCATCGACAATACCCATGCAAACACAACGCCCAGTCCTGCGAACACCGCAAACCAAGTGATGGGTGGCATTATCGACGCGAGTGCGATGCCGCTAAAGCCCGCGACGGTGGTGAGCGTCGTCAACGTGATTGGCCGAGCCATTTCACTCATCGATTCAATGACTAATTCGCGGCAAGCTTTGTCAGGCGATCGTTCCCGACGGAGAAAGAATTCGGACAGGATATGGATGGCGTCTGCGACAGCGATTGCCACAATGATGACCGGAAGCGCATTGGTAATCGCGTAATAAGGAATGCCAAGCCACGCCATGGCACCGAGCGCACCACCCGCAGATCCGATCACGACTACCAACGGGCCGGTCAATGCTCGCACCCGTCGAAAAGCGGCCAGAATAAACGCAAGCACGGCAACGAGTACTAGCGGTTGCAGTTTGCGCGCGTCCTGATCGATGTAGCGGCTGAGGTAACCACTGACTGCGCCTGGACCCGCGACATGCAACGTCGTACCTGCCTTGTCATATTGGGTGACAAGCGTCATGACGGCCTCGTAGGTCGCGGCCGCTGCGCTCGTGTCAACGAGCTCTGCCAATATCACGGCACCTGTTCGATCGGCGCTGACGAGCGTATCAACATGGGGTGCCATTTCTGACCAGCGTAACGCCGCGCCCCGCGCGTCTTCCGCACTCAATGGCAGTGTTTCGACGTACGGATCGATCATCACCGCCTGGCCATCGCCTCGGATCGAGGACTCGGTCGCAACACTGATCACCCGGTCGTAGCGAGTGTTGTCGAGACTCTGAATCGCTTCCGTCAACTCTGTGACTTGTTGGAGCATCACCGGACGAAATATCGTCTCACCATCGTCGGCTAAAACCGCAACGGCAATCGTGTCGGACAATCCAAACAACGATTCGGCGCGTTGGTCGGCGATTAACGACGGATGCTCAGGGGGAATGAATGCTTTGACCGATGTGTCCTTCACCAGTCGCGACAGGCCCGATGCCAGAAACCCGATAAGGACAATTGCGATCATCACCACAATCATCGGCCGGGCAGTAATGCGCTCAAACACGCGTTGTAGATTGATAGGTTTCATAGTCACGACCCGCTGGCAGATTGAACCGAAGGCATCGGCTTTTCGGTGAGCACGGTTGTGCTGTGACGACAGATCGCGTTTTCAAATGCGGCCCAATCCATAACGTGGGCGGGTAACGTGGGCGATATCGCGTTCGTCTCGACGGCGTCAGCGACCTGTTGGGCTGCGACCCATCCGTTTTTCTCTCGTAGTCCTGCGCGCGTGATCCCGACAGCGATACGGCGACCTCTCCTATCGACAAACGTGTGCTCGATGTAGAACCAGCGATCATCCCAGCCAAGAAGACGCGTCAGTACTTCGTACCGCTGAAACAACCGCAGAGAATGTCGAAAGCGCACAGCCCCACCGCCGAGCAGTGGCGCCCAGCGATGCTGGCGAATTTGATTTGCGATACCGGTCTGCAACATCCAATCGACACGCGCCACGTCCATGATTTGCAGATAACGACCGTTGTTCATATGCCCAAACATATCGATGTCATTCGGCAGAACACGGAACGCGGTACGCGCAACGTGTTGGTGATGGGCAACCCCGCTGCGCCGATTGCGCAGCCAGATCAACAACAGTCTGAGGTAGAGGTTCATTGTTGTTTTTCTCTCTTCGACATTTGGGAGTTACTCTGTAAGTAGGTCATGAACTGTCTCAGGCAGTACGTTCTCGTCGTAGTAGCGATCCACTCTGATAGATTTTCCGGACCGGGTTATTAACTAGATCGAAAAACTTCGCCAAAACCGGCCAAACATTTTTTTGATGGGATTTTTGTGCGGCGATGACTGTACTTAGACTGCCACGTCGAATTGCGAGGGCTGTCACGCGAACCGATGACAGACGCGGTGTCGCGGTTCGTTGCCTACGGTTTTTGATCGTTCGCGACCTTTTCTGGAAGGCATCCGGTTTCGTTGGTAACCGGACGAGCACCTGCGCCCCCAGAAAGGGAGCCTTGAGATAGCGGTTTGAGTTTGAACGTCGAGTCGGCCCTTGAGGATGCTGCGGGACAGTAGATTGCCGAGGACATGAGTGATTGACCTGGCATCGATCGCTTTAACCGGGTGCGGGCGCGTGATCGCGAACGACTTGCTCGCGCCGAACGATCCTCACAGTGTGAGTTTTATGACGACACGATTCAAAGAGCACCACACCTTTGAACTCGGATCGGTATTACGTACCCACCGTTTCTGTTGACCAATCCGTTTGGAGGGGTCGACCATCATTCGATTGAATATCGGTACACTCGGACTTGCTTGCCATCTCGTGGGCCTTGTTTAGGGAGCCCAGGTGGATGCCGTTGACGAGCAGGAGCAATCCAACGAACAGCCAACCCATGGTTTGATAATCGTGTAGTCCGATGTATGCCATAACGATGGTGACGAGGAGCCCCGAAGCGACGTAGCAGCCGGGTAGGATTCGAAGGATGGCGTTTTTGATTGGCATGTTGACCGCTCGGTGAAATCGAGCGCGTGGGTTAGTGCATCGCCCGCCGTTCTGAGTCCAAGCGCATCGCGCGACGATCCAAATCAATTTGACGCAGTTCGCATAATCCTGGTGTAAGATGCAGCCTAGCGCTGCCGCCGCGAAGCCCGAAGGGTGAGGATCGACCCAAAGCGATCCGAATCAATCCTCTCGCCGAGAGATTCGGCTACGATAAAGATATGCGCCCGTAGCTCAGCTGGATAGAGTACTGCCCTCCGAAGGCAGGGGTCAGAGGTTCGAATCCTCTCGGGCGCGCCAATCACGAAAGGGTCCCAATGGGGCCCTTTTTGATTGGGTAGTCCGAGGGTAGATGAGAACCTATTTGAGCTCAGCGACTCGTTTGGTGTTGAGGTTTCGGCAGCACTTGAAGCTCAACGCCTTACCCAGCGTTGGCTGGCTGCCGGGTTCGACAAAACGCGTAAGCGTTTTGGACGCCCGAAGGGCGCCCCGCAGGGGTGAAAATCGACCCTAGTCGATTTGAATCAATCCTCTCGGGTGCGCCAATCACGAAAGGGTCCTTTACGGGCCCTTTTTTAATGATGTCGACCGCAAGATTCGAATCTCAGGTTCGAACCGAGGCCGAGCGCGGGTGCTGTGATCTCTCTCGTGTGGGTCCCGCTCTACCCGCTGTGTGACCAGCGAAACTGAAACTCGAGCTCGTCCTCGCCGTCGCCCCTTTCATGCTCAATCGTGAAGCGTGCTCGCACTGGCACATAGATGCGTTCGCCGGCCACTTGGATCTCGAACGGCTTACCGGTTTTCATGCAATCGACCAGTCGCTCAAGCTTACGGATAGTCTCAGCATCTGAGTACTCCTTTTCGACATCGCGAGATCTTTTGTTCTGGCTCATCCCCTGCTCCGGTGGGTTCAAAGTGTTGCTATAGCAACATCCGTCGATGACACCCGCGTATCAGTCGGTATCCAGCGGCTGGGTCGGTTTCGAGTCCACGGATCTCAATCTCGCACCAAAAACCGTTTAGATGCGACGCATGCGTCCCAACTTCTTCATGATGAGATCGACCAGATCGATTACCGAGGTCTGTCGTAAGTCCAGATACGAGACTGTCGGCAGCAATCCAGGTAGCTCAGCATCGTCCAATCGAACAGGAAGGACGTAGGCGGCGTTTTGTTCGAATGCTCGTGCCTGTGCGGCCTCCCGCTCTATACGCGTCCATGGCTTATTGATGTAATGCTCTGAGATAAAGATCACCGTAAATCGGGCTTGCGTACGGTAGATTTCAGTGAGATGCGTGAGCAGGTTCTCCCCCCAAAGCTCCGCTTGTTCGTCACGGTCGTAAAACACGCGCACACCGCGATACTTTAGTGCTTTCGCGACGCTCTCTACGGTTTCGCGATCTTCTCCAGCGAACGACAACGCTACATCGTAGCGGCGTTGCTTCGCCTCCGACTGAATCAATGCCCAATCCAAAATCATCTGCGCTTGCTGTTGGATACGGCGTGTGCGTTCCGGCTCATTTTCACTCGGAACGGGGTTCGCGAAGTCGGCCTCAAGACGCATTGCATGCTCGCCTTTCGCCGGGCGAACATAGCTGCGATACACCACGCTGAACGGATGCGACGTCAAGTTGGCGCCACCCAACCACGCGAGAGGATAGTCTGTCTGTGGTCCAAGATCACGGCCATCGATCTCCTCTTTGTTGCCAACACCAAATGGATCCCCCCAACCGATACCCACGAAAAAATCAGGATTGCCAAACGTTTCGCATTTTGGTGGCTTGTCAGTAACGCGTACGTGGTGTCCACGTGCCTCAAAGAAATCGCGTACGAGCGTGCCTGCACGGGACGTATCGTCAAGGTCTTTGAAACCCAACCGCAGGCTGTCGCGAGGATCATTCCAGTCGGACATGAAAATGTTCATAGTGATCCCTGAACCGATTGACTCCACCACAAATCCGCAGAGGAAAACCGACCACCACGAAAAGGTAGCGCCAGAAACCAACGCAGAGATCGTTGGGATTAGCATGACGCAGCGATTAGATGAAGTCGAGCGCCGCTCGAATCAACCGGCCGCGATGTAGGCCCTTGCCGTTGAACGATTCCCGCAGACATAGTCAGGAAAGCCGCGCCATGGTTGGGTATATTGTGGCGACCGACGTTCCCGATACGGACCCCAATCAATGAAACTGCTCTCGACCCTTGTCCTACTTTCTCTTCTGACAGCCTGCGGCAAAGGCGGCGACGACCCAGCGACGTCCGTGCCAGAAAACGAAACACACGGTGGAGAATGGAACCTCGGCGCAATGGCGACCGCTGCCAACCCGCATGCAGTCGCAGCGGCGACCGAGATGCTCAAGCGAGGCGGCCACGCGGTTGATGCGGCCATTGCTGCACATGCGGTGCTCGGACTGGTGGAACCACAAAGCTCGGGGCTCGGCGGCGGTGGTTTCATGCTGGTTTATGAGCGCGAGGATGACGGCCTGACATTCTTCGACGGTCGGGAGATGGCCCCGGCGGGCGCGACCGTCGATATGTTCATGCGCGACGGCGAAGTCATGAACTTCTTTGAAGCCTGGCAAAGTGGTAAAGCCATCGGCGTGCCCGGTGCCGTTGCAATGTACAAACTGGCACACGATCAGCACGGGAAGCTGCCATGGGCGGACCTGTTCCAGCCTGCGATCCGACTGGCAACCGATGGCTTCGAAGTCTCGCCTCGGCTTGCGGGTTTTCTGCCGGCAATGGCCGAGCGCAGCCGCCTCGATGAGGCACCCGGATCGGCAGAATACTTCTACCCTGGCGGCGAGCCGCTGCAAGCGGGTGACCTCAGAAAGAACCCGGAATATGCGGCGACACTGACACGCATTGCCGAGGAAGGCCCGAGTGCATTCTATAGCGGCGAGATTGCCCAGGCGATTGTTGCAGCCGCGCAGTCAGAACCGAACGCTGGAAGTTTGACCCTTGAAGACTTTGGAAATTACAAAGCGCTCACACGTGAAGTCATTTGCGGCGAGTTCCGGGACATGAAAATCTGCACACCATCGCCACCCTCGTCCGGCGGTGCGCAGATCATGATTGCAGCGCTGTACGACCACCTGTCCATTGACGCCGAAAATCGGTCGGACAAAATCGCCGCGTGGGTCGATGCGCAGCGACTGGCGTATGCGGACCGGGATCATTACTTCGGTGACCCGGATGAAGTCGATATTCCGCTCGCCGACCTACTCGATCCTGCCTACCTGAAACATCGTGCAACCGAGAGATTTGCACCAGACGCGGCGCCGACGCCCGGTGATCCTGGCGCGGTACTTCGCGGTGAGCCTACGGCGGCAGTGTTCGGCGTGGACACCACAGAGGAAGCCGCTGGCACGACGCACCTTTCTATCATCGATCAAGAAGGCAACGCAGTATCCATGACTGCGACTGTGGAAGCTCCATTCGGCACGCAGCGGTGGGCAAAGGGCTTCGTACTCAACAATGAGATGACGGACTTTGCACGTGAGGTGCCCGCCGACGGAAGTCGCCCGGCGAACGCGATTGCGCCGAACCGACGGCCGCGTTCATCGATGTCACCGTCGATGATTTTCGACAGCGATGGCGACTTGCTAATGGTCACCGGCTCGCCCGGCGGTAACTCGATTCCAGCGTATGTTTCCAAGACGATCATTGGCGTGCTCGATTGGGGGCTGTCGGCGCAGGAAGCAGTGGATCATCCAAACCTCGTTGCGCGAGGCGAGAAAGTCCGCGTTGAGATCTCGGTCGAGCCGGGTAAATCGACGGCGGACGATCTGGCCGCCCGAGGCTACAACGTGCAGGAGCGCGAAGGAGAAAACTCCGGCCTGCATGTCATCGTGATTAGTGACGACGCGCTCGACGGCGCCGCCGATAAACGTCGCGAGGGCATCGTCGAAGCGATTCTGCCTTAGGCTCCAAACCGCAGGACGCGGCAGCAAACGCATTGCCCATTCGAACCTCTGTCACCTGGATCGTTGAGGATCAACGATTAATCCTAGTGGACTCCGCCGGTTTGCTCAGACACACTGCGCCGTCCCCCACTCAATGGAATTCCCCTAGATGATCGATTCGATGCGACGCGAGTGGCTCGGCAATGTACGCGGGGACCTGCTTGCCGGATTGGTTGTCGCACTAGCACTGATTCCTGAGGCCATCGCGTTTTCGATCATTGCCGGCGTTGATCCCAAAGTCGGGCTGTACGCGTCTTTCTGCATCGCCGTCGTCATCGCCTTCGTCGGTGGTCGACCCGGCATGATCAGCGCGGCGACCGGGGCCATGGCGCTGCTCATGGTGACATTGGTCAAGACGCACGGACTCGAATACCTGCTGGCGGCAACCGTGCTAACCGGCGTGTTACAAATTGCAGCAGGGTTTCTGAAGCTCGGCAGTCTAATGCGATTCGTCTCAAGGTCGGTCGTGACCGGTTTTGTCAACGCACTAGCCATTTTGATTTTCATGGCGCAAGTGCCGGAGCTCATCAACGTCACCTGGCACGTTTACGCGATGACGATCGGCGGCTTGGCGATCATTTATCTATTTCCGTTGATTCCAGTGATCGGACGAATGGTGCCATCGCCGCTGATCTGTATTGTCGGGCTGACTATTCTGTCGATCCTGCTGGGGCTGGAGATTCGGACAGTGGGTGACATGGGCGAGTTGCCCGACACTCTGCCCGTATTCCTCTGGCCCAATGTGCCACTCACACTCGAAACGTTGATGATTATCCTGCCGTACGCTGCGGGGCTCGCAGCTGTGGGTCTGCTCGAGTCACTAATGACTGCGACCATCATCGATGATCTTACGGACACGGGTAGCGACAAGAACAGAGAGTGTAAAGGTCAGGGTATTGCCAACATTGGTGCGGGCTTGATGGGTGGCATGGCGGGTTGCGCGATGATCGGACAATCCGTCATCAACGTGAAATCCGGTGGGCGCGGCCGACTCTCGACATTCACAGCAGGTTTGCTGCTGCTTATCATGGTGGTATTTCTCGACACCTGGATCCGTCAAATTCCGATGGCCGCGCTGGTCGCTGTGATGATCATGGTATCTATCGGGACGTTCTCGTGGAGCTCGGTGATCAACCTCCGGAAATACCCGATGTCCACCAACACGGTGATGATCGCAACGGTCGTGGTCGTCGTCGCGACGCATAACCTTGCGATCGGTGTTGGCGTTGGTGTGCTGCTCGCTTCCTTGTTCTTTGCCAACAAGATTGCCCGTTTCGTGGTTATCAAGAGCGATGCCGAAATCGACAAAGGGGTACGCACCTACAGCGTGATCGGCCAGGTCTTTTTTGCTTCCGCAGATGCGTTTACGGCATCTTTTGATTTCAAGGAAGCCATCGAGCACGTCGTGATCGATTTATCGCAAGGACACTTCTGGGATATCACGGCGGTCGCAGCGCTGGACAAGGTTGTGATCAAATTCAGGCGCGACGGCACGCGAGTTGATGTGGTCGGGATGAATCAGGCCACTCGCACAGTCGTCGATCGGTTCGGTGTATACGACAAACCCGACGAAGTCGAAAAACTGCTGGGGGAGCAATAGCGTGAGTAACGAGATCAGTGACGGTGTCGTCACAGCTTGTATTGATGGCTCAGAGATTACTTCGGCGGTATGTGACGCCGCGGCGTGGGCGGCTCAGACGATGGCCGCACCCGTTGAGTTGCTGCATGTACTTGAATGGGCACGCACGCCATCCGGTGACGATCTGTCCGGGGCTATCGGGCTTGGCAGCCGGTCACGACTGCTCCAGGAACTGACAGCGCTAGATGAGGCCCGCGGCCGCATCGCACTTGAGCACGGCAAGCTGTTGCTGGAAGAAGCCAAGGCACGTGTGAACGGGAACGCGGCCGACCTTGAAGTCTCAGTTCAGCAACGCCGAGGCGCTCTGCTTGAGGCGCTGCAAGCAAGAGAAGACGAGACTCGACTCTTCGTTATTGGCAGGCTCGGTCTTGATAGCGAGGGTCGCGATGCTGCGATCGGGTCGCAAGTCGAGACAGTGGTGCGCGGCATTCGCCGACCGATTCTCGCCACAGTGGGACAGTTTGAACCGCCCACCAAGTTCATGCTCGCCTACGATGGCAGCGAATCTGCCAACAACGCTGTGGCACGTGTGGCGCGCAGTCCACTATTGAAGGGTATGCCCGGCCACGTCGTCATGGTCGGCAATGAAAGCGACGCCCATCAGACTCAGCTTGCGGCAGCCGTAAAGACTTTGACTGATCATGGGCACGACGTCGACGGTCATCTGTTGCACGGGCAGATCGTCGAGTCGCTCATGGGATTTCGCCGCGATAATGGCGTTGGCCTAACCGTGATGGGCGCCTATGGCCATTCGCGGTTCCGCGAGTTCTTTGTGGGCAGCAATACGGAGCGAATGATCAGCGGCAGCGCCGTGCCGTTGTTGCTGCTGCGCTAGCCGAAAGCAATGTGTTAGCTCACACAGACTGTTTTTCCGCAACAGCCTTATAGAAAGTATAGGAAAACGTGCCGTCCACAGTCGCCGTACGGTGAAGGTCGCGAACCCCTTGGTCGAACAACGTGGGCTCGATAATCGCAGCCTCAAGCGCACTTTCGCGAATGCCCTCAATCATGTTTGTGAAGGTTTTTTTGGTGAAACCTTCGATCAAGTGAGGCTTGCTCCCATCGACGTACACCATTCGCGGTGAAACTCGCACGGATGTGAACCCTGAACTTGCGACTAGCGGATAGAGCCGGCGTCCGATATGCGCATCGCCCCCCGCCCTGCGTTGAAGCTCAACCTGACACTGGATTGCAGCATCCGCGGCATCACTTTCCGGATGAAAATAGGTCGATCCGTGATCACCTTCGATGACGGTGATTGTCCCGCCGGGCTTGAGTACAGACCGCAGGCATTCAAGAGCCGCACCCGGATTCGGCAAATGCTCCAAAACGAAACACAGGAAAATATGATCGAACGTCTCTTCTGCGAAAGGTAAGGAGAAGATATCCGCCTGCTCGAAATGAACGTTCGTAAGGCCCAGGGTTTGGATGCGCTCGTGCGCGTGCTCGATCGAACGCTCCGAGATATCGATCGAGGTGATCTTTGCATCAGGGCTACTCTGCGCAAGGGTCACCGTTTGAGCTCCAACACCACAGCCTGCCTCGAGCACTGAGCTACCGCTCGGGTAGTGAGTGTCTGAGTGGAGTAGTTCCACCAGCGTTTGCGCCTGGTCTTGCAGGCGAAGCGCCTCGGTGAGCTCGTAGCCATGCACATACTGCTGAGTCAAAATTCATTCTCCAGAGAGTAGATAACAACGCTCAACCCTGAAAGGCGCTATGGCTTTTCCGTGGTGGGTCACTGAATCGAAACTACATCAGGTGCCGAGCGCCATCAAATCTGTCGATAACGCGCTGCTGTTGGATGACCTTGAGTCAGACATCCAACAGACAGAACAGTATCGCGTCGACCCATTTTCTAACTTGGTTTGCACCAACTAACTCGGCACCACAGACAACATTAAAATATTTGGAGACTCACCTCGCTACTGCTGTTCAAAAGACAATAGCTGCATGAAGTTTATGATGTCCTTTTTATCTTGCTCGCTTAGGCAGACCGGCGCATCAAGATCACAGCCCAAGCCAAAAGACCCGTCCGGAAAAAACCCGAACATGAAATTGTACTGATCAAGCACCTCATCGAGCGTTTTCGCGGAATTGTTGTGGAAGTAAGGCGCTGTATCTGGTGTACCCCAAAGTGTCGGAATCTTAAAGAGCGGTCCGGCGATGCCCACGACGAGCTCGTTGGGAATGAGCGCCGGAGATTCATCCGACTGCTGGAATTCTTGAAATCCGGGTGTGAGTCCAATGCCCGGGTCGGAAACGGGAGAATCAAACACTTCCGCTTTGCCCAACGGTCCAGGAGCCAGTTCATTCGTCTCTAGGTCGACATAGCACCATCTCAGCTTCTCGTTTGGGATATCAGGGGCCCGTTCAGCGAACGAAGACTCCACCTGCATGCCAACACCGTTGGGATGAAATTTACTTGTCCGGTTGAGCATCGGCCCAGTGTGGCACTGGCCGCATTGCCGATCAGGATTGAAGAATTCGCGGCCCCGTTTTTGTGACGGTGTATTGCCATCGGGTAGCGTGAGGATCGGTTTGTTCGAAACGTACTCCAGTGTTCGGGACGGTTTCAAAATGGCTTCGATAGCCGAGTGACTGAACAGCGTGGATTGAAACGCGGCAATTGCCTCTAGCTCTTGTCGGGTTGGCTCCCTCCCCGGTTCGGCATGCGCATGCACCGCGCTCAGTGCCTGGGCTGCCAGGTCATCACCTTCCCGCCCATCGTGCATCAAGAACTGCTCGAGTGCGACGTTGAACACGCTGGGATTGCCGCGTTCCACAACAACTGTCCGATTATCCAGATCGTCGCACTTGCGTATCCCCAAACCACTTGGCGTGCGCTCGGGCAACTCCAGCACGACACGAACCGTCGCATGTTGCTTGAGTCGTTCGAAGCTCGCACCCATTCCCTCATCACTATCGATCGCGCGGAATAAGGGACCATCCGGATCGCTACTGTACATGCGTTGGACAAACTCCGGCGTGATCGTGCCGAAGCGTTCGAGTTCATGGCAAGTACTGCAAACGCGGCCATTGCCAGAAAACGTCTCGGATGTGAATATTTGATGCCCGCGGTCTTTGAGAGACGAGCTGGCGGCACGAGCCGTGTTTTCGCTCGACGCCAATCTTGCTGACGCGAATAGGGCAAAAAATGTTATGCAAAAGACCAGCAAATGAGTCGCTTTCATGATCGGGAACCTCATTGAACTTCAAATCTTCAGAGTCGACGGGCTTGGCCAATCACCGTCCACAAACGCGACGTTGCCAAGAACCCTATGAAAACAACATGTGAAGCTGTGAAAACTTGTGAATTTCCACCTCGCGAGCAGCGGTTGAACCACTTGAGCAAGTCAATTTCTCTTTTGACTGCATTGGGCGTCGCGGCCACGACGGGACAATGAGCACCTCAGCGCCACCAATTTACGAATTCGGTGAGTACCGCTTGAATGCGACAAACCGCATGCTCACCAACAACGCCGGGAAGCGGATCGAGCTCACCGGTAAGGTATTCGACGCGCTGGTTTACTTCCTCGAACATCCGGGCACGGTCGTCGATCGTCAGATACTGCTCGGTGCGCTATGGCCGGACACCGTTGTCGAGGAAAACAATCTGAATCAGACGGTGGCTGCTTTGCGCCGGGCGATCGGCCACGATTACATCCAGACCGTCCCACGACGTGGCTATCAATTTGCCGCAGAAGTGCAGCGCAAGTCTGAGGTATCCAATAGCGGTCCAGGTCGCGTGGGTCGGTCCCCGGTTCGCAAATCACTGCTAACGCTGGTCGCAGGGATGCTCTTTGTTGGTGGCGGCTATTACTTGTGGAGCACTTCGGATCAAGCACCCGATGCTCTTTCTAAGCCTGCAAAGATTGCCGTACTTCCATGCGACAACCTCAGTCCAAACGCAGACGACGCCTACCTAGCGCTCAGCCTGCATCAGGAAATCCTGGAGCAGCTTGGCAAGCTCAACGGCCTGCTCGTCGTTTCACGATCGTCGATGATGCAATATGCAGACGACCGACCGCCGATCCCGGAAATCGCAACATTGCTGGATGCAACAGCAATCATGGAATGCAGCGTGCGTTACTCCGCGGGGCGTATCGTAGTCAACGCTCAAGTGATCGATCCCGAAACAGACAGTCAGCTCTGGACAGGGTCGTACCCGGGAGACCTTGCCGACGTATCTACGGTGATCAATATTCAGTCAGAGATAGCGAGGCAATTCGCGCAGTCTTTGGGTATCGACTATTTGCCGGCTGAACAACAGAAGCTCCAACGTACGCCGACCGAATCGTTAGACGCTTATGCGGAATACCTCAAGGCCAAGCAATCAATCAGTTGGGGGGGCTACTCGCTGGGCTATTCGACGGATGATTTTCATCTCCACATCAACAGAGCCATCAAGATCGACCCTACGTTCGCGCTCGCCTATAGCGACCGGGCGCTGGGTCGTTTGTCGCGGTTGCTCGATGCACTCCGTTCGCACAACGGGGCGGCTAGACCAGACGTGAGCGATGGCACACTACTCCAGATGCGCGCGCTTGCTCGAAGCGATGCTACAAAGGCGCTTGATCTCGACCCCACTCTCGGCAGAGCGCATGTGGTATTGGGTGCCGTCGAACACCTATCGGGAGATACCGAATCAGCCTACGCTCGATTCCGTCAAGCCATCGAATCCAGTCCTAACGATGCCGAGATTTTGTCTTTTGTTGTCGGCTTCTATCTTCGTGATGGTCAACAGAACGAGGCGCTGGAGTTACTCGCGCATATCAAACAGCTGAACCCCGTTGACCGGGATGTTGGTTTTTACTTCTATCTGGCTGGTGATCGCGGAACCGCAGTGCAGTTACTTCGTCGCCTGATCAAACTCGACCCGACCGATGCGTTCCTCCATGGGTTAGTCGGGTATTGCCAAGCGATCGATGGGATGGTCGTGGAAGCAGAAGCCACGCTTCGATTGGCGGAGGAACTCTATTCCAGCGAATCGCGGACCGGACCATCGACGGGCATGCTCCCGACGCTCGCATATGCCTACAGTCGAATCGGACTCGCCGAAGACGCGCAACGTCTGGCCAAGGAGTTTATGGAGATCGCGAGTACTGTATCGGTCAATCCAATGCGTTGGGCTGAGATACAGCTCGCGCTCGGGGACACCGAAATGGCGTACAACACACTTGTTGGTGTTGCCAACAGACCGTTGCCACCATTCGTGTCGCTCGAGCTCGAATTCGTTTTGAATAGCTACAACGATCCAATGTTTGAGCAGGATCGAATCGTCACACTGAGACGACAGCTCAGCGGCGAGACCTTTCCGCGCTGAGCGTCTTTCGGAAATCAGGATGTTACGACCTAGCCGGACGCGCCGAACTCAAAAAAAAATCACCTTAGCTCCCGACTGGGATGCGTTAGACCGGTCCACCCGATAGACGCTTTAACAACATGTATCACTCGAGCTCCTAACGTACGGTCTCCAGTTCAATCACGACATCCCGCGCCTTTGCGCTGCCACCTGAAGTGGCAACGAGAGCGCTAATTCCGGCTGCCCCAGCATCGACCTCGATGAAGTAGTCAAAGCGGCTATTCAACTCTACCCTCTGGTCAATCCGCAGCTCTTCTGCACCATTCCAAGTCGCCCAAGCAATAGGTGCCAAGGATGCGCTACTCACATTACTGAAAAGCACATCCGTCACCCGGTCCTGATTATTGTGGTTGGTGATATACCCTACCTGAAAACGGCTGCCAGCAGTGCAGTAGCTACCTCCTCCCAAGCCGACCGCGTACGAGCCTACTTTTCTCACACCACGAACCCGCAAGAAGTACTGTTCATCCCCATCGGTAAACGGTAGATCCAGGACTTTGTTGATCTTCGCTGTCGCACCCGCGAAGACATTGACGAAAGCAACCAAAGTCGATTCTAGCTCGTCTTCACGAGCCGACGCACTCGCAATGCCAGCCCCGAAAAATCCACCTAGGTTTACGTCCTGCTCTCCGGATATATTGGTTCGCTCTATCAATTCGAAATCCCGAAGTCTGGCGACGTCGATACTTTTAAGTGGTGCTGCTTCGACAGGCGGTTGTTCGACGCTGCCTTCATTCAGACGTTTGGGTACGACTTCGAATCCGAAACCTTGCACCATGGTTATGCTCATGCTTGGCGCAAGGCTTCTAACCCGCTTTAGGACAACATCTCTCTCGAAGCCTGCCATTTTCCAAGCTAGTGCATATTTGTCACGATATCTTTGCTGATAATCGCGTATTTGCCGAATACGTTGATCGTCATCCTTCGAAGCTACGATACGCTCCATGTCCTTTCGCATCTGTGCCATGACACCAACCTTCTCAAGCGCGGCGACCAGGCCATCTTCCATGGAACGCAAGAAAGACATGACCCTATCGACCTGCACCTGTTCTTGCTTGGTCAGAGAAAAATCACTCGACATAACTTTGACTTTTGGTGGTGAGTCGGTTGCTCGTTGGGCATATGCACCTTTAGGGCTAAAAGTGAGCAACACAAAGAGAAATAGGACGAGGATCTTGTATAGATTAGACTTCATAGTGTTTTCCTTTTGCTTGGCTTGGAGTCACTGCCTCCATAAACAGCTCGTGAAAGATCTCTTCTGTGATCTCAGGTCCCATAACTATTCTGATTTGTTCTCGTGCGAACCCGCTCTCAACGTCAAGATTGTGGAATGATGTCGTACCAAGACCTGGAGACGTCAGTGTTACTACGTGTCCATCGATGACCGCTTGTGCATCTCCGCACTGCCATTGGCGGATTCGCAAGACGCCGGACTGATGGAAGAACGCGCGGCTCGATGGCGGCGCCGAAGTTAAGGATGAAGTCGGTGCCGGGGTAGGATCGTGATCAAACATTGCCGCGTAACTAACGGCTGGCGCCACGACGACTACAGCACCGGCTACCGACAAGTTCAGAAACTCACGCCTGGTTAACGGACCCATGGTTTTCTCCGAGTAGCGGACACGCTCATGCGAATTCCGATGTATTGAACGTCGACTCTGCACCGCCGTTGAATAGCGTTTCGTTGATAAAAGACCCCGGCTGAATCGATACGCGCTCCAACGGCACGGGATTCAACGCTCCGGAGTTGCTGGTAAAGGCAGGCAACTCGACACGGATACCGGTAACTCGCGAATCCACCAGAGTGTATTGATGCGCGATGACGCTCTCGTTGAGGTTGTTCCGTACGAGCACGCTGATCTGGGCATCGATCCGCTGACCGTTTTTCATCGCATCCTGGAGCGAGGGTGAAATCTGATCCATCCGCTTCACGATGGTCACCGGAGACAAAACCGTGCGGCCAGACGTTCGGCCACTTTCATCGGTCCGAGGCGTTGAGAGGTCGTAGTACATCGAAAGCACTTCGGTTCGGTCGGGTCCCACAACATCATCGTCGTAGGCGCCTTGCAGCGGGGTGTTGTTGGCCATTATGTGAATCAGAGTTGTCATGACGCTTCTCCTGGTTAGTTTGAGCAGCCGAGGGCGTGCATGACCTCTGGCTTGATGATTTCGCAAGTCGCTGAGCCGAAGTGGCGCCGCGCATCGGCAAGGGCTTGGCAGCAGCTGGTCGCGAGGTTTTCCTGCGCCAATCCAATGAACTGCGCGATATTCGATCGGGAATAGCCGCTGCTGGCGCTGCAGGTGTTGATCTGCATTTCCGTCACGGCACAACGGCCCGGCGCCGTGACGCGAGTGAATACATCCGGCCCGAAGGGCACGGCTCCAGTGGTTGCGGACGTTCCTGGATTCGCCCCTGACGGTCGCGCGGGATCAGGGGTGGGATTCGCAGGCTCCTCCGGATCAGGATCGGACGGTGGTTCGGCCGGATCATTAGCAGGAGGTGACGGCTCACCCGGAATCGGTCTGGGCTCTGCTGCCGGGGCGCCCAAGTCGTATACGTACAACTGCTGCCAACGCGATGACGCGTCGTTGACGAACGACCACGTGACTTGGTCCTTGGAGCGCGTTGCAACGAACACATCATCGCGCCCATCGCCGAGAACATCTGCCATTCGAATGTCAGAGAGGGGCGCTTTTGCTCGAAATAGTCTTGACCATTGCCCCTTGCCGGAAAGCGACACCAACCAAAGCCCGTTCTGCACGGTTAGAAGATCACTCGAACCATCACCGTTGATGTCAGCAACGAGGAGGTCAGATAGCGGGAACCTTGGAGCTGGTAGTGGCACCCACGGTTGCCGGGCCGCAGCGCTGTATTGCGCCTGCCCTTTGCGGTCAATGGTGTACACGTCCGTTCGACCATCGCCATCGAAATCACCGAACAGATAATCATCTACGGATCCACCCAACCGGTTGATCACTGACCACTTCGTGCGACCGCCTGATGAGACTCGCCAACTACCTTTGGAATCGACATAGAACAGGTCGGTTCGCCCATCACCATCGAAGTCACCGAACCGTAGATCGGTGATCGTTGGGGATAGCTGCATCAGTGGACGCGGCTTTCCAATACCACTTGCGACAAAATACGCGGTCGTTTTGTCGGCAATAAAGACGTCGACTTTCTTGTCGCCATCGAAGTCGCCAAACGCGAGTGGTCGGGTTGATTCATATGCCGGAGCCAACTGCTTCCACGGTGATGAAGCCCCCGCCGCGATCTCCCAGAGATTCTGGTCCTTTGCCCTGGTCACAGAAAACAGATCTGTCCGGCTATCACCATCAAAGTCGCCGACCGGTGCGAAGACTCGATTCGGGTCCAGTTCGATTGGCGCAGCAAAAGCACGGTGATCAATGTGAACACCTTCTGCTGTAGCTACTAAAGACAAAATCACGCTTCCTATCATGAAGACCCACAGATGCTTTCCCTTAGTGCTCAACATTTTTCGGTACCCTCCGCACCTGCGATTTCTCGGCCGCTCATCGACGTTGCAAGTACCCGCTCGATATCACTCTGTGAACTGATCCTCAGCATCGCCACTACCTCAGCGGCCTCAATACGAAGTCGCCCGCTTCGTGCCCTGAACGCGCAATCGGTGCGTAGCCTGGGATCTGCTCAAACTCGAAACGCGAGGCGGCATGAGCAACGCGACCCGCGATCGCCTCGTAAAGAGACCGACCGGTCAGAAGCTCCGCATTAGTTTTCAGAACGTCGACCAGCGCTCGCGCGAACACGCTGTGGCCACCACCGCCTGCATCCATGACCGGCTCCAGACCACCGGACGTCAGTACAACGCGCGATTTCTTCTCGGCCATCAATTCGAGCCATGTCCGTCGCTCAGCGTCGGTCATTGCGCCTTTCAAATTCGTCAAGCTAGACCGCGTCAACGTCCCCGAATAACAGCTATCAACGACCAACATGATTTGGCGCGCATTGATGACATTCAGAATGTCGGTTACCGAAACATTCGATACCCAATTCGCTGTACTGTTGGGTTCTGCGTCGACCGGCAGCCAGTGTCCGCGCATGTTGGCCCGATCGAGCTCACCATGACCGGCGTAGTAGATCATCAGATTGTCTTTGCTCGTCAGACGCTCTCGGAGCTTGTTCAGCGCAGACAGCATCTGATAGCGGTCGGCATTTCTGAGAATCTCAACGTTGAAGCCGTACTTGTCGGACAACACTCGACTTAGCGCTTCGACATCGGCGTCTGGCGTATCGAGCTGTGGTAGATGACGGTAACGACTGTTTGCAATCAGGAGCGCGTGGAAATCTCCGAGATCGACATCCATAAGATCCGGTTCAACCGAGTCGGACTCAATATCGGATGCCACAGCAAGCTGCAAGTCGTCACGCTTGCCCTGCTGATCGATAGCAACCACCTTGACGTCTGATGCATCGTGCATCTCGTAGATGAACACCCCCGCGTCGTTGGTGTCGGTCGGTTGGTCGTTGACCGTCAGACTCAACAGCCCGGCCGGCGCGGTAACGCGACCTACAATTCGTCGCACCTGCGTGCTCGCTCGAGGGAAACTGACTTTGACCAAACCCCGTGTCGCGGGCAGCAAAGGATCAACGAGCGTGACCACCGGACCGGCGAGTAATGACGCCTGCTCGGTGGACACACGCTGCTGCGATTCGACCATCGATCGCAATCGCGCCACTTCAGCCATCAGCTCACCGACGCGACCCAGATCTCGCGCGGCTTTTGTCTCGGTCTCTGCGATGGAGCGCTGTTGCGCGGCGATTTGGTTTCGCAGTTCGTCTTCAACGGTCGTCGACTCGGTGAGCGCTTGTCGACTCGCGAGCAATAGTTGCTGCAGCTCTGCGCTTTGCGTTTGAAGTGATTCAATCTCAGTCACGAGTTGTTCTGCAGTCTGGTCACTCTGCTCGCGGCCGGTCTGCATTTCGACGACTTGTTTTTGTAAGCTCTCGATGAGCTCATTCCGCTGATCAAGCGCAACGCGCAACTGTGAGGTTTCCGCGAGGTGCACATCCAGTTGTTCGGCTCTGGCTTTCTGGATTTTCGCCTGCGCTTTCAGATTTTCGATGTTTTGGGCGGCTTCAAGATCAGCGAGGGCTTTCGCCTGAATTGCTTTAAGCGACTGGTCAGAGCGATCGAGCGAAACACGTAACGCTGCGTTTTCTTTCTTGAGAAGGTCTAGCGCCGATTGCAGTTCATTGACTTGCTCGCGCAGTAGCGCATCCACCGGTGCGACATCGGGTGTCTGTTCGATCGAAAACCCAGTATTGGTCTCAGCGGAAAGCCCGCTCGCTCGACGGTACAGCGACAGCGCATGTGCGCCATCTTGATCCACACCGAGTCCTTTCTCGTACAGATGGCCGAGATTCGTCAATGCTCGCGCATAGCCTTGCTCGGCTGCCTTCTCATACCAGAACCGCGCGACCTCGTAGTCCGGCGCGAGTCCCATGCCCTGTTCGAAGAGTTCCCCCAGCGTGGTTTGCGCCTCAGGATCGCCGCGCTCCGCCGCATCCAACCAGACCCGCATCGCGGTCTTCACACTGACCTGATCCTCGAGCACGTATTCACCGCCACCGACCCGGCAATCCAACGCCGTGGTCATCACAGGTCGGCGAACAGACATGTAAGTTGTGCGGGTTCCCAACTGGCGGAGCTGCCCCGGCAGTAAGCAGTGCACCACCAGCAGATCATCTGCGCTATCGGTAGGCGTCTGCGTCGCGGCTGACGACGATGTCGACAGGGCGAAAATGGCAGACATGAAAAGAACAGAACGCATCGGACGTATCACTCGTGATGGAACCAGCGAGTCACGACCACGTCACCAGTCAGTTGCTCGGCACTGAATTGCGTCGACTGCAGAGGCTGTACGCCGACGGCGGTGTTGACACTGGCCGCGGCCTTTTTCACTCGCACCAAGCCTCGTGTGGATGCAGCAAACGCGGCTTCGTTCACCGGTTGGTATTGGGCCGTGACGTTGCGCGGTTGATTCGCCATTCGACTGAGCACTTGTTCGATATCGTTGCGCGGCACGTAGGAAGCAACGAAAAACACCTGCTCGACGCCCTTGTAGGCATCCATCGCCCACCAGTCTTCGTAGCCGGCCGGCACGATGTAGTCGATGCCAGGCGTCACGGGGTTGGTGCCATCAGTTTCGGCATCGGGATATATCTGCGCGACATAGCCGGTCGCGTCGACGCCGATGACGTAGACGTAGCAGGCGCAATTGACGTTGAACTTCACCTTTAGCAAGTCGCCAGACGCGGGATCACTTCCGCCATCGCGAAGCACCGCACCATCATCGATTGCTTCCAACCTGTTTGTGCCGGCGCGCTGCGCGAGAATGTCAGCCTCGATGACGATGGGCTGAATCCCTCGCGTTGCGTACGGGTTATCGGTGGCAACGCTGACACTGTCCCGTCGAGACTGCGATGCGCCGGAGTCGTTCGAACGCGCGTACGGGTTGTAGGTGCCCGATGCGTCGTCGGTGGGTGATGCGTAGTCGTCGTAGTAATCCGACGGCTCGCCGCTTGAATCTCCGTACGGGTCCTCGGCATAAGCATCGTTCGCCGAGGTCGCTTCATACGGATCGGTCGACGTTTGGTAGGCACCCTGCGGTTGGCCATACCCACCACTCGGATAGCCGGACTGTCCCGCAGTGTTGTTCGGAGCAGCGTAGCCTGGCGGCGGTGCTTGATAGCCGTTTTGAGCCAACGTTGCCTGCAACTGGAGCCCAGTCGTCTCACGCGCCAACGCGACCAACAATGCCTCCATCTCGAGCGCATAGCGTGGCGTGTAGTTGGCGGATGCTGTCGCAATCAGATTCTGACCGAATGCGACCGCCAGTGCCTTCAGGGCCGGTGCGACCGCCTGACAACCCACCAGGATCGAGACTACGGTTAGCAGCAGAAGTTGTTTTGATCTAGTCACTCGTGAATCTCCGATGGCGCTCGACAGGGCTCGCTACAGCTCGACACGAAGTCCAACCGCGATTTGATAGCGATCCAGTGCGTCAGCGCCGGTCGTGAGTTGATATTCGAAGAACGGGATCCAACCGTTCTTGAACACGCCTGCAACACCGAAAGACAGATCCAAACGATCCGTATCGAAATCGTCTGCTTGCAGACCAAACCTGTTTTGATTGGTGTCGTTCAGAAACCGAACACTAGAGGTCGACCGATCTGCATTGAGTTCGGCGAGGTACTCCGCACGGAGCTGCGGCAGCAACACCCAACCATCCATCGAAATCGCATTCGACAGCGTGAAACCGACTTGCCCGAAAGTAGTTGAGCGATCACCCAGGCTGACACCTAGCGCAAGACCCGCGTTTGACCGATCGCGCTCCACGTAGTCATCAAACCGGGTTTCAATGTGCGTCGCACCGATGAACGGCGTCAGGTTCCAACTCCCAAGTCGCGTCTGCCAACCGGTGGTCAGCGTCACCATCAACTCGTCACCATCCGTGCTGGCTGCAGTCACGGAGTTGGTCTGTGTGATGACGCGATTCGACTCCTGAAACACAGAACCCCGAGTGGTATCCGCCTCCAGGCTCGTAGTGCCGATGCTCGCATCGATAAACGCCGATTTACCAAGCTGCGCGCTGAGGTAGGTTGTGAATCCGAATCGATTGGTATCGATCGTTCCCGCCTGCTCCAACGGTGTGAAGTTGTTGCCCGCATTCTCGCGGACAAACTCCAGATCGCTCGTACCCCACTGCAACCAACCGCCGACAACCAGACGGTCATTGACTCGATAGTCGACACCGATTTCGGCGGTGTTCTCATCGAGCTCGTAACCGCGCTCTGCGTCGATATCAACGACACGGTCGCTCTCGGTGTTTGCGGTTCTCGCATTCAGCAACAGACTGAACGGTCCGATATCGACTTTGGTTTGAGCGCCAGATGTGTCGTCCTGTGCTTCGCGTCGTGCACGCATGCGTTCGCGAATTTCCTGACTGCGTTGTTGGGCTGCCAGGACCGCCGCATCGGAAGTTGAGAGTGTCTGACTCGGATTCAGCGATGACTCGCTATCGCCCGATAGATTGCCCAGTCCGCCATCCGTTTCGGCGCACCGGGTTGCCAGTGCACCACTCGCGGATTCACAGACCGTGAAGAAGAAGTCTTGAAACTCTGCGTTTGAGGCTTGGACGGGTGGTGCTGCTAGCAAAGCTGCCGCACACGCCTTACCGATGATGTTGCTCATCGACCATCGCTTTGTGTGATTCGAGGTGTTCACTGGTGACTCCCGATGATGAGATGGGTGGCGTTGTTGTCTGGTCTGTTTCATCTTCCTAATCTCAAGCTGCCTAGCGCCTGCCTGTCATGACGTTGCAGACGCGCCTTTCCGTTTCGTTGGCACTGGGCTTTTTCTCTGCCCTCATCCATAACAACGAGAATGGGTATGCGATACGGACACACCATGAGGTTTTTTTTGAATTGACGAACGACCAGCTCCCGAGCAACCGGGCATGACCGATGTAGCGACCCAGTCAGAACGACCGGTTTATTGAGATCGAGGCGTGCAGGCCAAGCCTGTTTGGTCGATTCTGAACGCTATGCATCAAGCACCAGAATCGAAGTGAGATGAAATCGAGTAGTCGTGACTGGAGCTCTTAGCGGCCAAGCGAGAGAACACGCCAGCCGGGGGTGATGGACACAAATCAGTCTGCGCGAGCGCAGCCCGTTGCAGTCTGGTATTTTTCTCGGGTCCGAGGTGAGTACCGACCCATATGAACAACCTGACGATTGGCCCTGCCGCGATCATCTTTGCATTGACCGCCGGTATCAGTCTCTTCGCGCTCTACCGCAATCCTCGTCTGATCAATCGCTTCGCGATGCGACCCTATCAAGTATCGCGAGGTCGCGATCTCGAGACCGTGATCACCAGTGGTTTCGTGCACGGCGATATGTCGCACCTGTTTTTCAATTTGTTCACGTTCTACTTTTTCGCGTTTCAGATGGAACGCTTTCTGGGTCCAGCCGCGTTTCTGCTGCTCTACTTGTTAGGCCTCATCGTTTCGAGTGTCTGCTCGATCGTGAAGGAGCGGAACAACTCACGCTACGCGACGATCGGCGCGTCGGGTGCGATCTCCGCCGTGCTGTTTGCCTACATTGTGTACTTCCCGGCGAGCAAGTTGATCATCTTCCCGATTCCCATCCCAATCCCAGCGTTTCTCTTCGCTATCGGCTATGTCGGCTACTCCATGTGGGCCGCCAAACAGAATCGCGACAATGTGAATCACGATGCTCACCTTTGCGGCGCGGCGACGGGTCTCGCTTTCGTGCTGGCAATCGATCCTGGCGCGTTTATGAATCTTTTGTCGTGAAATGAGGCCTTCAGCCACGACAGCCGTCATCCGTTCTCCAGTCGAAGGCGTAGCCAAAGTGCATATCGCCGGCTGGTCAGAAGCGTAGACAGGGCTGCGGTTTACCCACAGACACTTTTCAAAATCCTGCGAGTAGCACACACTTCAGTTTCTGCCGGTGGGCAAGAGCTGCGTCTCCCGCCTTACCCATAAACCCGCTCGGATGGCATCTTATGAACACAACGCGTATCGGCGTAATCAACGTATCGGACCGGGCGGCCGCCGGCATCTATGATGATGTGCCCGGGAAAGCTGTCGTTGCGACGCTGCGCGAGTACCTGACGACTGAATTCGAACCCGTCTATCGCGTCATTCCCGATGAGCAGCCCGAACTCGAGGCCGCCATGATCGAGATGGCTGACGAACATGGCTGCTGCCTTGTGGTCACGACAGGTGGCACAGGGCCCGCGGCACGCGACGTAACACCGGAAGCAACCGAAGCGGTATGCGAGAAAATGCTCCCGGGGTTTGGGGAGCTTATGCGTACGACTTCACTCAGTTACGTCCCGACCGCGATACTGTCGAGGCAAACAGCAGGGACACGCGGCAGCACGCTCATCGTCAACCTGCCCGGTCGGCCCAAGGCAATTCGAGAATGCCTCGATGCGGTGTTTCCCGCGATTCCCTACTGCATCGACCTGATCGAAGGCCCACGTCTCGAGACCGACGAAAATGTGATCAAGGCATTCCGCCCGCGCGGCGCTTAGGCTACCCCTATGAAATTCGACCACACCTATGCCGCTTTGCCCGATGGCTTCTCTGCGCCCGTTACGCCGGAACCTGCGACAGCGCCCAGGTTAGTTGCGTGGAACGCTGCACTGGCACACGAATTGGGACTCGATCACATCGCGGATGACGACGTGCACCGAGCAAGATTGTTCAGCGGGACTGAGTCATTACCAGGCAGCAAACCCATTGCGATGGCCTATGCGGGCCATCAGTTCGGACACTTGGTGCCGCAGCTCGGCGACGGTCGCGCCGTGTTGCTCGGCGAGATCGTTACAGAATCGGGGCAGCGGTTTGATGTGCAATTAAAGGGGTCCGGCCGCACGCCCTTCTCAAGACGCGGCGATGGTAAATCATGGTTGGGTCCAGTGCTGCGCGAGTACATTCTCAGCGAGGCTATGCATCGACTCGGGGTTCCGACCACCCGAGCACTCGCGGCCGTCGAGACCGGCGAAACCGTTCTTCGAGAAGCACCTCTGCCTGGGGCAGTGTTCACGCGTGTGGCGAGCAGTCACTTGCGAGTCGGGACGTTTCAGTTTTTCGCAGTACGTGATGACGTTGCATCGCTCAAGATTCTCGCCGACTACGCGATTGGTCGGCACTACCCGGAGGCCTCGGACGAAGCCGAACCCTATGCGGAGCTATTCAGCCGGGTCGTCGAACGCCAAGCACAACTGATCGCGCATTGGATGTCGGTTGGCTTTATTCACGGCGTCATGAACACAGACAACACATCAATCTCGGGCGAGACGATAGACTACGGTCCCGCTGCGTTCATGGACGAGTTTCGCTTCGACAAGGTGTTCAGCTCGATCGATAGCTATGGGCGCTATGCATACGGTAATCAGGCAAGCATCGCCCAGTGGAACCTCGCGCGACTCGCTGACACCTTGTTGATCGCAGGTGCCGACAAGGCGTCTTTAGAAGCGGCACTTGATCGCTTTTCAGAGCACTACGAATCTCGCTATTTGCAGATCATGGCGCCAAAGCTTGGCATCCTGGATGCCGAAGAAGAAGATATCGAATTGATCGTCGACTGGTTACGACACCTTGATGAAAACGGTTTGGACTACACGCTGAGCCTTCGGGAACTCGCCACACGAGTCGATGCCGAAGACGCATCCAAATTCGGTGAGTTCGAAGGTCGCTGGCGTCAGCGCATCAAGAGCTCAAATGCGTCATCAAGCGAGATCGAGAACCTGATGAACTCGGTCAACCCACTATTCATTCCTCGCAATCATCGTGTCGAGCAGGCCATCGAAACGGCGGTGCGAGGCGACTATTCCATCTTCAACGATCTAAACCGCTTGCTGCAACAGCCCTACTCAGAGCAGCCGGAGTTTTCGCACTACGCGATCGCACCCGAACCCAGTGAGCGCGTCACGAGAACCTTCTGCGGTACGTAATCGCGACGCCCATCGCTGTACACGGCGATGAGCGAAGACGATCGTCCTGGCAGGTTCTTTACTCGTCGTCGGTCGGCGGTAGCCAGGTCAACGAGGAATGATGCAGCGAGATCAGTACTCGTCCATCAATCTTGTGATAGGCAAAAGTGTAGTCCGCACGGGTGGCGTTCCCTTTGCCGTCCACGAACGTGTAGTGACCCATATCCTTGTAGCCGAGGCCGCCAGCCTTGAGGATCGGCCCCGCTGAGCTTTGAAACTCAACTTTTTTCCAACCGTTCTTCAGGAAGCCTTTATCGTGGGGATAGTTGGGATCGCCACCCACGAAATAGGATTTCGCACCGGCGCGGTCTAGTCGAATGACATCTGCGAGCGTGGGCTTGAACAACAGTGGTTCGTCTGGCGAACCAAAGTCATAAAGCGCAAGCAGATTCTCTACGTCCTGTTCGGTCACATACTTTGCCCAAGCGCGCTGCGCGGCAATGACCTCCGCTTTGGTCATTGGTTCAAAATTTATTTCAGACACAATAACTCCCCACATGGAAGGTAAACGGCCATCTATTACAGCGCGTTTGCCGACGAAAGACCAGACCGGAGGAGATCGTAGAGACACGAGTGCAACTGCGGTGGCAGCGAATCGCACCGCCCACCGCAGTTACCCAAATCGAGTCAGAATTGGATCAGCCCTTGCGAGGTCTTACTGCAAGGCGAACCAGCTCAAAGCCGACCGTTCCACTGGTCAGCAACGCTGAGTGCTGCTTGAAACCGTCGGACTGAAGAAAGCGGTCCAGGTCCTCCGGAGACTTCCACTCAACGAGGGTCAATCGTGACGGCGAAGACTCCGTTGAGACCAAAGCGGAGAAGACCGGGTCGCGCATCTGATAGACGAATCGACCTCCCAACGCGTTCAACGCCGGTTCGATACCCTTCAAATAGTTGTCGTAGTCGTCCGGGTTTTCAGGATTCACCCAGGCTGTCGCGAGCGTGTAGGACTTGTCGGACGCGAAACGCAGCGTTAAGTCCTGACATGCGGTGGCGTCGTGAAACCGAAGATCGTCCCAACCGTCGGGCCGAGTCGCCTTGATCGGTTTCCATTCGGGCATAGCATCGAACGCTTGCTCGGCCGCAACACTTGGCCAGGAGTAGAACGCGAGGACCTGTGGTTTGAAGTCACCGGAAATCACTTCGGTGACGTTCAACGAGCCGAGCACCTTCATACCGTGCTGTTCTGCAAGCCCAAACGCATTACGCAAGTACTGACCTCTAACAGCCGCCGCATCGTCCCCGGCTTTGGCGACGACGGCAATCAGTGAAATCAGTTCGCCTTCGCGGTAGGCGGCTTCAACGACCTCGGGACTTTCGCCTGCGATCGAGGCCAACGGCGTCAGCAGAAGCAGGGCCATCACGAAAACAAGCGAACGACGAACAATGAATGGAATATCTAAAAAGAACATGAACAACACCTCCTCGTGGTGAAGCTCAAACCCTAATCTTGTCCCGTACGTTTTGCGTGGACTGTTTCGTTACGCATCCGGTACACAATCGGTCCAATCGTTATCCACTCCCTTGTATCAGTCCCTGCCGCTGCTTCAATCGTTCGGAAAAGAACCGGATCGCAACGCGTGCACGATCGGTCTTCGCGAAGTCCGGGTGGCTGAGCACCCAGAAGGTCTCCGCGGCAATGACGGGTGCATTCGGCAGTCGAACGAGCTCGGGTATTTGATCTGCCATAAAACAGGCGGCGCGACCGATTCCGGCACCCTGCCGAAGGGCGTGGAAACGGCCGGGGATACTGGTGATGCGCAGCGCGATAGGCGCGCTCGGATACGGCGATTCATCGAGCCAACCGGGCCAACGCGAACTGTCCTGATCAGGCGCAATCCAGCGATAGGCATCGGGCGACGTGGTTTCGAGATACTGGCGATGCGCATAGATGGAAAGCGTGTAAGGGAATAACCGTCGTCCCACCCAATGCTCCGGTGGATGCTCAGACGTTCGCACAACGATATCGGCTTCGGCTCGATCCAGGTCGACCAGGTTGTCCGACGCGTCGACAGTTAGCTCGATATCCGGGTAGGCTTCGGCGAACTCCGTGACCGCATCGAACAAGACATACTCGAGCACGAGATTTGGAATCGAGATGCAAAGCGGTCCCGCAAGGCTGGTCCGTGATGCCCGATGTTTGCGTGCCGCTTGGTCAACGAGGCGTTCCATTTGTTCAGCCGCCTCGAATACCACTTCACCGCTCTTGGTCGGCCACAATCCCGACGGAGATTTTTGGATGAACGGTCCGCCGGGTCGACCATTGAGATGCGCAAGCCTTCGGGACACTGTCGCATGGCTGACACCCAAGGACTTCGCAGCCCCGCGCACCGTCTTTTGCCGGATCAACGCAAGAATCAATCGGTAATCATCCCAGTTCATTGGTGCATTGTCGTACCAGAAGACCATCCGAACAATCCGCGACAAGGCTTCGAATCCCTTTCAGACTTCTGTGTATCCGCGAAACAGGAGTAAATTCAATGAGAAGCAGCCACGGCATGGTTCGATTCGCAACCGCACTGGTACTTTTTTGTACCAAGAATTTGTATGCGGCAGACACAGGACCGCGAACTTACGATGCGGCGTTCTTCAACCAATTCGCACCACAGACGGCACTCGAGATGGTCGTGCGAATCCCTGGCTTCGTGCTCAGCGAGGCCGACGACGACCGGGGCTTGAGTCAGGGTGGGACCAACATCCTGATAAACCAGCAACCGATCATCGGGAAAGGAGAAACGGCGACGACGCAGATCGGACAGGTCGCTGCCGCCAATGTAATCCGGATTGAGATCATCGACGCGGGCACACTCGACCTGCCTGGCTTCAACGGACTGGTCGCCAACATCGTTACGCGTCAGGACGTGATTGCGGGCGCGCTCCAGTGGCGTCCGGCATGGCGACGCGACAACGAACCAGAGTTACTGAATGGTCAAATCAATGCCTCCGGAAGCGTCGGAGACCTGGAGTTCACTACGGCATTCAGTAACTCTGGTCAGAGCCAAATTCGAGGGTCCGGAAGTCGTCGTGGATGCTGCGGGGAACGAATTCGAGCGACGCGACGAACTTCGATTAATCGATGGCAACCAGCAGGCATATTCCGGCAGCATCCAATGGACAATCGACAGCCAACGCGTCCTGAACGCCAAAGGTTCCGTAACGCGGCTCGACCTTAGTCGCCCGCAAGATTCACTCACACGGGCGATCACACCGCGCGGTGTCAATAGCCTCAATCGGGCGACATTTGGTCTCGCTCAAACGACGAGTCGTTTGGACGCAGACGTTCGGTTTCCCGCTTTGGGTGGCATGCAAAAACTGATTGCGTTCGTATCTCGACGAGCCGGCGTCGGTCGTACACGCGTTACCATCGATGACTCGGCCCGGAACCGAATCGCAGACCGTAGATTCCGCGACGACAGCACCCAGAATGAAGCGATCTTGCGGCTGGAGCAATCCTGGGAAGATCAAAAAAACAACAGTTGGCAACTGGCCCTCGAAGGCGCCTGGAACACGCTGGATTTATCGACGCGATTCGCGATTGCCGGTCCAAACGATGAAGACACGCTGTTGGTTGATTCACCGCTCGATACGACAATATCAGAGCAACGGGCGGAATTTACGCTCGCTCATCGCCGCGCACTCGGACAGGTGTCGGACCTTCAATTTTCTGTCGGCGCTGAGACCTCGACGCTGGAGCAAGGTCAGACCCGACGCCGCTTCGATCGCCCCAAGGGCTTCGTCTCCCTCAACGCCTCACCGAGCGATCGTTGGACCTTCACCGCGAGGGCTGCTCGTGAAGTCGGGCAGATCAACTTTCGTGACTTTGCGGCTTCGGTCTCCTTGATCGAGGAGTTTGAAACCCAAGACAACCCGGAGCTCGTTCCCCAACAAAGCTGGCTGTTTTCACTGCGCGCCGAGCATCGCTTCGACGCGGGTCACGTAATGTCGGTCGAGGCCACACACGAGCGCATCGATGATCTGGTCGATCGGATTCCCCTCGGTGATAGCGGCGATGCAATCGGCAACATCCCGGCTGCAAAACGCGACCAGTTGTCTGCAGTGCTCACGGTAGCCGGTGCGTCGTTGGGTTTGCCTGGCGCGCAATTGGATGTGCGTGCCAGTTGGCAGAACTCTGCTGTCACGGACCCGATTCAAGGGTTCGTCCGCAACATCGGGCGGCTACGCACGCGCGATATCCGCGCCGAACTGCGACACGACATCGCGGACACCGATTGGGCCTATGGATTCCGACTCCAAGACCTGGAGCTTGCGCCAGTTTACCAATCGACCTTGGTCCAATTTCCCGACATCCCTTCCGGTGGACTCACACCCGCCGAGAACACAGTATTCGTTGAACACAAGAACCTGCTCGGTTTGCGTGTTCGCGTCACACTGTCAGAGTTTGTAAATCAACGATCGCGCTTCAGTCGAACGATTTATGCTGGACGTCGTGACATCGCGCCGATCGATCGTATCGAACGCCGTTCTCGGGAACTGGGTGGGCCGTTTTTGAGTTTGAGCGTCGGTAAGACGTTCTGAGTGTGACGACACATCGCGATGTAAGCGGCGGAAACCTGGTTGCGAGTCAATAAGAAGCGGCCAAGAAAAAAACCCCGTGATCGGATCACGGGGCTTTTGTTAATAAGCAGCGTAGCATTTAAAGAATGAATTCGATCAGCTCGTAGATGAGATTCGGTGGCTTGGCGCGGTCGATCGTCGTGTCGGTTTCGAAGCCTTCTAGTACATTCCCGCCCCCGTTCAACACGCTGTTGATGAAATCACTCAGCTCGAGTCCCGCTTCTTGAATGTCACCGTTCTCAAAATCAATGATGGTCGTGCAATGACTCTCGTTCACATCACGAAAGTAGGGAAAGTAGCCGCCGTAGTTAGGCAGCCCTGCCAATTGCGTGCGTAGTTTGTCCGTGTCCACCGCCCACCGTGACAGTAATCCTTGCTCAAGCGCCGCTTGATTGGGCGCATTTCGAGTGTCGTCGTAGAACCGCTCATAGGAATAGGATGAGTAGTTCAGGTCCTGCTGGAAACCAGTGTGGCCAAGTCGGTCGTTGGCGTAGGCTACCGACAGCGCGGTATTCATTGACCCTAAATTGGAAAACCGGACACCGGGCAGGTCCTGTTGAATATAGTCGATGACCGCGTTCAATCCCCAGGTCGTTTTGATCTGCGCATGCAAAGGTCGTGACGGGTTGTCCTCAAGCGACCCGATGCTGGCTTCCGTCGGATAGATCGGCCCCGAATCGTTGATCATGAAATTTCGCGTCGCTTGCATGTCACGGCGAATGGGGTGGTAATTCACAAACGCACCCGCGCCGCCGGCGCTACAACCGGTAACGAGTTGCTGCCCAGATCGGGGCAAGTTTTGTCTGAGCCACGCGAGTACAGCACGCGTGTTGCGCACGCCGTTGTGGTGATACACCAACGGCGGTTCGCTGCCCGTTGGGTCTTCGTAAATCGCAGTGCGATCACCGGAATACACATCGCCGGTGCAATACGGCACGTAAACAATGTTCCAATCTTGTGTTTTTACCCGCGAATACGGATGAAGCCGGAACACGAATGGACTCACCAGCGAGGTGGCGGGGTTATCCAACACCAGATAGTTATCCGGAATGCCATCCGGATTGCGAGCACCCCGAACGCCTGCCGCCCCGGAGCAACTCTCGTAGTCAAAGCAGGCACCCCCGCCTTCGAAGTAAAGCACCGTGTTGCTCGTGTGGGCGACGCGATTGATAAAGAACTTGTACGGGGACCCGTTACCGCAGATCGCACCGGTGCTCGGATGTAGTTGTACCGTCTGCCACGCCAACCACCCGCGCTTGTTATAACCGTCATCAAATCGACGTGGATTCGGAATCAACGGATACTGCGTCGCGTTGCGCTCACTGGACGTCAGTCTGTTGTTTGGTCCGAACGGAAACAGTGTGTTCCAAAAAGTCTGCCAGGCGTTGTAATCCCCAAGCTCTGCGCGTGTGCTCGGTGCGGCGATTATTGATAGCGTTGCGACGAACGCGAGAATTAGTGTGCGCATCTCTTCCCCCCAGAATCGATGAGTGTTTTTGCTGCCGGACGAATCGCACGCCCCGTGCAGGCCACGGGAAAGTACGCGTAACCGGACCAATGTCATTCTGCGCTCGATCGAATCGCTTCGCAAACAGGTCGCTTGAGACCCGCGGCGCACTGCGACACCATAAGCGCATGCGTAAAGCGCAATTGATTACTGTCATGACTCTGATCGCAGTCGCACTTGCCGCTGCCTGGTGGGTGCGCATCACAGCGGAATCCGATGATCAGAGGTCCGATGCGACGCAACCGCCTGAGTCAGGTGTCGCATTGCAATCCGAACGAAGTGACTTCGACGCCTCGTCCGTCAGCGAAGCCGAAAGAGACCGCGCGCTCGACACCTACTACGAACCACTCAGGTTTCGTGAAGCAATCGCTGCGTTTCTGACGGCCGTCCCGCAACGCTCAACCGCCGAAAACCAGGAAGCGCTGGCTGAACTTTCAAATCAGGTTCGCACGTATCAGCAGCAAGGCTATCTGGCGCTACCGCAAGCGCGATATCTAGAGGGCACACTGATCAGCGCGGTCTACGAAAACGATCCAATCGCGCGCGCGCAGGCACTCGAAACTCTGAACGATGAGTATGCCGACCTGTCGGAAAAACCCTCGACCACCCATCTCGACGCACGATTCGAGGCCTACAAAGTACGGGAAGCAGAGATTGTTCGCGAAGTGCTCGACAGCTCGCTACCGACAGGAATGACGCGCGACGAGTGGCTGCGTGAGCGGCTCGATGCACTGCGCAACGAGGTGTATTCCGATACGGAGTAGGCAAACAACGAAACGGCTAATGGGTTGTGGTCGACATCACCTTGGGTCTCACGTCGCAGTATACGAAATCACCGCGCTCCACCTTTCGCCCGATTTCGTAGGGTATCGCTTGCCTGAAGTCAGGGGTATCGAACACGAAAGTATGAAACTCGCCATTTTCGCCGCAGGGATCGACGCTCTCAGGAAGCGCGTTCAACAATTCAGCGTCGAATCGGCGCCCTACGAATTCTATTGGACATTGCTTCGGATCGACGCATGTCAAGACAGCACCAACTCCGGCTTCGATCATTTGATGCGCCAACGCTCGGGTTAGGAGTTGCCATAGCGGATAGATTGCCTCTAGTCCCAATCCAGCTAGCTGGTTGTCTCGATAGCGGCGAATATCCTCAAGAAACAGATCCCCAAATGCAATCTCGCTGACATCGAAGCGCTCGCGACTATCGACCAGCGCATCGCTCATAGCACGCTCGTAATCTTCATTCGTGCATGGCCAAGGCAAGGCAACCTCGACCAGCGGTAATCCGATCATTTTTGCTTGCTCGCGAACCAGTGTCCGTCGCACAGCATGCATTGCAACTCTGTCTGCCGACTCGTTGAATGTCGTCAACAGTCCGACAACCTCTATGTCGGCGGTCTGCTGCAAGGCATGGAGCGACCATGCCGAATCCTTACCACTGCTCCAGGACAACAGTACTCGCCGCGGACGGGCCGTCACAGTCTGTATTTTCACATCACTCGACACTCGAAAAGATCGGCATGGCCGTTTGTTTGTTGTGCTGTGTGCGCTGATCGAATGCCGTCCAGACACCTGCCTCACCATGCCAGCTTCCGCCAGTCGCACCTTTGGCGTATTCCGTGGCGCGCGTCTCGAAGAAGTTCGCATGTTCAACGCCGTTCAGGATTTCGGTAAGCCACGGCAATGGGTGCTCGGTGATACCGTACACCGGCGACAGGGACAACTGTCGCAGGCGCCAGTCCGCTACGTATCGTATGTAGCGCTTGACCGCTGCTGCATCGAGACCTTCGAGAGGTCCCATCTCGAATGCGAGATCGATAAAGCTATCCTCCAACTTCACGACAGTCTTCGCGCAATCGACGATATCGTCTTGAACCGATTTCGTCAGTGCGCCCGTTTCCTCCGCGAACGTATGGAACAGCTTCATGACACCTTCACAGTGCAGACTCTCGTCGCGTACTGACCACGAGACGATCTGCCCCATTCCTCTCATCCTGTTGTGACGTGGAAAGTTCAAAAGGATCGCAAAACTGGCAAACAGCTGGAGCCCCTCAGTAAACCCACCAAACATTGCGAGCGTTCGCAAGATATCCGCTTCGTTCGCGACGCCAAACTCCTGCATATAGTCATGTTTATCTCGCATTGCCTCGTAATCCATGAAGGCGGCGAACTCTGAGTCCGGCATGCCGAGTGTTTCGAGCAGCAGTGCATAGGCGACAATATGAACCGTTTCCATATTCGAGAACGCTGCAAGCATCATTTTGATTTCAGTCGGCTTGAATACCAACGAGTAGCGCTCAAGGTAGTTGTCCTGAACCTCTACATCAGACTGCGTGAAAAACCGGAACACTTGCGTCAACAAGTTGCGCTCGCCGTCGCTCAGTCGGTGAGCCCAGTCTTTGCAATCCTCGCCGAGCGGGACCTCCTCGGGCATCCAGTGAATCTGTTGCTGGCGACGCCAAAATTCAATCGCCCAGGGGTAGCGGAACGGTTTGTACGTCTTGCTTGGCTGCATTAGGCCTGGTTTAGTTATGAGGTCCAGTTGTTGCTTGTTCACAGTATTTGTTCTCCGATTCTGTCGCAGACTACTGACATGCCAAACATTCATCGTAGTCGTTCAAATCTTCGCTCAGCGGTCGCTCGGGCCACGATTTGGTGTTGTCCCCTTCTACTCCGGCGAAACCGGCTCGTTGAACCGACTTTGACCGGCAATAATAGAGACTCTTAATACCGCGCTCCCACGCGGCCCAGTGCAACATCAAGAGATCCCATTTGTGGATGTCGCTATTCAAAAAGAGGTTGATCGACTGACCCTGACAAACGCTTGGCGCACGATCGGCTGCCAAATCGACGACCCAACGTTGATCGATTTCGAAAGCTGTCCGGAAGGTCGCTTTCTCGTCGTCTGTCAGCACTTTCAAGTGTTGAACCGATCCATCGTGCTGGAGAATCGATGCCCATGTTTCCGAGGTATTGAGATTGCGCGTCTCAAGCAGCGCCTCCAGCGCCGCGTTCTTTACGGTGAATGAACCCGATAGTGTCTTGTGAGTGTAGATATTCGCGGGAATCGGCTCGATGCAAGCACTCACACCACCGCAAATAATGCTGATGCTCGCGGTCGGTGCGATTGCAAGTTTGTGACTGAAGCGCTCGGTAACACCGGCGTCCGCGGCATCAGGACAAGACCCTCGCTCCTCAGCCAGCACAACTGATGCGCGATCTGCTTCGCGGCGCAGGTGGCCAAACATACGCAGATTCAAGCTCTTCGCCATTGCACTCTCGAAAGCGATGCCATTGTGCTGCAGGAAACTATGAAAGCCCATCGCACCAAGTCCTACGGAGCGCTCGCGCATCGCAGAGTACCGGGCCTGCGCCATGCTATTCGGCGCTCTTTCGATGAAGTCATCCAACACGTTGTCGAGCAGTCGCAGGATGTCTTCGATAAACCGGGGATCACTTTCCCACTCACCCCAGCGCGCGAGGTTGACCGACGCCAAGCAACATACGGCCGTGCGAGTGTTTCCTTCTTGGTCACGACCGGTGGGCAGCAGAATCTCACTACAGAGGTTCGACTGACGAACGCGCAGCCCCAGTTGCTTTTGGTGCTCCGGAACGTCGCGGTTTGCCGTGTCGACGAACAGCAGATACGGCTCACCGGTTTGGAGACGCGTCTCTAGTATTCGCTGCCACAACTCCCGCGCGGAAACCGTTCGAATTACTCGCCCATCGGCCGGACTGCGCAATGCAAATGACGCCTCCTCTCGCACGGCTTCCATGAACTCGTCCGTTATCGCAATCCCGTGATGTAAGTTCAGACTCTTGCGATTGAAATCACCGGAAGGTTTTCGAATTTCAATGAACTCCTCAATCTCTGGATGATTCACGTCGATATAAACCGCTGCGGAGCCGCGGCGAAGTGAACCCTGAGATATCGCAAGCGTCAGAGAATCCATGACGCGGACGAAAGGTATGATCCCCGACGTCTCGCCACTCTCTCCGATTGGTTCGCCAATCGAGCGAACGTCTCCCCAGTAGGTACCGATACCGCCACCGTTCGATGCCAGCCAGACGTTTTCGGTCCACGTTCGCACGATGCTGTCGAGACTGTCCTCGACAGCATTCAGGAAACACGAAATCGGCAAGCCACGATCAGCGCCGCCGTTACTCAATACAGGGGTTGCTGGCATGAACCACAGTTGAGACATGTAGTCGTAGAGTCGCTGAGCATGGTTGAGGTCATCCGAGTAGGCGTCGGCCACGCGCGCGAACAGATCCTGGTAGGACTCGCCCGGAAGTAAGTAGCGGTCCTGCATCGTCGCCTTGCCAAACTCGGTCAGGAGAGAATCACGGGCATGATCGATTCGGATTCCGAATCGCTCGGCAAGCGCGCTTTCTTGAGTTGTTGAAGTTTCGGTCGCCGTATTAGCCATATATCGCCCCTGTCTGTGCTTTGGTAAGCGCACGGGGGCAGGCTTTGATGACGGGAGTCCTGATGGACACGTTCGGCAGCAAACCCGTTCGGCACACCCCGTCCGATTGAGTAGTTTCGTTTGCCGGCAGGTCTCCTGACTCTCAGCGTTTGCGCGACATGTCGCCTTCCCAAGAAAACTCAGTGGCTTAAGACATGTCGCCGCCAATTACAGTTGCGGGGGCAGTTCCGGACTTCTGAATCTTCAGGCACCGGATTCCCTTTTCATCGCCTTGTGAGCGAACCGACCACTAGATGTTGTCTCATGTTCGCAACCGAAGTCAACATATTGTGTTTCTATCTTCTCCCCACGACTTTCGAGCTCGATTGGCAGAATGTAACCGGTTGGTGCATGATGACTATCGAGTGGTGTTAATCCCCATGGGATTAGCTAATAGGGAATGTGGTGCGAGTTGAGACTCCAAGCCACAACTGCCCCCGCAACTGTAGGCGGAGAGCACGATCGAATTTGCCACTGAGCGACTTCGCTTGGGAAGGATCGAAAGTGCCGCGACCCGTGAGTCAGGAAACCTGCCATTCGAGAAAAACGTTGACCGGGCGGGGTGCACCGGGGGGCGCTATCGATGCCATTGGTTGATCTTTTTCCAAAGGCAACGAGCGAACCCGCTGCAAGCTGACCGATACAGGGGCAAGCAGCAATGGCACGTACTACAGACATCCGACATTCGTCTAACCGAGTGTTCCGACTCAGCTACGCAAGCCGTGCCAAGAAGGCTCCTGCCCAAGATGAGGCGATACAACTCGCCACCGCTGCAGCTCGAAACAACCATCGCGACGGGGTCTCCGGTGTACTTTTCAGCCAACACGGCCTCTTCCTCCAATGGCTGGAGGGACCCGCGTCCAAAGTCTGTGAGCTCATGTACCGCATCGCCGCTGACGATCGACACCACGATGTGAGGCTTCTGAGTGCCGGTTGGGGATCGGAACGTCGATTCCCGGACTGGTCGATGCAGCTTGCCGATATCCCATTGCCAAGCGAAATTCCAGCATGGGCCAGTGCGCGCACGGCTGCGCCTTACGGCGAAACTTCACTGGCACTGCGTGCGTTCGAGAACGCTTCAACGCAATATCACCAACATTCCAATGCAACCACATCCGTCAAGAAGTGGACGCGAGAGCTGGTGCTCTCGGGACTCAGTGATTCTTTGGCGCTGCCCTATGCAGCACGGCAGTGTCCGCATGCTTGTGCGCAGTTCATGGATGATGTGTGCACGGAGCTTCGTGCCGGATGGGTCGACGACTGTTGGAACTCGGTACAGGTTGCCATTGCCATGGCGAATCTGAACTTGCTCTGGAAGAAAAATGTGACCGTTCTCGATCCAGAAACGCCGCGCCAATCTGTGGCAGTTGTAGTGCCGCCGGGGAGTACAGAGTTCCTCGGGGCTGTCATCAAGGCCGATCTCTTACGGACTTCCGGCATACGCGCGCGGACAATCCGTGCGGAGAGTGACGATGCCACGGTCGAGCTGTTGGCGCAGAAAAATGTTGATGCAATTGTTGTCGCCGGATCTCGGATCGGCTGGCGTGACGAGCAACGACGAGTCGAGAAATTTGCCTCTAGGATCCGACAGCGGTTTCGTGACATTCCGACGTTCGTCGGTGGACAAGATAGCGGCACACTCAATGGATGGCCGGAACGCATTGCATACCTTAGAGATGACGCTACCGATGTTCGAATGGACGACATCGATTGGCTGACCCTTTCACAGCTGGTCAACGATCCGCGTAAGAACTCGAACTAATTTGAGTCTAGGTGCTGCGAAACACACGACGCAAAGCGAAGTTCTTCACCGCACGAATTGCTTCGCCCAGTCTGCAACGGTTTGCTCCAAGCGCTCAACGTGGATCAGGGATTTGTAGGTGTGCTTGACCTCGCGCCACCACAACTCGCGGGAGCACCCTGCGAACGCTGCGGGATGCGTGGTCTTCTCGAACTGCCCGCGGTGTTTGTAATACAGATCTGCATATGACGTAAAGATCGCCAGTGTGGTACCGCCGCGTTCCTCGACAATCCGAACGGCATCCACCGTCTGTTCGCGCGAAGGCAGCTCACGCAGCTGTAGCGGATCCTCGTCCTCGCCTGTATGTGCGTCCGACGTTGCCGAGTCCGAAGTGTTGCGCCGCGAAAGCAGCGACCGCAATTTGCCACTGTACTGCCTCCATCGCAGATAGCGATCCGCAAACGCCCATCGTTGATAGTGTGGGTCCGGGTAGCACATCGGATCGAGTAGCAGCATGCCGACGACATCCTCGTGCGCTAACGCTAACCGCACAACATTGTCGGCGCCCGAGCAGAGTCCGGCGAGCACATAGCGAACCTCACCAAGGCGCGATGCAATAGCGGCTCGCAAGTCCGAAAAGTCTTCCTGAACCGTAGCAAGATAGTCGACATCCAGTCGCGCCGGCGTGTCTCCCTTGCCGGTGAGATCAACTCGCACACTGCCGAATCCCTGGGTTGCTAACCGCCTCGCCATTCTCACATTCATCCGGGATGGTCCGACTCGATGAACCAAACCGGCATTGAGGAACACAAAAACGGTATCCACACTCGAGCGATTGGCGGGCAGCGTCAAAATCGAGAATACGCGTCCGCCAGCGCCTGCCGTCAGGACTTCTTCTAATGCTTGATCAGACATTCTCTGAGTTCCTCAAGCACAGGCCCTGGCATCAGGATGTCGTCGGAAAACGTTCCCCAACGACATTTAAACCGGATTTGCTTCGCGTTAATCGCGGGGGCATCGGCAGGCGGCTGCTCTGTGTAGATGGCAGCGATGTCAACTGGCGGCGTCCAGTCTCGATAGTCGCTCGCTTCGATCGACTCCGCCAATGATTCAGGAAACGGGAAGCCCAGCAACTCGCCACCCGTCGCCTTTCGATCAGCGGCAGATAGCCAGCGGTTTCGAAAGTTCGAACTGGCACGGTAAGCAAAATATTCCTCGAGGTAACGCCGTCCGTGCCAGACCGGGTCCCACACCGCCACACGACCCATCGACTGCGCGCCCGACATCCATATCGGTAGTAACAGGGTCGCGGCTCGCACTGCCGCGACGTTGACCCGCGTGCAACCGGACAGATCACGTGCCTCTGCGATGACACGCTCCAAATCCTCTGACCAGGCATCCAGCGACGGTGCGTCACCGAATGAATCGCCCGTCCCTCGATAATCGAAGCGCACAACATGCTGGCCGGCGGCCGCAAGCGAGATAGCCAGCTCACGCAAGCTCAGCTGGGTACGTTGACACTCGCCAAAGAACGGTGGACACACCACCGTAATCTCGTCCGAAAAAGCACCGGACGGAGGGTGGTATGTCACCAGTAGATCCGGCCCCCCGTCGGTAAGAAAAAACGCCTCAATCATGTTTCGCGGTGTAAATCTCGCTCAGGAAAAAAGTCTCGAAAGCAATCCGCGCTGCTTATTCGATGGCTTTTCGAACAACCCCTCATTGGCGGATAGCTCGATACTACGACCTTGAGCAAACGCCTCCAAACCGCTTCGCAAGGATTGCACCAGATCCTCGACAGCATGCTGATTAACCCGGTCCACTCTGAAGTCGATCTGTGCGAACAAACCGGTCGGCGTCCGTCGTATCCAGAAGTCCAAATCGCGCACCATTGCGACTCGCGCGACGTCGACTTGATCGAACGCCAGGTCGCCGAAGCGCGTCGGCCGCTCAGTCGCTTGCTGATAACTGAACGAAACCGGTGATCGATACAGCGGTTGCCCCAGTAGTGATTCGACTTGCATCGCTGCGACGTTCTGAAATTGCCCAAGCGACGTCATGGCCATCTGCGCATCGGAAAGGGTTCGGTCAAAACCTTGTCCTGCGGCAACGGTGACAGGTAGATCTTGATAAAACAAACCGATAATCGAGAACACCTCGGGCAGATAGCGCCCGGACGTTGCAACATCCAATGTGATGCGATCACTACCGGCGCTCACCGACAAGGTCTCGGCAAACATCGCGAGCGCAACGTCTGCGAGTTTTGTCTTTTGAGTGGCAGCGCGCGCTTCCAGTTTTTCAACGAGCTCGAGCGGGAGTTCGAAATGTTGAGCCACCACCTGGTTTTCCAGCTCGCCGACCGGACGGTCCCACTGCGGCAGCGGTGTCACGTTATGCACTTGGTTGCGCCAGTAGTCGAGGGTCTCGTCATCAGGCGTTTGGCTGCGTTGCCAGGTTGCGTAGTCCGAGTAGCGCAACGCGTCTGCCGGGGTCGGGGGCAACTGTCCTCCTGCGGTATAGGCGGCCTCGAGGTCGCGCAAGAACACATCGAATGACCACCCGTCGAACGAGAACTGATGTGGCACGAAAACCAGAAAATGCACCTGCGACTGGTTGGACACCAAGGCAAGCTTGGCCAATGGTCCATCACGCAGACTGGTCGATTCACGTGCCAAGCTCTGCACGCGCACCACTATAGTCTCCGCGTTTGCTGCGTCATCATGTACGAACTCGATGGTCGGCGTTGGTGATTGGCCACCGGGCGCGTTGTCGGACACACTCAGCAGTGTCGTCAGCGCCTCGTGGCGCTCGAAGACTGCGGCCGCAGCCGCAGCGAGCCGCGCTTGGTCCAGTTTTCCAGTCAGCATGAAACACGCAGGCAGATTCAGAGTCGCATCCGACCCGTCCTCATCGACTCTGCTCACAATATCCAGTTGTGCAAAAGACAACATCCGCGGGGCGTCGTCACCCAATCGAACCGGCCGAGACGAGGAAGTCGACGCTGCCGCATCACCACACTGACGAGCAATACCGGCCAAGTCTTCGGTGTAGAGAATTCGTGGGTGCAGCGACACGCTGAGCCGTTGTTCGATTCGGAAAATGGCTTCAAGACCCAGCAAAGAGTGCCCACCGATTTCAAAAAACCGTGCTTCGCAGCCAACCGGTCTTTCGGGCTGGATGAGCGCTGTCCAAATTTCGGCGATTGCTTTTTCGGCGGCATTGCGCGGCGGTGTGTACTCGCCGATGCTACTTTGGACGGCGACCGGTCGTGGTAGCGCGCGCCGATTGATTTTCCCGCTCGGACTCAGCGGAATCGCATCGATCGTCAGAAAGTGCTGGGGAATCATGTAATCCGGCAACAGTCCGCGCAGAAACTTTCTGAGTTGATGTGTCTGCAGCGTCTTGCCAGAAGCGGGGAGGCAACAGGCGACCACCCGCTGATCATTGCTACCGACCGACCAGACATAGACCGCAGCGGATTCCACAGACTCATGCTGCTGCAGGACGTTCTCAATATCGCCGAGTTCAATCCGAAATCCTCGGACCTTAACCTGATCGTCAAACCGACCAAGAAACTGCACTTCCCCGTTGGCAAGAAATCTCGCTTTATCGCCGGTCCGATAGAGCCGCGCCCCGGTGACGCTTTGCACAAACCGATCGGCAGTCAACTGTTCGCGACCCAGATATCCAGCTGCCAGTCCGGAACCACCGATGCAAAGCTCTCCCGGCACGCTCGCCGGGGTTGCATTGCCCGCCGCGTCCATGATGACGAATTGTGTGTTGGCAATCGGCTGCCCTACAGTGATTAAAGAAAAGCCAGGTTCAATTTTCTTGCAGCTCGACCAGATCGTGGTTTCCGTCGGTCCATACATATTCCAAAGCTCAGACACCAGAGGCAGCAACCTCTGAGCAACGTCGTGCGGCATGGCCTCGCCACCACAAAGCGCTCGCAGATTCGGCGCACCGCTCCAGCGAGCGGCTAACAACAAGCGCCACGTAGCAGGCGTTGCCTGAAGCACGGTGACATCGAGGTCAACAATCAATGTCTGCAGCTGACGGGCATCCGTCGCTTGCTCACGAGTAGCCACATACACCGACCCACCTGAGTACAGCGGGAGCAACAACTCCAACAACGAAATATCAAATGAAGCCGTGGTTACAGCGAGCAATCGATCATCGCTCGAGAACCCTGGCCGGTTCGCCATCGAACCGAGAAAGTTTTCCAGCGCGTCATGACGGACCAGCACGCCCTTCGGTTTTCCCGTGGACCCTGAGGTGTAGATCAGATACGCCGCGGTGTCCTGATCAACCTGAGGTAGCGACTCGAGTGGCGGTGACCCGGTGGCTTCGGCAACGTCTACGATGGTGTGCGCATCATTTGCCAACTCGTTGGCAAGCGACCCGTCCGTCAGGATCAGGCTCGCCGCGGAGTCTTCCAACATAAAGGCCAAACGCTCGACCGGAAAATTCGGGTCCAACGGCAACATCGTTGCACCGGCCATCTGAGTGCCTAACACGATCGCTGGGAGATCGACCGTACGGCCTACGCAATGCGCGACCACGTCGCCGCGCTGGACGCGATGCGCGACGATCGTGGATGCAATCGCGAGCGCTCGTTGGTGCAGGTCCTGGTAGGTCAACGTTTGGGTCCGGTCCATCGCAGCCGGCGCCGCACCATCACGCGCAACATGCGTTACGAAGTGCTCGAACCACACCGGGCGATCGCGATCCGTGACCTCACCCGCCTGTTCGGTCTCCGACCGACCCACATCTCGCCATAGCGCACCGAGCGTGACCGACGAATCCGCGGCCGCCGTTCGCAAAATCTGTTGTAGCGCCTCCAACCAATGCCTGATCGTAACGCCGTCGAACAGGTCGGTGTTGTGGGTTGCCTCGATGGTCAGCATGTCGCCTTGAGGCATGACATTGAAAAAGATCTCAAAGTTTTCACCAAGCCGCGGAATCGACCGAATCGTGAGGGCATGACCCTCAGCGCGGATGTCACCGAACGGCTGATCGATGTTGAAAATCACCGGCACAATCGGAACCCGCGACGGATCGCCGCTGAAGCCCAGTTCGCGCACCAGCGAGCCGAAAGTGAAATTCGGGTGCTCCTGAGCATCCAATATCCCGGCTTTGGCCCGCGCGATGAGTTCGGCGAACGAATCGCTGTTGATCGCTGTCACTCGGATCGGCAGCAACTGAACCGCATGACCCACCATCGCATGCAAGCCATCGCTGCTTTGGCGCGCGACCGGCAGGCCGATCGCGATATCCTCATCTTCAGTTAGCCTATGCAGCAGCGCGGCCACGCCAGCGAACACCACTTGCACGACACTCGCTTTGTTGGCGCGTGCCATCGCCTTCACTGCGGACACCGTATCCGCGTCCAACTCGTAGTCGACACGCTGTGCTGCAAAACTGCGTTCCGCAGGCCGCGGCCGATCCGCCGGCAGGTCGAGTTCTGGCACACTCTCACGATACTGATCGAGCCAGTAATCAATATCTCGATTACTCAGTTGCTCGGCGTTCTGACGCTCGGCAAACTCCGCAAACGAATCGATCGTCTGCGCCGGCTGTTCGCCGGTCAACAATGCTACGAGGTCCTCTAGAATGATGTAGAACGACCAGCCGTCACAGATGACGTGATGCGCCATGATGATCAGTTCGGCATGATCGTTGGGCAGTCGCACCAGCGTCGCCTGAAACAACGGACCGTCGAAAAGGTGCATCGGTGCAGCGGCATACTCTTGCCAAAGTGACTGCACGTAACGCTCCACTTCATCGTCACCGAGCCCCGTTTGGTCGTCGAGCGTCAACTCGAATCCACTCTCCGCCGACACGCACAACTCGTCACCGGCTCGTGTGAACGTTGTCCGCAACGACTCATGTCGGCGCACGATTTCTGCCAGCGCGGATTCGAGCTTTTGGCTGTCCACCGCGTACGGAAAGTGGACCGATATACCTTCGTTGAAAGCGATGTTCGCCTGATCGCCCAACAACGCCGATGAGATGATCTCGCGCTGCGGCTCGGTGCTTGGAACCGTTCGCTCGATCTCACCACTGCGAAATGGGTCGTAAGCGACCGTCGAATCTGACATGACTTAGCCTGTGCTCTTGTATCCGACGATTTTGTACTTGCCCGGATTATCCGGATCCGCAATGAACCACGCGGGCGCGCCCGACGCGTCCTTGCCCAAACGCGCACCCTCAACCGGCGGTTTGTCGGAGCTCCCGCGCGTGAGCCGCTCCAAGGCAACAGCATCACCCTTCAGCAACCCGTGTCGGACCAGTTCGGAAACCGCACGCCGGAACGCATCAGCGATCGCACGAACGTCCGCCGCAGAATGTGCTGTTGTCAGGAAGCAAGGGCGGTACTGCCAGGTGTGAATGCCATAGAGCCGGAGCAGGTAGAACAGCAAGCCACTCTGAGCCTGGTCTTCTGGAACCGAGATATAAAAGTACGACGAAAACCCGTTGACCTTCACCGGACAATCGATCTTGGCAAGAAACTCGGACATCTCATCGACCAAACCCGCGGTCGTTGTCGCCAAGGTGTTCTGTAAATCCGCGCCCGCCTCGCGAAGTTTGAGCAACACCGCGCGCGCGGCTGCCAGCGCGACGGGGTGGCGAACGAATGTACCGGCAAAGAAAGTCACACCGACCTGCGGCGTTGAATCATCCCCGAACTGCCATGCGCCTCCGTCAAGCGCATCCATGAAACGAGACTTGCCGCCAATGATCCCGATGGGGTGGCCGCCACCGACAACTTTGCCGTAGGTCGCAAGATCCGCACGAATGCCGAAGTGAGCCTGCGCACCGCCGGGCGCGACACGAAAACCCGTGACGATTTCATCAAAGATGAATGCCGTGCCCGAGTCTTCGGTGATTTCACGGATCGACTTCAGGAACTCGGTCGGCTGTACCGCGGGGTTCCGGCTTTGCACGGGTTCCACCATGACCGCTGCCAGCTCGCCGGCCATTTCCCGGATGCGCTCGAGAGCCTCGTCCGTTCCCCAAGGCAGCACCACAATGTTCGCAGTCATTTCTCGCGGAATTCCTGGCGCAGCGGGCAGACCCGCGCCGCCCTTGCCAGGGCGCACAACAACCTCGTCGAAGATGCCGTGGTAAGACCCTTCGAACACAACGACCTTGCTGCGACCAGTGACCGTGCGAGCCAGGCGCAAGGCACAACACACGGCCTCAGACCCTGTGCTGGCGAAAGCAATGCGCTCGTTGCCGGTCAACTCGGCGCAAAGTTGGGCGACCTCACCTGCCAACGGTGATTGCGGCCCTGTCTCGATTCCCGCTTTGATCTGCTCGACGACCGCTTCCGTAATGAAGTCAGGTGAGTGACCGAACAGGATCGGTCCGAAACCGTTCGTAATATCGATATAGTCGCGCCCATCGATATCCGTGATCCTGGATCCTCGTGACCGATCCGTCACGATCGGATAGACCATTTCTTTCCACTCCGGGCTAAAGCCCGACACGGTGCGTGGATCCGCCAGCGTCGCGCGGTTTGCCTCAACGTACGCCTTGGATGCTTTGGTGGCATCCACGTATTGCTCAATGGTGCGAGCGACAAATTTCTTTTGTGCTTCGGTCAACGGCTGCGCTTCAGTGCGTGTCCGTTTGATTCTTGTGCCAGGCCCCTGGCGTGACTCCGGCTTCTTCTCTTCGGGCGCATTGGGTGCGCTGGGCGCCGTGGCGCCCGTTTGAGCCGCAGCGACTGGCGGCGCCGTCTGCGGCATCGTCGTGGGCGCCCCGGTCAACATCGCGAGCTGAATCTGCATCAACTCCAACTGACGTTGAATCAAAGCCTGCACATCACCCGAAGGTGCACCCGCCATCGGCATCGTTTGCATCGGCACGGCCGCGGTGGTGCTCACCGAACTTGGTGAAACTTCCGGCGATGCTGCCGCCGTTGGCTGTACTTGTGGCTCCAGGAAATCGACCAACTCATCGATGCTCGTGTAGTCCTCCATCAGCTGTCGAAAGGTGACTTCCACATCGAATTCCTGCTGAACTGACAGTGCAGCCTGCGTCAGCAAAATCGAATCAAACCCGATATCCAAAAATTCGTCCGCTGGCGCGCAATCATCCAGCTCGAAGCCGGATACGTCCTCCAGTACACGGATGAGACGGTCAATCAGTTGTTGTCGATGGTTTTGTGCGTTCATGGTCTGATCCACTGCATTCGCGGGTTGCTCCGCAGCCGCCGATATCATCGGTGCGGATAGGTTTTCATTGGAAAGTGCGGTGTTTGCGGCGGCCGCAGCCATTGATTGGGCGCGCTCATCAACCCAGTGTCGGGTTCGTTCGAACGGATATCCGGGCAGCGACACAGCCGAAGGCATCGCGCCCCGATGTCCCGGAATTGCCACCGAACCCCCGTTGACCCATACGAAACCGGCCGCGCGCCGCGCAGCATGCCGATCCGAATCGGTCGCACCGGCATCCGGTGCTGTCGCGTGCGAGACCAGTCGATTGTCGGCCGCACTCATCTTGGCCAGTGAGGCAAGTACCTTGCCCGGCCCGACTTCGACCGCAGCAACCGGTGATTCTTGTTGAGCAAACGACACGGCAGCGGCAAACCTCACCGGCTTCAACAGCTGGTCGGACCAGTAGTCGGCGCTGATTGCCTCTTCTTCTGTCAGGTAAGTCGCCGTCACGGTTGAGACGATCGGCGTTTTGGGTGGGCTGAATTCAAATTCAGAGAGGTAATCTCGGAACGCCGTAGCCGCCGGTGCCATCATGCTCGAATGAAACGCATGCGATGTCTTGACCGGTCGGAACTCCACACCGTCGTTGGCCAGCGTTTTTGCAAGTTCCTGCATGTCGGTTTCAGGGCCAGACAGCACGGTTGCACCAGGCGCGTTCTCCGCGGCGATCGCCACAGTTTCTGACGTGTACCGAGCGGCCTCTTTCGCGTCCACGAATGCCGCGATCATGTCGCCAGTCGGCTGAGCCTGCATCAACGCACCGCGTTTTACGACAATGTCCAGGCCTTGTTCGAAGCTAAAAACTTCTGCCAGTGCTGCCGCCGCGAATTCGCCGATGCTGTGTCCGATCAATAGGTCGGGTTGAACGCCCGCTTCGATCAACGAGCGCCCCATCGCATACTCGAACAAATACAGTGCGGGTTGCGCGAACTCAGTGCGTTGGATTGTCGGGACGTCGACATCTTCCGCTTCGTCCAGAACCTGCTGCAGGTCGATACCGCGGGCCTTCAGTTGGCTGAGGCCGCGCGTCCAATAGGCACCGAACACGCTATCGAACTCGGCCAGTTTACGTCCCATCGCGATGCGCTGCGAACCCTGACCGGTGCACAAAAATATGATCTGTCGTGGCTCATCCGCTTGCCCACGCTGCACTTCGCCGCGCGACAACGTACCGGGGTCGAGTGTCTCAGTCGAATCGGCAACCCATGCCATTCGGTGCGGCATAGCCACTCTGCCCGTCCGAAGTACGCGGGCAATAGCGGATCGAGACTTCGAAGTGGTTCCGGCGGGCAGATTGGCAAAGGACTTCGCGTAGCGCTTCAAGGCCTCGGGTGAGCGAGCGGACAAAATCATCAGTTCAGCACCGTCGGAAGCCGGCTGCTCATCTGGCACAGGCGCCTGCTCAATGATCACATGCGCGTTGGTACCGCCGACCCCGAAAGAACTCACACCCGCGCGACGGGGCGAAAAAGTGGCGGGCCAATCACGCAGCTCGGCATTGACGAAGAAAGGCGAGTCGGCCAAACCGAGTTTGGGATTCTCCTGCTCAAAAAACAGTGACGGCGGCAATACACCATCGCGCACCGACATCACGGCTTTGATAAAGCCGGCCGCGCCTGCGGCATGGACCACATGCCCGATGTTGGTCTTTACCGAGCCGATCGCACAATGCCCAACCGCGTCGACACCTGCGAATGCACGTTTCAGTGCCTCGATCTCGATGGGGTCACCCATCGGTGTTGCGGTGCCATGGGTTTCGATCAATCCAATCGTGGCCGGGTCCACGTCCGCGTACTCGATGGCACTCGTCACTGCTGCGGTCTGGCCATCGACACTCGGCGCTGTGAAACTGACTTTGTTCGCACCGTCGTTGTTGACACCGAAACCGCGCACAACGGCATAGATCTGATCACCGTCGGCGATTGCATCCTCTGTACGCTTCAATACAACGTAGGCAACGCCATCATTGAAGGTCGTGCCACTCGCCTGTGCATCGAACGAGCGGCAGTGTCCGTCAGAAGACAACATGCTGCCTTCCTGATAAAGATATCCGGCATTCAAGGGCGTGCTGATCGACGCACCGCCTGCCAGCGCGAGGTCACAATCGAATGCGAACAGCGCCTTACAAGCCTCGGCGATGGCCACGAGCGATGTCGAGCATGCACTCGAAACCGTAATCGCCGGACCTCGCAGATCCAGCTTGTACGCGATACGAGTTGCCAGGAATTCCTGCTCATTGGCGAGCGACGTGTTGAAGGCGCCGTAGCGAGCTTCTGTCTCAGTGCCGGCGAGATTGGTTGTGCGGTAACGGTTCCAGTTACTGCCGGCGTAGACGCCGATGAGCCCATCAAAAGACTCACTCGTAACGGCCGCGTCTTCGAGCGCATGCCAACAGACCTCGAGACTCAAACGCTGCTGAGGATCCATGACCCGCGCTTCCATCGGCGAAATGCCAAAGAACTGCGCGTCAAAGCAATCCGCGTCCTTAACCACCCCTTTCGCGGGCACGTAGTTCGGGTTCGCACGCAGCGCCGGGTCGATTGATGGATCCAACGCATCCGGCGGGAAAAACGTAATGCCCTCTCGCCCCTTGACGATCATTTGCCAAAAATCATTGATCGAATCGGCGCCCGGTAATCGACCCGCCATGCCGATGACAGCGACGGAGGGCGCGGCAACGTCGTTAGAATTCTGCTCGCTCATCGCGCTGCCCCTCGACGGGCACGCATCGCAGCCCGTCGCTTTTGTCCACGGTTGCCTCGCACTGGCTCTGACGCGACGGGTTTCGTCAACGCGTCAATTTGCGCCGCGATACTGGTGTGTTCATAAACGAATGTTGGCGCTAGCTGCCTGGCAAGCGCCTTCTCCAGCGCACGATGTAGCGTTGCCGCATCCAGCGACGTACCACCAGCATCAAAAAAATTAACATCGCGCGCCGGCTGTCGCCCCAGAACCTGCTGCCAACAAGCGGCAACGTTTATCGCGATCCGACTTCCATCGTTCGCAGGTGACACTGTCGCCGTGTCATCCAATGGGTTGGGAAGGTCCACAAGCGACAGCTTGCCGTTTGCCGTAGTCGGGAAGTCATCGACCACGACGAAAAAGTGCGGGACCATGAACGCGGGCATACGTTTTTGCAGCCACGGCCTCAGTGTCTCACTCAAAGCGGAATCATCACTTAGTATGTAAGCCACCAAGCGAAGCGCACCGACTTGGTTCGGCCGCGCCACTACACGCGCCTGCCGAACGCCGGGCGCAGTCGACAAAACGACCTCGACCTCGCCAGGTTCAATACGATGCCCCTCGATCTTTACCTGGTCGTCGAAGCGGCCCAGAAACTCGATGGCGCCATCCGCAGCGCGGCGGACCCGATCACCCGTTCGATAGGCGCGAGTCGGGGGCTGGCCCGGCAATGTAAACTCGATGAAACGAGACTCGGTTAGTTCCGAACTGCTCAGGTAGCCGTGCGCGAGTCCGTCACCCAATGCGAGCAGTTCTCCCGCATCGCCATCTGGCACCGGCCGCATAGCGTCATCAACAATCGCGACCTCCGTGCCCGCGATCGGGAACCCAATTGGAACCGCGCTGGCGTTTGGATCGAAATCGCGTGGGATCGTGAAACAGGTCGTGAAGGTCGTATTCTCGGTTGGACCATAGCCGTTGATCAGCGTGGTGTCGGGTAACGCAGCCAGTGCTTTTCGGACGTGCCCAACAGACAACGCTTCGCCGCCGGTCAACACATGTGTCAGCGGCGCGAGTGCAGACGAATTGTCGTCGACGATCATGTTGAATAGCGATGCGGTCAACCAGGCATGCGTGACACCGGACTCAAGAATCGTGGCGCCGAGAGCGCTCGCCGTAACCGGCGCGCCGTGGGGGTGCAACACACAGCATCCGCCGTTGAGCAACGGTGCCCACGTTTCTAACGTCGATGCATCAAATGTCAACGGGGCAACCGTTAGAAAACGGGTGTCGCAAGTCAGCGGTACGAAATCGGTATCGATCACCAAACGCATCACGGCGCGATGCGGCACTACGACGCCTTTTGGAACGCCTGTGGATCCCGACGTGAACATCACGTAAGCCTCGTCCTCGCCGGATTCTGCCTTGCCTTGATCCGGCATCGCAGCAAGCGCGTGGTCGTCCGCGTGCTCGCCAAGCAATACTTTGGCCTCCAACGACCCCACTGCCGCGGCCGCAGCGTGTTGAGAACGAACGATCATCTCGACATTCGCGGCTGTCGCCATGTGGTCGATCCGCTCTTCAGGAAAGGACGCATCGAGTGGCACGTATGCATGGCCCGCGTTCAGAATTGCTATCACCGCGGCGATTGTGTCTGGGTCACGGTGCGCCACGATCCCAACACGAGCTCCTGGGGTGAGGTCGAAACTCTGCATCCACGCAGTGATCTGTTGAACACGAGCAGCAAGTGCGGCATAGCTCATGCGCTGCCAATCATCCTGCCGCTTGAACACGACCGCGTCGCGCGACGGATATCGCGCTGCAACGTCCATGAATCGGCTGTGAATGGCTGCCATGTCGGTGCGCCTTACTGAGCTCAGTTCTTAGAATTCTGTTCTGCGAGCAGTGGTTATCTCAGACGCAATCCCCAGCGCCGGACAGTCCACGTTTTATGAGTATAGCCAGAAAAATAAGGGGCTGTATCGACTTCGGTCACAACATATTCCGAGACGCTCATCCTCTTACAAAACACGGCAAATCGGGCCCTGAAACGACCGAACCGCCCTTCTGTCGCGGTCATGTCGAAGTTGAGCAATACAGACATTAAGGGAATATGACAAAACACCTGACGATCAAGAGCCGACCCGAAACGGTGTTGGATGCAATGATTCGCGTGGCAATCGTAACCAAGGGGTGAATTGATAGCCTCACCTCTTGCGGGCAGACTCTGACTGCTATGCCAACCCATTCGACCGAATCGCCATTTAGCCAACTCGACGGCATCACCAGTCTTTTACGCCCGCTTTCGGCGCCATTCAGCGAGTTGCTGCCAGACGAGCAAATCATTGCTGCGCCTATGGGCGTGAAGCGTCGAACGGAGTTCACAGCAGGCCGCAGTCTGGCACGCGAGGCGCTTGCCGACTTTGGTCTCGGTCCCGTCGCGATTGAGAAAAGTGAATCGCGCTGGCCTATCTGGCCCTCCGGTATCGCGGGCTCGATCAGCCATACTGACCAATGGGTGGGCGTCGTTCTGGCGAACACCTGTGCCTACACCGGGGTTGGCCTCGATATTGAGCAACCCGGTCGCTTGCAGGACAAACTGTTGCCGCGTGTGTTGACCGACCACGAACGCTTGGCGCTTGCACCGTCAGCCGATGCGACATGCTGGTTTGCCTGTAAAGAAGCCGTGTACAAAGCGGTTAATCCACGCTATCAGGAGTTTCTGGAGTTCGCCGATGTCGAGATCCAGATTTCAGGCGAACGCTTCAGCGCAACGTGCCGCGACCATCGTCACTCCCACAACGCTATTGCACGCGGATATGGCTACCTCAGCGTCGACGAGCAGTTGATCCATGCGCTGTTTCTAATCGACGGTTGGCCGTGAAAACCCCAGGTGACCACTCAGCGGAGTCGGAAGTAAAAACCAAAATAGCCATCTGCTTTGTGCCCGGGCTGAAACGGGATCTGCACCGCACGATCCTGGCGCCATCGCGCAACGCGCTCGTATCCTCGTGCCTCGAGGTCACGCTCAAGTCGAGGGATCGATAACACTCGATACGGTAACTCTGTGGCGTCGATACGTTGCAGCGTCCAGAACGTCTCACCGAAGCTCGCCGGCATCGTGTGTAACACGATATGTGCCGGCGGATTCTCCAAACCGTCGATCATCTCGATCGTAGAGACCGGCGAATACTGCAGGGCGCCGGCCGAGAGAAACAGATCGCCGTCCAACACAAGCGCTTCTTTGTTTGACTCCGCAAACTTGAGACGTGACTCATTCATTCGCGCGCTGAGCTCGCGCCCCGCAGCAACCGCTTGCGGCAATTCCAGGATGGTCCAATCGACGGAATCACCCAATGGGAATAAATCACGAATCGAGTAAAACAAATGACCGAGGCTGCCGCCGAACTCAACGACCCGACTGTTGTCGGTCAACGCCTTCGACAACCAGAACAACATCGGGAAATCATGATCGTGCAGCCAACGGGTCACATCGACTTCCCCGCGCTCGATACTCTCGGCAACCCTCTGATTGAACGACGCATCGTAGTCGGCGCTGCGATCTTGTCGTACGGCCGCCAATGCATCCGCATGGCTTTCAAACACACCCCGATAGGCAATACCCTGCGCACGCGCGTTGAAGTAAAGCAACAGATCCTCACCCCATGGCAGCATCTGTATCGCTAGTTTGATTCGCCGTTTCAACCCCGACAATAGTCGACTCATATCCCGTCCAGACTCGCGTCACCGGACAATGATTCCAGAAAAGCGATCAGGTCTTCCACTTCTGAATCGGAGAGGATCAGAGGCTTGAGCTCATGCGGTGGACCATCAGTCGGCGGATTGCGGTAGTGCTCCAGGACTTCACGCAAGGTCGTGAAACGACCATCGTGCATGTAAGGCGCCGTGTGCTTGAGGTTGCGCAACGTCGGAACCTTGAAAGCGCCCTCCAGCGGCACATGTGAGTGTTTGCTCAGAAATCTCTGTTCAGTACAGGTCTCGGCAACCGCGTCACTGTACGGTCCGAGACAGTTGAACTCGTCGCGAATTGCAGCCTGCAATCCGTACACCCTGCCGAAGTCGAGTCTGTCACCGAAAAAGTTCCCTGTGCCTACATTGTGAAATCCCTGGTTCGTGAACCAGGGACCGTTATGACATCGGAGGCAGTTGGTCTTGCTCGAGTCCATAAAGAGCGCAAGCCCACGCAACGCATCAGCATCCAACGCTTCCGGCAGAGTGTGATTGGTGGAGGGGTTGTCGTGATGGTCGTGCCCTGCCATGCGCATGGTGTCGTCCGTCGTCTGTTTGGCGGCGGTGTGATGAGCCGAAGCGTAATGGTCAAACGGACTTTGTGGCACAGGCAAGCTGCGCTCGAAAGCCGCGATCGCCTTGCCCACATTGGCGAACACCGAACTGATTGCAGTCTGCTCTTCGCGCGACAGTTGCGCCCATGCCTGCTTTGAAGCTTCGTTTCCGATCGGACCGGCATGACGCGGCAGGCGAGCAAACGGAATCTCAGGCGGGGCACCAAACAATTGAACGTACTGCTGTCGATAGCGTGGTTTGCTCAACACGCCCCGCACAATCGCCAACCGACTACTACCCATTTCCTCAACCGCTTCGAACGGCAGCAAAGCCTGCGACCAGAGCGAGTCGCGCCGACCGTCCCAATAAAACCAGGACTGCGCTGCAACGCCGATCAGCGAAGGCGTATTGCGCATCGCACGATCGATTCCTTTGCCGAGTCGCTCACCATCCGCAAAGAATCGCTCCGGTTGATGGCAAGTGGCGCAAGACGAAGTGCCGGCACCACTCAAAGACTCATCAAAGAACAAGTCGCGTCCGAATTCGGCTGCCTCGTCACTGTCGGACACTCGGTTCGACGGCGACGGCGGTGGTCGCCAATCTGTCGGGAGCGCAAGGCTCTTGAGTCCCCTGGACTTGGAAAGATCGTCTAATGAAATCTCGAACAACACACGGTCGCGACCGCTCGCACTATCGATGCTGAGCGCAAGCGTCCACTCGCCGGCCATGCTGAACCGAAGCCCCTCAATGCGATAGCGACCCGCCTGTTTGGTCGACACAACCTCAGGCTGCGTTGGCAGTCCATGTCCATGCGCGCGCATACCGCCACCCACGACTACCCGGGCATCGGAGACCGGCGCACCGCCTACCTGCACCAGCGTCATTTCCCAGCTTTGCAAACTCCCGATGGGGACGTGCGCTACGCCAGCATCAAGAGTGACGGTAAACAATCCTCGTTCGGTCTCGGATTGCCAGGTGGTCTGCGCCAACAGGGACCCATTGGCGCACGCAAGCCAAACGACCGAAAGCAGAAGCCTCATGCACGACTTATTGAACGAGAATGAAGTCCACTTCCTCGGTCGTATGGTTTCGTTCGTCATCAAGCACCTGGTCCTCGTCAAATGCTGCGCGCAGGGTTTGCCCTGCCAGGGGATCCGCGCCGAAGAAAATCGGCCATCCACCATTGCCGCCATCAATGCCGGCGCTGGACAACACACCGCTGGTGTACTGCCCACCTAATGGAATCTCAACGAAACCCGACGAAATCCCGCGTACGATGTCCGGCGTTCGGCCGGCCAGAACACTAATACCGTCGACATTTGCGGACCCCGCTTCCATAACAATCACGCCCAGAGTCTCTTCAGCTCGAGCCTGGTTCGGATCTTCACCGACGTGCTTTCCAATCGCGATAGCGGCACTACTCGGAGTGTTTGCCCGGTCAACACCGTCGCTCGCCCAGAATACGCTCCAAGCCGGGTCGTTGGCGGTCATCACCTGGCCAACAACCACAGGTGAAATATAGGTCTGCTGATAGCTCACCGCGGTCGCGTTCCAACTACTCGGCGCGAAGTCGGTTGTTGTCGATGAGGCTCGGAACGCTTCCATCGACACACCATGTTCGGCCACATTGTAGACACCCGCCTCGGCCACGAGGTAGTGCACGGTATAACCTCCGATCTCGTTACCGGCAGGGTTCTGAACCATCAGCTCGAACGTATTCCCACCTGCATTTCTGATGCGGCTGACACCTGGAAGTTGAGTACCCTCAAGCTGCACCGTCGCGATGACGACCATCTCGCTGTAAGACTCATCCAATGTGATTGTCTGCCAAGCTTCCGTCACACCTTCCACGATTCCAGACGCAAGCAACGGTCCGGATTGCTCCAGCAAATCTCGACCATCATCCAACTGTCGGATCATCGCCGCGAGCTGTCCCAGCTCTAGATTGGTCAACACCACATCCTGATGCGCGGCAATCGCTTCCTCAAGGGTGGCAGCGGAACCGTCGTGCAGGTAGGGCGCTGTTTTCCATGCGCCCAGCAACGTCGGCGTATCAATGCCCGTTAGCGGACCGGACAGTCGATCGCCACTTGATGCACGGATCGTCCCGATGTCGTGCAAACCGGCACCGTCGGAGCTGTCTGTCATTGACCGCGGTGTATGACACGAGTCACACCCGGAATTCCGGAACACATCGACGCCGGCTTGAGCTACCGCATCAAACTCACGATCCAGACCACGGTGCGGACTTATCGGCGCGGCGTCCAACGAGGAAACATAGGCGGCCAGTGCGTCCAAATCCGGACTCAAACCCGCTTTGGCATCGCCGAGCGGTTCGGAGCGAGTCCCGGCGAAGTAGTCGGCATTGTCCATCAACCCGGTACCACCAGCGAACTCACGGATTTGCGCTTCGAAATCCTGGACTTCATCGAAGTTCGCAGACCAATGCAGGAACCCATGGCCCATGCCCGAGCGACCATTGAGGCTAATCGTGTTGCGCAGTCCCTCGCCAACGCCCGTGAAATCCCAGACTCGACCGTCGTCGCTACCTTCGTTGTGGCACGACGCGCAGCTCATGTAATCCAGTGCTGCGAGACGGTCGTCGCGTGCGTCGTAGAACAATAGTTTGCCGAGCAACACCTGCGGCGGCAGAAATTCGGTCGAAACAGTGGAGATCGTTTCCAATAGCGGGGCCGCAACCTCGCCGTTGTAGACCATATCGGACACGTCGTAGACGCCAAGAGTGCGGCTCATGAAGTTGTGGACATAGAGCCGTGACCCATCAGCCGACACCACGACCGCTTGCGGCGCAAAACCAGTATCAAACCTCGACAACTCGACACCCGAGAACACATCGATCACCGCGACCTCGCGGTTACCCTCCAACGCGGTAAACAAGTGGATACCAAACGGATCGAACGCGGCATGGCTCGCCACGCTGGCGTTGTCCAGATCAACCCGCATTGCGAAGTCCTCATCACGAGCTGGCAAAGTAATTCGGGATGCGATGGCCCGAACAGTCTGATCAAACGTCAGACCCGCGCCGCCGCGCAATGCGCCGGCGAGAATGTTGTCCTGCTTCGATGGCACCCACGCAGAGGTTCCGTCCGGAGACACGACGGCCGGACCGACGTAGTTCGGTACACCGGGGCCGCTGTGCTCAGAAACCTGGCGATCGCTATGCTGCAACACGATGGTATCCACCGTCGTAAGCGTTGCGGCGTCGAGCACATGAATCACACCACCGAGCGGATTGCCGTTGCTATCAACCTCGGGACTAGCCGTCGCTTCCCCAGGCAGTGTGGGTGTCACAAACTGACTGACGTAAACGCCACTATCCTGCGGATTGACAGACACATGTCGCGGTCGTCCGCCGACGGTGGTCCGCGCGAGCTCCGAGTGGTCAAATGCGCTCAGCGCCACAACCTCTCCCGTCGCTTCCAGCACCACGAATGCAGACGATGCGCTCATCGCGATACCGTGCGGCTGCGTACCCACGTCAAAGAAAACCATATCGACAATCGTCCGGGTTATGGGATCGATAATGTTGATCATCGAAGCGGTCTTGCTTACCACCCAAACTCGCCCATCGGGCGCAACACTGATTGCACGCGGCTCGGCACTGACAGGAATCTCCGCAACTGCGGCCATCATTTCCGTGTTAATCACCGTCACGGAGTCGTTGTCAGGGTTGGCGACCCAGACTTCGCTTCTCGACGGAATCTCAACAACCGTACCGGAATGCGTCGGTGCGCCCGCACTCATCGCTGGCAAATGCACGAGCTGAGTGAAGGTCTGGCGAAGCTCATTGCCGTCTGCATCACGTACCGTCACGGTGACCAAATGACGACCCGGCGAAGCGAATGAGAAGTCGAATGTCGGGTCACTGGAGAACGGCGAGGCAACACCGTCGACGCTCCAGCTGTAGGTCAATTCGGTGGGACCTACAGCTGACACTGTCAGTGTCGCATCTGCACCGACGATCACCGGCAGCGCGTCAATGGTCAGAATTTCCAACGGTTGCACGTTGCCTACCATGGCGACGAAGGCCGCCTGGTCATCGATACGATTTCGCTCTGAATCGCGAATCTGATCCTCGTCGACGCCAAGCGACAACACCGTTCCATTCAACTGGGCGCCGGCCATGACCGGCCAACCACCATTGAGCCCGTTCATACCCGCGCTCGATACGACCGCAGAATCGTATGCTTGGGCTAGTGTGTAGTTGTAGGGCGCCGCAGGCTCGACGAGCCCTTCAATCGTGTTCTCCCCGACGCCCGCCTGATAATCGATGTTGCCGATGCGTCCGGAACCCGATTCAAAAACAATGTAGCCGATCGTCTCCGGCAACCGCGTTGTGTTGCTATCCTCCGCAACGTGCTTCCCGACAGACAGACCACTCGCCGACGGCGGTGTTCCTGTTGATCCATTTGAAGCCCAGAAAACGCTCCATGCGTCATCGTTCGAGCTCATGACCTGGCCGACAACCATCGGATCCGTGTAGCTCTGTTGGTAGGATTGCGCTTCACCCACCCAACTCGATGCGGTATCGGTCACGGTGGACTCGACAGCAACCGCTTCGAACCGCGCCTCGCCCGTGTCGTAGACACCGGCCTCCGCAACCAGATAATTCACACCGTATCCGGTCAGCGTCGCATCGCTTGGGTTTTGCACACGCAGCTCGAAACTACTGCTACCAGCGTTGCGCACGCGGGTGACGGCCGGCAGTTGTTCGCCGGTATAACGCGCAGTCGCGATCACCACGGGATTTGTGTAGCTATGCTGAAGCGGTACAACCTGCCACGCACTACCCACGTTTTCGATCACACCCCGTTCAACCGTCATCGTTGGGTTTGGATCAGGATCAGGATCCGGGTCAGGCTCGGGGAACAACGTAGTACCCGCGAACACTTGAATCTCGGCTGTTGCCAATACTCCGGGCGCAGCTTTCTGGATTCGAACATAGCGTCCGTTTGCCTCAAGCGACAAATCCGTTTGGCGACTTGCGCTGCCATTGTGGAAGAACGCGCGAACACCGGGTTGCGCCAGTGTCGCCGCGAGCTCCTGTGACGCAAACGGGTCCTCGGAGACAAGCACGTAGAAGTCGCTCAACTGATCGGCGCAGCAATCTGACCGGGACCAGAGTCGAACTTGATCGACACCGAGAACCTGCCCGAGATCCGCTTCCCACCAGGCGTTTGCATCTGCATCGGTTTGTGCAATTGACCCGATGGTTTCGTCACCCGACAGATCCCCATCGATGGCATTGCCGGCGCCAAAGTCGACCGCACCGGTAGCGGTTGATGACTGACTGACGACCGCCTGAAGGGCGCGGTTTTCCAAACGCGTATCTACGGCCGTGACTCTGATGACGTGCGCCTCGGAAGGCGTGCCATTGGCGTTCACGGCAAACAACATCCAGTAGCCCGGTGTTGCAACGTTCGGGTTGCCATGCAGCGTAATGTCGTAGCTGCCGGCGCCTGCCGACGCAAACTGCGGGCGCAGATATCGAACGTCCGTGTTCATGCCATGCGTCGTTGACGACATTTTGATCATGCTGAAGTATTCAATGTCATCGCTTACCTCGACATTGAACGTCGCTCCGGTTTCAACAATGCCGGCGCTTGCTGTGATTGCGGGACGAGCTGCAGGCGTTCCGTCGGCATTGAACAAATACGGCGGTGAATACACCTGCCCATCCTGATGCGTCGAGGCAGGCACTGAATTGGAGTTATAACCGCTGCCTGCCGCAAGCACACGGCCGTCGTTCAACAGCAACGCGATCGAGTGATAGTTACGCGGGATGGTCATCGCCGCGCCTTCACGCCAAGTGCCGGTTTCAGGGTTCCAGATCTCCGTCACGAGAATGGCGCCATCGTCACTGAACTTGCGGCCTGACGTGTTGCCGCCAACGACGAGCACTTCACCCGTGGGTAGCATGATTCCGTTATGGAACTTGCGTGCGTGGGCCATCGGCTGCGTCAATTCGACCACCGGCATAGCACCGTTGAGATCGACGGTAAATGCCTGGTCGGTACTCGTGATGCTGTTGCCGGCAACCCATCCACCCGAGGTCAGCAGCTTGCCCTCGTCGTACATGATGGTGGTGCCGTGCTTGTGATACCAATCGGTGAAGGTATCGCCAACGGCCTCGAAGCTACCGCTCCCAGCCGTGTTGATCCAGTGCATCTGCGGCGTTGGGCCGGAATGGAAAATCTTGCCGTTGGGAGCGACATGCAGCAGGGGCCACCAGCGACTCTCGCCGTGCGATCCGGTGTCAAAGTAGTCATCGAGCACCATCGCATCAAAGTCGATACCGTCCTGGATCTCCCATCCGGTCACTGGATCCCACCGATCGGGGTTGCGCGGGTTCGTCGCGGTGCCGATCGCGGTGAACATATCGCCATCCGACAGTGCCAGTGTCGTCGGGTACCAACGACCACCGGAAGTCATGTTCTCAATTTGTTCCCACGAGTTGTCGCGAAAATCGAAAAGACTCGTCCAAGGGCTGTTGACCGTGTTCCGCCCACCATTGACGAATACACGCCCATCTTCCGCCATTGCCAAATGCGCACAAAACATATTGTGGCCTTCATGGAACACTTCCACGAACTCGCCCGTCGTCGGATCCCACGTCGCGCTGTAGGTCTGCTCGGTACGCGGCCACGTGTCGCGCTCCGAACCGGACCAGGTCAGAATACGACCGTCCGGCAGATTCGCCGCCGAGACTGCCACATGCGGCCACGGCAACACCGGGCCCCATTGTCCTACCGCCGACAAATCCGGGGGAACGCCGATGACCCCGTCCGCCGGAATCGGTTGTTGCCCTTGACCGTTACCCGCCCAGGCAACACTCAGAGACTGGCCACCGCCTTGCTGAAAGAACGTGACAACGATGTCGTGCTCGCCTGCGGCGAGCGCAATCGTACCGTTCTGTTGAACGACGCCGTGCAATCCATCGTTATCCACGACCAGAGTGCCATTGATGAATAACTGTGAGCCGTCGTCGGAGCTCGTGAAGAAGGTGTAGTCGGCTGCCTCCGCAGCCGTGATCGTGCCGGTAAAGCGGAAAGCGTACTGCGAATTCCGATTGCGTAGCCCAATATCGAAATCGGTCGTGGTCCCGGTCTCCGCCGCGGTCAACGCGTCAAAGTCGGGCAGAACGTTCCAGCTCCCTTCGTAGTATTCGTAGTTGTAGTCGGCTGCGCTGGGTGCGCTCAGTGCAAGCGCCGCGAAAAAAACCGAGACTGATCCCAGGGACCTGAGTGCGTTCATGACAACCCCCGATTGTTATGGTTGTTATATCGATGTCGAGAACGTCTTTGACTATAGGCCAATATTCTCCAGGAAGAAATGACCTCGGTTGACATAAGCCCGGAAGTCGCAACGAAAAACCGTTAATCAATCACTTGCGACCTGAAACACAAAAATTTTGTTCCGCACCACGCCCCCGGCAGCCCGGAATGACTCGATGTAATCGTTTGCAGGAATTCGTCTCGTGTGTAGACTGACGATTGGGGATAGAAGGTTGCGTTAGTCGATTCACCGGCGCGGCTGCCCGGCGTCATGAGGTGGGGACCATGAGAACTTTCGCAGGCATCGCGGTTTTTGTTGCGCTCTTGTGCGGCGCGTCGCCGCCAGTAGAAGCGGATCAATTCGAGACAAAACGCTGCATCAACATGGGTAACGCGCTCGACGCGCCGACCGAAGGCGCCTGGGGCCACACCATCGACGCCGCCTCGTTTCCAAGAATCGCTGCGGTGGGTTTCGACACCGTACGGATTCCGGTTCGCTGGAGTGCCCACACGTCGGGTGCGCCGGACTATCGCATCGACGAAGCGTTTTTCGCACGCGTCACCGAAGTGATCAACCAGGCCCTGTCGAGCGATCTCCAAGTCATCCTCAATATTCACCACTTCGAAGGACTCAACGCCGATCCGGAAGGCCACTTTGATCAATTCCTCGCGCTGTGGTCACAAATTGCGACCCGCTATCGCGATCTACCCGAATCTGTCTACTTCGAAGTGATTAACGAACCGAACGCCGCATTCAAAGGCGACATCATGCGGCGCTACGTGCGCGCCGCGTTCGACAGGATTCGCGAGACCAATCCGACCAGGATCCTGATTATTGGCGGAGACGAGTGGTCCGGCATTCGCTCGCTGCCGAGCATTCCGAAAATTGACGACCCCAACCAGGTCCACACCTTTCACTACTACGACCCTTTCCCATTCACGCACCAGAAAGCCAGCTGGACGCCACGAAAAGACAGCGACGTTGTTCGGTGGGGTAGTGAAGCAGATCGACGTGAGTTGGCAAACGCCGCCGAGTACGCCAAAGCCGCGCAGGAATCTCTGGGAATCCCCGTATTCCTCGGAGAAGTTGGTGCGTACGAAAAAGCGCCGTACGACGATATCGTCGAGTACACCCGGGCGACCCGCGAGGCGTTTGAAGCGGCAGGCATTTCCTGGTGCGTATGGAACTTCACCGCCACGTTCCCTTTCTTTGATTCCGAGTCAGCGAACTGGGATCAGCAAAAACTGAACGCGCTTGGCCTGGATGCCCCTGAATCTGCAGCGACCGGCCGTCCGGACGAGTCCGGTCTGCAAAGCCTGGAAGCTGCGTTTAACGCGTTACGACGACACGTAGGTCATGACGGCGACCTGATGATGCCGCCATTCGCGCATCAGCTCGCGCACTACGGTTCGATTGAGGTTGAAAGAGTGTCCGACGACAGTGTGCCCGGTGGTGCCGCACTCGAGGTAAACGTACCGAAGCGCGGTAGGAATCCATGGGATGCGGGACTTTCCGGACCTTTAACCGTCAGTGTCGCGGCTGGAGATACCCTGATCATGGCCTACTGGGCGCGCACGGTCGGAGAATCGACCGGCACGATCTCCAATGGCGGGCTACAAATGAATGCGAAACCCTACACGCCGCTCGCGGCGTTGCAGTCAGCGCGCCTTTCCGATGAGTGGCAGCGATTCATCGTAACGGCGGTCGCAGACCGAGACTATGCACCCACAGACGCGGGCTACACGTTGCAGGTAGCCGGCGAAAAGCAGCGCCTTCGAATCGGTCCGGTGCTTGTTATGAATCTGGGCCCTGACGTCACGCTCAGATCCGGCATAGACGCGCCTCCCTAGACCCAGCCCGCTTCCCGAATTCGGGTGACACCTGCGCGCGACACCGGGACTGTCTGACCACTCAGAAGCTGAATCTCAAACTTGCGCCCTTGCTTGGAAATAGTCTTGATCGCTTCTCGCGCAACCCACCATGAGCGATGCACCTGCAGACCATCTTCGGCGGCGATCATCGATAGTGCATCGCCGAAACGCATGTGAATCAGGTGGTGGCTGTCAGGCAGGATCACGTCCAGATAGTGATCCTGAGCACTCAGTGCCCAGATAGTCGCATCACGTGCCTCGACAGGTAGGCGCTTACGGATTCCGGCTACCGGATCGGGGAGTGAATTGGGAGTTGTTGTAGTCGGCTGGTTCGCAAGGCGGTCCAGCTGCGCCGCCAGCAATGCCAACACGATATTGATCACCCAGATAGACCCGAGTAAGGACCACCAAAAACGCATCGGCACGGGTCTAGCGATCATTTGCTGCACCAAAACAATCGCGGCAAACACCAGCGGAGTCGCCAGGACGGACACGACCAGAGCGCGCCGCCACAGCGTTAGACGATCAATCCAGAGTCGGGTGACCACAACATGCACCGAGATCGTGATCGAGATCAGTCCGATCCAGTAGATCCAGCGCACCGGAAACACGAGGTAAGTCACCGCATTGAATGGTGAGGTTAGCGCAAAGAAAAGGCCCGACCCGACGACCAGCGCAGCGAACCGACCCACCCTGGTCGTAAGTTTCTGTCCCATTGGCGATTCGTCAGTGGACACGACTGTCCATCCACGAAAAAACACGCCCATCTGGCGAAAACTCGCTGTCGCTCGAGAGGTCCATTGCGCAGCATGGTAGCCAGCAAATCCGAGGCAAAGCAACGTGAACCGAACCAGCACCACGACCCATGCGGCGAGCCATCGCAACCGGAATCGGTCACATCCATTCGTCAGCCGATTCTGGACGCTGGCGTTGGTGCTCTCGGCAGGCTACATCGCCGCGATGGCCAGCCAATACCTGTGGCTGGCACCGATTGAATATTCGTTCGGCGCTCAGATCGAGACGTACACTGCCAACCGCTTGACGATGATGTTGCACATCGGCGCGGGAGTCATTGCACTGCTCGCCGGCACCGCCCAGTTCATCCCACTGCTGAAACGCTTCAGACTCTTGCATCGCGTCGCGGGCAGTGTTTATTGCATTGCCGTTGGTATCGGCGGGACGGCTGGCCTACGAGCAGCAACGTTCGCCTTTGGCGGCGCCTCCAACTCTGTCGCTTTCGGAATGATGTCGACACTTTGGCTGCTCACAACGGCGCTGGCACTTGTGAACGTTTACCGCGGAAATCTCGAAGCCCATCAACGCTGGATGAAACGCTCGTTCGCAATCACACTGGCTGCCGTCACCCTTAGAATCGAACTCGGTTTGTTTATCTTTGTAGGCGGTCTTAGCTTCTCCGAGACCTACCTGATTGTTCCTTGGACAAGTTGGGTGGGTAACCTTCTGATCCTGGAATGGTGGCCCGGGCTTCTTCGCTTCCGTTTGCCGTTCGGTGTTAATCGCTTGAGGCATTCCCATGGTGATCATCCGTCGGTCATGACACCATCTGACGTTTGATACCTATGGGGATGCCGCACAGTGAGCGGAACGCTACCCCGTGTACTGCTTGCCGGCGGTACCGGTTACATCGGCCGAGTCGTTGCCGCTGAATTGGTCGAGCGCGGCTATGAAGTGATCGCTCCCGTTCGTAGTCAGTCGACACCTCTGCCGGGTTGTCAGATGGTGGTGACCGATCTTTCCGACCGTGGGCGACTGCATCGCGAGTTGCGTTCGTTCAAATGCACCGTTGTGATTTCCTGTATCGCGTCGCGGACCGGGGCCCCCAAGGACGCTTGGCGTGTCGATCACGACATCAATCAAAACCTGCTCGCGCTCGCACAACTATCCGATGCGGATCAGTTTGTGCTGCTGTCAGCAATTTGCGTGCAAAAACCCCGATTGGCGTTTCAGTACGCCAAACTCGCGTTCGAGCAGGCGCTGATGCAGTCGGACCTGACGTACTCAATCGTCCGACCGACAGCGTATTTTCGATCGCTGTCCGGCCAGATCAACCGGGTCAAAGACGGTAAACCCTTCCTGGTGTTCGGCGACGGGACCCGGACCGCGTGCAAACCGATCGCGGAGCGTGACCTTGCGGCCTACCTGGTCGACTGCCTCAAGAAATCGACCTTGCAGAACCGCGTTCTGCCGATCGGTGGGCCCGGGCCGGCGCTAACGGCTCGTGCGCAGGGCGAATTGCTGTTTGAGCTCACAGGCAAACCACCGCAATTTCGATCCATTCCGCCCAGTCTTTTCACCGCCGTCGCTGCAATGCTTCGACCCATCGGCTGGGTGGTGCCTGCTGTTGCACGAAAAGCGGAATTTGCTCGAATTGGCCATTACTACGCGACCGAATCCATGTTGTTATGGGATGAAGTTTCCCGCCAGTACGATGCCGAAGCGACGCCGTCCACAGGCACCACCACACTGCGTGACCACTATCAGAAGGTGCTGACCGACGGTATAGATGGCCATGAAGCGGCGGAACATCAGCTGTTTCAGTGACGACAACGTAATCTACCGCGTCCAATAACTTGCACGCGGCGAATAGTCTTAGCATTAGGGAGGATGAGCATGCGGATTTTCCTGTCAACGTTAATTGGACTCAGCGTGGCCGCACTTTCGGCTTGTGCGACACCACGCCTTACCGAACTGGCGGATGGAAGCGCCGTCTATCAGGTTGATTGCGACGGTACACCACGCGGATTGAATTACTGCCTCGAGAAAGCGGGAAGAACCTGCGGCGCGCAGGCCTACATTCTGTACGCGGATGATGGACGCAGAATTGCCTTCGGCGGCGATGCGCAAGTCTCCGGCGAGGTCGCGTACAAAGACTTTCCTGGTGATCGAAGCAAGATACTGTTTCGCTGCGAAGACGTCTGACCGAACCAGCAAAGCTTCCACCGGGCTCATCACCGGCGAAAATGCGCAGGGTCAGCTCTGTCCGGCAGCGTCACGATTGCCGGACAGAGTGCGTTGTGACTAGGCGGCCCTCCGCCCGCCTTGCCTCGGTTTCAGTTTCCGACGTCCGATTGTGAACCGGAACGCACGCTGCGCATTTGACGCAGCGCATCCTTGTCGGCGTCCGCACGAGCCTCTATCTGGGCACGTGTAAAGCACACTTCCCTGTAGAAACGGCTGCCTGTGCGCTGCTCTTTACGACAGATGACTTCCTCCTCGGGCGTGGCGGCCGTCGCGGCTGGCGTAGTCGTTGTGGCAACTGGCTCGCCGGCCACCACCGGCTCATCCAGCTCAGAAGACGCGCACGCGGTAATCCCCAGCGCGAACGCGACAATCAAAGTTCGACTCAACATAGAATCCCCTCGCTATCGTTTGTAGTCCTGACACTTCTGACTGTACCGCACTTGGTACACAGGTGTGTTACCGCGGCGAAATTGCATGGGATTTACTCGATTTTCCCGTCACAATAGTCGGGATCGTCAACCGCAGACGAATCGAGGTCACTGGGAACCCGTTTTCCATGGACGCGCTAGGCGCAGGCCGCTAACGGCGGCAACAACCGAATGTCGTCGAAACGTATGTGCTTTTGAGCTGGCTACAGCCCAATGGCCGCTGTCATCGCGCCAAACAGCGACACTGTCGCCAGCAGACCCGCAGCAAATGCACCGCCCCATGTCACAGCCACTGCTGCGCCCGCGCGCACCTCGCGCGATCGTGCGCAGCCAGGTAACTGCGATGCGACTAATACCAGCGATTGCGGGTCACCCATTCGGAGCATGGCCTCTTGGCGCCGCAGTGAAACTCCAGGCGCTTGCGAGTCGGCAGCCAAATCGTCGCAGTGCGCAAACCACTCCTCAGCCATCCGTGCGGCAGCGCGACGATCCAGCCCTTGCGCCTGAAGTGCCTCGGCGAGCTGCCGTTGCTCAAGCCGCACTGGTATCACCTGCCAGATTGATCGCGTCCCGGATACGCTGCCAATCAGCCTCAAGGGCGGAGAGTCGCTTTTTGCCCTGCCGAGTCAGACTGTAGTAAATCCGCTCACGAGCGCCGACTTTTTTGCGTCGAGCTTTCAACGCGCCGGCTTTCTCCAACGAATACAGCGATGGGTAGATCACACCTTCGCCGAGTTTGATCGCCTCGCCCGTGACCAGCTGAATCCTTCGAACGAGTTCATACCCATACATCTCCTCGTTGGCCAACAAGCGCAACAGCAGCAATTCGGGCACACCGGTCATGAAAGGGGGGTTCGTTCGAGCCACTTCAGTTTCCTCTTTACGAGCTTCATGAAAATACCTTGAGCCAAATAGTAAAGTCAATATTTACTTTTTGGTTCTAGGTAATTTACCGTATACCTCGTGGTTAAAAGTAAACGGAGATTGATGCTATGTACGTCCGATATGGAACCGCGATGAGTTCAGCCAGCGTGATCACCTGCAGTTTGCTGCTGCTGATGACGTCGTTGATCAGCCTCGGCAATACACCGCCGCCGACTGAGCCGCCTCTTGAACTGAAACTCACCGGTGCGAAAGCACCACCGCCGAAACCGCCAATTCAGCAAATCAAACCGGCGCCACCACCGCCACCGCCGCCGCTACCTGTCAACGAGTCCGGCGAAGGCGTTAACTGGACGCCGACACCAACTGACGATCGGCTAATCATTGATCCTGGCTATGAACCGGTGCTTAGCGAATTCACCGAGCTGACGTTGGAGGTGACGCCGATGCAGGACAGTGGCGCGATCATTGTCAGTGCTGTGCCACCCGCGTATCCCGGCACACTTGCACAGCGTGGTATCGAAGGCTTTGTGGATGTGCAATATGACGTCACACCAGCCGGCACGCCGGACAACATCAAAGTCGTCCAGAGCACCCATCGCGGGTTTGAGTCTGCCGCGGTCGCCGCGACTCGGAAAATGCGTTTTAGACCACGAATCGTCGACGGCACGCCGGTTGCGGATATCGGACTGTCGCGGCGATTTCGTTTCGAAATGGAAAACGACTGAAAGCCGGCTTCAACGCGGCGGGCGGAAACCCGTCGCGTTTTTATCTAGTCGATCCAGTCCAGCGGGCCGCCTGGAATAAATGGCAGCACAATTGTGTCCACCTCCCCATCACGAAGCACATAGAGGTGATACCCGGAGCCGGGTGTCTCCATGGCCTCGTCCAGAGGATCGCTTGAAACAAACGCAATCGCGTCGCCTTTTGGTGAGTAGGCAACAGCCGACAGAGGATAGCCATGCGAATGAATCCGCTTGGGCGACCCCGAGTCAATATCCATCTCGAAGATCTGGCCGTTGTAAACGAACACAACACGATCTTCCTTCGGGTGCGTATCGATCGACACAATCTCGCCACGAATACGACCGTCGTCAATGCGTTTTGCAGTCTTGAGTTTCTTGTCAGCAAGATAAAGCCCGTGGTCTTTGTCGCCGCCCCCACCGACCACGACCAACCGGCCGCGACGCGTCCATTCACCCAGCGTGAATCCCCGAAGTTCGGCCACCAAGTCACCGTCCGGATTGTAGATCTGTGTCGCGGTGTAGGTGTTGTCACCGATTCCAAACCGCGCCGCAGCGGTGTCCGGCAGTTCATCTTCAGGCAATAAAATCGCCGTATTCGCAACTGCAATCAGATCATCATCCGGGCTCATTTTTGGTCGGAAAAAATCCGGCGTGATGGTATCGAGCTCAAAACACTCTGAAGCCGGGCCAGAAAAACCGTCAGCGTCAGTCACCGCCAAACGAACGGCCAGCGGACTACATGCCTGCAGAAATGCCATGCTGTCATCGCCCATCGATGGATCCCAACCGTCAGCGGCCACCTCGTATCTCGCGCGTTTGAGATCGAGCCGCATCACCTTTGTCGCCTTCAATGGCTCGTTGCGAGTGAAGATCAACGTACCGCGAAGACCTTTGGGAACACCGAGAGTCTGATTCTCTGAAGAATCACCAGACGACTGCGCATCACCCCCATTGTTACCACCGCCACACGCCGCGATGAGCGCTGCGAGACCCGCCAGTACAAACAGTCGACTTATCATTTGAAAATGGGCGTACATTTGAGTTTTTCCCCTTGAACCCCTGACGAATAATACCCAAGCTCCCGGCTAAAGTCGTTGCTCAGAACGGGCGTGACAGTGGTTCTAATCCGGTGGTAGGCTTGCTCGCCGTCCACCTTAACCAAGAGACGATATCGTGGAACTAACTGGAAAGATTACTCATATCCTCGAAGAGAAATCCGGCACGTCTTCGCGTGGACCTTGGCGGAAACAGGAGTATGTGATCGAGACGCCCGGAGACTACCCGAAGCCCGTGTGCTTCATGGTCTGGGGCGACAAAATCGATCAGTTCGCGATTCAACAAGGCGAGTCGTTGACCGTACATTTCGACCTGGAGAGTCGCGAGTACAACGGGCGCTGGTATACCGATGTCAAAGCATGGCGCGTCGATCGAAGTGACGCGACCGCGGCTGAAAGCGCACCAACCCCGCCACCGCCAGACGCACCCCCGCCGACATTCGACGATGAAATTCCGTTCTGACGAGCGATCAGGTTCAGACTTTAGAAAGTGTGAGCCAGTAAATTGACAGTGCCTACCGAGCCGCGTCTACTCTTTCACTAACATCGACCTTAGCGTCAGTCAGTTAGAGACGGATAACAAAAAGAGTAGTTTCGTGAAACGAATGATAGTTGGCGTGATCGTCTCCGGTGTCATCGGTGCGGTGGGCGTAATTTTGTATATCAACCACAAAACCATCGAGGCCGTCGATCAGTTCGTCTTGAGCATGTCCCCTTTCGTTCAAGTCGACTACGACAAGGTGAGCAGTTCGCTTAGCGGCGCAGTTTCTGTCGAGGGCGTGACCATGACGCTACCGAGCTTTTCGGATCCGATCAGAATCGGTTCGGTTGGCTTTAAGCTTCCGACCTTTCTGGATTTGCTCTCCTTGCATAACATGGGCCCGCTGCAGATTGCCCGCGGTCAGCTCCCCAAGAGCATTACGGTGTTCGCGGATGGGTTTCAACTCGACACCGGCGACGACTACATGATGGCCATGTTCCGTGCGATGGAGGCCGATGCAGCCGAAAAAAATGGCGGCACGATTCCGACGCGTAGTGAGGATCCGCTTGGCCACTGCATCAGTCGATACGGTGTTTCCAGCCGTGACTTACTTGAGTTAGGTCTCGACCGGATGACGATGTCGATGCGCTACCAAGTCGAACAAATGGACGGCGAAATCGGAGCGAGCCTCGAGTTTGAGATTCAAGATACGTTAACTATCGACACGCGGTTTTCAATCCAGGGTCGCCTCGCCGATTTCGCATCCGGTCGAACGGATCGAGCCAGGCTCATGCGTTTCGAAATCGAGGGCGAGACTCAGGACATTACCAAACGAACCTGGGATCGCTGCGAGACCATGGGTGTCGATCGTGACATTGCCAAAGAGGCGTACATCACGAGTTTTCTGGCTGGCTTGGCGGAAGGCGGTTTCGTAGCGGACGATCGTTTGATCGAGCCATTCCGTGCGGGCGTCATCGCTGAACATCAGCACTTTCGCGTGATCGGCGATCCGCCACAACCGGTGGATATCCAACAGGTGAAACTCTACAGCGCCGACAAGCTGCCCGCGCTTCTCGGGGTCGACTATCAGACCTGGTAGAGATCCATCGGATCTTATTCGGACATCCGCTTAAACACCCGCACATAGTCGACCAGCAATTGCTGAGGAAGCACACCATCGTCGGTCGGTCCACCAGCCGACCCCCAAACACCACCCATGGCAATGTTGATGATCAAATGAAAGGGATGATCATAGGGCCATGACTTCCAACCCGTGCCTTCGTTCACATAGCTGAAGTAAAGCGTATCGTCGAGGAATATATCGATCCGATCTTCCGACCACTCCAACGCGTAAACATGAAAACTGCTATCGACAGTGTCATCAAGGATTCGGCCTTTGCGTTGTTCCCAGTTGACCCAGTAGTAGGCGCGGTTGTGCACGGTCCCGTGCACGTGGCCCATTTGATATCCGACATGCTCCAGAATATCGATTTCGCCCGAGTTGGGCCAAGCATCGCAGGTCTCGCTGCCCTGCCAGTCCTCTCCGGGCTCGCACGTCGTGGAATATTTGTATGGGTCGGACGGTAGCATCCAGATTGCAGGCCAGGTGCCCTGACCGCGCGGCAACTTTGCACGAATCTCAAACCGGCCGTAGAGAAAATCCCCTTTGCCCGCCGTATGGATCCGACCGGAGGTGTAGTCACCTCCATTGTACGACTCTTTGTGCGCTTCAATGGTGAGCAGCCCGTTCTCAACCCGGACGTTCCTCAGGCGATCAGTGTACGCCTGGTCTTCGTTGTTGACTTTGCGCGGCTGCCAAAGATCATGTGTCCACTTCTCGGGGTCGGGCGCACCTTCGTAGTCAAACTCATCTTGCCAAACGAGACGCCAGCTTGCGTCACGAGGCATCGCTCGGCGCACGACAATCGCATTCAGAATCGGCTCGCCTGCTTTTGCGTCAAAACTCAAATCGAGCTGACCCTTGTCGACGACGACCGCAGCTGCCGCTACCGTGAGTGCCGATACGACTTTGCCATCGCGCCATGCCATGACGTCCAAATCCGCGATCCGCTTCTGTCCGTTAATAAAGACATCGAATACTCGCTCACCACCGGCGACCTCGTCCGGCTCAGCAAAATGCAGCGTGACGTCGTAGACACCATCCGGTAGTGCTTGTTGCACTGTGATGTCGCCTACCCTGTACGTCTGATAAAGCATCGGGTCCTGAGAGCATTTGATCGTTTCGAGGTAACCAGTGCGACCGCCGATTACTCCTACCTCGGAATCATAGGCAATCCCGTCACTGGCTCGATAGGCGTCCCCACCTACATTGATCGCCCATACGACTTCGGATGTTGATTCTGTTGTTTCGATCATACCCTTCCCGCAGCCCGCGCACATGGCGAAGACGAACGCACCAATGATGAGTTTCATGATTTCCTCCCCCCTCGGACTCGAATTGTAGTGCACTAAATGACAGCGCTGCCAATTTTGCGAGTCTAACACTCTCGACCAAATATGGATTGGAGGTGCACTCCGACGCCGGAGTCGCTTGCAGGTTAGCCGTCCGGCGCACTGCAACCGTAAAGCTTTGCTGGCGGCGGCCGCTGTCCCAATCAGCGCCTGGTCAGAGAAGTGGAATGAACATCGATATCGACGAGATCACAGGGATCTTCATCGAAGAGAGCCTCGAAGGCCTCGACACTATGGAGCATGGACTCCTGAATCTCGATATCGGAGCGGCAGATCCCGAGACGATGAATGCGATTTTCCGTGCGGCGCATTCCATAAAAGGCGGTGGCGCCACGTTTGGATTCACCGCGATTTCCGAATTCGCCCACGACCTTGAGACGTTGCTCGATGAGATGCGTCAGGGCGAACGAGCCGTGACGAGCGATGGCGTCGACCTCACTCTGCAGTCGGTAGATTGCCTGAGAGACATGATTCGGGCGCTTGCGACCGACGAAGACTATTCCAGACAAGCGACGGAGTTGCGTAGCGCACTAACGGCAATGATGGCCGATAGCGCAGCAGCTCCGGAGATCACGGCAGCACCAGCAACAACGACCGAAGCCGCACCAACCGAACGTCCGATAACCGGCTGGCATATCGTGTTCAAGCCAAAAGCGGAGTTGTTTATTCATGGCAACGACCCGTCGGCGATTTTCTCTGAGCTGGGGCGTCTTGGTGAAGTCGATGTGGTCTGCATGCCAGACGCAACACTGGACTTTGAGTCGATGGACCCGACGCGATGCTCGATGCAATGGGAAATCACGTTGCGTGACGGCATTGAACGTCAAGCGATCGACGAGGTTTTCAGTTGGGCGACTGACGATTGTGAACTGTCGATCGAACCTGTATTCGGAGCGCTGATCGCACTCGAGCCGCCCGCAGCTGGAAACGCTCCAGAGGAGCAGCTCGAACCGGTTGCGGAATCCGTAGCGCAATCCGAAGCTGAACCAACACCCGAAGTGGGAGCCCGAAAATCGAGCGCTTCTAGTCGAGCGTCTGTCAGCTCCGAATCCAGCTCGATTCGTGTCAACATCGACAAGATCGACAACCTGATTAACCTGGTTGGCGAGCTGGTAATCACCCAGTCGATGCTGAGCCGCTTCAATGGCGACTTTGACTTCACACAACTGCCCGCGCTTCGCGAGGGGCTCGCGCAGCTTTCACGAAACACACGGGAGCTGCAGGACAGTGTCATGGCGATTCGAATGCTGCCAATCAGCTTCGCTTTCGCTCGCTTCCCACGACTGGTCCGGGACACCGGAAACACCCTCGGCAAAAAAGTCGACCTGCAAGTGGTTGGTGAGGGCACCGAACTCGACAAGACTGTCCTTGAAAAAATTGGCGATCCACTCGTTCACCTCGTCCGCAACTCGCTGGACCACGGACTGGAGACACCCGAGGAACGAGTCGCGGCAGGCAAATCCGAAACCGGCTTACTCGAGCTTCGCGCATATCATGAGGGCGGCAACATCGTCATCGAAGTATCGGATGACGGCGATGGTATCAACTCGGAGAAAGTGCTCGAAAAGGCTATCGAGCGCGGACTCGTCAGTGCCGACGAGCCGCTCAGCGAAGATCGTATTGTCAATCTGATCTTCATGCCGGGGTTTTCGACCGCGGATACGGTGAGCGACTTGTCGGGTCGGGGCGTGGGTATGGACGTCGTTCGTCGAAACATCGCGGACCTTGGCGGCCATGTGTCGGTCAAGTCCGAACGTGGCGTCGGTTCGACATTCACGATCCGTTTGCCGCTGACACTGGCAATTCTCGACGGCCAACTGGTTCGGGTCGGGCAAGAATCTTACATTGTACCGCTCGTATCGATTGTGGAGACGATTCAGTCCAGCAACGAGCACACATCACATGTCGCGGGTGAGTCGGAACTGTTTCGTTTACGGGACGAGTATTTGCCAGTTTTGCGACTCCATGAATTGTTCGCCATCGATGGCGATGCGACAAAAATCGATGACGGACTGCTGGTAGTGGCGGAAGCAAACGGACAACGTGTCGGTATTTTCGTCGATGACCTGCAAGAACAACAGCAGGTCGTAATCAAGAGTCTCGAATCAAATTTCCGGCAAACCGCCGGAATTTCCGGGGCAACGATTCTCGGCGACGGGACGGTCGCTCTGATCATCGACGTACCTGGACTCATACAACTGTTTTTCGACCGCATCGCCGAGCAACGCAAGCAAGAAGCAGTCGCTTAACCTAAACGATCGAGGATTTCTAATGGCAACCGAAGCAAACAATGACCCACTGGATCGGGACTATGGAACCGGTGCTGCCGGGCAGTATTTGACCTTCATGCTCGCCGGCGAAGAATACGGCGTCGAAATTCTTAAAGTGCAAGAAATCAAGGGTTGGGATCGTGCAACGCCGATCCCTAACGCACCGGACTATGTCCTCGGTGTCCTGAACCTTAGAGGTGCTGTCGTCCCCATCATCGACCTGCGTTGCCGTTTCGGTATTGAGCGAATCCCTTACGGTGCGACGACGGTTGTAATCGTCGTAAAGATGGAGTCGGAAAAACAGGAACGCACGGTCGGAATGGTCGTAGATGGTGTCGCCGACGTCTACAAACTTGAGGATAGCGATATCCAGCCGCCGCCCGAAATGGGTATGAGCGCGCACACAGAGTTCGTCGGCGGTCTTGCCACCGTGCAAGAAAAAATGGTGATTCTGCTTGAGGTCGACCGACTGGTCGACTTTGACAGTTTTCAATCGGCCCCAGGTCAGGCGTCCGCTGCTTAGATATAACAGAAGCTAAGGATTGAGTGGGCAGGTGAGCCAGCCAACTTTTTGAGGAGAGAAACATGTTCGGGTCATCCAGACAGGATCAGGAAAAAATCGCCGCGCTGGAAGCGCAGCTGCAACAGGTACGGAACGAATTGAGCGAAGCGCAGAAACAAGTCGCGTCAACACAAGACGCGCTGGCGAAGTCGGAAGCAGCGAAGACCGAACTGACCGACAGAGCTGACCAGATGGCAGCGCAGGCTGCCAGCAAAGACGAACAAATCGAACATTATGGTTTGTTGTCGCGCATCGTGGATGACTCGGACGCGGCGTTCATGGTGGTCGATCGCGATTTTGTCGTGACGTATGTCAACCAATCGACGATGAATCTGTTGCGCGGCGCCGCGAAAGAGTTTCGCGAGATCTGGCCCGACTTCGATCCCGAGACCCTCGTGGGTTCTTGCATCGATCGGTTCCACAAGAACCCCGCGCATCAGCGCAACATGTTGGCGAACCCGCTGGCCGTCGCCCACAACACGCATATCAGGGTGGGACCTCTGACGTTCTCACTGCGAGTCACGTCGAACCGCAACGAGGCCGGGGAACACGTCGGCAACACGCTCGAGTGGGAAGACGTCACCGAGGAGCTCGCGAGCCGTGCACGCGACATCGACTATCGCGAACAGTTGATGGCCGTAAGCAAAGCGCAGGCGGTCATCGAGTTCTCCCCGGACGGGATGATCCTCGAGGTCAACGACAACTTCTGCCGCACGATGAACTATTCGAAGCAGGAACTCGTTGGCGAAAACCACTCGATGTTTTATCCCGGCGACGAGCGCACCGGTCAGTCGTACAGCGAAATGTGGAACAAGCTGCGCCGCGGCGAATTTGTATCCGGCGAGATGCTGCGTGTTGGCAAAGGTGGCACCGAAGTTTGGTTGCAGACCTCCTACAACCCGGTCCGCAACGAAAGCAATGACGTTGTGAAAATCGTCGAATTTGCGACGGATATTACCGCCGAGCGTCAGCGCCGCGACATGACACGCAACGCTTTGGACGAGGTGTCATCCGTGATGCGTCTGGTTGCTCAAGGCAATCTCGACCAACGCATGCTCGGTCAGTACACAGGCGAGTTTGCCGAACTCCAGCAGGCGTTGAACGGCAGTCTGGACACAATCGGAAACCGCGTAATCAAGGACGCAATCCAGGTGATGGGGGCGATGGCCCGCGGCGACCTGACGCAGCGGATGGATGCGAGCATGAGTGGGCGCTACGCAGAGCTCGCTCGAGCTGTGAACGAGAGCCTCGACAATCTGGCGTCGATCGTTGGCGAGATCAACCGAGTCGCTGAGTCAGTAGATACCGGGTCATCTGAAATCTCGCAGGGCAATACTGATCTCAGTCGTCGTACTGAGCAACAGGCGGCGAGCCTTGAGGAAACGGCATCCAGCATGGAACAGATGACCTCAACAGTGACGCAAAACGCGCAAAACGCCACCAGAGCCAATACGTTGGCGATTGAAGCAAGAGACCAAGCGGAACGCGGTGGCAATGTCGTTCGCGATGCGATCAAGGCAATGGACGAAATCAACGCCGCCAGCGCGAAGATCGCCGACATTATCGGGGTCATCGACGAGATCGCGTTCCAAACCAACCTGCTGGCATTGAACGCGTCCGTAGAGGCAGCGCGTGCCGGTGAGCAGGGTCGTGGTTTCGCGGTGGTAGCGAGCGAAGTTCGAAACCTCGCTGGAAGGAGCGCAACGGCAGCGCGCGAGATCAAGGATCTCATCCAGGATTCGGGTCATAAGGTGGAAGAAGGCTCGCGTCTTGTAAATGAATCCGGTAACACGCTTTCCGAAATCGTCATGGGCGTCAAGAACGTTACAGACATCGTTGGTGAAATTGCGGCGGCCAGTGCCGAGCAGTCTACCGGTATCCAACAGGTCAACAACGCGATTACGCAAATGGACGAATTGACTCAGCAGAACGCTGCACTGGTCGAAGAGGCAGCCGTGGCCAGTGAATCACTGAGCGAACAAGCACAAAGCATGACCGAGCTGATGAGCCAGTTCCAGGTCGGTACTGCAAGCAACGATAGCGCGACGGAAGCAGTACATCACGAGCGTCGCTCGGCAACGCGACCCTGGACGGATTCGCCATCGGCAACGCCAGCACCTGCGGCAGCAACAGGCACTGACGACCAGGTATGGCAAGACTTCTGATCCCGGACAAAACGAATCGATGACGGAGCAATACATGGACACGGCCAATGAGACCATTTTTTTACGCGAAGAGGTTGTGCTAGACAGTGTCGCCGACCTACACAAAACGTTAGCGGCGCAGCTGGAGACGCCAGAAGTCACGATCGACGCGAGCGATGCGCGCTTTATCGACGGTGCAGGCTGGCAGGTATTGGTTGCGTTTTCGCAGCGCCACGGCAACACAAAAATAGTTGATGCACCGGCAGGTGTTCAAAACCAGGCAAAGACTCTGGGCATTGATAGGCTGATATCAATCGGTGCTGCGATCGAAAAGGTTGTCGAATCGACCGATGAGGAGGATCTGTGTCCGGTGTTCTAGCTAAATCCAACTCGCGGAGCGCCTCGCTGCTGTCTGATAAACAGTTCGACTGTGTTCTTGAACTGATTTATCAACTCACTGGAATCGCGATGACCGCCGCAAAGCGTCTGTTGGTTGAGCGGCGAATCAAAAAGAGGATGGAAGCACTAAACTTCGCGTCTTTCGAAGAATACTTTGCGCTGCTGAGGCGTGGTGATGCAACCGAGGTCGAATTGTTTACCAATGCGGTCACCACAAATCTGACGTCATTTTTTCGCGAGAATCATCACTTCGAGTTTTTCCGTGAGAAGTTCATTCCGGAAATCATCCGGCGTGAACGAAACAGTGGAAAACGCATGCGTGTGTGGTCGGCAGGCTGCTCGACTGGCGAAGAACCTTACTCGATTGCGATCACAATGCGAGAGGCATTGCGCGATATCGACGCATGGGACGCGAAAGTGCTCTGTACGGATATCGATTCCGAAGTGCTGAAAAAATGTCAACTTGGTGTTTACAGCATGGATCGAATCGATGGTATCGCCGAGCACCGCGTAAAAAAATGGTTTCAGATCGGATCAGGCGAACTCGACGGCTACGTCAAAGCAAGACCCGAACTGCAGGATCTTTTGGTGATACGCAAGTTGAACCTGATACAACCCTGGCCGATCAGGAACCAGTTCGATCTGATTTTCTGCCGCAATGTGATGATATATTTTGATAAATCAACGCAGCAGAACCTCGTCCAGCGATTCGCGCAGCACCTGATCCCTGGCGGCTACCTGATCGTTGGGCACTCCGAGAGTCTGGTGCGCAATACAACACAGTTCGAGCTGCTTGGCCGAACGATCTATCGAAAGCTCGCCGGCTGACATGTTTGGTACGGTTTCTACTTCCACGGCGCCAGTACTTCCCGGGTTCGAACATGTTCATAAAATGTACGACACCGATCACGGAAAAGTCAGCACAAAAGTCATGCCCGGACACTACTACGTTACGATCCATGATGAGCTCATCTCTACAGTGCTCGGCTCGTGCGTCGCAGCATGCATTCGGGACCCGGACACGGGTATCGGCGGTATGAACCATTTCATGCTGCCAGGGAGTGGCGCCTCAGCACAAACTGGCGGTGCCGGAGAACGCTCGCTGAAGTACGGCCCGAACGCGATGAATGCACTGATCGACACTGTTGTTCAGTGGGGCGGAAAACGCGACAACCTCGAACTCAAACTGTTCGGTGGCGGCGCAGTATTGGATTTCGATCATAACCGGATCGGCGAGCAAAACATCCGCTGCGCGCGCGCCTTTGCGCAGGAGCACAATCTCGAAATCGTAGCCGAAGACATGGGCGGGGAGTGGCCTCGAAAGGTGGTGTATGACCCGATCACAGGTCGTGCAATGGTGCGGCGCATGCGTCGACTGCAAGCCGCGATGATCGTTGCGGATGAGCGCCGCTACATGCAGGGAACAGTCGAGTAAGTAGGATGACGGGACCCGCAAGAATGACCCAGTCCGATACAGGAAACTTCACCGCCGCGAATCCAATTCGTGTTCTCGCGATTGACGACTCCGCACTGATACGAAAGTTACTCACGGAGCTCTTCAAGGATATCCCGGACATATCTGTGGTCGGGACCGCGAAAGATCCTTACGATGCGCGCGAAAAGATCAAAGCGCTCAACCCCGACGTTTTGACGCTCGACGTTGAGATGCCTCGAATGGACGGCATCAGTTTCCTACAGAACCTGATGCGTCTTCGACCGATGCCCGTTGTGATGGTATCCACACTGACCGAGAAAGGATCCGAGGTCACATTACGGGCTCTGGCACTCGGCGCAACCGGTTTTGTTCCCAAGCCCACAGTTGATGTGGCCAACTCGCTTGAAGAGAAGATCAACCAGCTTGTATGGGAGGTGCGCAAAGCTGCTGCAGCCGGCGATGATATTCGGCGATCAAGAGCACATCTGCGGTCTACATTAGAGAGAAAACGGCCGGTGGTGAGCAAAGACAAAAAGATCAGTGGCGGACCGTCAAGCCACATTATTGCTATCGGTGCATCGACCGGCGGGACGGAGGCAATTCGTGACGTCCTGGTCGGTATCAAACCGGGTAGCCCGGGAATTGTCATCACCCAACACATTCCCATCGGGTTCAGCGGATCATTCGCTCGTCGTATGAATGATTGCACGGCTTTGCATGTGGCCGAAGCTGAATCGGGCATGCAAATTCGTGACGGGCACGCCTACATCGCGCCAGGCGATCAGCATCTCAAGATCGTGCGCGACGGACCCGGATTCAAGTGCAAGTTGGACGATGGTCCGCGCGTTCATTTGCACAAGCCGTCGGTCGACTTCATGTTCAACTCTGTGGCCGAGATCGTCGGGGCCAAGGCTGTGGGCGTGATTTTGACTGGCATGGGTCGAGATGGTGCGCTAGGTCTCAAGCGAATGCGTGATGCCGGAGCGTGCACGATCGGTCAGGATGAGCACACTTGCATTGTTTATGGGATGCCCCGCGCCGCGGTGCAGGAGCAGGCCGTGCAGAATCAGTATCCACTAGAGGATATTGCAGCAGCCGTCAACGCACGCTTTTCTGCTTTGCCCGCCACAGGTAGAGCCGCTTACTAACTACCAATCAGAAATTCCGAAAGATCCAACAGATATCCCGTCGAAGTCACATTCAATCTTTCCTGGGTGCCGACGCTAACGGAAACAGTACGTCGCAGGACCACCCAACAGGAACGCTGCAACAATGTTCAGTAAGCTATTTGGGCGAAAGACAATCGACGACTCGGAGTCGCGAGCACACACCATCGCCCGCATTGTCGACGAATCAGAAACTGCGTTCATGATGGTGGATCGCGACTTCAAAGTGACCTACATGAACGCAGCGTCACAACAACTTCTTGGCGGACATCAGCAAGTGTTTACAAAGCGCTGGCCCAACTTCGATCCGGATCAAATGATCGGTAGTTGTATCGATCAATTTCATAATGACCCGTCGCATCAACGACACATGTTAGCGCAGCCCCTGACGCAGCCGTTTGTGACCGACTTTATGATCGAGGACGTCACCCTGAACCTTCGGGTCACACCTGCATTTGATCAAAATGGCGACCACACCGGCAGCACCCTTGAATGGAAAGATGTCACAGCCGAAAAACTGCAAAAGCAGCGTGACGCAGATTTTCGTAGCCAACTCGAAGCGGTTGATCGCTCGCAGGCGAGAATCGAGTTCGCGCTTGATCGCACCATCCTCAACGCGAACGAGAATCTCTGCGCAACCATGGGCTACTCACGCGACGAGATTATCGGGAAGGATCACAAGATGTTCGTGACCGATGAGCACTTCGCAAGCAGCGAATACACAGATCTTTGGAACAAGGTCCGCTCTGGAGAAGCAGTCGTCGGAGAATTTCATCGCAAAGGCAAGGGCGGCAAGGATGTTTGGCTACAGGCCGCGTATGCACCTGTCTTTGATGACGACGGAGCGGTGACGAAGGTCGTGAAGATTGCGTCGGACATCACTGCGCAAAGAAAGCTACAGGATGCGGTCCAACAGTTGCTGGATGAAACGCGATCGGTGATGCAACAGGTCAGTGACGGTGACCTGACTGTCCGCATACAACACAGTTACGAAGGATCTCTTGAGGATCTAAAGTCCGCAGTCAACAACACACTTTCCGAATTGAACCGAACCATCGGTGCGATCTACAGAGTGGCAGATACGGTGGGTACCGGTGTTTCAGAAATCTCGATGGGCAACTCGGATCTTAGCCAACGTACCGAGCAACAGGCATCAAGTCTTGAGCGAACTGCGGCAAGCATGACGCAGATGACACAGACTGTGCAGCAAAATGCAGCGAGCGCGGATGAGGCGAATAAACTTGCGCTGGAGACGCGCGATCAGGCGGAGAGCGGCGGTGAGGTGGCGCAGCGCGCCACGACGGCCATGGGTGAAATCTTCGCGGCCAGCAAGAAGATTTCGGACATCATTGGCGTCATCGACGAAATCGCGTTCCAGACAAATTTGTTGGCGCTGAACGCCTCTGTCGAGGCAGCGCGCGCTGGCGAGCAGGGTCGCGGCTTCGCGGTGGTGGCAAGCGAGGTCAGGAATCTGGCTGGTCGCAGTGCAACAGCAGCCAAAGAAATCAAGGATTTGATTGAAGACTCAACCCGTAAGGTCAGCGAAGGATCGACTCTGGTAACGCAGTCGGGAGAGACGCCAAACGACATCGTGCAACGCGTGCAGAAAGTCACTGAAATTGTCGGCGGTATTGCCGCGGCAAGTTCCGAGCAGTCCGAAGGCATTTCGCAGGTGAACGGCGATATCGGGCAGATGGACGACCTGACTCAGCAGAATGCGGCGTTGGTTGAACAGGTAGCTGCCGCGAGTCAAAGCTTGAACCAGGAAGCGAGCAACCTTAGCCAACTTGTTCGAAAGTTCACCGTGTCGTCCGGAACCAGCCTGATGGTTGACGATAGTGTCAGCGACGAACCGATCAAGAGTCCGATACAAAAGCCTTCGGTCGAACGGCGCTCGCAGGAGCGTCCCTGGACACCACCGCAATCTGGTATCGGCCTGTCTGACAGTCATTCGGATGAGGACGCCGAACTGTGGGAGGCTTTCTAGCAGTCACCCAGTCGCGCTAACATGCCGACACGTAAGGCGTTCGGTGATGTTGTGAAGCTACTCGAAGTTCTACCTCTGGTCCTGTTATCGATCGCCGAAGTGGCGCTCGTGACAATTGCCGTCTATTTCATTAACCAACGACTGTCAGCCAGTTACGCCGATCAACCGGATCAACAATTCCGGCGTCAGACCATAATGGTTGCGGTGATTTTGACGGCATTGTTGGTCATTATTCTGATCCTGCCAGTCCCAAACGAAACCCGCGGCGCACTCATGAGCCTTTACGGGATCGTGCTCAGCGCCACGATTGCCCTGTCGTCCACGAACCTGGTTGGGAACGTGATGGCCGGTTTCATGCTGCGCTCGGTCGGAAGTTTCAAGCTCGGTGATTACATCAGTGTCGGCGATTATTTTGGCCGTGTTTCGGAAATGGATCTCTTGCATATCGAAATCCAAACCGAAGAGCGAGATCTGACCACACTGCCAAACACGTATCTGGCAGCGCATCCGATTCGCGTTATGAGGACCAGCGGCTCCATCCTGTCGGTCGAGTTGTCGCTCGGCTATGACGTGTCGCGACACGAAATCGAACGGCTACTGTTGGACGCAGCCCAGCGCTGCGACCTTGAGAGCCCGTTTGTACAAATTCGTGCACTCGGCGACTTCTCAATCACCTACGCCATCTCAGGTTTGCTGACCGATGTGAAGTCTCTGCTAGGGAAACGCCGTGCTTTGCGAGCGGCAACGATGGACGTGTTGCATGAAGCAGGTATCGAAATCGCATCGCCGATTCTCGTCAACACACGTGAATTCGCGAACAAGCGATCTTTCATACCGCCAAAAACAGAACCTGCTGCCGAAAACGATGTGACGCCGGACGCACTCGTATTCGACAAGGCGCTCAAGGCTGAAAGTCTCGACAAGCTTCGCGAACGCCGTGTATCGATGGCCCAGCGATTAGAGACGGCACGTCAGGCAGAGTCGGTAGACGAAGACGAAGTCGCTCGCCTGGAGCAATGGCTCGCTCGTCTGGACCAACGTATCACGGAAAGAGAAGAGCGCATACGGGATGAGGACTAGCCTGTCTCTGCGGAGCGGCTGGTAGCAAACTGCTATCCTGCGTTCGATCCATTTCCCGAATTCGAACTCTAATCTTTACAACAATCCAACGAAGTGATTTCGCATGAATAAACTGTCTGTACCCCGTACGTTACCGCTTACGATAGCAGCGACGTTAATGAGCCTGACCACGAGTGGTTGCGCCGCTAGCGGACCCGACCTTGGCGAATCAAGGCTGATTTCAAACTCTGGGAAGATTGAACCGATGAATGCTCAAGCGACCGATGTGGCACGCCTGGCTGCCGAAGTACTAGCGCAATCCCTCGGGATCACCGTCGATCAAATCACAGTCGATAGTGTGCGGCCGATCGATTGGCGCGACTCGAGTATCGGCTGTCCACAGCCGGGTGAAGCGTACGGTCAGGTCATAACGCCAGGACACAAGATCGCTCTGCGCGTAGACGGCCAGATGCACGTTGTCCATGAGGCGAACGGCCGCGCGTTCGTCTGTCGCAATAAGAATCGGGTGGCGGACCTGACCAACAGTTCCGAGTTTGTATGGGCGAAGCAGGCACTGATCGCCAGAAAATCGTTAGCCAGCACGCTTGGCGTCGACCCACGTGAGATTCGCGTGGAAAGCGCACGTCGAATGACCTGGTCTGATACCGGCATGGGCTGCCCCGGTCCGACTGACGCGGCGGGTAAGGTGTCCGGTTATTCGCTGACCTTGTCGCACAAGACCCGTCGATTCAACTTCAACACAGATCTGAACCGAGTTATTGCCTGTCCGGCAATCGAAGCGGACTAGTCTCCCATACCCCAATAAAAAAGGCCGCGCGGTTGCCCGCGCGGCCCTCTCAAGCTCTTAACTAAGAGCTTATTCTGCTACGACGTTGTCGTTCTGAATGTCGATGATCGTCAGGTTCTGGATGCCATTGGCATCACTATGACTGATCGCACCCAGATACTTGACGCCAGGTCCAACGTTCAGACCTTCCCACTCGATCGTGATCGGTGCGGTTTCACCCGAGACAGCCGTCTCAGGAGCCGACGCTGACAGGTTGCCCGCGTCGTCCACGATACCGAAGCTGTTATCGAAGAAGAAAGCACCGGTTGGCTCAACGGACTCCGTGTCGAACGCGTGAATGAATAGCACGTACGGGTTATCGATCGTTGCATCGAACGGAATCGGCAGCAACACGTCAACAGACTCTGTAGAACCCGCTGCTGCGCTTGACGCGATTTGCGTGCAAGACAGCTCTGGGCAGTAGTACAGGTACATGTCGAAGTCGTCGCCTGCAGCCTGGAACTGTCCATCCATCGACCAGCGACGGAATGCCGTGCCAGGCTCGACATCGCGGTACACCGCGAAGAACGTCGCCGGGTCATCCAGCAGGAACGCAAACTCGTCGTCCGGATCGTCGGCCAGCGGCGGTGTCAGGAACACACCCGCTTCGTTCAATCCGTGCACTTGCGCGGTGTACTCACCCGTGTAGCCGAATGTAATGTCGAACTGCGCAGTACCGGAGGCACCTTCAGAATCGACTTCGTCTGCGGTAATGAAAGCGACAGAGTTCACTGCGATTGGGCTGCGAACGTCGTTGCCCTGTCTCGTTTTCCAGGTCAGCGCACCGAATGCCCACTCGTTTGGCGTCGCATTCTCACTGGTCACCGTCACTTCATAGGTTGCCGATTCGCCGGGCGCGAGATAGAAGCGCGACGGAACCACGTCAACCGAGAAGCCTTCCGGCGCCTCAACTTCAGCTCGGTACAGAACCGGTACAGACTTGCCCGGTTCGCCCCCGCCTTTCTGATAGTCCGGATGATTCGGATTCTGGCGGCGACGATACTTGTCGACGGCGGTCACGGTGCGCGTAACGGTCTTGGTGCCTGGAATCGCGTTCAAGCCGATTGAAGGCAGGTTCAGATCTGCAGGATCCGTCGAGCCAAATGACTCAGGGTCACTCTCGATGAACGCGCAGGTCGCAGGATCAACCAGTGGGCTAACCGTGCCACAGCTCGCCACGATGTAGTCGAGCACTTCTGCGTTGTAGGTCAGGCTCGGATTGACCGATAGGTTCGGATCAACATGGCCTGCACCAAAGTCGAACGGATCGGCTGGTGTCTCGCCATCTTCCTTGACTACATCCTGACGCGAAGACGTCATCAAAGCAGACTTGATTTGAGCAGGCGTCCACTCAGGATGCGCTTCCTTCAGCAGTGCGCCGAGGCCCGCAATGTGCGGTCCTGACATCGACGTACCCGACAAGTAGTCGTATAGCGCGCCCCCACCGGTCGCTTGTTCCGGCGTGTAGGCCGCCAGGATATTGACGCCAGGTGCGGTGATGTCAGGCTTGATCCAGTTAGCTTCCACGAGGTACGGACCACGTGACGAGAAACCGGCCATGATGTTGCCTTCGCGTTCTTCCTCAAGGAGTGCACCTTCGCTGAACGTCGTGCTCGCGGTTTGCTCGCTTTCGAGTGCTGCCAGCAACGCCTCACCGATGTCTCTCTCAACCATGTAGCCCGGCACGCTTTGCGTGAGCTCGGTGGCGTCGCCACCCATCGCGGTACGAGGACGGTCATCGGTGTACATCAGAATGCCGATAGCACCGGCGTTAACCGCGTTTTCGACTTTCTCAACAAAGCCACACGCACCACGCGAAATCAGCGCAATCTGGCCCGTCAAGTCGTTGGCCAGGCCATCACCGCAAGCCAAAATCGGATCGGCTGCTGCCAGATTTCCGGTCAGGTCGCCCGCAATGCTCAGAGGCTGAGTGATCACGCCTTGTGTTGCTGGGTAGACTCCAGCCAGGTCGGCGGGATCGTTAATTTGCACACCATTGGTGAACAGGGTGCCGTCTGCTGTAGAGGCGGCGACTGTGGTCACCCACGGCTCACCCGCGTTGGTCGTTGCAAAGCCTGGACCGTCGTTACCGCCGGAGCGCGCAACAAACACGCCTGCAGCGGTCGCGTCGAGGAACGCCAGATCTTGCTGGTCAGTAAAGCTGGCCGCTGTACCAACAGAGAAGTTCAAAACATCCACGCCATCGGCGACGGCCGCATCGGTTGCTGCTGCACTATCCGAGAAGAAGCAGCTGAAGTTCGTCGCACCAGGCGACAACCAGCAAACCTTGTACACAGAGATCCGTGCACGAGGAGCCATACCGCTGATGTTTGCGACCGGTGTACCACCGATGACCGCAGTCACTTCGTTACCACCTGCCGTGCTGGCCGTGTGGCTGCCGTGGCCGGACGAGTCGCGCGGCGACAGGAACTCACCTTCGACGACGCTACCGCGGCCCGCGAGGAAACCGTCAACGTACCAACGTGCACCAATCAATTTGTTGTTGCAGTCGTCTTCGCTCCAAGCTTCACCCGCCTGACAAATACCGTTCCAGCCTTCAGGCTCATCGTATAGAACGTCGTCCATACGGTCGGCGATTCTCTTACAGGTCGTAGCAACTACGCCTGACAAGCCTTCTTCACGGCAGACTTCGGGGAGCTCTCCTCCACGCGTGTCTGAGAAGCTGGGGTGCTCCTGAATCGCGCCGGTGTCCAAAACACCGATGACGATGTCTTCACCGAGCAGGCCCTGGCGAGTGTTAAGACCAGCGCGACGATCGTTAAGACCCAGGAAGGTCGGCGTGTCGTTGGTCTCTACGTCTACTGAGAAGTCTTCAAAAACACTCAGAACGCTAGGGTCGCGGCGCATTGCTGCCGCCTGTCCTGGCGTCAACTCAGCAGCGAAGCCATTCAGCGTGTGGCAGTAGCTGTAAATTTTTGAACCGGACGCGCCCATCGCAGCCAACTTGCTGTCGTGTGTCGCGACCAAGTGTGTCGTGTATGCCTGTACGTGTGAGGCCGTCGCATCATAGAATTCGCCTGCGGCAGGAGCCGTTGCAGCAAACCCGTCGACACCACCGGTGTAGCTGAGGCCCGGACGGTCCTTCAGCTGGATGACGTACACGCGGGTTGCACCGCGCACCGCCTCTTCTTCGGTGACATCAGTCAATGCGATATTCGACTGGTCCAAATCGAGCGGTGTCGCTTCGATCGCACCAGCCGTGGCCGCTAGCAAGCTCAATGCCGCAGCGCCAAAGACTTTTAACATTCCCATCTCCCTCTGTTCTTTATTGAAGTGCGTCGAAGCACAGTCGACGACGGCCGCGCCGCCCCCCGGGGGCACGTGTTGACCATAAGTGGTCGCGCCTGAGTGTTAAAAAGGCGGCACGCAGTTGCAAGCGAAACTCAACAATTTTTTTGGTTATGACAAACCGAATAGCCGAATCGCACGTAAATCCTTGAACCAGTTCATTGCAAGCCGGTTTTTTGGGCGGAATTAAACATTACATAACGTAATACTATTACGCCTTGTCTCTGAAAATGCGCAAATAGACCTGTCATTGCTTGGCGACAACCGGTGCCTCGACAAAGTCGCCTCCCAAGGCTTTGTAGAGTGCCGCCAGCGCGGTCGCCTGGTCGATCTCAGCCAGTGCATAGCGATCCTGCAGGTCGAGACTTTCGCGCTCCGCGTCCAGAACCGTGAAGTAGCTATCGGCACCGTTTTGATACCTCAAATTCGACAGCTCAACAGCACGTTTGGAGGCATCGACTGCCTCCCGCAATGCCAACACGGTCTCCCCCGCTGCCCGATAATTCGCTAAAGCGTTCTCGGTCTCTTCGATCGCCAGACGCCAGGTCTGTTCGAACGTCGCCAACGCACCCGCGGTCTGCGCCTCCGCTTCCTTGATTTCACGCTTGACCCGGCCGAAATCCAGGAACCGCCACGACAGAGTAGGCGCCGTTCGCCAGCGCTCTCCGCTGGAATCGCCGACCACGCTTGCGCTGGTACCCGTCCACCCAAACGATCCAAGAAGCGTTAGCTTGGGATAGAGTTCGGCCTTGCTAACACCGATCAGCGCATTGATCTCCGCCAGACGGCGCTCGGCCGACGCAATATCCGGGCGCCGCGCCAACCAGCTTTCCGGTGATCCGGCAGCAACCAGTCGTGGCATCGGCGGAAATTGTTCCGTCGATGCAAGCGCAGCACTTAGCTCGCCAGGCAACTGTCCCGTCAACACCGCTAGTCGCTGCAGAGCCGCCATTCGAGCCGTCCGCGCTGCTGGCAGTGTTGAAGCAAGCTGCCGCTCTTGCACGCGTGCCCGCTCAACATCCAACGCTGTGCCTCGGCCTGCTTCCAGAGCAACCGATAAAATCTCCACGCTGTCTCGTTGAGCCGCTAGGTTCCTTTCGAGCAGTTCAACGCGTAGCGATTGCCCTTGCCATTGGAAGTAGGCCTGCGCCGTCTCGGCTACGACGGTCAACTCGACGGCGTACAGTGCATACGTATCCGCCTCGACACGGCGACGAATCGACTCGGCCTGCCGTCGCAAACTCCCGAACAAATCAATTTCCCAACTCGCGTCGAACCCTGCGCGATAGAACTCTGCAACATCCAAACCCGGAAACGTAAAGGGGTCCTGACCACTTTGACGAATCCGCTCCTGCTCGGTCTGCGCTGTAATGGTCGGGAACAGACTGAATACCTGCAATCCGGCCAGAGCACGAGATGCATCCAGGGTCGCGGTGGCCACCGCGATATCCGCATTGTGCTCGCGTGCCCGTTGAATCAGTGCAGCGAGCTCCGGCGCGTCAAATGCGGTCCAGAGATTTGTGGTGAGAGCCGGAGGTTCGCCTGTCACGCCCGCTGTTTCATCCGCGACGAATCGCTCCGGAAGATCCAGCTCCGGAACGCGATGATCGGGGCCAACCGTGCATGCGGTGACGACCGCAATCACGGCGGGCAGTGCCAATGCTCGTAGATTACGCATACTCACCGCCTTCGGGATTAGCGCTGCCGCGCAGTTCCCAACGCCGGAGCAGCACGTAGAACACCGGGGTGAATACAAGGCCAAAGAAAGTGACGCCCAACATACCGAAGAACACGGCAACACCGAGCACATGACGAATTTCGGAGCCAGCGCCGCTGGCAAACACCAACGGCAACACGCCGGCGATGAACGCGAAGCTGGTCATCAGAATCGGTCGCAATCGAATTCTGCAAGCTTCGACCGCAGCCGTCACCGTATCGCGACCCGCGCGCTCGAGGTCGCGCGCGAACTCGACGATCAAGATCGCATTCTTGCAGGCCAATCCCATCAATACGACCAAACCGATCTGCGTAAACAGATTGTTGTCGAGAAACGTGGGCGGCGCCGACATCGGCGGCGGCAGGATCATACCGGAGGCGATCTTTAAGCCGAAGATCAAACCAGTCGCCTGGTTCAACACCCAGATGCCGCCGATCGCAGCCATCAAGCACAGCGGTACAATCATGATGACCGACAGCGGCAACAGCCAACTTTCGTACAACGCGGCCAAAACCAGATACACAAAGACAATACACAACGGAAACACAAACACAGCGGTGTTGCCCTGCGTCGCTTCCTGATAGGTCAGACCGGTCCAGGCGATATCCATCCCACGCGGCAGTGTCTGGCGGGCAAGCTGCTCCACCACCGGCAACGCTTCGGCCGAGGTCAGCTGACCGGGGATGATTCCGGCTGTAACGTCCGCCGCCGGATAACCGTTGAAGCGGATCACCGGGTCCGGTCCGAAGGTCGGTTCGATTTCGAGCACACTCGACACCGGAATCATGTTGCCGACCCGGTCGCGTACCTGAATTCGCGCAATATCCGAGGGGTCGTCGCGAAATCTGGCATCCGCCTGAACGTAAACGCTGTAAGTACGACCGAATCGATTGAAATCGTTGACGTACGCAGAGCCGAGGTAACTCTGCAGCGCGGAGTACACATCATCCAACCGCAGGTTTTGCTCTTTCACTTTGCGACGATCCACGTTTGCAGCAAGTTGCGGTACGTTGGTCTGCGACAAGGATCGAACCGAGAACGGCGAGAAGCCTGGCGATTCACGAAGCGACCCCAGAAAGGCCTGGGTCGCGTTGTTCAACTGATCGAACCCGAGTCCACCGCGGTCCTGAATGTACAGCTCAACGCCCGAGGAATTACCGAGCCCCAGCACTGGGGGTGGCATCACCGCGAAACCGAGCCCCTCTTCCAACTGACTGAATGCGCCGTTGAGTGCATACGACAACTCCACGGCCGACATATCTCGATTCTCTGCAGGCTCGATGCCGATGAACATCGTTCCTGTGTTCGGGGTGTTCGCAAAATGTACAGCGTTGAGACCCGGGAATTCGACCGTAGTCGAGACGCCCGGCACCTGCAAAGCTACGTCCGCCATTTCCTGAATCATCGCGACGGATCGATTCAGACTGGCGCCCTCTGGCAAAAGCGCGCCCGCGAACAGGTATTGCTTGTCCTGCTCCGGAATGAACCCGCCCGGCACCGATCGAAACGCCAGAACCGCGACGACGAGCAAGCCCGCATAGATCACCATCAAACGCTTACCGCGACGGATGTAGACGTCGACCCGCTTGGAGTAGTGTGCCGAGCCGCGTTCAAACCACCGATTGAATGGACGAAACGCCCAACCGAGCATCGCGTTGATGACTTTCCCGGTGGTCTGTAACGGTGCACCTCTCGGTTTCAGCAACATGGCGGACAACGCAGGCGACAGCGTCAGTGAATTGAACGCGGAAATCGTCACGGAAGCGGTGATGGAAACAGCAAACTGCCGGTAAAACTCACCGGTCACACCTTGTAGAAAGGCCAATGGCACAAAGACTGCGGCCAGCACCAGCGAGATCGCGACAATCGGCCCGGAGACCTCTGACATCGCAGCGTGTGCGGCGTCGCGCGGTGATTTGCCCATTTCAATATGGCGCTCGACGTTTTCCACAACGACGATCGCATCGTCCACCACAATACCGATGGCAACAACGAGCCCGAACAGGGTGAGAACGTTGATGGAAAATCCGAGCAGCAGGAGCACGGCAAATGTGCCAATCACGGAAACCGGCACAGCGAGCAACGGAATGATTGACGCCCGCCAGGTCTGCAGGAACAACACGACGACGAGAACGACGAGCAGTACGGCTTCAAGTAGTGTCTCAACGACCGACTCGATCGATTGGCGGACGAATACCGTCGGATCGTAGGCCACTTCCCAGTCAACGCCCGGTGGAAACGTCTCGGACAGCTCTGCCATCCGCTCACGCACTGCTGCCGACAACGCCAACGCATTTGCGCCCGGGCTCTCGAAGATCGGGATAGCGGCAGACGTCTGATTATCGAGATAGGCCTCTAGCGAATAGGTCTCTGCGCCGAGCTCGATCCGCGCAACATCACGCAGCTCGGTGATAGAACCCGGATCGCCCGACTTCACAACAATGTCACCAAACTCCTCAACCGTAGCGAGGCGTCCCTGTGTCGATATCGACAACTGCAAGTCGCTACCCGGCAACGGTGGCGCGCCGATCGAGCCTCCTGACGCCTGCACGTTCTGTTCGCGAATTGCTCCAACGATATCGCCGACGGTCAGTTCCCGGGCAGCGATCTTCTCGGGGTCGAGCCAGATTCGCATCGCATAGTTGCCCGCGCCGAACACCACCGCCTGGCCAACTCCGGGAATTCGGGCGAGCTCATCCTTAATGCGAAGTGTCGCGAAATTCGACAGATACGCACCATCGTAACTGCCATCGGTGGACACAAGATTGACCACCATCGTCAACGTCGGCGATGCCTTGATCGTCGACACGCCGAGCAATCTGACCGCCTCGGGCAAACGGGGCTGCGCCTGCGCAACCCGGTTTTGCACCTGCACTTGGGCAAGATCGATATCCGTCCCGCCGGCAAACGTGACGTCGAGGGTCATCGTGCCGTCCGAGCCCGCCACCGACTTCATGTAAATCATGTTCTCAACGCCGTTGATGGCCTCTTCCAACGGCGCCGCAACGGTTTCCGAAATAACAGTTGGATTCGCACCCGGGTAACGGGCAACGACCTGCACTGTCGGCGGAACAACATCAGGATATTCGCTGATCGGTAGCGCGGGGATCGCGAGCGCACCGCAAATCAGAATGAATAGCGACAACACCGCCGCGAAAATCGGACGGTCGACGAAAGTCTTGGCGAGGTTCACGGCGTCGCGCCCTCACTCTCGGCGAACGGATCATCCATCGGCACTTCTCGCGTGATCACCGGCGCACCGGAGAAGAAAATTTTCGCAACGCCGTTGACCACGACACGATCACCCGCCTCAAGACCGGACTCGATCACCACCAGATCATCGATTTCCCGCGCCGGCACAACATCTCTGCGCACTGCCTGATCATCATCGGTCACGACGTAAACGTATTTCCGGTCCTGATCCGTCAGAATGGCTGCCTTGTGCACGAGCAAAGCCTCATAGGTGCCACTGCCCAGCAAACGAACCCGTGCGAACAATCCGGGTATCAGATACCCGTCTGGGTTCGGCAATTCGGCCCGACCCTGAATGGTGCCGGTCGCCGGATCGACGCGATTGTCGACGAAATTCATTTCGCCGTGGTACGGATAGTCCTCGTCAGAGGCGAGGCCGACCTGAACCGGGTTCCGACTATCGCGCGAACTCGGCCGCTCCCCGGATCTTGCCTGCGCCTGATACTTCAAATAAATCCGTTCATCACCTTCGAACACGACATGCACTGGATCGACCGAAACAAGCGTCGTCAGAAGCGTCTCGCTGGGCGTGACGAGATTGCCAGGTCGCACCAATGCTTCACCGACGCGGCCGGCGATCGGCGCCTTAAGTCGGGTAAACTCGACGTCGAGTTGGACGCGGCGGAGCTGGGCCTCGGCACTGGCGAGATCCGCCTTGGCCTGGCGTAACTCACCGGTACGCCGATCTTGTTCCTCCGCCGACAATGCGCGTGCCACGACGAGCTTTTCGCCGCGAGTCACTTCCTGTTCAGCCAGCTCGAGTCGCGTTTGCGCTCGAACCACATCTGCTTGCGCTAATGCGACTTGCGCACGGTACTCTCGATCATCAATCGTAAATAACAAGTCACCTGCTTCGACCCGCGCGCCCTCAGTAAAGTGGACTTCGCGCAGATAGCCAGCGACGCGAGGGCGAACTTCAATCGTATCTACCGCCTGAATGCGGCCACTAAATTCATCCCAATCGGTGACCTCTTGCGCAACAACCTCGGCTACCGCAACCGCAGCCGGCGGCATTTGCATGTCACCTGGCTCGCCGCCACCGCATGCAGCGATCAGCGAAACCACAAGCGCAATCAACAGCTTGATGGAGGCGTCTTTGGCGTCCCTGCGAATAAACACGAATGTTTCTCCAAATTTCGGCCGACCATCCGGCCACATCGTTGCGTGCAACAACGAAGTCGATATCAAAATTTATGGGTGGGTGCGAAGGCCGAGGACAATTGCATCTGCCGCACACTGCCGCGCGAACAGATTACACTCATAGGTTGTCGCCTCACCAGTCTAACGGTCCACCAGATGATCCAAACCGACGCACTAGTCAGACGCTTCGCGGTCGGCGATTCGATAGTGCATGCGCTGGATCACGTTGACCTTACCGTTGGCGAAGGTGAGTTCGTTGCCATCATGGGACCTTCAGGCTCTGGCAAATCCACGCTGATGAACATCCTTGGCTGCCTCGACACCCCCGACGACGGTGACTATCGCCTGCTCGGTGAGTCAATCAGCGAGCGCGACGACCAGGAACTCTCAAAGATCCGGAATCGACAAATTGGTTTTGTATTCCAGAGTTTTCATCTGCTGCCACGCATGACGGCGCTGGAAAACACGCTGTTGCCCTATCGATACCGAGATGACGATGTCGGCGACGCACGCGATCGTGCCGTTCAGATGCTCACACAGCTGGGTTTACAAGACCGGATGGACCACCGACCCAACCAGTTGTCCGGCGGTCAGCGACAGCGAGTCGCGATTGCACGCGCACTCGTCAGCGAACCTCCGCTGTTACTGGCGGACGAGCCCACCGGCAATCTCGACAGCAAAACCTCAGTAGAGATCATGGAGCTGTTTACCAAGCTCCACCGTGACGGGCAGACGATTGTCATGGTGACACACGAAGATGAAATCGCCGCCTACGCGGGTCGAGTGATTCACATGCGCGACGGGAAGGTAGAACGCGATGTTCAAAATTCGCCGCACTAAAGCTGCACTTATCGGGATCTTTTTTTTGAGCTGTAGTGTCGAGGCGACACCGCTGCTTACTGGAGTGATCGAGGATGTCGCAGCGCAGACGATAGAGATGCCGTCGTTGCCCGGTGGCTGGCAGCGGCGCATCGAGTGGATGGCACCCGAGGGTGCTGAGGTGTCGGCTGGCGAGCTGGTTGTCCGACTTGATCCGGGCACGCTGATCGGCGAAGAAGAAAAAACACGCGCAGATCTCGAGAAGATTCGATTCACCGCTACTCGACGAGTGGACGAAGCGCAATTGGCGGTCCTCGATGCCGAACAAGCACTCTCGCTCGCCAGCGCTGAGACGCGTATCGCTAAGCTCGATGCGGTAATCCCGGAACAGACAATTCCACGTCTGGATTTTGAGAGATACCAACTCACCTTCGAAACCGCGCAGCAGACCGAGCGCCGTGCCGAACAAGCACTGACGAACCTGCGCGCGAAACTTGCAGATGCGGAACGTGAAGCGGCACTCGATATCGAACAGGCAGAGATTGAATACCAACGCATCCGCGACGCGCTGGCCGCAACTGAAATCCGCGCCGAACGAGGTGGCTATGTCATTTATGCGGAGAACCCGTTTACGGGTCGTAAGATCTATCCTGGCGATACGTTGTACGGCGGACTACAGATTGCGTCCGTTGCGAATCGCCAGGACCTTCGCGTTCGATTCTGGATTCATGAAGCCGACTACCTCGAGTTTGATCAAGGCCGTCGCCTGACTGTCGCAACCGATGCGCAGGGCATCGATGCATTCGCGGCCGAGATTGAGTGGCGTTCCAGTCAGGCTCTTGAGAAGCAGGACTGGAGTGATGGCGGTTACTTTGAAGCGTATGCCCGACCACTGACACCGCTTCCTGTCCAGATCATGCCGGGGATGAGCGTACTCGGTGTTCCGGATACGGAGACTGAACAATGAAGACCATCACATTCCTCACGCTGGTTTTCGTGTCACTTTGCGCCAGCGCAAACGCCGAAGACTGGATCAGCGTCGAGGCGAGCGATCGACCCATCACAATCTCGGCGAGCGGTGTCGTTGCACCGAGCGAGGGGATTTTGTTCGGGCCGCCGCCTTCACAGAACTGGCGCATCGCCATTACCAAAATTGCGCGTGAAGGGACCCGCGTCGCGGCGGGTGATGTTCTGGTCGAGTTTGATGGCAGCGCGTCGGACGATCGTGTGAAGGCGAAGAGCGCCGAACTGAACACGCGACGCAGCGAACTAGCATCGCTGCTGGAGTCTATGGCACGTGAGGTTGAGGAAGATAAGGTGCGACTCGCCGCCGCTGAAAGCAACGCCGACAAAGCGGCGCGCAAAGCCGCGGTCGACCCAAGCGTGTATGCGGGCCTGGAGTATCGCAAGTTGGTCGAAGAACGTGCCTACACAGAGGACACGTACCAACGCGAGCAGCAGCGTGCAGCACTTGTGGCTCGTGTGCGCGAATCCCGACTGGCGGAATTGGAAGCGGATGTGCGACGCCTGGAAAGCGAGCTTCGCGCCGCAGAGGCTGAGCTGCGATCATTCACGATCGTGGCTCCCACCAGCGGACTGGTCGTCGTTGGCTCAGACAACGAAGGTCAAAAACTGGATGTCAACGATAGTGTGAATCCTGGCATGACTGTGATCGAACTGGTCGACGATAGTCAGCTTGTGATCGAAGCTGACATTCCCGAATTTGCGGCGGCGCGGCTGGCCCTTGGTCAGAACGTCACGGTCACGATCGAGTCAGCAGGCGGAACGGAACAGATCGGTAGAATCGTTGAGATCAGCAGTATCGTTCGGCGCCAGTCGCGCTTTTCACAAGCTATGGTCAGAGGCATCTCTATCGCGCTGGAAGACGACGACGCGTCCGATGCGTTGCGACCCGGTCAATCAGCAAAAGTCAGTGTCGTTGTCGACACGGTCTCCAACGCGATCGCGATTCCAGAGGACGCGGTGCTCTATCGTGCCGGTAAACCCGGCGTGCGCACGCGCAAGGGTTGGCAGCCGGTGACACTCGGCGGTCGAAGCGCCGGGCTCAGGATTGTCACCGACGGGTTGAAAAGCGGCATGGAGATCGCGATTTAATGGACGCAAAAAAATACCTACTACTCAGTGTGCTGGTGACACTCGGAGCATGCGGCGGCGAAACCACCAGCCAACCTGCCGTCGTTGTCCAACCCGTGGCAACCGAACTGACCGTAGCGGCGACCGGCGAACTGATTGCCTCAGAGTCGTTGCCGGTGGCTTTGCCGCCTGGCATTCGCATGGGATTCAACATTGCCTGGATGGCGCCGGAGTTCTCGGAGGTCAAACGCGGCGACGTTGTGGCCCGATTTGATGAGACGCAGATTGCGCAGACACGCCGGTCAACGGCGACCGCGGTCGCAAAGTCCGACTTCAAACTGGCTGACATTTCCCGCGTCGGTGCACTGGAGCAAGTGCGTATCGATCACGAGAGCGAGCGCGTCGACGGAGAACGCGACATTACCGAGACGTTTGCGAACGTCGATCAGAGACTGCTGAGTCGCAACGAAGTCATCGACGCACTGTCAGATGTTGATTACCTGAACGTCGAAGCCGCGTTCCTCGAATGGCAATGGGAGACCTTCGACCAACGCACTCAGGCAGAGCGCGCCGCGATTCAGTCGGAACAAGAGGGCGAGCGCGAGAAACTTGCCAAACAAGATCAGGCGCTGTCCATGATGGAGTTACGAAGTCCGGCAGACGGCACGTTCGTGTATGCCAGTACCCCGTGGGGCGCGAAGCTCGGCAAGGGCAAGCGCGTGTTCCCGGGCATGCCCGTCGGTTTATTGCCGGTACGCGGCAAGGTCCGCGTCAAGTTGTTTGTGGCTGAAGCCGATGCGGTCGGTCTCGGTGTCGACCAGCCAGTACGATTTCGTCTGGATGCGGTGCCGGAACAACAGTTCGCCGCCACCGTGACTTCCGTGTCGGCAGTCGCAACGCCACGCAAGCGAGGCGAACCGCAGAAGTTTTTTACCGTCGAAGCAGAAATCGCGTCCATCGATGCCGACCTTATGCGTGTTGGCAGTAAGCTGCGCGGCGAGATCGTAACCGGAGCGCTGCGGGATGCAATCGTCGTCCCGACACAAGCCGTGTTCGCCGAGGCCGACGCCACGTTTGTCTACGTTGACGGAAACGGTGGACCACAGCGCAGGATCATCGAAATTGGCGCTCGGGGGCCAGACGTACTTGAAGTTGAATCGGGTCTGAACCCCGGTGAACGTGTGCTTCTGGTTGCACCGTCGAACGGCGGATGAATACGCGCTGGAACAACGTGTTGCTCGATGTCCGTCAGGCACTCGGACAACTTTCGCATCACCGACTGCGCACGGCCCTCACGTTGCTCGGCATGGTGTTCGGCGTCGGTGCGGTGATCGCGATGCTTGCGGTCTCCGAGGGTGGCAAGCGCGAAGCGCTGCAACTGATCGAGGGCATGGGACTGAACAACCTGATCGTCGAGGGTAAAGACTTCGACGAAGAGACATTGAAGGAAATGCGAAAGTTCTCCACCGGTCTCTCGATCCGGGATGCTTCAGCGATGGCATCGACACTGCCGTTCGTCAATGCATGGGCCGGCAGTCGCGAGTTTCGCGTGTGGAGCGTCTACTCGCGAGAAGGCGACAGTGACTCCAAGGTCGTTGCCGTCAGTCCGTCGTACTTTGAGCTCTCGAGTCTGCGCGCAGCGCGCGGCGCTCTATTCGATGATCAGGACGATCGTGTTTTTGCCCAGGTCGCGGTGTTGGGCAGCGAAGCGGCGCGAAAACTGTTTCCGAACGGCGGTGCGATCGGTGGACGCATCAAAGTGAACCATCTTTGGCTCGAGGTCATCGGCGTTCTGGCCGATCGCAACCTCGACTCGAGCGAGTTCCAGGGGCGGGACGTCGGCGGCGAAGCGGATCAGATCTATCTCCCGCTGCGCACCGGACTCGCCCGACTTAAGCGCGAAACACTTAGTGCAGAACTCGACGAGGTTAAAGCGCGACTTGACGGAACTCTCGACCCGAGCGTCGCGGCCGGTGCGATTGCACATCTATTGTCGCGCCGCCACAGCGACCAGAGTGACTACGACATTGTGGTGCCTGCTCGGTTGCTCGCGCAGCACCAAAGAACACAGCAAATTTTCACCATCGTCATGTCCGCCGTCGCAGGAATCTCGTTGCTGGTCGGAGGCATCGGCATCATGAACATCATGCTGGCCAGCGTGCTGGAACGAAAATCCGAAATCGGTCTGCTCCGTGCCCTCGGTGCCCAGGAATCCGACGTTGTTCGGCAATTCCTCGTCGAAACTTCGGTCATCGCCACGATCGGCGCGGGGCTGGGTGTTCTGGTTGGTGTTCTGCTTGCCTACACGATCGCAGCATTCGCCGGTTGGGCGGTCGCCTGGTCACTGCTCGTGATCGCCGCCGCCGTGGTTGTTTGTATTGGTATCGCGGTTGGATTTGGTGTCTACCCCGCGTTGTCCGCAGCGCGGCTCGATCCAGTGCTGGCACTGCAAGCGGATTGACTGCCCCGGTTAACTCGTTGGACTCAGCTCACCATCGCCTGAGTCGAATAGTGTACGAGCAGTATCGTCGCGACTCCGGTCAGCACACCCAGCCACACTCGCCATCGGAACAGCGAAAACAACAAACCAAAAAACAAGCAGGGAAATAGCATCGTGCCAAAGATGTGGCCGAATCGGAACGCAGGGTCTCGAGGCAGATGACCCATCGGGTCGAGCCCATGCGATGCAGGCAGGTAATAACCGGAGATGCTACCAAGCGTCATAAGCCCGGCGAGAACCAACAGTATCGAACGCAGGACACCGAAGCCTCTCTTCGCATTGCCGGTCTCGACTTCGGACTCAGGCGGAGCGTACGACATCGCTACAGCAGGTAGTGATCGAGTAACAGCGCTGCGAACAAGTACATAAGGTAGTTGATCGAGTAGACGAACATCGGCATCGCGGATTCATCTCCATCGCTTGCCCGAAGCAACAACGCATGGCGAAGAAAAACCCCACCGAAGAACATCGCCGCTGCAAGGTAGAGCAGACCACTCATGCCGGACAGCCACGGCAGCAGCGTCACGATCACCAGGAGAATCGTATACAGCAACACAGACAGTTTGGTGTACCGCACCCCGTGCGTCACTGGCAACATCGGCGTACCGACTTTGGCGTATTCGTCCCGTCGTGCAATCGCAAGCGCCCAGAAATGCGGTGGCGTCCAAACGAAGATGATCAGGAACAGGAGCAGCGAATAGGCGTGCACCTCGCCGGTAATCGCCGCCCACCCGAGTACCGGTGGCGCAGCGCCGGCAGCGCCGCCGATCACGATGTTCTGTGGTGTCGCCGGTTTGAGGTAGACGGTGTACACAACCGCATAGCCGACCAACGACAAGAACGTCAGTACCGCGGTTAGCGGATTGACCAACAGCCATAAAAGACTGATCCCCGAAACGCACAGCGCACCGGCGAAGGTCAACGCCTGACGGTCATTCAAATGACCTTGCACCAGCGGCCGGTTCTGAGTGCGGCGCATCTGCGCGTCGACGCGTGCGTCGATGATCTGATTGACCGTCGCGGCCGACGCCGACGCGAGTCCGATACCCAACGTTCCGAACACCACAAGATCGAGCGGCGGTACGCCCGGCACCGCCAGCAGCATGCCCACCACCGCGGTGAACACGATCAGCATGACGACACGAGGCTTGGTCAGCTCGTAGTAGTCACGCCAACTCGCGCGCAGTAGGGATGCGACCTCAGCTTCGGCCTTGGACATAACGGGTCTCGTGGTTCAAAAACAGCAGCGACAGCAACAGCAGCGCCCCGCCACCGTTGTGTGCCGTCGCCAACCACAGCGGCAGCGACAATTGGATTATGCCGAGTCCGATGCTGATCTGCAGCACTAAAGCGACCGCCACCGCGGCAGCAGCGGCCCGAACCGTGCCCCGCGCGCTGCGAAACGCGCGCCACATTAGCAGCGCAAGCAGGCCGGTGACGACAATAGCGCCGATACGGTGCGTCAGATGGATCGCCGTTCGCGCCTCACCGTCCAGCACGCCGCCCTCGTAGTCGACGCCCGTGCCACGCCACAACACGAACCCTTCCTTGAAATTCGTTTCGGGCCACCACTGACCCTGACAGGTCGGCCAGTCCGGGCAGGCAAGTGCCGCATAATTGGTGCTCGTCCAACCGCCGAGCGCAATCTGCGCGTAGACGAAGCACAAGCCCACCAGCGCCAGGCTCGCAATAGAAACAGCGTCTCGAGTTCCGGGGCGCCAGGCCCGCAAACTGAGCCAAAAGAGCAATCCCAACGTTGCCATCCCGCCCAGCAGGTGCAGCATGACGATGACTGGCTTCAGCAACAGCGTCACGGTCCACATGCCCAGCAGCGCCTGGAACACGATCAGCGCACCCAACGCGGTCGGCAATTTCACGGGCTGGTCAGGGTCATCCCGCCGCGCGCGCCAGGCCAGCACGACCAGCGCAAACACAAGCAAACCGAGCGTGCCGGCAAAGTAGCGATGGATCATTTCGTTCCACGCTTTCTGCGTTTCTACGGGACGCTCCGGATACGCCTCGCTGGCATACGCCAGCTCGTCCGCATCATTTGGCACTGTCAGCGTGCCGTAACACCCGGGCCAATCCGGGCAACCCAATCCGGCGTCGGTCAATCGAACCCAAGCTCCAAGAACGACCACGCCGAGTGCTAGCGCGGTCGCGATCGGGAGCAGGCGCTTGTACGCACGCCCGGCGAAACTGTCTTGCATGTCATCCCCTGATGTGAGGGCTCCGGCAGGAAAACCGGCATCAATTGGCGCTGTCGCGGCATGGCCCACAAGATGGGTGGCGTCAGCGCGTTACTTCTCTATTTTGGGGCCAGCCGGTTCATTAATAAAGGGACCAACAGGCAATTTCTGTTGGTGTTTATCCGTTGTATCAGTACTATTTCGAGCCTGTCGAAGACTTCGGGGGCAAGTTCTTGGACATAGCCACGACACGAAAACGACCACTGACCCGATTGGAATTTACCGCTATGCCGTCTCGAATCATTCTCGTCCTGCTAGCTTTGCTCGCCACCGCTGCCCACGCGCAGACCACCCGCCAGACCAAGGGCACCTTTGAAGATCGCTTTCGTCAGCTCGACGAGGTGCTCCCCACGCCAAACGTTTACCGGACAGCCTCGGGCGCACCCGGTTCGCAATATTGGCAACAGCGTGCCGACTACAAAATCGAGGTCACGCTGGACGAGGCGCAGCGACGCATCGAAGGCAAGCAGCAAATTGTCTACATCAATAACTCACCGGACGCGTTGCGCTACCTGTGGCTGCAGTTAGATCAAAATCGATTCCGCAAAGACTCGTTGGATGTCATGAGTCGGCTTGCCGATGACGTTGCAGAAGAGTCAGCGACGCCGGATACCCTGACCTTCGGCACACTCGCATTCCAGCAGGATCTCAACAAAACCGAATACGGCTACGAACTAACGCGCGTCGCGGACGCCGCCGGCAAACCTCTGCCTTACACCGTCGTTGACACCTTGATGCGAATCGATCTGCCGAAACCTCTGGCGAGCGGCGAAGGCACAGTTGTAAATATCGATTGGGCGTTCAATATTCTGAATGAGCCACGAGTCGGTTCCCGCGGCGGCTACGAGCATTTCCCGGAGTCGGACACCAACATCTTCTTCCTGGCGCAGTGGCATCCGCGGATGGTTGCCTACTCAGATTACGATGGTTGGCACAACAAACCGTTTCTTGGTCGTGGCGAGTTCACACTGGAGTTCGGCAATTTCGACGTCGAGATTACTGTCCCCGAGGATCACGTCGTGTCCGCCACCGGTGTACTGGACAACCCAAGAGAGGTGCTGACATCGACTCAGCGCCGCCGCCTGAAAACTGCAGAGACCGCCGACAAACCGGTGTTCATCGTCACACCCGAAGAAGCGTTGGAGAATGAATCCGAGGGCACCAACAAACTCAAGACCTGGCACTTCAAAGCCGAAAATGTCCGCGACTTTGCATGGTCCAGCTCCCGAAAATTCATTTGGGATGCGATGGGGCATCGTCAGCCCGACGGCGAGCAGCCGCTGGTCATGGCGATGTCGTTCTACCCGAACGAAGCAGAACCGATTTGGTCGAGCTATTCGACGCACGCCGTCATTCACACGATGGAAGTCTATTCCCGCTTCTCTTTCGACTACCCGTACCCAACCGCACAATCCGTGAACACCTGGAAATCCGGCGGCATGGAATATCCGATGATCACGTTCAACGGATATCGACCGACGCCGTACGAGCCACCCGAAGGCGAAGAAGCGCCGAGCGGTGCGCCGGATGAGACCTTCTCTCGCCGCGTCAAATACGGTTTGATCGGCGTCATCATTCACGAAGTGGGACATATCTATTTCCCGATGGTCGTGAATTCGGACGAGCGCCAGTGGACCTGGATGGATGAGGGTCTGAACACGTTCCTCGAGTATGTCGCCGAGCTCGAATGGGAAGAAAACTACCCAGCGTTCCGACATCACACCAACGTGCTGGACTACATCACCGAGTATATGACCAGCGAAAACCAGGTGCCGATCATGACCCAGTCGGACTCGGTGCTGAATCTTGGACCCAACGCCTACTCGAAGCCCGCGGCGGCGTTCACGGTGCTGCGCGAAACCGTCATGGGTCGCGAGCTGTTCGACTTTGCGTTCCGCGAGTATGCGCAGCGCTGGAAGTTCAAGCGCCCGACACCTTCGGATTTTTTCCGCACGATGGAAGATGCCTCTGGCGTCGACCTCGATTGGTTCTGGCGCGGCTGGTTCTATTCAACCGACCACGTGGACATCGCGATTCGTGACGTACGGGAGTATAAGATCGCCAGCGACGACCCGGACGTCGATTACCCCGCGAATCGCAAACTCGAGCAGGCCAATGTGCCCGAGACGCTGGCGCAGCAGCGCAATCGCGAAGCCGGGCAACCACTCCGCATCGATCGGTATCCGGAGTTGAAAGACTTTTACAACGACAACGATCGCTTCACGCCGTCGAACGCCGACCGCAATACGGCGATGGAGTATCGCGATTCGCTGGAAGACTGGGAACGCGACGCATTGGATCAGGCGATCCGGGACGACGACTTTATCTACTTCGTTTCGCTCGAGAACCTCGGCGGCCTCGTGATGCCCGTCCCTCTGGAGATTACGTACGCCGACGGCGAAACCGAGTTCATGATCCTGCCGGCCGAACTCTGGCGGCGCCACGCGGATGCAGTGCGCAAGATGTTCATTAGCGACAAGCGGATCACGAGTTTCTACATCGATCCGCGACACGAAATCGCGGACGCAGACCGGTCGAATAATGCGTTCCCGAGTCGCATCAGCCAGTCGCGCCTGAGTCTGTATCGCAAGCTGCGCGAAGACCGAGACCTGTTAGCGGACAGTCTGCAAACACTGCGCGAGCAGAAAGGCGACACGACGGACTCCAACAGCGTGCGGATGCAGCCTGCGCAATGATGGTGCTGCGGCATCTGATGGGGGCGGTATTGTTGGTGGCCCTGTGCGCCAACGTTGCCGCCCATCGCCAATCCGGCGTCGTCAGTACGTTGCAATACACGACCAATGGCGAGCTTGAGATTACGCACCGCATCCACGCGCATGACGCGCTCGCGCTCTTGCCCGAATCGGAAGCGCTGGAATCGGTCGAAGGTCGCGCTTATGTCGCCTTGCACGTCGAGTCTCGATTCGGTCTGCGAATCGGGGCTGACCAGCCGCCGCTGGCGCTGTCGATACTCGGGGTCGAAGTCGACGGCAACGATGTCTACGTGTACCAGGTTGCGCCACTATCTGACGCCCCTGTCGAACTGCTGGTTAACAACTCAATGCTCGACGAAACCGCTTCAGCGCCTGCACACGTCGTCAACGTCGAGATCGACGAACGTACCGTCGGTAATACGCTGGTCAGCGCGGATCGCTGGCAACGCCTCACGCTCCCCTGAATTGCGCGTTGGGACACTTGTTCGATCGCAACTTGTACTATAATAGAGAGCGCTGCGGTCGGGACGCCGCACAGATCCATTCTTAAAAAGACCCCCTCTCGGAGTCAGAACTTTGAGCGCTCAGGACAAGAAATTTTTCGACGTATTCATGGTCGTTTTGGCGATCCTTGTTGCAATCTCTATCGCTATCTACGTGTTCTCGGCGCGATTGTCCGCCGACACTCAGGGCCGCTACATCGTGGAAGATGAAGCGTATCAGGCCCAGATCGCAGACCGAATCACGCCGGTTGGAGAACTGGTACTTCCGGGTGAAGCGGGCCAGCGCACTGTCGCCGCTCCCGTCGCGGTTCCGGAGCCTGTCGCCGTCGAACTCACCGGCGCCCAGGTCTACAACAACGCCTGCGGCGCATGCCACACCGGCGGTATCGGCGGTGCGCCGATGCTGGGCAACGCCGACGCATGGCAAGCGCGCCTGGCTCAGGGTCTTGAAACACTCCGCACCCACGCAGTCGAGGGCTACCAGGGCGAAGCCGGTTACATGCCAGCGAAAGGCGGCAACCCTGCGCTGAGCGACGAAGACGTCTACCGCGCCATCGACTACATGATCGCGGAAGCCGGCCTCTAAGGACTGTCGCTATGGCAACGAAAGACGCCGCAAGTATCGCGGATCAGATACTCGAAGAACCTCGAAAGGCAATTGAGCGCGATCGAAACCGGCGCCTGTACGCAAATAGAGCCAGGAAGCTCCGTCGCGCGACGACCGTGGTCCCGGTGATCACCGGGGCTTGTGGTGTTCTGGTCGCACGTGACTACGTTGACAGTATTTTTCTCTGCCTGGCCATTGGTGCTCTGGTCGGTGCTTTGTTCGGTTGGGCGGCCAAGCGATCCTATTCCGCTTAGGCCGCAAAGCCGTGCATCGATCAGAACAACGGATCGGACCAAACCTGTCGATCGATGCAACTGCTGGAGACGCTTGTTGAACTTCGGAAGACAGAGTTTGCGGATTCTGTTCCTGTCACTGCTGGCATTGGTCACCGCCTGCGGAACGATCGAGCACCCAGCACTTCAATTCCAGCGCGATGCCGATCAGGCACGACTCGAACACCTTGAGTACTGGACCGGATTGATCGAGGCTTATGAGGCCGAGACCGGTTACTACCCATTCTTCAATGAGGTCGATGGGGAAGAAAGTTGGGTGCAGGTTCGTATTGCCTCGGCACGTCAAGCTCAGTACTTCACACCTGGATCGCCCAAGTATTCAGTCGAGTTCGATAACAACTCTACGGGTCGATTCACGGAGTTTTCCGTCGGCGAGTTCGTTGCAGAATTGGAACGAGTCCTCGGTGGACCGATCGACGAGAAGTACGACATACAGTATGTCCCAACTTCAAGCCCGACCTGGTACTTCTACTTCGCGACGTCCAAGGGCTATCTGATGTGGGTGACCTGCATCACCTGCGACGTCACAATGATTTCGACACTCCTGCTCGACGGCTATACACCGACCGTCAATATTGGTTCGCCCGAAATGGCAGAGTGGATCCCGAAGGCACTGGTCCGCGATGAGATGCTATCGCACCCGACGTTCCTCGAATGGAAGTCTCGCGGCTTTATCAAAGAGGGATTTGTCCGCGAACGCGAGCGTTTGCACTACCGCGATTCGAAAGAGAATCCGCGGTAGAAATCGAACCCTGGAACCAAGCATGGTGACCAGGGTCCTAAAGTCTGACCGATTCAGTCAGGAGCTGGAAAACGTGCGCCACTGGACCTTGTTTGCACTAACTGTTTTCCTAGCCACAGGATGCACCGAAAGCCCCGAACCGACGCCGTCGTCAGTTCCGATTGAGTTCATGAATAATTTTCCAATCCTCGAGATCAATGTCGACTCACGGCAAATGAAAGTGTTGTTCGATCTGGGTGGTAGTGACCAGATCGTCCTGTCGAAAGAAGCCTTGAAATCGATTGATGTGAACTATCTCGACGAACCTTACGTCTGGCTTGATGCAATGGGTAACAGGCTGGAATCAGAGCGCTTCACGATCCCCGAAATGCGCATTGGCTCGATGGTTTTTCATGATGTGAGCGGCCATGTCGACGACGAGGCAGTCACGTACCGGAAAACACCCGCAGGGGTTGGATACATCGGAGCGGAATTGATCCAATCAGTGAAGCTCGTCATCGATTACGGTCAGAATGTCATGACCCTGATTCCTGGTGAATCCCCGAGCGCAAGAGAACAGGGCTGCTATGGTACCGAAGTCCCGTTTGTCGCGGGGCTGGAGATCCAACCAACAACGAACGTCAGCACAGATCTTGGAGATCTGGTGTTCGTCTGGGACACTGGCGCGCCGATGTCGATCGTGCGAAGCAGTACTGCGGAGAATCAGAAGTTGATGGACGATGGTCTGCACGTTGACAACCAGCAGTTTAAGCTTGCTGGCGAGGACTTTGGTCCGCAACAACTCCGCCTTCTGGATTTCGTCGAACCGGTTGAGGTCGATGGGTTCGTCGGGCATGACTTCTTTGCAAATCATGTGGTCTGCGTTGATTTCATGGCGCAACGTTTTCTCGTACGCTCGAACCGCTAGCATCGGTCGCAATCACACTAAGGTTCGAATGATCTCGGCGCTACTTTTCGAAAGCTACACGCCGACGTTCAATATTGGTTAACCGGAAGTGGCAGAGTGGATCCCAAAGGAGCTGGTCCGGGTTGAGATGCTATTGCACCCGCTGTTGCTGGAATGGAAGTCTCGCGAGGTTATCAAAGAGGGATTCTCATATCGTCGGTTAACCTAGTGGATGAAGAGCCTGATTAGCTGTCAGTATCCGGGTAAAAGACATATCCGCTTTTTTGACTGGGTGTTAGTAACAACCAGACAAGACTAACGGGAGTGATGCTCTCAACTCGTAGCATCGGGGCTGAACCAGTGTTTGCATCTCGGTAGCCGCCATGCATCCAATCTTCCAAAATCAACGCCTTTGCTTTATCGATCGCAGCTTCAGCACTCGATGTCCATAGTTTTCGATTCGCATAAAAACCAATCATAGGCTTTTCGTCCGACTTCACGTGAATCCCGGTACCTTCAACGACTATCGAATACTTCCACATCATTCGATTTACCTGCAGTCGATTCTCCCCGTGGATCGTCTTCTCGAGATAGTGTCGACATATTTAGACCAAGATCTCTATGAACTGATTGGCGTTGAATCATCCGCGATACCTGTACCGCAGCTGCCTCCACTCTAGTTAACTCCGGTTCGACACTATTTTTCTAAACACACTTAGCTCGCTCATTTAGCAGCGGTCATTTCTTCGATAAAAGGCGGCGAGAAGACTCCAAAACAGGAAACGAGCTTAAACACCTTACCTTCCGCCTTGAATTCAGTTATGCCTCTTTCATCATCAAACGAATTTTTGCACGCTGTGTCATCAGGCAGGCACGAGGATTTTGCCAAGTCGAAGCGTAAATCTAAATCCTCAAGCATCATAACTTGGTCCTCGACCGCAACTTTCAATGCGTATCCCGCAGGATGATCGTGCCAACCTTCATCGCGCCGCTCGATCTGATAGAGAGTCTCGGCTCCAAATAAACGAGAATACCCACGATAATGACTGTACGGAATGAGTGTTAAGAAATACTCGAAATCGCCGCCCTCGACACGGTACTGGAACAATAGCTCATTCGACTCAGTCGGCTCTTCCTTGTGGCAAGGACTAGACGATTGGGCGCTGCACGCTGCGGAAAGCAAACAAAGCAGAAACAGTGGTACGGCGTATTTCTTCATGGAATCCTTATCCTGAACAATTCTCGACCAACGCCTTTAGGACTTTTCTGATGAGTCACGATTGGCAAGCGGCCTCTACCCTCGATTTACTCTTCCAGTTAGATCGGTCCTACGCAATTACTTGAAAGAGAATCCGCGGTAAGGCGCTCAAAGACTGAGTTAAGTTGATACAACCATGACCGAATGGTCATTAACAACAGTCCCAGTTGTACCAAATTCGATCAAAATTCAACGCGGCCAGGTCGTTTGGTCGAATGAAGAAGTTAGCGACACCGACATCTCCCCACATGATGTCGAAGCCGTGCTCATTGACTGAATCCATCTGGAACAAGAGTTGCCAGTCTTCATTTGGCTTCGACATGCGCGGATCATCCTGCGAAAAGGTTGCGTAGCCGCCAATACGACATCCTCCGTAGCTATCGATCTCCCAAGTCGCGTCGATGACGTCATCGTCGAGAACACCAAGGTCGCTGACGATCTTGTCGAACCGGTAGTCGCTCGGACTGCACAGTGCTCTTTCCAGCACTAAAGTTACTGCCCGCTCTCCTTCAAACGGAAGTGGCCGTAATTTGATCCGGTCAAATTTCTCCTGAATATTCGCAATCTCTTTAAACATCTCTGGATGAAACACCACTCGATAGCCGCGTGGGTCCGCGATAATCTGATCGTTGGTGCGTTTACGACTCGGGTATTCGAGACCCCACGAAGAATCGGCAGCGATAAAAAAATTGCAGCAAACCAGCGCCAGGCAACATCGAGTTCTCTGGTAAATCAGTCAAGTTGAACTGTGCAAGTAGCGCGAGCGGTTTAGCTCGCTTGTCGACAGGATATTCCTTGTTCGTCGACCACGCCGCGTAACCACCAAACTTGCTCGCGAATGGATCTTTCGGAGCCTCTGTGCTGATCGAGATCTTTATGCTGTCGAGTGCATGCTCTCGCAATCTGGCAGTGACGCGCTGAATTTCTGCATCAAGCGCCGCAATCTCTTCTTCCGACTTCGGTGTTGGTCTCAGAACCTGAGTCAGCACAATAGCGACCGTTGCGACTAGACCCAGCAAGAGATAGACGGTTATCGTCATTGCTCCAGCGCCCCACTACCAATCCGCTCAGCCCCTCGCTCCCGTAAGACAGCCTCCTCAGCGAGACGTCGCAAAGCATCGTCCCTTGGGTTCTCCTCATACGCACGACAAGCAGCGTCCGCATCGCGTGCGGCGGCTTCTTGCACCTTTCGAACTTGCAGTCGCTGAGCGCGCGCTTGCTTCTCTTCTTCAGTATCGAACTCATCACACGGCACTGACTCACCACTCGCAACATCCCCGCACTCCATGGGACCTTCCAGCATCGTCGCGAGCGTCAACATCGGCGTCACTTGATAAATTCGCTCACACTCTGCTTGTAGATTCTCGACCCTGTACTGAGGTGCGTTGCCTTCGATGCCCTGTAGCTTGTTGCTCACAGCAATCATGTGACTCACACAGCCGGTCACCAGTGGCGACAGTACAAAGCCAAGCAGAGCAACTCGTCGCATTTTGCAAAACTCCAACACAGGTCCCCTAGCAGTAGTTTGTCGAAATGGCGATGCCGACTTGGCGGTCAGCCTCACCAGAGAATACTGCACCATCACTTGCGGGGTCGATGATCGCTAGCCCGTCCGTCCCGGCGCCCTCAACGCCAAAGCCTCGGCCATATGCGCGCGTTGAATATCCACCGCGTCGGCCAAGTCGGCGATCGTTCGTGCCACACGCACTACGCGATGGCATTGACGGGCAGAGAGCCGCAGCGATTCCGCGGCTTTACCAAGCAACGTGACGGCAGCGCCGCCGGATCGAAGCCAGGCTTGCACGGATGCCGTGGACCAAGTTGCGTTGGGCGAACCCTGTCGCCGCTCTGCCCGCGCTCGAGCAGCAGCGACTCGCGCTGCAACAACTTCGGTCGACTCCTCCGAACCGACATCGGTCAGCGCCTCAAAGCGAACTCTTGGCAGACGCACCGACAAGTCGATCCGGTCGAGTAGCGGGCCGGAGATCCGGTCTTGATAACGTTGCACCTGATCGGCGCTACAACGACAAGTGGCATCGACCTCACCCAACCTGCCGCACGGACATGGTTTCGTTGCCTTGTTGCCACCGAGAAAATTCAATCACTTACGGCTGCCGAAAGCGTATCCGGAACAAATTGAGACTCTTGGTGATCATATACGGGCGGTGCGGGTGACGCGGGGAGAGCGGCAATGTGACGTAGCTGAACTCATTGGCGCAGACACTTTTTCGGTCATTAATTGGGAGCGTGGTAACAACCAGCCCATGGTTAAGTACTACCCCGCGATAATGTCGTATCTAGGCTATTGCCCTATTCCATATAGCCACCCGCCTAGCAACTTAGGCGAATCAGTCCTTCTGTATCGCAAACACCGTGGTCTTTCGCAGAGAGACGTTGCCGAGCTATTCCGCATAGACCCCTCAACACTCGCCTACATAGAAAAGACAGGCCACGCAAAATCCAAACTAGTCGAGTATCGTGTTGTCCAGGCAATTTCCTCAGTGTTCTGACAGTTAAAACGGGACTGTGAGTTTAGGAGCGTTACGTAAACTCCAGTGAGGCAACATCCTTTACGAGCGAAGATCAGAGCTGAGCAATTCGCTCTACTACCTTGGACTCTTTTCACCGAATCGAGATAGCGTCCGTTGCCGCCGCTGGATTATTCTGCCCTAAAAGGCGCGACCTAATCATGCACGCAATAGGCGTCAAACAGACGGATACAAAGCGATAGCCGTATCAAACAGCCATTGTTCTGCTTCATCCGTTGTCAGATCGAAGTCCTTTCTCAACATTCTCCATTGCGCTGGAGAAAAAAGAACAACGAGCGTGTTGAAATCACGGGTTGTAATGTCGATGTGATCTTGGAGCGCCAACTCTAAGAACTGTCGACTTTCACGAAGGATCCGCTGATACGCCTCTGCCACGAATCGGGAACGCCACCGATTCACTATGATAAATTCCAAAGAACCCAGAATGACTTCGAAAACCGCGCGTCGGCGAATGATTATCTGTCTTAGTCTGTCTTCCCAGCCACTGTCTTCAATATCGCTGGGCATTGTTTCGAATGCAAACGACCTTTGGAACTCCCCAATTTTGGCGTAGAGCGCCTCAATGTTAGAAAAGTGGCGAAAGACCGTACGAACGGTGATTCCGGTCCTTTCTGCGACGTCCACGGCTGTTGGTGAATAGTTGCCTTCGTTTACGAGTTCAAGGAAAGCGGCTTTGATCTCATCGTACTGCACACGACTTCTCGCTGTGCGTCCATCAATTCTCTTAGGCTTAGTGTCGTGCCCTGTCTTTTTCCTCAAACCCAAACCCCTGAAGCAAAAAGGTATGCCGAAGCAACCAGAGCACGCTCAGGCAAGTTTCGTATTAATCGGATTTTTGGTCAAATCTGAAGCACTCGTCCAAGTGTATTAAGGGGTCACGATAGGAAAGTCTTCCGGTGGCTTCTCGAGCGCATCAAAGAACGCATCTACCGCACCGGTTGCACCCTTGATCTTAAGCTTGCGAGTGATAATTAAGCCGAGTGCACTATGCTCCCCAAGCAAGAGACCGTCGAAGACTTTTCGCGATACTGTCACTGTCGCTGCAGGAGCCTCGGCCCTAACACCATACCTTGGTATTGCGACATCACGTCCGACTTCAACACTAATGACTTCATTGGTATCGGTGAACACGAAATCGAGGTCATACGGTTCGCGATCGTGCGAACTCGGATCATACCGAGCTGCCAGCGAGTCGAATAACGATGACGTAGGAACATTCGGAAGAAATGTAACCGCTCCCTCCATGAGTTTGCTCCCCACACGTTTCCCAGTACGCAGTTCATTCGCTGCGCTGAGAAAATAGTTACGAGTCGCGCCGCTTTCAGCTTGGAAACCAAGTTGCTCATAGGTCGACGCGAGCCAAAGAGTGGCCATTTCATCTTGATCGTCGACAAAAACAATGCTGTTAAAGAGCTCTGCAGCCCAACGATAGTCTCCAGTTGAGAACGCTCGCTTACCGGCTGCGAGGGTCTGTTGAGGACCGCCCAGCGTCTGGACGAATCGTTTTGCTCGCTCCTCTGGCGTGTGCGGGTCAAACTCAGCTGGCACGCCGTTCCACCACCCAAAGTAAAACTGGTAAACGGCTCGCGCGTTGTGTGTTGTCGACCCATAAAAATCGAGAATGGACGGGTCTTCGGTCGACACATTGGGCTTTGAGACAACTTCGGAGACCTCGTGGATGGTATTTCCCGCGTTTGCCTGTCGAATCGTCTGATCATGGATGTTGCGATACACATCTCGATGCGCACGAAGGCGGTTGATGACGTCTTCAGTTCCCCATACCGGCCAATGATGTGCGGCAAACATCACATCCGATCGGCTTCCATAGCGGATCAAAACATCATCAATAGCCTTACTCCACAGCAGACTGTCGCGAACTTTGGCGCCTCGCATGGTTAGGACGTTGTGGAAGGTGCCGGTAACAACTTCAGCGGTAAACAGTGCTCGCCAATCCGGCAGGTAGAACATGAACTCCGAAGGTGCTTCCGTGCCGCCAGCGTCGACAAACTCGAATCGGACGCCATCGATCGTCTTGCGAGTCACGCCCTGTCCAAGCTCTTCTGTTGGCCGTACAAAAGAAATCGTTCCTTTGGGAATTCCAGGACCCAGACCGGCACCGATGGAACCAGCTGGACCAGGCTCCAGTGTTCTCCCGTACATCAGGGTGGCGCGTCTGGCCATGTGAGGGCCCGCGATGAGGTTCTCGGTAACCGCCTCATGGGTAAATCCATAAGGGGCAATGATCGGAATCTGGGCACGATCATTCGGCGCTTCATTTAGTAAGCCATCGGTACCGCCAAAGTGATCGGCGTGACTGTGGGAGTAGATGACAGCGGATACGGGTCGCTCGCCCAGTCGATCTTGAACTAGTCCAAGTGCCGCTGCTGCTGTTTCCCCGTTGGTTAAGGTGTCGACCACAATCCATCCTGTTTCGCCACGAATGATCGACATGACACTGAGATCATAGCCGCGGACTTGATAGATACCGTCTGCCACGACAAATAGGCCATGACGGGCTACCAAACGGGAATGCGCCCACAAACTCGGATGAGCGGTATCGGGGCTCGGTTCGGCTAAAAAGTCATAGGCATTGGTGCGCCAGACGACGCGGCCAGCGGCCCCGCGTATTTCGGTGTCTTCAATACTGCCCATGAACCCTCGAGCCGCTCGTTCCGCATCAATTGACCGGTCAAACCCCGAAGACTCCCGCGCTTGACGGTTGAACTGCCGTGTTGCCTCGGTCGCCTCTCCTTCTGGCGGGAAGCGAAGATGCTCATGCGACATCGTCGGTCGCTCATCCACGCCACTGGAGTCATAGAGATCGCTGTCGGTCTTTCCGCAGCCAGCCAGCGTGATTACCAGACAAAAAACCGAGCAAGAACGCGTTGAAACGACCATATCGAACTCCCTATCCATATCCAGTGACGAGACTTGTGGACTGCGCCTCTTGTAGCGCACAGCAAACTAATGTCTTGTACCGTGACAGTTATTATACTAATGTCATGTATCGTGACAATTGTTGGACTCATCGTACACGGTCTCATTTGGGCACGAGTAGGAGAACGAAAAAACCGAGTCGTAAACGGGGGGACCGAATGATCGACCAAACCACGCCGCACTCGAAACGATGCCGCGTTCAATCTGCTTGGACGGGTGGTGCATTTCTGCTGTCTTTGGTAACGGCAACTCCGACGGTTGCTCAAGACACTAACTTAGACCCGATCGATACCATCACCGTCACTGCGACCCGCCGTGAGAACGTCACCGTTCAAGATGTGCCCGCGTCCATCAATGTGTTGTCTGCCGATACCCTTGAGAATGCAAACGTCACAGCACTGTCGGATATCGAACAGCTCTCCCCCTCGGTCCAAATTACCCAGACAGAGAGTTCTGCGGTCGGTACGTTGATCTCGATCCGTGGGATTGGGACGCTCGGAAACAACCCAGGTTTTGAACCCTCAGTTGGGGTTCTCATTGACGGTGTGTTCCGAACACGTACGGGAATCGCACTATCAGAGCTCCCGGAACTCAGCAGTATTGAAGTTCTGCGCGGACCGCAAGGGACACTGTTTGGTCGGAACACAAGTTCCGGCGCGGTATCCATCAATACCGTGGCACCGAGCAGCAACACCGACGGCTATATTTCAGCCTACACAGGAAACTATGGTGCCTTCGAGCTAGAAGGCGCTCTGAATATTCCATTGGGTGATCAATGGGCGACAAGATTGGATGCGGTGGTTCGCAATCGAGACGGATACATCGAAGAAGTAAACACCGGTTCGAACATCAATGATATCGATCGGGTCATGGTTCGCAGTCAGGTGCAGTACGAAGGTGATGTCTCAACGCTCCGGATCATCGCAGACGTCGGGTCCGCTGACGAATCATGCTGTGCCTCGCTCGTTCTCGATCCCGGCCCACTTGCCGCCATCGTCAGTGCAATTACTTTGCCACAAGGTGTGACGCCTTTCGCATCACCAGATATTGGTGACTACCAAACGGCTTTGTCACCCAACCGGCCAACTCGTGAAGAGGTCGACGAATGGGGAGTCTCTGCTCAGTATGACAGAGCAATTGGTAATTCCAACCTCACATCAATCACCGCCTACCGTAGCTGGGAGGTCACAAGAGATCAGGACGTCGATGGCTCTGGACTGAACCGATCCTTCCGCGACGATTTCAAGACCGAAGATCAGAGCTTCACCCAAGAACTTCGCCTGCAAGGTGATAGCGGGCGATTGAATTGGCTAGTCGGCGCGTTCTATCTCAACCAGCAACTTGAATTGACCGATACGATACGTGGTGGGGCGGACTCTTCTAGTTTCGTGGACATCGTCTACAACCAAGCCACGCGCAACGCACAGTTTCCTACAGGATTCCAAGTCTATGGAACACTGCCTGGCGTACCGTCTTTTCTCGCACTCGCCGATCCCCTTCAAGCAGGATTTTTTATTCCGCCCGTTCAGGACGGCGAAGGTCAACAAGCGGACAACTTCGAGGTGGACACGCAAGCGCTTGCTCTGTTCACGCACAATGAGTGGTCCCTCAATGAGCGGTTGGTCTTGACCACAGGACTTCGATACACGTATGAGAGGAAAGAACTCAATTTCAATCTAAACTCGACCTCGTCTGGTTGTGACTTTCTGAACGCGACGCCAGCCGCCCTTCCCCTACTCGGCGCGGCTGTACCATTGGTCTGCTCACCTGTGCTGAACACCGAAGCCAATGGGACCGGCGAGGCGACTCGCGATGACAGTCAACTCTCTGGGACGGCAAAGCTTGCCTATGCGCTCAACGAAGATCTATTGATGTATACGAGCTACTCGCGAGGTTTTAAATCCGGCGGCTTTAACCTTGCACGCTCCTCTTTCAACTACTCCATTAGCAACGGCGTCGCGCCGAGCCCGAATGATCTTGAGTTTAACGAAGAGACAGCAGATGCCTACGAGCTTGGCTTCAACTCCTCCTTTGGCGATGGGGCAGTTTTGCTCAACGGCGCGGTTTACTTCCAAGATATAAAAGGATTCCAAAACCTTGTCTTTAATGGGAACAACTTCGTCGTCTTCAACGCACCGGCAGAAAGCTACGGGGCAGAACTTGACCTAATGGCAAGACCGGCAGACGGCGTAACCATTCAATCCGGTCTGTCGTATAACAAGGTCGAGCTGACCGAGGACATCGTAGCCGGAACAACGTTCGTTCAAGGCGGCGAGCAATTGGCGCGCAGTCCAGAGCTGACTGTTACGGCAGCGGCCACATATTCGTGGCCGCTACTCACTTCGATTGATGCGCTCGTCCACTTGAACTCGAGATTCGTCACGGAGCAATCGCTTGCTTTGACCGGTGCAGCGTCGAACGTCATGCAAGACGATTTCATTCTGGTTAGCGGGCGAATAGGACTCCTGTCTACAAACGATACCTGGTCGATTTCCTTGTTCGGCGAAAACCTCCTTGACGAAGAATTTCTGCTTCAGACGTTTCAACTGCCGGAACTTCAAAGCGTCGCAGCTTACTCCGGAGTACCTCGGACCTATGGCATCGAATTTCGCCTCAATTTCTAATCTCTCTCGCTCTCCAAGACTGGTTCTAGTTCTATTGTAGTCGAGGAGCTGGCGGCAATGAATCGGACCGAACAATGCGCTGAGTCAGTCTTCGACTATGTCATCGTCGGAGGTGGATCAGCAGGGTGTGCAATTGCCGCGCGGTTGTCAGAAGATCCAGACTGTCGCGTCTGTCTTTTGGAAGCAGGACCGGATGACAGCAACCCTCTGTTTTCAGTACCCATGGCGCTGTCACTGACAGTGCCTTCCCGGCTCGGAAACTGGGCATTTGAAACAGTACCGCAAGCTGGACTGAATGGCCGACGCGGTTATCAGCCACGAGGCAAAGTGCTCGGCGGCTCAAGTTCAATCAACGCAATGATCGCCATTCGTGGTCATCGGCAAGACTACGATCGATGGATTTCCGAGGGCGCAGAAGGCTGGGGTTACTCAGACGTCCTTCCACATTTCCGAAAGCTCGAGACATTCGAAGGTGCCCCCTCTGCCCTTCACGGAATAGATGGTCCTGTTGCTGTCTCTGCACCGAGAACTACGCACGGCCTGAACGAGAAGTTTATCCAAGCCGGGATCGACCTAAACATTCCCGAAAACAACGACTTCAACGGCGAGCGGCAAGAGGGCATTGGACTGTTTCATCTTTGCCAACGCAATGGGCGGCGCGCGAGTGCATCAAAAGCCTATCTGTCTGAAGCAAAATCGCGCCCGAACTTGTCCGTATCGACGAAGACTCACGTCGAAACCCTTCTCTTCCAAGAGCGTCGCGCCATCGGTGTTTCGACCAACCGGGGCCGGTACAACGCACGACGCGAAGTTATTCTCTGCGCCGGTGCAATCCAGACACCCCAGATTCTCATGTGCTCAGGCATTGGCCCCCAAGAAGAACTCAAGAAAAACGATATCTCAGTTTTAGTGGACAGCCCAAATGTCGGGCGGAACCTGCAAGACCACCTAGACGTCGCACTTCTCTACCGGTCGCGATCGCCGCGCACATCTGGCTATCATTTCGCTAGCCTGGTTCGAACAGCTTTGGGTTGGCTTCCCTATCTGCGCCACGGGCGAGGGGCGTGGACGACCAATTTCAATGAAAGCGGTGCTTTCCTAAGAACCTCCCCGACTCTCAATCAACCAGACGTGCAACTTCACTTCGCTACTGCTCTGATCGAAGATCACGGGCGAAAGTTGCAATGGGGTAGAGGTGTCAGCTGCCATGTGTGTGGACTTCGCCCGAAAAGTCGTGGTTCGGTTCGCTTAAACAGCCCCTCTACACACGACGCCCCACTTATAGACCCTAATTACCTCAGTCATCCAGAGGACATTCACACGCTCAAAAACGGTCTTCGGATTGCGAATAGAGTGATGACCGCACCTGCAATGTCCGACGTCGTGCAATCGCCAACGGATCCCATCGTTTTTGAGAGCGACGAGGCGCTATGCGAAACCATTCGTGAACGAGCTGACACAATTTACCACCCTGTAGGAACGTGCCGAATGGGCAAAGACACCGCCTCCGTCGTCGATCCATTTCTGAACGTGCGCGGTGTCACAGGTCTTCGCGTTGCAGATGCTTCGGTAATGCCGAGCATCGTCTCAGGCAATACCAATCTGCCTACGATCATGATTGGTGAGCGAGCCGCAGATTTTATCCGAAGGGAGCAATAGTACGTGTACCTATCCGTGATCAGAAACGAACGAGCGTTCAAACCGAACTCTGTCGGACACATATTCGTAAGACAATCCGGAACACGCTCGAGTCGGTCGCTCTTAGAAAGCACACGATCGCATGAATTTCACAGAAGTTCGCAAACATGACGCAACTAGAGACAACCCTATTCGATGTTTTGATCATCGGCGCTGGCATCTCCGGCATCGGCTGCGCGTGTCATCTGACCCGCGAGTTACCCAAAAAGTCATTTGCCATCCTTGAGGCGCGCGACCACCTCGGTGGGACTTGGGATCTTTTTAAGTACCCAGGAATACGCTCGGACTCGGACCTTCATACCTTCTCGTATGATTTCAAGCCTTGGACAAGTCCAAACTCGATCGCATCGGCGAACGAAATCATGGCCTACCTTCGTGAGACCTCGGTCGAATACGGCATTGCAGAAAAAATCCACTACCGACATCGTGTTGTTGCAGCGAACTGGGATAGCGAAGCGTCGCTATGGACACTCGGCATCCAAGGCCCTTCCGAACTGATTCGCGCTCAGTGCCGTTGGATTTTCGGGGCTACTGGATACTATGACTACGAGACTGCATTTCGCCCGGCGTTTCCATATGAAGACCGCTTTCGCGGCGATCTCATTCACCCGCAATTCTGGCCAGAAAACTATGACTACGCCGGCAAACGAGTGGCGATCATTGGTAGCGGCGCCACAGCCGTGACACTCCTACCGGCAATGGCAAAAACCGCGGCACATGTTACCCAGATTCAACGTACACCCAGCTATGTCCTACCGCGCCCAAAACGCGATGGGCTTGCGAAGTTTCTGATGCGGTTCTTACCTGCTAAATGCACACACGCGATTGTCCGATGGAAGAACACGCGCTTACAGCGCTACTTCTACCTCTTTTGCCAAAGGTACCCAACGTATGCAAAACGCGTTATTCGGCGGGCGGGTTCGAAGCTTCTGCCAAAGGACTACCCTTTCGATATCCATTTCAATCCGCCCTACAACCCCTGGGATCAACGTTTGTGCGCAGCACCTGACGGTGACTTCTTTGAAGCCTTGCGCAACGGCAGCGCGACAATAGAAACTGGAGAAATCGAGCGATTCGAGAATAACGGTGTTCGTATGAAATCCGGCGCTTTGGTGGTGGCCGATACAGTGATCATCGCCACAGGTCTGAAGCTGAAACTGTTCGACAACATCCCACTCTCTGTCGATGGAGAGACTGTCAATATTCCTTCCTCACTCGTCTATCGCGGGATGATGCTCAACGATGTCCCAAACTTCGCGTTTGCGATCGGTTACACAAACTCTTCGTGGACACTCAAAATCGATATCTTGTGTCAATACCTGTGCCAGCTGATTAAGGCAATGGACAGCAAAGGTAAGACGACTTGCGTTCCCGTTACGCCGGGTAGCGCTCCGGAAACCAGACCGCTACTTGATTTTCGTGCTGGCTACGTACTTCGCGCGCTCGATGAACTTCCGAAGCAAGGCGACGGTTACCCGTGGGAAATGTCACTGGACTACATGGAAGATCGGCGTTCACTGAAGAACCGACCGGTTCTCGACCCCGCCCTCGTGTTGGGCTCGGCACAACGCCACAAGACTTCCCACTCGGCGAATACAGTATGAAACATGCATTCAGGGGTAAGACCTGTGTCATTACAGGCGCTGCTGGCGGTATCGGGCGGGCACTCGCACTTCAGCTAGCGCAGTATGGCGCCAACCTTGCGCTATCGGATATTGACGTTGACCAGCTCGATGAAACGACACAAGACGCAAGAAATCTTGGTGCGGTTGTTCACTGTACGCACTTGGATATGGCAGACCACGCTTCTGTATACCAGTACGCCAAAACCGTCGAAGCCCTCTTCGGTTCGGTCCACCATCTTTATAACAACGCAGGTATCACCGGTGCCGGTGAGCTGAACGAGATGTCTGATGAGTTGATTCAACGCGTGATCGATATCAACCTGCTCGGCGTCTTACACGGATCGAGAGCATTCCTCCCGAGTCTTGAAAAATCTGGCGAAGGCAAGCTGGTCAACATCTCAAGTTTGAACGGTTTCGCTGCAATGCCAGGCTTGCCGATTTATTGCGCAACGAAATTTGCCGTCCGCGGTCTCACGGAGGCGTTGCGCGCCGACGCGCTTTTGCACGATCGTACGGTTCAAATCATCTGCGTACATCCTGGCGGCGTGAGAACCAATATCGCGAGTGCCAATGTTGATGAGTCTCCAAACACACCGCCAGAAGTACAAACACTCCGCGACAGACAGCTGGATTTCTATGAAAACAAGCTTCTGACCTACCCCGCTCACAAGGCGGCTCAAGACATTTTGCGCGGCGTAGCACGCAGCAAGAGCCGGATCATTGTGACGCGACAAGCGAAACTTCTCGACAAAGTCGTCCGCCTGTTCCCAGCTGCATATTTGAAGATCCTAAACAGACGTTTGCAGCGTGAACTTTTGCATTAGTACCAAGAAACGGAGGCTTGCATCAATGATAACGAGAAGATCAGTACTCATCGGGGGTGGCGCCTTGGCCGCGGTCTCCGCGGGCGCGGGGCTCTACCAGCTTTACTCGACAGCAAGCGAGATCCGCGCACCGATTCTCTACGCATTTGGACCTCACGAGTTTGCTCGAAGAATTCAAATCCTGTCCGGTCAAGTCCCAGACAACGGACTATTCGAATCACAACGGGTTAGAGCACAGTATCCCGATTGGCGCGGCGAACCATTGATCAATCGTGAACTACATAACGATGACTTGAGCAATACCTCCTCGCGTGCCATCACGACGCCCAACAACGACACTCTTTACACCTCCGCGGTACTAGACCTTTCAAGCGGACCGGTAGAGCTCTTTGCACCCGACTCATACGACCGATATGTCTCGATTGCATTCATGGATCCTTTTAACGACCTAGTCGCATATATCGGCTCCCGCGCAACGCAAGGACGCGGCGGTCGGTTCTGGATCGTTGGCCCCGGTCAGTCGGTTGAAACCGCCCACGACATGGAAGTTATCCGACTCGAGGCAAATGATGTATGGATGTTGGGTCGGGTGTTCGTTGCAGGCGCACAAGACCTCGATCACGCACGTTCGATTCAGTCGCAGATCAAAGTTCGCCCCGTACGTCCCGACCAAGCGACAAGGTCGTTTGAAACAACATCATCGGTAGTATCAGACACCAGTGACCTCCTGGCCGTAAGACCTTTTCTGACCAAACCATCCAAACGACCGGATGCGAGGAACTTCCTAGCACTCACAAATGAAATCTTGGGCAGAAACCAAAGTGCTAGCCACACGGCGCGTGCCTTTGCGTTCGAAGACTTTGGAATCTCGCCCGGAAACTTGGATGCCTTTGATGACCTACCCTCACTCAAGAAGCAAGTGTGGATGCGAGCAGTAAAACAGGTAGACGGTCGGATCGCCGAAAAGGTAGAAGCGTTTGAGAAGACACAGACGGGTTGGACGGCACCCCCACCAATTCTCGGTGCGTTCGGTAAGAACGATGAAGTGCGCGCGGGTACCGCCCTAACGGGGTTTGGCGCGCTTACTGCGGAAGAAGCAATCTATTTTAGGACCACAACCGACGACGCGGGAGATCCACTCTATGGTACAAAAGCGTATCAAATGGTGCTCCCAAGCGAAGGCGTCCCAACAAAGGCATTCTGGTCAATCAGCATGTACGCCATATCATCTGATCGACGGTTTTACTTCTATGAAAATGAACTGAACCGATACGCGATTAACTCCCACAGCGGCGACCTGACGCCACAGCCAGACGGATCAATTGTTTTTGCGTTTCAACGCAATCGACCGGAAGACTCCTCGTATGTCTGGATGCCAACACCGGATGTTCGTTTCAAATGTGTCTTTCGAGCCTACCTACCGGATCAGCCGATTCTCGATCGAATCTGGGTACCCCCACCTATTGTTCGAGAACTAACGTAGCCGTTGACAGACTTATCCTCATACACACATTTAGAATGACCGATTGTCGAAAAACCAAAAATACGCCTTTCCGCGAACAGCTTAAAGCCTTCGAGGCTGCGACGAATAATGAAGACGTCGACGCTCTGCATCACCTCATCGAACCTTTGGCAATGTCTGTCACAAGTGCATTCGAACTCCACGAATTCGTGATTGAGCTAGACACCGCGGCTCTTCTACTCGAAATAGATCAAGGTATCGGGATGGACGATTTCATGGTCTTTCTTTCAACTCAGCTCCGCGCAGATTTTATGAACGGTGCATTTTCTGATGAAACGAGTATTCGTTGGGGTGAGCTCGCACTCACGCTGTACCGAGCCGCAAGCCGATCTCGTTGCCGAACACACATTCGTTGTTGAGCTAACGAGACAACGGTTCGCTTGCTTGATTTCGTTGGCGCTGATCATTGTCTCCATCGTCCTAGCGATAAAATTGACACCATGGCCTGCGTTAGCATTAGGGCTTGCGTTGTCTTATGAAGCGGTAGAGGAAAACTATGTCCGTTTGAAGTATGCGATCAATTGCCCGCACAGGCACTAGATGCCGACGCACTCAGCACCCAGAAATCTAGCTGTACCAAAGATTGAGTTTCGAACGGGAATGCAAGGACTTGATCAAACTCAATCGAACTACGCCGGATGGATCTCGGCGATACCTGACTGTGGTAAGGCTCAGCGAACGTGTTTAGCTTCAGAGCTCGTAACATCGTTGACGTTGGTGTGATTTACACTCTGGTTAGGACTGCAACACTCTATTTGTAGGTAATTGCAATGCGAATTGAACCAGCAGAACTGGAATTTGATCCGTGTGTTGCGGGGAACACGATCGTTTTCGTCCTCGTTTGTTTGAGTCTTTTTGTATGCGTTAAGGCAGTAGCGAGTGATGCACTCGAACCATCCGGAGCGTGCGAGAGTTCAGTTGTACCAGGTGTGGAGCCAGCCAAAGTTGAAAAGGTGACGCTCGCGACTGTGCCGGCGCTCATACGAGTACCAGAGCGCATATCAATGCCGCCGATTGTGCTTTGGCATGGATTCGGTCCGCCGGGCGACAAACAGTCACTTATGGCTGCTTTGCCTTTGGATGATGTACCCGCTGCAAAAGTTTACCTAGACCTTCCGCTGTTCGGCGAACGGCTGCCACAAGGTGGTCTTACAGAGCTCGCGAACAGGCAACGACGTGACTATGGTCTCGAGGTTTTCGCACCCGTTGTGACCGGTGCCGCAGACGAACTGCCTGAGGTCATCAAAGCTTTGCAAGCGAGGCTGGGCACCGACTGGGGTGATGAAGTGTCTTTGTTCGGTTTCTCAGCAGGGGGCGCAGCTGTTTTGTTAGCGTTGGCGGAGAACCGAGTAGCGGTGCGTGATGCGATCGTACTCAATGCGCCGAATGGCCTTAAGGGTGGCGTCAGTGCGTTCGAAACCGCAACCTCACAAGACTATGTTTGGTCGGCGCAGGCAAAGACGATTGCCGACCGGACGGACGCTGTGCGTCGTGCCGACGAGATCGCGAGCGCATCGCTCACTCCGTCGCTGCTGCTAATCCATGGGAAAGACGATGAGATGATCCCGTATGAGAGTTCTGTATTGATTCATGAATCTCTAACGACGTACTACAGAGGCTCTTCCGCACGACTACACCTAGAACTTGTGGACAGGCTAGATCACCACTGGACAGACAACTCCAACGCTAGTGTCGAGTTGATCCGCGAGCAGATTAGCAAGTGGTTAAGGTGCCGTGTGGCGCCCCAGTAGTCGGCTCCGTGGCAATAACCGAGTCTCCAAAGGCCGCAGATGTGACGCGAGGTAAAGTACCGTTGAGCATAGTCTCGAAAAACAGCATCAAATACCTTCTCAAAGAAGTGCGACGATGGGGATATCTGCATGGACTTTTGGTTGTGCTGGCTCGCGTAACGAACGGGCACTTGTTGCTAGCAAAAGTGCTAACTCGTCGAATCACAATGCCAACAAACGATCCGATTAACCCTGAACTCGATGTACGTCAGGCCTCAGTTGCGGAAATCCAGCGAGCCTGCCGAGACCCTGAGCTCGAAGTCACGATAAGCTTTACCAAGCAGGCGATTGCCAGAGAAGATCTGTGTGTAGCGGCATTCCATAACGACAAGATGGTCGCATACTCATGGATTGGATTTCATGGCGCACCGCATGGTCAAGACCTCTTTGTCGAGGTCAGCTCACCCTATGTCTACATCTACAAATCGTTCTGCCTTGAGGAATATCGCGGTCTTGCCCTGATGAGAGACATCGGCTGGGAGAGGGACAGAATAGTACTTGCACGCGGGGGCGAAAACACATTGGGGTTTATCGAGTTGCACAATCGTCCATCTTTACGGGCGTACGCGAAGGCCGGCGGAACCGTCATCGGTTACGCTGGGTTTGCGAGACTACTTGGACGTCTGTTCCTCTTCCGCACACCCGGCGCCGCGAAACATCAATTCCGATTTCGCCGATTGAGAAAATGATGCAACCGAAGCTCACTACAGTCCTGGATGGAACCGTTATGTGACCCTTTCGCAAATAGAGACACTGAAGCTCACAAACGAGGTGCTGCCGTTTCGGCCGGTCATAGTGTTCTCAGCGCATCTCGATTCAGATGCAGGCGTTTCACGGAAAGCGTCTCGCGCTCGACCCGAGCCTGTCAGAAGCCGTGCAATGACCATCGCATCAGCATTCGGAAGGCCTCGCTGGAGCGAGACATGGATATCGCCTTCTTTCAACCAAACACGATCAAAATCAATGAGGGAGTCATCGTTAAACTGCGAGTCTCTGTTGATGAATGCCCGCTTCCAATTGGAAGACTACGAGAAATTGAACCTCAATAAGTCCGTCGTAGGAATGACGTATCAGCTTCCTGTGGCATCCGGCGTCACCATGAACACGTAAGTGCCCAACGCTTGACCGAGTTTCTAATACCTCAAGGAGATTAAGGGTGAGTCAGACTTCCCTGTTGCAACCGTCGATTCATCGTACAGCTGCAAAGAGTGTTCTGTCTTTGTCGCATCGATCAAATGCGTGATCATTTTCACCGGTTGGCTCCTCAATCTTCTTACCTTTCTCCCAAACCGACATTATTTTCATACCGGTAAGATAGAGAAAACCCGGTTGAGCAGCTTATCTTCTTGCTTTGATCAAAAGACTCTATTAACGGGATCGTGCGGGATTTCCACTTGGTCGACGTTAGCAGGTTGAGGTAGACGTCGAGATTAGCCTCTAACAGCACATTGTGATCACGATGCAGGTGACCAAGATTGTCAAGTCGACACGGTCACGCTTGGACCTGATCGAATTCGAAAATTGGCGTATCAAGTGCGCGTTCGCCCCTCATACATGCGTCTCCAGGCGCGCACGCGCTAACATGTACATCGGGTCGCGCATAAATCTATATTGTCGCAAAGAACCATGTTCTGAGACCGGCGACGCTAAACTAGCGAAGTAAAGTCCCCGACAAGAGTACAGGCACTTGCGGGGGCGACGCGCGCTAACCCGTCCGCCCCGGCGCCCTCAACGCCAACGCCTCGGCCATATGCACACGCTGAATATCCTCCACGCCAGCCAAGTCCGCGATCGATCGTGCAACTCGCGCCACGCGATGGCATTGCCTTGCGGAGAGTCGAATCGAATCCGCCGCCTGGCCGAGCAAAGTGACGGCGGCGCCTCCCGATCGAAGCCAGGATTGCACCGATGACGCGGACCAAGTTGCGTTGGCTGAACCATGTCGACGCTCCGCGAGACTTCGCGCCGCAGCGACACGCCGGGCAACAACAGCGGTCGACTCCTCGGAACTGACATCTGTCAGCGCTTGAAAACTGACTCTCGGAAGACGCACCGACAGATCAATTCTGTCGAGAAGCGGTCCAGAGATTCGATCTTGATAGCGTTGTACCTGGTCGGCGCTGCAACGACACGTCGCGTCCGCTTCGCCCAGCCGCCCACAAGGGCACGGGTTCATCGCACACACGAGTTGGAACCGAGCCGGAAAGCGCACCGCCCCTGCCGCGCGCACCACGTTCATCTCGCCCGTTTCCAACGGTTCGCGTAGACACTCGAGCACGTGGCGTGCGAACTCCGGCAACTCGTCCAGGAACAACACGCCCGAATGCGCACGGCTGACTTCCCCAGGACGTGGCAAGCTGCCCCCGCCCACCAAAGCTGCGGCCGAGGTGCTGTGGTGCGGCGTGCGAAACGGACGACAGATGCCGTGCCCGATGGGCTGCCCAAGCACGGAACGGACCGCTGCAATTTCGCGCAATGCATCGCCATTGGGCGGTGGCAACAAACCGGGCAGACGGGCGGCAAGCATGCTCTTGCCCGTCCCGGGTGGGCCGGTCAATAGCAAGTTGTGGCCACCGCATGCTGCGATTTCCAAAGCGCGCCGGGCGAGCGGTTGCCCCACGACGTCACGAAGATCGGGATACTCCGCGACATCGTTCTGAAAGGGCTGACTCTGCGCAAGTGGCAGCGGCTGATTCGTGTTCAAGACGCCAACAGCTTCGGCTAGCGACGTCGGCGCAAAAACTCTTGCGCCTTCAATACTGCACGCCTCGGCGCGATTGCCAGGCGCGACGACGGCGATTCGGTCGCGCTTTGTCGTCTCCATCGCGGCCGGCAACGCACCGGCGATGGGCATTAACTCTCCGGCCAGCGTCAGCTCCGCAAAGCACTCGAGCTGGTCGAGCTCCTTGAACTTCAGCTGTTCAGACGCAGCGAGAATGCCGAACGCTATGGCGAGATCAAACCGGCCACCGTGTTTCGGCAGGTCGGCGGGGGTCAGGTTGACGGTAATCCGGGAGACCGGGAAATCGAAACCAGCAGTCGCCAACGCACCCCGAACCCGGTCTCTGGACTCGCGCACAGCCGTCGCTGCCAACCCGACGATCTGGAACGTCGGTAAACCGCCGGCAAGATGCACCTCAACGCCAACCGGCGGCGCGTCGAGACCGAGCGCACCGCGGGACCAAATCTTCGCATAGCCCATCGCACCTCACTTCAGGTACGTGGGCGGGTCTCGCGGTTACTCGACCTGCGCCTCGATTTCGCTCAGCAACGCCTCGAGCTCACCCAGTCGCTCCTGAGCGCGCGCCAGCGCGTTAGCCTGAACGTCGAATTCCTCGCGAGTCACGAGGTTCATTTTTCCGAGGCTAGTCTGCAACACGCCACGGAAGCTGCGCTCGATATCGCCGCCCGCGGTTCTGAGATGCGCAGGCAGTGCTTCTGCGAGGCGTGAGGCAAGCCCACGTACCGTTTCTTCTGTCGTCACGCATATCCTCCTGCACGGCGAACGCCACTGTTTATTCATTATGCCCACGAATCACCCAAAAACTCGCACTGTTTCAGTGCGCCAAAACCGGCCCTAACCAGCGCATCGCGCACCAAATTAGTGCGAGAACAAATTTGTCCCGGCCCTAACCAACTGATTCCAAATGATTCTGCACTTGGCATACATCCTGCTCTATCTCTGTGCAGCAATCCATTTGAGAAACCTACATGAAGCTCATCACCGCAATCATCAAACCCTTCAAACTCGACGATGTGCGTCAGGCCGTGGCCGACATCGGTATTCAGGGCATCACGGTCACCGAAGTGAAAGGTTTCGGTCGCCAACGCGGCCACACCGAACTCTATCGCGGTGCGGAGTATGTGGTGGACTTCCTGCCAAAAGCAAAAGTTGAGCTGGCCGTCGACGACGATGTCGCAGAACAGGTCGTCGAGGCCATCATTAATACGGCGCGCACGGGCAAGATCGGTGACGGCAAGATTTTCGTCACACAACTCGAACAAGCGATCCGCATTCGCACCGGCGAAACCGGCGCAGACGCGGTCTGACGGGAGCAGCGCTGTGGAAGAAGTTACCTCAATACAAACGCTCACCGATTCGGTCATCGGCCTTAGCTACGCACTCGATACGTTCTATTTTTTGATGTGTGGCGCACTGGTCATGTGGATGGCCGCGGGCTTCACGATGCTCGAAGCGGGTCTCGTGCGCGCCAAAAACACCGCTGAGATTCTGACCAAGAATGTTGGCCTGTACTCAATCGCCTGCATCATGTTCATGCTGTGCGGCTACCAAATCATGTATCCCGGCGGCGAGTTCGCGGGCGGTCTGTTTAACTCACTGGCCAACATCGGTGTACTGACCAGCGCGGACAACGCTGTGGGTGACGTCACACTCAAGTCAATCGCAGAACAGGACACTTACTATTCCAACTTGTCCGATTTCTTCTTCCAGGTCGTATTTGTAGCCACGGCCATGTCGATCGTGTCCGGCGCGGTCGCCGAACGGATGAAATTGAAGAGCTTTTTCATCTTCGCAATCGTACTGACAGCCTTTATCTACCCTGTTCAGGGTTTCTGGAAATGGGGCGGCGGCTGGCTCGATCCGGGCGGCAACGGCGAGCGTTTTCTCGACTTCGCAGGCTCCGGCGTTGTGCATATGACCGGCGCCGCAGCAGCGCTGGCCGGCGTTCTGTTACTCGGTCCACGCAAGGGTAAGTATGGCAACGATGGCGCGGTACATCCGATCCCGGGCTGTAACTTGCCTCTGGCTGCAATCGGCACACTGATCCTGTGGCTAGGCTGGTTTGGCTTCAACGGTGGCTCGCAGTTGCAAGTCGCAGGCATCGAAAATGCCAACGCGGTAGCGATGGTGTTTGTAAATACGAATATGGCTGCGGCCGGTGGGCTTGTGGCAGCGCTGTTGCTGTCGAGCCTGTGGTTCGGCAAAGCCGATTTGACGATGGCGCTCAACGGTGGGCTTGCCGGCCTCGTGGCGATCACCGCAGAGCCATTGACGCCGGCTCCGCTGGAGGCGACCACCATCGGGCTGGTCGGAGGATTGCTGGTCGTCGGTTCCATCATCTTCCTCGATAAGCTGCGCATCGACGACCCGGTTGGCGCGATTTCCGTTCACGGCGTCGTGGGAATTTGGGGGCTGTTGGCGGTGCCGTTAACGAATCCGGACGCCACCTGGAAATGGCAACTAATCGCCATCGCGAGCATTTTTGCCTGGGTCTTCATCACGAGCTTGATCACATGGCTGGTGCTGCGCGCGACGCTCGGCATTCGAGTCGCGGAAGAGGATGAGCACGGCGGGCTCGACATTGCTGAGTGCGGTCTCGAGGCCTACCCCGAGTTCACGACCTCCGAGACCTGAACACAAGATCGTCATCTGATTGTCATGTGGGTCGGGTAACTTAATCCTGTGATTGAGTTCCACCCCCCCTCGTGAAATCAGTCGCAGTCCGGTGGCCGACGACCAGGCGCACCGGCGGCGGGCCCATATGTGGCCCGTTTTTTTTGATGCGCCGCACAAATTCAATTGCGAGCCAGTTCACCGAATTCGCCCCAGTTTTTGGTTATATTATGCGGGTTACAGAGAGAGGTAACCTCGGGATGTTCAACAAAATTGTTGGAATTTGTGCTGCAGCGGGACTGCTGGCATTCGGGCTTGCGAACAACGCTCAGGCACAGATCTATAAGTGGGTCGACGAAAACGGCGTTGTGCACTATGCCGATCAGCCGCAGAGCGACGATGCGGTGCAGTCCGAAATTCGAAGCGCAAGAACAGACACAGCAGCAGCAAAAGAGCGTCTGCGTGCCTCTCTGCAACAAAACAACGAGCAAAATGAGCGTCTGCTGGCCGGCCCAACGGATGAGTTCAGTGAGCTGGACCCGGCAGAGGCCGAGCGTATGAGAGAGTTGCGCCGCCAAAGCTGCGAAGCGGCGAGGAATAAACTGAAGAGCTTCACTGAGGCGCGTCGTTTGTACACGCTCGCTGAAGATGGCTCCAAGGTCTATCTCGACGAAGAAGGCACACTGGCAGCGCGCGCCGAAGCGCAAGCAGCCGTCACCGAGTTCTGCGAATAAGTCTCTGCAACGGCGCGCTTTTGGCGCTAACCTAGCCGCTGCGGCGAGCGGGGATCCTCGCCTGAGGACCATCGCTGGGGAGCATCGTTGACTACGCATACCATCCGAATCGCGACACGCAAGAGTGATCTGGCGCTGTGGCAGGCAAATCATGTTGCAGCTTTGCTGCGCGAATTACCGGAAGTTGCGGACGTGGAACTCGTCCCGATGGTGACCAAAGGCGACATCATTCTCGATCGCGCGCTGAACAAGGTCGGCGGCAAAGGCCTGTTTATCAAGGAGCTGGAACACGCGATGCTCGAATCGCGTGCCGATATCGCCGTGCATTCGATGAAAGACGTGCCAGCCGTCATGCCCGAAGGTTTCGCACTCGCGTCAGTGCTCGAGCGCGCAGACCCGCGTGATGCGCTGGTTGGTGCCCGACTCGATGATATCCCTGAGGGCGCTGTCGTCGGCACTTCCAGCCTGCGGCGTTCGTCGCAACTCGCGCGACTTCGGCCTGACCTTGATATCCAACCTGTACGGGGCAACGTCAATACACGGCTGGCGAAACTTGATGCTGGCGAATACACCGCGATCGTACTGGCGTGCGCGGGCCTCGACCGACTCGGTATGTCGGACAGGATCGCCGAGGCTCTCGAGCCGGAGACGATGCTACCGGCCGTAGGTCAGGGCATCGTCGGTATCGAATGCAGAGACAATCAGCCAGAACTGAAGGCTTTGCTCAGCAAACTCGAGAATTCGCACAGCGCGCAATGCATTGCTGCCGAACGCGAGGTCGCGCTCGCATTGGAAGCTAACTGCCACTCACCCTTGGGTGTACATGCAATTCCGGATGGCGAAAATTTGAGACTTCGCGCTTTGGTCACTAGTCCAAACGGTCATGAAGCCATCGCAGAACAGGCCACAGGACCGGCCACCGATCCCGAAGCGCTTGGACGCAGCGTCGCTGAGGCAATGCTCGAGCGAGGGGCTTCGGCCATCATTACCGGAGCACAGTGAGCGGCCCGCTAACCAATCGCGGCGTGCTGATCACACGAGCGGTCAAACAAGCGGAGCCGTTCGCACGCGCGGTCCGGGAAGCCGGCGGTTTGCCAGTGCTTTTGCCGGGCATCTCGATAGAGCCTATTGCGCCAGCTCAACCATTAAGTCCAGCCGACTGGTTTATCTTCGTCAGTCCGAATGCTGTCGAGCATGGATTGCCACACATCCGCGAGCATCTGACCCAGGGTGCGCGAGCGGCGGCTGTGGGGCCGACAACTGCGCGGCTGTTGACGATTCACAACGTGCGCCAACCGCTGGTCGCTCGGGATGGTTTCGATTCCGAGGCTTTGCTGCGTTTGCCGGTGTTTCGGAACGTGTCTGGCAAGCGCATCACGCTGGTGCGCGGCGTTGGTGGCCGGGAGCTACTGACCCAAACGTTGCGCGCACGGGGCGCCCGGGTACGACTCCTGGAAGTCTACCGACGGGAAAAACCCACTCTCAGTACGCAACAAGTACAATATCTGGAGTCGCGCTGGTCGAAAGGCGTGGTCGCGGTGACAACCTGTCTGAGCGTTGCAACACTCGACAACATCATGACCACCTTAACGACGCGTGGACAAAGAATGTTTACGGTGACGCCGATGCTCAGCCCGAGTGAACGCGTGCTCGAACGTGCAAGAACGCTGGGGCATCGTGCGTTACAAGTCCGCGCAAGCGGTCCGGCGGTGGAAGACATGGTCAAGGACCTGTGTGAAATGGCGCAAGCGGCGAAAATCTAATCGGCGAGAAGTGGATGAGCGATAACGACACCCCACAAGAACACGCGGATACCGCACCGGACCCGGAAACGACGGATGCCGCCGCGCCCGACGCTAAACCAGAACCCACTGCGAAAACCCGCAGCAAAATCCCTTTGTATATCGGTTTAATCGCGGTCTTCGCGGTGATCATGTTCTGGGGTTGGAACCACAAATTCGGAAGCGATGCCGAAGATCTTCAGACAGCGAATGAGCCCGTTACCGAAGAAGTCGAACGCGCGGAGCCGGCCGTCGCTACGCCCGACGTTCAGTCGCCGACCGCGGCCACCGAGCCATCCGCCACGCGCACTCGCGACACCAACATCGCGCCAGACAGGATTCCCGCAGCCACGCAGGCGGATGTCGATGCGCTGCGTCGCGAGATCGACGATTTGCGCGGAATGCTTGCTGACCTCAACGCGCAGTTAACCGACCAAGCCGAGCAATCGCGATCTCAGGCTCAGACATTGACCCGACTGCGCAGCGAACAGCAGGACCGGCTCGACATGCTCGACTCCCTGCCGGGGCGTGTGCGCAATACGGAAGAGGCTCTCGCAAGACTGCAAGGGATTTCGTCGGGCTCACAACGCGCCTGGCTGCTCGCCGAAGCGGAGTACTACATGCAACTCGCCAACGCGCAGTTGCAACTGGCCAATAACCCCGAGCTTGCGGCTGAGGCACTACGGCTTGCCGATCAACGGGTTCGCGAACTGGCCGACCCGGTGTTTACGCCTGTACGACGCGCTCTGGCGGACGAAATCGCATCGCTCGCAACGCTGAATACCGGTGACATTGAGGGGGCCAGTCTGACCATTGGCAGCCTGATGAGTATGGTCGATCAACTCCCGATCGATCAGGACGTACGACGCACGGTTGCAGCAGACGACGCGCTGCCCGACACAGATGACACCAAAGGTTGGGCGCGAATGCGCGACAAGATCGGCGGCGCTTTGAGTTCGTTCGTTCGAGTTCGAAAAACCGACGCGCCACTGGAGCCGCTACTGCCGCAGGAGGCAGAGTCGTTCCTGAGGCTCAATCTCAAGCTGCAATTGCAATCCGCACGTTCTGCGCTGCTACTCGGGGAGCACGCCGCCTACCGCCAGGGCCTAAACGATGTGCGCGATTGGATCACGCAATATTTCGATACCGATGATAGTGGCGTGCAAACGCTGCTCGAGATGATCGACGGCGTCGATGATGCGCAACGCGCCAGCGCGCGACCGGACATCTCGGGATCACTCACGCTATTGCACGAGCAACTGCACGTGGAAGGCCCAGCCGAATGAAGTTCACCTTGCTCGTGATCCTGGCGCTCGTGATCGGCACGATAGCGGCCCAGTTTCTGGTCGCGGATCCCGGCTATGTCGCCATCGATTTTCGTGGCTACACGGTAGAGACCTCCGTCCCGGGGCTAGTGCTGATTCTGCTCGCTGCCGCAATGCTGGTGTGGCTGATTGTCCGACTGATCCGCGTGCCGCGTCAGTTGCGCCAGGCAGGCGCCAACTACGGAGCGCGACGCGCTGGCAAGCGCTTCACGCAAGGACTGATCGAGATTGCCGAAGGCAACTACTCCAAGGGCGAGCGCCTGTTGACCCGCGGCGCGGCGAAAGCGGATGCGCCGCTACTGAACTACCTCGCCGCCGCTCGCGCAGCGCAACTGCAAAACCAGGACGCGAGACGCGACAACTGGCTCAAGCTCGCCTATGAACAACAGCCAGAGGCCAGCAATGCGATCTTGCTGACACAGGCGGAACTGCAGATCGCACACGAACAATACGAGCATGCGCAAGCCACGCTCAAGCAGCTGGATGAGCAGGAGGGCGGTAACGGTCAAGCAGTTGTGCTGCTAGCGCGACTGTTCCGTGAGCGCGAGGACTGGCGCCAGCTCGGCGAGCTGCTACCGCGCCTGCGCCGTATTGGAAAACCGGAAAAATCGGTGATCGACAACTGGTCTGTCGATTTTCATGAGTTCCAGCTCAGCGATACCGCAGCACATGCAGGCGATGTTCCCCGCGCTTGGGAGGACGTGCCGAAACATCTGAAGAAAACGCCGCGACTACAGACCGCTTACATCTCCGCGCTGGGTGCGACGGGCTTGAGCAACAAGGCGAGCATCGAAGTCCGCCAAATGCTGAAGAGCCGCTGGCACCCGGAGCTTGTGCGCTTGTACGGCAAAACGCTGTCAGACGATCCCAGCGCGCAACTGCAACAAGCAGAGAAGTGGCTCGCCAAGCACCCCGAAGATCATGAGCTGCTTCTAGCTGCAGGGCGGCTTTGCATGGCGACCGAGCTGTGGGGCAAAGCGCGTAGCTACCTGGAATCTGCTCTGGCAACCCGACATACACCCGAGGCCTATTCGGTCTACGGCCAGCTCTTGACCCAACTCGGCGAAAGCAGCGCAGCTGCGGAGGCCTATCGCCACGGGTTGACGCTGATCGAGCTATCACAACCCGCGTTGCCCGCGCCGAGCTCGTCGAGCGAATCCACGTGAGCCATGTGCTGGTGGCCGGCGCCGGATACACCGGGCGGCGCATCGCCACGCTTCTGGTCGATGCGGGACATTCGGTCACCGTCGCAAGCCGCACGCCCCCCTCGATTCCGGGCACGACGCCGCTCGTATTGAATGTCGACGAAGCAGCAAGCCGCGACAGCTTGTCCGATCGGCTGCATGAATCCGTCGATGATTTGGTTTACCTGATTCCACCTGATCGAACGGCCCCGCAAGCGTCCGACACCGACGCGCGGCTTATCAGCGTGCTCGATGCGGTCTCGCCCGGCTTGCGACGGGTCGTGTTGGCCAGCACAACGGGCGTCTACGGTGATCATGCTGGCGGCGATGTGACAGAAACCACGGCGACGGCCCCGATCACAGAGCGCGCCAAGGCGCGAGTTGGCGCAGAGCGATCGCTTGCCCGGTTTGCAGCACAGCACCACGTTCGCTACACGATCTTGAGAATTGCCGGCATTTACGGGCCTGATCGGTTAATGCTCGATGGCATCGAGGCAGGACGGCCAATCCTTCAGGAGGCAGATGCCGGGCCCGGCAATCGAATCCACATCGATGACCTGGCACAGGCATTTTTGTGCGCTCTGGAGTCGGATTTGCGGGATGAAGTGATCAATGTTGCCGACGGTGACGCGATGAGCCCTACGGCATTTGCCCGGAAAGTGGCTGAGCTCGCCGCTCTCGACCCACCGCCTGAGGTGGATCGGGTTACGGCGCAGAAAACGTTTTCGCCAATGCGACTGTCGTTTATGAACGAATCCCGACGAATACGTCCGCGGCGACTGCTCAAGCTGCTAGGCGACCGAATGCGCTATACGGACCCTGTAGAAGGAATCCGCGCCAGCTTACAGGCAATGGGCCTACTAGCGGCTGACGACTAGGGCTGCGAACGCTTCGAGCGCAACCACTTCAACAGCGGCTCCCATTGTTCGGTGTCCGGCCAGGCAAGATACTCAGGCAGCTCGAAAATACCGAGCCCGCGAGTGTAGGCACGCACGTAGTTCTGCGCGTCTCTCAACCACGTCAGGTACGGCACTTTCATATGTTCGAGGTAATCATCGAGCTCATCAAAGATGAGCGTGTTCTCGCGCACACGATTGCCGATAACTCCGATCCTCACCTGCTTGCGACTGACCTTGCCAACCGCTTGAAGCTCCTCGACAAACTTGGTGGTCGCCTGCATGTCGATCGTCGACGGCAGCACCGGCACGATGATCGTCTCCGCATGCTTTACGAGGTTTGTCAGCTCCGGCCCATGGGATCTTGCCGGTGCATCGATAATGCAAACATCCGCGTTACGCGGCACGGGACGAAACCCATCGTTCACCGCATCCACAGCGACAATCTCGGGCGCATTTTCAGGCCGCAAGTCCAACCAATCGAGAGATGACCGTTGCGGGTCGCAATCGGCAAGTGCGACGGTGTGACCTTCGACCGCAAAATACGATGCAAGGTTGGTTGCCACGGTGCTCTTACCGCAACCCCCCTTAGCATTTAGAACCATGATGCGACGCATGCACTCCCCCTTGGCGGTTGTTATTATTGTTAAAGTAACGCCAGGCGCCCGGTGTTGTCCAACACTGTTCAATTTTCACGATCGAGAAACCTAACGACGATGTCGATTGCTTTTACCAAGATGCACGGTCTCGGCAACGACATCCTGATTCTCGATTTGATTCGAGAGCCCTCTGCGGCTGCGCTGCTTCAGGCCGATCGCGTGCGTCAACTCGCGAACCGAAAAACCGGCATTGGTTTCGATCAGTTAATGGTCATCGAGCCCGCCAGCGATGATCGGTTTGTTGCTGCCTACCGCGTCTTCAATGCCGACGGCACCAGCGCAGAACAGTGTGGCAACGGCGTTCGCTGCGTGGCGCGTTATCTCGCCGAATCGCATGGCGTAAACCCTGCGATGCACCTGGCCGGCCCGGTCGGAGAAATCGAATGTGATGTGCTTAGCGATGGCCAGGTTCGCGTCAGCATGGGCATCCCTCGATTCGAGCCCGCCGCGCTGCCTTTCGATGCCGGCGCGCAACCCGGGCCTGTGTACTCTCTGGATATCACAACCGGCCCTGCCATGTTTTCGGTGGTTTCAGTCGGCAATCCACATGTCGTGTTGCAGGTCGACGAACTTGCCAGCGCACCGGTCGCGTCCATAGGCGCTGCGTTCAATCAGCACCCGGCGTTCCGCGACGGTGTCAATGTGGGTTTCGCACGGATTGAAGCGCGGGACAGCATCGCGCTGCGTGTCTTCGAGCGCGGCACCGGCGAAACACTCGCGTGCGGCAGCGGTGCGTGCGCCGCGATGGTTGCGTTGCGACGTCGCGAGCAGGTTGCGGATTCTGTTCAAGTGGCGCTGCCCGGCGGATCACTCGTGATAAGCTGGCGCGCGTCGTTGGAGCCGATTTACATGACCGGGCCGGCGACGCTGGTTTATGAGGGGAACCTGAAACTATGAGCAACAGCGCGAAGACGCGGACCAGAGCGAACCAAGAGCCGACCGTTACAGAACAGGATGTAGTCGAGTTCCTACAGTCCAATCCGGATATTTTTGAACGTAATCCGCGCCTTCTGACCGCTCTGGAACTGCCGCACGGCGTTGGCGGCACGGTATCTCTGGTCGAACGACAAGTTTCAGCGTTGCGTCAGCAAGACCTCGCCACCAAACGCAAGCTCAACGAGTTGGTTGGCCTTGCCCGTCGCAACGACGCTCTTGCGAGCCGCATTCACGCGCTGGCGCTCGCGCTCATCGAGTCCTCCACGCTGGAGGAGACACTGACAATCATCGAGGAAAAGCTGCGGCGCAGTTTTTCTGCAGATGCCGCGGTAATGGTGCTGTTTGGCTACGAAGAGGATTACGGCGAACTGATCCATCAGCGCTTTCTCAAAGTGCACCAGCGCGATGCTACCTGCCTGGCGCCGTTCGGCACGTTCCTCGAGCGCAGCGACCCGCGTTGCGGTCAGGTGCGAGACTCCCAGCGGAGCTTCCTGTTCGGGCGTGACGCGGATGAGATCGGTTCGATGGCGCTAGTGCCGCTTGGCGCCAATAGCACTCTGGGTTTCCTCGCCATCGGCAGCCACAACGCAGACCACTTCAACCCGGGCATGAGTGTCGACTTTCTCAAACGCATCGGGCAACTGATCAGTGTGGCGCTCGATCGCTACTGAGCAACTGCGTTGAACGAGGCGGCACTTTCCTGGTGCAGGCGCTTCGAGTCTCACTTGTCGAGCGAGCGACGGCTGTCGGCGCACACCGTCACCAACTACCAGCGCGATCTCGCGCTGCTCCGGGGTTGGTGTGAGCGAAACAGAGTCCAAGACTGGCCAGCGCTGACAGGCAAAGACGTACGTGCATTTGCCGCGGCTGAATTTCGTCGCGGCCAGAGCCCCCGCAGCATTGCTCGGGCACTGTCGGCCGCTCGCGCGTTTTTCCGCTATCTCGCTCGCGAAGGCCAGGTGACCAATAATCCCGTAGATGGCGTGCGCGCCCCCAAACCGGGCAAGCGTCTTCCTGGCACGTTAGATGCGGACACAATGGCCGCGTTGCTGGCGATTTCGGATCAACGTCCCATCGCTCGCCGTGACAAGGCGATGATGGAGCTGTTCTACAGTTCGGGATTACGCCTCGCCGAATTGACGGCGCTGAACCTGAACGATGTGAATCTCAGCGACCAGACGGCGCGCGTGCTTGGCAAGGGCAACAAGGAACGGATTGTGCCGGTTGGCAAGGTCGCATCAGCCGCTTTGGCCGCGTGGCTCAAGGTTCGACCGCGTTTCGCAGCCAGCGTCGTCCAAAACGACCAACCGGCGATTTTCGTCACCGCCAACGGCACCCGGATCAGCCGTCGAGCCGTTCAGGATCGAGTGCGCTATTGGGCGAAGCGCCAGGGCATTGACGCGCGGGTCTATCCCCACCTGTTCAGGCACTCCTGCGCAACACATGTGCTGGAGTCCAGCCGTGACTTGCGCGGGGTACAGGAACTCCTCGGACATGCCGATATCGGCACCACACAAATCTACACCCACCTTGATTTCCAGCACCTGGCACAGATATACGACGAAGCGCACCCAAGAGCGCGACGCAATCGCGACTGATTTCGCGATCATTTATCGGGAAGACCCTGTGGTCTGACACCAGGATTCAGCATGAAGCAGTACGACGGAACCACCATAGTCAGCGTGCGCCGCGGCAGCGACGTCGCCATCGCTGGCGATGGCCAGGTCAGCATGGGCAACACGGTCATGAAAGGCAACGCGCGCAAGGTGCGCAGGCTCTACAACGATCGCGTCATCGCGGGATTCGCCGGCGGCACCGCGGATGCATTCACGCTTTTCGAGTTGTTCGAACAGAAAATGGAGCAGTACGGCAACCTTCGGCGCGCTGCCATCGAGCTGGCAAAAGACTGGCGGACCGATCGTCGGTTGCGACGTCTCGAGGCGTTACTGATCATCGCAGACCGCGAAAATACGCTGATCGTATCCGGCAATGGCGATGTCATTGAACCGGAGCACCAGGTCGCCGCCATTGGCTCCGGCGGATCTTTTGCGCTCGCGGCCGCGCGGGCGATGCGCGACCACACGGATATGCCCGCTGCCGATATCGCCACTCAGGCACTCAACATCGCGGCCGACATCTGCGTGTACACCAATCACAGCATCACTCTTGAGACGCTCGCTGCGGATCAGGAATAGAGGAACCCCCATGTCCATGACTCCCCGTGAGATTGTCCAGGAACTGGACAAGCACATCGTTGGCCAAGACGCCGCCAAACGCGCTGTTGCGATCGCTTTGCGCAATCGCTGGCGACGCATGCAACTGGAAGAGGAACTCAAGCGAGAAGTCACGCCCAAGAACATTTTGATGATCGGACCGACCGGTGTCGGAAAAACCGAGATCGCACGTAGACTCGCGCGTCTCGCGAATGCGCCATTCATCAAGGTTGAAGCGACAAAGTTCACGGAAGTCGGCTATGTCGGGCGCGAAGTCGACTCGATCATCCGCGATCTTGTTGATGTAGCGGTCAAACTGACACGCGAGCAGGAAATGAGCAAAGTGCGCCATCGCGCCGAAGACGCCGCTGAGGAGCGTATTCTCGATGCACTTTTGCCGGGCATTGGCGGCACGGACGATACGCGTGACGAATCCGAAACCCGGCAGAAGTTTCGCAAGCGCCTGCGCGAGGGCGACCTCGACGATCGGGAAATCGAAATCGACATTGCGGCGCCGCAAGTCGGCATCGAGATCATGGCGCCTCCGGGTATGGAGGAGATGACCAGCCAGCTTCAGAACATGTTTCGCTCAGCCAACCCAGGCCGCAGCCAGCGCCGTAAACTGACGATCCGGGACGCGATGCAACAGCTGACCGAAGAAGAAGCCAGTCAGATGGTCGATGAAGAAGCGCTGAAGATGGCGGCGATCGAAGCGGCAGAGCAGAACGGTATCGTGTTCATCGATGAAATCGACAAAGTCGCGCGTCGCTCGGAGGTTACCGGCGGCGACGTATCGCGCGAGGGCGTACAACGCGATTTGCTGCCGCTCGTCGAAGGCAGCACGGTCACGACGAAATACGGGGTTGTTAAAACAGACCATATTTTGTTCATCGCATCAGGTGCATTCAGCGCGGCTCGGCCGTCAGACCTGATCCCGGAACTGCAAGGCCGACTGCCGATCCGCGTGGAATTGGATTCACTGAAGAGCGAAGAGTTCATGCGCATCCTGACCGAACCGGATGCGTCACTGACACGTCAATATGCAGAACTGCTAGCCACCGAGGGCGTCAACGTCGAGTTTGCGCAAGACGGCATCCAGCGGATCGCCGAGATTTCATGGCAGGTGAACGAGCGCACAGAGAACATCGGTGCGCGACGTCTTCACACAGTCATGGAGCGCTTGCTCGACACGGTTTCATTTGAAGCCGCAGACCACAGCGGTCAGACCTACACGGTCGACGCCGCGTTTGTTGACGACAAGCTGGGCGATCTCGTCGAGGACGAAGATCTCAGTCGTTACATTCTGTGACCGATAGTCTGCTGGTACCGCAACAAATCCGGTTGCGAAAGCAATCGCGTGAGCTCGCGCTCGAGTGGCCGGACGATGTTACCCATTCCCTAAGTTTTGAGTACCTACGTGTCCACTCGCCGTCCGCCGAAGTGCGAGGTCACGGGCCCGGGCAGGAAGTTCTGCAAGTCGGCAAGCGTGATGTGCGGATAACGCGGATCGATCCGATCGGCCAGTACGCCTTGCGGTTGCACTTTAGTGATGGGCACGAGAGCGGCATTTACAGCTGGTCTTACCTCCGCGAGCTCGGCGAAACGTTCGACAGGCGCTGGACCGACTACCTCGCAGCGCTGGATGCGGCCGGCGCCTCGCGGGATAGCGACGCTCCCGCACGCTGAACGCGTTACAATTCGGGTATGACTGAGAAGCCCGGCAATACGACCCATTTCGGCTACGAAACGGTCGACACCCAGCAGAAGGCGAAACGAGTACGCGGTGTATTCGATTCGGTCGCTGGAAATTACGACCTGATGAACGATTTGATGTCCGGCGGCATCCATCGACTGTGGAAGCGATCGACGATTCGCGAGGCGGCGGTACGTCCGGGTGACCAGGTTCTGGACCTCGCTGGAGGCACCGGTGACCTGGCGATCGAGTTCGCCAGGCAGGTAGGCGCGAACGGCCATGTGGTGCTCGCGGATATCAATGCCGCCATGCTGGATCAGGGTCGTGATCGAGTGATCAACGCCGGAGTGGTCGGAAATCTGTCCATAGCCCAAGTTGACGCCGAGACACTTCCGTTTGCAGACGAGACCTTCGATCTGATCACGATTGCGTTTGGCCTCCGGAACGTCACCAACAAGAATCGCGCACTCGAATCGATGCTGCGCACTCTCAAGCCCGGTGGTCGGCTGCTCGTCCTTGAGTTCTCGAAACCGGATGCGCGTCTGAAGCCCGCGTATGACCTGTTCTCCTTTTCCGTACTGCCGTTTCTCGGTCGGGTCGTCGCAAACGATGAGGCAAGCTACCGCTACCTGGCAGAATCGATTCGCATGCACCCCGATCAGGAAACACTCAAACGCATGATGCAGGAGGCCGGCTTCGACGCCGTTCGTTATGAGAACCTGACCGGCGGTATCGCGGCGCTTCACATCGGACAAAAATCCGTCGAGGCGAACACATGATTGACCTCGGTCTGGTATTCACACCGTTCACTGCACTCATCAACCGCCGGCTCGGCGAGCAAACCGGGGCGCGGGAAATTGCAGAACAACTTGAGGGTGAGACGTTGGCCGTCAAAGTCGCGGACCTACCGTTGGCTATTTACCTGCAAGTTCAAAACGGTGGTTTGAAACTGCGTACCCGCTTTGACGATGAACCGGCGGTGACCATTACCGGCAGCCCGATAGCATTGGCATCACTCGCTGCGGGCGACTCGCAAAAGCTCTTCAGTGAAGGACGGGTGCGAATCACCGGCGATGCGATGATGGCGCTGCGCTTTCAAACGTTGATCAAATACGCTCAGCCCGATCTAGAGGATGAATTGGCGAACGTCGTCGGCGACACCGCCGCGCATCAAGCCGGACGCCTTGCCAGAGGTCTGCATGGGGTCGCGAGTGTGGTCAGCGACCAACTGCAAGCCGGTGTCGGGTCCTACCTGACCGAGCGACAGGAAGCCCTTCCAACGCAATCTCAGTTCGCTGAACTTCGCGAAAATCTCGAAGCGTTGCGCGACGACCTGTCGCGCGCCGAAGCTCGCGCCCGACTACTCCGCCAGCGGCTCGCTGAGGAAGAGTAAACATGCTGACGTGGGCACGGACGCGCCGCTTGATCGGCATCCAGCGGGTGTTGGTGAAATACTCCCTCGACGATCTGATTGCGATGTCGCCCGCGCTGAAGCCACTGCGATGGCTGTTTGTGCTCGGCGGGCGCCGCGTGGACCGCGATCAACCACGCGGTAAGCGTATTCGACTCGCGCTGCAGGAACTCGGCCCAATTTTCATCAAACTCGGTCAGGCGTTATCAACGCGACGCGATTTGATTCCGCACGACATTGCCGACGAACTCGCGTTGCTGCAAGACCGTGTGCCACCGTTCGATGGCAATGTCGCCCGCCAGATCATCAACGACGCCTACGGCTTCGATCTATCCGAGATTTTTTCGTCGTTCGACGAGACGCCGATGGCGGCTGCGTCGATCGCTCAGGTACACCCTGCCACACTCCACGATGGCACCGAGGTCGTCGTCAAGGTACTGCGCCCCGGCATGCGACCGATTATCGAGCGCGACGTCGACGTGATGTACGCGATGGCAGAGCTTGCCGAGAAATACCTGCCGGACGGTCAGCGCCTGCGACCGGTTGAAGTGGTGCAGGAATACGACAAAACCATAATGGATGAGCTGGACCTGATGCGTGAAGCGGCAAACGGCTCTCAGCTCCGTCGCAACTTCGAGCACTCAACGCAGCTCTATGTCCCGCAGGTCTACTTCGACTACTGCCGAATTCCGGTACTCGTGCTCGAACGGATCTACGGTGTGCGAATCAGCGACATGGATGCACTGCGTGCTGCTGGTACCAACATCAAGAAGCTGGCTGAAAACGGTGTCGAAATCTTCTTTACGCAAGTGTTTCGACACAACTTTTTTCATGCCGATATGCATCCCGGAAACATTTTCGTCAGCATGGACGATCCGGAAAACCCGAAATACCAGGCCATCGATTTCGGCATCATCGGGACACTGAGCCCGAAGGACATGCAATACCTGGCGGAGAACTTCCTCGCGTTTTTCGACCGGGACTACAACCGCGTCGCGCAACTGCACGTCGACTCGGGCTGGGTGCCACCGTACACGCGCGTTGAAGAACTGGAATCCGCGGTGCGTACCGTGTGCGAGCCTATTTTCAACAAACCGCTGGCGGAAATCAGTTTCGGGCAGGTTTTGCTGCGGCTGTTTGATACGGCGCGCCGCTTCGAGATGGAAGTTCAGCCGCAACTCATACTTTTGCAAAAGACACTGCTGAACATCGAGGGCTTGGGTCGGGAGCTTTATCCTGAACTCGATTTGTTCGAGACCGCACAGCCCATCCTGCGCCAGTGGATGGACGAACGTCTGGGCGGCCGCGCGGTGCTCAACGATATCCGCACACAGTGGCCCGAGCTCAAGGAAACGCTGCGCGAACTGCCGACGCTGGTCCGGCGAGTCGGCGAACAAGCTGCCAGCGGCGAGCTGCGTTTCAGTGTTGATACTCGCGAGTTGCGAGAGATGAACGAGCGTTTGCGGCGTTCCGACCGGCGCCGTTATCGCGTGACCCTCGGGCTGGGAGCGATCGCCTTCGGCGCCGCGATGGCGGTGATCACAACACCGCTTTGGTGGCACTGGGCCACCATTGCGGTCGGTGGTGTTGCGGTCTTGTCGGGGCGCCCGGACTAACCCGCAGCGTACAGCTGCAGCCGCTCGCGGCTGAGCGCCAACTCTTCCCGAATCGTGATGATGTCAGCCTCGATGATTTGTTTGCGCTCGGTCGCCTCGCGCGACTGATTGAGTAGCAATAGTCGCTGCTCCGGAGTGAGGCCGTCGCTAATCGCTTCGAGCGTCAGGGTCGCGATCTCTGTCTCCAGTGCGATCAGCGTTTCCTCCGCACGATCAAGTTCCCGCTCCAGGCGGTTAACGTCGCGTCGCAAAATGTACAACTCGCGCCCGTCGTTAAATGCCGCCAGAAAATCCGACTCAGACGATGCGTCGCAGACCCCGTGATACTGACCACCCCGCTCACCAACGCGATAGCCGTTGGCCGGACGGCAGTACGTCTCGAGTCCCTGAGTGCGCCCGGCGAGGTATTCATCCAGATCCGGCGTCACGCCAGCATCTGCGCATTGATTGCGGTAGTAGCTGATCGCTGAAGGGGTCTTGCCGGCCACACCGTCCTCGAACCCAACGGTGCGCCAGTCGGCAGTCAGACAGGCCTGTTCGCTCATGCCGGTCGCACAGCCACCGAGCGTGAACGCTGTAGCTAACATAATCAAAGCGTGGATAGCTTTCATGCAGTCTCTCCCTAATCCTGGAGCCAACGGTACGCACTCGTGACTGAATGCTCGCTGAACCGCCTCACAAAACTGGCGTGCGGCAGAAAAATTGCGTCAGGACTTTCAATGCGAGTGCAGCCCGCTTAATGTCGGAGGTTGACCGCGTTGGCGGAGGGGAGCGGCCCGATGGCCGATACAAGAAGCAAACTATTTACCTCACGAACGGCTTTTTCGATCGTGATCGCCAACATGGTCGGCACCGGCGTGTTCACAAGCCTCGGTTATCAACTAGCGGATATCGAGTCAGGATTCGTCCTGCTATCGCTGTGGGCAATCGGTGGCGTCGTCGCTTTTTGCGGCGCGATGAGTTACGCCGAACTCGGCGCCACGATGCCGCGCTCGGGTGGTGAGTACTATTTTGTCGGGCGTATCTATCACCCTGCCGCAGGCTTCGTCTCTGGGTGGGTGTCCGCGACCGTGGGATTTGCGGCGCCCACCGCGCTCGCCGCGATCACCTTTTCGAAGTACCTGTCACGCGCATTTCCGAATATTCCGGTGACGGCAAGTGCCGTGTTGCTCGTCGCTGCACTCACGGTCACTCACGCGACGCACCGTCGCACCAGCGGGAGCGTCCAGATTGCCTTCACCGCGATCAAGGTCGGTTTGATCGTCGTATTCTGTGTGGGCGCCATGTTGGTTGTCGACTCAACTCAGCCAGTTGTGTTCACCCCGAGCGCAGGCGATGGCGCGCTGATGACGGCGGGTGCGTTCGCGATCTCGCTGATCTACGTCAGCTACGCTTATACGGGTTGGAATGTCGCGACCTACCTGTCCAGCGAGCTGGACAATCCGCAGCGCAATTTGCCGTGGGTGCTGGGCGGGGGTACGTTGCTGGTGGCCACGCTGTATCTGGCGCTGAACTATGTGTTTCTGAAAGTGGCGCCCATCGATGCGCTGCGGGGTCAGATTGAAGTCGGTTATATCGCAGCCGAGTACGCATTTGGCGCAGGCATCGCCCGCATCATGGGCGTGATCCTCGCGCTGCTGTTGGTGTCGACCGTCAGTGCGATGATCATCGCCGGTCCACGCGTGTATCAGGCGATCGGGCAGGACCATGCGCTGTTTGCTCGCCTCGCCTCGACCAATCGCTTTGGGGTTCCTGCCTTCGCAATCTATTTTCAGGGCGTCGTGACAATCATCTTTATCGTGACGTCTTCGTTCGAATTTATCCTGAAGTTCTCAGGCTTCATTCTCGCGCTGAATACCTTGGCAACTGTGATCGGGCTATTTGTGCTGCGCTGGCGAGAGCCGGATCGGCCGAGGCCGTTTCGGGCGTGGGGCTACCCGATAACGCCAATCATTTTTCTCGCGCTGACGAGTTGGACGCTGTGGTATGTCGTCACGGATGAACCCGGGACGGGCTGGCTCGCGCTCGTGATTATCGCCGCGGGGCTTGTCAGCTATAGCGCGAGCACACGCTTTGACAGCCACGCGGCAACGCTCACCAATGGCGATTGAAGCTATTCGGTTTTGTAGGTCTTGCGCATGTAGGCGACTGACTTGCGCACCAGACTGCGCAGCGCTTTAAGATCAATCTTGTCGAGATCAGTCACATACAGACACGACTTACCGGTTCTGTGCGGTCCGAGCTTTTCCAGTAACGCATCGAACCCGTCGAATCCGCCCATGATGTACAGGGTCAGGTTTCTTGCTCGGGAAGACCAGCCGGTCAGCATAAAGTCTCCTTCGCGTCCGCTTGCGTATTGGTAGTGGTATTTGCCATAGCCCACGATGCTCGATCCCCACATCTTCGGCGCTCGCCGAGTTACCGAGCGCATGAGCGAATCCACGGCACGACACTGCTCCGCCCGTTTCGCGTCTTTAATGGTCTTGAAATAGGCGTCGACCGACGCGTCGTTTTCAACGGTTTTGTTTTGGTTGCGGCTCATGTGACCTCTTTTCCGGACTGTCGTGCCAGTGCGCGAATCAGGCCGTAGCATGGATACGCGAGCAGTGCGGCCAGCATGGACTTTGCGACACCGCCCAACAAGAATGGCGTGACGCCGTTGAACCAAGCCGCGGTGATTCCAAGACTGAAACTCAGTAGTCCGGCGCCAAACAGAAGAATGATCACATGTGCGGCCATCATCCAAAGCGGTAGCAACAGCGGGTATCGCCACAACCATCCCGTGTCGGACGCGATACCGAGCATGACGGCCGCGAACCAGAAGCCTAGAAGATAACCGCCGGACGGACCGAACAGCACTGTGCCACCGGAGGCCCCATCAGCGAATACCTGGAAACCGAGCACACCCAGCATCAGATAAAACACAATCGCCATCCCACCGGCGTTGGCACCCAATGCAGCACCGGCCAGCAAGACGGCGGCCGTTTGCAACGTCACCGGAATCTCGACGCCGGGCAGCGCGATCGTGATTCGCGCCGCGATGGCAATGAATGCAGCCGCAATTGCCGCTAGCACGGCTTTCTTGATGTTCATCTCGGCGCGACTATATCAGCCCGGATCCGACTCGGACGAACCGCGAGCAACCGGCAGGCGCCAGTCGTAGCGAATGGCCATGTAGCGCAGCACGAAACACAAGAGCGCCCCGGCGACCATTGCGGCAGGCCGTGGCAGCGCCACTGAATGACCCACTGCCACGACTACACCACCCGCCAATGCGGCGCTCGCGTACAGCTCCGAACGCATCACGGCGGGTACTTGCGCCACCAAAACGTCGCGCGCGATGCCGCCACCGATTCCGCTCAATACTCCCAGCAGCACAGCCGATGCGGGCGTCAAACCGAATGCCAGCGCCTTCGCGGTTCCGGCAACGGCAAACAATCCGAGCCCGGCGGCGTCAAACAACTGCACGGGATTGCGCATACGCTCGACGAAATTGGCCGCATAGAACGTGAACACGCCGGCAACACAGGAGATCACAAGATAATGCCAGTTCGCCAGCGCAACCGGCGGTATCGCCCCGATGAAGACGTCTCGCGCGATACCCCCAGCCGTTGCTGCGGCGAACGACAGCACCAGCACGCCGAACAGGTCGAGTTCGCGACGCATCGCCACGGTGGCACCGCTCAGCGCGAATACAAACGTGCCCGCGTAGTCGATCAGGGTCAGCCAGCTCACTCGTCTTTCTCCATGGCGGCGAAGTGTAGCGGAATCGCTGAACCAAGCGTCATAATGCAGTGTCAACAGGACACTGGAGTTGGGGATGGCTGCAGAGATGACGACCGTCGAGAATATCAACACACCGGGTAAAACCACCCGCGTGAACTCGGCAAAGTACGAGGCGATGCGAAACGCGTATCTCGGAGCACTGGCCAGCAAAGCACCCGGGCATACGCAGGCTGAGCTGCTGGAAAAACTCAAACCGGCTCTGCCCGAGGCCCTGTTTCCCGGTGGCAAGACCTCAGGATGGTGGATGAAAACCGTCCAGCTGGACCTGGAGGCCAAAGGTCTGGTGGTCCGCGAGAACTCAAAGCCGCTGCGCTGGCACCGAGCATGAACCACTAAAGCCGTCGACATCCTGGCCGCTAACCCTCTGCGGTGAATGAATCAACCTGGGCAGGGGGTAAGAGCGGACATGTCGACGGCGGCTTCCACGAACACGATGGGACGCTACGAACTCAAGCGAGTGCTGGGTCGTGGCTCTCAGGGCAAAGTCTATCTGGCTTATGATCCCAAGCTTGAACGCGATGTCGCGATCAAGATCCTGACGTCGGATCTCGCAGAGTTCAATCTGAAGGGGGAAAACGGCACGCCGCTCGAGGCATTAACCTCCAGCCGCCTGAAGCACCCAAACATCGTGCCGATCTATGACATTGGATCCGGCCCGCTCGGTCCGTATCTTGTATTTGGGTTCGTGCCGGGCAAAACGCTCGCCAACGAACTCGGCACGCGCCAACGCTTCTCGCTGAAAGAGGCGGCAGGTCTGATTACGACCGTACTGGACGCTGTTGCATCCGCTCACGACGCCGGCGTCCTGCATCTTGATCTCGGTCCACGAAACATCATGCTGGACGAGAATCAGAAACCGCAGGTGATGGATTTCGGACTATCCCAATTCATCAATTTCGAACGCGAAGATCTGAGTCTTGCAACCGGCACCCTGCGCTACATGGCGCCGGAACACTTCCTGCGTCAGGAGCTGGGGCCGTACACCGATGTGTTCGCGTTGGCCTCAACCATCTACGAACTGCTCACCGGTCAACGCGCCATCCCGGGCGACACCGTCGAGTCCATTCAACGCAACATCGTCGGCGTTCGGGTGGACTACGAGCGACTGTCGGAATTGGAACACGGTGAACACATCACAAAGTTCCTGAAAGGCGCATTCGTCATGAACTCTGACCACCGCTATCAAACAGCACGCGACATGCTCGAGGCGTTTAAGGTCTGCGTCGTTGCTTCCGGGCTTGCGGACGATGCGCGTGGAACCGATGTCAGCCACAGCACGGTCGATTTTTTGATGCGGCGAATGCAGCACAAAAAGGACTTTCCGGCGATTTCGAGCACGTTGAACGACATCAACCGATTGGCGGGTGACGACGGCAACGCCAACGCGGACAAACTGGCCAACGTGATCCTTCGCGATCTGTCGCTGACAAGTAAGCTGCTGACGATGTCGAACTCGTCGTTCTACGGCAGTCGAGCGACCGAAGTCACCAGCGTTTCACAGGCGGTGGTCCTGCTCGGCGTACAAACGGTGCGCATGGTGGCGTCCAGCCTGACGCTGTTTGGTCACCTGAAGGGCGACTCTGAATTCCTGCGCGACAGTATGACCAAATCGTTTCTCGCCGGACTCATCGCACGACACCTCGCCCAACGCGCCAAGCTGCGCGACGCCGAAGAGGCTTTTATTGCCGGTATGTGTCAGAACCTTGGCGAGAATTTGACGATCTACTACTTCCCTGAGGAACACGAGGTGATTGTGCAGACGGCGCGCGACAAAGGGCTGCCGCGATGGCTCGCCGCCATCGACGTTCTCGGATGTGACTTCGCCATGCTCGGCGCGGCAGTCGCAAAAGTCTGGTCTCTACCGCAGGTCATCATCGATTCGATCACCGGAATCCCGGACGATGACGGCATGAGCCCGGGCAACGACAAGGAAGCAATTCGAAATCTGTCGATCATGGCAAACGAACTCTGTAGTACTTTTGTCGATACCAAAACACACGAATTGTCAGAAGTTCTGGATACCATCGCAGTGCGCTACGCACCGACCACTGAACTGTCCAGCGAATATCTCTATAAATTGTTTGCGGCAGCTTATGAAAAGTTGTCGAAGTTTGCCCCCATCTTTGAGATCAACGTCAACAGCAGCGAATTCTGCTCGTCGGTACAACGCTGGCTCGCACGTCGGGAGCGAGAACTCGCCGCCTAGCTCGACTCGCCTGTAGCGCTCGACTACTCTTGGTCGCTGGGAGAGGAGTTCGGGGACGAACGCTATGGCAGCGACTGAAGCCGCAACCAACCGCGGTATTTTGGGATGGATCGAGCGCACAGGAAATCGCTTGCCCGATCCGGTGTTCATTTTTTTCTGGTTGATCGCGGCACTCGTCGTCATCAGCGTCGTCGCAGCAATGGCGGGTTTGTCCGCACCGCATCCGACAAAACTCGATGCTGCCGGCCAAGCGGTCATCATTAAAGCCGAGAGTCTGTTGTCCGCCGACAACATCCAGAAGCTCTGGGTCGACATGCCGAAGACTTTTACCCACTTCCACCCGCTCGGTTACGTCCTCGTCGTCATGTTGGGCGCCGGCATTGCTGAACGCTCCGGACTGTTTGGGACAGCGATGCGGGGCGCCGTCCGAAACGCGCCGCAAATCATGCTGACTCCGATGGTCGCATTGGTTGCGATGATCGGAAACCTCGCGGCCGACGCTGCGTATGTTGTGTTGATTCCGTTGGCTGGCGTGCTCTACGCGGCGGCCGGTCGACATCCGATCGCCGGTATCGCCGCCGCGTTTGCCGGAGTATCAGGAGGCTTCTCAGCGAACCTTTTGCCCGGACAGCTGGACGCGCTGCTGTTTGGCATCACAGAAGCAGCTGCGGAAAGTCTGGTGCCGAGCTGGGATGCCAACATCGCGGGCAACTGGTATTTCATCGCTGCGATGACGTTTATTTTCTTGCCCGTCATTTGGTACGTCACGGACAAGATCATTGAACCACGCCTCGGTAGCTTCAAGGCTGAAGGCAGTCTTGCCAGCATTACCGAAGATGGCGATAAGCCCCTGACCGGGGAAGAGCGGCGCGGCCTGAAGTATGCCGGACTTGCGGCACTCGGCATCGTTGCCATTTGGATTGGCTTCACTGTGGGTCCCGGCACGCCGCTGATTGACGAGACCGCCACACCGGAAGCGAGGATGAGCCCGTTCTACAAGTCGCTCGTAGCAGGGTTTTTTATCCTGTTCCTCGCGTGCGGCTGGGCTTATGGAACCGCTGTAGGCACAGTCAAGAGTCACCGCGACATCGTCAAGATGATGACCGACTCAATGGGTGATCTCGCCTACTACATGGTGCTGGCGTTCGCCGCAGCGCATTTTGTCGCGATGTTCAACTGGTCCGAGCTCGGCTTGATCTTCGCGATCATGGGTGCCGCGGCACTCAATGCTGCAGATTTGCCCATGCCGATCCTGTTGGGTCTGCTGGTGTTGTTCTCGGGTTTGATCAATCTGTTCGTCGGCTCGGCGAGTGCCAAGTGGGCGTTGCTCGCACCGGTCATGGTACCGATGATGATGCTCTTGAACGTCAGTCCGGAAATGACCACAGCAGCCTATCGCGTTGGCGACTCAGCGACCAACATCATCACACCATTGATGGTGTATTTTCCGCTGATCTTGACGTTCTGCCAGCGCTGGCAGAAAGACTATGGTCTTGGCAGTCTGACGGCGACAATGATCCCGTATTCGATCTTCTTGCTGGTTAGCGGCCTGATCATGACGATGTTGTGGATCGCGTTGGGTCTACCACTCGGCCCCGCAACCACCGTTGAGTATGCACTGCCGAGCGTTTGACGCATGATCACGCGCGCTGTGCTTTTGGTGGCATTGCTGTGGAGCGGTAGCCCAGGCGCGCTCGCCGCACCACCAGCAGAGGCGTACGCGCACCTTCCGGAGTTCACTGACCTGGAGCTCGCACCCGGCGGACGTTATCTCGCGGCCAGAGTGAATGTGCGCAATGTCTATCGATTGGTCGTCCTCGACCTATCGACCGAACCGATGAGCGTCGCCTACGGCATGAGCGAGGATGACAAATATCACGCGGCTTGGTTCGAATGGGCAAACGAGGATCGATTGCTCATCAGTATCGGGTTCGTCGGTAACCGCGGCTGGGGCGGTCAAACCGAAACACAGGAGCGCCGCTTGTTTTCGGTCAAGATGGGTGAGGGTGATCTGGTGCCCCTATTCCGGCCGAAACGTGATGAAGTGCCGCTCCAGTTTCAGGATCAGATAGTGTCGTTTCTACACGATGATCCGGAACACATCCTCGTCCAGTACAGTCGCTCGGACCCGTCCAAACCTCTGGTGTACCAAGTCAACGTCGCCGGCATGCAACGCCATCGCCGCATTGAACGCCCTCGGCGAACGGTCAGAGACTGGACGGCTGACCACGAGGGCAATGTGCGTATCGGTCGCGGGCTGACTTCCAATCGCCAAAGGACGCTGTTCTTCAAGCCGGATGGTGAAAAAAAATGGCAGGATTTTTCACATCGCGTTGAGAACGCGGACGCGGTGTTCCGCCCGATTGGGTTCAGCGAAGACCCGAACGTGGCGTACGTTATTTCGAATCACGAGGTCGATCCTGCCGGTCTTTACTACTTCGATATCGAAGCCGATACTTTCGGAGAGATGATCTTCAATCATCCGAGTGTCGACATTGCTGGCGTCAATATCGATCCGCAGACTCGTGGTATTCGCAGCATCCGGTTTGTGGACAAGGAAGTCGAGACGGTTTGGTTCTCCGACAGTCAAACGCAAGGCCTCGACGGGGTCGAAGCGCTGTTTCCTGACCAGGAAATCAAGATTCACTCAGTATCGCGCGACGGACGCTATTACGTGCTTCGAGTCAGCGGCGCGCGGGACCCAGGGCAGTATCTGACGTTTGATCAGGAAACCAAAAAGGCCCAGCTTTTGCCGCAGCAGTACCCGGATCTTGATGCAACGGCTTTAGGCAAAACCATTCCGACGGAGTACGAAGCGCGCGATGGTTTGACGATTCCGGCTTTCGTCACGCTACCACCCGGTATCGATACCCTGGAGGAGGCCGCTGCGCTGCCGTTTGTGATCCATCCGCACGGAGGACCGACCGCGCGTGATTTCCTTCGGTTCAGTTTTGATGTGCAATTCTGGGCATCGCGCGGATACGGCGTGCTGCAGATGAACTTTCGTGGCTCCAGCGGCTACGGCAAAGCGTTCGAACTGGCAGGCGACCGAGCCTGGGGCCAGGCGATGCAGGATGACATCACCGACGGCGTTCACTGGCTGATTAATGCAGGCTACGCGGATGCCGATCGTATCGCGATTGCCGGTGGCTCGTACGGTGGCTATGCCGCATTGATGGGTGTCGTCAAAGAACCTGAGTTGTTTCAGTGCGCAATCAGTTTTGCGGGGGTTTCGGATCTGCCGAAACTGATCCAGCGCGAACGACGGTTCATCGACGGAGAATATCGAACGCGGTTCATCGGCAGACTGTGGGGTGATCGGAAGATGCTGGCGGAAAACTCACCCGCCAAACGTGCCGACGAGATTCAGGTGCCGGTTCTGCTATTGCACGGAGATCGCGATACCGTTGTCGATATCGGACAGTCCGAACTGATGGCTAAACGATTGAAGAAGCATGACGTTCCCCATGAGTACATCGTGTTTGAAGACGGTGATCACCACCACAGCATGTATCCACATCGACTGGAATATCTTGAGGCCTCGGAGCGCTTCCTGCAGGACTGCATCGGCACGAACGCCCAAACCACAACGGCAAGCAACTAATCCAGTAGCGCGTTAAGGAGTCTGGGCGAGCTCCAGGGCACGCGCGAGAACAGGGTCCCGACGCTGCGCAATATCATCGCCAGTCGGCACCACCGTCTCGTTAGGCATGACCCCCCTACCAACTTCGGCCACATACGAATAGCTCGCATCGAATCGTTCGAGCGGAATCGTTAACCGCATTTTGGTGTGTGGTAAGACCAGTGTCTGCCGCGCCATCGATGTCTTGCCGTGATATGCGCCACCCGACTCCTCGCCCAGCACCGCAACGGAACGCTCTTGGTGCAGCCGGGACGCGAGATCCGACGCAACTCCGTTGGTGCTCCCATCGATCAGCAGAATCAAACGCCCTGCGAAGACCTTTTTGGCCGGTGTGAAAGAGACGAGAAACGGGTAGATGCCCTCCGTCAAAGAAAATCGTTCGTTGCCGACCGCAACGAGCTGATCCGACGGGTAGATAACAGGATCACCACTCGCATGAACGCCGTAGTCGAAGCTCGGGCGGTTGACGAATGCATTCTCATACAGGACGGCTTCATGGTCCACGAGATGACGAATAACCTCGACCGCATTCGATGGCGACACAGACGCATCTCCGCGCAGGTCGAGAATCACCGATGTCGTGTCCTGCGACACTATCACGCCAAACCACTCGGCGATCTTTTGCGTCGCGGTTTCCGCACTGAGTTGGCAGCGGTACACAATCGCCGTTCGATACGCCTCGGACCAAACACTCGGCGGGCAGTTTGGCCTGGAGTCGCGCTGTTGTCGGCGTGTCTCGAGCTGATGGCGCGTCAGACCATCGAACGTGAGTGCTTCATCATCGCCAACGAACCGCACTTCAAACTCGGTTGCAGGTCGCCACAAACGTCGCCACCAACGACTAAACAGAACGGGATCACCCATCTTATGCAGCCGCCCGGTGTCGATCGCCCCATCGCCTGAAACGAAGCCGGCCATCAACGAACGAATTCGCTCTGCGGGCGTACCGTTGATGGCGGCAACCTCGCGACCCACCAATCGGTCATCGGCACCATAGTAGTCGCGCGAAATATAAGTGTGGCTGTCGGTGTGCCGAAATTCGAAACCAAGATACATCGGTTGGTGGTCGTAGAATCGCTCCGCGGCTTCTGACAACCGGATTTCCGTGTGGTCATTGCCGATCAGAAAGATCATCCGCGACAACGCGACCAGAAAACCGGTTTCCGTCGATGTCTTTCCGAGCTCCCCGGACGCAAATCGGATGGCGTTTTCAAATGCCGCATAGGACGCGCCACGCTCAAGGTCGGGATGCATTTCTCTCAGTGCACCCTCAACCATCCCGAGATCGCCCGCCAACTGGCGCTCGGTGTAACGCGCCGGGTAAGGCAGCAGCTCATTGGCAAGGACATTGGTGGCGATGACTGCGAACACCATAGCCGCACAGCGTTGAAGCACGTTCTTTGACCCTCAGTCCATCAAGCTTGTCCAGCAACAGTAACAAACCTTCACTGACAGTGACGGCCAACCGGTTTAGGATAGATAGCAATGCAAGACACTATCGAAGCCGAGTCTGAGACACGCCATCGGCTAAAACCTTTAGCTGCGCTTTGGCCATTTATCCGACCATACCGCGCTACGCTGATTGCCGCTTTGGCTGCACTTCTGTGTGCTGCGGCGGCGATGCTGGTCCTTCCCATCGCTCTCAGGTTTGTCATCGACCGAGGATTCAGCGGCGGAGACTTCAGCACAATCAATCGATATTTTGGCGGTTTCCTGGTGGCAGCGGTCGTATTCGGTGGATTTGCTGCCATGCGCTTTTATTTGGTCACCTGGCTGGGTGAACGGGTGGTCGCTGATGTCCGCCGCGCAGTCTACGACAACGTGATTGGTATGGACCCGCCTTTCTTTGAGGTCACGCGGACCGGCGAAGTGTTGTCACGCCTGACCGCAGACACAACACTCGTACAGAGCATATCCGGCGTTAGCTTATCGATCGCGCTGCGCTCCATAATTTCCTTTGTCGGCGCGTTTGTTCTGCTGCTCGCGACAGACCTTGCGCTGGCCGCTTATATGCTCCTGCTGATCCCGGTCGTCGTCGTACCGCTGGTCGCGATCGGACGGCGCATCCGCAACCTGTCTCGACGTGCCCAGGATCGTATCGCCGATACGACGGGCCGAGCCGAAGAGACGTTCAATGCCATCCGGACCGTACAGGCATTCACGCTGGAGTCCGTCCAGAAGTCGCGCTACGCCGAGAGCGTTGAGGAAAGTTTCGACGCAGGCATTCAACGCACTCGTGTCCGCGCTCTGATCAGCGCGCTGGGCGTGATTTTAGTGTTTGGCGCCATGACCTTCGTGTTGTGGTTAGGCGCAAGAAATGTCATTGCAGGAACGATGACCGGGGGGGAGCTGGGGCAATTCCTGCTTTACGCCGCGATCGTTGGCGGATCCGCCGCCAATTTGTCCGAAGTCTGGGGCGAGATCCAGCGCGGCGCTGGCGCCATGGAGCGACTGGCAGAACTGCTTGGCGCAAGACCGGCTATTGAAGCACCGAAAAGTCCGAAGCCCATGCCCTCGGAATGTACAGGCCGGGTGGTTTTTGATTCAGTTCGTTTCGCCTATCCGTCAAGGCCCGATGTGCCCGCTATGGACAACGTGAGTCTCACCATCGAGCCTGGGGAAATGGTGGCCTTGGTCGGTCCATCGGGTGCCGGCAAATCGACTACATTGCAACTGCTATTGAGGTTCTACGATCCCGAGAGCGGTCGAATTCTGATCGACGACACAAACATCAATTCAGTCGATCCGCAAGATCTTCGCCGGCATATCGCTTTGGTCCCGCAGGAGACCGTGCTTTTCGGTACCACTGCGATGGAGAACATTCGTTTCGGTCGGCCCGACGCCGACGACGAGGCCGTGTACGCGGCCGCGCGCGCCGCCGCGGCCGACGAATTCATTCGCGATCTACCGGACGGGTACGACACATTTCTCGGCGAGCGTGGATTGCGGCTGTCCGGTGGCCAGCGCCAACGTGTTGCAATTGCCCGCGCGATCTTGAAAGACGCACCGATTCTATTGCTGGACGAAGCCACCAGCGCGCTGGATGCCGAAAGCGAGCGGCTCGTACAGACCGCGCTCGAGGCGTTGATGGTCAATCGGACAACTCTGGTCATCGCACATCGACTCGCGACCGTGAAACAAGCCGACAAGATTGTGGTCATGGATCACGGGCGTGTCGTCGCCAGCGGCACTCATGCGTCTCTCGTACGCGACAATGAGTTGTACGCACACCTCGCGGAACTTCAGTTCGGCATCGCCAGTACAGCAGCATGAAGTCAGTTTTACTGACGCTCGATGACCGGCTGACTCGATCTGCGCCGCGTAGCGAACTGCGCGGTGTCCGTCGCTTTATCGCGGAGTTTTGGTTTTTCGGCCTCAAAGAGGCCCGTGCGTGCTTGTTTGCGGGACTGTTTTTCGCCTCTGTCCTGCTCGTCCCCGGCGGCGGCGTGCTCGGAGTGCCCCGCTACGATGTCCTGCTTTTGATCGCTCTAACCATCCAGTTCTGGATGCTCTGGGCGGGCCTTGAATCCTGGGATGAACTCAAGGCGATCACCCTTTTTCATTTGATTGGTTTCGCGCTCGAAGTCTTCAAAACCTCGGACGCTATCGGATCGTGGTCTTATCCCGACTTTGCCTATTCAAAGCTTTTTGGAGTGCCCCTTTTCTCGGGTTTTATGTACGCCGCGGTAGCAAGCTACATGATTCAGGCGTGGCGTCTTCTCGACTTGAGAATCGTTAATCACCCCCCGCACTGGATGGCGGGACTGATCGCAATGCTGATCTACGCGAATTTCTTCACGCACCATTTCATTGGCGATTACCGCTGGTACCTTGCAGCATGCGCACTCGGGCTGTACGCACGATCTGTCGTCGTGTTTCGTCCACTCGACAGGGATCGCCGCATGCCATTGATGTTGGCTTTTGTTCTGATCGGTTTTTTTATCTGGATCGCTGAGAACATCAGTACTTTTCTCGACCTATGGAAGTACCCGGATCAACTCGGTGCCTGGTCGGTGGTTCATGTACAGAAATGGAGCTCGTGGTCTTTGCTTGTCATCATGACGTTCACGATCGTCGCCAACCTCAAGCACATCAAGAAGACCGTACGAATATAGTCTCACGTTAATGGTGGGACGACCGCCACTCTCCTCGATCCTCGTTGAGGAAGCATCATTTGCGAGTGCATCGCTTAACAGACGACGTTCAAAGTGTTAGCGTCGAACGAACTCGTGGGCCATCTACATGTCCGAAGAGTTTGGGGATGCCGCTCAATGCGTGGTTTTTGTGACTTGCGTCACAAAGCAATCTACCTAAGTGCCGATAGGACTTATGTGGCGTTGCTTACAAGGAGTCCCCCCATGGTTCAAAGACGAACATCACCTGTCCGCGCGATAATCGTGACAGCCCTGGTTACCATTGCTACCGCTGGTTGCGCGCAACAGGCCTCCGTCGTCTCCGGCAACGAAGACCGTGTTGAAAAAGTGGCACAAGCGGTTTTGCTCGTCAGCATGAGCGATGGATCGATTGTTCAGCAGACCGTCCCCGTCGACGCAGATTTTTGCATGAAGTCGATTGCGGCACCCGAAACAACCTGTTTCAAAGCAGGCCCAGCAATCTACGACACAGATGGTGTCATCGTTGGACATCGCATGATCCGCTCGGAAGTCAATTTGTACGCTGCAGGGTCAACCTCACTCTAGCAATCTCGTCTCCGCGAAGAACGCCGCAAGGAAGCGGCACTTTTCTCTGATAGCGTCTCCGGTTATCGTTCGGGGATGAACAACGATTCAGTTTTGTTGGTGATCGATGCGCAGGTTGGGATCAACACGCCCGACTGGGGCGTTCGCAGTCAACCTGATGCAGAGCAAAACATCGCGAGACTCCTGCAAGCTTTTCGGCAAGCGGATCAGAAAGTCATTCACGTCCAACACGATGCGTTGAAAGCCTCGTCACCGTTGTGGCCCGGCACACCCGGGCATGCGTTCATGCCTGAAGCGGTACCTGCGTCCGGAGAGCCTATCTTCAACAAGACGGTCAACAGCGCGTTTATTGGTACGACGCTCGAGGCGTACCTTCGAGAACACGATCTCAACTCACTTGTGGTTGCTGGGTTCACTACAGATCACTGCATTTCCACTTCGGTTCGGATGGCCGGGAATCTCGGTTTCGATGTCACGGTCATCGCAGACGCGACCGGCACGCACGAACGCCGCGATTCCAATGGCACACACTTTTCTGCCGAGACCATTCATGCCACGGCGCTGGCCAGTTTGCATGACGAGTTCGCACGAATTACGACCACCGAGGCGTTTTTGCTAGCCTCGTGAGACCGCGACGAATTCGGCTTAGAGAGAAACTTTAACCCCCGGCGAAGGACTAACTCCTGCATAGGCGCAGGTCGTCTGCCATTCAGGGGAAAACAATGAAGTCCACTCTCTTCGGTATCCTTGTGCTGATCACAATCAGCGGATGCGCATCCTACACAACACCCGGTGGTCCAGCCGTCATCAGTGAGCTCGCGAGCGCGGACATCAACGCACTGATGAAGAAACAACCCGCAGCGAGCTTTCCGGCACGTATCGCAGTTGTCCGCGTGCAGGCACCCGGCTATCAATCCTTCGAGCGCCAAGGCTATGGGCAAGGGCGTTACAGCGTCGTGCTGGCGCGCGAAGTGGAATCCGATGACGCCTTTTCGCGACTTGCTTCGCTCGACGGCGTCGCCGGTGTCGGAAATCTGAACCGACTGTTATTGCCCACGCGGCTCGATTCGGTCGAGTCGTTGCGTGAGGCAGCCGCTCGGCTACGCGCTGACATATTGCTGCTGTACACGTTCGACACGTCATTCCGGGCGGGCGAACAACGACTGCTGCCATTGAATACAGTGGCGCTCGGTTTTCTCAAGAACAAAACCGTAACGGTCACGACAACTGCATCGGCGGCTATGTTCGATGTGCGAACCGAGTTCCTGTATGGGCTTGCGGAAGCGACCGCGCAGGAAGACAAACGGGCGAGTGTCTGGGGCCAGGCCAGCACTGTGGATGATCTTCGTGTTAGTACAGAGCGTGCAGCTTTTGGTAGTCTCGTCGAGGAAATCGAGAAGAGCTGGAACGGTGTGGTGCGAGAACACGCGTATTCGGCGCAGGTGAACTCAATACACTGAGGGCGCGATGGCAGGCTCAGACAACAACAGCCCTCAAACGAGTATCTGGCTCGCGCTGGGACTCGTAATCGGCTTGATCGGACTCGGCGCTTTGTTGCGGACCGCCGCGCTCGAATACAAATCGCTGGAACGAACGGTCAATGTGAAAGGTCTTGCTGAAAGGGAGTATCCGGCAGATGTCGTGATCTGGCCGATACAGTTCACGGCGGCCGACAACGATCTGGCACGACTCTACGGCACTATCGACGAGTCAACCAACCGGATTCGTACGTTCCTCATGGAGCGCGGTATTCGCGCCGATGAGATTTCATCAAGCTCACCGGCAATAACTGACAAGTCGGCACAATCCTACGGCGGCGGCTCTCCTGCACCGTTCCGCTACAGCGCAGTTCAAACCGTCACTGTGTATTCGAGCAACGTCGATACCGTTCGCGCCGCGATGCCGTCTTTATCGGATCTCGGCCGCACAGGAATCGTCTTTTCCGGTGACCAGTACCAGACGCAGGTCGAGTACGTGTTCACGCGGCTGAACGAAATCAAACCAGACATGGTCGAAGAAGCAACTCGAAACGCTCGCGAAGTCGCTGAAAAGTTTGCGCAAGACTCCGACAGTCAGCTCGGCAAAATCAAGCGAGCATCGCAAGGACAATTCTCGATCTATGCGCGCGACCGCAACAATCCGCAAATCAAGAAAGTCCGTGTGGTATCCACAGTCGAGTATTACCTGGCCGACTGAAGTTTGCAGATGCCACGCTGTCGGATGTTCGCAACACCAAACAAAATCAGAAGGAGTGCAGTAGGAAGACTTCCTATTGCACCACCACCACCTCCACCCGAACTCGGCGGCGGCGGTGGTGCAGGCGGTGACGGCGGTGGGGCTGCAGCGGTAATCTGGAGTGGAATTGTTGCAGAGTCCACCTGATTGGACTCATCGGTCACCGTGACTGCAATCGAAAACGAGCCTGCCTCTGTTGGCGTTCCCGAAATACGTAGGCCGTTGAATAGCACGGTTGCCGTGAGCCCGCCGGGCAACGTTGTTGGATCGACACCCCAAACAAATGGGGGAATTCCGCCCGACACAGCAATGTCAGTCGAGTAGCTCGCCCCTTCCATACCAATGTCGCGCGGTGTCAGGGTGTTGAGTACGAGTATATCTGCCACTCTCAGTTGAAAGCGTCGCAGCGTGCGTTCGCCAGTACCAGGGTCGGTTAAGGAAATGTTCAACGGGAAATTGTTCGCACCGGCACCCAGAACCAACTCTTCGAAGTTTGTTGGCGTACCATCGATAAGGCCGGTATCGCTAAGCGAAATACCCGGTGGTAACGCACCGCCTTCCAATGCAAAGATGCCCGCCGATGTGCCCAGCGGAGTCAATTGCACAGAATAAGGTGAATTGACCGCTACGGCAGGCAGCAGACCGGGTCCATCGATGGTCAGATTTGAAGGCTCCAATCGAATGGCGTAACCGAAGAAGCCGCGATCGGCGCCAACATCCGTGCTGTTGGCAAACACGGGAAAGTCGCGATTGTTCGTTGCGCCGGAGACCACGATTGCACCATCGGGTCCAACAGAAAGGCCAGAGACCAGGTTTCGGTTTCCATTGGAAATTGGGTCAGGAACGATTCCCCCAAAGTAGGTTCCGTATACCACCGAGTTCAGGTCAGGCGTCAAAATTACGAGGTGGTCCAGACGATTAAAGAAGTCCACTTGCAGACTGTTTGGCGGGTAGTCGATCAGACCGCCCTGAGGCACTGGCAAATCCAGAGAAAAAGTAGTGCCAGCGGCTACCAGATTGCCATTAGGAAGCGTCTCGATTTCGATTAGTCCATCAAAACCTGTGCCCGAGTAATAGGTCCCATCAGCAACACTCAGCTGGGTGTCCAGCCTCACAACAAACCCGGAAACCCCATTCGGTGATGCAGGTTGAAACGCATCAACGGCAAACTCGAGATCGCTCGGCTCTTTCTGGCCGCTTACGAAGATGTCTCCATCAAGATCGCCAGTGACTGAAAAAAACGAATCATTCGCACCACCGTCGAAACGACCGAGTCGGAGCGCCATGCCTGCAGCCGTATCGACCTCCAGAGCCAGTCCATCGAAGTTGTCGGCATCGGCTCGAAACGCACCAGCACCAATAATTTCGAGCAAATCGGAATAACCGACTATAAGCGCACGATCGCCCTCGACGATGATGCCATCGATAAACACCGAACCGTCTGGACCGCCAATGTATGTGCTAAAGGGAATCTCCGACCCGTCCGCCGACACGCGCACCAAATAACCGATGTTGCCGCCGAACGGGTTGGGGATGCTGTCCAGAAGTGCGTTTGGTGTCGGCGACAACCGCTCCAACCCTGCTTGACCCGCCAGGAAAACATCTCCGGTTCCGTTGACGGCCAGCGCAGGAAACGTGTCCAACGTCATGACTCCAGGCACGTAGGTGCCCCAAAGCAACTCCAGATCGACCAGTTGTCGCTTCTGCACCCAGCCGCCCTCCCTACAATCTGTAACCGCTGCACCGGGCGTCGAGAAATTCGGCGTATCCAACAGACAGGCGGCTCGTCCAGCAACAATCAGATTTCCGTCTGGCGTCAACGCGAGATCAGCAACGAGCGAGTCCGGATAAATTTCGGTACCTCTGACAGAACCGTCAGAGTTTAGGACTCTGAGAAAGCCGCACCTCGACTGGCAGTCCGGATTGTCGAGAAACGGTGTCGTCACTGGGATACCAGAAGTGTCGCCGGATCCCGCGAATCCTGCATAGGCAACACCGCCATCCGGCAACGCAGCCACATCGCGTATGATCGTACTTGGACTTGAATTGCTTACCAGAACGGTTTCATCAACCCGAAAGATGTCGCTCTGTGCCACAGCGTAATCGCATACCCACAGCAATAGAGCCGTCCCCGCTATGACTTGCATCGGTCTCATCGTCCTCTCCCAAAGCAGACAATCGATAGGAATATTTTCACGGCCTGCAGAGTATGTCCAACCCCGAACGGCAACAGCGTCGCGAATGCACATTGGCGAGCTTGACGCGAATTTCTGACACAACTGTATCGTAATATCTTTCTGTTGGATTGAGCGTCGAGCAGGAGTAGGTTTTGGCGTACAAAGTCAGTATCGCGCAGCTAGTCTCATTTTGTCTTCTCGCATTGGTTCTTTCGCAAAGTCGCGCACAGGATGCACGCAGCGGCACGCCACCGTCGCTCGCCGTCGCCAAGTCTTTCGAAAGCGCCGCACTCGGTAAGTCCGTTCCGTTCCATCTTTACTTGCCTGCCGCCTACGGCGAGAACTCGGAACAACGTTTCCCTGTCGTGTACTGGCTACATGGGTCCAACGGTAACTCTCGTGTGGCGAGTATGATCGTATCCAGAATGTACGACCGCTTGATCGCAGGCGGGAAGCTGCCACCCACAATCGTCGTGTTTCCGGACGGCATGAAGGACAGCATGTGGGTCGACTCCGAATCTGGCGACGTCAAGATGGAGACGTTCTTAGTCGAGGAGTTAGTGCCGTACATGGATGCGCAGTTTCGCACCATGGCAGCCCCGAGCGGACGCTTGCTCGAAGGTGGCAGCATGGGTGGTTACGGTGCCGCACGATTGGGCTTTAAGTATCCCGAGTTGTTCGGAGCAATCTCAATGCTCAGCGCCGGACCGCTACAACACGATTTAAATCCAGAAGAAGCGCCGATTGTTGGGAGAGCGCATGCGGCTAAGGTTCTGCAGAAGACCTATGGTGGCGACCGAAGCATCTTCTCTCAGCAAAGCCCGTGGCAGTTGGCGACAGAGTTACCTGACACGGTTCGGAATGACATTCAGCTTCGCATGATCGTGGGGGCCACGGACCCCGTGCTCGTCTATAACGAGGACTTTTCCGCGCATCTCGATCAGCTCGATATCTCGCATGAGTTCGACGTCCTGGCAGGCGTAGATCACTCACCGCGCGCACTGTTTCAAGCACTGGCCAGACACGAAAACTATTGGCGATTCAATGCCGACTTTTTGCTCGCTTCGAGCGCCAAGTAATTTTGCGCCCGTGATAATGGTCGCCAGACGTGCCGGCTTTGTACTGGCGATCGGAGGCACAGTTTTTCTTGCGAGTTGTCGACCGGATCCGGTCGACCCGGAAAAGGACCTCTCGATCTTTGAAGAATCGGTCGAACGGGCGCTGGGGCAACATTTGGCGCCGGGGTCATTCGAGTTGACCTACTCCGTCATCGACATCGAAGTCCGGACGGATGTCCACTACAGCATCGATGCCACGATCAACATCACAACAACGACGACCCTTTCGGACTGTGACGTACCAACGGGCCCCGTTCAGGAGATTGAACTGTACGAGGCGCCGCGGCATTTTCTGATCTGCCCAACACTCCGAGAGGCGAGAAACCCGAACGGCTTGATCGAAGCGCCTTTATCCCTGGACCTCCCCGACAGCTGGAAATTCGTCAAGGTGTTCCGCCCTGATGGCAACATTCAGGCTTGGGAAATTGATTGGACCGGACCCCGTGAAGGTTTCAACGTGAGAATCCGCGAGAGAGGACGGATCACGTCGAGGGAAGTTGTCGTGATTGTCGACGACGAGACAGCCGTCGAGGACTAATTCAACAGACCCGCGCTGGGCTGGAGATGACCGAGAAACCAGTGTCGAGACGTCTTACAGTCCACACACAAAGCGAAGCAAGGAATTTTTTATTGTCAATTAAATCATATACTTATGGTTTTGGCATGATTTGTGAAGGCTAACTCATATATTGATATAAGGCCTCGGGCCAATACACGATTCGGAGCAAATTAAGTCATGAACGCATTCACCAAACTGATTGCCGGCTCAATCGCAGCATTTGCGGTGTCCGCGACGGCGAACGCATCACTGATCGTCAACGGCGGTTTTGAAGATACCGACGTCAACGGTGGCGACGGCGGCTGGCAGTGGTACACGTCGTCCAACGTCGATGGCTGGGAAGGTAGCAATATCGAAATCTGGCAGGATTTTGGCGCCATCGGGCCGTACGAAGGCAACCAGCACGCGGAATTGAACGCACACCCAAGCAGCGGCGATGCGTTTTCGATTTTCCAATCCTTTGAGACCAACCCAGGCGACACATACGAGTTGTTCTTTGCGTACGGTGCACGCCGCAACAACGACGAGTCGTTCCAGGTTCAACTGGATGGCATTGGCGTCGGTAGTTTGCTCGATCAACTGATCGACGACCACACGGTTAACGCCTGGAGCACGTTCTCCTACGTGTTCACCGCCGACTCAACGTCCACCACGCTGCGCTTCACCTCGGTGACCCCCGAATCAGGCACGGTCGGAAATTTCCTCGATGGCATCAGCGTCGTGGCGGTTCCAGCTCCGGGCACCTTGCTGCTGCTCGGTACCGCTCTTATGGGGCTTGGACTACGTCGCAGAAAGTAACGGCTTGACCCGCTTTGATTTCGGTCGAAGCGAGCCGAAAGAACCCGCGAGCTCGACCGAGCCTGCGGGTTTTTTTTTGCGTTAAAGACATACACGATTCAACCGCTAACGGTGCATGAACGAGAACTGGAGAGAGTCCGTGCGCCGCACACAGTTGGGTTTTACATTGATGGAGATGATCGGTGTCGTTGCGGTTGTTGCCATCTTGGCGACGATGGCCACACCGATGATCTTCAAAGCCATTCAGGATTCGAGGATCTCGGCGACGCTGCAGCAAGCGCGCCAAGTGGAAACGGCGATTGCTCGCTTCTACGCTGACACGGGTCGTTGGCCGATTCATCGCAACCCGATCATGAATCCTCATGAGCGTCAGCTGATCGCGAACACGGCAGAAGGTGGAGGTACGATTCCGGGATGGGACGGACCCTATCTCGATGCAGAGCTTCGAAACCTGTTAACACCAGGTTCTGAAATGCTCGTCTACCATGAAACGCGCGACAACGAAAAGTGCGACGTCGATGGGGACGGTACACCTGACGCGAACACCATGATTCTCAGGATCAACGACTTGGACGATGATGTCGCACGCAATCTCAGCGATGCCATCGACAACGACTTTCAAAACACATCCGGAACCGCCGCGTGGGACGTTGCGGGACGCGCAAGACGTGGCGTGTTCCGTCCGAACGCGATGATCATTTGTTTATCGCAGACATAGTCTGCGAAGAATACGCGCGAAGTGACGGGCGGCACGTGAGGCCTCAATTCTGCGCTACACGAAACTGTCGTGGTGAGCGGCCGGTCATACGCTTGATGAATCGTGACAACGCGCTTTGTTCTGAGAATCCAAGCTTCGCGGCAACATCGACTAGCGGCTCGCCGCGAAGAATCAACTCGATCGCGAAGTTGACGCGCGCCTGATCGAGATAGTCCTTTGGCGTGCACCCAAAGACCACTTGGAAGTCCGTCTCGACTACTGTCTCAGTAGCCTGCACCCTCTCTGCCATTCTGGCGTGTGTCCAACGATCCGCAAGGTCATCGAACATCTCCTCGGTCAAGAGTCGCAGTCGCCGATACCGATCTTCGTTAGCACCGCGGGTCATAATCTGCGACACACTCACAATGGCGCGACTTCCATTGTTGACCAAAACCGGAACACGGGAATACAGCGTCCAGTGTTGCTCGCCGCGCGTGTCCGTCACACAGTCCAGGCGGCGCTCATAGGAGCTACCGGACAAAACATCGCGATCCAGCTCGTTGCACCATGCAACATAGGATCGCTCGAAGAATTCGGCCGTCGATCGGCCCAACAGTTCATCCGGGTTCGAAACACCGCACAGGTTCGCCATGGTCTGGTTTGCTAACCGGTAGCGACACGCTTCATCTTTGACGAAAAAAATAACGTTCGGTAGCAGCTCCATTGCTTTCGCGTAGGCCTGCAACTGGTTGATTGGCTGGGCTGTGATCATAAGACTCGTCTTGATACTCCCGCACTTTGACCACAACGGTTGCGCCGAATTCGATTTGAGTCAAGACAATTTACCTGCGCTTGGCGCATCCTTCGGTATCCGATGCCATAAAACGGGAGACACAATATGAGAGTTTGGTGGTGCACGCCATTGAGTTTTCTGCTCGCCGTACCGATGCTGTACGCCCAGACGCCACCGGCGACACCTTGCAGCAGCGAGGCGTTTCGACAACTGGATTTCTGGGTTGGAGAGTGGCGCGCCGAATGGCAGCAGCCGGATGGGTCGGTTGGTTCTGGCACCAACAGGGTGACAAAGGACGAATTCGGTAGCTGCGTGATCTATGAACGCTTTTCTGCGCCGGGCTTGAACGGCATGTCAGTTTCCACTTTCCACAACGCAACCGCTCAATGGCGTCAGACCTGGGTCGACGATCAGGGCGGCTACTTCGCGCTCGTCGGCGGTCCGTCGGATGATCCGGCTATCGAATTCATACTTGAAGTCTCGCGATTGTCGGACGAGTCACCACATTTGAGGATGATCTGGCAAGACGTGGAGCCACAGACTTTCACCTGGCGTTGGCAAGGGCGCGCCTCGGAGGAAGATGCCTGGCAGGATCGCTGGGTGATCCGCTATACGCGTGACGAGTGATTCAGAGAACTGCCGGTCGGAGACCTGTTCTACCCTCCAAACACTACGAAGGCAGGTCTTCGGCCGGCGGGCTTATGTTCATCTCGGGAAGTTGACAACAGCGCCATCACAATGGCGAGCTAGGTGTTAGCAATTTCTGGAAACGCTTCGGCGTCACACCAAACGCTTGGCGAAACTGTTTCGTGAAGTGGCTTTGGTCGGCATACCCCGCCGCGACCGCGACGTCACTCAGCGTCTCGCCTTGCTCCATTGCATGTCTCGCACGTTGCAAACGCAGCAACCGGAGATAGCGACCTGGCGTGGTCTGATGCACTCGCTTGAAATCCCGAATAATCTGATTGCGTGAAACCCCGACGTGGGAGGCGAGGTCTCGGAGCGCGAGGCCCTGCGCGAGATGGTCAGCCATGTACGCGATGCATGCCGCCGTTCTCGACTCCGGCCTGTCCACTGCTTGCGGATCATCACCGGAACTCACCATCGAATAGGTATGAAACAACTCCACCAGCGCCTCGTTTGCAATCATTTCAGCATCGGGATCGGCAGAATCATCGTAGACCCCGTCATGCGCGTCGTTCAAAGCTGCGGCGATACTCTTATCCCGGATCATCGGACTCTGCAGCGACGGTGCTTCATCAGATCCCATCAACTGCATGGCGAGATCCTGCGACACATACCATGTCTTGTGCGACCACGGTTCGTCGGTTGCCGGACCACATCCATGCACCTGACCAGGATTCGAAATGGCGATCTCGTCGGTCGAAACGATGGCCGTCTGTCCGGAATTTCTAAACGCCTTGCTGCCGCCGGTGACTACGATTATTGAGTAGCCATCATGGCTGTGATCGTCGTGTACATGCATTCCCGCAGGTGCCGAAAACAGGACCACACCGTGCAGCGTCGGATGGTTATCTAATCTCTTATTCAAACGATACCTCCCGCTCCCAAAGTGACCTGGGCCGTGCGCAAAATCAACAGATCCTGGATTTTCTGCTGTCTCTGTTCACAGACACTCCAGGCGTTTTCTACGGCAACTGAATCACAGTTTGGGGATCAGTATTTCGGGATAGCATGTTTATTGGTCGCTTGGTGATTTGGTTCTATACCCGAGGTTCACCGCTTTTCTAAATGGTCGCAGTTTTCGCGAACCGAGGAACGCGTTGCCGTGAACAGATTTGAAACAACCAACCGCACCACCCAAGCAGGTTCGCCGACGAATTCACGCTCGGTCAGCGCTGCCTGGACATCATTCTGGTTCCCACTGTTGATGACGCAAGTGTTCCTGTGTTCATCGCTCTACGCAGACGCGGTCAATTGGTCAAATCGCGTCAGAGTCGGCGATCGCTCCACCGGCGTCGTCGCAGCCGGGGACTTTGATCGTGACGGACAGATGGATGTCGCCTACTCTCGAAACGGCGGTTTCCAGTGGTATCGCGGCCCGAGCTTCGACGGAGATGACGACGAATACAACATCGGCGACGGCTTCGGCACGTCATACGCGGCAACAGCGGCCGACATGAATAACGACGGATGGGTCGATCTGGTTGCGTCCGACGGCACAATCGGCAGCAGTGACCCTGGTGAACTCTATGTGTTCCTGAATCCCGGGAACGCTGCTGCAGTAACCCAGCCTTGGCAGCGAATTGTAGCCTACCGCAACAATGACGGAACACCGCGCCATCCAAACGATCTTGAGGTTCATGACATGGACGGCGATGGCCGGCTCGACATCGTCATCCGGTCATGGACTGAATCCAAACGTTTCGTCATCGCGTTCCAAAACGACGATATCGACAACTGGACCGTCCGCACGATCGATCGCGAAGACGGCGGAAGATCTGAGGGGCTCGCGGTGGGTGACATCGATAACGATGGTCGGCCGGAAATCGTTGCATCCGGCGAATTCCTCGACAACGATAACGGCTGGCGTAGCGGTGGGTTGACCGCTTACACCATCGATGATGCTTTTTTGCGAGAACCGGTGAAGACGGCGATCGGGGACCTGGATCGTGATGGACAGGTCGACGACATCGTCATGGCAAAGGCGGAGCGTCAGGGTCTTATCTACATTGCGTGGTACCGACGCGTTGGCAATCCAGTCGATGGCGCTGATGCATGGGAACGTGTGATTCTGAAAAATAACGTCACGAACTACCATGCAATCGAAGTCGCAGATTTCGATAACGATGGACATACAGATGTTTTGGCTGGGACCGGCTTCAACGGTAGCCAGGGCATTAGCATTTTCTACGGTACGAACAATGGAGGTGACTGGGCCGAAGACGTTGTCTCCACGACTGAGCAACTCTACGTTGCCAGTATTGTGGACCTCGACCTTGATGGCGACCTGGATATTGTGGGACCACAGCGTTGGCAAAACGCGGTTCACGCCTACTTCAATCAGCGCGTCAATGGCGATCCAGCGAATGACGAGCCGCCCCTCGCACCGTCTAACCTGCAGGCAACTGCAGTTACATCCGATCGCATCTCCTTGCAGTGGAGCGACAATGCAAACAACGAAACCGAGTTTACGATCGAGCGTCGCAGCGACGGTTCACCAGGATTCGAGGCAATCGCATCGGTGACTGCCAATGCCACAACTTTCGCCGATCCGGTCATGCCGAACACGAGTTACGAATATCGTGTGTTTGCCCGCAATGGAAACGGGAGCTCTGCATTTTCCAACGTTGCGAGCGTGACGACGCCCGCGCCGCCCGTTCCCGACGTCGAACCGCCAAGTACCCCCACGGCGCTACGCGCAACAACCGTCACGTTCAATCGAATTGATCTCACTTGGGCGCCGTCATCGGACAACACTGGCATAGTCGGTTACCGGATTTACGTCGATGGGATGTTGAACGCGAGCGCAACTGACCCCCGCTTCACAATCGGCGGCGTACAACCTGAAACTCGTTACTTGATTGAAGTTTCCGCTGTCGATAGCAGCGACAACGAGTCCGGGCGCAGCAGTGGTATCACCGTTGACACCCCGTCTCGACCAAGTGTCAGCGAATCGCTGATCGCGCACTGGACGTTGGACGAAACGTCGGGCGACACCGTGTCGGAGACCACCGGCAACTTCGTCGGTACAACACGTGGTATGCCACAGTGGCAACCCGATGCTGGCCGATTCGGTGGCGCTTTGCAGTTTAGTGGCGGCGAAGACGCCGTTGATATCGGTCCGCTCGACGTCATTGGCAACGGTCTGACGCTAGCCGCTTGGGTCCGCCCCATCAGCTTCGCAGACGGTGCGAACGAGGGACGAATCATCTCGAAGGCAAGCGGTACACTGGAGCAACAACACGTCTGGATGTTGAGCTTGTTCGAGAATGGTACGGCCTTGCGTCTACGGCTCAGCACCAACGACGGCGGTACGACCACGCTGATCAGCGCAGAAGGCGTCGTACCTCTCGGCCAATGGACGCACGTGGCTGCAACGTATGATGGGGTACAAATACGGCTCTATGTCGATGGAGACGAGGTATCGAGTTTGGCGAAATCCGGGGACATCACGGTCGACGCAACTGTAAGTGTTTCGTTGGGCAACCAACCTGATGGGGTTGACCCCAAAGGCCTGAACGGCGAACTCGATGACGTGTATATCTTCGATCGCGCATTCGATACAGAAGAGATCATAGCGTTACGCGACGGAGCCCAGTTGGATCAAGACCCGAATGACAGCGTTGCGCCGTTGCCGCCTGCGAACCTGCGACTGACCTCAGCTGATCAGCTTAAGGAGGACTGAGATGAGTCACCGATCAGAGATTTTTGTCACACCACATGACAAGGCTATACGACATCGTGTCCAATGGACTGTGGTCGTTACGTCGATCGTCCTCCTCGCCGGTTGCGGAGGCGGCGGTGGCGCAACCGATTCGTCGGACGCTCCAACTGACCATGCTCCACAACCAACCAACCGAGCGCCAACGATTTCGGGCAGTCCTGATGTCACTGCCATTGTCGTCGGTGAAGCGTTCGCATTCACACCGACGGCCAGCGACCCTGACGGAGATGACTTGACGTTCAACATCAGTAATTTGCCCGCCTGGGCCAACTTCGATTCAGATACAGGCACGCTGTCGGGTACGCCTGCGGCAGCCGATGCTGGGGTCTACGAGGCGATCGAAATCTCCGTCAGCGATGGTGCACTCGAAGCCAGCCTGTCTCCTTTTGGATTGTCGGTCGAGGCACAAACGCCCGCATCGTTGACGCTGACCTGGGACTCGCCCACTCAAAACGTCGACGGCTCGCCACTCAACGATTTGGTGGGTTACGCGATTTACTACGGCGAAAGTTCCGGCAGCTACCCCAACCGCATCGATATCGATGATGCGGCAATCACCAGCTACACATTTGATAGCTTGTCATCGGGTACCTACTACGTCGTCGCAATCGCGAAGCGTAGCAACGGCATGGAGAGCGTTTTCTCGAATGAGGTTGTAGTCACTGTCGAATAACCCTTCCGTATGACAACCTGCCATGGAAATCGATACCATCAAGTCCGGTATGTCCAGCAAGGGAAAACGGCATGGGACGGTGGGCTTCGGGTCTTGCGATTCTGGCGCTCCTGGCGCTTGGCGTCTATTGGAGCCAGCGTGATACGTCTGCGCTTGATACGCCTGACTTAGTCTCCAGCCCGGTTGAACCGATCGAACAGAAGGACCGGACAGCTGCGCCTAGTCCTGAGCGATTCACTGCGTCCGCTGCTGATGCAGAAATTGCAACCGAAGAACCTGAAACGAACGAGCAACTGGCTTTGGCTCAGTTCTATCGAGATGATTTGGGGAAAGCTGTGATGATTACTGATCGGGCGCTCAAGTTTTCAAAGCGCTTCGAGTTTGACGATGGAACGGTCATCGAGATTCCATTTTCATATGAACCCGTAGGTGTCGACGATATCGATGTCGCAGTCGAGGACTACTCACTCGAAGATTTCGATGAGTTAGTCGACCAGATGACCGAAGGAAACTGGGAAGTACTTGCTTGGGCCGAAAGGAAGACGGCGCAATGTCGACGCCAAGGCGAAATCCGCGAGGTGGAGAGCCAATGCGGCGGCTATCAAGAGGGCATGGAATCCATCGTGAATGACATCATGTGGTTGCTCGCAGATTCCGGGGATCCCAGGGCGCTACGATGGAGAATGAAGGAAAACTACTTCCGTTCAGACAATGATATTGAGCTAAAGGATGCCCAAGCGCTTTGGGAGCAAGGGTATCTAGAAGGGCTCATGAGGACCATGTCCATAACTCGTGACCCATCGCTTCTCGATTACGATAGTCGCGAAGACCTCTATGCGAAGAGCTACGCGATGTTTGCGGTAATGCATGCATACATGGACGGATTACCAAGAGAAATTTTGAACGGCGATGCGCAAGACATGTGGCGCCAATTTGATGTCATGTTCTCCGGCTTTGGTGCTGCTGCGCGCGAGCGAGCGGCGCAACAAGCGCGGGAGATACTAGAGTCGAACGACAAGTGTTGCGTCGTGCCGATTTTTCGGTCCTTCGACTAGTCTCTCCAACGGCACACGCTAAAATGAGTGACAAAAAAAGAAGCCAGACTTTTTTATACACCATTGGCTGTACGAACGATCCCGATGAATAGCGCCATTCCCCCAATTAGCGGGAACCCAAATAAAATCCAAAAGCTAGTGAGGTTGGAATAACGGTCTCTGAGACTATCGACGTCGTTTCCACTGACCCGCGACAAAATTCCTTCGAGTTCACCCCGGGCTTCGATCGCTCGCTCGATCAAATAGTAGGGAATAAAACAACCGGCGGCCATGAGCCAAAATCCTGGACCTTCGAAAATACTCGACGTTTCTCCGCTCGACTTTGGTACCGGTAAAACCCATACGACCCAAAGCAAAAGCGCAACGCCACCATGCGCGAGCAGTGAATTTCCAAGGCAAGTGACTGTCCCGTGGTCCGGGTATCCAGCATCATAATCACTCTGCGTCACGCCATCCGTCACAAACAGATACGCCCGGACTACGAGTACATCAAAAACTGTTGCGATCTTCGCCAGCACTACCGTGCTGCGTTGCCCGCACGCGCTTCTAGCTCATCCATTGTTAAACGTCGAACCTCACCCTCGACCACCACCTTCTCGCCATCAACCGTCACCTCGAGGAAGTGATCGAACACGCGTGGAACATAAATCGACGTGGTGTGCACCAACGCTGGCGACTTTTGAAACGCACCCGGTTCAATCGTCGCCATGTTTTCGGGGAACACTCGATTCTTGTTCCGCGGTTCAATTGAGACAAACGAGATCTCCATCGGCGCATCGCTCAAGTTGGTTGCGTAGACTTCAAGCACCATCGGAAAAACGTCACTGTTACGCTGCAAGCGCTTGCGTGCCACCTCCGACCAAACATGATCCTCTGGGACCCGCTCGTCCCCCATCGTCATGATCGTGTGCAAGCGCAACGCACCATCGAGCACGGTTGAGTCATTCTCAAAGTACTCGCTGTAGACCGTATCGGTAGAGCGGTCGATCACTCGCGGCTTTGTGCTACAGGCAGTCAGTGCTACGACCAAACTAATGAGAAAAACAAATCTGATCATCGTTCGCTCCTGGTTTTCGTACGAATTCTACGCGACACAGCATCAATCGATTTCCGGAGGCATTTCTACCCGCAGGGGTATCTGCTCCCAATACGGTCGAGTCCAGACAACCACATAAGGAGCGGCGCATAAATACAACTCGGCATCACTGCCGAGCGAGTCACGTAAGACTCTTTCGATATATGCGTTCGCGGAATCTAAACACTGTGCATTGGAACCGAGTTCTGTGCCATCTTTTCTGTGGGTGATTGTTGGCGTCCCCAGTGTCTCAAGCGATTCGCAGATATTTTCCCTGAGGTATTGGTCCGTTAAATGCCTCGCCTGAAGCGCGAAAATTACGTCCTCAGTCACCTCAGTCTGCTCCAGATCGTCAGAATACTTTTCGAGAAGGTCGGATCGATCCTCCGGAGGTGTACTAAGTACGGCGACCAATAGAGGTGAATCGTTACTATCTAGCATAGGCAGAGTTTCTTACGCCGTACGAAATGCCCCAACATCGGTCAGTGTTTCATCGGAGAGCTTTGGCAGAAGCGCTTTCAATTTGTGTAAAGATGCCTGGCGAATCGCGAGCTCCTCCTGCGCACGCTCGAATTCACCCGAAGCATCAAACCGCGTCCGAACTTCTGCTTTTACCTGCGTCTCGGGAAGCAACAAATCGGAGTAAATTCTCTGAAGTACAAGCTCGTTTAGCATCGCGATTTCTGAGTCGGAGAGGCGCGCATTGTTCTCGAGCTTTGATCGCAGGTCTCTCGATAAAGGACTCTCACCTGTTGCTTCAGAGCGCCTAACCTCGTGACTCGACGACGCACCATCTGCGTGAGCACTGCTGTGCGGCGCGAGTGAAACGATGATCGCTAGCAGAATCCAAATCTTGGTCACACGCAGTCTCCAGCGTTGTCATTAGACTCAGTTGAAGGTCGCACTAGTCCTCCCAAAGCACTTGGTAACACAAACTTGCCGACGCAACTATTCGCCTTCCAGCAGCGCACCGATCTTCTCGCGCAAACCATCCCAACTATCGTCGAGCTCAGCGGTCTCAGTCAGTCTTGGTTCGAGCAAAGACCTGGCTTCGTCGAGTCGACCAGCGGCTTTCAGCGCGATGCCCAAATCGTATTCAGCGGTGACAACGGGGTACAGACCAGCACCTTCCATTTGCTTGGCCATCTCTATCGCCTCTCGATGCGCCGCAAACGACAACGCATATTCTTCTCGGTCGCGATGCGTACGACCGAGGGTCGTCAGTGCCTGAATCGTTTCGTTGCCAGGTTCGGACCACACCACCTTTGCCGCTTCGACTGCCGCGAGCGCATACTCATGCGCTTCATCCGGACGTTCCATGTTCAGTAGGCCGTTGGCAATTTTCACATCGGCGCTGATCACGCTTTGATTCTCAGGCCCGTAGGCCTCGAGGAAGGTATTGCGCGAGGAGATAAGTTGCGGCATGCCTTCATCGTTTCGTCCGGCACGCATCAACATGTTCGCGTAGTTATTTTGCGTAATCGCAAACTCCGGGTCGTCCTCACCGAATCGTTCGGCAAGAATCCTCATCGCGGTATGAAAAGCGACCTCAGCCTCGTCATAGCGCTGCAGCTCCATCAATGCATTGCCGATGTTCTCTGACGTGTAAGCATACGGCACGCTATCGATCCCGTAGCCGCGACCGTAGATGTCGCGTACCCGCATTTGTAGGTCGAGCGACTCCTGCGGTCTTCCCATTCGGATGGCGGTGTTGGAGAGATTCATCAATGCATTCGCATATCCAACACCCTCTTCTCCGTAAAGCACCTTGTTCAGTTCGGCGACTTTGCGATATTCGGCCTCCGCCTTTTCATGCAAACCGCGTGCGTTGAAGTTATTGCCGAGGTTGTTCAGTAATCCGCTATAGCCCGTCTGCTCGATTCCACAGCACGCTTCCTGAATCGCGAGGGCTTCGGTTAGCAATGCCTCTTCCTCGTCGAACTGATTCTGGCTTCGCAGGACGACCCCGTATTGCATCATCGTGTTGGTGAGGGAGAGCGGGTCATCGTTCGCATAGTTGCGTAATACTTCGATGGCGTTGACGAGGTGTTTGGTCGCCAGCTCCGGTTCGTTGATTTTTGAGTACACAGCGCCGAGCCGCTGCTCTGCGATCCCGCGGTGATAGTCGCCCGGTGCAGTGACTGCAAGCCATCCTTCGTAGTTACGCTCCAGGATCGTCCGCGCCTTGAGTCTGTCTCCCGTATTGAGCGTCGCATCGCCGAACTCTCTTTCGAGTCTGAGATACCGAATATCACCCTCGCCAAACTCGGTGCGGAACTCTTCCATCAGCGGTTCAATAAAATCACGCGCAGCTTTGTTCTCGCGCATGTTGATGTAGGTGTTGGCAATCGTCCTTGTCAGAGCCGCACGCAGCTCAGGCTGATCGCCTAACTGCTCGGTGATTTTCTCAGCGCCGTCGTCGAGCAGTTCACGTGCGTTCTTTGGCTTACCGAAATTCTTGGACGGGCTCGCCTCTTCAAACAAACCCGTCAGAAAATCCGTTACGCTTTCCGCGCGTGCCGCTTCCAGTCTGGCGGTATCGCGTTCATCGGCGAGGCGGATCGTGTAGAACGTCGTCAATGCGGTGATCGTCAACGCAAAGACCGCAGCCACTGTCACGCCTAACCAGTTGCGCTTCATGAACTTTCCGGTTCGATACGCAACGGATTCCGGACGTGCGGTCACCGGACGATCAGAAAGATAGTTGTGGATATCTTCGCGGAAACGCGCTGCGGAGGCATAGCGCCGCGATGGTTCTTTCTGCAATGCCATCAGGACGATGTTGTCGAGGTCGCCAGACAATCGTTTTCGCAGTCGATCTGGTGATGTCCGGCGTTGCGCGCTGAGGGAGTCAGGGGATGTCGCGGCCGGGTCAGACTTCGCATCGGTGGTCACGACGGTGCTGGGTCGCAATGGATCGATTGACACGATGGCCTTCTCAAGTTCAATGCCCGACAAACGTGTCACACCGTACGGCGAATAACCCGTCAACAAACGATAGAGCAGCACACCAAGCGCATAAACATCGGCGGCGACCGTTGGCGGTTCGCCGCGAACCTGCTCCGGGCTCGCGTACTCCGGCGTCAGCATCAAACGACCCTCTCGCGTCACGGCCATCGTCTGATCGACTTCCTGCGTATCCAGCAGCTTTGCGATTCCGAAGTCCAGGAGCTTCGGTTCGCCACGCGAATCAACCAGAATGTTTCCCGGCTTTAAATCCCGATGAACAATCAGATTGCGATGTGCATAGTCGACTGTATCGCAGACTTTTTCGAACAGACGCAATCGGTCCCGAATCGACAGGCGGTTATCGTCGCAGTAGCGATCGATCGACACACCATCGATGTATTCCATGACGAGATAGGGCTGATCATCTTGCGTCGATCCACCATCCAACAACTGCGCGATATTCGGATGACTCAATTTCGCGAGGAACTGCCGCTCGGCTCGGAAGCGCGTGATCGATTCACGTCCCAACACGCGTGACGTCATCAGTTTCAGCGCCGCGGTTTGCTCGAACGCTTCGTCGGCGCGCTTCGCGAGGAATACGGCGCCCATACCACCCTCGCCAATACGTCGTTCCAGTTGCCACACGCCAATGGTTCGGCCGACCCAGGGATCGTCTGCATCTTCCGCAAGCGACTTTGCGGTCTTCGCTATCTTGTCCTGGATGCGCTGGTCATCAATATCGGCGGACAGCAACTCCTGAAGTTTCCGCAAGAGCGTCGGATGTTCTTGTCCAAAATCGACAAGAAATTGCTGTCGCGCTTCGTCGTCCAACTCGTTGGCACGCGCAAACGCAGCTTTCACGGTGTCCCAATCGCGGCTCATGCATCCATCCTAGCAGACGACACGCCCTCCAGGACTGCGTTGGACAGAGCGGGATGATCTGGCCGACATGACCGGTTCAACTATTGAACCGTTGCTAAGGAGATTTCAGTTGGTGGCCACGCGCTCTACTTCGTGACTCGAGCAAGCTGTCAGTGTTTCGCGAATTTAGACGACCGCGACTCTCGACTACCAAGCTTCAGCATAACCGTCGAATCTGTTGACACCGCCCCAACCGAAACTCACACCAGCAAACCACGCGTCGTCAGCGGATCGCTCTATAAGGTTCGGCGCATCCGCCTGGAACCTGTGTCTTCTGTCGAGACCACGACCGGCGAAAACCGTGACTGCCAATCGGCTGAATAACTTCTGACGGAAATCCAGACGAATATCCCAACGCCGCACCCGATAGTCGAAGTCGCTCGCGAAGTCGTCGCGAACGGTATGCCATTGCATGCCTGCTGGTCCTGCGCCCAGACTGAACGTCGTGCCGTCGCGTGGCTGATAGTCGAGCCATGCATCTGGCGCGCCAATTTGCCATTGAAAGCGATCACTGGCGCCGCGCCACGCGAGTTTTGGGTAGGTTTGGGATTGCCCGAAGCGACGGTCGTGAGTGATTCCGAAGACGAATGATCCGGATTGCTGTTGCTTCTGGAACAGAACCTCGCCTGTCGTGTACAAGTCATCCAAAGTCAGACGATTAAGAGGGTCTTTCATGACGTTGGAAGACGTCGCAACCCCCGGCACTATCCGGGTTTGCCATCGCCACCGATCACTTCCGCCAAAAGCAACGATCGGGATCTGAAGGAAATGCAGGTCGCGGTTGCGTGATGCGATGTTGGAATACTCATAACGCGTGTACGCGTATGTGAAACCAATTGCGGTTCGCACATCGCCGAGTTGCCGAGGTTTGCCGCGCCAATCCAATCGCTGGCGGCGTGCCGCCAATTCACTACCGACACCAAAGTCCGCGGCAGGCGTTGAGGATGTTACAAGAGCGAAAGAGTGATCATCCCACGACGCGAGCGCGGCCGTCGATGCGGTGAGCATTAATATCAATGAGAGAAAGTTCTTGAACATTTTGTCTTCCTACCACTCGGCGCGGATTCTCAATACGAGACGGATTTTTTTGGATGCATCAAGGCATAAGACGTTCGCGATGACTACTGGCTGCACGACGGAGTATGCAGGTCGAGCAAACCGGTCTGTGCCTGATCCAACTCTTACTATTTTGGCTCTAGTCTCGCTCGTAAGACACAAGACAGGTGATTCTTGATTCGCATCTATTTGCTCAACCCTGTGCCACTTCACTCACAGGAGAAAAGGGGAGGGATGGCTTTCGACCAGCTACGATCACATCCACAAATTTTGAGCATCCAGCAGAAGTTTCTTTTGACACCCTAAGCGATCAACTCTCCCGCTGGGACCAAATAGCGCCAACGACAAATACAGAGACCGAAGTGACTAATGAGAACAAGTAGAGAGTAGCTATCCGAGCTATCGGATGCACTTCCCCCCAAGTTTGGTCGGAGCCGAGCACTAACAACAGCAGGAGCAACGAAATCAACACGAAACACGGTACGAGCTCTCGCAACGCGGTCAGCTTAGTTGTAGGACGCTTGCCGAGGTGCGTTCGAAAAACAAAGATGCTTGCGATCGGACCTACGATTGTTGGAATCGAATACAGCGCATAGGGAACAAAGATTGACGATCGGATTAACTGAGGGTCAGCCAAAACGAGACCAATCAAAACGAGGCAAGCGAAAACAAAGGTAAAAGTGGTGGACAGGATAACAACCCATCCGGAAGACAGAGCTATCTTGTCCACCACTAGTTCAAGACTGCCAGCCTAGGGAACAGCCACAGCTCTTTTTCTAGCCAAGGTACGTGTGTCTATCGCAAACGTACGGAACGTCTGCGGAATGATTGAACCCCCAAACGATGTAGCTGTACCTATCTGACCCTTATGAACCGTATCTTTGGTCAGGTGACTGCGATCGGCACCGTTAGGAATCTCAATGTCGAATTGATTACGATACAACATACCGGACTGAATTTGATCCGCGCACCCGCTCCCTACGGTTGGTCTGAACGTGTCATCTAGCAGTGCAGTATCATCATATGGACAAGGTAGCTCGTTAACCGTATCGAGAATCTCAATACAGGGACGGTTTGCCAAAGGAATGCCACCAGGGCGGGGGCAGGCGTCGTTTGGAAAGATCACTTCATCCTCGTATGACGGGCTTCTATTTACTCCGATAACGCTAGATTGCTTACCGAATGAATCCCTGCACTCGGCACTACCCCCGGTAATCACAGCATTGCAAAGCGGCCGAATACCGCGAAAAGCTGCTGTATTAATGTTCAAAAAGTATCCAGGACCACCTGGCAGGTCACCATTGAACTCGATATCGGTTGAGGCGACTCCCGGGTCTGTAGCAATGAAGCTCAAATAGTCGCCCCATTTCAATCGAGTTCTGAGTACTCCCGCCATCTCTTCACGCAGAACTTGGCCCGTAGAAGACAGTGTCGTGGTAATAAGGATATCCCCGGAGATATCGTTCTCGGCCCCAAGATTGAATCGGTCATCGGGAGCCCAGGTAACATCGGCTGGGCAATTGTTTTCTGTCTCATAAGTGTCCGTGGTCGAGTAGTCCGGAATGAACCTAAATGGCTGTCCAGTCGCGGGATCGATGCCGCACATAAGGACACGCTGCAATGAGCCGACCCTATTCAAAGGCGGGTTCGCCGGTTTCGTTGGGTCCTGAACATATTGCGCGTAAGTCGAGGTAAGCGTGTGCTCGGATGACTGGGTCGTTGGTGGCGAAGGTGGAGGAACAGGCCACGGGTCTGGGTCAGGACAAGGCATAAATGCGACATCGCCATTGTTGTCAGCAGCGCGCGGGACTAGTAGCGGATCTCCACACGGAAAGTCGTTAAACTCAATTAACGCACCCTCCGACGAGGAAAGATCTATTCCGTGCGCGTATGCAAATTGGGCCGCTTCCAACTGATCAATTCGGTACTGCTCGCTTGGTTTGATTCGTATAGGATCTCGAAGGTAGATGCGCCCATTGGTCGCCTTAACGAAGGTTGCTAGACCACCTGCTGAGGCCCTAATTTGAACTGCATAAATTCCGTCTAGGTAACGACTTGCAAACCTGGGGTCTGACATTTTTGGGTCTGCAGAACCAGCCCACGCTGCATCTCCGCTTCCGATCGCGGGTGACATTCGATTGAGAGTGCGGTCCAAACTAGAAGCGAGACGCTCGAACAAGCCACTTCCCATTTCCGAAGGTCGCATATAGATAAAGACCGTTCGCATGCCAGACCCATAGTCAGTCCGCTGAACATAGGAGTACTTCACTAGCAAAGAATCTGACTGTTCAAGTACGGTTGCAAGTGAGAACAACGATTGTGGCTCAGGGAAAACAATATTCGCGACAAACAGCTCATCTGGCCTCGTCTTTTCCAGACTATCTAGCTCTAAAATCCCAAATAATTCTGAGCGATCTTCGCCTGTTTTGGCTAGACCGCCCTTCAATCCTGCGTGTATCGATTCCGCGAATCCAAGCGGAGCTCCACCCAACATTTGCTGATCGACCAATTGTGCCTTTAAGCCCTCAGCATTCGTGACACCTGCAAGAAGCATCAACACAACACAAAAAACAAACTTCTTCATAATTGGAGACTTCCTTGATCTAAGTTCAGTGAGAACGTGCATTCACGTCAGCATGATGCGACTGGAACGTGGAGGCATTTTTGAATGGGTCCCACACAGCTTATGTCATAGCGCACCCCCTCCCTTAGTAGATTTCGGACGATTCCATATCCCGTTTATGAGATGAAAACCGCGGTTTAGGTCTTGCTTCTGCAGGCATGACCGTGATGTTTCATGTGGGTAGCTTGCGCAAGATTGATGGCGCATCTGTCTGGCCAACTCGACGACACGAGACAGGAAAAGACACAGCGTGTGGTGATCCTTCGCACTCCACAAAGACTCCCTTTCTTTGCTGAGTAATGATTTATGGTCTGAATTTACCCTATACAAAAATTATGTCAATGCTGGATAGTTAAGCAACCTAATCTAAATCTGCCCAGATTTACCTCACGGGAACTACCGGAGCTGACCATGCCTTAGAGTTTCAATGACGAGCGAGTGACGCGGAACTCACCACTGCCTCCAAAACCATAAACGTCGGAAACGTCGAGTTCTTTGCATACTTGCGTGGATCGATCGCGCGTAACGCGTCGACTGGTCGCGTCTCATGAATATTCGTGAGCGTAAATCCGGCTTTTATGATCGGGTTGATGATCTCTTCGAACGAGCGGTAGTAGTCAGGCACAACAACCGGCTCGTCGGTAAAGCCTTTCCACTCGGTCTCGCAATAATGCACACCGAAAGCTGACGGCGGCTGGAACCACTGATAAGAACCCATCGGATGCTGCACCGACATCACCAGCCGACCATTGTCAGAAAGCACACGATGGAACTCCGCAAGCGGTACAGACCAGTCGCGCACGTAATCGATGGCAAGCGACGAGACAACGAGATCAAAAACATCGCCTGGTAGATCCAGCGGCTTGGCAAGATCGGCGATCATGAATTCGGCATCGTTGCCGACACGCTCGCGTGCGATTTCGATCATGGTCGGGCTGATATCGAAACCAACGACGCGCCGCGCGCCACCTGCAACCAAATCCCGAGTCAGGAACCCTGGTCCGCAACCCGCATCGAGCACCGCAAGCCCGTCGACCGATCCGATGCACGAACGCATCGCGGGATGTTCGTTGTATCCATTCTCGGCTTTGGTTTCGGACTTCGCCGAGTACGCGTGCGCCAGCTTCTCATAGGCCTCCAGCGCGATGGGATTATCGTCGTTATCCGTCATGCGTTTGTCCTGGCAGCCGTTGCAATGACAATAAGCAGTGCGAGTACGGCGATCGCGAGCAGCGTCGATCCTCCAACGACCACTAGTTCGATGTCGCCGAAATCCAGTGAGCCGCCAGCCTGCATTCGGTCAACGCGGTCGAACGTCGCGCGCCACCCATTCGCAGACGCCCAGGCGTAACCGGCGATCATCACCGACACCGACGAGCCAGGGCGTGCCCGCCACGATCGCCATGCGCCCCACGCCATTAGACCCATCGCAACGAGATCGACAAGATAGAACGGATTAGTCAGTCCGTACGGAATCGAGGCATAGGTTTCGAGCGGCAGATAGATCGCCAGCGTGACGACGGTGTACGCCACCAATGCAGTCTCCAATCGCCTCAGTTTCTCTGGTGTCACTCGATACGCCCCTTAGCCCCCGGGATGCGAAGCATCCGCTTTCGCCCACTAAATCGCAAACATTCGGTAACCTAGTGTCTCAGCACTACCGAGACAAACCATGCGACGCCCTGAAATTTACATCGCCACTCTGTTGTTGTTCGCAGCTCCCGCATTCGCCGACCGGTCTGCATTTCACGCCGGTGATCTGATCACTGATTTCGGCCGGATTGCAGAGGTTGAGACGAACTACCCCATCCCAGGTGACGCGCGCTTTCGCATCAGCTTCGATGTTTCGAAGCAGGCGGAGGCAGGCGAGCTCAATCGAAATTTCGAAAGTGCTGCACGATTTTTGAATATGCATGCCGCTGCCGGCATTGATCCCAAGCAGATCGAAATCACGATAGTCGTGCACGGCGGCGCATCGAAAGATTTGTTGTCGGCCGACGCTTACGCGGTGCGCTTCGACGCCAACAGCGCGAACGTCGCACTGATTGAGACGTTGCTCGACCACAACGTGCAATTCGTGCTGTGCGGACAAAGCGCGGCCTATCACGATGTCGCGAATGCAGATCTCGTTCCGGGCGTAAGGACGGCGCTGTCGGCCATGACCGCGCACGCGTTGCTGCAGCAACAGGGCTTTACGCTCAATCCGTTTTAATGAGGGCTTACGAAGTGGAAGAAACCTGGGCAATGATCGAAGCGCGGTGCGCCAAGCATGCACCCGATGTGTTGCAGAGTCTGAATGGCCCCGCTTCTGAAGAGGCGATCGCGGAAACCGAGCGCGAGCTCGAAATACAGTTCCCGATGGACTTCCGCAACAGCCTGCTGATCCATGATGGGCAAACATTCGATAGTCCGTGGATGCTCTACGGCTGGGAATTGTTGTCGCTCGAACGCATTAAGAGCGAGCGCGCCGTATGGAAAGGTCTGCTGGACAGCGGCGACTTCGACGGCATCGACAGTGACGCTGACGGCGAGCATATTCGGACCGACTGGTGGCACGCGGACTGGGTGCCGATCACGTATTCCGGCTCAGGCGACCACCATGTTCTGGATTTGGCGCCTGCCGCAGGCGGTCAGTTCGGTCAGGTGTTTAGAATGTGGCATGACGATGGTGAGCGGTTACTTATGGGCACGAGTTTCGCAGATTTTCTGGCGCGCTATGCAGGGGCATTGGCGTCGGGCGATCTGGTGTACTCCGATGACTACGAGGCCATCGTCAGCAAAGACGAACTGTGAGCAAATCGAGGCAGAGGCATCTTATGATTCTTGTGCGACGACTCGTTTCAGTCATGCTGTTTTGTTGTCTGTCATCCGCATTTGCAGCACCACCGACCAAGAGTTCAGCTCCGGTAAATCCGGCGCTGATCGATTCACCGTGGCCCACTTACCACGCCGGACCTGCACGACAAGCATCGACCCAACTCAGGGGACCTGACGCGGTTCAAGTCAGCAGCACCTTTCGCTACTTTGAGCAGGACGCCGGCGAGAGATTTGGCACCTCTCCATGGCATATTCTCTCGGCACAGAAATACTCGGACTCCCGCACAGCGCGCGCAGTATGGGGTGTGTCGCTGAAATACCTCTACAAGTACGTCATCGATGGCGACCGTTTCGAGTATGTCGACCACACCAAGCTCAATAATCTGCCTTTCTTCATCGGTTGGAATTTCTTTGGATTAAGCGATGGTCGCATCGTCGTCCCCAATCCAAGTGGCTTGCGTGTCAGGGAACACCGTAAGTCGGTCTGCGCGGGAAAACATCCTTCTCTTCTGGTCTATCGAGATGGTTCCACGAGCAATTCATCGATCGAATGCCAACAAAAGTTTGAGTTCTCGCCGACCGTCCTCGACAACGCTTGTGGGTTTCGTCGAACCGTTATCGGCACAACCCCCGTCGCGGTCAATGTGACTTACAGTGGCGAGATCGCCGTGCAGCTTCGACGCGAAGTTGGTCGGTTCCGCAACGAGCGTCGAGAGACATGGATGGCCATCCTCGACAATGCGCTGACCCGAATTATCGCCTGCGAAAAAATTGCCGAAGGCGCGTCAACCAATGGTGTTCCGATGCTTCGGGACGCTGATGGCAGAACACATTTATACATCGCAACCGACGATGAAATTGTCCATGTAAGCTGGGATCCGTCGACACTGAAAGTGACCCGCGAGGCAGCGACACCGCTGAGTTATCGTGGCAGAACGGGTACGACGCCAACGATCGTTAGCGTGGACGATCAAGCCTGGCTGGTGACGATCGATGCGCGTTGCGCTGTCACGAAGGTGTTCAGCGGTGCGATCGAATGTGATGCGGACGATTCCCCATCAAGGCTGGTCGCGGTGCCTATTCCTCTCGGCAGCGGCGAATCGATACGCGTCGATCTACCGGATTTCATCGACACGGTTGAGAACTCGCCAGCAGCAGCCGGTGGGCATATCGTCGTCGCAAACTATTCGGGATACACACCCGATGGAAAGAAAGACGGAAAGCCTGACCGCGCAACCGGCATCGTCGCACTTCGATGGGATTCCGAGCGGAGCACGTTCATCGTCGACTGGAGTATCGCAGACCTCCAGATCAGCGGCGTGCCCACCATCAGCACGGGCAGCAACGTCGTCTATGGCTCAGGGTCGGAGCCAGACGGGAACACCTATTTTTACGGACTGCGCCTGGTCGACGACGAACATGGCGATGCCAGCGAGATCGTTGTGCGTGCACTGCTGGGTCCGTCGAAAGACAGCAAGCGCGGTGCGGGTGACGCCATTTACGATGCCGGTAACAACATTCTGATCAACGATGACGGATCGACCATCATGGCCGGCGGTGAATCGCTTATTCGAATACGCGATGAGTGATCACATGGATAACTGGTGCTTAGTCCAGAACGGGTGACTGCGCCAACTCACCAAACATCAAGTCCAGATTGAGAGAGAGCATCTGAGTCGTAAGCATTTGTTGCATCGCGAGATCGTTCAGCTGTTTCGCCAGGAGCTCAACCTTCACCTCCGCCGCCTGCGCGAACAGGTCGAGCTGCTTGTTAAAAGGCGCCGCCGAAATCTGCCTAATCCGCTCCGACGAAAAAATCTCGCGCTTCGGTATCAATCCAGCATCGACCATCATCCAGACGATACCGCCCCACGGCTCAAACGTCGTCCGGGGCATGAGCACCGCGTAAAGCTCAAACGTTTCGCTGCCTCGTCGTTGCTTCACGGTCATGAACAGCACGGCCGGCTTACCATTGATTTCAGTGTTCGCAAGACCGGCGCGCAGGTCAGAACCGTTGAGCCGACGCCACGCGTCAATCTTCCGCAACGACATTTTTTGCTTCAGTTGAAGCTGCGTGTCCTTTAGCAGATCCAGTACCGCAGCATCATGATCATAGACGTCGTAGTCAGGGCCGGTCACCGCAGCAAGCGCTCTGGCCGACTGCGTATCAGTCGGATCTTGCAACGCCCACATTGAGCCTTCGGCCAATTGCCAGCTGCTGACCGGCGTCGATTCGGGCGCGGCATAGGCCGTTGAGAACGCCAGTGCGAGCAGGGCGCTCAGTGTGAAGCGAATTTGTTTTTCGAGGCTCATCGATTGACTCGCCCTATTTCGGTTGCAGCAACCACGACTCTTCGAAGCCCTCACAGCGCTGCGCCAGGCGCCCGGTGATCGGCTGCCGGCTTAACAGAGTTTGCGAATAGGTCGCCTTATACATCCCGTCGATCATATTCTGATTGACCGAGAATGGCGGACCGTCAGTCTGTGTCTGGTCATAGTCGAAAGCTACCAGGAATTGCGGGGCAGCCTCGGTCAGCGCCACGAGATGTTCGGCGTATCGCTTTCGCATCGCCTCAGGCAAGGCGACCAGTGCAGCGCGATCATAGATTGCATCGACGGTCCCGAGAACTTCGGGGGTCAGATCGAAGATGTCGCCGGCGAACAACTCGATATCACCTGACCGATATCTCTGGAATGGTCCGACGGTCGACACCAACGTCGTCGTTTCGGTCTCATCGAAAAAAGCACGCACCGCCGATTCATCGAGCTCTATCCCGACGACGCGCATGCCCTGCGCTTGCAGCCACGACAGATCGAGTGACTTTCCTGCGAGCGGAACAAAAACACGACTGCCGGGCTGGAGTGCCATTGCTTCGAAGTGCGCCACAAGATTCGCGTTCGGCGCCGCTTCGTGAAAACCGATCTTGTTCTCCCGCCACCGCTCGTGCCAGAACTCAGGTTGCATGATCTCTCAACTGTGTCGCTGCCAACCTGCGTTCTACCGCACCTTAACGTGAAGAGGAAGCCTTGGCCGGTACAGTCTATTGCGCGGCCGGCAAAATGAACTCCGAAAGGAATCGATCCCGATACCGAGACCGTGTTCTGCCATCACCGTAATTTCCCGCATTGATCATGATCGTCATATCCAGTTCGGGAACGACAAACAGCATCTGCCCGCCATTGCCGCTAGCGTACTGCACATCAATTTCCCGTCCATCGATTGCATAGGACGTACGCCACCAGGAAAAGCCGTAGTCATCAGGCGCGTTGATGCTACTCTGTGCCGCCAGCGAACGCGAAACGTAGGACTCGGGCACCAGTCGCTGGCCTCGCCATTGACCGCCATCGAGATAAACCTGCCCGATTTTCAGAAAGTCTCGCGGCCGCAACCGCAGACCACCGCCGAGATAGAGTTTCTCGGTCGGCATGAGATTGGCGTAGTACGTGTCAATACCCAGCGGTTGCGCTAGATACTTGTCGAAGAACGTTAAAAGCGCGGTGCTCGTTGCCGCTTCGATAGCCCCACCGATCAAGTTGATACCGCCAGTGCAGTACACAGCCGCCTCACCGGGTTCGCGCGCCATGGATAGGCTGAGCGCATAGCGATACCAGTCGGGCTCAGCATCCTGCTCCTGCATGACGTCTTCGTTGCCGGGGTTGTCGTAGTTGCCGTCGTCGCAATCGAGTCCGGTCGACATGGTGACCGCATGCCGCAGGGTGATTCGACGCTTTCGCGCGTCAGGGTTATCGAATTGATCGATACCGCCGTAGAACTCATACAAGGGTTCATCCAGGCTTTGGATAGACCCTTGTTGCAGCGCAATCCCGAGCAGCACCGACCCGATGGTCTTGCCCGCTGATCGTGAGTCGTGGGTTCGATCCTCATGATAGCCGTGAAAGTATTCTTCCAGGACTAACTGGCCATCGCGCGCAATAAGGATCGAGTGGATGTACGGCTCTCGCAGACTGTCCGGCTCAAATGCCGTGAGTTCATTGATCAGAGCCAGCAGTAGCGACGAATCGAGCTCAGCATCATTCGGGTGCGCGGTGTCCCACCCGTCATCACGTGGCGCAGGCCGAAACAGCTCACTCGCCGGCGCTGGAGACTGGCGCGGGTAGAAGCCGGGCGCGCGATGGCGGTCCTGACGAACGAAATCGAGGGTCTTGTCGAATCGTGGAAAAACCATAGATAACTTTTCATCGGACTCGTGACGCTTCGCTGTGGCCAACCTATCACCATCCGAATCCACGAAGTTGAGCTCACGGCCATCCACCATCGCCCGCTCGATCCGGAAGTACACCCCGTAATTCGCTTCGGGGTTCCTCAGAAACGTACGGTAGGTGCCCGGTGCCTCCTTATCTACCTGCAACGCGATGTTCAGCGATACCGTCTGGGGGAATGGGCGAATATCGCCGACGAACGTGCTGTCCGACATGCGACTGAACACAACCGGGGAAGCCAACGGATAATAAGTCACACGCGCTGCAGACTGAATCCAATGTCCACGGATAACGCCTGTGTCCGAATCCAACGAGCCTTCGAAGCGACCATGGGGCGGGAACGCAAACGCCCAGCGCTGGCCATTCGTCACATGCACTGTCGCCGTTTCGCCGAGGAATCGAGCGTGCCATTGTTCGCCAGTACCTCGCTGCAGCGTCACAGGGCCGGCCATCAATCGGTCCAGTGCCGGCTCGGCAACCCAGACACCGGAAAGATCCTGGGCTTGTGCGAGACCAAAACTGAAGACTGCGAGCATCGATAACAGGCACCCGATGCAGCGATTAGTGCGATTCAACATTTGAGCGCTCCTGACGACCTTTTGGTTGTGTGTTGGCAGCCGAACAAATGAGACGCTGTCCGAGTAGTGAGGGTTTAGACAGCCAGACTACAACCCTTGCGCATACCTGCACTGAGAAAAATGCACGCAGGATCGTTTGGACCGAAAAGACATCAGGTGGGACCCCTCGGCATTGACGTCGCTTCTGCAGCGCGTAACGATACCGGAAATCGAAACAGGGCTTTTCAATGAGCGAACAATCCACCGCGCAGTTTCAGACTATGTTGACCCACCTCGTCACCTTGACTTCCAACGCACTGGCAGACGCAGAGGAGTTGCCACCGATGGCTTTGACGTTGAATCAGGACGACGAAGTCAATTCCATCGTCGGCGCATCGGGCGAGCGCGAGGAGTTGCGCACCATCCTGAAAGCGATTCAAAAAACGCTAGCCGCACAAGCCGAGCAAGGTGAGATTGTCGCATGCTGCATGTCTTATCCGGATTTTGCGGATCAGTGCATCGTGGCATTCATGGAGAATCGACAGAACGAATGTACCGAACTGCGGATTCCCGTGGTCGTGACCGGAAAATCGCTGTCGCTTGACCTTGAGAATTTGTCCGTCGCGGATGGCAGCGTGTTTGTGTTTCCGGTTTTGGATGACTGAGTCAATGCGGGGGTGGACCCGCATCCACGACCGACGTGACAGTGTGTCTTATCTGCGATGGAAACGCGTTGCACACCTGCCGGTACCCAAGCTTCCCGCCCATGGCGATTAGCGTTGGCGCCGATACACTGAAGTAAGCGACCGCGCCGACTAGTTGATACACCGCAGAAAATGCCTGCGCACTCGATGCGCGCGACCAGGACGGACATTGCACCAGCAGACCGACCAGCGATTTCAAAAAATCCCTGAGATACCAGGCTTCAGCTTCATTCGCGCGTTCGTGGTTGTCCAGTAGCTCTCGCATCAGCAGCCGATCACGCGTTGGGTTGTCGAGTGACCGTTGAAACAACTCAATGAGTAAATCCCCCAGGCGTTCGGCAGGATCCCGATCAGCATCGGAGGCGCTCGCGACGGCCGATAGATAGTCACGCGAAATACGCTCGAGCACCGCCCCATAGAGTCGGCCTTTGCTGCCGTAGTGGTGCAAAAGCGCCTGCTTGGTCAACCCAAGTTCGTCTGCGACGTTGGCGATGCTGACACCATAGTAGCCGCGTTCAGCGAATAGGGTTTCCGCCACATCCAGCAAGGCTTGTTTGGTATTCGACACGTGACTGCTGCCTCTCGACTTGACACTTACCAGTCGGTAAGTTTTACTACTTACCATATGGTAAGACATGTAGAAATGGTTCGGAATCCCTGAGGAGCTTCGTTATGACCCAGTCTTTTGTTTTGTATGACCAGAATGGCGCCATCGCGACCATCACACTGAATCGTCCGGAAAAATACAACACGCTGCGAACCGAGCTGATCGATCAATTGGATGCCGCGTTGCGGCGTGCCAATCGCGACAACACCGTCAAAGTGATTGTGTTGCAGGGGGCCGGAGACAGCTTCTGTGGGGGGTTCGATTTCTCGGATGGGCTGGAGCATTACGAAAACATCCGCGAGCAGGACTATGACCCGGGCATGGACGTCCACATGGTAACCAACCAATACACCAGCTACATCACGACGTTCATGGGGTTGTGGCGCGGGCAAAAACCGACCATCGCGAAAATCCATGGCTACTGTGTCGGCGGTGGCTCGGAACTCGCTTTGTGCGCGGACATTGTCGTCGCATCCGAAGACGCTCGGATCGGAACGCCGTACAGCCGCGTTTGGGGGTGTCACCTGACCGGCATGTGGGTCTATCGGCTGGGTCTTGCGAAGGCGAAGTATTACGCACTGACCGGTGAATCGGTCAGTGGGAAAGAAGCGGCAGACATTGACTTGATCAATTTCGCGGTGCCACTCGAAGAACTCGACAGCAAGGTCGATGCGATTGCGAATAAACTCGCGGTCATCCCACTGACACAGCTCGCCTCAATGAAGCTGATCGTCAATCAGGCTTACGACAATATGGGCCTGCAGAGCACGCAAACCCTCGGTCCGGTACTCGATGGCATCATGCGCAACACACCCGAAGGGCGTGATTTCGTTCGAATGGCAGGTGCTGAGGGAGTGAAGGCTGCCGTGATTCAACGTGATGGTCCGTTCCGCGACTACAGCCAGGCTCCCGCCGACCAACAGCCCCGTAAGCGTAGCGAACTCTAGATATTCAAACCGCCACGGGAGTGCTGCAATCATTGACCTTTGGCGCCGTTTCGCTTCCCATAAGGAACATCGACGAAACGGCCTGAGGTTCCATCCATGCATGTCATTATCGCGTTCATCACAGCGGTCGTTAGCCTGCTCTGGGCATTGCATCGACTCGCCGAGATGGGTATCGACCTCGGCGGTCTGAACCCGATGGCGTGGCGGCGACGTAGCAAGTGGCGCAAGCAGTTCGAAGGCAATCCTATCTTCTCGATAGACGATCCCATGGAGGTCACTGCGCTCCTGGCCACTGCGGTGGCAAAAGCCGAAGGTGATATGACGAGCGGCGAGAAACAATCGCTTCTTGAGATTTTTCAGGCTGAATTTTCCCTGTCTGAGGCCGACGCCCGCGAATTGCTGACGTCGAGCGCGCACCTGCTGGGGCGCGGCGATGAGGTTCGGAACGATCTGGGTGGAATCCTCAAACCGAGCACCGAACGCTTCTCGGCCTCGCAAGCCAAGGCTGCACTCGCATTACTTGAACGCGTCGCCGAGGTTGATGGTTCGCAATCGCCTGGGCAGGCGGAACTCATCGAGCGTGTTCGGGCGATCTTTGCGAAGCAACAGAAGAGCGAGGACAACTGGGGGCAACCGGCTGCGTAGCACCAGTGCGGTCTTTCGAGGTGTGCATGATCCGACAGCTGGGCATTGACGACTTTGAAGTCCTCGCAACTTTGCTCAGTGCGAGTGCACTCGATCCCAGCGATCTGCAACCCCGCGACATGTCTGCCTTCGTAGGCGTGTTCGCTGATAACACACTGATCGCTGCCGGCGGCTTAGTTCGGTTTGGGCACGATGGCTGGCTGAGATCCATGGTGACGGCAGTCGAAGCGCGATCTCAAGGATGGGCCAGCCAGATTGTCGCGGCGCTGGAACGTCGTGCGGTTGATGCCGGTATCCGGACAGTATTCCTTTTGACCGACACAGCGACACGCTTTTTTGAAGGCAAGGGTTATGCGATTGCGGATCGAAAGACCGCGCCTGAGGCCATATGCGGAACCGCACAGTTTCAGTCTTTATGTCCTGACACAGCCGATTTAATGTTCAAACCACTGAATGGCTGAAGCCCGGGGCGTGACCCTGATCAGCCCACTATTGCGGCGTCGGAATTCGCTGCTGGCGGCGCGAACAGCGAACGGTTGGCGGGCACAGGTTGTGGCTTCCCGAACAGGTAGCCTTGATACAGATCGACACCGAGGTCGCGAAACAGTTGATACTCGGTGTCCGTCTCAACACCTTCAGCCAGAACAAGCTTGTCCGCCGCGCGCGCGATTTCGACAATCGACTTGCAAATAGTCCGGTGCAGCTTTGAATCTACCGCCTTGCAAACCAGGCCGCGATCGATCTTGATGAGATCCGGTGCCAAGTCCCCCAGCAGGCTCAGCCCGGCGTGTCCCGCGCCCACGTCATCGAGTGCCACACGGAAACCCGACGCGCGATACTCGTCCATGATATTGCGTAAATGCTCGCGGTCGCTGACCAGTTCGCTTTCAACGACTTCGAAAATTACCTGCGACGGATCTAGGTTCTCGCGGCGCGCGATCGCGAATGTAGTGGCCAGACAGACGGCCGGGTCATAGATCACAGTCGGCAGGAAGTTGATCAGGAAAGTCGCTTTGAAATCGAGCTGCAATCGCGCACAGTTTTCGATGTGCCGTTCGCGACAAAGTCGATCGAGCATAAAGACGAGATTTTCGTCTTTAGCCCACCGAAACAGTTTGTCCGGCGGAATAATCTGCCCATCTTCAGCCGTCGCTCGAACCAGGCATTCGTAACCCCAAATCTCAAGAGTATCGCCAGCGAACACGGGCTGATACCAGGTCTGGATTCGACGATGCTCGAGAATCGCCTGCAAGGGTGTGTCGCGTTCTCGAGCCCATTCCAGCAGCGGCGCCGCCGCGACCAGCTCCGCGAGTTGCCCCTGAACCGAGCGATCAGGATCCAACCAACAGCAGCGCATCCCGGGTGCATCGCCAGACCACTGGGTCATCAAAAAATCCCGCAGCTTTCCGACCGACAGGAATTTACACCCCGCACCGATCGGCAGCTCGAGCACGGAGAGCGGTTTATGGTAAATACCTCCGAATCGCTGCACGATAGATTCGAAGTCAGGGAGTTTTTCCTCCACGCCACCGAGCAGGATCGCCACCCGACGGGCTGTCGAACGGCAGTGACAATTGTGACCAGCGCTATTGGACGCCACGAAATCTCCTTTGGGGTGAACCGGCTGTGCGGTCCCAGTGGTTGGTAGCGTCCGAATGGTCATGTTGTTTAGGTAGACAGCACCCCGTCTCTCGCCGTCTCTCGTTCCCCCGATGCGAGGATGACCCAAAACCGGGACCTCCGGCACCGCGATGACCAAATCGCACGTTCAGCCCTCGGCTGCCTCTCCCTGCGGAATGCATCCCTGCGATCCGCTCGCTCGGGAGCGCGTTTGGAATTACATCGAGTGACGTCGCCGAAACATCGACAAGGTTTTGTCGAGCAATACAGGTGTCGCAAGACTCGCTTTGCTGGTGCTTTCCAAATGAAATCAGACACTCACCGAAACGACAGGAAATCCCGGACATTGCGCGCGAAAATCGGAACGAAAGAAAAAGACAGCGCTGTCAATTCGGTTCCCGTTTTCCTATACTTTCATTGGGGATTTTCATTGATTAGAGACGTGAACCGGCCAGCACTGACTGCCTGAGTTCGCTTGGGGGCGGCTTCCCTATGGCAACGCAAACACCACTTCAAATTTCCTACATGGACCGAAGCACAACGGGCGAATTTGTTGAAAAGTACGGAGAGCGCTATTACGCCATTCACAATGTGGACCGCATGCCACCGTTTTTTGTCAGCATGGTCTCGCATGACAACCATTGGCTCTTTGCATCCTCCAATGGCGGGCTAACCGCAGGCCGAGTCTCACCGGACACCGCCCTATTCCCTTACGTCACAGTCGACAAGATTCACGACAGTGTCGGTAACACCGGGTGCCTGACGTTGTTGCGTGTCGAACGCAATGGCGAATCGGTTGAGTGGCGTCCCTTTGACCCACAGCGTCATCCAAAATCGCCGGTGGCTCGGACCATGTACAAGAGCGTCGCAGGAAATTCAATCTGCTTCGAGGAAACACATCTCGAGCTCGGTCTGACGTTTGGCTACCGATGGCGCTACAGCAGTCAGTTTGGTTTCGTGCGCGATTGCGAACTTGAGTCGCTGTCCGATCGCCACTACCGAGTGGCCATGATCGATGGACTGCGTAACCTACTGCCTGCCGGCACACCACGATTCGCCCAGACCAACACCAGCAATCTGGTCGACGCATATAAATGGAATGAACTGCAGCGCGGGTCTTTGCTCGGCTGTTTCACGCTGTATTCGGCGATCACAGATCGTGCCGAGCCTGCCGAGTCTTTGCGCTCCAACACGGTCTTTGCACTGGGCCTCGAGTCGCCCGGAATACTACTGAGCGAGACGCAGATTGACTTGTTTCGCGATGGTCAGATGCCACAAACCGAATGGCATACGCGAGGACAAAGAGGCTGCTACCTCGTGTCGACATCCTTCGAGCTGTCCGCGCGTGAAAACAAACACTGGCGCTTTGTTGCCGAAGTCGAACAAGATCAAGCCACGGTGTCCCAATTGCATCAGCAGTTGCAGTCGGATCCATCGCTCAGCCAACAAATCGATAGCGACATCAACAATGGAACCGATGCTTTGTTGCGCCTAATGGCATCGGCGGATGCGCTGCAAGACACCGCAGAGAACTTCGTCTCGGTGCATCACTACGCCAATGTCCTGTTCAACGTACTGCGCGGTGGAGTCTTCGACGACCACTACGCTATTGCGAGTTCCGATTTCGAACGTTCCTTGTCACGCTTCGATTGCAATCTCACCGCACAACTTCGTGATTGGCTTTCAAAATTGCCCGACACCATGACACGCGGGTCATTGCTGGATGCCGTGATGACACATGGTGATCCGCAGCTCGAACGTCTTTGTCGAGAATACTTGCCAATCCGATTCGGCCGCCGACACGGCGATCCCTCACGACCCTGGAACCAGTTCGCGATAGAACTATATGAGGATGACGGCGAACGGTTACTCGCCTACCAAGGCAACTGGCGCGACATCTTTCAAAACTGGGAGGCACTCGCGGTGTCGTACCCGGATTTCATTGAAAGCATAATCGCGAAATTCGTGAACGCATCGACCGCCGACGGCTACAACCCCTACCGCATCACCAGTGCTGGTATTGACTGGGAAGTCGAAGAGCCTGACGACCCTTGGAGCTACATCGGCTATTGGGGTGATCATCAAATCATCTATCTACAGAAACTGCTGGAGTTGTCGGTGCAGTTTCATCCAGGTCGACTCGCATCTTTGCTGACTCGACCGGTGTTTTGCTACGCAAACGTTCCTTATCGATTGCGTTCGTTCGAGCAAATGCTGGCCGACCCCAAGAACACGATCGATTACGACGAGACGCTAGCCGAAGATATCGAACGGCGAGTCGACGAACGGGGTGCGGACGGGAAGTTACTTTTGGCGGACGACGGGAGTGTGTATCGCGTTAGCCTCATCGAAAAACTGCTGGTTCCTCTGTTGGCCAAATTGAGCAATCTCGTGGTAGACGGCGGTATTTGGATGAATACGCAGCGACCCGAATGGAACGACGCGAACAACGCGCTCGTCGGCCAAGGTGCGTCGATGGTGACCATGAACTACCTGCGTCGCTACGTAGTGTTCTTGCAGTCGCTTCTCGACCACACAACGCAGTGCACGTTGTCAGCCGAAGTAAGTGAATGGCTTGCTGAAACCGAAGCCGCGTTGCGGCATATCGCGACGTCGCTCGATGGGAAGACCCCCGTCACGGACGAACAGCGAGCGGTGATGTTGATGCAGCTTGGCAAGCCTGCCTGCCGATTCCGAGCAGAACTCTATCGTCAGGAGGGCTTCTCGGGGTCGAGAAGCATCGAAATCGAAGAAGTGCATGCGCTGCTCAAGCACGCGTTAACTACGATTGATCACTGTATCCGTACGAGCCGGCGCACAGACCGCATGTACCACGCATACAATGCGCTGGAGTTCCGTGACGGCGAAATCGGCGTAAGACATCTCTACCCTATGCTCGAAGGTCAAGTGGCTGTCTTGAGTTCGCAATCGATCGATGCCGCGGAGACTATTGAAATTCTGGACGGGCTCTTCGCGAGTGCGGTTTACCGCGACGATCAGAAGTCTTTCATGCTGTACCCCGATCGTGCGTTACCGGGCTTCCTTGAACGCAACGTCTTGGCAGCAGACTCCGTTATGCAGATCGGTCTGTTGCGCCGATTGCTGGAGACATGCAATTCGAATCTCGTCGTAGCGGACAGCAGCGGGAGCTTCCGATTCCACGCCGACTTAGCCAATGCCGCCGTGCTGGAGACTCGACTGTCCGAGATCGCATCCGAATATCCCGATCTCGTCGCTGCGGATCGAGACGCAGTGCACGGCCTTTATGAAAAGACATTCGATCACCAATCGTTTACCGGTCGATCTGGAACAATGTTTGGGTTTGAGGGTCTTGGAAGCATCTATTGGCATATGGTGGCCAAGCTGCTGCTCGCCGTTCAGGAACGATTCTTCGACGCGTTGGATTCAGCCGCCGACGAGGCTCTAATCGACGCACTCGGCGAACGTTACTACCAAGTTCGCGATGGACTCGGCTTCAACAAGGATCCTGTTGAGTACGGCGCGTTTCCTGCAGACCCTTACTCGCATACGCCTGGGCATGCCGGTGCACAACAGCCGGGCATGACAGGTCAGGTTAAAGAAGAGATCCTGACACGATTAGGCGAACTGGGCATACGACTCAAGGACGGGGCTCTGCGTATCACGCCGCATCTATTGCGAGCGCAGGAGTTTCACGCAAACGCCGGTGAGTTCCGATTTTTAAATCATGCGAGCGAATGGCAATCGCTGGTCCGCCCAGCACAATCGTTGGCCTTCACCTGGTGTCAGGTACCGTTTGTATTCACTCGGGCCGACAGCGCGACACCGCGAGTCAAAATGACGCTTGCGGACGATAGCGTGGTCGAGCAGGAGTCGCTGGAGTTGACCGTTGAGCACACCAATCTCATCACAGGTAGACATGGTGCCGTCCGGGCGGTACACGTGACATTGCCCACCGATCGACTCTTTGGGAACCACTAATCATGTCCAATCATTACCAACGCCGGCTCTCTCTTGCCGGAATCGACCCGAATGCCTATAGCGATGCCGCACTCAGGAAGTTGGTTGGCGATTTGTTGGCCCGCGGTATCCACGGACTCTCATTCAGTCCCTACACGGGAGGACAGGGCCCAGGCACCCGTCTGACCGACAGTCAAATTCGAAGCCGCCTTGCCATCATCCAGGACCACGTCGAGTGGATTCGAATCTTCTCTTGCACGGACGGCCACGAACTCATTCCTGCGATCGCGGCGAAACAGGGCCTCAAGTGTATGGCCGGCGTTTGGTTGGATGACGATCTGATCAAGAATGCTGAAGAGATCGACCAGGCAATCCGTATCGCAAACGACGGACATGCCCAGATCATCGCCGTGGGCAACGAGGTCTTGCTGCGGGGTGAGCTCAGCGAACAACAACTCGTTGGCTACATTGAACAGGTCAAACAATCGGTTCCCGCGGGCGTTGAGGTGGGGTATGTCGACGCGTACTTCGAGTTTGAAGATCATCCTGCGGTTGCGGATGCCTGTGACGTGATCCTGGCGAACTGCTATCCATTTTGGGAGGGTTGTCCTGCCGAGCATGCGTTGCTTTACATGAAAGAGATGTACAGACGCGCGCAACGCGCTGGTGGCGGCAAGCGGGTCATCATCAGTGAGACTGGATGGCCGAACGTTGGCACTCCCGAAGGCGGTGCAATTCCGAACGATACCAACGCGATTCGCTACTTCATCAATACCTTTCAGTGGGCAGAGCAAGACGGTGTCGAAGTTATTTACTTCTCGTCCTTCGACGAAGCTTGGAAAGTCGATGCCGAGGGTGATGTGGGTGCGTATTGGGGACTTTGGAACGCCGAAGGACAGCCAAAGTTCTGGTAGAGAATGATCTATACTGAGTGACGGGGAGAGCGAAACTTACGACGTCACTATGGGGCAGCAGACGATAACTCGTGCAACAATTTTTGACGTTGCACAGCGCGCAAGTGTCTCGATAAAGACGGTATCCAGAGTCGTCAATCGAGAGCCGAATGTACGCGAAAGAACGCGCGCCAAAGTCGAACAGGCGATTGCGGAACTGCAGTACCGACCTGACAGTTCGGCGAGAAATCTGGCACGCCAGAAATCGCACCTGATCGGACTGGTCTACGATGACCCGGCTGCCTACGAGCTGCCAAGCTCGGGCTATATCATTCGATTGCAGCAGGGTGCGTTGCGGGCCTGTCGCGCGTCGATGCACGAGTTGCTGATCCATCCGTGTAATTTTCGTGAGCGTGGCGTTGGTTCCGCATTGAAAAGCGTGATCGAAGATGCACGCCTCGCCGGTATCGTACTCGCGCCACCGTTGTCGAATATGATGCGTCTGGTTCGCGCGGTTCAGGAAACAGGCACACCCTTTGTACGAATCTCGCCGGGCCAGAAAATCCGCAATCATATGTGCATCGCCACGAACGACGCTGAAGCGACTGCCGAGATCGTGGATCATCTCGCGCAGCTGGGGCACCGAAAAATTGGTTTTGTAACCGGGGATGAAACCCATGCCGCCGTCAGTAATCGATACGAGGGGTTTCAAAAAGGGCTCGTCCGGAACGGTCTCCGACTAAGTGCCAAACGCGTCGTCAGCGGCAACAACTCTTTTGAATCCGGCGAACGAGCGGCTGCGAAGTTGCTTACACTGGCGGATCGACCAACTGCCGTGGTGTGCGCGAATGACGATATGGCCGCTGGCGTCGTCAGGCAAGCAAAGAAACTCGGATTCAATCTGCCCGACGACCTTTCGGTGACAGGCTTTGATGATGTTGTGTTGGCTCGACAAATCTTGCCGACGCTCACTACTGTCCGTCAGCCGCTATCGAGAATGGCCGAGCGAGCGGTCGAGATGCTATTGAAAGGCAAAACGGGCTCGCAGCATGAAGTTGTGCCCGCGGAGATGCAGCTTCGCGACTCAACCGGTCCAGCGCCGAACTAACGAACGTAGCGAATTCGATCCAGGTAAAACGTCACCGGGGTTCGGCGGCCCTCAAGCGCAAAAACAAAACCGGTCTTGATTTGCGAAAGGTCCTGCTTGTTCAGCGGAATCTCGTACCGAGTCCACTGATCGGTCAACACAATGTCCGTGATTTCGCGGATCGTCGAATCTGGATACGGCCTGTCGGCCTCAAGCAAGCCAACACCAAACTTAACGCGTTCGCCGCCGTACTCACCGCGAGCCCACAGCTCCAGTTTGCCCGCACCGGTGAGATCGAACCCGCCGGGCAATTCACCCCAGTCGTTGGCGGGATGTTGCCATGCGACCGCTGCCCATCCAAACAGTCCCTCGTAGCGTACCTTCAACGCACGGGCCCCCGAATGAGCACCGCCATCGTTAGTGACACTGAGTTCCAATGATTCGGTGTCGCCCATCCAGCCGGATGGCGCCCATGGCATACCGGCAAACTCATCTTCGAATACATAGACGGGGAACTGGACTGCAGCGTGTTCGCCAAGCACGCGAATGGGTACGTTCGCCGTCGCAGCCTTGCCGTTGCCGTCCCGTGCGTAGACCGCCAGTCGGTAGAAGCCGGGTTCATCCGGAACACGAACTCGTGCGCGGTTCTCCTGCGCGTCCACAATTGCATCGTCGACGGCAATCAAGGCCGGTCGATAGTCACCGCCCGTCAGATAGTCAGCCGTTTCCGGGTACAACACCCACTCCAGTTCAACCGCAGCATCAATATCGACCGTCGCGGTCAGCGTAGAACCAGGCTTAAGCTCAGATGACGTCGAGAGTTCGATGGGCGAAATGGAGGGTGCCGGATAAGCTGCGGGTTTACCGCTCCAGATCTCCTGCATTCGATCCGACGACGCGAGCAAGGCATCATCGCGCAACAGCATGCCAAACCATGTATCGGTTGCCTCTACTTTGTGGCCCCACGTGAACGCATAGCCACCCAAGGCGCGGCCAGGTTGCGAGGCGATCGCACGCTGATACGCGATCGCATAATGATCCGCTTTCTCCGAACTCGTTGGTTCGAGTGCCGCCCCCCAGGACGTTTGCGGCGCCTCCCAAGCACCGCGAGGGCCGAACTCGGTCAGGATGTACGGCTTGGTCGCGCCAGCGGCGTCTAGCCGTTCAGCCAATGAAGGCGCACCGCCGTAGCTGTTGATCCCGTGAATATCGATGGCATCGCATACTTCGTGGACATAACGGACACGTTCACCACCAATTTCTGCCGTCACAGTCATGGTGGGATGGTGCGGATCCAGTTGTTTAACGAGGGCCGCGGCTTCGTTGACGGCGTTCCATATCTTTGGATTATCGCCCGCCTCGAACCCTTCCATCTCGTTGCCCAACGACCAAATCAACAGCGCGGGATGGTCGCGATATTCAATAACCGTCTCACGAACTCGCGCAAGCTGATCGGCAACCATCTGCTCATCAGAGTAGTCGAATCCATGGCGCTCGTGACCAAGCCAAATCCCGACCGTTACCGACAATCCGGCCGCGTGCGCGGCGTCCAAAGTGTCGCCAATATCATCAGCGCCCCACAACCGAAGTGAGTTAGCCCCGAGTGCGGCAAGCGCTTCAATATCGGCATCGCCGCCCGCACCCTTGATGAAGTAGTTCTCACCACCCCGGAGCAGCTGCCATCCCGAGTCCGTCTCGGTCAGCACAACGGGGATCGCGGTCGATGCCGCAGATTCGGTCGCGGACACGCCTTGCGCCAAAATCGCAAAAGCCATCGCACCCAGCAAGGTGCGATGGCCCAGGCGTGCTAACCGCTCAAGCGGCATCGGTTAGCCGCCGTTGACGAACACGAGACCGTCGTTGAACAACGGCGGTGTTGCCGGTCGATAGGTGAACCCCCACTCTCCGATTAGCGACAACGCAAGGATCGGATCGCCTGGAATCAGTCGGACAAACCCTGTGGCATCGGTGCGGAACAGGTTGTCTGCCACCAGCTCATTGAGCGTCACTGGGAACGGCACTGGCGTGCCGTCGGGACTGGAAGCGGTACAGCACGTAAAGAACACCACGGATCCGAAGTAGTTTTCGAGCACTGAGCGATAGGCCTTCAGTGCCTGCTCCTGAATTAGCGGATCGCTGTTCGCGTCGAACAGCTCGTGCAAGGCCAAAGCGGTGAAGTACTGATTCTCGCCTGAGGACCGCCTCGCCAACGCCGTCGCCCAGAAGTAGAATCGCGCCTTGGCACCTTCTGGTCCGAACGGAATGTTGTCGATCAATTCGAATTTTGAAATCGCGTCCGGATTGTTGGGGTCAAACTCTGGAATCGGCACTGTCACAAACGGATTTTCTGGATCTTCCAAAACACAGGTTTCAAGGAAAATGCCCGCATCCGCGCAGGCCAGATTCAGAAGCGTATCTGTCGGCAGCAGCACAGTATTAAAGACTGTGCCGTCGTCGTCTGTTCGTTCCCCGTCACAGGCAGAAACGAACAGTGCCATGACCAAAGCGCCTGCCAGTGTTCGCCACCGACGCGCTATTTGAGTCAACTGATTGCGTTGTGTAGTTCGCATGTTCATGTCCTCATTTCTGATCGGTGGTAGATCAGAAGTTGATCTGGAAGTAAGCAATACCCTGGAAGATGTAATCGTTGGTGCCATCCAGGAACTCATCATCGGGAGAGTTTTCGTCATTGGTTCGCGCCAGGATCCTGAAGCCCATTTGGGTCGAGAATCGGTCATCAAGACGTTGATCCATCAAGTAAGCGTAGTCAATTCGGTACTGCTCAGGGAACGTCAGGTTGAACTGGCGCTGGAAGTCGTAAGGACCCCACGCGTCCTTCTTGAAGTACCCAGAAATGATGTGCCGTTGGTTGATGACCGCTTTTCCGTGAATCTCGAAGAAGTCACGGGTACCACCTTCGGGGTCACCCGTCGATTGATCGAAGCCTCGAACTAATCGTGTTATGAATCGCGCGTTCGGTGACACGTTGAATACCATTCGACTCGTCACGGACCACACGTCTTCCGCTGGCAAACCGCGACCGAACGATGCGTTGGTATCTGCCTCAACCAGGAAGAACAGGTTGGCGTCGGTTGGTGTCGGGTACTCGGTGTAGTTCGCTCCAATGTTGAACGCGAAACCGGCGTCCTCCCGGTAGTCGTTGTCCCACTGATAGAACGGTGTTGCGCCTGTCGGATCCCAGGTCATGAACAACTCGGCCGCTCGCGCCTCACGATTGTTCAGCACAGCGAACGGATCCGAGTCGCGATCGCGTGGCGCAATGCCCGGTGTCAACACGCCACCCGGCAGGATATTCGGCTCAACAAACGGGTTCGCATGCACCAGATTGTCTCGATAGAATACGCGGGGGAACAGCATCAGGTTGCCGAAGTTAATCATCGAGCCGGCCTCGAACACTTGCTTGTTGCCGAGCCCGGAATACGGCATGCGCGTGCCGAATTCACGCAGCGGGCCGTCGCCTGGCGACTCCGCAACCAGGCCCGCATACTCACCAGCGATGTAGGACAAGGTGCCGAACAGCGGGAACGTTAATTTGCCCTTGATACCCAAGGTGTCTTCGAACTCAATCTCGTCGACGAAGATGTTGCCATCGTCAAAGCGATCGAAAACCTCGTCGATCCGTTCAGGCGCCGAGATGATGCCGCCCAGCTCGAGCTTGATCGCACCGAAGTTCGTCTCGGAGTACAAGGTCGATTGCCGGGATTGACGCACAGTCGCGCCGGCCGCACCGGTCGCCTGACCCAACCGAGCGAGATCTTCAGAGTGCATGAACGTCCAGTTGGTGCGACCGGTCTTGAAGTCATACTTCACGACGGCTTTCGGGTTCGCTCCCCAGTAGATTTCCGGCCCCGCAATTACCGTCAAACCATCGAGCGCGCCCTTGCCGACGAACTCGACACCTTCCGGCGCCTTGCCGTTCCAGATATCGATACCCCGAATATCGGTCGCCTCCGCGATTAGACCGTAAAAGTCTCCTTCGTACTTATAGTGAAAACGAGGCGTATGGTAGAACGCGGTCGCATCAAAGTTCTCGCCACGGTACGTCGCCTCAAAATCATAAATCTCGACGCGTTCGCGGTCGTTCAGAACTGTGGTCCCGACCACGTCCGGATCGACTTCATTACCCTCGGTGAACACGATGGTCGGTAAACCACGACGACCATATTGAATCTCCAGGGGTTCCACATCGGCGACGTCGCCGAGCACGTTGATAGAGAACTGGCCTTCGAGGTTCTCCATCGGCTTGAAGCCGAAGTCTAGCCAAAGGAACTGGCCACTCTGAAACTCGACGCCGTTCTCACCATCGCGGGTGACATCCTGCTCGGTGCCTTTCAGCACGAACTGCCCAAGCAGCTGTCCGCCCTCGAAGCTCAGAATGCGATCGCGCTCTTGCTGTTCGCTCTTAAGCTGACGGACCTCACCCTTGAGATTGATGTAGCCCATGTCGATATCGGCAACCGCCTGGTTCATCGCGGACTTCTTCAATGCGTAGGGGTCCATCGAGAACACTTCGGCCAATACGTCGTAGGCCGCACGTGGACGTGCGGTGTAAACGCCTTCGGAGTTTGCCGGCCCGAGCGCGGTGATCCCGAACCACTCCTCGTTCATATTGTTTTCACCGGGCGCCCAATCAAACAGGTATGCCTGGTTGGACCATGAAGCGTTGTCATCCTGTGTATCGAGGTTCTCTTCCTGCAGGTACTTCCACCATTCATCGCGCCACTCAAAAACAAAGCCACCAATGGCGTTGCCTTCTTCAGCGTTACCCCATGACTTGTTGTACATCTCGAGCCATTGGTCTTTAAGAATTTCGGCCTGGGCGATTTGATCCTCTGCGCCTGAGCGAGCGTTGAAAGCGTCACTCCCGAATTCGAAGAATACGACCGGTAAATCCAACTTCTTATCGACATCCGCCCACAATGACGTGAAGCTCGGTCCGCGATAGACATTGCTGCCCAGGACATCGAGTTCGGGTACCAGCTCGGCAATAAGATCGATGTATTGGACATCACCATTGACGATGCTAAACGGATAGTTCGGTGCAACCTTTTTGCTTTCTCGAATCACTTCGTTGAACAAGCTGTACAGGTAGCGTGCCTTGGCAGTGTTCTGCTCGCCTTCCGGTAGGTTCTCGATCTCGAAGCTCGACCAGGACAGGCCGTAGTTACTTTCATTGCCGAACGCGAACATCAGAACGCCGGGCACGTCCTTATATTGTGCGACCAACTCGACCGTATCCGCCAGCAGGGTTGCTCGAGTCAGCGGGTCGGAGTAATCCGTAAACGGTACCCAGCGACCCCCGATCGAGTAGCCGTAGCGTCCCATCAGCGGGTTGATGACTGTGCGAATGCCATGCTCCCGATAGATGTAAGTCACCCACTTGGGCGGGATCATCGCGAAGCTCCGGATCGTGTTGACTCCGGCCTCTTTCATCAGGCCAAAGTCGTAATCGAGGACTTTGCGAATGTGGTCATCACCCTTACCCCAGAGGTTGTAGGTGTAGTTCTCCCCGCGCGGTGTGTAGCCCCAGACGACACCCTTGACGTAGTAGTCCTCGCCGTTGACCAACAGTCTCCAACCATCGTCGTCCTTGACCGTCGTCACTACGTCCGCCGCCTGCGCTGTTGCAAACAGCGAAAGCAACATCGTGACGCCTAGCGCTGCCCACACTGATATCGCAGCGCGATAGTGAGCTGGGTTCGAATCCGCCATAGTGTTTTCTCTTATTTGTATTTGCGCGTTTGTGTGTCGCGCTTTCCCCCAACGCCCAAGCATGACCTTAGGTGCCGTCGCCGAATGTGATGTTGTCGATAAAGATCACGTTTTGCCCTGTTCGCGGCGCGAAGTCCGGAAAGACCACGAAACCCGTGATGTCGGTGTTATTTACGTCGCCGATTACTCCGGTGAAGTCGAACGTCAGCTCTTCCCACTGGTTGGTCACAGTGTTCGCGACCTTGATTTCACCGGTCGAACCCTGCGTGGCATTCTCGAACTTGATGCCAACATCGCTGATGACGGATTTCCAGACCATGACCTTGACGATGGCGTTTGATCCATCCAACGTGAATGTCGGCAGATCGTTGGTAATTGCTCCGGCGAAGTCCTGTCCATCGGCGCGTGCCGTGAACTCGGCAACCGTTGCCGAAGTGTTGATGCCAGAGGCATCGGGGTTCGGAATAAACGCGACGCCCGGATTGTCATCGTTCTCGAAAACGGTCCAGGTGAAGTCCGCGCCACCCGCACTGTTTTCAAAGTCCAGCGTCGGTAGTCCACTCGGCGATGGTGGAGTACCTCCCCCACCGCCCCCGCCGCCAGACGAGCAATCAGTCGCCAATGCAATGTCATCGAAGAGGAACGTCCAGTTGTCCGGGTCGGTCGCGGCAGCACCGTTGATGCCCAGATCAAAGATCAACGTAATGCCATCGGTTCCGTTGCCCGCGAGCTGACCGAAGTCGAAGCACAGCGTCTCCCACCCGGTACCACCATGATCAACTGACACTTCGCCGACAGGACCGCCTTCGAGCTTGAAGAGTACCGGCACCGCTCTCGATGCATAGACGTTCATCGTGAATGCCGTGCCAGCCGGGAAGCCGAAATCCCCACCCAGATCGAACGTGGTTCCACCGAACACCTCGCCGGCAAATTTCTGCATCCGACCGACTTGCGCGCTGGTGTTAATACCACCGGATTGTGGGTTGGCGATAACATCCGCTAAGCCACCGCCGAATCCACCGCCGTCACGGAAGACGTAGGTCATCGGGTCGGCCTCGAAGTCGACGGGGAGCAAGTTGGTCGACGCTGCCGGGCACGCGCTAACCTGCTCGATATCGTCGACAAAAAAGGTCCAGTTACTCGGGTCGCCCGCGGCATCACCGACCACTCCATTTTCGAAGATGAATGTGAAGTCCGTGGCAGGATCACCCGAAGTCGTGCCGGTGAAGTCGAAGCAGAGATTCTCCCATCCGCTACCACCGTGCGTGACGGTGCGTTCCTGGTTCAGCCCCTCGAGCTTGAACAGGACCGGTACGGCTCGCGTCGCGTAGACCTTGATGTTGTATGCCTCACCGTTCGCGAAATCTACGGCTGCTGGCAACGCCAGCGTCGTTCCACCGAAAGGTTGATCGGCAAACTTTTGGATCCGCGCCGCTTGCGCACTTGGGTTGATGCCCGACGTATCCGGATTCGCTTCAATCGTGCCAGCGCCACCGCCAAAGTCGGTAAAGGTGAAGTCACCTGACTCGAAGTCAGTCGTCACCGGAGCGGACATGCCGCCACCACCGCCGCCGGAGCCTCCTCCGCCAGAGCCAGCGTCATCACCAAACGTGATGTTGTCGATGTAAACGATGTTGTCTTGATCACGTGGCGCGAAGTCCGGGAATACAACGAATCCGGTGATATCGGTGTTCACGGGATTACCGATCACGGCCGTGAAGTCGAACGTCAACTCCTCCCACTGATTAGTGACCGTATTCGCGACCTTGATTTCGCCGGTTGATCCTTGACTCGCATCTTCGAACTTGATGCCGACGTCACTGATGACCGACTTCCAAACCATGACTTTGACCACGGCGTTCGACGCATCGAGCGTAAAGGTCGGCAGATCGTTAGTGATCGCACCCGCAAAGTCCTGACCCGCGTCGCGCACCGTAAATTGGGCTACGGTCGCGGAGGTGTTGATGCCGGACGCATCCGGATTGGCAATGAACGCCACGCCTGGGTTGTCGCCATTCTCAAATACGTTCCAGGTAAAGTCCGCGCCGCCAGCGCCGCCCTCGAAATCGAGCGTCGGCAAATCGGAGGACGAACCACCGCCACCTCCGCCACCACCGGTGGGGCAGGTTTCCACTTGGGTGATGTCGTCGAAGTAGAACGTCCAGTTATCCGGATCGTTGCCCGCATCGCCGACAACGCCGTTGTCAAAGAAGAAGGAAATGGCAGAACTCAGCGGTCCTGCAGTATCACCGGTGAAGTCGAAGCACAGTTGCTGCCACTCGCTGCCACCGGTGTGAGTCAGCATGCGCTCACGATCCAGTCCCTCGAACTTGAAGAGAACCGGAACACTACGCGTTGACCAGACGTTCATCGTGAACGCTTCACCAGAAGAGAAATCGACATTGCCGTCCAATACCAGTGTGCTGCCGCCGAACGTTTCGGCCATGAATTTTTGCATGCGTGCTACTTGCGCGCTGTCGTTGCCCGTCGTCTGCGGATTCGCAATGACGGTCGAAGCACCACCGCCAAAGCCGGCATCTGGTCCGAAGTCATACGATGCCGGATCCGCCTCGAAGTCGATCGGGAAGCTCGCAGCCGGCACACCGCAATCGGAGACCTGCGTGATGTCATCGAAGTAGAACGTCCAATTGTCCGGGTCGTTCGTCGCATCGCCGTTCACTCCGTTCTCGAAGATAAACGTAATTGCACTTGAGGGATCGCCGGTCGTGTCGCCCGTGAAATCAAAACACAGCGTCTGCCACTCACTCCCACCGGTGTGATTGACGGTGCGTTCGCGGTCCAGTCCCTCAAGTTTGAAGAGCACGGGCACTTCCCGGGTAGACCAGACGTTCATCGTGAAAGCCGTACCCTCGGCAAAGTCGATCGCAGCATCCAAAGCCAGCGTGCTGCCGCCGAACGGTTCAGCCGCAAACTTCTGCATTCGAGCTACCTGCGCACTGTCGTTGCCCGTCGTTTGCGGGTTCGCAATGACTGACGACGCGCCGCCGCCGAACCCGCCATCCGGCCCAAAGTCATAGGTCATTGGGTCTGCTTCAAAGTCGATGGAGACGCCAGCGGCACCACCACCGCCACCACCACAGCTGGCGGTTTGTTCGATATCGTCGACGAAGAACGTCCAGCTGTCAGGATCGCCCGCTGCGTCACCCGCAGTACCATTGTCGAAGATAAACGTGAAGTCTGTGGCAGGGTTGCCGCTCGTCGCACCGGTGAAATCGAAGCACAGCGTTTCCCATCCGCTACCACCATGCGTCACGGTTCTCTCCTGGTTCAAACCCTCGAGCTTGAACAGGACATCGACCATCCGCGTTGCATAGACCTTGATGTTGTAGGCCTCGCCATTCGTGAAGTCGACGTCGCCCGGGAGTGCGAGTGTCGTGCCACCGAAGACCTCACCAGCAAACTTCTGAACCCGCGCGGCATTCGCGCTTGGGTTGATGCCGGAGGTATCCGGGTTCGCCTGAATGCTGCCGACGCCACCGCCGAAATCACTAAACGTGAAGTCGCCTGACTCGAAGTCCGTTGTGACCGGCGCGGACATGCCGCCCCCGCCACCACCACCGCCGCCGGACCCAGAGCCGTCGCCGAATGTGATGTTGTCGATGTAGACAATGTTGTCCTGATCACGTGGCGCGAAGTCAGGGAAAACTACAAACCCGGTGATGTCAGTGTTGACCGGATTCCCAATCACATCCGTAAAGTCGAACGTTAGCTCTTCCCACTGATTCGTTACGGTGTTGGAGACCTGAATATCGCCGGTCGACCCTTGCGATGCATCTTCAAATTTAATGCCGACCGGACTGATGACCGATTTCCAGACCATCACCTTGACGACCGCGTTGGACGCATCCAACGTAAATGTCGGCAGGTCGTTAGTAATCGTTCCCGCAAAATCCTGTCCTGCATCGCGCGCTGTAAACTCGGCTACCGTCGCAGAGGTGTTGATTCCCGACGCGTCGGGATTGGCAATAAATGCTAAGCCCGGGTTGTCACCGTTCTCGAACACATTCCAGGTGAAGTCCGCACCGCCTGCGCCGCCTTCGAAGTCGAGAGTTGGTAATGCGGAGGAGCCACCACCGCCACCTCCGGTCGAGCAGTCCGCCACCTGACGAATGTCGTCATACAAGAACGTCCAGTTATCCGGATCGTTCATTGCATCGCCGGCCACGCCGAGGTCGAAAATGAACGTCAGCGCATTGCTCGCTGGGCCCGATGTAGATCCGGTAAAGTCAAAGCACAGGTCTTGCCACTCACTGCCGCCGGTGTGGGTGACGGAACGCTCCTGATCGAGCCCTTCAAATTTGAACAGAACCGGGACTTCGCGCTGCGACCAGACTTTCACTCGAACCGATTCACCGTTCGAGAAGTCCACGTTCTCTGCGAGGCTCAGTGTGCTACCGCCAAACACCTCACCCATGAACTTCTGCATTTGAGCCACTTGGGCGCTGGTGTTGATCGTGTTGGATTGCGGGTTCGCGATGACCGAGGATGCACCGCCGCCAAAGCCCGCGTCGGCGCCGAAATTATAGGTCGCGGCATCGTCCTCGAAGTCGACAGGCAACGTTGTGCCTTGAGGGACACCTGCGCAACTTTCTACTTGCTCGATGTCGTCGTAGAAGAACGTCCAGTTGTTGGGATCGTTTTCGGCGTCACCTTGAACGCCGAGATCGAAGATCACTGTGATTCCGGTTACTGGATTGCCGGCCGTGTCATTGGAAAAATCGAAACAGAGTTGTTCCCAGGTGTTGCTGCCGGAGTGATCGAGCGAGCGCTCGCGATCCAAACCTTCGAATTTAAACAGGACGGGTACCTGCCGCGGCGAGAGCACCTTCATTGTGAAGGCTTCACCTGCGGAGAAATCGATACCGCTCGGCGTCGCCAGCGTAGTACCACCGAACGGTTGATCGGTGAACTTCTGCATCTGTGCAACTTGCTCGCTCGTATTGATGCCGCTCGCATTGGGGTTCTGTACGAGCGTCGTGGCACCGCCTGCGAAGTTCGCAATCCCGACCGGATCACACGCATCTTCAAAATTGATGGCGTCGCAGAAACCCGGCGGCAATGGCGGTGGTGGCGGCGCCGGCGTTCCGGCGATCTGCTCTGGACCATCCCCGGTGCCAAAGCACCCGGCCAGCGCCAGAGTAGTCAGCACTGCAGTCAGCGCACGAACGGCGCGTTGGCTTCTCGATACAAACATGTTGTCGTGTCCCATGAAATGTCCAGCGCGTGGCGCTGGCCCGGTCGTTGTTATTTTCGATTTGAGCAACCCCCTCCAGGCCTGCAGCAAATCGCTCCCCCCTGACTGGCCTTACGGCTCTTTCCGGATCAGGGCTCTCCTGAATAGACTCGTACCCAGTCGACATCCATCGTGACCGGGAACACAGTGTTCGCGGCCGGAGCGCCCGGGAAGTTGCCGCCCACGGCAACGTTGAAAATGATGTAGAACTCGTGATCAAACGGCGCCGGGTACGGACCGTTGGAGGAGTTCCAGTTGCTCATCGCTGCGTACATCATGTCGTCGACGTACCAGCGTATTTCGGTAGCGTCCCACTCCACCGCGTAGACATGAAATTCTTCTTGCGGGTTGGATGGAACGATGTAGGTTTCGGATGTTGAAAGGTTGCCTGGGAACTCAGCGCCGTAGTGGATCGTGCCGAACACCTGATTGCCGCCGGAGCCACCCAGATTGATCGCCTCCATGATGTCGATCTCGCCGCTGGCCGCCCATGTACCGTAGGGGCTGTCCTGCGACAGCAGCCAAAACGCGGGCCACAATCCCTGACCACCCGGCAATCGCATGCGGGCTTCGATTCGGCCGTACCGAAACGCGAATCGGTCTCGCGTATTGATCCGAGCAGAGGTGTATTCGAACGTCCCCAGCCGCTGCTCGCGCGCGGTGATCGTCAACATGCCGTTGGCGAGCTGCGCGCTGTCCGGAAGGTAGTATTGAAGCTCGTTATTGCCCCAGCCCGGAATGCCGTACTGGCTACCATCGCCCTCTTCGAAAAACCACATTTCTGGGTCGAGTGCGTTGCCATCAAACTCATCGCTGAACACGAGAGTGAGCTGCTCGCCCGGCGACACTTCTTCGTTCATGGCGACCGTTAGGGTCGGATTGGCGATATTGACGTTGCTTTGCGGCGGCACTGCCAACGGTGGCGCGACGTCAACCTCACTCAGTGGCTCCGGACGGTCACTGCCACCGCAAGACGCTAGAAACAACGCCGCACCGACGGCAGCAAAATTGCGCGCGATAGCGCAATAAGACGAAGTCATGGATTGTCCCCCCAAACACGAAACGCAACGCCGATCAGGTTGGTGGCGTTGCTATTCCAGCGTTAGAAGTAACAAAGGATGACAGCGTTGTCAATTTGGTATCTTCTGGACACCAAATCGACAACGCAAAATAGTCTTCGAATGCAAGCGGCTGTCAGCAGCCGGCTTGTTCAGCGGGCACCCAATTATGTGAGGTGGCAATATTATGGTGATCCGCAGAGTCGGTTTTGCGCTCAAGTCGGAACCTTTCGTCCGAGACGATCACCGGTGCGACGACACCTGCCATAGCCCGATAACCGCGGAAGCTGAATGCGAAGTCATCTCGACGATGTTTGGCTTTATCGAACATTTGTCAGTCCTCCATACGCTGACGGCAAAAGGGGGGAGAAGCGCCGCCGTTGTGTTCAAGACAGCGTCAAGATAGGACGGTCAAGTTCAGACCACAAACGAATGTTTCTCGGTCTCGGCGTGAGAAAAATTCATCGATCTCCGGAGAACGTCCCCAGTATCCACTCCCGCAAGAACCGCACGCTCTCGCGCTCCTTGTTGTCCGGCTTCCATATCAAGTAGTACGCACTACCCATCAGAAGCTCGCCATCAAACAGACGAACAAGACTGCCCTCTTCAAACCATAATTCGCCCATCGGCATCGGTACGAGCGCCGCGCCCAAGCCTCTTTGTGCTGCCCGAACAACAGCGATCATGGAGTCGAAGCGAGTCATTTTCGGCGGATTTGAGAGATTCATGCCCGTCTGCTCCGCCCACATGGGCCACGCTTTCGACAACGTCTCATGAACAATCAGAGGAAAATCACCGATGATCTGGCCACGCTTGCGTTTGATCGATTTTTTGAACTGCGGGGAGCCTGCGGCAACCAGACGAAGGGGAAACAAAGGTTTGTGCGCATAACCCGTCGGTGGCGAGGAAAACAGTCTTACCGACAGATCGGCGTCGGCCGGATGTTTCTCCGAGGCTTCATCGCTGGTGCCCACCTGGATATCAATTTCCGGGTGCTGCGCGGTGAAGTCAGCGAGTCGCGGAACGAAATACTCGCTGCCAAAAAACGGCTGCACCGAAATTCGTACTGTTGTTCGTCGAGTGCCTGAACGATAGTGACTTACAATCATGTCGATCTGATCGATCAACGGTGCGACCTCTTCGTAAAGCGCACGCCCATTCTCCGTAAGCGAAATGTCCCTGCTGGTGCGGTGGAACAGCGCGATACCGAGATGTTCCTCCAACGAGCGAACCTGATGGCTGACCGCGGATGGAGTCACGTACAGTGCTTCTGCGGCGGCGCGGAAACTGGTGTAGCGCGCAGCAACACAAAACGTCCGCAACCCACGAAGCGATGTAGTCGCTAGTTTACTCACAGTCGATAGCTAACGACGAAACCGAGCCTTGGGCGTGCGATCGACAAAGAACAGCCCCCAGTGCTTTTCAGCCCCTTCCATGTTGTCCGGGTTGCCTTTCCACGGTTCGTCGAACGCCTCGAAAAAGAACACGGTGACATTGGCGTCGGTTGCCCAAGTCATGAGCTCGTCGAAATAGCGGGCCTGATTCGCCTCACTTGCACGATCGCCGAACTCGGATGCCGTCGTCGCCCAACCGGCTTCCAGTATGGCGAGCGGCGAATCTGGCAACGCTTCATGGACTCGCTGCATATTTTCGATCGTATAGCTCAGGCCCTCGTCTATCGGTTTCCCCTCCCAGGCGGGGTAGGTATGCACACCGACGAAGTCCAGCTCTTTGGCGAGCGGCACACCACTTGCGATCCACCACTCATAGTTTTCTGCCACCGTCACCGGCTGCTCAATCGCCTGACGTACTGTACGTACGTGTTCGATCATCGACTGCAGCGGGACCATATGATCGGTCCAGTCCACCAATGCTTCGTTTCCAACGTTCACCGACACAATGACATCATCGAATTCATTGGCGAGGCCGATGGCCCGCGCCACGTCAGCGTCATTCGCAATGACGTTGGCGGCCAACTCATCCTCCGGAATCGGCTCGTTAAGCCAGGGGCACCCTTCGTGGTTGGAGAATTCGGCATTCAGCCAAATCCCCTGCAGAACCTTGATCGGTAAATCGTGCTCGTGAATCAGCTCGAGCGTCGTTCGCGAGTTCTCGCCGGCATCGTACAACCGAATGAGGTGGAAATCGGTCGCGACAAGAATGTTCAAGTCTTCAAGAATCTCCTCGCGAGTCGGGTTGCTGGCGCCCTGACCTCGATCGGGATGCTGCCCTTCGCGGAATCCGGAATACGCCACAGCCATGACAGTGCTCTGAACGAGATCAGCGGGGGTTTGTTGCAGCATGACGGTATCGCTTTTCGGTTCCTGACTTGATTCTCTGGTGCACGCACACGCTAGCGATATCACCAACAATACAATGGCTCGTTGAATCACACCTTGCCCTCCTCGTGATCTCATAGGTCACCCGCCTGGGGCTCTGTTATTTCAAAATTTGCAGAAAGCGCAGCGTTGGAGTCACCGCCGACCCAGATTTGGAAGGCACCCGGTTCAATCGACCACCGGTCGTCGCGACCGTAGAACCCCAGATCGCTTACGGGAATCTCGAACGCTACTGTGCATGTCGATGCGGCCGAGACGTGGACTCGCTGAAAAGCTTTCAACTCCCGGACCGGACGGGTCACCGAGCCAACCAAATCGCGAACGTAGACCTGTACAACCTCTTCGGCATCATATTCACCTTGATTGGTGAGCTCGACCGAGAGTTGCAGCGCCTCATTTGGTGCCAGGCGATCACGAGCGAGCTGCAGGTCATGATAGTGAAACTCACCGTACGACAGCCCGAAACCGAAGGGAAACAGGGGTTCAAAGCCCGCGTCCAGGTAATAGCTCGTCATCCCAACGGAGGTTTGTGGCGCACGAGTGTCCAGCTCATCGATGTGCGCAACCTGATCCGGGCTCGGCGGTTTACCACCGCGCTTATGGTTGTAGTGGATCGGAATCTGGCCAACAACTTTCGGAAAGCTAACCGGCAGTTTGCCAGACGGCGAGGTTTTGCCGAGCAACAGGTCGACCAACGCCGGTCCGGTTTCGATTCCCGGGTGCCACGCGTAGAGCAGTGCATCAAACTCATCGATAACACTGTCCAGCGTCAGCGGCCGGCCCGCCAAAACAACACCGATCACGGGTTTGCCCATGGCGCGCACAGCACGCACCAGCTCATTCTGGGCGCCTGGCAGGTCGATGTTCGCACGGCAGTGTGCCTCCCCTGACAGGATGGATTCTTCACCCAAGCCGAGGACCACAACATCGGCGCGGCCCGCATCCTCCAGAGCCGCATTTAGGTCCGGCATCGCGTGCGAGCGCGAGTGCTGCATCACCCGGTGATAATCGAGCGACACGGATTCTGGTAGCGCGGACTTGAGTGCATCGAGGAGCGTGACGCTCAACTCCGGGTCGCCATCGAAAACCCAGGTTCCCAACTGTTGGTAGGGTGCATGCGCAAGTGGCCCGAGCAGTGCGACCCGGGACAACGCTTCAACTCGAATTGGTAGAGCCTTCCGATCGTTCTTCAACAATACGATGCTGTTGCGAGCCAGTTTCCGGGCGACATTCCGAGCATGGATCTCATCGAACGCCGGATGCAGGTCGTCGTCAACGAAAGGTCGATCAAACAGTCCCAAACGAAACTTCAACCGCAAAACATTGACCACTGCTTTGTCGATTACCGACTCTGCCACCTGTCCTTTTTCGACCAAGTCGACGAGATGGGCGGAGTAGCACGGTCCATTCATCTCCATATCGACACCTGCGCCGATCGCCGCTCGTGCGGCGTCGCGGTCATCGGCGGTCAAGCCGTGAATCGATAGTTGCGACACGGAATCCCAATCACTGACGACCAAACCATCGAACTGCCATTCGTCGCGCAACACATCGCGCAACAGAAAGTCATTGGCGGTGGCCGGTACACCATCTATATCGCTAAACGATGTCATAACCGACGCCACCCCGGCGTCGACTGCCGCTTTGAACGGCGGCAGGTAAACATTTCTGAGTTCGTTGCGGGGCACATTGGTCGTCGCGTAGTCGCGACCGCCGTCCACCGCACCGTAGGCGGCAAAATGCTTCGCACATGCTGCAATGGCATCCGGCGCGGCGAGATCGTCGGTTTGGAAGCCGCGAACCATCGCCCGAGCCATCGCACCGGCGAGGGTCGGATCCTCGCCCGGACTCTCTGCGATCCGTCCCCAACGGGCATCTCGCGCGATATCGATCATGGGCGCGAAGGTCCAGTTGATCCCAACGCGCGCGGCCTCGGTCGCTGCGCATCGAGCCGCCCGCTCGACCAGCGCAACATCCCAGCTGGCGGCCTGACCCAGCGGAATCGGCATGACATGACGAAATCCATGAATCACGTCGCGGCCCACCAACAACGGTATACCGAGCCGGCTTTCCTCAACCGCGATTCGCTGCAGAGCATTCACTAAGTCCCGGTTGGCAAGGTTCAGCACTGAGCCAATGCCGCCTGCGCGCAGTCGATCTCCAAGGTAGTCAGGCGGATAGCCCCAGCTTGCGTCTGACTGCACCAATTGACCGACTTTTTCGCTGAGGGTCATACGCGACAGCAAATCGGTAACTCTCGAATCAATATCGGTCGGGCTACGTGATGTGTATTCGTGAGCGCTGATCTTTGATCCCCTGTAATGCAGCGCGAATGGACCGCTGTTCTAGCAACGTTTGACAGCGCTGTCAAAGCGCGTCAGTATCCAGTCGACCTATGCCTTGGCTCGTCGGGGGGATCGACCATATGGCAACTGATCAAGAATCCGGGGGCGTACTCCAACGTCCAAAACGGTCAGAGAATCTGGCCCAGCCGGAGCCGGAGAGCAAGCACCACGAAACGCCGGATGAGGACCGCATCCCGCTGGTACAGAAGTTCGCGTACGGATTGGGCGCTTTCGTGAACAATACGCTGGCTGACGCGATTGGTCGCATGATGATCGTGCTAAACCTTGGTTTGGGCATGAACCCCGCACTTGTTGGCCTGCTAGGCTCATTGCCGCGATTAATGGACGCAATGACTGACCCGCTAATGGGTTATGTCTCCGACAATACCCGCTCAAGATATGGCCGTCGCCGACCCTACCTTTTCATTGGCGCCATTGCCGTCGGCATTTGTTTCGCACTGTTATGGCAGCTTCCCGCGGGCAAGACTGAGTCTTACTACTTTTGGTTCTTCCTGATCGGTTCTCTGGTGTTCTTCATCGCGTACACGATCTTCGCCACACCTTGGGTTGCGCTCGGTTACGAGTTAACGCCGGACTACCATGAACGGACTCGCCTGATGGGCGTGCAAAACTTCATGGGCAATGTCGCATACATGATCTCGCCATACTTCTTGCTAATTATGTACGCAGATTTATGGGGTGGTGACGTGATGGTCGGTGCCTCTCGGCTCGCGATCATCATTGGTGTCGTCGCAATCTCACTAGGAATTCTGCCAGCGCTACTACTGCGCGAACGCTACACACCCCCCGAGATCGATGAGTCGGAGCCTCGGCCGACCATAGGCGACGTTATTCTCAACTTCTTTCGCGGCTTCGCCACAACACTCAAGTTCAAGCCATTCCTGAAGCTCTGTGCTGCGACCTTTCTGGTGTTCAACGGCTTTATCTTGATCGCCGCTTTCCAGTCCTACGTCATCATTTACTACGTGTTTGCGGGAGATCAGAAAGCCGGCGCGGTGTTTGTCGGACACTCCGGCTTACTTCAGGCGTTCTCCGCGCTTGCAGCAATCGGAATCATCACTCTTGTTGGAACAAAAATCGGCAAACGCAAAGCGTTCTATTTCGCAATTTGTATGTCGATTGTTGGCTACGCACTCAAGTGGTTTTGCTACACCCCGACGAATCCATGGCTTTGCTTGATACCGGCGCCGTTCATGGCTTTCGGACTGGCTGGCCTATTCACTTTGGTTCCGGCAATGGTCGCTGATGTGGTTGATGCTGACGAACTCAACACAGGAGAGCGGCGCGAAGGAATGTTCGGCTCGATTTATTGGTGGGTGGTCAAGCTGGGGCAGTCTGTAGCGATTCTCGGTGGCGGTATTCTACTGAACGTTACCGGCTTCGACGTAGAGCTCGGCGGTGCTCAGACTGAGGAAGCAATCACCTTGATGCGCTTCTTTGACGCCGCGATTCCATGCGTCGCCTCAGCAATCGCGATTTGGGCGATCGCATCATTCTCGATCACCGAAAAGCGCGCTCACGAGATTCGCGCCGAACTCGAAGCGCGTCGCGGCACGATGGGAGAAGCGACTGCGTAGGTCAGAGCTCTCGCTTCATCCAGCGGATGCCACGGCGCAGCAACTCGTAGAACGCAGGCCTTGCCCACGCGCCACGGTCTTCGGAGTTCCAATATTCGATTAATGGCCGCATGTCGTGGTGACTTCGCGCGTGGCCGATGGATAGATACAACACGGCACCTTCGCCGTGCGATTTCAGATAGCACACCGGGTGCTTTCCAATAGCTTGATCACCTTCAACAAATCCTGGACTGGGTTCGTGACATTCGGTCTCCAGCAACACTTCGATCGGCTCGTGACATTCCAGATGGTATAGCTCGTCGTCGGTTTCGAAAGCCTCGATGCCCGCAACCAGGGGATGCTCGGGCGCGACATTATTCACTGTGTATGGCGAAATGGGTGGGTGACTCACGAACTGTGAACCGACGAGACGCATAAACAACGGTGCTGATCGCGGTGCATCCCACAGCCGGTCTTCCCGAAGCTCCAACACTGAGTTGGTTCCATGCAACGCGTACCACCGACCACCCTCGTTCAGCCAGTCGCGCAGTACCTCCTGGATACCAACGGACGGTATGACGTCGCTGGTATAACTGACAAGACAGTCCGCTTTTTGGATCGCATCGGCATTCTCGTAGTCCTCGAACACGCGAACCCGAAGACGAGAATCTTCGCCAAGCAGTTTCAGAAGCTCCAGCCGCGCGTAGTCAATATCGTGATACTTGCCGCCGGCAATCAAGACGCAATTGATCGGGGACGGGTGCTCTGAAGCGGCCATGAAATCGAGACTCCGAATACGCGAGCTCCAGAGCTTGTGCCAGCGGACAGCAACGCGTCAACGGTAGGTGGACAAAAAAAGGGCGCAGCACATCAGCGCTGCGCCCGAAGAAACTCCTCCCTAAGAGGAATTCAGGTCAGGGAGACCACTCCGCTAACAAATCCACACCAGAGAACGTTCGATAGGCACGAATGCCGATATGCCACGTTCCCGCCTGTGGATTATTGATCGTGCAGACCTCGCTATTGCCATTGCGGTACGGTCGGCAGTCGTATGCCGAGGTCGTTGGTTGCGATCCACGTCTGAGATACAGATCCGCGTCACCGCTGCCACCCGAGATTTCTACCCGAAGTGTCGACATGCCCGATGGAATGTCGATGGTGTAACGCAACCAGTTGCCGCGCGATGCGGACAGATCATTCAGGCTGCCTGAGCCACCCTGGTTGCCGCCGCCACCGCCGCTCGGTTCATCAAAGCTACCGGTCAGCGTAACGCCTGAGAATGTCGACCAGGCGCGAACCATGACGTGGTAAGTACCGGCCTGAACATTCGAAATGTTGCAGGTCTCACTGTTGCCATTGCGGTATGGACGGCAATCGTAGGTTGCCGTCGTCGGTGGTGAACCAAAGCGGACATACAGATCCGCGTCGCCCGAGCCACCGCCAATCTGGAACGACAAGTTCGTCGCACCGGCTGGCACTTCAAGCGTGAATCGAAGCTCTGCACCAGTACTCGCACTGAGGCCGGTTTCCGCAACGCCGTTCTCCAGAACATCATCGCCACCACCCGGGCCACCGCCGCCACCGCCCGAGATCGACGCCACGGCTGCCGCCGCGTCTGCAATACCGGAACCGCACTGGCTACAGGTCGCCGGGAATGAGCGCGCCGTCGACGTAATGATCGACTCGATTTCGTTCGGTGTGAGCGTCGAGTCAACCGCTTTCAAAAGGGCAGCCAGACCCGCAACGTGTGGCGCGGCCATGCTGGTGCCTTGATAGAAAGCGTAGTTGTTGCTACCCGGTCCCGAGCTGCCACTGTTCAGCGTCGACAGCACGCCGTTCGAGGCGCTTGCACGAATATCGCCACCGGGTGCTGCAACGTCGACTGCGGCGCCGAAGTTCGAGTAGTAAGCGCGGCCGCCATTCCGATTCGTTGACGCGACCGTGATGACGCCAGAGCAGTTCGCCGGATTGAAGCCGGATGCGTTGGTGTTCGAGTTGCCTGCGGCGACCACAACCGTCGAGCCGTTGGCGCGTGCCTGGTTGATCGCCGACTGGGTCGTTGTCGAGCAGGATCCACCACCACCGAGACTCATGTTGATCACGTCTGCTGGATTCGCATTCGCCGGCGTTCCCGGGACGCTGCCGCCCGATGCCCAGATGATGCTGTCAGCGATATCCGACGTGAAACCGCCGCAACGGCCCAACGCGCGTAACGGTACGATCTTCGCACCATACGCCACACCAGCAACGCCGGTGCCATTGTTGGTGACCGCGGCAACGGTGCCGGCAACGTGTGTGCCATGCCAGCTGGAACTCCGCGCCGGCTCACCCGGTCCGCATTGTCCGGCGGTGGAGAAATCACCAGGGTCGGTGGCATCGCTATCGCGGCCGTCCCCATCGACCGACACAAACGTGTCGCTGATCATGTCGTAGCCCGGCAGCAAGTTCGCAGCCAGGTCCGGATGCGCGCGATAGCCTGTGTCGATCACGGCAACAACGGTACCCGCGCCCGTCGTGGTGTCCCACGCAGTGGGTAGATTCAACCCACCGGTCGACTCAAAGTAATGCCACTGCTCGTTGTAGCGAGAATCGTTAGGCGTCGCCATCGGTTGCAGCAACAGGTCGGGTTCGGCGTACTCGACGTTCGGGTCCGCCTGCAGTTTCAACAGCATCGACGCAAGCTCAGCCGGTTTGCGCCATTGGTTGATTCGGTACACCATCGCACCATTCGCCATGCGTCGATGATTGCTCACCTGCATACCCAGGGCCTGGGACAACACGCGTGCCTGATCTGCCATATTGCCACTCGCGATATTGGCGCCAATCTGAGACGGACTGGCAGCGAGTGATTGATATTTGACGATGATTTGATTCGTCGGTGGTGACTCCGCGAGTGCGGTAGTCGTGGTCGATGGACTAGGTCCACCCGCAAAAGCTGCCGGTATTGCCAACAGCGCCCCAAGCAGGACGCCGGCACAGCGGCGGCCGTGAGAAAAAATCCCCATAGTCTTCATCCTTCCAATTAACTTTCGGAGTCGTGAAGGTCTTGCCGCCGACTTGGCTCCGCCAAACAACCCGTCCGACGCTACGCCAGCTCAGCAAAGGGATTCAACAGCTCAGCAATTGCTCTTAACCGCCCATTTATGACAAAAATCTAGAATCTCTAGCGATATCTGCGCCTTACGTTATGCAAAATTCTTTCGAATAAACGAGGATTTTGTTTTTAACCAATGCGTTATGTTGACCAAATGCGCGCAAGCGTGCGCATTGCGGTGCAGCAGAGCATGTAACTTTTCGTGGACAAGGTTAGTCGCACCGCACGACGCAATCGCGTTCAGCGCAAACCTGGACGAGAACTAGTGGGGGAAATTTTCGAGTTGGCTGGCTTGCTTTATCGGTTCGCAGGGGGCAAGAGGCTGGCTGGCTACTCGAGCTACTTGGTTAGAATGAGCTTGTCGTTTTTCGTGATTCGCAACGAATATAGCTCACCGCGGAATTCGATCCGAACTTCGCGGTTATCGCCAAAAAGCGCTTTTGCCGCCACGACGGGCAGCTGCGTTTGGGACGAGTGCGGCTTTTTGAGCGAGTTCTGTTCCATGTGGAATAAATGATAATGATTCTCGTTTGCATTGCAAGTTTTTTTTGTCCGAGTTGGTTCAATGCAGAGCGTGTAAGGTCTCTGGCATGTTTTGGATTCAGCCATGAGCGGCAGCAAGGCCCTGGCGGGTATTGATCTCGCGTGGCAAACCGAGCGAAATGGCAGCGCGGTGGCGTTTGGCGCACTTACCGACAATCGACTGCGCGTTGAAAAAGTGTTCGGAGGTCTGGTCGGCCGGGGAACGATCTTGCACGCGCTCGACAATGCACCCGAGCTCTGGGGAATCGCCATCGATGCGCCGCTGATTATTAACAACGCGACCGGACAACGGCCTTGCGAGGCGGCACTCAGTCGGGACTACCGGAACCGCAAGGCGGGCTGTCATCCTTCCAATCTGAAGTTGTATCCCGATGCAGGAAGCGTTGGTCTGAGTAAACAACTGACTGAACGCGGTTTTCAGACGCTAGGCGTACGAGATTCGCGATGGCAGATTGAGTGTTACCCGCATCCGGCGATCATTGAGTTGTTCGGGCTTCCGGAACGGCTTGCGTATAAAAAGGGGTCAGTTCGGCATCGGCGAGGCGGGCAAATCCGGCTCGCGGAGCTCCTGCAAGACCGAAGTCGCGACTCCCGGATTCATATCGAACTGTCCGACAATCTCGACTGCGAATTCGATGGCGCTGCGATCGCTGAACTCAAGGGCAAGCGCCTCAAGCACAACGAGGACAAACTCGACGCCATCGTGTGTTTGATCGTGGCCGCGTTCTACCAACTCGGTCGACACACCAAGACCTACGGTGACACCGACAGCGGGTACATCGTCGTTCCGACGCCCCGCTAGCCACAAACTTTGTGACTTACCGAGAGGCTGGGGCGTCTATGTTTTTCGAATAAAGACCGACATGTCCTCGACATTTACAGCGTTTGCACCGCCGTCGGTCGAGGATGTAGCCTCAGAATCGGGCAAAGGCTCAAAGAAGTCGACCCGCTGAGTTATTCAAGGGGAGAGGAATGACCGAGAAGCGTGGATCGTCTCACACGGAGACGCATTCGACGCGCCGCTACTGGCGGCAGTCGGATACACCGGCCGGTTGGTGGCCGTGGAGCTTGTTGCCGCTACTGGGACTGTTGTTGCTTTGGTTGCTCGGCAGCTTGATGGTCGCGCCGGCCGTGGAGCCACAGATCGAACGAAATGTCAGCGCCACGTTATCGAAATACGACGTTTCAGGTATCGACGTCGACGGTCAGGATGTCCGTGTTCGACTGGATCTCGCGGATGAAGACGCCGTACGGACCGCATCTGCGTTCGCACAGTCGACGCGCTGTGACACATGGGCAGGCAATCTGATTTGCCCGACATCGGTGAGCGTCAGCTCCGACCGGATGCCACCGAGGGTCGTCGCCGAGCCGGTTGTCGAAGCCGTTGAGCAACGTCCCGCGGAACCCGAACTCCCGGCAGAGGTCGTCGAATCGCCTGTAGTGGACCGCTGCAACGAGCAGTTCGCAGAGACGTTGTCGACCGCTACGATTCGTTTTCGCACCGCCAGCGCGCAGATCGCTGACAGCAATGATGAGTTGCTCGACAACCTCGCGAGCATCGCCTCGGGTTGTCCCGGCACGTTGACGATCGAGGGTCATACAGACGCAGTCGGCAGCGAAGAAAACAATCAAATCTTGAGCCAGGCTCGCGCGAACGCGGTGCGCATCGCGCTGTCGTCTCGCGGGCTTCAACTCGATCGAATTCAGGCCGTAGGTTACGGGGAGACTCGCCCCATTGCCGACAACACTACCGAATCTGGCAAGGCGCAGAACCGACGCATCGTCATCCGCGTCACCAACCCATAATTGAGCGAGGCAAGTCATGGCTTATCTTCTGGCAAAATTCACTCTGATTTTTCTACTGGCCTCAGTCCTGAGTTTCGTTTTGGGTTACTGGTGGTCGCGGCGACGATTCGTCGATGTGACTGAGAGCTTCTCGCAGTTCACCAGAATGGATTGGTCCGGTGTCAATCGGCGCCTGGACGCGATTGATTCAGGCGTCAACAACATCAAAATACCGGACCCAACACCGGCGACCGATCTTTCGGATGTATTTGCGAGATTCGATGGGGTCGAGAGCACGGTGAAGGCAATCCGTATTCCTGATCCGACACCGGCCACCGATCTTTCGGAGGTGTTCGCGAAACTGGATGGCGTTGAAAGCACGGTGAAGGCAATCCGTATTCCTGATCCGACACCGGCCACGGATCTTTCGGAGGTGTTCGCACGATTGGACGGCGTCGAGAGCACGGTGAAGGCAATCCGTATTCCTGACCCGACACCGGCCACGGATCTTTCGAAGGTGTTCGCACGATTGGACGGCGTCGAGAGCACGGTGAAGGCAATCCGTATTCCTGACCCGACACCGGCCACCGATCTTTCGGATGTATTCGCACGATTGGACGGCGTTGAAAGCAGGGTGAAGGCAATCCGAATTCCTGATCCGACACCGGCCACCGATCTATCGGATGTATTCGCACGATTGGACGGCGTCGAAAGCACGGTGAAGGCAATCCGTATTCCGGAACCTGCGACAGTTGATTTGTCTGGCGTGACGTCACGACTTCAGGCCGTCGAGCGTGGCGTTGCCAGCATTCGAATCCCGGAGCCTGAGGCCGTCGATATTTCCGGCGTGACGGGACGGATTGCCGCATTGGAAGATGCTGTCAGCAATATCAGGATTCCTGAACCGGAGACTGTCGATCTGTCGGCGGTCAATGCGCGGATTGGCGCGTTGGAGACAGCGATCAAGAACATTCGGATCCCGACACCGGAACGCGTCGACTTGTCGACTGTGACGCGAAGGATCGAGTCGGTCGAATCTGCGGTCGCGAAGATCAGAATGCCGGACGTCCCGCGCGTCGACCTTGCGCCGTTGATGAAGCGAGTCGAATCGGTTGACTCCGCTGTCAACTCGATCCGCATGCCGGATGCGCCGCGTATCGACCTCAGTGGCATTGAGACACGCCTGACCGCTATCGAATCGAAACTCGGTAAGCTGAACGCGCCGGCACCCAAGCCACGCCAGCCGAAACCGAAGAAGACCGGCCCCGTGCTGCTGAAAAAGGCCTCTTACGGCAAGAAAGACGATCTAAAACGAATTTCTGGTGTCGGCCCGAAGCTCGAAGGTCTGCTGAACCGCAACGGGGTTTACTACTTCTGGCAAGTGGCGGAATGGTTGAAACGGGATATTGAGATCGTCGATGCGAAGCTCGACGTGTTCAAAGGCCGCATTTCGCGCGACGACTGGGTAACCCAGGCGAAGCAACTGGGCAAAGCACCTGGAAGCGCCGCCAAACCGAAGTAAGGCCGCGCGGCTGATCCACTGCGAGTCAGATCAGCCGCTCGTTCCAGGCGTAGATCGCGCTGGGCAAACTCATACAGGCAAAAAACAGACAAAATGAAAGGTCATGCATTTGATCGGCAGTTGTCGGTGCGACCCACCCCTGCTTGGCCATGAGTTGGTTGGCGATGTAGAAAACCATGTAAGCGCTCATGAATACACACGTGCCCATGAACGCATAACGATAGGTTTGGCCGCGGACCGATCGCATTCGCTCATCGACGATCTCGTCGGGATAGTCAACGATTCCTCGAGTCGACATGCGAATGAGCCAAAGCGAGATGCCCCACAGAATCAAAATCGGCAGCACGAACTCAGGATAGTCGAAGTAGTTCAGCACGCCGTAAGCAGCCAATAAGACAAACACAAAGATCACAAGGGCGCGACGACGACCCAACGGTCTGACGAAGTCGAAGCGTGTGTCATGGAAATCTCGTTCAGCCTTGCGACGGACGTTGTCGATTATTTCACGCCGCAGCTTCTGAGCGTCTGGATTTGTCATGATGAAATCCTTTTTGAATCAAACAATTGCTCGCTCATCGAACTCATCGGATCGAGCGAGAATATGGCTTCCACAGGAAGCTTGAAGAGCCGAGAAATCTGCAGTGCGAGCAGTAAGCTGGGGCGGTATTCGCCGCGCTCCAGGTAACCGATGGTCTGGTAGTGCACACCAACCGCCTCAGCCACTTGCTGCCGCGTCAAACCCTGATCTGCACGCAATGCAGCAAGTCGGTTATAAACGGGCGCTTCTTTACTACGTTTCTTTCTAACCATGCAATAAAATATAGTATTAATACTATATTCATGCAATAGGCTTTTTACCATAAAACGTGCACTAAGCCCGGTTTCGGGGATCGAGCTGCGGCACACTACCGGCTGAAGAAGCTTGTCCCGGCCCGCAATGAACGCGACCTCAATCGATCATCTGTGTTTCACGATGACTCTGGCTTGTGCCATGTACACGATGATCGCGTTCGTATCGTGGCGAAAGTACATTCGCGCAGCGTATACCCTGTGCTGGACGATCGGTTTCGTCGCGGCGACGCTGCGGTGGGGTGTCGAGTGTTTGGGGCCCGAACTGCTCGGCAATCTGGCCTACGATTTTCTGGTCGAGGCGCTTGCGATCGCGCTGATCGTTTTTGCGTCTTTCGGGCATTGCCTTCGGGTCGGCGACCGGTCCACGTTGATTAGCCTGGTGTTCGTCGCGTCGATCGGCAGCATGGTTTTGATCACATCAACGCTCATCAGTCCACATGACGGACTGCGCGAGGCTTCGGCGCCGGGTGTGGCGGGTGTGGCCGCGTTTTTCTTATCCGCTATGATTCTGCGCAATCGGGTAGACCGTCGGTCGCGAAACGTTGCGGGCGAACAGGGCAATCGTGTTGCCGACCTTGCGCTCGGCAGCATGCTTGCATTGTTTGGACTTGTGCAGACGATCTCCGCAACCATCGCGTTCGGATTGGGGCGCAGCGCCTCGGCAGCCGCACTGCAGGAGCACTATGACTTTGGCATGCTGACGTTGCCTTTCGGCTATATCGCGGTCGGCACGATGGTGTTATTCGTGTTCTCGTCGGACCTCGCCGGAAAACTCCGCGGCATGGCGCTGCTCGACCAATTGACCGGTCTACACAATCGTCACGGCTCCGTACAGCTCGGCAACGAGGCATTTCAGAATGCGATTCGTAGTCGCAGACCACTGTCGGTTATCGTCGCGGACATTGATCGTTTTAAGCAAGTCAATGATAGTTTTGGTCACGCGGGTGGAGATAAAGTGCTGGTGCATATCGCCGAGCGTTTCTGTCAACAACGCGGCGGTCAAAACGTCGTAGCGAGACTCGGCGGGGAGGAGTTCTTGCTGATACTCCCGAACAAGCCTGAACCCACCGCAGAAGAAATCGCTGAAGCCCTGCGAGCGGATATTGAAGCGACGCCAGTAGCTGTTGGCAACCGCGAACTCTCAGTGACCGCGAGCTTTGGTGTTGCGAGCATGATCCCCGATGATCGCAACATCGAGTCGCTGATTGCGCGTGCGGATCGCGCCATGTATCGAGCCAAGTACGATGGTCGCAATCGCGTGTCGGTTGCACAGAATAAAGACGAGACCTGGAGTCCGCTGACCTCTTCTCCGTTGGCTTAGGTCAGCGCTCGACTACTCACCAACAAACTTCGACAACAAGCGGATATACACCACCTGGTAGCCATTGCTGTTCTCGGTGATTTGCCAGGAATTCAACGGCCAGTTGTCGTTGAACTCCCGATAGGCTTTCTGCGGTGGTTGCCCAAACGGTGGGACCGGTCGATCCAAGCCGCAACGGGCGTTGTTATCGGCACTCCCGCAACTCGACGGGCAACACCCATCCCAGTCATAGGTCGGATTCGGACCACCCACCAAAAACCCCGGCGCGGGACCGAAACTAGAGTCTTTCACGCTATCGAATTCCGTCGAACCGTTTGGAAACCAGGCGTGATAAAACGTGTCGACAGAGCGCTCCGCACCAAACTCACCCATGTTGGACAGGTAGACTAACCCTTGCGGATTGACGCCATGCAGGTAATGGATGAACCCGGCAGCCGCATTGAGATTTTCGCCCGCGCTTCGGGCGCCGATGTCATATTCGGCCAGCTGCGCAAACAACAAGCCGCGAGCGGCTTGCACCGCGTTTGAGCCCCACGTGTAGGGATCGAGCGGTGCCTGATACGCGTCGCGCGCATCGTCAATGGCCGGCCAATGCGCGCTGGCCTGCATGGCGTTGCCGTAACGATCGCGAATCGTATCGCGTATCTCAGACGGTGCGCCGCTCAAGGTCGTGTAAAAGAGCAGGTCTCGTTGCACGCGGTTTTCGAAACCATTCACATAGAATCCGCCAACCAACTTGGACGCCCCGTAATTGGCCTCGACATAGTCGTGGAAGCGCGCCTCGCCCGTGGAGGCAGCCAAATAGATAGCAGCAGACAGCCGCTTATCCGCTCTGCCGTTTTCGTCGACTTCCTGCTGGCCTGCGCCGAGCCCCTGCGTGCCCGACGATGCGTCGTTATTCCGAAACACCACGGCAGGATTCGCTGCCGCCCAATCCCACGCCGACACCGCCGCCGACCGGAGCTGGTCCGCATAGGTCGGCAACGCAGGAGTACCGATGCCGTCATACACCTGGCTTGCAAGGGCGAATGCCGCAGCACTCGTCAACGTCGCCGAGGTACTCGCATCGCCGTAGTAGCTCGGCCCGGTGGCTGCCGAAGGTGGACTGGCACCAGAATCCAGCCCAACGATGGAGAGCACAGATCCGTCGGGGTTTTGCATTCGTAGAAGATGATCAACACCGTATTTGATTTCATCGAGCAGGTCAGGAACACCATTACCCGATTCGGGGATCCCAAAGTCATCGCCAAAAATCTGTGGTCTTTCCCGATATGTGGTCAACAGACTGATGACGTAGTCCGCTGTCCAGTTCGTGTACTTGTTGTAGTCACCTGCGTCGTACCAACCACCTCTGAGATCGCGTGCGGTTGTCACATCGTTCTGCGTCAGAAAGCGCCGCGCCTCGGTATCCTGGCCCGGCCCCAGATGGCTCGCGTCATCCGCCCAGCCCGGCGCAATGAACGGTGTGTTCTTCGCGAATCCGGCGCGCTGGTAGAACATCGTTCGAACCGCTTGTTTGAGGATTTCCTCATACACGCCGTTGCCGACCTCGAATTGCGCGGAGCGAAGATCAGTTGCCGGATCGCGGACGAAGTAACTCCCAGGTTGCGTGATCGACGAAAAATCGAACCACCAGGCACGATCTCCCGAAGCTGCATGCACGTTGCCATCGTTCCATTCGACCAACTCAGCGCTGAACACCACGGATTGGTCACTGACGCGCACAAGCTCATAGGTGCTGGCTGGCTCAATCGCATCCGCCGAATCATAGCCGATGACAGGATCCCGAATCACTGCCACTTTCGGCATCGTGGGCAGATATCCGAACTGGTCGACGACGATAAACGGTCCGTCGCCGGAGAAACTGCCGGTCGGTGGCGGACTGGGCGGTGGGTCTGGCGGGGGCGCCGGCGGCGTTGCGGGAGGATCATCCTGAACGGGGGGCGCCGTCGAGGTTCCGCCGCCGCCACAACCGGCAAGGATCAGACTGACCAGCACTGCTGATGATTGAATGCGCATTGCGACTCCCGCTCGGTCCGACACGACCGTCCAAACGACAGTCGATAGTCCGAGAGTCGTGTCGCTCGAGTCAACGCGTATCGGTCGAAATGCGACGTCGACCCGTCAGCGAATGGCGACAGGCAAATACTTGTCGAACAGACTTATTCGACAGTGACTGTCACGACGTCCGAATAGATCGGCGGCTCATGCGGAATATGAAAGTGATCACCGAACAGTAACTGCAGCGTGTAAGTCCCTGCCTCAAGCTCCAGTTCGACTTCGGTCTGCGCGCCACCGAAGTGTCGATATTGATCAGAGTTGGGGATCGGCACACTAAAATCCGGTAGTGGTGCATTGACCAACAAATGATGGTGACCCGAATCTGGCGCTTCTTCACCGGCCTTCATCACTTGGATGTTCTCGGACCCAAACACCACCTTGAACGGCGAGCTGACTGTCGCGCCATCTGCCGGCTCAACGATGAAAGCGCGTGCACCCTCGGGTGCAGCAGTTCTCGGCAATGCGGGTGCCGCAGCAGTTTCGGGAGCAGCTGCTTGAGCGGGGGCTGTCGGCTCCGACGTGTCGGGTGCTGCCGGTGCATCGGGTGGTTCGGGTGCACTACAACCGGCCAACATCAATGCAGCTACCCATGCTCCGTGACGAAACGACATATCCCACCTCAACTCAACTGAACCGACCAGCATCAGTCTAGTCGAGCGACGCGTCGACGCATAGGGGAAATCAGAGACCGGCGTTTCGAATCGCCGTCGTCAGCGTGACCATGTTGTCCAAAGGCTCGGGGCGATGGATTCCAAAGCCTTGCCCGAAATCACTGCCGAGCTGTTGAATCTCTGTGAGGATGCGTTCGTCTTCAACGAATTCTGCAACGACACGCATGCCGAGCGTATGAGCAATATCGATGATCGATTTGACGAAAATGCGGTCGGTCGGGTCAGTCGCGATATCACGCACGAACTGCCCGTCGATTTTCAGGCAATTCACATTCAATCGCTTCAGATACCCGAACGACGACAGTCCGCTGCCGAAGTCATCCAATGCAAAAGCACAGCCCATCTCACGTAGCGCGCCAATCAGGTGAATCGCATCTTCGATTCGACGAATCACGGCGGTCTCCGTAATTTCGAAGTTCAGACTGCCAGGGCGAAGATCCGCTGCCTCGACTTGTGCGATCAGCTGTTGCGAGAGTTTCGGGTCGCCCACGGTGCTCCCGGACAAATTCACCCACAGTTCCTGACGCTCAACAATCCGCGCATCTTGTTGGCGCAATACCGAGATCGCCTCACGCACAACCCATTGATCGAGTCGACCCTGAAGCCCGTAGCGCTCGGCCGCCGGAAGGAATGCGCCTGGTGGGATCAGTCGATTGTTGACCCGATCACGCATCCGCACCAGCACTTCAATTCGCTCGGGCTGATCCGGCGCACCATCAAGCGCCACGATGCGCTGACCAAACAACGTGAAACTATCGGTATCGATCGCGTGATTGAGTCGTTGTACCCAACGCATTTCGCCGCGATGCTCATGCGCCGCGTCGCTCTCGCTGTCGACCAGATGCACGCGATTTCGACCTGCATCCTTGGCCGCATAGCAGGCTGCATCGGCGACCTGTTGCAACTCGTTGATGCTTTGATCGCCATCGCCGATCGGTACCACGCCAATACTCGCGCCGATCCGGAATATCTCCGAGTCCCAGATAAATTCCAGCTCGTGGATTTTCTCTCTTATCGCTTCTGCACGTTGCAGGGCGACGGCGCGCGTGCAGCCTCTGAGTACCATGCCGAATTCATCGCCACCGAGGCGTGCGATCACATCGTCCTCGCGCACGCACTCACGAATCAGACCCGCGACCGTGCGCAGCAACTCGTCGCCCGCTGCATGGCCGGACGTGTCATTCACCACTTTGAATTGATCGAGATCGAGGAACATCAGGAACGCATCTTCGGCGCCGCGCTCCGACTCGTTGATGATCTGCAATGCATCCCCGAATGCGCGCCGGTTGTACAGCCCCGTCAACTCATCGAATCGCGCCTGGTAGGCCAATCGGTCAGTCATCTCGCGACTTTCGGTAACATCGTGAGCGATCAAGACGATGTACTTAAGCTGCCCATCGGCATCCCGCACGGCCGAAGGATGAAAGTCGATTCGGCGCAGGCGCCCGCTCGCGTCGACGCATTCCACTTCCATGTTGAGCTGCGCTTCGTCGTCCGCCGCGCTCGCCGAAGACACGAAATCGCCAACGAATCGCTCAAACGTCTCACGGTGCTTCTCGCTGACGACGCTGATCAGAGGCTCTTGCTGCTGAATGTCGGAATCCGGCCAGAACAATCGCCGCATGGTGGGATTCGCGTCGTAGACGAGTCCCTCGGTATTCACGAGCGCCATACCCAAGGGCGAGTTTTGATAAGCCTGATGGAACCGTGCTTCAACATCCGCCCGCAACGCATCGGCACGTTGACGCTCGGCGATCTCCGCACTCAATTGATTGTTGATTTGCTCAAGCTCGCGGCGACCTGACTCAATGCTGCGGGTGCGTTCCGCGACCTCGTTTCGCAGTCGTCGGTTGGTGTGTTCGATCGCGCGAAGTCGCAGCTGCACACCGCCCCACGTCACCGCCATGATCGCAGCAATCATCAACGCGATAAACCAAGGCATCCGCCAGAATGGCGTTGGTACGGAGAATGACCACGTGTCGGCCTCACTCCAGGTGCCGCCAGGTAACTTTGAACGGACTTCGAATTTGTACGCGCCTGGAGCAAGGTTGGAATAGCTGATGGACGCGTTCGTGGTCGGTGCACTCCACTCATCGCTGTTACCCAACAGGCGATAACTAAACTGCAAACCGGTCGACTTACGCATGGTGATACCACCGAACTCGATCAGGATCCGATTCATTGCGGCGCCACTCGGAACTTTGCCGTCCGATTCGACCAGCGTCTCATCGACATAACGATTGGTGATCAACGTGTTTGGAACACCCACACCTGCCATCGGAATGCTGACATCCATCGCAGTCACGCCACTGGTCGTGCCAATCCACAGCGTCTCTTCGCCGTCAAAATACACGGCGTGCGCTTTGCCTTCGATCGCTGTGAAACCGTCTTCGGAGTTGTACTGCTGCATAGCCCGGCGAACCGGGTCATAGTGGAAGACACCACGGCTGGTCGTCGCGACTACCGTGCCGTCGGGTAGCGGTTGCACGGCATACACGGTGTTGTACTGCATGTCTTCGGTAGGGATCACCCGCTCAACCGCACCATTGCTCCAGCGGTAAACACCACCTTGGGTGCTGGTAAACCAGACTTGCGTATCGACACCCGCACCTTGCGCGACGACGTGCGTAAAAAACTCCTCGTTGATGTCAGAAGCCGCCAGGACTTGCTCTGGCTCCGCAGAAGGATCATCGGTATCAAGTCGATAGAGACCTCGGTAATTCGCAGCAAACCAGAGAACCCCGTCTTCAGCGAGGTCCAGGCCATAGATTGCAGCGCCGTTACCGATTTCGATAGAGGTGAACGAGTCTTTCGCTTGATCGTAGCGATCGAGCTTGCCGAGATAGGAACCGACCCAAAGCACACCGGAATTGTCGAGCTCGAGGCTGACCGTCAGTGCATTCTCATCAGTCAACGTCTTGGTCGGCTGCATGGTATCGAGATCGATACCGTACAGCGGACTCTGGATATGACCGACCCAAAGTGTCTTGCCGTCTTGGGAGAATTTGAGGTCACGAACCTCACGGCGTTGCCAACCCAGCTGATCCGACACATTGACGAGTTCGCCTTCGGCTGTGACATGCAACAAACCGATATTGGTACCGAACCAGGCGTCTTGCTCGTTGCCCGGCAAAATAGCGAAAACCTCGGGAGTTTGGCCTTCGTAGTTCAATGCATAGTGGCGAAACCGCTCGCCGAGATAGCGCAACAACCCAAGACGGGTCGGCAACCAAAGTACGCCTTCGTTATCGTAGGCAGGTGTCGCGGATGTTGCCCCACTGTTCCATTCCAGATCTGAAGCATCGCCGAAACGCGTCATGCCCTGACCTTCCAGAAACACCCAATCAATGTGTTCGTCGCGTACCGTCAGGCCCGAAACGCGGTCAGAGTAGGTCTGTTCAAACCAGTCGATCTGACGACCCGAAAGGATACCGATCTTGCCGTCTTGATTGCCCACATAAACAACACCGCTATCTGTGCGTTCGACCGCCGTGATGTCGGCGTCGACCAGCTCAATTCGGTGTCCTTCATCCGGGCTCAGCCGATGCATTCCTTCAGTACTGATTACCAGAATGCGCCCGGCGTTGTCGACGACCAGCACCAGCGTTTCGGACGGTGTGTCGGGGATGGGCTGCAATGTCGCGTCTGGATCTGAGAGGTCGAGTGTCTGGACACCACCAGGCTGGGACCCAACGTACAAAGTCTGTCCGATCTGCGTGATCGCGCGCACCACGCCGCGTGTTTCGCCAGAGGGTTGATAGGTTCGAACGACGCGACCTTCCTCGATCACGGTGAGTCCGCCCCCGGCGTCACCTGCCCACAATCGATTCTCTGTATCGACAAACAATGCCTGGATTAGATTCTGTCGAAGCCCCTGGAGCGTGGTGTAACCCTCAAACTCACGGCCATCGAATCGGTTCAAGCCGCCGAATGTCGCCACCCAAAGATAGCCATCCTGGTCTTGCGTCGTTGCCAGCACCGTACGCTGATTGAGACCGTCGGAAACGGTATAGGTCCGGAATGGCGGCTCTGGCTGGATCGGCATTTCAAAGGCCGCGGCCGGCAGCGCGATGGCCAGCAAGGCAATGAAGATGTACGCGCTGATTCTGTGCATGGATCCAGGATCGTTCGGGGCCACAAACAGTATCGGAGCGTACGAGAATTCCTTGAGGGTCGCCGGGTCGCCGGTCACGCTTTTCTGCATCCATCGACAAACGTACACCAGAAAAAGCCATAAATGGGAATGACGTTCCGATTTCTTCGCGGAATGCCCATCAGGGTACTCGCCATTGAGTAGATCGAGTCGGATCACTGAAACGGGCCCATCTTGGATTGGTGACCCCCGCGAACGCCTGATACGATGCGAATCCGCAGGGGCACCCACCATTGCAACGAGGAGTGTATTTGCATGCCCGCTCTACGCACTGAAACAGTGCTCAAAACGCATCACTGGAACGACAAGCTGTTCAGTTTTCGCACGACCCGTGACCCTGGGTTTCGGTTCCGAAACGGCCAGTTCATCATGATCGGACTGCCCGCCGAGAAAAAACCGATCACACGGGCTTACAGCATCGCGAGCCCCAATCACGAAGAGCACCTTGAGTTCTTTAGCATCAAGGTTGAGGACGGCGCACTGACGTCCAAGCTGCAGCATATCGAGGTTGGCGACGAGATCATCATGAGCTCGAAGCCCGTGGGCACACTGGTGCTTGATGATCTCAAGCCAGGCAAGCGATTGTTCCTGTTTGCGACGGGCACGGGACTCGCGCCGTTTCTGAGCACGGTCCAGGACCCCGAGACCTACGAACGGTTTGAGAAGATCATCGTCGTGCATGGTGTTCGGCGCGTTGAAGACCTCGCGTATCGCGAATTCATCGAAACCGAGCTTCCCGCGCACGAGTTCCTCGGCGAGTACGCAACCGAGCAACTGATGTACTACCCGACCGTGACTCGGGAGCCATTCCCGCACACCGGGCGCATTCCGGAATTGATGCTCAGCGGCAAGTTGTGCCGCGATATGGATATCGGTGATCTCGATCCGGCGACCGACCGCGCAATGATCTGCGGCAGCATGGCGATGCTGCGAGACACGGAAGCCGCCCTCGAGAAGTTGGGTTTCGTCGGATCACCCTCGCAAGGCGTGCCCGGCGATTTCGTCATCGAACGTGCGTTTGTTGACGCACCATCGCCGACGGGGAAGTGATCAAGAGCTTACGGCCGCCCCATCCGGCTTCCGAGTGACCAACAACGCTAAAACCCGCCAAGCAGCGTTGACGCTCTCCGCCTAAGAAAACGGGCGTGCCAAATGGCACGCCCGTGTTTAGTTGATGCGGTCTCGAGTTCGGACCCGAATCAAAAGCTGAACTCGACCTGTGCGCCGGCAACTCTTGGACGGTTGATTCGAAGAAACGGCGTGTCGAAGTCTGTGCGCGTACCGTCTGCGTTGATATTCGAGAAGTTCGACTCAGTTTGTGCGCGGTCATCGAACAGGTTGTTCGCGTACACAAAGGCGCGGATTCGCTCATTGCCGTAACCCACACGGACGTTCGCGACCGTCTGCTCGTCGAACGCATCCGCCGGTAGATTAAACACATCCGAGAATCCGCCGTCGGTATGACTGACCGTAATATCACCAAACCAACCATTGTCGGCGCGATAATAGGCGCCGACCGAGCCAGTCAGCTGCGGTGCGTTCTGGAATTCGTTGCCCGCAAGGTTGGCAAATTGTGGGTTCGCTGGATCGACTGGATTCCCAGCGTCATCCACCGCATACGGAAAATCCAGAAACTCGGTGTCGGCCCAACCCAAGGTAGCGAAGAGCTCAAGCCCGTCTGTCACGTACAACTGGGTTTCAATTTCAATGCCCATCAGGCGCGACTCGCCCACATTCAGCGTACGGGAATCATTAACGCCGGTAGGGCCCTGCACGGTGACCTGCTGATCGGTCCAGTCCGAGCGGTAGATGTTCGCGTTCAACAACAACCGTTCATCGAACCACTGCGTGCGCAGCGCGATCTCGTAGTTGACCAGAAACTCCGGACCAAAGTTCTCGAGTGTCGGCGGTGTTCCTGCAGGCTGCTCCGGATCGACGAACAAGAACGCGCCACCGGCGCGATAGCCGCGCTGAACGGAAAAGGAAACTGACCGATATTCGTCGAAACGATACGTCACCGCACCGCGCGGCAGCCATGCGTCGAACTCGGCAGCCACCAAATCACCGACCGGCGCGGGTAGAAATGCATCACATGGCAGTCCGCCGAGTCCCGGTACAAAGTCGGCGATAACGCAGTTCGGCGGGTCGACAATCACCGTCCCTGTGATGCCGGGATTGATGTTGTCTTCCTCGTCATAGCGCACGCCGATATCGAAGGCCCAGGTGTCGTTAGGCTCATAGCGCCATTCGGTAAAGAACGCACGGTTTTCAGTGTCTTGCGCAAAAGTCGCTACGATTGCACCCACGCTTTCTGGCGGATCAACTGGTATAAATCCTCCCAGATTGATGAACCCGGTTACGATGTTGGCGGTGTCTTCCTCGAAGTAGTAAATACCTGCACGCCCGCTCAGCCGCTCACCCCTGTACTCAAGCCGAATCTCTCCGGAGACTGTATCGGTGTTCGCATCGAAAAAGGCGTTGTTAGCCTCAGGAAACTGAGTGAGATCCAGAGGGTTACCGAACACTCGGTCGTTGAACGCGTCTTCAACAGTCGCCAACGCGAAAATGCTAAACGAATCGTTGATGGTGTAATCCGCCTCGAAGATGAAACGATCGACTTCGTAATCAAACTCTTGAGGCACCTGGAAACCGACACCGTTAAACGGATCGAAAGCTTCCTGCTCAGGCGTGCCCAGCGCACCGGGTGAGGAGGCCAGCGCCTGATCACGATTGAAAGTCTCAATGCGCTCGGCGATCAATGTCAGATCGAGCGCGTCAGTGGGTTCAAACAGAAAAGACGCCCTGATCGTCGTGCCGTCCAGCTCATGAGAGTCTTCGCCCGTGGACGCGTACCGAACTTCGCCGTCGTACTCCTGTCGATCAATGGCGATGCGTGCAGCGAGCTTGTCGTCGATCAATGCCCCGCCGAACGCCGCGGAGTACTGTCGAGTGCCCAAATCGCCGAAACGCACCCGGAATTTGTTGTCCCACTCGTACGTGGGACGCTTCGTACGGATCGCAATGGCACCGGCGAGTGAGTTGCGGCCTTGCACGGTCGACTGCGGGCCGCGCAACACTTCAACCTGATCAATATCCCAGAGGCTCTCGATCCCTCCGGTCGCCTGATCCGATATCGGAGCACCGTTCAGGAAAATATTGGAGGTGTTACCGCTGCCGGCAAACCCAACGCCGTTGCGCGCAACGCCACGAATCGCCACGCCGCCAGTGAAACCAGGCGATGACACGTTAGCACTTCGAGCAAACACGTCGTCCAGCTCGAACACCAGCTCCCGCTCCAGGCGATCTTCGTTGTAGACCGACACTGAGGTCACTGTGTCCTGAACCGACAAGCCCTGCTTGGTTCCGGTGACAATGATCTCTTCCAGCCCCTCTTTTTTTTCCTCGTCCTCTTGCGCGGCGACGTTGCCCGCAGCAAGCACAGCTGCCGTCGCTAGCGGGATGATGGTCTTTTTAAGTGTCATTTTGATGGCTCCGTCGGGCTCAGGCGCCGGAGACTAGCAGAAACGAATGAAAATGCGAATCATTCTTATTTATTTCTATGCAATAATGACGTCGTCCAGGCCGTCGGGGACTTTTAGACGGCCGACAAGCGGCTCGGGCGTGTTCAACGCGCTGCGAGACCCGGAAAACAGTCGGGTGTTCGCTGATTCGGACCGAGCGTTCTGCACCGTCTTCGCGAGGCGGTAATGAGATCTGGCATTTGGAGGAAGTGTCGTGTCCACAGCTGAAACAAGCCCGACAACGGATCGCTGGCCCAAAACCCGGCTGACTTTGCGGTGGATCCTGGCGGGGCCTGTCGCGCTGATTGCAGCCATTCTGCTGATGGCGATTACGCCGGTCGTGTTGCCCAGCGGCGCATCCGGCGTCAATAATCTCGTGTTCGCGATCGTGTTGTTCCCGCTCTACTGGGGCGCAACTGTGATTTACGCTGTGATGGCCGACCGATTGCGCTGGGCGTCGTTGGTGTTCTTAATTTTCTGCTTGGGGGCTGGAACCGTCGTTGTGCGTTCCGCGCTCAATATGTTCTCTGGGTAGGTGTGATATGAGTTTCGTTAACCAATCCAAAACCAAACGACTGGTCGCCGTACACGGTTGGTCCGGCATGATCCTCGGCCTCGTGTTGTATGTCGTCGTGCTCACGGGCGCCATCGTCGTGTTCGCCTCTGAGATCGGCGCATGGTCGGCTGGCGGCCGCAGTGCAAGCGACGCTTTCTCGCAGCCGATCGATGCACGCTTCCGTGAACTCTCAGAGTCAGTTGCCCCCGAATACCGCGAAGAGGTCGTCGCCTTTACCAACTCTGGCGGAGATATCGTTGCGTTCTTCCATACGCACGAAGAGCGCGAGAGCGGCGGCATCGAAGACAAGGGCGTTCGATTCTATCTCGACGGGGAGACGCTGGAGATCAAGCAGCGTTATGAGGGCTTCGTCACAGAGATGCCGACGGACCCCGAAGGCGCTTTGGATGATTTCATCACTGATGTGCACATCAATTTATACATGCCGCGCCCTTGGGGACTGTACGCCACGGGTATCCTCGGCATCATCATGCTCATTGCCGCGATCTCGGGCATCCTGGTCCATAGGCACATCCTGAAAGAGCTGTTCCTGTCGCCACGCAAAAGCAGTGCCCTGCTGTTTCGAAAAGACAAGCACGTACTTGCCGGCAGCTGGAGTCTGCCCTTTGCGTTTCTACTCGCATTCACAGGAAGCTTCTTCAGTTTCGCGACAACGATCGGATTACCCGTCGTCGCAATGGTCGCGTTCGATGGCGATCAAGAGCAGATGATCGAAACGCTGATTGGGGTCGAAGCGGAACCGAACGAGACCCCAGCACCGCTCGCGAATCTGGATCAACTTTTGGCGGCCTCGCGAACGAATGCCGGAACTGATGCGCAATCCATTGCCATCGCGCATTGGGGACGTGCCGACGCGATGGTCACACTGTTCCATCCCGCCGCAGAGGGCGAACTCACGGGCGATACGCATTTGTTCAACGGGGTGACCAGCGAATACCTAGGGATCAAACCGATCATCGGCTCGCAACCGTCGCTGGGCGGGGCCATCGTTGGTCTGATCGGTCCGCTACATTTTGGTAACTACGCTGGTCTCCTCGGCAAGATCGTTTGGCTCGCGCTGGGCTTTGCGCTCTGTTATGTCACGCTGACCGGGCTTCAAATGTGGGTTGAGCGCCGTGAAGAGGCACCTGTCTGGCGACGTATCGGACGCGTTATTCCAGCCGTCGGTTATGGCACAGCAATCGGCATGGTCGGCGCGGCCTATGCCTACTTCGCTACGATCCACAGTACTTTTGATCCGCACTACTGGGTCGCCATGGGTGCACTCTGCACGTTCGTTGGTAGCTTGGCTCCGGCGTTTACCTCAATCGAGCCAGCCGCGATCAGTCGACTGCTTCGCAGAACGCTGGGGATTGGGATGGTCTTTCTGCCTGCGGCGAGAATGATTTCAGGCGGACCGCACTGGATCGACGCATTCTCAATGCGCGGTTGGGCGATCATCGGAGTTGATCTTGTTTTGATCGTAGGCGGCGCCGTCGCCATCCTCGGCATTCGACGCATCGCTAAACGCGAAGTGCAACTGCCGGTTGCGGAGGCGCTTACGTCGTGAGTACCCTCGTTTGGTTTCTGGCGAGCATGACCGTCAGCGCGATGGCGCTGCGCGTGCTGACGCGAACCAACCCCAAACGGCGGCGCGTCTACTTCAGCGACAGCCAGCGAGCATTATCCAAAGGCGCGACTCGTGGTTTGTGGCTTGCGCTATTCGCACCCGGCGTCGCCATGCTCTTCGTGGGCCAATACACCGCTTTTCTGAGTTGGTTTGGCGCGTTAGGTACTGTGGGGTGGTTGATCGCAGTCAAGCCACCGAAAACACAGCGCTCACCCGCGACCGGCGACGCCAGCTAACCACGGACTCAGGGTGCGGCCGCAATCCAGCCGCACCCTGAGTCCGTTATGTCTGCATGCCTGCCACAACCCCCAGAGCGGCAATCGGGCAGCCTTACTTCGCCGATTGAGCTGGCCGGTTAAGCCTCAACCCCCTGGCACCGCGGAGGCGTTGGTCGGCAATTCCGCAGTGGATCGTTTGCTGCGTAATCGGCTATTGCGCGCTTTCGGCAACCAGTGAGCCACGAGCAGGCAACTCACACCCAGCACCAGCAGGGTCAGGTCCACCGAGGGAGACGCAAAATGTCCTTTTGCAACCAGCGTCCATGGCATTTGGCCGTGAACAACAGCAGCAAAGATCGGCAATGCAACGAGCGAGATACCAGTGATTCCAAGTAGGGCGCGAACGGTTTGATAGGTGTTCTTCAAAAACATCGCGACGAGCAAAACTGCAAACCAAACCGCAAAGTACGTCTGTCCAACGGCGACAATCCGACCCGCCTCATCGCCCGCGTAGAGCAAGTCGGCATAAAAAATTGCCGGAGAAGCAACGACCACACCGAGGCATGCGCCAGCCGTGAAACGCGCAAGCCGTGCGTAGTACTCCGGTGACTTCGAACCTTCAGAGCTGTTGGCGCGGCGTTCGATCCAGACCATGTTGCCCAGCGCAACCATCGCGCTCAGTGAAATCCCGAGAGCAAAGTACAGGAACTTCAGGAGGATGCCGCCGTAGGTGCCGTAGTGCAGCGGCGTGATGGCCGCGAGAACGCGAGTCGACGCCGAGGGTTGCAACAGTCCCGTCAATGCCAGCCGCTCTCCGGTGACGCCGCTGATGCGCTCCGCTTCGTAGGTCATCAACTCAGTGTCCGGCTTGTACTGCACGAGGTACTCGGCATTCACATCGCCCCAGTTTTGAATACTCACGAACGCCGGCAACGCGCCGCTGTCGCTATGACCCCGATTCGCAACGACATCCAGACTGAGCATTTCCGCAGGCGTACCTGCGCGCGCGCTCGGCTCGCCGACCACAGTCGCAGCAACCGCTTCGGTATCTCCCTTGAACACCAGCAATCCGGTAATCGGGAGTAGCAGAGCCACGATGCCTAACCACGCACCTGTGAACGCGATGACCGTTGAGAACGGTAGACTCCAGATGCCGATGAAGTTGTGAGCATCCTTCCATTTAACACGCACCGATTTCTTGCGTCGGAAAGTGAATGCTTCCTTCAGAATTTTTCGATGCGTCAGGATGCCTGTCAGAATCGACAGCAGCATAATGACGCCGGCGATCCCGACAAGGCCTCGCCCGATTTGTCGCCCACCCAGAAAATCGGGCCACATCAAGTCGCGATGGAAATCGAGCAACCAGGTCGAGAGCCCGTCACTCCTCGCCGGCAGTTCCGTTCCGGTTTGCGGATCCCATTGCTTGCGCAAGAACTGCAGCGGCTCATCGTCGCCTTCAGCGCGGAAATTCACCAAGCCTTGATAATAAGGTTCAGCATCGCTCGGATAGAACAACCCAACAAACGTAATCTCACCCGCCGGCAACTCCGCAATCCAGGACTCGAACAAAGGATGGACTGGTGTGACTTCAGTCGCAGGAACCAAACGCCGCGCTGGGTCTTCCCAAGTCTGAATTTCGTGGTCGAACAGCGCTAATGATCCTGTGAAGCACACGACAAACAGGAATATTCCCAGCGTAATGCCCGTCCAGGAGTGCGCATCGTAAATTCGAACTCGACGATCTCTTTGCATCAGATTCAGCCTCCTGTCGGTGCGGGCAATTGCAGGACGAGTATCGCGCCAATCACGGTAATCGAAACCAACGCGAGCGTCGGTCGCATCGGTCGAGCGTCCCAGTGACACCAAAATATGAACAACATCCAGATCAACGGCGTCGCGATCGACATCCAGAGCAGGGTTTCCTTAAGGTCCGTTGGCAGAGCAAGAATCAATGCGGAAGACGACGCCACCGTGGCGGTCAGCGACCACAGGATGCTCGCGGTCAGGCGCGGTTTCTTCCAGCTCGAGAAAAGCACAAAGCCAAGTATCGCTGCGAGAATGGCCCACTTCATATAACGCCCACCGCAGTCAGCACGAAAAGAAATGCACCGCCAGCGATCGTCGCCCAAGCGCTAGCGGCTAGGCGATTAGGGAAGAAATCTGCGACGAGAATGCAGACGATACCTGCAAACGCGACCAAACCAATCACGATTGGCACCGCTTTCTCAAAACTGTTTTGAAGCCCCAGAATGATGACCGACAGAGCGATCAAGCCGAGTGCCGAATAGCGCAGCAAGCGAGTGCCATTGGGAAGGCGACTGGCCAGGGTTGATGTCGCGCGGCGGGGGTTAGCCTCATAAAGCGCAACACATGCTGCGTAGACAAAACCTGCACAAGAAATCATGGTATTCGACGGGATCAGCCATCCGACCCGCAAGAGTAGATGATGATGATTATCATTGGCAACCGTCGCGTATACCCGCCCTTCAGCGCGTTCACGTCTATCTTCGCTTGCGCCGCACGTAAACTGTCTTCTCAACTTTAGCGACGTCTACACCGGACTCGTCGGTCAGCATCGTTGCGAAATCGAAAGAACCCTTACCGACCTCATCCACCGACGCCCGAATCTCATCGATCTTCGCCTCATCAAGCTCGAAGATGCCGGTGATCGTCCCTTTGGCGGGCTTCAGGAAATCGATTTTCGCAGATTGATCCCAAATGATGTATTCCCGGCCCAGATTGACGGTCAGAATAAAGACGTAGAACGGATCGGTCATCGTGTAGAGCGAGCCACCGAAATGCGTACCGAACAAGTTTCGCGTGTACCACTTCTGCCGCAACTCCACTTCGAAACGACGAAAGTCGTCGTCCGTCTTGCGCACTCGAATGCCCATACCGAGCAACGGCGGATACCAGTTGATTCGTCGAATCAGTTTCTTGAATTTCACTAGTGCACTCCTCGCCGGCCAAGGCGCCTGGCCAGGTCGCCTCCGGACAATCGGTCATCTGCGCTGGGGATCGATCGGCAGCCGCGGTCCCATCTGCCGAATCAAAAGCATCGATCGGTAGCTGCAAGCGCGGCGTCGCATCGCAGACTACTGAGGTCTGGCGAGCGTATCCAGTTACAATTGAATCATGACCAGAGTCCTCGTGCTCGGCGGCAACGGCTTCATCGGTCGTCATGCCGTCGCAGCGTTAACGTCCCTCGATACGACCATCACTGTCGGCACTCGCCATCCGCGAGGCAGGCCCGATGGCTTGGCGGAGCTCGGCGTACGGCTGGAATCACTGACATCGCCCGATGACTGGGAGTCGTTGATCCAACCCTTCGACTGTGTGCTCAACTGCGTCGGGATCCTTCGCCAGCGAGGCGCCGAGACCTATGACCTCGTGCACCATCGCGCGCCGGCGGCTATCGCAGAGGCATGCCGGAATCGCGGCATTCGCTTTGTCCATGTGTCGGCGTTGGCGTTGCAGCATCCGCATCGCAGTCGCTTTTTAACCAGCAAACGGTATGGCGAGGAAGCGATTGAGCGAATCGGCGGCGACTGGGCCATCGCACGCCCATCGTTGCTCGATGGAGAGGGCGGATTCGGCGCCGCGTGGCTACGCGGTGTTGCACGTCTACCGATCTTCGCTGTTCCAGCAGATGCGAATGGCGACATTGCTGCGTGTCTTGCGACAGACGTCGGCGAGGCTTTGGCTCGGCTCTCAATCGAATCGGCGGAAACACTAAAACTGGCGCACTCACGCGAGTTTGATCTCGGCGGAACGACGCACTATCGATTCAAGGAATACATCCTGGGTCTGCGCAAAAGACAAGGTCGCGGACGCGCGTTGGCCATGCCCATTCCGGGATGGGTCGCGCGAATTGGCGCCCATCTGTGCGACGTCTTTCACTTCTCCCCGTTCTCATTCGGGCACTGGGAACTGTTGCGGAAGAACAATGTGCCAACGGTGAACCGCCTGCCGGAATTGCTAGGGCGCGAGCCCGGGCGCGTGATCTGACTCGTCTTGAAATATCAGACCACCACGCCCAGTCAAACTCACAGCCCTAAAACCGACTAATCAAGCTCGCTACAACGGTACGCTGCTCACCTGGGAAACAGTCACCGCGAGACAGGCACGTTGCATAGAACTCTTCATCCGCAAGGTTTCGGAGATTGAGCATGACCTCAAAGCTCTCGAACTCGTACGCCACCAGCGCGTCAAGAACGGTGTAGCCGTCCGTCACGACACGGTTCGGTGTGGGTGCGAACCCATTGGCGGCGAGAAACGCAGTGCCATTGCTTTCATTTTCACTGGCATAGCGAACGCCAAGACCGACTCTAAGTCCCTCCGCTTGGCCAACGGAAGGTGTCCAGCTCGCCCAAACCGATCCCGCTTGTTCCGGCAAACTCGGGCGGGTAACACCGACACCGTTTACATCGATGTCCTGAGCGTCGAGCTGACGATAATTGAAGTCGACGGCGAAGTCTCCGATGTTCCACAACGCTTCGATCTCAAACCCGTCGGTCTCGATGCTGAGTCCCGGTTGAGTCTGACCGCCGGCGACAAAGTCGACCAAGTTATCTTCTTCAAGCTGGAAGTACGCAACGGTGACAAAGTTCGGGCTACCGGCGGTTTGGTATTTCACGCCAACTTCCGTTTGCTCGCCTCGGCGTGGTTGCAGAGACGTCCCGGTGACCACATCGGTACCTACCGTAGCGCGGAACGATTCGGCGTAACTGACGTAAGGATTGATTCCGACTTCCGTGGTGTACAACGCACCCAGCGTGATTGGCGTTTCATCATCACTCTGGTCGCTGACTGCGTCCTGGGAATCGACAGATGACAAGCGAATACCCGCATTGATGATCAAGTCACCGATTGTGATGTTGTCGGTCAGATAAAAGTCGGTGGCAACTGTTTCGTCTTCACTGAGTGAACGTGCCGCATCAAACTGAGCCGATGTCGGGATCTCTGAGCCATCGTACACAGGATTGAAAATATTGAAGGTGGTCGGCAGTGCGTAGAAAAACGCCGTGTTGTCCTGAGTGTCCACATCCTGATAGTTCAAGCCTGCAAGGATGTCGTGTTGAACGGCACCTGTTTCAAAGTTGGCGCGCAAACGGGCGTCGAATGCGAGCTGGCGAGAGTTCGCTGGCGCGCTGAACCAGGACCGCCCTACCGCAGTGCCGTCCGGTAGTATGCGGGGGTTGCCATCGCCGAGGAACGAAATCCACACCTGGTCATATTCTGCGCTGTTATCCCGATACCGTGCGGTACCTTCGAACGAGACCCGCTCGTTAAATTGATGTGTCCCGAACAGTGTGAATGTTAGCGCTTCGGTTTCGTATCGATTGAAGTTCGGGTCGCCGACGTAAGTCGCGATGTCCACTTCATTGCCAGATGCCCCGGCGCACACATTGGGCTCGGATATCGTCACATCGCTTGTACCGCAAGCCGTGGCCGCTAAAGGCAAGAACTGAGCGGACGTATCACTATCCCGGCCCGTATAGTTCAACAAAGCGGTGACCGAGGACCGGTCAGTCGCGAATGTGATTGACGGTGCAAGCACCAGCGCATCGTCATTGACGAAATCGAGTTGCGTTCCGGAATCCCGGTAGACGCCGACCATTCGAGCGGTCCAACGACCGTCGCCCGACAAGTCGAATCCTCCATCGAATGACAACTGATAACGATCGAAGGTACCTGCAGTCAGAACCACTTCCTTGTCCAACCGATCGGCCCCGGCAATCTTGGATACGGTACTCACAATACCGCCAGGCGCTGCCTGGCCGTACAGAACTGATGCCGGTCCTTTCAGAACTTCCACCTGTTCCAATGTGTAAACGTCGGCACGAGCATTGTTATAGAAGCCGAACAAGACCTGCAGGTTGTCCTGGTATTCAGGCGCATCGAGTCCGCGAATGTCTGTGAAGTCGCCTCGAGTTGCAAAACCGAATGCGTTTCCGGTCACCCCTGCCGTGTAAGCCAGCGTGTTACTCAACGTGAGGGCTCCGCGATCAAGAAATTCTTCGGCGGTGATTACCGAGATAGAGCGTGGAATCTCGCCGATTGGCACGTCGGATTTGGTCGCACCGAAACGCGACAGCTCACCGCTGATGATGATCTCTTCAATTTCATTGGAACTGTCTTGCGCAGCAGTAGGTACCGCCGCAAGAAAGCAGAGCGTGAAGCCAGCGCCGATTGCCGCCGGGAGTGTGATTCGCATTGGAGGTTCGCCTATTTCAGTAATTGTAAAGCGCGAATGATAATCAATCTCGTTCGCGTTACACAATGTCGTTGCGAGGGTTTCCGCGCATCTTCTGGATTGTCGAGCTTAGGTCGAAGCGGCGGTGGGCTAGACTGGTACTGTCGAAACTGTGGTCTTTGGCCCACCAGTCGCACTGAGCGCGGCGAACATCACACCCAGCACCATCGTAGATCCAGCTACCGCCGTCGAAACGGCAGACGAGGGATGCGTCACGGAGTAAGCCACCGTCAGAATCAGAGCCGCAACGCTCGCGCCACGCTGCAGCCATTGACGGGCCGATCGGTCATCTCGTAGCCAGAGCGCGAAAACGGTAGCGACAATGTAGGGAACCCAAAACCATAGACGCGGAGACCACCCGAAACAGACTGCAGCGAGCGCGGACAGCAGGATTGCGACTGGCGCGCCCCAAACCACGGCGACCCACAAATCATCCAACCAACTTCTCGCGCGTCTTTTGGCTAACCAGATGTTGATTCCGGTCGCCGACACAATCGTGATCGCCAAACCGAGCAGCCCATAAAGTAGCTTGATACCGAGCCCTCCGAATCGACCAAAATGGAGACGATAGATCGAATAGATCATCTGCTTACCAGGCTCGCCGTCCGAAAAGCCTCGCTTCTCGAGGTACTCACCCTGCGCATCAAACACGTAGTTCTCTGAGTAGATCAATCGTCCCTCTATCGTCGCGTAGATCTCGATGAACCGGTTGGGCGTCCCCGCATCGTGCACGGTCACCAGAACCGGTGTGACATCAGGTGCTAATTGTTTAAGGCGACGTAGTGCTGCATCGATCGCAACGCCACCCTCCTGCTGTTCGAGCTGCGGCTCGCCGCCAAAGACATCGGCGACAATCGCTTGCGAATCCCCATCGGAAAACACCTGTGCATACAGCCCCATGATCACAAGCGCCAAACCAAAGTAGGCGCCGGTAACCGCGATCATCAAATGGAATGGCGCACCCCACACGCTCAGTCGGTTATGAATATCGGTTTGCTCGAGCTGACGATTGCCGCCCAACCTCAACTTGAACGCATCACGAATAATCTTCGGATGTGCGAAGAATCCGGAAATGATCAACGCGACCAGCATTGCACCCAACGCGCTGACCAGCACCATCGCCCAGGTCTTGGGCAGATGCAGATAGAGGTGAAGGTCCATCAACATCTCTGTCCACGCGTTGCGCTCATTGGGACCGACAGTGCCATCGGCGTTCAGCAGCCAGCTATCGGTCTCCGATGCGAATCGTATTCGGGGTAACGTATCGGTCGGCAGAATAATCCACAAATGTGGCGTGACTCGTGCCGGGTCGTCAAACCAAGTGTTGAAGGTGCTCGACAGTGCAGCCTCGTCGTACTCCCTGAACTCGTCGACCTCGGGCTGCTCCCATCGACCCAGGTCCTCGTGAAATACGAGTAGCGTCCCGCTGAGGCAAATCCAATACATCGCGGCACCAACCACGAGTCCCAGCCAACTGTGGGCCCCGAGGGAGCGAACAAACCAATTTTTCGGTTTCGGTGTCTGCATGATTTACACGACCAGAAGTCCGAACCCAGTAACACCCAAGGCCGTAATACCGACAACAGCGCGAATCAACCGAGTCTCTACGGTGGCCCAATAAGCCAGTACGCCCCACACGGCTGGAAATAACAGGAACACCAGTGCCAGCCGGTTGACATCGCCAACAACCGTCCATCGACTGACGGACAGCGACAACACGATAGATGACGCACCTGACAAGAGAAAAACCAAGACGAACAGGAGTACGTGCTGCGTTACCACCGAAATTGGAGGGATCGTCGGGGCCGTTCTTGCCTGATCCTTGTGGCCTGTTGTGCGAACGCGAACGTTGGTTAGCGCGAGCAGCCACGCAGTGATGCTTGCGATCCCAAATGCGTACACGCTGCCATACTCCCAACCGAAAGCGATCGACCAGAGGTAACCCGACACCACCGCCAACGCCCACCCTAGGACCGAAAACCAACGCGAACCCGGACCGTCGGTGCGCCAGCCCGCGAGGATAAGGAAGCAACTAGCTGCGGACCCCAAAAGAGGCAAGAGAACCCAGAACATGGCACAACGATAATAAGAATTATTCGCATTTTAAGGCATCTGTTGGCGATATCCAGTCGAATTTGAATGGCGTTGCCGGATTCTGATATACCTACAAAACCTTTTAACCGTTTGTTTCAAATAGCTTTTCTAGAGCCCCCAAAGATTTTGAACCTCCAAGGCTTGCTTGAGGCACTGACTTTATAGATGAGAATGATTATCATTTTTATCAAATCACTACTTCCTCGGGTCTCTTTTAATGCCACGCAACATTGCCGCTCAAACCATGCGCATGCTTTTGATCGCTTCGATCCTCGGCGCCACCAGCGCACCTTTGTACGCCCAGTCGGTCCCGGCATCCGACGAAGATATTGACGAAATCATTGTGCAGGGCCAAAAACGCGCACCGCTTCGAGTGACAGACTCCAACGCTGCGACCCTGCTGGATGTCGACATCAGCGAGCTGCCTCTGAGTATCAGCGTGATCTCTCGTGGTCTGATCGATGCGGTCAATTCCACAACCACGCGCCAGTTGATCGAGCAGAATGCTTCTGTCGTGACCCGATCCGGTCACGCTCGAACGTTCCAAGGTGTATCGATTCGCGGATTTGCCGCTGATGCGGAAGCCAACTCCGCACTGAAAAATGGGATTCCTTTTTATGGCGTCGACTCAGCAGTCGCTGACCCATCGGCGTTGGAACGAATCGAGGTGCTGAAAGGTGCGGTCGGTCTGCTATTTGGCGCGGCGGAACCCGGCGGTGTGATCAATTATGTTTACCGCGCACCGCAATTCGATCCTTACTTCGGGGTGCGCGCCACCGTCGGTCAATTCAATACTCAACGTTTGGACTTCGATGCCACCGGTGCTGTGTTGGGTTCGGACAAGGTCGCGGCTCGCTTCACACTTGGCTGGGAGGACTCAGAGGGCTGGCAGGACTTTGACTACACCGAGAAATTGGCGCCAACACTACAGGTTCGCGCCAACCTGACGGATCGAACAACACTCTCGCTGTTGGCTGAAATGATTCGATTCGATAGCAATCCCTCTCCGCTCGACACCTTTGTCGAAAACGGTGAAATCGTTGAACTTCCGATCGAAACTTTTCTCGGGCACGACAACGACTTTTCGGAAGAAGAAACCAATCAAGTACAACTCACGCTGAAACACGATTTCAACGAAGAATGGGGCATCCTCGCGCAGTACGGTTACAACACCACCAAGCGCGATGCCGGCAATACCGGTTACTGGACATTCTTTGGGACGCCTGCACCAGACGGGACACTGAATCGACTGGTATTCGACCAACGACGCGAATCGCGTGGGCAATACTTCGGTGCGCACGTGACCTGGGACAAGCAGATCGGCGACTGGACCCACAAGGCGCTGATCGGCGTTAACGTCTCCAGCAACGATATGAATAACAACAACGGGTTCAACATCCTGTTGCCACCTGAGTTCTTCGTGCCGGCAGCACCCACCAACATATTCAACCCGGTGCGCGGTGATTATCCCCATCGCACCGATTTCGATAGCTCACCCCCTTTTGCCATTCTCGATTGGACCTACACAGACGAAGGACTGAACCTTCAGGATCTGATCACCTACGAGCCGTGGAATTTGAATATCCTGATCGGACTCAGAAACTCGCGAGCTGATGTCACTGTCAATTCAAACACCAACTGGACGGGCGCCGATCAGACGTCTTTCCAAAGCCTCGAAGCAGACGAGTGGATCCCGCGAGTAGGGCTAGTCTGGGATGCGACGGACCAACTAAGCTTGTTCACGAGCTACGGTGAATCGTTCCGTCCGCCTTTCGGCCTGCTGGCGCAGGACGCCGACGGCAATCCAATAACGGTGCCAACCCGAGGCCGCCAGTATGAAGCCGGTATACGGTGGAATTGGGAAAGCGGCGGTGTGACGCTCACAGGTTTCGAACTTTCGAAGTTCAATGTTGTTGTGCCAACAGAAGTACCGAACGTGTCTGTCGTAGACGGCGAACAAAAAAGTCAGGGAATCGAGCTCGAAGCCAGCGGCACGATCGCTAACGACTTCGATCTGTACTTGAGCTATGCCTACACAGACACCGAGGTCGTTGACAGCGGCTTTGGCGCCGCCGCCAATGGCCTGCCGTTTGCTGGTATTCCAGAGCATAAAGTGGTGTTCTGGGGATTCTGGTCGTTCCTGGATCGGTGGTCAGTCGGGTACGGTCTCGACTATCAACCGGACAGTCCAGGAGACCAGCTAGGCAGCTTCTCCGTTCCTGAGCGGATGCTGCATCAACTGCGCTTGCGTAGTGACTGGGAAATCGGCGACGCGAGGCTCGATCTCGACCTTGAAGTTCGCAACCTGACCGACGAGCGTTGGTTCCAAACGACGAGCAGTATCGTGTTCATCAAAAACGGGGAGCCACGCGGTGTGTATCTTAGCGGCACACTGTCGTTCCAGTAGCCCGAGGCGTATTCGTTTATAAACTAGCTGGATCGCGAGCGGCGTGTGCGGAGTCTCAGATTCTCTCGCGCCTCCTCGCGCGTCCGTTTCTTGGTCGCAGCCCATGAGCAAATCGGACAAGTCGACAAATCATGAAAGCGGGCCGGGCAGTACTCTCGGCCGAAGAAGATGATCTGCAAATGCAGTTTGTTCCACAGTTCGCGCGGGAAGATTCGCTTCAAGTCACGCTCGGTTTTCGTGACGTTGGTGCCGTCCGACAGCCCCCAACGCGCAGCGAGACGGTGAATGTGCGTATCGACCGGAAACGCGGGCTCACCAAATGCTTGTGACATGACGACCGCCGCCGTCTTGTGACCCACACCCGGTAACGCTTCCAATCCTTCGTAGTTATCCGGGACTACGCCTTCGTTTTCGACCAGCATCTCGGAGAGACGTTTGATGTTCTTCGCTTTCTGCGGCGCGAGTCCCAACTGACGAATGCAATTCAGGATCGTATTGACCGGGAGCTTGGCCATCGCAAACGGATCGGGACCCAGTTTGAACAGGGCCGGTGTCACCTCGTTGACCTTCTTATCGGTCGTTTGCGCCGACAGCAAAACGGCTATCAGTAACGTGAAGGTGTCCGAATGATCCAAAGGTACGGGCGTCTCGGGGTACAGCGATTCGAGCAACTCGACGATACGTGTGGCTTTGTCTTCTCTGCGCATAGGTCTGGTATCAAATGATCGATGATTATGAAGGGTCTCCTCTGTCAGTGTATCGCCTTCGCAACTGTTTGGTTCAGTTGAATTGCCGTTCTAATAGTGTGTACAGGAGGTGCGATAAACGACTGTTTTCGCGAGAGAGCTGTGAGCAAGCGTCTCGTCGAGCCGCTGTCGATAGTGAGCTTTTTTCAGTACACTTGGCAATGGGGATATCAGCGTTGCACAACGCAATAAATAGAATGCAGGCGCAATGACCGACCAAAGCAAGTTACTCGATCAACTTAAGATCGACCGCACCGAAACGCCACCGACCGGTTTGGGAACGGGAGCGGTTGTTACGATAGCGTTGGTCTCCGCCGCCATAGGTGCAGCAGCGATGTTTTGGCTAGCACCAAGCAAACCGGTAAGCAGCGATTCATCAGCGCCCGCGGTGGTAGAAAGTAAAGCGTCGGAACCGCAGCAAACCGAGGAAATTACGGCCGCAGACCCACCGGAGGATTCGGGCGAGGAAGTACTGAACGCCTCGGGCTATGTCACGGCACGTCGGATCGCTACGGTGTCATCACAAATCACCGGGTTGATTACTGAGGTAAACGTCGAAGAAGGCATGGTCGTCGAGACTGAACAAGTGCTCGCGAAACTCGACGATGCACTGGCTCGTGTCGACTACGAGCTGGCAGTCGCACGACTCGCCTCGCAGCGTGCAGCCGTCGAAAACACGCGCGCCAATCTGGCGGAAGCCGAGCGCGTATTCGAGCGCGCGAAAAAACTGCGGCCCCAAGGACTCGTATCCGAAGCAGAACTGACGCAAGCGACCGCGCGTTACGATGCGCTGATCGCAGACTTGGAGCGTGCGCAGGCCGATGTCGGTGTACTCGAATTGGAAATCGCACGCCAGCAAGAACGTCTGGCATTCCACGTGATTACCGCACCGTTTGCCGGTGTTGTGACCGTAAAAAACGCACAGACCGGAGAGATCGTATCGCCTGGTTCGGCAGGTGGTGGTTTCACCCGGACCGGTATCTGCACGATCGTCGATATGGACTCACTGGAAATTGAAGTCGACGTCAATGAAGCGTTTATCGGTCGCGTAGAAGCAGGCCAACGTGTGATCGCAAACCTGGACGCTTATCCGGACTGGGATATTGAAGCCGCCGTAATCGCGATCATCCCAACCGCAGATCGTGCAAAAGCGACGGTCAAAGTGCGTATCCAGATCAAAGACAAGGACGCACGAATTCTCCCGGACATGGGAGCGAAGGTCGCTTTCCTGCGAACCTGATAGACACAGCGAGGAGTGAGCAATGGCGGACGATATCCTTTATGACCTGAAAAACATCAGCAAGAAGTTCGTCAAAGGCAAAGAAACCATCACTGTCTTTGACGATCTGAACATGTCTATTGCACGCGGTGATTTCCTCGCGATTATGGGGCCATCCGGTTCCGGTAAGACCACATTGTTAAACATGCTCGGGGGCGTCGATCAACCGAGCTCCGGCGAAGTGCATTTCGACGGCAAGCGGGTCGACACGCTGTCAGAAACTCAGCTAGCAGCATGGCGCGCGAACAACATCGGTTTCATCTTTCAGTTCTATAACCTGATGCCGATGCTCAACGCTCAGCGTAACGTTGAGCTGCCGCTGTTGCTCACGCGGCTCGGTTCCGCGCAACGAAAGAAAAGTGTCGCCGCTGCGCTGGAGCTTGTGAGTCTGTCCGATCGTGCGAAGCATATGCCAAAGGAGATGTCCGGTGGCCAGCAGCAACGTGTCGCGATTGCGAGAGCGCTGGTCTCGGATCCCAAACTGTTGCTCTGCGACGAACCCACCGGTGACTTGGATCGTCAAACCGCGGATGAAATTTTGTCGATGCTGCAGCTACTCAATCGCGACTATGGCAAGACCATTGTCATGGTCACGCACGATCCAGCCGCCGCCAAGTATGCCAAGCGCACCTTGCATCTCGACAAAGGTGAGTTTGTCGAGAAGGATCTCGCGGCGTGAAGGACCTATACCTCGTCTTCAAGAACCTGACGCGCAAACCGTTGCGCTTATTCCTGACGGTATTCGCAACCTTCATTGCATTCATGATTTTCGGCACGCTGGGCGCATTCCAACAAGCGCTGAACTCCGGTGTCGAGTTGTCCGCTGATGATCGCCTTGTGACGATCAACAAGATCAATTTCACCCAGCCGCTTCCTATTGCCTACGTCAATCGTATTCGAGCGCTGGATGACATCGAATCGGCGACGCACCTGAATTGGTTCGGGGGCTACTACCAGGAAGCCCGCAATCAGATGGGCATGTTCGCGGTCGATCCGGAGACTTTTCTGGTCGTCTACGATGAGCTGCTGATGACCGACGAGGAGAAAACGCTCTGGCTCGGCAATCGGCAAGGTCTTATTGCTGGCGAATCGATTGCGGCCAACTTCGGCTGGAAGGTGGGTGATCGAGTTCCAGTCAACTCCAATATTTTCTCCCAGCGCGACGGCAGCACAGTGTGGGACTTCGATGTGGTCGCGATCTACACCGGTGAAGACGAGCAAACCGATACCAACAGTGTGTATTTTCACTATGAGTACTTCAACGAAACCCAGTCTTTCGGCGGCGACAACATCGGTTTCGTAGGTATCAAAACCGACGACCCAAGTAAGAACGAATCAGTGATAAAGGCCGTCGATGACATGTTTGTGAACTCATCGGCTGAAACAGAAACGGTTCCCGAGAAAGCGTTCAACAAAGCATTTCTGGATCAGATTGGAAATCTTGGCCTTATCCTGACCTCGGTCATTTTGGCTGCCTTTTTCGTCATACTGGTGATCGTCGGAAATTCCATGATCCTGTCCATCCGTGAACGCACCGGTGAGATCGGTGTGATGAAAACGCTTGGCTTCACCTCCAGCCGAATCTTCCGAATGGTTTTGTCGGAGTCGCTACTGCTTGCATTGTTAGGTGGTACGCTCGGCATTGTTGCTTCGGGCGCACTGGCCGAGGCAGTCAACCAAGCACCGATTCAGCTGCCAACTTTGGTCATCGGACAGTCGATCTGGGTCCAGGCACTGTTGTTCATGATCGGTTTGGGTCTCATCACCGGCATTGTGCCCGCGACCAATGCACTTCGACTGAACATCATCACCGCGCTAAGTCGCGATTGAGGCTGAGCATCATGACCGGATTCTTTTCACAGATTTGGACTGTCATCAAGATGAACGTGCTGAGCCTACCGCAGCGACTCTGGATGTCGCTTGCCGCGGTGTTTGCGGTCAGCGTTGTCGTCGCGGTACTACTGGCCTTTCTCGCCATGGCGACGGGCTTCGAAGAAACTCTAGCCGGGACAGGCGCCGATGACGTTGCGATAATCACCCGTACGGGCTCGCAGTCTGAAGTCAACAGCGTACTGTCGCGCAACACGGTTAACCTTGTGTCCACATCGCCGGGCATCGCGACCAATGGCGACGGCAGTGCGGTGTATTCGGCCGAGGTGTATGTCATTGTCGATGGCATCAAACGCAGCACACAGAATGAGGCGAATATCCCGTTGCGCGGCCTGTCGCCTGATGGTGTTGATCTTCGTAGCAGCGTGTCGATGACAGAAGGTCGGATGTTCGAAGCGGGGCGCAACGAGATCATTGTGGGTGCTGGCGTACAGCGTGCGTTCGAAGGTTTTGAGGTCGGACAGCAGATTCGCTTCGGCAAAACCGTGTGGGACATCGTCGGTGTGTTTTCAACCGGCGGGTCCGCTTTCGAAAGCGAGCTGTGGGCAGACGCTCCGACCGTTCAAGGGCAGTTTCAACGTGGCTCGTCGTTCCAGACAGTCCGTGTAAGACTCTCTCAGCCGGGCAACGTTGAACCGATTCGCGAGTACATTGCCAACGATCCACAATTGATTCTCGACGTCGATACCGAAGCCGGCTTCTTCGCCTCCCAAGGTAAAGCCTTGTCAGGAATCGCGATCTTCGGTTGGACGCTCAGTGTGGTTATGGGACTTGGCGCGCTGGCCGGCGCGCTCAACACGATGTACACGTCAGTCGCATCCCGAGTCCGAGAAATCGCAACGCTGCGAGCGATTGGGTTTAACAATTCCTCCGCGTTCTTCGGGACACTCGCCGAATCCTTGGTACTTTCGATCATCGGTGGCGTTCTCGGCGCACTGTTCGCGTGGTTGTTTTTCGATGGATTCAGCGCGTCGACACTTGGCGCCGGCTTTACTCAAGTCGTTTTCACGTTTGAGCTGACGCCCGCATTGTTTGTCAACGGCATAGTCATGGCGGTGATCATCGGAATGGTCGGCGGACTATTCCCGGCGTGGCGCGCAGCTCGTGTCCCGGTCGTCAGCGCTTTCCAGGGTGGTGAATAAAGAGACTGTCAATCGGTAACCGATTGCGCCTTGCGAGCCGCAATAAACGAGCGCACGCACAAACCGACAAACACCAACAAGCCAATACCCATCGCGAGCTGAGATGCGGTCGACAATTTGATCGGCCCATCACTCGATTCCAACGCCGGTATCGCTCGACTCAACGCACCGATAGCACCCAGAAGTCCAATTGTCGCAGCGACATGCATCGCGTACTTACGCCAAGACTCTCGCCTTGCGGCGAAACCAGCGACCCCAAGCGGGACACCAAAGAAGGCCGGGATGAGTGCAGTCACACTGGACTGACCGGCTACGACCCAGCTCATAACACCCAACGCGATCAGAGCCGCGGCGAAAACAATTGTGACTATTGGCATTGCATTCCTAGCCTTACAAAAAATCGAGAATCGATTAGAAAACTAACATACGCGGTGCACCCAGCGGAGTGTATTCATCAAAGCGCGTTACTGACTGGCAGCGGATGTGGCATCTCTCCGACCCAAACGATCTGGGTCATGACTCGTAAGCGTCTCGACAAACGTCGAGTGCTCGCAGCAGTTGAGTTCGCAGATGGAGTGCCGACCGGTCCGGTGTTGTACACGGCGGCGATTGTTGGGGGTTAGGAGTTCGAAGTGGCTATAACTCACGGGACGCGATGAAACGTCTCAGCAAATTGGTGTAGGACGTAAATACTGCTTCTTCGCTGACATCTATGTAGCGATAGCTACTGGGCGCGTTGGGACACCAATATAGGTACACGTAGAATTCGTCGTCATCGATTTCGTAGCCAGAAATCACCCAACAAGCTTCGATGGATGCTGGCGTAACGCCCTGGATTCCAGCCTCGCGCAAAACTCGGGTAGCCACCTCGATATCCTCGGCATTTGCACCGCGGGCTGACCGAACGTCTTTCGGATGCGACAGTGGGCTCAATCGCATGTATGACGTGTCGGTCCAGGCGAGCCACAGATCGTTCGGTACCACGCGACCGACCTGTGCACTGAGTGACTGTAAGTCAGCGTCATCGATCGCAGGATCGTCGTCCAAATTTCGTGTGTACCATCGCTCCAACAAAGATGGCTGTGGAACCCTTTTTAAGAGTTCAGTCACGCCCAAGTCTGCGAATTGACGCTCTCGGCGCTCAATGAAATCGGAGTAGAGCTCATCAGTTCTTCGTTCATGTTCGGTGACAGCCCAACGTACCCGTAGCAGCTCTCCTAAACTGGCATACGCACGAGTATCTGAGTACCCAACGGCATAAACAGAGGGGCGATCCTGCGCGGCGTTTGGGTCAAAGAACAGGTATTGCTCGGTATCCGGCTCATAGCCTAGAACCCACCATCCGGAGAACACTTTTCGGGAAATTCGGACTTCGCCATAACTGTCATGCCAAAAACCAAGCGCCTCATTCCACACCATTGTCTGTACGACGTTGCTATCGAACAGAGCAGGGTCGACGCGTCGGATTTCACGGATGGCAGACAAACCGAGGACACCACCGTCATGGATGGAATAAATCGACTCGAAGTCGTCAGGAAGACCACCCATTTCAGTGGCAAGAGCGTCCATAGCGGATTGGGTGGCAGGCATTTCTGGCACTGAGTCTCCCACCAACGATTCAAGCAGCGAAGCGACTGACATGCGCTGCGCGTCCTGCTCGAACGTTTCGTACGCGAGGTCAATCTGTTCGAACAACGCGTCGGACTCAGGAGAAGACTCGTAGCTCTCCGTCACCGCGAGCAGCACCGGTATCACTATCGGCAAGAAGGCAACGACCGGCGCCACCATCAACGCCCCATAAACCACACAAACCAGCGTCCGCTGTCGCCAACCCATCGGGCGGAAGTTGAGCTGGCTGACCAGGCTGTTGGCATGTCCGATTCGTTTGGCGGCGTCTTCCGACGCACCCTCCTCACGTTCGAGCTCGTGAAGCACCCACTCGCGATCCATTTGATCGGGGCTAACGCCGTCTACACCGCGTTTCCACCGACTAAGGCGTTTGGCGTTTTCCCAAAGCCTTGGAATTCCGAACAGTTGTAACGCAGCGAATACGGCCAGTGGCCAAAACCCCAGCGCCCATGACACAGCCACGCCGCCAACAGCACCGACCCCGATCAACAGGATTTGCAGAACAACGGCGCTCGGCGGCAGCACCGCTTGCAGCACATGGTGGCCATCTAACGGAGGAATCGGCAAAAGGTTCAGGTAATTGATGAACAACAAGAAGACCACGAGCATCAATGGCACTGAAGAGTCGCCTGCCCAAGTCGCAAGAACATCGAGATTGGCAAACAGCACCCAACCGAGAATCACACCCGGTAGCGGGCCAGCCAGGGCCACCCAAGCACGTTTGGTCGCGCTCGGATCGTTTTCATGACCAATGGTCACACCGCCTAGCAACGGCAGGAGTGTGATATGCGGATTGCCATAGCCGAATGCTTTCATTGCAACCCAGTGGCCATACTCGTGAAAAAAGATCACCGCCAACAGAAGCGCCGTGTTTGTAGCACCAAAAACCGGCCAGCCGATCGCCATGAATAGTACGGCGCTAACAATCATCAGGGTCCACTGTGTTTTGGATGACGGTGCGCTGTGTTGCTGCGATTCCAGTCGACGCGATAGAAAGCTCAGTCGCGGGATCGGTACGTTGGCGGTATTTTCGGACTTTGCTTTCGGGCGTTTCAAAGATTGCGCGAGAATACGAGCAGCAAACCGAAATGACGGCCGGGCCACGCCGTCCGATGTTCGCAGCCACCCTCGACTGAGAGGTCCGGCACGGATCGCGTTCATGTGCCGCTCCGCAAAACCTATGACCTCGTCTCTGGGGCTGGGGTTTGTTGCTGGCGCGACAGACTGACGTTCGACGAGAGACAAATGCGCCTTAAGCTCGTCCGCAACATCAGCCGGTGCGATCGTCTGCGCCACCGTGTTGGGGTCGTCCACAGCGACAAAGTACGGATCGCTGACTTGCGTGACCACGAATCGACCGTCCTCCAGCAACGTGGTGTAGTAGGTCAGTGTCTGGTTCGGCTGCGCAATTTCAACCGATGGACCGATCCAGACGATCACGTGACGTTCTGCGTGCCGAAATGTTGCGTGATAAACCGGCTCTACACTCGAATCGACCGTCGCCGGTTCGATCCATGCTGGACCTTGAAACCCCAACGCTCGAAGCTGCGTGATACGAGTCTCAAGCAGATCGAAACCACTGTAGCGAGACGGTTCCGGCTGTGCAGAGAGGCGCACCGCATAGCGAGGAAACACCATGGCCAACGCGTTGCGTAACATCTGCAATGCGATGAGACAAAGGACCCCTACGCCAACGTAAATCCAAGTCATGAATCAAACGGCGCTGCCGGATCGTCCAATGCGCGCACTTCCCTTTGAGCGATGCCCCATAAGGACAGTGATGTCTACAAACGCGGTGGCGCGTATTTCGTCAGATTAATGCCGTCAACCGCTGCGGTGTATTCCTGGATGCTCGGCGTGCGACCGAGAATCGTCGACAACACAACGACCGGCGTCGACGCCAACAGAGACTCGCCTTTTTTCTCATCGGAGTCTTCAACCACTCGACCTTGGAACAAGCGCGTGGAGGTCGCCATAACCGTGTCACCCTTCTCGGCTTTTTCCTGGTTGCCCATGCACAAGTTACAACCCGGTCGTTCGAGGTACATCATGTTTTCGTAGCTCGTGCGTGCCGAGTTTTTCGGCGCGGCGTCGTCGAACTCAAAGCCCGAGTACTTTTGAAGGACCGCCCAGTCGCCTTCTTCCTTCAACTCGTCGACGATGTTGTAGGTTGGCGGTGCAACCACCAGCGGCGCGGCGAATTCGACTTTGCCGTTTTGCTCCTCCAGGTTTTTCAACATCTGCGAGATAATTTTCATATCGCCTTTGTGAACCATGCAGGACCCAACAAAGCCGAGATCGACTTTCTTCGTACCGCCGTAGTAGGAGATAGGTCGGATCGTATCGTGCGTGTAGCGTTTCGATTCGTCGTCGTTGTTGACGTCAGGGTCGGCGATCATCGGCTCGTTGATGACGTCCAAGTCCACAACGAACTCCGCCAAGTACTTGGCGTTATCGTCTGGCTTCAATGCGGGCTTGCTGCCGGAGCGGATTTCTTCGATTCGAGCATTCGCTCGATCGACCAAGCCTTGCAGCACTTGTCGAGCATTATCCATGCCCTTGTCGATCATGATTTGGATGCGGCTCTTCGCGATCTTTAGAGACTGAATCAACGTTTCGTCTTCCGAGATACAAATCGACGCCTTCGCTTTCATCTCCGCGGTCCAATCCGTGAACGTGAACGCTTGATCCGCGAGCAGCGTGCCGATGTGTACTTCGATGATCTTGCCCTGGAACACGTTGTCACCGAATTCCTTCAGCATCTGTGCTTGCGTTGCATGCACGACATCGCGGAAGTCCATGTGATCTTTCAACGTGCCCTTGAACGTCACCTTGACCGACTCAGGGATCGGCATCGTCGCCTCGCCCGTTGCAAGCGCGAGTGCCACCGTTCCCGAATCGGCACCGAACGCGACACCTTTCGACATGCGGGTATGCGAGTCACCGCCAATGATCACGGCCCAGTCATCAATCGTGATGTCATTCAAGACTTTATGAATCACATCGGTCATCGGGTGGTAGACCCCTTTCGGATCACGGCCGGTGATCAAACCGAAGTCGTTCATGAATGACATCAGCTTCGGAATATTGACCTGCGCTTTCTTGTCCCAGACCGAAGCGGTGTGACAGCCGGACTGGTAAGCGCCGTCAACTGTGGGCGAGATAACGGTCGCTGCCATCATCTCAAGCTCTTGCGACGTCATGAGGCCGGTCGTGTCTTGCGAGCCGACGATGTTCACTCTGACGCGAACGTCCGAACCCGCGTGCAGCAGCTTCCCCGGCGCGACACCCACCGCGTTTGCGTTGAAGATTTTCTCGACCGCCGTCAGACCTTGACCTTCATGCGAAATCTCACGCGAGGTTGCGTACACCGACGGCGCCTCGACGCCGAGAATCTGGGCGGCAACGGTTTGCAGTTTTTTGCCGAACACAACGGCGTACGATCCGCCAGCGCGAATGAACTCCAGCTTCTGCGGTGTCAGCGCGGACGAGATGTCACACAACGCCTCGCTACCGTTTTCGTTGTACAGCGTTTTGTCTTTCAGGTTGATCGTCAGCACCGTGCCGGTATCGACCGAGAACACCTGCTCGAGCAACGGCTCGTTGTCTTCGTCCATCACTGGATTGCCATCGGCGTCCAGTTTTTTGACCCAGTTCTTAAGGTCAAGGCCGATGCCGCCGGTCACGCCCACGGTCGTCAGGAAGATCGGCGAGATGCCATTCGTACCACCGACGATCGGCGCGATGTTGATGAATGGCACGTACGGGCTCGCTTGAACACCCGTCCACAACGCCACGTTGTTCACACCAGACATGCGCGAAGAACCGACGCCCATCGTGCCTTTCTCTGCGACGAGCATGACCCGCTTGTCGGGATGCTGCGCTTGCAGTTCACGAATCTTGGCTTGTGCCTCGTCATCGATCAGACACTTGCCATGCAACTCACGATCGGAACGTGAATGCGCCTGGTTGCCGGGCGACAGCAAATCCGTTGAGACATCGCCTGTTGCGGCGACGTAGGTCACGACTTGAACGGTCTCATCGACATCGGGAAGGTTGGTGAAGAACTCGGCGTTCGCGTAGCTGGTCAAAATATCGGTCGCGATCGTGTTGCCGGCTTTATGCGCGGCCTCGAGGCGATCGGTGTCCGCCTCGTACAAAAACACCTGCGTCTTCAGGACATCCGCTGCCTTGGCCGCGATTGTCGCGTCATCGCCGAGCGTGAGGTCGAGCAGCACTTCGACCGAAGGTCCGCCTTTCATGTGCGACAACAGCTCGAAAGCGAACTCCGCGGAAATCTCTTCGACGTCCGCTTGCCCCAGGATGATCTCTTTTAGAAAGCGGGACTTCTCACCGGCTGCGCTCGTCGTCCCGGGCAGCGTGTTGTAGATAAAGAAGTTCAGCGAGTCGGCACGGTGCTCGTGACCCGTCTCTTTGATTTGTTCAATCAACTCCGCAACCAGCGCGGCGTCCTCGATGGGCTTTGGATGCAGATCCTGCGCTTTGCGCGCCTCGATATCTTTCAGATAGTCGGTGTACAGACTCATTGATCTTCCCGAAAAAGTGGTTGTCCCAAGTGGCTGAGGGCCGCACCGACGTCCCCACGACGCGGAACGGATAAGCCGAGCACGGTAGTATATCAGCGGGCGGTGCTAGGGTCAGATCACCAGCGGCTGCAGGGATTCGTGCCAGGCATCGCGCTTGGCGTCGAACGATAGGCTGGCGTGGGCAGGGCTGGTCGACGGTAGGCGCAAGTAAGCCAGGCGAGACCCTGCGGGACCCAATTCGGACATAACGTGCTTTTTGAAGCTGCTCTCCGCTTTCGCGCCGTTGAAGCACACCTCGCGAATTTTCGGATGCTGATCGAGAAAAGCGGTGAAATCGTTCGGCACGATCGTGGATTCGACGATCGCCGAGTCGAGGCTGCCCGGTCGCACGCAACTTTGCATGACATCCCACACCGCCACGCGCGCAACGATAAGGGCTTCGCAACGCTGCGTGTAAGGCAGTGCCGCATCGAAACCTAACAGGTCGGCCATGATGCGCCAGAATGCATTGCGCGGGTACGCATAGTATTGCTGCGCGTCGAGCGACGCCTGGCCCGGCATCGACCCCAAGATCAGTACGCGCGCGTCGTGTGATGCGATAGGTGGGAAGGAATGGGCAATTGCCTTCGCGTCGACCATTTCGTGCCTCGCGGTTTTGTCGTATTGCTAGACTAACGACTTCGGCTTTGCGAAGCAGCACGGGAGAGCACCAATGGCCGCGTTCGGCGTCATCGGAATGGGAGTCATGGGTCGAAGTCTGGCGCTGAATCTGCTGGACCGCGATGTCTCGGTCGCTGCGTGGAACCTCGAACGCGACCTGCTCGATGCTGCGGTGGCCGAGAGCGACGGCAGGCTGGTCGCGACCGAGTCTCTTGAGGCTTTGGTTCAGACGCTCGAAAAGCCGCGGCGTATTTTGATGATGATCACCGCGGGCAAGCCGGTCGATATCGTGATGCAGCAACTGGCGCCGTTGCTCGACGAGGACGACATCGTCATCGATGGTGGTAACTCCGCATTTCTCGACACGCAACGGCGCGAGAAGGCTTGGGCTGAGAAGGGCCTGCATTTCGTCGGCATGGGCGTATCCGGCGGTGAAGAGGGCGCGCGGCACGGCCCTTCGCTGATGCCAGGCGGCAGCAAGCACGCCTACCGTCACCTTCAACCCGTTCTCGAAGCAATTGCCGCGGTCAGCGACTCGGGACCTTGCGTCACGCACTGCGGTCCGGACGGCGCCGGCCATTTCGTCAAAACCGTTCACAACGGCATCGAATACGCCGATATGCAGGCCATCGCAGAAACCTACGATGTGCTGCATCGTATCGGCGGTGTCGACAACGACCAACTTGCGGCGATTTTCGCCGAATGGAACCAGGGTCCACTCGAGTCGTTTCTCGTCGAGCTGACCTCGGAGATCTTCCAACGCGAGGATGATCACGGGCATCTCGTCGATCGCGTGCTCGACAAAGCTGAGCAAAAAGGCACCGGGCGGTGGACCGCGACAACCGCGTTGGAGCTCGGCGTGTCGATCCCGACGATTGCCGCGGCGGTCGACGCGAGAGTGATCTCAAGCGTGAAAGCACTGCGCCAACATGCCGCGACGGTATTTGAACCGCCTGCGATTGCCGCCGCACCGGATGATTTGGTCGAAGTCACTCACGACGCGTTGGTCGCCACGAAGATCATCGCGTACGCACAAGGCACGCGACTGATTGTGCGCGCGAGCGAGGCCTACGACTGGGGCATCAACCTTGGAGAGATCGCGAGAATCTGGAAAGCGGGTTGCATCATCCGTGCCCGCTTCCTCGACACGATCATGGCCGCGTACGCGTCAAAGCCAGACTTGCCCAACTTGATTCTGGATACGGCGGTGACGGAGATGTTAAAGACCACGCTGCCTTCGTTGCGACGGCTCGTCAGCCTGACCGCACTATCCGGTGTGCCGACGCCCGCCATGAATGCGAGCCTTGCGTACTTCGAAAGTCTGCGTTCCTCGCGCTTGCCGCAAAATCTCACACAGGCGCAACGGGATGCGTTCGGCGCACACGGCTATCGCACGCTCGATGATCCCGACGGTGAATCGGTTCACAGCGATTGGTAGTGTAATGTTCATCCGCAAACCGCACAGGGTGTTGACGTGTCCCTTGATGAACTGATCAAACCAAAAATGCTGCGGGCCGGCGACACGGTCGCGGCTGTCAGCCTGTCATGGGGCGGTCCAGGTACGCTCCGCGAGCGCTATGAAATCGGCAAGCGACAGATCGAATCAACCTTCGGGTTGCGAGTTGTCGAGATGCCACACACTTGCGCTTCACCCGAGTTTGTCGCCAACAACCCACGGGCCCGGGTCGACGACTTGAATGCCGCACTGGTGGATCCCGACATTGCTGGCATCATCTCGACAATCGGTGGTGAGGACTCGATTCGTCTGCTGCCGTTCTTTGACTACGAATTGATCGCGCGAAACCCGAAAGTGTTTGTCGGTTACTCCGATACGACTGTCACGCACTACGCGTTCCTCAAAGCGAGTGTCGGGAGTTTCTACGGCCCGTCCGTAATGTCCGGCTTCGCGGAAAACGGCGGGATGCATCGCTATCTTGTCGACTCGGTGCGCCGTACGCTGTTCCAGAGCGAACCTATCGGCGCATTACAACCAAACAGGGACGGCTGGACTGTCGAGTTGCTCGACTGGTCGGTGCCGGGGAACAACCAGCAAGCCCGGCAGCTCACACCTTCCACCGGATGGCGTTTCTTGCAGGGCGAAGGTGTTGCGAGGGGTCGTCTGATAGGCGGTTGTATCGAAGTGATCGATTGGCTACGCGGCACTGAGCTTTGGCCATCACTGGACCATTGGCAGGACGCCATCCTATTCATTGAAACGTCGGAGGAAGCGCCGCCACCGGCGGCGGTCGTACGAATGCTGCGTTGTCTGGCGGCTTGTGGCGTCCTCGAACGTCTCCGCGGCATCCTGTTTGGTCGGCCGGGCGGTCAGATCGATCCATCAACCTTCGAAGACTACGACCGCGGGCTGTTGCAGGCGGTGCGCGATGAATTCGGTCGCGATGAGATTCCCATCGTTACCGGCATGGACTTCGGCCATACCGATCCGATGATGACGCTGCCGTTTGGCGCGTTGGCAGAAATCGACTGTGAGGCGCAGGAAGTTCGGTTGCTGGAAGCGAGTGTTCGTGAATAGATCGGATTGGTGATCGCTCGATAACAAAACGTCAGGGCTTTCCAGTTCTCACAGTTTGCTATGATCGAGACGGGACAAAAAATCTGTTAGTCGCCAATTAAGAGCGAAACAAGGGAGAACTTGAGTCTATGAGCTCCAAAGTTGCCAGCTTTCTGCAGAGAAATGCGAAACCAATCACCACGGGCACCGCTGTCATTGGGGCAATCGCAGCTGTCGTGACCATCTTCGTTTCCAACTCAAGCACGAGTTCAGTGGAAATAGGTGATGTCTCACAAAGCAATGGTGTTGTTGCTGTCGGCGAAAATGCCAACGTGGGCGACATCAGCACCAACGTGTTCGGCAAGACAGCGGCCGAACAAAATGCTGAGAAGCTACGATCAGCGAGGGCAAGCTGTGAGTCTGCTCACCGCCGTTTGACCGCGCTCCCAATCTCGCAATACCCGATGAAGAGTATGACTTATATGGTCGGTGTGATGATCGATCGCGTCGCTTACGAGCAAACCTACGGCCTGGATGCTATGGACGATCTGGAGAAGTACTACGACTCTCAAGTCTCGGTGGTGTTACGTGCGGTCACGAGGCGGGGGGCGATGCAGTCAACTGACCTGAAGGCGATGGCAATGCAGCAGGTAGGCTCAAGTCTACAGGGTCTTGGAGTTAGCGAAGAGCAGATGGCGCAGTATCTTGATCGAATGGACTCGCCAGACACTCCAAGCCAGGCGGTCGATCGCAGCGATGCCGACTCAATGGAGCGCGAAGTCAAACAACGAATGCGAGAAATAGGGTTGGAGAACTCCAAGAAATTGACCGACTTTAATATGGACGCTGAGTTTCTTTCCGCGTATCGAGAAGAATTTCAGAAGAACCCAAATATGAGCTCAGAAGAAATGTCCGAGTTATCGAAACGGCTTGTTATGCAAGCGATGTTGGACTCGACTGACAAAGAGTATGGCTATGCCGATGTTTCACAAACAGAGCTGGCTGCGAGAAGGGCAGAAGAAAAGTGGCGCAAAAAGAACCCACTAGTTCGGGATTTTCACCAATACCAAAATGCCTATGGACCGGATTACGAATATGACTTTCGTACAGATCACCCTGCGGACGACCCCGCGACCGAAATTGACGAAATCGGAGAATTCTACAAGACCCAGTTTTTAGCAACCTATCGCAAATACTGCGATCGGATATAGGGCAGCGCTGGAGCGACATAGCATTAACGTGGGAGCGGACTTGTTATTCCGTCACCTCATCAATTGCAATAAAGCGACTCGTTCTTTTTGGACAAGCGTGTGAACACATCTTTGGACAGTCTTGCAAACGCAATGAAGGCGGCCCTTGAACCTGGCTTCGAAATGCCACAACCATTAACAGCACTGTTCAACTGGATCGACGAAAATCATTTTTCATGCGTTGGGCATAACGGCGAGCTGACTGGTCGACTTGCATCGTCCGACCTGCTCGGAAAGTTCGAACCGATGCTCAACGAGTTTGGCGACGAAATCGCTGAGCGCCGATTCGGTGGCACAGAGGTTCTGTTCGCGCCCAACCTCGGGAATGGCCTGCATCATTGGTTCGGCATTGACGAACAGCATCCTTCGCTCGCAAGGATCAGTGTCTTCGCCCAGACGGGGGGCGATGGTTCGATGGCAGCGCTGTGGAAAGACAATGCAGATTGAACGCGCATCGTGCATCTCGGGTCTGGGAGCGGTTCCGTATTGTGTTGCGTACTAGCTAGTGACCCAGTGGATTTCCTGCGACTGCTCGCAATCGGCTACGATGAAATCTGTTGGCCTGAGCACCTGGATGCGCCCGCGAACGACGACCGGCAGAGTGCAGGCGTTTACGTCGAACCAAACGAGCCATTTCGCGACTGGGTCACTGACACCTTTGATGTTGCGATACCCGCTACAGGTCGCGACATCGTCAAGAGTATTGCGAGCATAGGGGATACACCACCCACCGGTGATGCCTTTTGCGACTGGGTTTCCAAGGTTACGGGCTAAAAAGGTGTTCGGGATCGAGCCCGACCTCCGTAATGGAAAACTAAGCTAAAGAGCGCGACTTCTTAGTCGTGCAGAAGCTCAACCGGCCCTCTCGGCGCCGTCTTTCGGACGATGGCAAAGAATCGCGCGCCAAGCGAGTTGCCTGAGCCTAGTTGGCATGTCTCGGATTTGTTGACTCGATACCCTTCGAGCACCAGTTCAGCGATCCCGTCGGCATCGATGTCCACCAGCGTCATCGCTGAGACCGACAGCACATCGCGGATGACACCGCAGTCCTCGTGCGTTGTGCCTATCATTGCAATCAACCTACCGTTGGTCGCTTCGTCGACTTCGAGGTCAATTTCATCCAGCGTGCGATTCACGACTCGGACACGGTGTCTTTTGGAAGCAACATCGTAACTATTGTCGCTGTAGATACCGCCCGGCAAAGGAACAATCTCGGCGGGCAGGGATCGCCACCAATCGTTGGTGGTCAACGCAAAGAAGTGGCGTTTATGGAGTTGCCCTTCGCGCAAGCGCTCTCGCTTTACGCAGGTGCTTTCGTAATTGATCTCGCGCCCGATATCGAATGTCGTGTAGCCGTAACAACCTTGTTCGCGAAGCGCGTGGAAGATTTCGCAATTGTCGTAGGGTTGGTTTTGTCCGCCGGAATCACTTTCACAAAAAAGCTGACCGCCACTCGCGATGTCAGCTTCGAGTTGCGACCGGTAGTCTGCCCAGGACAGCAGTGGTGTCGAGTCTTGCTCCTGTCCCGCGCAAGCGACCAGGAAGACCGCAATCGCTGTGAGACCGAGGAGTCGCAACAAATTAAGGACGAGCCGGCCTCGGCGGAATACTCCGCCGAGGCCGTTCATACCATTCACCAAATCCGGAATGAATCCAGACTCTGCGGCAACTGAACGCGCCAGAAGTATTTGCCAACCGCTGCGCTGAAGTTGGCGATGCCTTCGTCTTCATTCCAACTGGTGCGGTCGAGCGTCGTCAGAGGCTCAAGACCTGCGCCTTCCAGCATTGCGTTGACCTCGGTCAGCTGAGCCACCAGCAGGTCCTCGCCCGACGTCAACGCATCATCGAGTTCTGAACCCAACGTCTTGCGCCGATCAAATTGCGTCTCCGATGGGCGACCGTCGTAGCTCGTGACGTTGCCGTACAGCGTGCCGAGGCGTTCGCGCAATTGTTCCTCACCGGTGATCATGCCGCCTTTGCTCGACGACAACGACGTACGCAGTGTTTCCAGCGACTCGGCGTAGGTGTCGAGTGCGTCCGCCAATGCTTCGTCTGCGCCATCCATTTTTTCCTGCGCTTGGTCGCGCACCTGGATCAGGTTATCGGACAAGAAGCTCAGATCGTTGATCATGTCGTACAGATCCAGCGCCAGCGTTTGCTGCGCCATCCGATCTTTGCGCGAGTGCGGGGTGCGCGGATCCGCTACGAGCTTGACCGTTGATTCGATCGTCTCTTTGCCTTTTGTCAGAACAACACGGTATTCGCCTTCCGGAACTCGCGGCCCCAAGAAACCCGGCACGAGGTTCGTCGCAGGCGGAAACTTCGGCGCCTTGAAACGCATCGGCCACTCGATCCGATTCAAGCCTTTCCGTTTGCCGCCCGGCAGAGTCGCAATCAGCTGCCCTTCATCGTCAAACACTTCCGCTTTCAAGTCGCCGAACAGGTGGCGCTTCTTCAGGTAATACACGATCGTCGCCGCCTGCGGCGGGTTGTTGCCCGAGAATGAATCACCAGCACCGAACGTCTGCAGTTGCGCGTTCAAAACCATCGGCGCCGGACGTGTCTCCAGAATCGCAACGTTCGAATCGATGATTTCTTGAGTAATACCACGAAGCGGCGTCAGATCATCGATGATGTAGACACCACGCCCGTGCGTGCCGAGCACGAGGTCGTGCTCGGTCGGATGGATCACGATGTCGTGCACGGCAACGCGTGGCAGGTTCTCGCTGAGCCGAGCCCAGTTCTCGCCCTGATCCAGACTGATGTACAGGCCTTCCTCTGTGCCGAGGTACAACAAATTGGCGTTGACCGGATCCTGTTTGATCACCCACGCGTAACCGTCGATGTCTTCAGTGGTCAACGCTGTCCATGTGGCACCAAAGTCCGTGGTGCGGAACAGGTACGTATTCATGTCGCCACGACGGTGACCGTCAAAGGTGACGAATGCCGTGCCTTTATCATGCGGACTCGCCTCGACGCGCGAGACCCAAGTGCCTGCGGGAACGCCTTCAACGTTGCTCGCGACATTGGTCCATTTGCGTCCACCATCACGCGTCAGCTGGATGTTGCCATCGTCGGTGCCGACCCAGATCGTCCGATGGTCGAGCGGCGATTCGCTGATCGAGTAAATCGTCGTGTAGTTTTCGGCCGTCGAGTTATCGATCGACAAGCCTCCGGACTCAGCTTGCCGTTGTCCTTCGGGATCGTTGGTCGTGAGATCGGGCGATATCGCTTCCCAGGACTCGCCACGATCGCGACTGCGGAACAAGTACTGCGCACCATAGTAGATGGTCCCGGGTTTGTTCGGGCTCATGTGCAGCGGTGTGTTCCAGTTGAAGCGCAACTCGTCCTGACCTTCTTCGGCGGCCGGCTGAATACGCTTGATCTCGAGCGTTTCGCGATCAACGCGTTTGAGTTGGCCGCCTTGGTATTCGGTAAACAGGATTCGGTCGTCATTCGGATCCGGGAACGCCCAAAAGCCGTCGCCAAACCCAATGTTCTCCCAGTGGCGATTCTGGATACCGCCGGGTGCTTGCGACGGACCCATCCACGAACCATTGTCCTGCAGCCCGCCGTAGACGTTATACGGCCAGCGGTTATCGACAGCCACATGATAGAACTGACTGACCGGCAAGTTCGCCACATGCCGCCAGTCGAAACCACGATTTTCCGAAATGTAGACACCGCCGTCGGTGCCGAGCACCACTTGGTTCGGATCGGTCGGGTTGATCCACAGCGCATGATGGTCCGGGTGAATCGAGACACTGAATCCGGAGCCGAACATGCTGGAGAACGTGTCGCCACCGTCGGTGCTGAGGGTGAGACTGAACGCTGGTTTGTAGACACGATCGGCATCGGTCGGATCGACCACCAGCTCACCGAAGTAGAACGGGCGCATCTGTACGTTGCCGGAATCGTCTTTCTCGACCCACGTATCACCGCCATCATCGGAGCGATACAACGCGGTGTTCTCGCTCTCGATTGTCGCGTAGACACGCTCGGGCTCCGACGCGGCTACGGTCACTGCGATTCGGCCTTTCTCGCCCGCCGGGATGCCATCGGTGAGTTCCTCCCACGTGTCGCCGCCATCGGTGCTGCGATAGAGACCCGAGGTTTCACCGCCAGACTCGAAAAAATCCGGATACCGGCGGACCTGCCACATACCGGCATACAACACACTGCCGTCCGGGGTCATTGCGAGATCCGAGCAACTGGTCGCATCGTCGATGTTCAGGACGTTTTCCCAGGTCTCACCGCCATCGGTCGTTCGGAACACGCCGCGATCACCGCCGGGTGCCCACAAATGTCCAAGCGCGCACACGAAAACCGTATCGCTATTGGTCGGGTGAACGAGCAGCTCTGGAATGTGGTCGCTGTTGGGAAGCCCCATGAACTGCCACCGGTCGCCACCGTCGGTGGAGCGGTAGACCCCATCACCCGGCGACACGGTGTTGCGTACCCAACTCTCACCGGTGCCCACCCAAATTGTTTCGGAGTTGCTCGGATCAACGCGAACGGCACCGATCGACTGCATGTGTTCGTCGAAGATCGGCGAGTAGGAAATACCCCCATTGTCCGACTTCCACACGCCGCCACTGGCTGTGCCGACATAGATCGTGATGGGGCCGTCTTCGTTGACGACCCCATCGATGGCAGAGACTCTGCCACTCATGACTGCAGGTCCAATGCTGCGCGCACTGAGCCCACCGAATGTTGACTCGTCAATCTCGATGGCGCCGTGGGCGCCCGAGGCCAGACACAGAGCGGTCAAACAACCGACTAAACGATTCATACAGAGTCTCCCCTATTCCCCGAGTGGTCGCCGAGCGACCGTTACTGCATTTCTGTTGGCGCTTCCGGTACGGTCGGCATCGAGAAACGATCCGCCGTGATATCGCTGACATTGAGTTCCGTCGACTCGATTGTGATCGCCTGCTGCATTGGTGCCGCACCTTCGCCGATGCTGGCAATCATGGAATGCGCCATGACGATGTCGCCCACTTCCTTGTAGTCGCCGATCGTTGTCGAAACCGCCATTTCATTACCTTGAATATCGCGGGTGCCTTTTGACAGGAAAGGCAGGCAGTATTCGGTGTCGAGATAGAAAACCGACTCATCTTCGCTGCCCGAGCGCACGACTTTCAACGCGTAGGCTTCGGTGCCTTCGATGTCCTCGGTACCGACCAACTCGACGTTATGGCCTTTCTCTTGCCAGTTGACCAGTGGGCCTTCCCATTCGGCCATTTCCTGAATCGACTTCAGCTCGTCTTCGGCCATCTCTTCGGGGTCGGTCTTGCCCATGAACGGCATGATCGCCCAACCGGTTTCACCGTCGTACGCCTGCACGGCTGTCATGCCTTGAATCTCGAACTCCATACGAACGCGATCCGGCTTCTGGAATTCAATCTTGAATGGCGCCTGCATGGGACCCATGGTCATCGTCCCGGTCATCCGCGCGGACTCGACCGCCTGGATGTTTTCAAGGCCGCCCATGGTCTCGTAGTTGCAGGCCAAAACCTCATTGAGCTCAGCCGCCTGGGCTGTTGCGGCCGAGCCCAAAGCTGCTGCCGCCAAGATCGCTAATCTCATCGCGTCGTCCTCATAGTCGGATGGAAAGCGGTCAGTCTAGCCAAAAGATGTTCTCTCGCAACTGAAGGGGGGCAGCTAGACCTGCCGTTTTATCAATAAAATCAGTAAATTCCCCGTGACATCAGTCGTCTGCCGGCACCGGTGCCGCGTTTTTCGTAGTCCCAATTAGTTCAAAAACGACGAGAATCTGCACAAAATCGGCGCAGTTTCAGGCGAGTGCGTTCTCTTGCAGGCGGAACTTTGCGACCCGCGCCACGCGCATTCAGATTTGCAATCAGGGCTTTTTATGGATATTTTTTATCCGTAATTACTCGATTGCAGCAACGCCGCTGTACTGGCAACGGAAAGTCGTTCGAAAGAGGAGTTCTCGGTATGAAACTCGGTAAAGGCGTCGAATGGGCAGCACACACCTGTGCGTTGCTGGCTTTGCTACCACCGAAAGCGACGCTCCCGGGCGACTCTCTGGCCGACTTCCTTGGAATACCGTCGCCGTATCTCGCCAAGCAGCTCCAAGCCATGAGTCGCGCAGGCATCGTCGCGGCGAAGCGCGGTGCTTCCGGTGGCTATCGCCTGCAAAAGCCCGCGGAATCGATCTCGCTATGGGACATCACCGCGTCGATCGAAGGGACAGCGCACAGCTTTCGCTGCACTGAGGTTCGACGCAGCGGTCCATGTGGTGCCGTGAAGTCCGAGTGCAAACGACCCTGCCCCATCGCCGCGACCTTCTACGACGCAGAACGTCGATATCGCGAAACGCTGGATGCGATGAAGCTAACGGACATCGTGTCGGCGGTGGCAATAGAAGCCAACCAGAATCGCAAGGATCGAATCAAGGAATGGGTGCAAACCAACGCCGCGTTGCCTGCTTGACCTTACCCGCTAAGACCTAAGATCCGCTCGCCCCTCTACCACCGGAGAAGCCCGATGCTCGCAGAACACCAACTCCCGAATCACCCTTCGATCACGATCATCGCCCGATTCATGCTGACGTTCCTGTTCCTGCTGTCGGGGATCACGCATTTCACCAGCATCCCGTACTACGTGTCGCTGATGCCGGATGCGACGCCGTATCCCGTTTTCTGGGTGCTGGTGTCTGGCGTTGTCGAGCTAGCTGGCGCCGCAATGATCTTGTTTAACTGGCGCCCCAGACTCGGCGGTTGGCTGCTCGTCGTATTCCTGATCCCGGTGACGGTGGTCGTACACGGCTATGAAATGGTCACGGCCGAGACCGAAGTCATGCGAGCGATTCAACAAGCGATGATCATCAAAGGCATCGCGTTGATCGGTACCGCGCTATTGATCACACAGCAAGGCTGCGGCCACCGAGAGGCGCCATCAGCGTAAATCGCTGACGGCGCCTTCGAAGGGTTGGTTAGTTGGCGGACGCCACCGGCCGATTGATGTAAGGCTCTTGGCGCTGCAACGCCCAGTCGTTGATCGGCTCGATATGCTCCGCGGTGATCGACCGCATCTCCGACCGGAGGGCGTCCCACTGCTTGTTGAGATCAGCCAATCGCTGACGCATGCCGTCGGTGACCGGCGCGCCTGAATAGTCGATGGTGTCCATCAGATAGCGAACCTGACCATCGAACATCGTCTCCCAGGCGTCCTCGTCCTCATAAGTCTCATGCTTGAGCTGCGTGATCTGTTCTTCCCACGCATCGATGCGTTCGATCGCAGGCTCTGCAAGTGCACGCAGAGCTTCATCGTCGTGCTCGGCCAGCATCGCTTTGAGCCCGGACCGCGCCTGTCGCGCGCCGTCCAGGGTTTGCAACGACTCGGCAAGCAGTCCTTTGACGTCCAATAAGGTCTGCGCCCAATCGGCAATCTGCGCATCCGTCGCAAACGCACGCGGGTCTTTCGTCACGGTGAACGCCGCCTCGGTTGAAGCATCTCCTAACGTGACGCGGGCGGTGTAGTTGCCCGGGGCAACCGTGGGACCACTGAAACCACCGTGGATCAAGATATCGTCGATACACGCGACGTCCTCGGAACGCAGATTCCAGCTCCACCGGTTAAACCCTTCCGAGGCGGATGGGTAGCGGTGTTTGATCGGGCGGCGTGGATCCTCATTGGATTTCTCGCAGCGCTCCTGATCGCCTTCCTCACTCGACATCGTCCGGATCACGGTGCCGCTTGCGTCCAGAATCTCAATCGAAAGTTCTGCATCCTCGTCGACTTCATCACGCACAACGTAGAACAACGGTACGTTCGGTGACGGGTTGCCGCCTTCGAACTGACGTGCACGGCTGCTGGGTTTGCCCATCGCCCAGGTGGGCGGTGTGTACAAGTGCAATGCCTTGTCTTCGTCAACACTTGCCGCCTGGCGCAGCAACCAAAGATCATCGAGGACCCAGAAAGCGCGTCCCTGGGTAGCGACGGCTAAACCATCTTCCCGTGCTCGGAGATCGGTAACCGGGACCGCGGGCAGATTCAGATCCAGCGACTGCCATTCGCCACCGTCATCGAACGAGACGAACAGACCTTTCTCTGTGCCGGCATACAGCAATCCGCGCACAACAGGGTCTTCCCGAACGACCCGCACGTAAGCGGCTTCCGGCAAGCCGCGATCGATTCGACGCCAACGCTTGCCGTGATCGGTGGTCTTGTAAATGTAAGGGCGGAAGTCGTTGAGCTTATAGCCGGTGACCGCGAGATACGCTGTGCCTTCGGTATGGGGCGACAACTCGATCGCGTTGATCATCGCCTCACCGCGGTGTGGCGGGGAGATATCCGTCCAGTTGTCGCCGCCGTCGCGAGTGATGTGCACCAGCCCATCGTCAGCACCCACCCAGATCGTACCTTCCTCTTGCGTGCTCTCAACAATCGCAAAGATCGTGTGATAAAACTCGGCGCCCACGTTCTCTGGCGTTAACGGGCCACCATTGCGTCCCATGTGCTCGGCAATGTTGCGGGTCAGGTCCGGGCTGACTTCTTCCCAATTCAATCCGCGATCGGTGCTTTTCAGCAAGTACTGGGTGCCGTAGTAGATCGTCGAGTGATCGTGCGGGCTCGTGATCACCGGCGGATTCCAGTTGGCGCGGTATTTCAGATCTTTGGAATCTTTGCCGAACACCATTTCCGGATACGGGATGATGTAGCGGCGTTTTTTGTTCGCATGGTTGTACTCGGTCAACGTGCCATTGATCGTCGTCGCGTAGATCAGCGTTGGATCGTCCGGATCAAATGCGATGTGTGCACTCTCACCGCCGCCGACCGCATAGAAGTCATCGACGCCAATGCTGCCATCCCAGGCGTAGCTGGCGATCGACACGGTCGAGTTATCTTGCTGGCCGCCATACAAACGGTATGGATCCTGGTTGTCGGTGATAATTCGGTAGAACTGCGCGGTCGGCTGGTTATTGATCGAACTCCAGGTTTCGCCACCGTCGAACGTGACACTGGCACCGCCATCATTGGCATTGATGATGTTGTCGCCATCTTCCGGGTTGAACCAAAGATCGTGGTGATCGCCATGCGTGCCGCGCACGATCTCCCAGTCTTCGCCGCCGTTGACCGATTTGTACATTCGCGTGTTCATAGCCCAGACGGTATCGGCGTCTGTCGGATCCACCGCGATATGAATGTAGTACCAGGCGCGGGACCACAACGCGCGATGCCCATTCATCAACTCCCAGCTTTTGCCGTGGTTGTCGCTGCGCCAAACGCCACCCTCGCCCGGACCCGCTTCGATAATCGCGTACACGCGCGACGGATCTGCTGCGGACACCGCGATGCCGGCTTTGCCGATCAGCTCGGGCAAGCCGCCGTCGAGCTGATCCCAGGAGTCACCGCCGTCGACACTCTTGTAAAGACCGCCGCCTTCGCCGCCCGACTTGATGAACCATGGCTTGCGACCGTGGTGCCACATCGCGGCATACAGGATGCGTGGGTTGCTCGGGTCCATTGTCACGTCGGTTGAGCCGGTGTCGGGATTGACCTCAAGGACTAACTCCCAGGTTTCACCGCCGTCGTCGCTACGGTAAACACCGCGCTCCGGGTTGGGCGCCCAGATTTGACCCTGGACCGCGACATAAACGAGATCCGCGTTGTCCGGATGAATTTGAATCTTGGCAATCTGTCCTGCGTTCGGCAAACCAATGAATTCGAACGACGCGCCCGCGTCGGTTGATTTCCAGATGCCTTCCCCTTGCGAGGTTGTAACGCCACGAATCGGCGACTCGCCGGTGCCGACATAGATAACGTTCGTGTCAGACGGTGCGACAGCGATCGCGCCGATCGTTCCAACCGGAATCTCACCGTCCGAGATGTTGTCCCATGTTTGTCCGGCATTGGTGGTTTTCCAAACGCCGCCACCTGCAGCACCCATGTAATAGACCTGGTCGTCACTGGGCACTCCATGAACCGCTGTGACGCGTCCACCGCGCCAGGGTCCGATCAACCGATACTCAAGGCCATCGAAGAGGCTCTCATCGACCGGCGCCGCTATCGCGGGTTTCGAAAACAACGTCAGACTAGCGAGAAGTGACAGGAAGCAGACAGTGCGGCGCATGAGTTATCTCTTTGTGTGGCTCGGACTACGCCCGATACCGTACCGTCTCGCGCGAAGTGTTACCACTTCGAACTTTCGTTACACCCACCTGCCGCGTTCTATCGTTCTGTCCTCATCCACAGCGACCGCCTCGAGCTCGACCCGCCAATCGGGTTCGACCAAGCCTGCGACGAGAACCGTGGTGATCGCTGGCTGCACACCGTCGAAGTGTTGTTTTCGGACCTCTATTGCCGTCGGGATGTCCTCGCGGTGTGTCAAAAAAATGCTGAGCTTCGTGATGTGGCGGACCGTCATGCTGGCGGCACTTAGCACCGCCTTGAGATTTGCGATCGCTTGCTCAAGTTGGCCTTCAAAGTCGCCCGGCAGTGTTCCGTCCGGCGCGACCCCGACCTGACCAGAGACTAACAACGAGCGACTGGCTCCCCGAACTTCGACAGCGTGGGAATAGATCCCTGCATACGTTGGGTCGACGGGAAATGGGTTGTGACGAATAGCGACCATGCTCTGAACTCCTAACTAAAAGTGTGGTGTTCATGCTGTCACGCTCGCGACGGTCTCGACTGTCCGTTTCGGCACCAGAGACTTGAGGGATTGTCACAGTTGTTTCAGAAGGACGTCACGGAACGCGTGAATGTCAGACAACCTGCGCGTCCCGGGGTCGTAAGCTAGGTGGAATGTGTCGTGCCACGGAATGTCTTCAAAGCCCGCATACACAAGCTCCCCATCGGTCAGAAACTTTTGCACAAGGATGTCAGGAAGCAATGCGACACCCAGACCTTCCCGGACAGCCGATAGTGCGACGATGAAGTGCTCCAGCAGCAAAGGCCCGCCCCGTGGACGGGCCGCAACGGCTATACGATCCCATTCATTCGATGCGAAGGTCTGGATTGTTGGCATCGAACGAACGTCCGCACTGCGAGCGCGCGCAACCACGCCAACCAGGTTGCCTGGAACCAGCGGCTCCGAAACCAGGCCGGGCCAGTTACCGCCGCCATAGCGAATCGCAAAATCCACAGACGCCTTGGTGAGATCAAGTGGTCGATCCGATGTGGAAATCTCGAGTGGTAAGTCCGGCAACGCACGATCGAACTCAGGCTTCATCGGCATCAACACCAACGCTGCGAAGGATGCGACGGTCGCCACTCGCAGGACCGTGTTGGACGGTGCTGACCGTCGGTGCTGCGAAAACGCTTGGGTCAATGATGCGAAAGCGGGCTGCACGACATCTCGCAATCGCCGGCCTTCGTCGGTCAACGCCACTTGAGATCCCGATCGATCAAACAACTGTTCGCCGATAAAGTCCTCTAGCGCTGCGACTTGCTTACTCACCGCGCTGTGAGTGACAGACAGCTCATCGGCAGCGCGGGAGAAACTGAGATGACGCGCGCATGCCTCAAACGCACGCACGGCATTCAGCGGCGGGAGTTTTGCGGCCATAGCGCCTCCTGGTCAATCGACCGTGAATCGATGCGAGCGTTTTGCTCGGGCGAGCAAGAACCTGGCAAAGCATGGCACCAGCAACCACGCCCAGCGTCACGCCCCACTCCATCATTCCCAACGGTTCTTGCAGAATCAAGGCCGCCGCGATCTGAGCGAAGATCGGTACGCAGAACGAAAACGGCAACACACGACCCGTACCGTAGCGACCGAGCAACACGCCCCAGAAACCAAACCCACCGAGTGTCGCCAGCAACGAGACATACGCGAGCGCGACCCAGCCTGTGAAGTCGGCATAGGCGAACGCCTGGACCGTCGTTGGACCCTCCAGCAGCAGTGACAGACCGAGCAGGGGGAGCGGCGGTAAGACGCAAGACCATGCGACGAGTTGAATTCCGCTGATGCCCTGCGCTCGACGCATTGTCAGATTGCCGGCAGCAAAGTTGATTGCAGCAAACAGCGTTAACATTAATCCGAACGCATCCATGCGCCCACTCTGATTGACATACAGCAGCCCTAGTGCCGCGCCGGCGATCACGACGCCGAGCCATTGAATGCCGGTGGCTTTCTCGCGCAGCAGCAAACCCGCCATCAACATGGTCAGCGGTACCTGGGCCTGCAGCACCAGCGCACTCGTACCCGCGTCCGCGTGTCCGTTCATCGCGAAGAACAGGCAGCCAAACTGGAGCAGTCCCATGTAAAGGCCATACTGCAACACGTATCGCCAATGGCCAGTGGGAGGTCGGAACACTACAAGCGCAACGAGGGCGACAACAGCGAAACGCAAAGCCGCGAATAACAACGGGGGAAACGACCGGAGGCCGATTTCTATGACTGAAAAATTGGCGCCCCAGACGATGGCTATGACCAATGCCAATGCGATATCACGTGCTTTCATGCGATTGCCTCCTGTCGGAGGAAAATCTCACGGCACGAAGCTAGTGCGGCGACGAATCCGCAACGCGGGTGTGAGAAATTCTCACACGTCCTGGCCGGCGCCAGGCTCACTGGCAATCAAGGCGCAATTTCATTCCGTGCGAGATGCTTGACGCACCTAGATTGACTGCGCATCATTGCAGCATAAAGTCAAAAGTTCTCTTTTTTGTGATCCGAAAAGCAGCATAATTTGGACAAGTGGAATGAATTCCGCACTGCCTACATGGTGGCAAAGCACGGAACAGTCACAGCCGCATCAGAGGCTCTGGGCGTCCACCGAGCGACAGTCATCCGACACATCGATGCGCTAGAAGATTCGCTCGGCGGTAAAATATTCTTTCGAAACGCACGCGGCTATTCGCTGACCGAAATCGGCGAGGACCTCTTGCGCGTTGCGGAAACCACCGAAGATCAATTTAAGCAATTCATGGGGCGTTCGGATACTCGAGGGCCAGGCGTCTCCGGTGAACTGATCGTTTCCACCGTGGACGTCATCTGCCACACTTTCTCCGGTGCCATGGATCACTTCCTCACGGAAAACAGCGACGCGACGATTCGCTCGTTGGTCACAACCAAAGCGTTGAAGCTCGAGTACGGCGAAGCCCATGTCGCTATACGAGCGGGAAAGAAACCCGACGACCCCGACTACGTGGTATTGCCCTTGGCGCCACTGGAGACTGGGCTCTATGCCCACCAGTCGTATCTCGACACACACGGACCCATCGATTCCATCGAAGCGCTCGCTCGCCTGCGCTACGTTGGTATCCGAGTATCCAAACCGATCGGTCCATACGCCTGGCTCGAAAAGCACCTACCTTCTGTCGACTATTGTTTCTTGAGCGAGAATTTCCATTGCCGGCTACAGGCGATCGTGGCCGGCGTCGGCGCTGGATTTATGCCGGTTTCCCAAGCAGCGGTTCTGAAAGACGTCATACTTCTGCAGCCACCCAATCGCGCTTTGAATACCCGACTGTGGCTGGTCACCCACGGCGCCACCCATCGCAGCGCGAAGGTTCAAGCGTTCATCGCGAGCCTCAGAGAGACCGGTCACATGAAACCGCTCACGCAGTAGGTTGTCACATGAGCGCGCATCGTGTGAGCGATGGGTGTGCTACTCGACCTCACCGACGTAGGGCACGATTTCGATATGCGCGACCGACGCCTATCCGATACGAATTGGACCGAAATGCGAACAGTGTTCTTCGTCGGTCGGTACGGGACAATTTCAAGCGCGGCGATGAATCTCGGTATTCACCGAGCCACAGTCATCAGGCACATCGACTCGCTGGAGCAAACGCTAGGCGAAAAGCTATTTCATCGTCACGGCAAGGGTTACACCGCAACAGAGGCGGGACAGGATTTGATCGAGGTCGCGAAGTCGATCGACACGCGCCTCACGGAATTTATGCTGCGCAATCGCACCGGCGCTGAAGCACTGACCGGCGAGCTGCATTTCACAACACGGGAAGTTGCCAATGCGTTGATTATTCCGCTGCTGGCCGAGTTTCAGCGCCAACACCCGACACTGGCGATTCGCTACTCACCCACGCCGGGAAGACTGCGGCTCAACTACGGTGAGGCGCATATCGCACTTCGAATCGGCGATGAAGAGAACGATGGTCAACACATTTCGCGACACTTCGCAGATATCGACTTCGGTTTGTATGCGACAGAGAGTTACGCCAAACGCCACGGAGTCCCAACGAGCTACGACGAGGCAACGACGCACAACTTCGTCTGCTTCTGGCCGAAAGAGCCGATTCTGCCCCTGCACACATTTATCCAATCCGTCGTGCCAAAGGATCGCTTGGTCTTTCGTAGTGACAGCCCACTTGCGCTAGATAAGGCTCTGGACTTACACATGGGGATTGGCTTTGTGCCGATGCATTTCGCTAGGCGTAGAGATGACCTTGTGCCGGTTTGGCAGCCCTGGCCCGATTGGTCGGCACCGGTGTTTTTTGTGATCCACAAGAGCATCTTCGACAGCCCAAAGATTCAGACATTCCTTGAATTTGCGCGACGCCGTTGGGCAGAGCGATCAGCCGGAGCCCGCTGCTCACAAACGTAACGACAAGCCGCCAGTTGTGGCTAGAAGAGAAGCACAATGCAATCGTCGAAATCCGCGATCCTACTTAAAATCGCATCAGTTCTTTGGGTGGTCTGGGGACTGGTCCATATGCTGGCGGGCGGAATTGTTTTGTCGAGCGGCACAACGGCCGGCTTCCAAGCAATCGCTGACGCGGTTCCCCCGGAGATGCTGGTGAACGAATACCATCCCGCAGTAGGTGCCGTTCTGAATCAGCACGCGTGGAACCTGCTGTGGGGTGGGTTAGTCACACTGATCGGAGCAATATTGATTTGGCAGCAAAGCTTGACGGCGATTTGGGTCACCGCGATGGTCGGTGGCCTTCTGGATGTCGGTTACTTCATGTTCCTCGACCTCGGCGGCCACGTCCATTTCATGCCCGGCACGCTGATGACGATATTTTCAGGTACGGCGATCCTTCTGTCGTTCGCGTTCTTCTGGCAAAACCGAGGATCGAACAATAGCCACCGCCTCTCCGAGCGCATCGGTTAGGCAACGATCAAACCGGCCACGGCCCCTGAATCGCGAGCGTCATCGTCGGGCTGTATGCATTCACGAACAGCGTACGTCCGTCGGGCGAGAAACAAGCGCCAGCCAATTCGGTTTGTCGATTCAACTGTGCGAGCGGATAGCTCGCACCATCGGGCGTGATGCCCCGCAAGTGGTTATTCACTACGTCGGTGTATTGGTCCTCACAGACAACCAAGTGCCCGTACGGCGCCACGCAGACGTTGTCTCCGAAACTGTATTGGTCCGTGCTACCGCTTTCGAAGAACAAATCGAGTATATCGTCTTTGCTCTGCTGGCGGCTGGGCCGCAATCTGAAAATTTGCCCTTCCTTCGCAACACCACCAGACGTCGCCGTGAAGTAGAGCTCGTCCTCGCCCATGAACACACCTTCGCCGCGTGCAAACACGGTGGCACCGAGTGCCGCGCCACGGAGGCGGAGATCGTCATCCGGAGCGAGTACGTCTTCCAACGTAATCCATCGCCCGGAGATCGCTTGGCCAACTGCAATGGCCGGCGCGTCGCCCCAGTTGCGAGTATCAGCCACATCGTCTAGTGCGAGCGCCTGAAGGACACCGCCCGCCTGAAGGTTGCCTTTCTCTTTTGGAAGAAAACGGTAGAACAACGATTCGTTGCGATCTTCGGTCAGATATACGGTGCCGGTCACTGGATCGACGCAGGCGGCTTCGTGATTAAACTGTCCCATCGCCTTCAGCGGTACAGGGTCGACCAAGCCACCCGCGTTGGCAGGAACCTCGAACACGAACCCGTGTTCCTGATGTAGCTGCGGGTGACCGCTGACCACCGCCTCTTCGCAGGTCAGCCAACTGCCCCAGGGCGTCGTGCCACCGGAACAATTCCGAATGGTACCAACCAAACTTCTGTACTCGCGTTTGAGCTGCAGCGTCTTTGCGTCGAGCACCAGCGTGGTCGTTCCGCCGGGCAGAGGAATCCCGGTATCTGCAATCGTGTCATATGCCGGCTGCATCACGTCACCCGTTGGCTCCTGCGGCACCAGCTCATGGTTGCGTACGAGTGCAAGCTCGCCGTTGCCAAGGTCGAAGCAACCCATGCCATCGGCTGCGTCAGGTACCTTGAAACCATCATTCATTTCGCGGCCAAGCTCAGACATGATTCGGTAGGAGAACCCTCTCGGCAAATCCAACAATCCCTTGGGATCTTTCACCAGCGGTCCAAGTACGGAGTCACCGGCATTTCGCGACGCTGCGCCCATCGCGAGCGGAACGGGTCCTGACGTTGTAGAACGTGATGCGCACGAACTGAGGGCAAATCCAGCGAACGCGGTCCCGGTGGCTGCAAGAAATCGTCGTCGGTCTTGGCGCATGGTTCACAAGTCCTTAATAAAGCGGGTGTCTACGGGTTTCGAGAGAGTAGGTCGACGCTGATAACTAACATTACGTCGACGTTACAAGCGAGCGAATCAGATGTTTGAAGAGGTTCGCTCGCAATTCGGAATTCGATTTTCTCGACACAATGATGCGGCAGGTGCCCGCTTTTCTCAAGCGTCGAAAAGGCTTACCTGATCACTGCTTCGACAAGACTCATCGTCGTCGATTGGAACTTCCGGCGGTCTGGTGACGCAGAGTAGGAAACACGTCAGAGCAGACGCGTTCCTAACGGCACGTCCTGATCAGGAACGCACAGCGCAACATGACCGGCCTCGTTATGAAATCCGGTTACGAGACATTGCGACTTGATAGGGCCGATCTGTTTCGCTGGGAAGTTCACGACGGCGACGACCAGCCTGCCGACCAGTTCGTTAATGTCGTAGAGGTCGGTGATTTGCGCGCTGGATTTTCTGACACCGATCTCCTGACCGAAATCGACATGCAGGATGTACGCGGGATTCCGCGCTTCTGGAAAAGCCTCGGCCGAGACCACTTTGCCCACTCGAAGTTCGACTTTCAGGAAATCATCGAAAGAGATTTCGTTCATCGGACAGGACTCACCTAGGTTTCAAAACACGTGGGAGTAAGAGCATCGAGAGTAATGTATCGCCGTGAGGAAATCTCACGGTTGCAATGCTCCGACGATCGACTCGAACAACGCGTCCTGCCACGCCCAATCTGCTTGCCGGCTGGCATCAGGTCGCGCACTGTGCAGCGCGATCACGATATTATCGGCAGGGGCAATATAGATGCCCTGACCGAAAATTCCTGACGCGCGGTAAACACCGCCGTCTTCAAGCCACCAAAGATATCCATAACCTGCAAAACCTTTTGAGGGGGTTGTGGACTGACTCATCCAATCGGCTGGCAACACTTGGGTGGCATCTTGCAAACGTCCATTCGCTAAGGCGAACAACCCGATACGACCGTAGTCGCGCAAAGTTGCGTTGATACAGCATCCACCGAACTCGCCACCGCCCGGTTCAGTCAAGTTCCAGGATGCGTCAGCTTCCATCCCAAATGGGCGCCAGATTTTCTCTGACAAATAAGTCGACAAGTTATTGCCAATTGCGGAGCGCAGTAGAGTACCGGCAAGGTTTGTCTCTGCCGTGTTGTAGTTAAATGCCACGCCTGCCGGTGCGACGCGCGATTTTTCGCTCAGGAATTCGTACAGATCAATTGTCTCCCAAGGCGCAGTCGCGATGTCCGATTTTGGGTCAGCATAATCCTCGTTCCACGCGACACCGGAGGCCATATGCAAAAGGTCCGCGATCGACGAGCCGTCATAAGCTGAGCCTTTGAGTCGTGGTAAATAGTCCGTGACCGGGTCATCCACACTTGCGATATAGCCATCTTTCACTGCCGCACCAATCAACATGGATGTGACCGACTTGGCGACTGAGTAAGATACCCATCGGCTATTTTCGTCGTTGCCGAGACCGTAGCGCTCGTAGACGATCCTGCCGTTCTTGATCACCAGCAGGCCGGCAACGCTTTGGCGCATGAAGTACTCATCGAGCGACATCGTTTGTGCGCCAACTTTGAGTTCAATATTCGCGAGATCTCTCCTCGCGTATGGCAAAGTCAGTGGCGTTTCACCCGCGCGAATCGTTCGAGTCCAGAAAATCTGATCCGCGTTCCGATAACCGGCGACTTGCTGCTCAGGCGTCCAGAACAGTGCGTTCTCCGGCGCGCCAAAATGCTTGTAGTCGTCTGCAGGATCGATAAACGGGGCCTGGGCGTGGCTGATCGTCGACAACAAAGAGAACCAAACAAGTATTGTGATGAACCGTGATAACACTCGCATAGTACCTCGCGAACTATTTGTTGAAGCTTACCGTGGAGGCGTCAGGGGCTGACGAGATCACCGGCGCCTGAGTCCACGGTGACTACCACGGCCAAGTGTCGGCCATCATTTTCAAACCGAGACCGAAGGCGCCGCCCGAGACAAACACTGTCCAATCACGTTGCTTCACGCCAACTACATTCAAGCACAGATATGACGCCCCGACGATCAGGGCAACGACCAAGAGTTGACCGAGCTCGATACCGAGGTTGAACCCCAACAAAGGCATCACCACCGAGCCGCTGTCCATCAACAGTGCACGGAAGTAATTCGAGAACCCCATCCCGTGGATCAAGCCAAAAAACAACGCCATCGCGTAGTTGCGCGTCATCTTTCCCGTTGTCGTTGGCTGAGTAATCACGTTATTAAGCGCGACCACCACGATCGTTACCGGTATCAAGAATTCGATGAGACTCGACGGGATGGAAAGACTGCCGAGCGACACCAATGCCAGAGTGATGCTGTGGCCGATCGTGAACGCGGTGACCAGAATCAGAACGTGCTTCCATTGCTGGAGGCGATACACGGCACACAGCGCGATCAGAAACAGAATGTGATCTATGCCTGCGAGATCAGAGATGTGCTCGAAGCCAATCTTTATAAAGAACGGGAAGGACTGCACGTCAGAATCTCAGCTCATGGGTTGGTGTGTCTTTGCCGAGCATCAAGCTCCGGTCTTCTCCGTTGATATGCACGTAGACCACGTTGCTTTGATCAAAAAACAGATCCGTAAACACAGCGTTCTTGATTTCAAGCGAAGTCAAAGGCGGCGCTTGTCGATGTTCAAACTCGATCGCCAACGCCACATTGATGCCCTCACCGCTAAGCTGCTTGCTCTTGATTTTGAGATCGACCGGATTGCCGTTCACACGGATGTAGAAAAACTCATTAAGATACTCAAGCAGCAATCGTTCAGCGTACTCGGCTTCATCCGCTTGACAAAACTTCAGTTCGGTCGAGTCTGGGTCAAAGACCAACGCTTCGCGCACATCCATCAAGAACAAGCGCAAGCTGACGGTTAGGGTTTGTTGTTCGTCCGAGTATTCAATCTGACTCAGCGACAACCGCAACGGATGTGCCGACCCAACTGAAGCGAAACTCCATAACGCCAGCAAAAGGAGGCATTGGCCGAGACGCCTCGGAGACATTACTCAGGCAGCTTCCTCAGCTTGGAGTTCCGTGGCAACCGCCTGGACATCACGGAAAACACGCATGACGTTACCGCCCCAGATTTTCGCAATCTGCTCTTCGGTATAGCCGCGGCGCACCATCTCAATCGTGATGTTCATGACTTCACTGGCGTCGAACACGCCGTCGATACCGCCACCCCCATCAAAGTCACAGCCGATACCGACGTGATCGATGCCCGCCACGGAGACGATGTAGTCGATGTGATCAACCGCGTCCGACACCGTTGCGAGCGCGACAGGATACTTCTCGTTGATTTCCATCCGTGCCTTGCGCACTGCCGCACGTTCCTCCAAGGTCATTTCCGCAGCAGGCTTCGTGCTGGCAGAAAGCTCGGCAAACGCCGCGTCGCGCTCAGGCGTTTCCGGCTTATCCCGAAGATAGTCGGACAACATGGTCAACTGAACCACACCACCATTCTCAGCCAGCTTTTTCAACATGTCGTCCGTCATGTTGCGCTTGTGCTCGACCAGCCCGCGCGCGTTGGAGTGCGTTGCGATGATCGGTGCTTTGGACATCTCGATAGCGTCGTAGAACACCTCGTCACTGCCGTGCGATACGTCGACCATGATGCCGAGGCGGTTCATCTCAGCGACCACTTCCGCACCGAGCGGGCTTATGCCGTCGTGCTCCGGACCCTTGGGATCAGTTGCCGAATCTGCCAGATCGTTGTTAGTCGCGTGCACCAGAGTGATGTAGCGAACACCCTTGTCGAAATACAGCTCGACGTTGCTGACGTCATCGCCGATCGGGTAGCCGTTTTCTATTGCGAGGTAGATCGCCCGCTTGCCGGCTTTTTCCAGTTCGTAGGCGTCATCCGGGTTCAACGCGAGACCGACCGCATCGGAGTTCGCTTCAATCGAGTCCCGAACCGCATCAATCATCTGCAAGCCGAGTGCTTTCGCGCGGGACTTGCCATCATCATCGCGGATCCCCTGCGCCACGAACGCTGCGAAAAAGATGGCGTCCAAACCACCTTCCTTCATGCGTGGATAATCGACTTTGGAGCCGGACTCATTCGGATCGTGACGTTCAGCCATATCGAAACCCGGTTCGATCATTCGTAATGGCGTGTCGGCGTGCGTATCCGCCGTCAGCACGCGATCGTGAATTTCCATCGCCCGAGCAATCAGTGCGGCTTCGGCGTCCTCGGCTGAGGGTTCAGGTGCGGCCACTTCGGTTTCAGTCTCTGAGCTGCAAGCGCCAAGGAAAAGGGCAAGTAGGCATACGATAGATACAGTTTGACGGATCAACATGATGTTTGTGGCTCTCCCTGAAGTAACGCGCTAGTTAAGGGCCCATGGTACGACAATCGATAACACCGGGTCATTCGATGATACTACGGTCTGAAAGGATGCGGCGGCGGGTCAACTCGCGCGATACAGATACGCGAACACGTCATCGATCATCGCTTCGCATCGTGTGAGTTCTTGCGGATCGATAAACTCGTTTGGCTGGTGTGCCTGGTCGATCGAACCCGGACCACACACAACACTACTGACGCCAGCCTTTTGGAAGATCCCCGCCTCCGTGGCAAACGATACCGCGCCGGAGCCGCCTTCGCGCACGCCTCGCAAGGTCTGCACAAACCGCTCCGCCTTTTCGTCAGGGTCGGGCAGCAATGGGGGAACTTGTGCGATGCGCGTCGTTTCGATCGATGCATCGGGCGCGAACTCGCGTAGATCTGGCAATACCTGCTCGTCGATATAGGTTTGCAGCGCATCGATGATCAGATCCGGGCCCTCCTCCGGCAGGCTGCGGTACTCCCACAGGAACTCACAGTGCGCGGGCAGAATATTGACTGCTGTACCACCGTGGATGATCCCCACTTGCACCGTCGTCCACGGCGGCTCGCAAGGCGATTCGTCCGCAGCGTCACGTCGCGACTGACCGATGGAATACAAATGTTCCATGATGCGTGCTGCAGCGAAGATCGCGCCGGCACCTCGATGGGGTTGGCTCGAGTGCGCCGCTTTTCCGGTCACGAGCGTTCGGAATGAGTTGATCGCTTTGTGTGCGCGAACAATCTGCATGGTCGTCGGCTCACCGATAATCGCGAAGTCCGGTCTTTCAAACTCGGCAAGCGCATCGTCAATCATTCGACTCACACCGAGGCAGCCCACCTCCTCGTCGTACGACAACGCCAGGTACAGCGGCTTGTCCAATGCCTTGATATCGAGCTTTGCCAGGCGTGACAAAAAGACAGCCGAGAAGCCTTTCATATCTGAGCTACCGCGGCCGTACAACAAGCCGTCTTTCTCAGTCAGCTTGAACGGATCGGTATGCCAGTCCTGATCATCGATCGGCACAACGTCAGTATGACCGGACAAGACAACGCCACCCGGTGCATCTGGACCAATCGCCACGAACAGGTTGGACTTGTTCTGCTCCGCGTTCCAGGTGCGCCGGCAACGAGCTCCAAACTGGCCGACATAGTCTTCCACCCAGTCGATCAGCGGCAGATTGGAGTCTCGGGAAACTGTCGGAAACGCCACCAACTGGCTCAGCATCTCTATCGAAGTCAATGTGCTCATCGAAACATTCCTCAATTCATCGCGGCAGGTGTCGATGCGGGTGGATTGATATAGGACTCAACATGGTCGCGGTCTTGTTCCGGGGTTAGCAATGACACCACGACCAACGTCGGTACGTGAACCATCAGACCGAACAAACCTTCATGCAATTCTATGGGTTTTAGCTCTGGCATGAAAAAGAACACCAACGCTGTGACGCTACCCGCGAGCAACCCGGCGATCACACCGGGTGTTGTGGCGCGTCGCCAGAACAACGCCGCAACGACTGCCGGGGCGAGCTGCGCGATGATGCCGTACGACGTCAGTAGCAACACCACCAACGATACGCCTTCCGACACCGCGAAGAAGTACGCGATCGCACCAAACACAACAATCAGTATACGAATCAGCAGTCGTTGCTGCGATTCGTTGAGATCCATGAAGGGACTCATACCATCCTCGACCGCTACCGATGCAGTGGCGTGCATCAGCGCATCGCCTGTCGACATCGAAGCCGACAGCGCACCCGCGCAGAACAGACCAACGACGATCAGCGGTAAATCCACGTTCAAAATGAGGTAGGGCAGTATGAAGTCCGGCTGTGGCAGCGTGTCGACAAACAACACGCCCGCAAAGCCGATCAGAAACACCGGGACCAAAAACAACTGGAACGATGGGAACCACACCACCGTGCGGCGTATGATTCGCTCATCGCGAGCGGTAAACGCTTTCATGAAGATGTGAGGCCACATCGTGATGCCGACCGCGCTCACAATGATCGCACTGGAATAGCCCGCCCAGCTCCACGGTTCACCCGATGCCGTGAGGCCAGGTAGCTCCAACAACTCGGGGCGCGCAGCAAGAATCGCTTCGAACATCGGGCCGATGCCACCGTACAACGCATACGGCAAGTACAAACCGAGACTCCAGGCGATGACGACCATGAACACGCCTTGCAAAGTGTTCGTCCAACCGACCGCGCTAACGCCACTGATCAACACGTAGACCAACACCACTCCGTACGCTACAGCCGCACCCACCCAGATAGGTACCCGACCGTCGGTGACCGCCTCGATCACAATGCCGGCGCCACGCATCTGTAGCGTGATATACGGAATCATTGCGGCGATGCTGACTAGCGCGATTACCAGTGACAGACCGCGCGAGCGGAAACGGCCAGTCAAGAACTGGGCTTGGGTGACTTGTCCGAATCGCCTGCCGATACGGGCAGCCTTGGGCCCGATCACGTACCACGGCGCCATTCCGATAACGCCGTAAGAGAGGATGTAGAACGCCGCAGCGCCACGCGAATACGCCCAACCGGGACCACCGAGGAATGCAAACGCCGAGAACACGGTCGCCCCGGTCACGAAGTACATCACGAGGAAACCGAAGTTGCGGTCCCCGGCAACGAATCCATCGACTGTCGATGACGTGCCACGCCCGGCTCTTAGGCCCACCCACAAAGTCAATATGAGGTAAGCCACGATCATCGCGGAAATGACTTGCCACTGTGCCATTACTCGCCCTCGGTCTCGACGCGATCAAGCACCAGCAATGCAAACCAACCAGTGAGTATCCAGCCGATCGACCACGCCATGGATAATGGGACGCCGAAGACTAGCGGCTCCGCTGAACGGATCAGTGTGGCCACCGGCCATGTGACTGCCAGCGTGTAGACAAAAAATAGGCCGATGGTCAAACGGCGGATGAGTAACTTTCGCAAAGATTCGCTCGGCAGGGATCCGCAGGCAGTATGCGGCAAGGTGATTGATCGGACAAATCAGACGCCGAGTGGTTGTTCCAACCAAGTAAACAGCCTAAGTGCACAGCGCTTTGAGCAGATTCACGCGATACTCGGTGTCCTTTTCATTGAACTGAACGACACGACTCGGCAAGTCAACATTGAGATAGAACTCAGCGTAGCCCTCATCGTCTGCGGGTTCGATGAACATTTTCATCTTCACAGGTGACTGTCGCATCTGCGCAGGATCTGTACCCAGCGCAACTGCCATGACATCTAGTGCCTCCCGCATTTTGGTACCAACAAATTCGTTCCCGTACGACGTTCTGATTAAATCGCAAAACCGATCGCTCTCGACGCCCGACCGAAGGATGACAGCACTCCCCCAGTGCAAGGTTATCTCGCCGTTGTGAATTTCTTCTTGTTCCCATGTCGAACCCAGTTGCACATCAAACCCAAGCTCTTCATCACCGAAGAGACCGCGAATTTTGAATAGCCATTTGTCTCCGCTGGATTGTCCGACGCCGGCCAATGGCAGGGTGAAGTCGACAAATCCTTCGTCGGTGACGACAGTGACGTTGCGGAGTGACTCATCGGCAGATACACACATGGCAGACCAACTGAGGAAAACCACTATAAATATACAATTTCGCATGTTCGACTCTTGATTAGCCACTCGCTCTACTTTGTCCTAATGCTGTTTCCGGTGTCGTTGGATGTCTTCCTTGCTGGGTGGTCCGGGAGACGCGGTTTCCTGACCATCGCACAAGCTGCAAGACAGCGGCCATCCAAACTCTGCCGATTGTTGGTTGATGTGCTCAACTAATGCACGACCGCCAGCTTCGGTCATACGACCAAACCTGGCGCGACCGTTGAAGTGAATTCGCAGCATAGCTTCGGTAGCGTCGCGATCGTTAAGGTGCACGCACTGCGTCAACACAGCTACAACGAATTCCATCGGCGTTTTGTCGTCATTGACGATCTCTAGACCAAACGATTGATCGATTGAAAGCCTCTCGTCGAATACGGCATCACCGTTCCAGGGCGCAACTGCGTAGGGTTTGGAAAAAATCCGCCCGATGATATTGCGGAACCAATTGACTACTCGCATCGCACAATAACCTACTTCGAACCTTAAGCCGCCGCACGCCGACCGAGTTTCTCTCTGCAAATATCCACCCAAGACTGCTAATCAGCAAGCGATATCCAGTTCTGACCCAGCTTCGAGCGTGAACCGTCGTCTACTCGACCTTTCTTCGTCGACTGCCATAGAATGAAGCGATGAAACCAGGCGCACTGTTTTTTCTGCTGTTCCTCGTGGTCTATATGGGCTTCGAAATCTATGCTGTCGAAAAGACGCGGTATCGAATGCAGCCGGATCACATTTACCTGGAACACGTCCGTGCCGCGCATGCTGCCAAGGCATGTAACAAGGACGTCAGCGAGTGGGAACCCAAGTTCCTCAGGAACTTCGAGTACGCAAAACAACGCGCTGAGGCGGCCCAGGCGGAAATCGACGATCCGCTCGCACCCAGTCTCGCTCTGCAGGTTCTCGCTGCAGAAGGTGGTGTCGATAACCTGATCGCAAGCAACGGTTGCGATGACATCGAGCTCTGGAAGCTACTCCGTCGCTACGAGATTCTCGCGAGGCAGAATCCGCCGATTCCTCGGTAGGAATCACAACCCGTTCTTAAATTATTCCGACGCCGCGATTCGATAGCTCATTCGATCGCCGGCCACGAAGCAACGGAACGTGTAAGTCACGCCGCCGACCAAGTCACTTTGCACTGCCGCATGACTTTGACCCTCTGCCTGTAGTCACCTTATCCTGATCAACGCCGTGTTCCGCACGCAGCAATAAATTCGGGTGGAGTTATGCACTCACGAGCAATCAAACGCTCTCACGTCCTCGGACTCGTTACCGTCGCCGCTTGGCTGACAGGCTGCGGTGGCGACGGCGTCGATTCGGAGACGCTGGAAACCGAGCAACTCTGGGTCGGTACAACCTTTGAAGCAATGGGGGGCGGGTCCACAGTCGTCAACGTGGAAATCAATGAGGGCGGCAGTTCCGGTACCAACGTTCGGCTGGGCGGCAACGAGCGACTCGAAGCGAGTGCGAACGGCATGGTCGTGGTGTTGCAGGAAGACGAGGATCTCCTGGATATCGACTACGAGGGCCGAATAGACACCAATGCCGCGGCGACCGTTTTCACGCTATCGTTGTTTCGTTCTGATGGCAGCGTGAATAGTGCGACTCGCGGGACGCTACCCGCACCGTTCACGATTCTGCAGCCGATCACCGACCAGAACGTACGCGTCGGCGATCTGTTGAATATTCAGTGGTCACCGTCCGTGAGCGGCAGCACGATTCAGCTGGATGCCTTTGCTCAGTGTTCCGGTTTTTCGCGCGGCGACCTGAGGCAAGTGGCCGACAACGGCAGTTTTTTCCTAAACACTGGAGCCATCTCGGGTATCAACGATCCCGAGATCCCGCGCAACAATGATTGTCGATTTACCATCACTTTGACACGCGACAGCAGAGGCACGGTGGACCCAGCGTTCCGAGCAGGCGGATTCGTCCGAGCGTTCCAGGAGCGTCAGGTCGTGATGTCGCTGTCGTTCTGATTGCGTTTCGCACCCACCCATCTCTTCGAGATAGCGAATCACCAGCAGCATCGCATTCTTATCGTCGTACCCACTCTGGTGCGCCAACATATATCGAATAATCTCCGGCGCATCGAAAAACTCGGACGCCTTCCGGCAATAGATCCGATCGAGGTAATCCGTCTCTTCATCGAGCATTGCGACGAAATCGAGTGCACCGCCGACGTAAGCCTGCAAGAATGGGCTTTTGCTGCAGTCGCCGTCAAACGCCTCGCAGGCGGAAGCGAATTGACCCATCGTCAGCGCATGGCCGGTTGCCGGTGCCATGAGCACACCCAACGCAGCCCAGATAGTGAACAGACGCATGTTCCATCTCCTGTTGTAAAAATTATTGTTTTACGATAATTTATTAAACATTAGCAATCATTTTAGTGTGGGGTCAATCGTGAGTCGAAAATTGTCGTTGGTTATCGCATGGGCCTGTTCTGCACTTCTGATTGCCATCCCGGCAGTGGCGGTGTTCTACCTCGTGAACCTGGGCAGTTTTGCGAGTCTCACTCAATCCACAGTCGGTTTTCCCATCCAGTGGTGGACGGTGTCGGATGGGCAGTGGTATGCGCTTTGGGGGCTCACCGCTGCCTATCTCTCGATTGGTCTTGCCGGGCTGTTTTTCCTGCGGCGCGCTTTCAAGAACTTTTCGAAGGGCGAGCTCTTCAATGCGAGTAACAGCCATGATCTGCGGCGGTTCTCTGTGCTTTTGTTGGCGCAAGCGCTCGCGACACCGATCCATTTGTCTTTGATGAGCTTGCTGTTGTCGTGGAACCACCCTCCCGGGCAAAAAATGCTGTCGGTCGCGGTCGGTAGTAATGAACTCAAGGCGGTCGGTGTTGCACTGGTGCTTTGGGTCCTGAGTGACCTGCTCGTCGAAGCGTGCCGGGTTCACGCTGAAAACAAGCAATTTGTCTAGGCAGACCGAATGTCGATTAACGTCACGTTGGACGTCATGCTGGCGCGCCGAAAAATGAAGGGCAAGGAACTCGCGAGCGCAATAGGGATTTCAGAACAGAATCTCTCGATTCTCAGAACGGGCAAAGCAAAAGGCGTCCGCTTCGCAACGCTGGAAAAAATTTGCGAAGTGCTTGAGTGTCAGCCCGGCGACATACTGGAGCACCAATCCGACGGTTGATCAGCAATTACTTGCCGGCCCGTTGCAACACCTCGGCGATGAAAGGTGCCTTGCCCTTAAGGTACTGAGCAATTCCCAACGTGTTGTCGCGCTCTAGTTGCAACTTCAACGCTTGATATGCCGCGCGCGTGTCTGCGTGCGTGCGCAGGAAGTTGCGAAAATGAATCATCTCCTGAATCTTTTCATGGCCGGTCGTGCACACATGAACCTTATGAGTTCGCACGCCGCTCACGTCCTTTTTGTAGAAGAGATGCCCAACGGAAAGATCCCCACCGCGTCGATACCGCAGTTCGGCAAGCGCTTTGCTCCATTCGCTCGCGTCTTGGATGCATTCAACAACGACGAGAATATCGATTTCCGGTTTGGCCGACAGACCAGCAATGGCGGTGCTGCCAATGTGATGCACCTGAACCAGAGTCTGGTGAAATATCGGCGCGAGTATCTTCGCTTCATCCTCGTATTGCTTAGGCCACCCTGGATCGTAAGGAACGATGGTACTGGTGAGCGCCATCGCAGCACCTACAAACGGAGCGCCATGCCCACTGACGCTGGTGCCGTGAACTCAAAACCAAATTTGCTGTACAGCCGATGCGCATCGCCATCGGCAATCAAACTGACATAGACAGACTTCGGCGCGTTGTCGTGTAGGTAGCGCATCAAAGCCTCCACGATTTGATAGCCCAAACCTCGACCTTGGTAATCTGGGTGGACCGCGATGTCGACAACCTGGAAGCAGCATCCGCCATCACCAATGATGCGTCCCATACCGATCAGAGTCTCGTCGACGCGCACACAGACCGCGTGCCATGATCCGCGCAGGCCAATCTCGGCGGCAGCGAGCGTATTCGGGCTTAGCCCTGCAGCAAAACGCAAATCGACGAATTCTTGCGCTTTAGGGACCTCCGCTTTCTGTTGGATGTTGCTCATCGCTTTTTCATCACAGCATTGTCACAACTGGCGTCGCTCAAGGGCCGTTGAAAGCGATCGCAGTCTTACCCATAACGGCTACCGAGAACGAGATGAAGGTGCATGTCATGTCGTACGCCCTGCGGCGATTTGCGCCTCGCTTTGATTGCTCAACGCACGCTTGATGTCATCGAGGAACAGACCCTCGCGAATCCCGGATTCAGAATGTTGGAACCGAATTTCCTGCACCAGGTGATTCACGTCGCAAGGCAACCACCGGATCGGTCGGTGCGCAGTTTTTAACGGTAGAGCGGCACGATCGCGGACATCCCACCCGAGGCGCTTAAAGCTATAACGTGGCGTGACGAAGTGCCTGCCGTCGGTCTTCAGCAGCAGCAGATAAGGGTGTTCTGGCCCAAAGTCGAGCCCCTCTTTTCCGGCATGCCTTGTCGTAAAGGTCACGAGCTGCATTGGTGGCCGTGAGCCGTACAAAGTAGCGTCCACGGCGAACCGCAACGCCATCGGCGGTGCGTCCAGACAAATGTATTCACCCGACGAACATTCCGGGGGATAGGGAAGATACCGAGCACCGATAAAATGACCCGCTACCACAAGATAGTTCGTCTCAGCGTCGTCTAGCACCGGAAACTCATCGATTGTGGCGCAGCTCGAGAGTAAGAGCGTCAGAACGATTAATGGAAGCGATCTATCCGCAAACATCGTGTATCTGCGCCTATCAGACCGGCGCTTAGTTGATGTACGTTTCATCACCAAAGTCCGGGCATTCCTGAACCTGTTCCGGCGCTTGCAGATCTTTCCTACTGTCCGCGAGCCAACACTGATCGAAAATCGAGCAATAACAGAAAGTCAGTGCGCCTCTTGGTTTGTTGAATGCGTGCACCAGTTTTCTGGCGAGCGCGGTATCTGTGGTGCCGAACACAACGACGCTCGCGTCGGGACGCAATACACGTTTGCTGATGTAGTTGCGATTGACAGCGGCATTGGGGTCACCGTCAACGATCGCGACAAGTTCGGTCCAGTCTCGGACCACTACATCATCAACCGCGACACGGACATTATGCATCCGCGCGGGGCCGACCCCCGCGTTGGTGAGGGCAAACGAGAATCCAGCGGCGCCTCCAGTGTCGTAGTTTTCAATCGTCAGTTGGATGAATGGCCAAACTGCCGCTTCGGTTTGCTGACGAACCGCTGCGGATTCATTCAGCGCCGCGTACAGCGCGAGTATTGCAATGATCACTCCGACAACTGACAGCACCGTCTGCCAGAACGTCAGGCGAATAATGTATTGCTCAGCGCGGAACAGGGAGCGAGCGCCTTCGCTCTCCGGTTTGATCGTTTCGGAGTCCTCATTCTTCATGGCTTCATCACGACTTCACGGAGATGGCGAGACCGGGAACATGGTAACCCGCTCATCAATGAGTTTGTTGATGTACTCACTGCCAGTCTGCGCATTTCCTTCATCATCTTGCCACTCGACGGACCTCGCTTTCGAAAAGTAGGTTTTCGCTTTGTCTATCTTGCCGAAGATTCGATGATACTCACCGATCAAGTAGTAGGTTTGTATCAAGTCGAAACCAGGCTCCATCGTTTCAACGGACGCCTCCATGAGTTGCAACGCTTCGTATCTTGCCGCATTGGCATCCTGCGTCAGAATCACCGCTTTAACCCTGTAGAACCATGCCCAGAACTTATCGTCTTTGTCCCGCAATCGATACATGGCCTCTAAACGCTTGAGATCACTGCCGCGTTGCGACGACGCTTTTGACAGGTGCTTTCGAATCCGCGATATCTCATCGTCGGTTAGATCCGAAAAGTCATCACCGAAACTGATGTATCCCGAGTCTTCACATTCCCACAACCAGTTCTCATCAGTGAATGGCCAATACACACCGTCATATTTTGACGGCCAGCTATAGATATACGATCCATAGCTTGCTGGCTCCTTGACCTCGCACTGATCACCAGTTAGAGGATCTTGAACGGTAGTCGATCCCCACGTCGTGGCAATCGAGTTGGTAGCGCAAAAGAGGAAAGTTGCCATCACCACCAGCGTCCATAGTTTGCCCATTGTCATCTCCCTGTCCTCAAGTTGTACTCAAACGGCACGCCAACCGGATGTCGAGCGACTAGCCGACTCGTTAAGTACCGGGTTACTACGAATCGGACCAGAATGCATGAAGATGATTCCCGTGCTATGCGTCCGGTAAGCGCCAAGCTCCTGCAACTCGCGAATCCAAACGGCGACAAGACTCGGTGTCGGCTAAGACACTGGAAACTCGTTTTGCCTTGCCTTGTTCCGACAGCCTGATCAAATCGGTTAGTGATCATTTGGTGCCGCCCAGGTTTCGGACGTTAGCGACTCGAGTCCGGCGCGTTGTGCGCCTCCAGCGCAATCAGCCAAAGCTGTGCGCCTTGCGCAGGAGAAGCGGTCCAGGTCACGTCATAAGTTCCAGGCTCTTTGACATACCGAACCGCGACGGCGCATTGCACGAGGCGGCCCGCTTCGAGCACCGAATCGATGACCTCAAAGCCATCGCTGGGTGAGACGGTATGCGACGTCGCCCCGCTGGCATCTCCCCACCAGACTGCGAGCAACATGGCCGGACCTTTTGTGGCAACGCTGCCACTCGTCACGGACGGTGCTCCGAAAAGCCAACGCTTCCATCGAGGTAAATCAACGATTTCTTGACTCCAGGAAACATCCACAACTTCGCCATTTCGAACCTCAGCAACGGCAAGTGTCATCTCGTCCTTGGGCGGCGAGGTCCCAATCACCTCGCTCGACTGTGCGTCGTTCATGTTTACGAATGTGTAAAGCGCTGTGCCCGATGTCGGCCATCGGTCGTAAGCGCGGACTTCGCCGACCCGATCGAAAAGCGCACCCGTCACGCCCATTGTGGGCGGTTCGAATGCGCCAAGTTGACCGCGGCCAACCGCAGCCACAAGTGTGCTGCCACTGTTGATTGGTAACGGTTGCGTCGCAACTTTCGAGAGGCGGTCTGGAATGCGCTGGAACACAATATCGTGAGCGCCCAGCTGCGGCATCCCTGGCTCCCACGCAGAGTCTGTGTTCACGTCGGGCCCTTTGCAGGCGAGAGAGAACCCTGCGATGCCACACAACAAAAAGCGAGACAACATTCTGAGCTTCCGACGCTGTGACTGCTGCGGCCAGAGCGCCATTGGAGCTAAAACCCTCTAGGGCGTTCCAAATACCCAACAAGATTCATCAGGCGGATCGCAACGAAACCAAGCGCGAATTTCACACTGTCCATCAATCCATGCTCGCGAGGCGGATTTGGTGTGATACCCAGAAAACGTAGAATCGTGTTGAACGCGAGGATATTCGCGCGACGCTGCGTCGCCTTGGTATAGAACACGAAACCAACCGTGACAGACACGTCAGCATCGCTGGATTCGTCCTCCGTGCGCGTCATATGGGGCGCGGTCGACGGCATAAACACGCCTTCACCAGGGCCGAGTTCGCCATCGATCACTGCATGCTGGAGTTTGTCTTCGGTGAACTCGACATCTTGCAATGTTTGCTTGACGATCCAGTTTTCGACACCTGCCGCAGATACCGCTTTGCGATCCTGTGGGTCCCAGACCGACATTCTCTTGTTGCCTCGAATCTGCAAAAGAAAGTTGTTTTCGCGATCGATGTGAAACGGCGTCACACTCGGCGCTTTGGAGATAAAGATGTACGCATCGACATCAAAGATCTCCGCCTCCCGCCCACTCAACAGCGCGGCCGCGGAGTTGATAACGGCATCCACAACTGTCTTGAATTTTGGGTCATCCTGCGCCTGATAGATCGCGAGCCATGTTCCTGGCGTATCGATTGAGTCGAAAACGTCGTCGATAGATCGGCCATCGTGGCTCTTGGTTTCCAGGATGAAAGCGGAATCAACGTTAGCATCGGGATCGATGAACTTCACATGCCCTTCGTTGCGCGCGTTTAAGCGCAAAGCAAGATCGCGAAGCGCCTCCAATGTGAGCTCAGGGTGCTGGTCAAAGCTGTGCTTGAGTCGAGAGACTCGCGCAACATCAAAAGCGTCGGCGGAAACGGTGTGCTGATTCATGGGTGCGTAGTGGCCTCAATGCTTGGATCGACCATCTTTGTTTGTGTCCCGACGCCCAATAGTACGGGAATCCTGACCTTGAGGTCGTGGCCGCTTCGAAGGCCAATCAACATAACCCGGATTCAATGCGACGTATGTGGGCGATTTCGATACACAAGCACCCACTACAGATATCGTTTGTTGTTTTGGGAGTGAATGCAAAATACTCTTAAACACGCGCGATACCCGCACACGATCGGGTGACTTCAAGAAGAACAATGAATGAATTTGCGCGGGGAGCCTGTTTTGCAGATTGAGCGCGTTGAGAACATCAGTGAACGCGAGTTCCGCAAACAATATTCGGCCAGGAATGTGCCGGTTATTGTCGCCGGCGCTATCGATGACTGGCCGGCTTATGGGCACTGGACGCTCGAGTCGATCGCAGAAAATTTTGGTGATGAACGTGTCGTGTTTCGCCAACCCTACGCGCACAAGTCGGCGATCAAAACGAACAAAGAGTGGTCGATCAGAGAGTTTATCGACACTTTAAAGTCAGGCTCAGAGCCGCGCCCGTATCTCAACCAGGTCAAATTGCGATCCTTGTCGAAGACATTGCAATCTGATGTCCGCGAGCTGCCCATTGCAGCGCAGAACCGGTTGGCGCGTCGGCTCTTGCCGAGATCGATGAGACTGGAAGACGGCAAGCGAGCGCTGTTCATCGGCGACAAGGGCAGCAGATTTGGCATGCTGCATTGGGATTACTCGTATCTGAACGTTTTTATCTCGCAAATCTATGGTGACAAGGATTTCCTTGTTTTCTCTCCGGCCGACTCGAAATACGTTTATCCCAGTCCTGACTACGAGAGTTCTTCGCGTATTCCGGATATCAATAACTACGACCCTGACGAGTACCCCGATCTCGCGAAGGCGACACCGATTCGATTTACGCTAAAGGAAGGTGAAACGCTGTTTTTGCCTGGCGGTTGGTGGCATGCGACGCAAATGACCGAAACAAGCATCTCAGTGGCGGAAAGTTCTCTGGATCGAGGCAACTGGACCAAGCGCTACCGATGGTACGCGCGCGAATACACGTCGCAAGGTGTATCCAAACTCAAGATTGCGCTCTTCAAGAGTTACATGTTTGTACTCGGCAGAGCACTCAATGTCGCTGAGCGATTTTGATGACCGGGTTTGGCCGGAACACGGATGTCGACCATCAGCCCCAGATGATCCGACCCGGGAATCTCAACGGCCCGGATATTCTCCGCCGTGAGCTGCCAAAGAAAGCAGTGATCGATTCTGAGCAAACCGCGAACGCCTAACTTTGGCAGGTACGGCCAAGTTCGGATCGGTTGGGTATCTGCGGCGCCGGTTACTCCGTCGACGTAGCGCGACAGCATTCGTTGGTAGGCCGGCCATATTGGCGAGGCATTAAAGTCACCGAAAACTGCATGCGGCGTGTCTCTTTTACGTTCGTGATTGCTCAGCAACGCCTGCAACTGTCTCTTGCGGCGTACTGGATGGGGGAAGTACGGCCACGTATGTGGGCCGGAGATGTGCACGTTCACGATTTCGATCGAAACCGACAGCACCTGCCAGTGTTCTGGAGAGAGCCGAACAATCCAGCCATCGCGCTTCGGCATCGATATTCGAGATACGTCGACGGGGAACCGGCAGGCCGTGCCATTACCTCTGTGGACTTGCTCGTGGGTAAGGTCGCCATACGGCAGCTCCGCCGCGATCGTCTCAGCTAATCCGACCGACAGCTCTTGCGCACAAACGACGTCGACCGATTCGGTACGAATCAGATCTACCAATGCGGATTCGCTGGCTCTTCCAGAACGCAAATTGCACGACAAGATTCGTAGCCCCATAGGCCGACGATACAAAATCACCGAGCTGGCTGCATGAATAGCGATCCGCGAAGACTCTGGCGATGATCGATCGCTCGCTCATTTCTCGTAGTCTCTTCGCTGCTGCACTGAAACGTCGGATCTAAGTCGTCCGTCGTGAAGGTCGGCCTCGAGCAGCAAACAGCATCGCAACGCCAAACACCGAAACATTGAGAAACGCTGTAAACCACACCAAACCAAGTCCAACGCCATTCGCTATCACGCAGGCGGCGAGTCCCAATACCCAACCCGCGTAGCCAGACGCTCGGAGTGAGTATTTTTTGTGGTCACTGAGGGAATCATTGGGAAATACCTGGCGGTAGTGTCGATTCATCGACAGGCTGACCAGGCCGGATGCCACGAGAGTGATCAACAATCCGACGATCACGATGGTGTGGGTTCAGCCGCGATCGTCTCAACACGCATTGGCGCTGCCGCGCGTTTTCGAGTCATGTAGATCGCGGCAAATGCCAGCGTGATGCCGAATCCGAGCGCGGTGAGGTCAAAGCCAGCCATAATCCAGTCGCCCGCCGGTATGCTAGCGAACAACCCAACGTTGGTCGTCAACACATTCAAGACCGGGATCGCGGCGAAAAGAATCGCTGCCAACCAAGTCAGGTCACGCCATGCGACGCTTCGCCCACGAATCAATGGATAAATCAGGCACAAGCCCCAGGCAATGAACATGATATGGGCTTCCCATTCCGTGCGGTCCGTCATTTCTATTGGAAGCAAACGGTTAGCCCAAAAGAACGCCGCGACTCCGACGAGTACGCCCATTATCGTTCCGATGTTCATGACCTCAACAAAACCGAAACCTCTGGATTGTTGTTCGTCGGCGGCTTCCTTTCGTCGTTTCGCTGTCCAGTAAATCGCGCCGGTTGCGACCATCGCAGTCCCCAAAAGACCCGACAGGAAATACAGCCAGCGCAGCACGGGACCTGCAAACAACCCTTCATGCAAACCAATCATCGCGGAAGCAAAAGTCAACGCACCTGAATCCGGAACTACGAGGCTCTCGAGATACTCGCCCGTCGTTGCATCGTAGACTCGGGTTTGAGGTAACGCACCGATATTGCCTGAAGGCGTAATCACCACGCGCCCATTAGCATCAAGCGGACGTTGAATATTGACTCGCACAACGCTGCCGACGCCCCATTCCGCTTCCGCATCTGCAACCATCGCGGAAAGATCTGCCAGCGGTGCCGGATTACCTGACGCCTCGACCTCGACGTTAGTGAAATTCAGTAGTTCACCGGCTTTTTTCGTGTCAAAACCGAGACTGCCAACAGCAATGAGCGGCATCCAAAGCGCGGTGACGAAGAGTAGTCCACTATAGGTAATCATTAGCTGAAACGGCAACGAAGACACGCTCAGTAAATTGTGTAAATCCAGCCAAGACCGTTGTCCCTTCTTCGGGCGGAAGGTGAAAATGTCCTTGAAGATATTTTTGTGAGCGACGATGCCGGAGATCATTCCGACGAACATCAACAAGGTGATGATACCCACCAGCCTGAATGCGATATTTCGATCTATGTAATGCAGAATGTAGTGCATCCGGTAGAGCAATTGTCCGCCACCGGTATCGCGCGCTACATCATCGATTGGATTGCCGGAAGCAACATCCAACATTACGTTGTTGTTTTCGGGTCGCGCGTCATCGCCTTCCGCCGGGGTCCGCCAGAACACGCGAAGGTGCGGCTCCTCTCGCGTGCCGCCGAAATTGATGAACCAACGCTCCGCACCTTGCGCGTTTTCCTTTAAATGGTTGACGGCGGTAGTGACGCGCTCTTCAGACGAATAGGTAGCCGTATTCGAAAGTTCCGGCTTCATCCAGTGATCGATTTCAGTATCGAAGTAGCCGAGCGTGCCGGTTACGAACATGAAGTACAGGATCCAGCAGAACACTAATCCTGACCATGTGTGCAACCAGGTCATCGATTGACGGAATGAACCGATCATGCGCCACCTCCCAAGACATACGCCAGCCACGCTCCACCGGAAGTGAACGCAATGCCACCCAACAACCCAAGCCACACGGTACGCAACCGTTTGACACTGAAGATCCACATAATGATTGCGGTGTAGATTGCGAAACTGCTGACCAGAGAAAATGCGATCGCCGGGAATTGAGCTGCTGGCGATACCAGTGCCAAAAAAATACCGGTTGTATTTGCCAAGACAAACGCTGGAATGGTCGCAGCGAAAACACGCGATGCTACGTGCCAGCGACTGACTTTAGCGGTTGCAGAAACCATCGCTCGTGGACGTTACGACGCGGCTAGCAGTGTGGCGTGCCCTGGTGACTCTGAACGCCCGTTCCAGAGCAAGTAGGTCGCGGACGCCGTCGGTATCAGCATTGCCACGACGATCAACGCCAATATTGCGTAGTCGCCACCCACGGCGTGCTCGACAAGGTGTAATGCATGGAATGCGCTCAGCAAAGCCGCAACCACCATCGCGCTCCAATAGGCCCATCGCGCGCTGAACGCTGTGAGCAGAATGACCGGGCTGCAAGCAATACATACCATTATGACAAGCGGAATCATCATCTCGGTAGCTTCAGCGCCGATCATGCCGCGCATGATTTCGAAGACAATGAGCGCGAGCATTCCTACTACGGACAAAAGTAACAAAGCGATCGGTCGAGATTGGTTCACTGGTTCACTCCCATTTGCCAGAGATTCCTTGGGGGCCGCTGAGCAACAGCAAAGCCGTTACGTGCCGGTGCCTGCTTTCAGACCCATGGTCCCGATCTGAATTAGGCAGTACGCGCTATTTCCCTTTCCCGTAAATGAGTATCGTTCTCATTTGGGGCAGGAGTCAAGGTGCTTTGCAGTCGCAGCCTGCTCGTCTCACCCTGATAAAACGTGCGATTCGCAGCGCCCGTGTGGAACGCTCCATTCCAATAAACTAGAAGTCCGCGTAAAAACGAATACCGACCATGCGAGGCGCACCGACTCGAGAAACGGCGCGGTCTCGTGCGTCCGGAAACGTATTCTGGACTATGTAGTTTTCATCCAGCAGGTTGTTCGCGAATAGCTCGACGGTGAATTCCGATCCCTCATAACCGACCAAAGTATCAACGACCACATAGGCATCGTTAATCACGTTCGGATCGTTTTGGACGAAAGAGAATGCTTCGTCTGCATAGCGTGCTCTCAAGTTAAAGAACAAGCCGGAGTCCATTGTGTAACGACCGCCGAGGCCGGCGGTTAGCGGCGGCGCTGCAGCAAACTCGTTGCCATTGAGATCGATCTGATCAATCGAGATGGCCGACTCCGTAAACTCGGTGTCGGTGAATCCGATGTTGGCGAAAATCTCGAGGCCATCCGTGATGTTGGCGAACGCTTCAACCTCGAAACCAAACAAACGAGACGCGCCCACGTTTTCGGTGATCCGATCCAGTGGATTATTGGAAAGCTGAAGGTTGATCTGCTGATCTTCGTAATCGATCAGGAACGCATTCGCATTAAGCGTCAATTGTCGATCGAACCACTGTGAGCGAAACGCGAGCTCGTAGTTCCACGTGAACTCCGGCTCAAAACTGTTAACAATTCCCGCCTGCTCTAAAACCGCTTGATCGGTGGGATCACCACCGCCGGGAATCGGTAATTGTGCGCGGAAGAAATTGAAAGACAAACCGCCGGCACGGTAGGCGCGCTGCACACTCAAAGCTGTGGACACGTCGTCTGTCCAGCGATAGTTGAGAACAACCTTTGGCAAAAAGGCATCAAAATCGTTGTCCGCAACCAGATCAACCTCGCTCGTGAACTGCGCAGCAAGCCCGGCTAGCACAGGATCGATTAACGGGTCGCCAGTGACAATCGGCGGCACGACCAACGTATCGAACACCGTTTGATCGATCTGTTCCTGGTCATATCGAGCGCCAAGCGTCAGGCTCCAGCGCTCATTGAGGTCGTAGGTCGCTTCACCAAAGATCGCGTAGTTGCGAATTTCGTCGGTCGTCGCGGAGCTCGAGAAGATTGGAAACTCGGGTACGAGCGTGACGATTTGTTGTCGGATAAATGCCGCTTGGGCGATTTGGTCCGGTGTTGGCATCGTCGTATTGAACAAGATGGATGCAAGCAACGGCGGCGGCGGAAAGACAGGGTCGGATTCTACGGTCGCGCCGGCCGCTCCTTCGTTTTCGAATTCTGTACTACTGTCGAATGCGTAAAGACCCAGGAGCCCGGTCCAGCGGTCGCTGTTGAACGTCAGACGAAATTCCTGGCTGAACGTATCCTGATCCGTCAGACTCATTCCAGGATTTTCTGGTCCGCTGGAATCGTTTGTCGGATCGAATTGAAACTCGCGTTCACTCTCAATGAACGAGGTCACACTGGTGAACGTCACACGATCGTTGAACTCATAGTCAACGACAGCGGAGAACTGTTGCGCCTCGATCAGGTCACGATCGATTGTGTTTTGTTCGGTTTCCCTCGCACCCGTGAACCGATTCAAAATCACCCTATCCTCGCCGATGTCACTGTCGATCAGCGTTCCCATCAGTCGAATCTCAAGATTCTCGAATGCCTCGGGCGCAATCAAGACCTTTCCCCGGATAGTCGTATTCTCACGCGCATCAATGTCGTCACGATTCAGGAAAGTGTTGTCCGTAAATCCATCAGACTCGGTGCGGTCAACCGACAATCGCAGGCCAACTTGGTTTTTCAGAATTGGAATGCTCAACGCACCCGCAGCACGCCATGTGTTGAAGTCGCCATAGCTCGCTTGCACACGACCGTCGAAGTTCTCGAGGTTCGGATCGACCGTTTTCGCCACAATCGCACCGGCCAGTGCGTTACGACCCTGGATGGTTGACTGTGGCCCACGGAAAATTTCAACCGCTTCGACGTCCCACAGGTTTAGGCCATCGCCGAAGTACAACGAGTTCGGGACGAACGCACCATCTAGGTAGACAGCAGAAACGTCACTGGTCTGGTCGCCCGGAGACGCGCCACCGTTGGCCAAACCGCGAATCGAGAAGCCTCGGTCGCCAAACAAACCTGCCACATTGGCAGTTTGGTTCAGAGCATCATAGATACTGGTCAGATTCTGATCGAGAATCGCATTTTCCGTGAATACGGCAACAGAAGCCGTCGTCTCCTGAAGCGTACGATCCACCTTCTGGCCAGTAACGACAATTTCTTCAAGATTCCGGCTCGAATCCTCGGCCTCATCATCTGAATCTTGCGCCCAAGCAAACTGCGGAACAGACAGGAATAGCGCAAGCGCCGAAAGGTAGAAAAAGCGGCGGTCGTTGCTTGCGCTTCGGTTATGGCGGGAAAGGCGCACTGAGCTGCTCCAAAATTGAACCAGCGGATCACATTAATGTAAATGAGAAGCGTTATCAACTAACAGAACACTAACTGCCGTCGCCCGCAATACCCGCCAGCGACAGTGTCTCGCTACGGCAAAACGACCTTGAAGATCGAGAAGAAGACGATCGCAAGAATCGCACCGGCCGGGATGGTCACAACCCAGGAAACAAAAATCCGGCTAACGACGCGAAGGTCGATTGCTTCGATACCGCGCGCCAGACCCACGCCGAGTACCGCGCCGACGAGCGTGTGGGTGGTGGAGATCGGGATACCTGTGCCCGACGCGATAACGATGGTGGTCGCAGCCGCGAGCTCTGCAGCAAAGCCGCGACTCGGCGTCAGATGCGTGATTTTCTCGCCAACCGTCGCGATGACGCGTACGCCATAGGTTGCGAGACCAACGACGATGCCGACACCACCGAGCAACAAAACCCAGACTGGTGTTGCCGACTCCGCTGCGATCAACCCGGACTGCGCGACACTGATCACGGCAGCGAGCGGCCCGATTGCATTGGCAACATCGTTCGAGCCGTGAGCGAACGCCATGCCGCACGCCGTCACGACCATGAGGATCGCGAACACCCGTTCGACGGTATGGAAATGCTGTTTCTTTTCCGCCTTCGGGTCAGGCTGGATACGTCGGATTACGATCGAGCCGATGACCGCAATAGTCACGGCGATGGCGACCGCCAGAAGGTAGCTGTTGGTCGTGCTCAGATTAAGACCGACATGCTTAAGGCCCTTCAGGAGCGTGACCAACGTCATCATGAATGCGGCGAAAAAGATGTAGACCGGCACGTACTTTCGCGCGCGCTCGAGCGGATCTTCCCTCCGAAGGATCAGCGCCTGCACACTGGCGTAAATCGCGAACGCGATCAAACCGGCGGTGACCGGTGAGACTACCCAGCTCGCAACGATGGTGCCGACTTTCGCCCATTGCACGCTGCTAACGCCGATGCCGACCGCCGCGAAACCGACGATTGCGCCTACGATTGAATGCGTTGTTGAAACCGGCCAGCCGTTCTTCGATGCCACCAGCAGCCAGGTTCCGGCCGCCAACAATGCGGCGAGCATGCCGTACACCAGCAACTCAGGCGTCCCCGCAAGCAATTCCGTATCAACAATCCCTTTGCGAATGGTCGAAGTGACCTCACCACCCGCCAGCACCGCGCCCAGAAACTCGAAGATGGCAGCGACCAGGATCGCTTGTTTGATCGTCAGCGCTTTGGAGCCAACCGAGGTTGCCATCGCGTTGGCCACGTCGTTGGCGCCGATCCCCCAGGCCATGAAAATTCCGAAAACCGCCGCGAGGATGATGTATACGAGTTGCGCTTCCATCAGATTCGGCTTCCGGTCTTAGAAGTTAGTGGGAAAGAAGAAGTTCTAATCGTCGACCGACACGCTCGGCCATATCGGCGATCTCACCAATGAGCGAGATCACCTGATAGAGAAACATCACGTTGACGGGTTCGTAGTCGCGCTCGATCGCAAAGAACTTGCGACGCAGGTCGGCTTCAAGACCATCCGTTTCGGTTTCGATTGTGTCGAGTACTTCAATCATTTCCTCAACGAGTTTCGCCTCCGCGCCGCGAAACCCGGTCGTAAACAACTCATCGAGCTCGCGCACACTCTGGCGCGCCTGACGCGTCGCATCAGTACAGCGTTCGACGAAAACGAGGAAATCTTCTGCGATGGGCCCGGGAACTTGAAGCTGTCGACCCATGACGATGCCCGACACATCTTTCGCACGGTTCGCGATCATGTCCTGAACCAGGAGTAGCTTGAGGAGATCTTCGCGAGGCACCGGCATGAACAAGCTCTTAGGCAAGTTCAGGCGAATTTCTTTTTTCAGATCGTCGGCCTGATTCTCAAGGTCTTCGATCTTCTCTCGAATCCTCTGCGCCTCTTCCCAATCGCCGGCGATAGCGGCTTTGAAGAACCCAACCAGCTGATTGGCGCATTTGTGCGCCACAGCGATGTGCTTTTCCATCGACCCGACCGGGGACGTGCCGAAGATACTGGCAAATACGTTGGACAAGAGCTCACCGCCGTTCGTAACCCTAAGACGGGTCGTATTCTACTTTTTTTTGTAGCGACTGAGCCAAGCACCGCCCGTTCAGAGGCCATTCAACCTGGGTTGTGGGCGGTAATTTACTACAGAACTGTGATGGAAGTGTTACGGGAATGTTGAGGTGGCTCTGGACCCGAGAGGATCTTTGTCGTTGCCGCTAACCACCTGGCGTCAGCAGCCCTCCAAAAACCCGAGGATCTCCAATTTACTTCGGTGCCGATGAACTTGGGTACAGTGATATCACGTAGGACTCTGACTTGACCTCTTCGGCAATTTGAATTTCGGTCGTCAGCCTGACCGACTCCGCCAGCCCATTCTCAACATTGACGTCGCAGCTAGCCGAGTCATTCCGCTGCATCACAGTATTTGCGATCTCAGACTGAGAAATCTGTTTATCAGGATCCGCTTGCTCGATTATTGCCAACATCATTTTTTTCATTCCATCGGAATCGAGTGTCAACCGGTACTCGATACGCGCCAGCTCATTCCGTTCATCGAACCCATCCAACAGATAAGAAACCTCTGCGTCCGCAGGGACGCTGCCGATTGGACTTGGAACTTGGGTTACGGTTTCGTTTGGAATCCCTGGCACTAAATCCGTCCCTTGGCATAACGCCATATATGCAGGAACCTTAAGAAACATCTGAGCAAGAACCTCTTCCGGCATCGAGTCGATAAACGACCGCACCCTGGTGACCCGTTCCCGCGGCTGCGACTCGAAAATCGGACCTTCGAGGAGGGTTTCGAGCAACTGGCTCTTTCCTACCACTCTCACTGGAGTTCCATCAATATCGGCTACATACCGGATCGGCACGCCGAGTAAGTAGTCGGCAGCTTGAGGGTGGCGCGCGTTGATAGTCAGCCCATCAGACTTTACTGAATGCGTCGTCCAGCTAGCCGTAAAACCATCGTCTTTGATCTCTTCAATCAGAATTGACGACACGATATCTGCGGTTTTTGATTCGTCGTTCTGCGTGCGCGTGTGAACGAACTCTACGGAAAACCGGTCACCTGGCGCGAGCGCGAGAGGGAGATAGACCGATTCTTGAGCAAACCCCGCTCTAAAGGCTGTAACCATAATCGTCGCGATGAATACTGCAAATATAGCCCTAAGCACAACAAGATTCTCTCTACCGGAAAAGGTCGAACGAGCTTTACCCATAAGTTTGCAACTGTTGGTTGGCCTTTGGCTCTTTGCAAGCCACGATTTTTCTAAGTCGGCCGGGTCAAGGTACCAGAAAAAGAGCGCCAGCTAACACCGAAGCTCTCAACAATCCAACAAAGCACCCAATGCGTGAAGACGCTCGGTGCTCACAAACCCCTTGCCGATGCGCTTCGGAGCGTTCACTGTCGATCGCATCGTGGGGCTCTTCAAAAGACGCGATTACTCTTTTTGCTTGGCAACAATAGTCCGTTTCTATTCGTTCGCTTACAGCGGCGCAGAATTGCGTGCAAGCCAAACAATCCTGACGAGAAGCACCATACCGCTCAACACAGGCATCCTGAGTAGAATGGCGATATTGCCTAGGTTGGAGCGCTTTTTCCTTGGCGGTTATTGATGTCGTTCCTTAGTAGTTGCTCAACACCTCCGTCTCTCCGAACTTGTTTTTCAAGAAACCGCTTCCTCAGAAAAAAGATCGAAAAGCCTTGGGCCAGAAACAAAACCTTCCTACCTCCGGATAGCGGCTCCCCTCTATGCCCAGGCAGAAGGGAAAAAGCGAAAGCTAATAGGCTCGCAACAATCAGATGAAGCGTTACGAGATAAGCTAGGGAGTCACAACGGAAAAAGAAAAAAATTTTTCGAAGAGCGCTTTTAAGCCTAGTGCGGAAAACTCTCCTTATGCAATATCGACTTGACGGGGAAGCTTACGGTAGGACCTTCCGCCCATTCTCCAGCTACTGATCTTCGTGTCTGTTTGCAAATCTACCTTAAAAACTGCCTTCAATATCGAGCGTGAAAATCGTCCCGAAACGGCGCGACCGATCCTCGACAAGTTCGATTTGCCCAGCCAGACGGTCAGAGAAAATGGTGCGGATAAAGTCCTCACGCTGATCGAATAAGTTGCCGATGCGCGCTCTTAGTGTGAGTCCGGCCAGGTCTTTGTACTCGAGGTACACGGAGCCGAATGCAAAGCTGGGATCGAATAGACTGACCTGATCCAGCCGCACGAACTCAACCGGATCGAACCAATCGAGATCGAATCCCGCCGCCCAGTCGGTACCCTGAAAATCTTGGCGTAGTCGCAGTGAAAGTTCGTAGAGATCAGTACCGGATACCCGCCGTTCGATACCGAGCAGAGGATCAGTGATTTCAGTGTCGAAGACATTGAATACGAGATCCATCCGTCCACCGGACCATCCAAGCGGTTCTGACAACAGAGTCGCATCGAGTGTACCGCCGAATTGTCTAGCAGAGGACAAGTTGCCGGGCGCTTGACCGCCACCCTCCAGCGGTATCTGATCGACGATATCGCTGACCTCTTCCAAGAACAGTCGGAGCGTCAGCGAGCCGTAAGCGCCGAGCGATTGCGTGGCTTCAGCTTCGAACAGCCAACTCTGTGGCGGCAACAGATCGGGATTCGTCGCGTCTACCTGCTCCTGGTTGACGTTCACCGATGCAATGAAATCGAAGAAATTCAACTGCCCGACGATCCTCTCAACCTTGACAGACAGGTTCAGTACAGAGCTCGCCTGCCAGTCTAGCGAAGCAAAACCCTTGGATCGGATGAAATCGCGGGTAAGACCGGATTCGCCGGACTGACTTATCTCTGAAAACTCCGCTCCGTAAGACGCTTGAAACTGCAAATCTGCCGTTAGAGCCCGGCCGTAGGTGAGTGTCGCCTCGGCGCGATTCTCATCCACTCGCGACGTGGCGCCGGGAAGGGCCACCGGTTGTAAAACGCCCTGTGCGTCGCGCACTTCAAATTCGGACTCGATATCGAGCGTATTGCGAACGCCCTCGAGCGATGCCTGAAAGTCGCCACCGAAGCCCTTGAAACTCAGCTCGGCGCGACCGATGGTTTCAAACTCATCCGCCTGGCGAGTGAACAACGAACCTGCATCGGGCGATCCGTCCGCAAACTCAAGCACAGTACCGGACGTCGTCGGGCTGTATTCCGAGCGATGGTAGCCGATCAGCTTCAACGACCCGCCAAGAGCCGGAAACGCGTAGTCCACGCCGACCTCAAAGTTGGTTTCATCCTCTGTGGAGCGCAACGTGCGGAAGCGATCCGGCAAACCTGGTCCCATACTTAAAGACTCTTCTTTGCCTCGGAAAATAAACTGATTCACCTCGCCAGTAAGGTTGAATACGTTGCCATTAGCAGCGGTTCGTGTGAACGCGCCGGACAAACCGATCGTGTCGAGGTCCTCGTTGTCCACTTCGTCGCGAGTATCAATCAGCTGACCTGCCCCGTCGGTCACCCGCTCGAGACCGTCAGCGCCGAAGCGGTCAGATCGGTTCCGAAGCCGCAGATTCCAGTCGGACGCAGCCCCACCTCCAGACAAGGACACGTCACCCGCGTAGATTCGTGGCGGTGTTCCGCGGGAGCGTACCTGAGGCGAGTAGCGAAACTGTCCGGTCACACCGTTCGTTGAGGTAATGACGTTGAGCACCTGACCGGATAACCCGCCGATGCCAAGGCTTGCGCCATCAACGATCTCGAGCCGTTCCACGTCGGTAGCGGTTATGCGAGAAAGCGCGTCAACCGGTCCGTTCGACTTCCCCGAGATTCGCTTCCCGTTGATAAGGACGTTGGTGTCGCCTTGCCCGAGACCGCGTACGCCGCCTTCCCGTTCTCGTATGGTGAAGCCCGGAATCTGCTCAACCATATCGAGCGCGGTTCGCGGCGCGAACCGGCCGAATTCCTCTGGTCGCAACACTCTTCGGATATCCGAGGACGTGGTTGGCTCAAGATCCGCGGGCTGTGTCGGCTCCTCAACGGCCGGCGTATGTTGCACAAACACCACGGGAGATATCAAGGTTAGGGCTAGCGCCAGCAATCCGCGTTGTCGGCATCGTGTTATGTGAGATTTTATAAACACTTTAACTTCGCCGCCTTGCTGGTTGATGGCATTGTCAGAAGGGTATGGCGTACAACGCTACCGCTAATGCAACAGATTCGTTAGAAGCTATCAAGACCGGCTCTTCAAGAATGTCTCCGCGTCAAACAAGAAGCGACAAAATCACCGCGATATTGTCAAAACCCGAATCGCAGCCCGATACCAGCCGGGACGGTAGGTCAGTGTCAATGCTGTGGCGACTGCGCCGGCAGCGAATACTAACGGCCACAGCAGTGCTGCGAAGCTCGCACCATCCCTTCCGACGCAGGGAACGAGCGCACTGAGAACGAGCGTCCACCCGAGCCACGCAAATTTAGGCGGAGTGGCGCTCCGATCTTCCAAAACCTTGCGCCAATTCCGCGCTTGGCTGAGCGCCAGCAGTGAGCAACCCAACAGACAGAGGAGCAACGCGACCAACAATAGAATAGCTTCGACCAGTGTGCTCATTCTGCGGTTGCGGTATCCGCAATCACCTGCCCAACCGCCGCTCGGCGGGTTATTGACGATTCACCGCGCGCCTTTAATTTACTCGCGGCAAACCATGCGATTGCTGCACCTACTAATATTGTAAGGTCCATACTCCAGATCTGGGTCAGACCTGACCGGAAGGCTACGATCGGATGGTCGCCAGTCGTGATCCAATTGAGCACGACGGCGATAATCGCAACAAGCGCAATCATCCGACACTGTTCTCGCCAAGCGTGCTTCCCGCGTACTGCCGCGTGAATAAAACTAGCGATCCAAACGAGGTAGAAGAAAAGCACTTCAAACGTCGCGCGGCCCATTCCAAATCCTTCTGAGCCTGACGGGATGATCCGATTTGTAACAAGGTAGGCACCGCTCGCCAGGATTAGCCCGCTGACAGAACCCACGGCCAGGCCGCGAACCACCCGGACACTTCGCGGATCAACGACACCTTTTTTGATGCGTGCTTGTATCCAGAACATGAGCCCGGATGCGATCATAAGACTCCCGAGGAGCCCACCGACAAAGTACAGCCAACGCAGCGCCCAGCTATCGAACTGAATGAAGTGCGCACCCGCCAGCCACGCGTAAGTACTCTTGGCAGGCCCGGCAGCGACGTCATTCAACACCTCGCCGCTGACTGCCGAGACAGCCGTAATGTTCTTGTTCATCGATACCGCACGAGAAGAAAACACCTCTCGAACCATGAGGTAGGCGTTCGCGTCATCGGCGAGTTCCAACCCCACGGCATCCGCCTTTGCTCCATTTTGACCACCTCGTGCTTGCCAGCGCGCTTCGACCTGTCTCACCAGTTGGTCCACATCAATAGATTCGGGTGCGGCACCCCCACTTCGCTCAACAACAGGAATTGCGAAGACCTCTGAGGATCTTTGCTTTACATCGCCGTCGAACACGACATTAGATGACCATGGGAAATAGATTGAGAAGAAAATCATTAGCCCGGTGAGCGGAAACAGAATGTGCAACGGCAATGCGACCAAGCTGGACAGATTATGCAGATCGAGTGTCGAGCGCCGCAGCGCTTTGTCCGGCCGGAAGGTAAAAAAGTCTTTGATGATCTTACGATGAATGAAAATCCCGGAGACCATCAGCGTCAGCATCGCCATCGCGCAGAAACCAACCACCCAGTAACCCAGTCCAGCCGGTATATGTAGGCTGTAGTGAAAGGGATAGAAGAAGCCCGTACCAGCATGGCTGTCAGTGAGTTCGACGGTATCACCCGTTGTGGGGTATCTGTATTGGCGAACAAACTCGCCATCTGCAGTCGCATGAAACGTGAAAACCAACGGATCACGCTCGGAGGGCGCACGCACAAAGATGCGCGTTGCGTCTTTTGCATCTCCTTCGCGAAGTTGTTTGAACACCTGATCGAACGAGAACTCGTTTGTTGACGCGTCGACTCGCATTTCTGGCTTCATCCACTGATCAATCTCTCGATCGAAGACTGCGAGCGATCCCATCCAGAAAATCATGAAAAGGAAGCAAGACGTGGCGACGCCGGCCCAGGTATGAAACCAGCCCATAGAATCGCGAAACTCTTTGGTGGAGGTAAGCATGACTAGATGGGTTCTCCAAGTAGGTCTGCCAATCGTGGCGAAGCAACGATCATGGCGATGGATGTTGCAGCAATGATCAACGTGGTGCGCCCCGGTCGGCGCGTCGCGGCCACCCAAATCGTAACCAAGGTGTATACAAGAAAACTCGTAATCACCGTCCACCACATCGCCTCAGCCCGAGTCACGCCGAGTAACGCGAGAGTGACGGACGCAAACGCAAAGAAACCTGCGGCAAACACATAGCCGCCAATTGTTGCGAGCAAGACCCGGTACGTACGGCTCTCTAACACACGACTCAGTGTGCTCGCCATCAAACTTGGTTTAGAAGAAAGTTCAGTGAACATGGCTGTAGGTTTGAGTGATCTGGTTTTGAATCCCTCCGCATCGGATATACTGCTGCGGCCGCATTCCTCCTTGATGGGGTCAACCGACGATTGTTTTGATTAGCGAACTCAATTTAGCGTCCAGCAAGCTGTAAATACTTAGTGTTGAGCCCGTAACGAACCACGACTTTTTATGCGCATCACAGAGGTTTTCATTTCCATGTGACCTAGAGCTTCCGGTATACCTCCAAAAATGCAGTCCTTACATCTCCAGGGAATTGAAATGCGAATCCCGAGCTTGCGTAAGTTTCATCAAAGAGGTTCTCAACTCTTAGTAAAAATCGCCAATCATCTCTTTCGTGAATGACTGATGCATCGAAAACCGTATAAGGCTTTACTTTATCTGCACGAAACCCAATGCGTTCGGATACGTAGTCTGCACCAAGCGCGAACGCTGTATTGATTGATTGCACTTGGTAGCGAGTCCAGAGGCCCAATTGGTGTCTCGGCGCGTTCACAAACGTGCCACCATTCTGGTTTCCGATACCGCCTCCACTTCCGGTGATATCTTCAGTAATCTCAGTTTCGTTGTAAGCATATGCGAGTGTTAGCACCCAATCTGGCGTGATATCCGCGGTAAGATCCAGATCCACGCCTTCACTTGTAACCTCACCAAAAGCTACCGACTCAATAAACCCATCGTTGTTCGCATCAATGCCTGTACTTTGTACAAGGTTGGTGCGTTTGATCTGGTAAACAGCAACTGAGCTTTGGATGCGCCCGTCGAACAAATCTGTTCGAATGCCGGTCTCTATGTTCTCGCCTTCCGTAGGATCAAACGGTCCGCCAAAAACGGGGTCTTGATTGCCAGGGCCCTGCGGTTCAAAGCTCTCGGCCCATTGGGCGAATACAGAGACATCATCGCGAATCTTGTACACCACGCCTGCACGACCGGTGATTCTGTCGTCCGAAAACGTTGCCAATGTTTGAAAGGGACTTTCGGTGCGGTCCTCAAAGTCATCCCAACGCAAGCCACCGGTCAAAATGAAGTTACCAATCGTCAATTCCTGCAGAGCATAGAGCCCGGTGCGTTCTTGTCGATTGTCGAAAACTAGTAAGGTACTGCCAGTACCGAAATCTTCGAAGGTATAGGTGGAAGGATCAACCTGGCCGTAGAGCGGATTACGTAAGCTCAGTGTGTTGACGACACCGGTCGTGGTGAAGTCCTCGATGTCCTCACCGTCGAAGTAATCAAAACCAATGAGCGTACGCGACTGGACGGATGCTAGATCTGCGCTATAGACAGCGTTACCTGCAAGGGAAAGGCTCTCAATATTCGTGATGGTCTCGCGATATCGACGCTCAATGGCGTCAAGCTCACCATCCCCGGTTGTATCAATCGGCGGAGCCCCACTTTCGTGATATGCCTGATCCTCAGTGTTCTCGTTGTAGCGAACGGTTAAATCCCAATCCCAGGATGTGCCCTCTCCACCCTCTAGGCGCGCCTGTAGCGCTGTCGAATCTACTTCGATGAAATCAAACGATTCGTTATGGTTCCACTGCGGATCGGCCAGAAAATTTCCGTCCGAGTCTGTCGGGATTCCGCGGAGTCTATTGCCGGGCAAGTCCTGATAAATATAGAACGCTTGCAACGTCAAATCCGCAAATCCCGCGTCAAAACTCAGGCCTGCATCAAAGACGAGCGTTTCACTTTCGGAGTTATCTTGGGAGGTTTCACGATCTTCGTAGAACAACCCAACTCGACTCCCAACATCGTTGCCGAAAGCGGGACCTTCGAGTTGAAGTGATCCACCAAAACGACTATCAGTTCCGGCCACCAAACGAACCTCTCGATACGCGTTGGTGGTCGGCTTTTTCGTGACGTAGTTGAACAGCCCACCAGGAGGCGTCACACCGTAGAGCATACCCGCCGGCCCTTTCACAAATTCAACGCGCTCAATGTTGAATAGCTGCGGCACCACAAACTCAGGGAAAAGATCGCCGCGAAGTCCGTCGAAGAAGATATCGCCCTGACGAAACCCTCTGGCCGTAATGCCAGAGTAAGAAAACGCTGTGACGCCGGATATATTTCGATATATGTCTGCTGCATCGCGCGCGCCCTGGTCGATGATCAGGTCGTCAGTAATGGCTGTAATCGTTATGGAGGAATCGACTTGCGCAGTCTCGAGCTTCCCCGACGTTGTTACTGGTGTTCGATACAACTCTTTAGCCCGGCCCTGAACAATAATCTCATCGATAGACCTTGAATTTGTTTCTTGTGCGTTGCTAGTTAGCGCCGCTGAGGCTATGAGGCCTACTGAGAGAAATCGGAGTGTTATGGCTATATCTAAGGCATTGAGCTTCATTGCTAATTCCTTTGCTTTCGCAGGCCTAGATAAGAGGATGTCTAAAAATATTTAGACTTTTATTCGACAAGAGCGTGATTTGTCTATGACAGGACTATAACAACAAACGCCCATTAATGCGAATGATTCTCGTTTCTAATTGCGCATGATGTAAAAAGTCCGCGTCGACGGCGCACCGGAAGACTGGTGCAGAGTTGGTAGGAGATATGTGGGAGAACTCCGAGACTGCACCAAGCGAGCAGAGAGAATTGACAACATACTGTCGATTGATCAGCAGCTTCGCGGCCTCCACCCGTCGAATCGGTTTAGATCCTGGTCAGAAAACGTCTTCGACATCTCTGCAACTACTCTTGTATGACGTACAACTTGCCGGTTTTAACATCCTCGAATACTCGACCGACCGGTTCGAGTCCATCTCCATTTGAGTCTGCTGAAGAAGGCAACGACGGCAGTTCGCGGCTCATTTCACTGTTTTCGAGCAGCCGGCGCTCCGAGAAACTACCAGTTGCCGCAGCCAGTGCGGCGATCAGTCCAGTCACAAACACGAGCATCAGATCGGCGAGATTGGGCAAATCCAGACCCGCACTCTGGTCTGCCGGTTCGTCGAAACGTGAGCGATTGAAATCACGCATGTTGACCCTCCCTGGCTTCGAGCTCGGTGAGCGCGGCATCGTACGCAGCACGACGGAACCGCCCGATGACATACCCGCAGAGTCCGATCAGCAAGCCGAGTACCGTCGTATCGAACGCGGTAGCGACCGCCTGCGACAACGTTAGGAAATCGCCACGACCGAGCGCTGCGATCCCAGGTCCCAACGGAATCAACGTACCCATCAAACCCAGCGTCGGTCCGAGACGGACCAGCAAATCGACGCGGCGAATTCTGGTGCGTGCAATCTGGTCTAGTTTCGCAGCGCCGGATTCAGCGGTTTTCTTAATACCACCGAACCGTTCCCCAATGGCTAAGCCGATGTCATAGAGCGTGACTACGCTGAGCGTCAGAAGTATGGCGATCACGGGCCACAGCAACAGATCAACACTGGCATGGAGGATTGCTTTGACTTCAAACATCACACTCTCGCCCGGCTACGAATAATGCCACTCGACACCACCAGCGCCGCAAACAAGACCACCAACCAGGTCAGCCAGGATGAAAGCCGAGTATCCTCAACCGACGCATCCGGAATGAGCTCACGAATACTCTGCGGCGGTGCTTCTGCATCAGCCTCGGACGCTTCGCCGCGCGCCGCTGCGCGGGCCGACTCGATTGCATCGCGCGCTGTGTTGGAGACGCGCTCTGCAATCCAATCCAACATCGGATGATCTGGCTGAGTATGACCGCTGCCCGGCAAGCCTGCACTCGCAACCGCGACGGCAAAACGTTCGCCCAACGCCGTGATCGTTTCCGCGGACGCTTCCCAGTAACCCTTTTGAGCAGCGACCAGCATGATTGCAATCATGTTGGCTTGCACCGGTAGATTTGCCTCTTCATCAAGAAATTCAGAAACGCCAATCTCGTATCGATCATCGAGATAAATCGCTTTCGTATCCTCCCAGATCGTATCTGGAAACAGATCGGGATCAGTGGCTTCCCATCCCCACAAGTTCTCGAAAAAAGCGACGTTCATCGTGCGCGCACCCGCATAGCCGTGGGGCATCAACGACGCAATCCACGCAGGATTCAATTGCCGACCCCGCAGTTCGCTCACTATCGCCCGTTCCAGCGATGGCATCGTTGGTTTCCTCGGATTGCTGACATCGATAACAAAGCCAGTGGGTGGCTCGCCCCCTGCGGCCTCTATCGCAAGATTCAGGCCGCCCAGGTAATCGAATGCATCATTATTATCAACCAGCCCGTAGAGATTGCTGGCACGACCGAGGAAGCTCTGATCGGTGCGCTTCAGCCTGGTTTCGAAAGCGTCCTGCTCGGATGCGCCGCTCACATCCACACCATAAGCATGCCCCATGCGAGCAACATAGGTTGCGGCTAACTGTTGTCGATCCGACCAAGCACCGGAGCGTTCGGCCAATCGATTAATGCCAGCGCCGTACTGACCGATCGCCGGTGCAAACACTCTCAGCGTCGCAGTGCGCGCCGCAGTATCGGAGGGTGCGCCGTCGAGCATTTGCTTAACCCAACTCTGCGCGATCGCATTCTGGGCGAGTGGGTCACGACCCGGGGTTCGCAGCTCCGCTAGCGGTGCCAGCGCGACCTCTAAAGACGCGGCCAACTGCGGGTACTCTACCTTGATCGTTTCCGATGCACCGTCGAGCGCCAACAGTACTGCCTTGTCCAACCATTTCATCTGTTCGCCGTAAAGGTCTCGAAACAGTCCGGAAGCGACGAAAGTGACATCTTGACGTATCTCATTGTGACCGAGCGGCAAGCGTTCGAGCCCCCGAACAATACCGCGCGCGTTCCAGACTGGCCGAACACCCATTTGGCTCAAACCAAACGACACCATCACGCCACCGTCGCGAACGGTATCCGACGCCCAGAGCACCACGGCTTGGTGCCCCTCGGTCACTGGGGTATCACTCGCCAAATCGGCACCGAGTCCGTAAGCCACCGAATTTGGAATCAGACTAGCGTCGAATCCGTAGAAATTTCGCCCCGTGGGCAACGCATCCGGAGCGCGCAGTGGATCGTTGCCCTTGCCGGGTTCGACAAACTTTCCGTCGAGGCCCGCAAGCAATGCTCGCATCTCGGCCTCCGGTGACGCCCTGAGTGCCCTCTCAGCGTCCGGTGCAGCCATCGACGTCAACATGGTTTCGACCGCTTCATCGGACCAGCGCTGACCAAACACATGCAGACCGAGAGGCATGAAGTCTTCTTGCATTCCGGTAAGAAAGTGTCCGACCTCATGCACAAGCAAGTCCGGATCGATTTCCTCAAAAACCATACGCTCGCCGCCGCCATGTTCGGCTTCCAGTTCGGCCACCAACGCGTCCTCGATGCCGAGCTCAATCACCTGGCGTTTGATGCGCTCGAACGCCTGTACGCGCGTGGCTTCGCCTGACTGCGACGGGTCTGCTGCTTCAAAACTCTCGACCAACTGACGTAGTTGCAACAACTCGTCGTAGAACGGCGTCGCCTGCAGCGCGGGGGTGAGATGATCGACGATCACGGCAAGACCGCGGCGCTTCGCCTGCAAACCCTCACCGACACCATCGACGATGTACGGGTAGAGACCTGGTGTCTCGCCAGCCACAATCCGAGAGTAGTCGAATCGCGCAAGGCCAGTGCGGGGACCAGGCAAGAATTCGTACGTCGAGTGTCGACCCAAGTGAATGATGGCATGCGGATCCAGATCACGGCGCAACCATTCGTAAAAAGCGAGATACTGATGGGGCGGCGCGACGCTCATGTTCGCATGCAGTACCTCCTCATTGATCTCCCAACCTCGAGGCGGCTGAGGACCGATAAACACGTTGCCGAATCGCAAACCCGGGAAAACAAATTGTCCATCAACTGTCATTACACGACCGGGAGGCACTCCCCAACCTCGCAGTCCTTCAATGCCGTGGCGGCGAAGCGCATCGGATAGCGACTGAATATTCGCCGACTGATCCGTGCCTTCAATGTGCTGTACGTAGGCGGCTTCGAGCTGATCGATCAGATCTTCGGCCCGAGCATGACGTTCGACAGGCGCGCCTTCGATGACATACGCCAAATCTTTGAGAGCGCTGGTGAGCCTGGTGCGCGCAGACTCCGGCATCTGGCGGTTTAGAAACGCATCGACATCGGTGCGCAAAGCAGCAAGAGGACCATCGATCATTTCCCGCTGCACGCTAGTCGGGAGTGATGTAAAGAACGCTGCGTATTCGTCGTTCGACAGTGTAAATGCCTGGTCAGCCATATCCTGAAGCGCAGCATTGTTCTCGGGCAGATTGACCGCTCGCGACTGGATCAATTCAAGTAACGCCTCCTGACTCTCGGGCAACTGACCGGTGTCATAGCCTTCCGCGTTTAGTCGCTCTAACAGGGTGAATAGCGTCGCTGGAACATCAAGGTTATCGGCACCAATGTTGTGGCGACCTGGTGGATGGTTGTAGTAGATGATCGCAATGCGTTTGTCGCTGTTTGCAACTTGCTGCAGCTTCGTCCATGCCGCGAGCCGTTTCGCCGTGCTCTCAATCTCTGCTTCAATTGGCGTTGTGACCTTGATCGCGATACCCGAAACCGGATCCAACTGTACCGGTGCCGCAGCCGCTAACACCAAACCCTGGCCAGCACCGGAAAGCTCGGGCATGGCGACGCGGTAGTAGACGCTGTCGGTCGGTAGGCCGTCTTCACTCTGTTGCCATTCCTCGGGGCTGAGCTCTTGGAGCCGAATGCCTTTGATCAACGGCACGCCGAGTGCCGCCACGGCAGCATCTGCACGCTCGCGCTCAGCACCACCCAACGCAAAATCCTGCAGCATGACCACGGCGGCCGGTTGTTGCGCGCCCAGATCCTCAAGCGCCTTCGCCGTGAACTCACCCCAATCGGCAAATACCGACTGACACGCCAAGGACTCGGCAACCAACGCGGCACACAACGAATCGTGCAAGCTCGCGTTCCCGGCCTGATCACCGGTTTCGTAATCGAGCAAAACAACCACCGGGGCGTTTGCTGAGCCTCGGCGTTTCGCCAAGCGAACGGGCGCCAGCGGCTCCGGCACCGGTAGTTGGCGTCGCTGTTCCGTTGAGCTAACCAGATAGGCAAAGAGCGCGCTCATATTCTCTGGGCCACGAGCTTGCCAGTAGGCGTGCGCACGTCCCCAGGTTGTCGTTAGCGGGTTCGCCATCGCCGCGTCGATGGCTTCAGTCGAGGCGACCCAACCGTCATTGGTTTGCGACTTCAGCACTAGTTCACGGGATGAACTGACAACGACCACGGGCTTGTTTTCGGATACCTCATCGATCAGGCGCGCGAGGCGCGCCGCGTCATCGCTGAACACGCCGGCGACAAGTACCGCCGTGGCGCGTTGCAAATATTCGTTAATGACAGCATCAGGCACGGTCGACAACTGCTGAGGTGTCCGCAATACGACTTCCGCATTGGGGAATGCTTCATTGAAACGTCCCGCTGCGGCCGCGGCACTCGCGGAGTTTCGCTCGGAGATGACACCAAACAAGACGGAAGTCTCTCCTTCGGCGCTGGCTGCCGTCGACCACATCAGCAGTAGGCATTGGACAACTAGCGTACACAAGCTTCGCGCTCGCCGACGGTAGCCGAACCAGAAGCGTTGTTTCATAAGACGGTTCTCCAAATTAACGCGGCAACCGATTGTCGAGCTCGATATAGCCACCGCTCGACGCGAGCGATTGGTTCATCCAAATCGAACGTTGACCGTGACTTCTCAAATTTGCGGTAGCATGTTGACGTATGACTGTGACACTGATTCTCGGCGGCGCACGATCGGGTAAAAGTCGGCGAGCGCAAGAGCTCGCCGAAGCGGCGTCGGCGCAGCGCGTCTTTATCGCTACGGCCGAAGCGCTCGACGATGAGATGGCGAATCGTATCGCGCGGCACCAGCGTGACCGCGGCACAGGCTGGCGCACCATCGAAGCTCCGTTGGATCTGACGCATGCTCTGCAAGAAGCGGCGGTGACCGGTGGTGTGATTTTGATCGATTGTCTGACGTTGTGGCTTTCGAATATGATGCATCGGGAACGCGATGTGGACGCAGCGATTGCGGAGCTCGTTAATACTCTGAGGGAGCCTGCGGAGCTGATCCTCGTTTCGAACGAGGTCGGATTGGGTCTTGTCCCGGAAACCCCGCTGGGACGCACATTCCGCGATCACCAGGGGCGCCTCAACCAGGCAATAGCCGCGGCCAGTGACCGCGTCGAGTTCGTTGCTGCAGGACTTCCGTTAGCACTCAAGGGATAAGGCCTCCATCAATCGCGTTTCGGCGGCCGGCGTCGGCGGTAGACCCATGCGCAAGTGATGTTTCGTCCACTCGAAACGACGCGTGTAAATCCCGCGCAAACAAAGCTGATGCCAAATCGCATGCGCATCCTCGAACTCAAGATATCGGTACAGATCCGTGCCACCGGTGACGCGAACACCTTGTGCCACTAGCACGTCATCGACCCGAGCGCGCACTTCGGCCAGGTGCCGCCGCATCGCCTCCTGCCAGTCTGTGTCAGCATAGGCCACGGCGCCGATCGCGAGTGCAGGCCCGGAAATCTGCCAAACGCCCAGCAGTTGATTGAGCGCTGCCATGACATCTGGCGGGCCCAGCACAGCCCCCAGTCGAAGACCCGGCAAGCCGAAGAACTTTCCGGTTGAGCGCAGAACAATCAGACCGGGTAAACCGGCCATCGGTGACAGGCTCTGATCCGGGTCGAGATCCGCGTAAGCCTCGTCAATGATGAGCCAACCGCCGCGCTCGGCGAGTCGCTCACGGACGGACTTCAGCGCCGTCGGATCGAAACATCGCCCATCGGGATTGTTGGGGTTACAGACGACGATCACGTTTGCGTCGTCCCGATGGTCAAGTGGTTCACCGCTCTGCACTAGATCCACACCTGCCGCCGCCCAAGTCTCCGCGTGATCGCCATAACTCGGTGTCAACACGACGACCCGAGAGACATCAAGAATCTTCGGCAGCAATCGAATCGCGATTTCGGTGCCGGGAACGAGTGCGACAGCGTCTGCTGGCGCACCGAATGCTGCGGCCATTGCCTGCCGACACCGATCCATATCGGCGTATGTCGGCAGACGATGGAGACAATCGATGTCGACACGATCGACCGGCCAAGCCCACGGATTGATGCCGGTGGACAAATCGATCCACGGCGATGGTGCCGATGGAAAACGAGCAGCGACTCGGTCGAGCGCCCCACCGTGTTGAAGATCGGTACTCACAGACCGGCCTGCAAGAGAGCGATGATGATGAGCAACACCATCGCTATGCCCATAGCACGCACATACAGCCGCAGGGCGCGTTCAACCGCAGCGGCGTCAGGATCTTCTGCGCCTTCATTGAGCCATGGTTCAACGGCTACCGTATCGGCATACTGCCTTGGACCCGACAACCGGATTTGCAACGCGCCGGCCATGGCCGCCTCGGGCCAACCTGCGTTTACAGATCGGTGGTGGCTCGAGTCGCGCCACATCACCTGCCAGGCTGTCGCGCTGATCTTGGCGGCAAGAACGAAAAGCGCGGCGGTAATCCGGGCGGGAATCCAGTTGACCGCATCGTCCAGTCGTGCAGCGCATTTACCAAAGCACTCATAGCGCGCATTTCGATGTCCAATCATTGAGTCCAATGTATTGATTGCCTTGTACGCAGCCAAACCGGGCAAACCCAGCAGTACGCCCCAAAACAACGGCGCAACGACACCATCGGAGGTGTTTTCTGCAAGGCTCTCGATAGCGGCTCTGGCAATAGCCGGCTCGTCCAGCTGACTGGGATCACGACCGACGATATGCGCGACCGCCGAACGCGATCGAGAGAGATCGCCGGCTTTCAGTGCCACGGCAACCGCAGCGACGTGCTCATGCAGGCTGCGTGAGGCCAACAAGCTTGCGCCGATAACCGCGCCAACGACGACCTCGGCGAGCGGTCCCTGCGCGAGTGCAACGGCGAGCGTCGCGATGCTCCACGTGATGCTGACCACCACAATAGTCACCATCGCCCCCAGCAACCACTGGCGCCTTCGCGAATGCACCTCGCGATTCAGCAGTCGCTCGAGTCCGCTGATCAATGCACCGATCCAAACCACCGGATGACGAATCCACCGGTACATCGCATCGGGCCAACCCACAGCGAGTTCAATCATCCAGGCCAAAAGCACCATCACCGCGGTCACGTCTAAAACGCCTTGAAGCGCGGTGTCGCGGCCGCAGAAAACAATGTCTCCACATCGACGACACGCTCAACATGATCGGCGACACTGTCCAGTGCCGACTCGACGTTGGCTCGGTAGTTAAAGCGCGTCAATTCGCTCGCGCCAGCCTCGACCAACCAACGCTCTCGGAACGCATCGCTGGCGAACATGCCATGCACGTAAGTGCCGGAGATACGGCCGTCCGCGCTGCGTGCACCGTCTGGACCTTTATCGAGAAGAAACATGGCGCGATGGCAATCCGGTCCAACCGTCTCGCCCGCATGGATTTCATAACCCGTCACCGGCAGATCGCCCACCACATCATGCCCCTCAACGGGCTGCACGGTTTTCTCGTGACGCATCGTGGTCGCGACGTCAAGCAACCCAAGACCGTCGATACGACCGGGCGGACCATCAACGCCATCAGGATCATGAATCTCGTGTCCGAGCATCTGAAACCCGCCACAAATTCCAAGCACCCGTCCACCTCGATGTGCGTGCGCGAGGATATCGTGGTCCCAGCCTTGTTCACGCAAGAACTCAAGATCACCCAAAGTTGATTTCGTACCGAACAAAATGATGACATCGGCAGTCCTCGGGATCGGCTGGCCGGGCTTCACCCAGTCGAACTGCACGCCGGCTTGCTGTGACAACGGATCTGCGTCATCGAAATTTGCCATGCGCGACAACATCGGTGCCACGATGTGCAATCGTGGACGCTTATCCTCGTGGGTGGGCGCCAGGCTGACGGCATCCTCAGCCGGAAGTCGCGCCGTCGCAGGCAACCACGGTACGACGCCATAAGAGCGCCACCCCGTTTGCAATTCGATCGCCTCGACACCCGAATCAAAGAGTGTCGGGTCGCCGCGAAATTTGTTGACGATAAAGCCCTTGATCATCGCCGCGTCTTCCGGATCAAGCACCGCCTTCGTGCCGACGAGGCTGGCGATCACACCCCCACGCTCAATGTCGGCCACAATACAAACGGGCACCTGCGCGTGTGTCGCGAATCCCATGTTGGCGATGTCGCCGTGGCGAAGGTTGATCTCGGCCGGACTGCCTGCGCCCTCAACAATCACGAGCTCGTACTTTTCAATCAGTCGCTGGAAGCTCTCCATCACGGGTCGCAGCAATGCGCCTCGTTCGCGGATGTAAGCGGCCGCTTCGCGCGTCGATATCGGGTTGCCGTGCACGACGACTTGTGATGTTCGATCTGTTTGCGGTTTCAGCAGCACCGGATTGAAATCGACCTCAGGCCGAAGCCCGGCCGCCATAGCCTGTAAAGCCTGGGCGCGTCCAATTTCACCACCGGTCTCGCAGGCGGCAGCGTTGTTCGACATGTTCTGCGGCTTGAATGGTGCAACCGCGAGACCAAGACGGCGCGCGACGCGTGCTAGTGCTGCAACCAGCGTCGACTTGCCGACATCCGAGCCTGTACCTTGCAACATCAGCGCTCTTCCAGTCACAACGCACCTTGGATATCGACCTTATCACCGTCAACAGACGCGCGAACGCCATACACTTCTGCCAACCGTTCAACCGACAGCGTGTCGGCCGGCGTTCCCTCAGCGACCACTCTTCCATCCTGCATCCACAGCAACCGATCGGCAAAGCGTGCGGCCAGTGTGATGTCGTGCAGCACGACCAGCGCACCGCCACCCGCTGCGACGAAATCGCGGACAAGCTGCATGATTCGGTATTGGTGGCGCGGGTCGAGCGCTGCAACCGGCTCGTCTGCGACAAGCAGCGGCGCCTGAGCCGCGAATGCTCTCGCGAAATGCGCCCGGGCCAGTTCACCACCCGAGAGTGTCTCCGTGCCGCGGTCGGCGAGCGCTTCAAGATCGCAAGCTGTGATGGCGGCGGCGACCGCATCCTGATCGGTATTGCTAAGGCGCCCGAGCGCTGCGCCGTGTGCAAAGCGACCGAGGGCGACGACGTCACGCACGGGACTGGGCCACGCCAAAGGCCGACGCTGTGGTAGGTAGCTAACCCGTCGCGCCCGCGCAGAGGCAGATAGTTCCTGCGTATCATCTCCAGCCAGCAACGCGCTTCCGCTTGTCACTGGTGTCAAACCCAGCACCGCGCGAAGCAGCGTGGTCTTGCCCGCCCCGTTGGGGCCGAGCAGAGCGACGAGCTCACCAGTTCGACATTCGAAGCTCGATCGATCGACCAGCGTAGTGCCGTCGCGCACGACAGTGAGCTCTTGAGCAACTAAATCAGTCATCTAGCGCACGCCTCCGACTCGCAATCCAAGCGAACGCCGGCGCGCCCACCAGCGCGGCGACTACGCCAAGTTTGAGCTCGTTGTCGGTAGGCATGACACGAACACCGATATCGGCAATGACCAGCAGGAGCCCTGCCAGAATAGCGGAGGGCAGTAGCGACCTCGCCGGATCGTAGTTGACCCAGGGACGCACGATGTGTGGGGCAACGATGCCAACAAACCCGATAGCGCCTGCGAGTGCGACCGCTCCGCCGGTGGCGAGACCCGCACCCAGCACAACGAGCACTCTTTGTTTGCGCAGGTTCAGACCAATGCCGCTGGCCGCCTCCTCCCCCAGGGTCAGGGCAGACAATCCGCGGCGCGTCGCAAACAGGATTGCACAACCCGCAAACAGAAACGGTGCGGCGAACCCAAGATCATTAAAGCTACGATTGGCGACCGATCCGAGCATCCAATTGATCATGTCCGCCAATGAAAACGGATTTGGCGCGAGGTTCATCAACAAGCTCATCAACGCACCAGCAAAACTCGACAAGCCAACGCCCACCAAAATCAGCGTCACCACCGAGTGTGTTCGAACCGCAACCAACGCGATCAACGTCGTGGCCAAAATTGCGCCCGCGATAGCGGCGATTGGCAACGCCCAAGGCGTCGTTGCGACAAATCCGTAGTAGAGCGCAAAGGTTGCCATCAATGATGCCGTGGCGGACACGCCGAGCACGCCGGGTTCCGCGAGCGGGTTGCGCAACAGTCCCTGAAGGGCTGCACCGCTGAGGCCCAGCGCAGCGCCGACGCTGAATGCGGTCAACGCGCGTGGCAGACGGATCGACCAAACGACGATCCGGTCACCTGCATCGGCGCCGCCGACCAGCGCCGCGAGCACGCGACTGAAATCCATCGGCGTTGATCCCAACAAACACGCAGCGAAGATCGCCAAAACCGACGCGAACAACAGACCGGATGTCAAAACGCGTGTCACAACCGGGCACCCTCTGCCACAGCCTCAACCGCATCAAGTAAGTACCAGCCACTGCAGGAAGTCCAGGCACCTTTAATCGGCACGGTGGGTCGATCTCGAAGCTGGCGTCGCGCCACCGGGTGTCGCATCGGGCTCCATGCATCGGGATGATTGGTGCGAGAATCAAAAAACGCGGCCGCGACAAGGTCGGGGTTGTCGTAGGCCAGCCGTTCCAGCGGAATCGGCTGCCAACCTGGTTGCGTCTGAAAATTATCGACCTGGGCTGCCATCAACATCTCATGTACCAAAGACCCCGGGCCCGTGGTCACACCCGACGGCGTCATGTAAAGCGCAGATACGCGATCTTTTGACTCGGACACACGCGCAAGGCGGGCTCGCATGTGTTCAACCACACGAGCGCCGTACTCAGGTGCACCGAGATCCGAAGCAACGGACTCAATCATCGCCATGACCGCGGGAATGTCAGAGGCCCAACCGACGGTCAGCACCGGCACACCAGCGCGCTCGAAAAATGCCTTCGCGTTTGGACCACCACCGTACGCCCGCACGACGAGATCCGGCTTCAAGACCAGCACGTCCTCAGCGTTGGGCCTGACAGTCGGTACACCCTCGGCCGTCTCCCGCATATACGAAAAGTCGGCGGTGGCGACCGGTGAGACCGCGAGAATACGCTCGCGATCAACGAACTTGAGCACGTACTGATCAGCACAAAGATCCAGGCTGACAATGCGCATGGGCGCGCCATCGGTCGCTTTATTCTCCACCACCTGTCCGTCACTGCACGCCGCAACCAGCGACAAAAGCAGGGGCAAGGCGAGGCGCGCGAACATCAGCGTTTCAGAATTGCCTAGAAGCGCACGCGGGCGCCCAGCGTCCCCGACAAACCCGGTGTCCCGTAGCCCAGGATTTGCTGGTAGTCCTCGTCGAACAGGTTCTCGACGCGACCATAAACCTCGACTCTGTCGGAGATCGCGTACCGTCCGGTCAGGTCAACTCGAAGCCAGTTGTCGAGCGTCGTGGTGTCCGTGTTGGTTTCGCTGCCGTTGTATCGCACGAGTACCGCGCCCGAAAAGGCTCCATCGGGATCGTACGACAGGGTCAGATCGCCGGAGTGCTCGGGCAGTCTGACGAGCGGATTGCCATCGGCGTCTTCCGCGTCGATGTAGGCATAGTCGAGCGACAGATTGAGTGACTCGCTGAGGGCCAGATCGCCGGTGAGTTCCAACCCGGTGGACTCGACCTCAGCGATATTGAGGTAGCCGCCAATAGCAAAGTCGAAATCGATCAGGTTCTCGGTATCCTGACGGAACACGGCTGCACCGACTTGCAGCCGCCCGTCCGAAGAGCCCCATTCGAGACCGACGTCGAATGCCTCTGAGGTCTCTGGGATCAATGCATCGTTCGGCTCTGTCGCACCACAACAGAAGAATGTCGTTTGGAACAACGACGGCGCCTTGAAGCCCTCTCCCCAACTCGCCCGCAATGACAGGCCTTCGCCGAGTCGCCAGGCGCCCGCGAGGCGCGCCGTCGTCTCGGCGCCAAAGCGCTCGTGGTCGTCGCGGCGAATGCCAGCAGTCACGGTGACATCGTCGATCGGCGTAAATTCGTACAGCCCAAACAGGCCGTCGATCGACGTGTCGTCTTCGTTCGCGGTCGTGTCTTCGCGCTCTGCGCCGAAGGCAAATCGATGGCGATCGTTCGCCGTGTACGTGCCTTGGTAGCGGTACAGCAAGCGTTCGCCCTCAGCGCTGAAGCTGGATTCGCCGTCGGTGAAGTTCTCTCGATTGATATCGGAGTAGCCAACGAGAAACAGGCTCTCAAGTCGGCCGTCGAGCAATGGTACGGTTAACGACACGTTGGCTGCCGTCTCCTCAGTCTCACTCAACTCATCGCCGTCAGCGACGTTACCTTGTGCGCCGAAGAAAAAGCTATCGAACTCCGCATCGGCGTCAGTCAGCAACACATCGGCGCTCAGGCGTGCATCACCTGGCAAATTCAACCCGCCCTTCGCGGAGATCGTCAAAGAATCGAAGCTGTCTTCTTCGTCGTTGCCGTTCTCTTCGTCGGCTTTGGAGATACCGTCGCTGGCAACTGAAACTACCGCCAGTCGGAAATCACCGGTTGCGCCTGCATTCGAGACCGAAGCACCACCGCGGAACGTGTTGAACGAGCCCGCCTCCGCAAAAACCTCGCCGCCTAGCGACTCCTCCGGCGTCTTCGTGGTCACAGACAGCACACCGCCGATCGCATCGGTCCCCCACAGTGTCGACTGTGGGCCTTTCAGAACTTCGATTCGCTCGATGTTCTCGGTATCCAGTCGCGCGAAGTTGAAACCGCCGCCTGGCGTGGAGGGGTCATTCACAGGAACACCGTCGATGAGTACGAGTGTCTGCTCACTCGCTGCCCCGCGGATGCGCACACTGGCTTGGCCACCAAAGGCACCGTTCTGATTGATGGTGACGCCGGGTGCTTGCGCGACAGCATCCAGAGCATAGATGACGCCGAGCGCTTCGATATCGTCGGCGGTGATGACGGAGATACTCGAGCCCGTCTCTGTGCTGGTCTGTCCAAGACGGGTTGCCGAGACGATGATGTTATCGATCTCATCCTTTTCTGACGACGCGTTCTGCGCCATCACGGCGGTTGCAGGAAGCGCCGACAAACAGGCGCCCAAAACGGAATATCGGATCATAGCTGTCAAGCTGACACGCATAGTTTTCTCTCCCCTGGCACCCTGCCGCCCAATGCTTGGATGCTCAATTCACGACTGCAACGGCCGACATGGTGCAAACCATGGGGCGGCTGGCCTTAAGGCCTGTCGTTTCAGAGAAAAGTGCGGCGCGTAGCGTCCGACTCTACTGCCCACGTGGACTAACCCGGTCCCCGGACGAACGACGCGATGGCAGGTCTCCTGGCTTGCCGATCATCGCTCGGGGCCGCCTTCCCGGTGCTTCTTTCGTATCGAAGCGCCAGTGGCTTTGGGCCCTTTACTCCCAGCTCACAGTTGCGGGTACAGCCACGGTTTCTAACCGTGTTCCCTATTCGCCGCGCGTGCGCGACACCATCTGCGCGGTATCGTGACGCTGGCCATCTGCGTTGTCAAACCAATGACGGAGTTTTCGGCTAGAAATCGACGCCGCGTTGCGCACGGATCCCGCTTTTATACGGGTGTTTGATTTCTCGCATCTCGCTGACGAGATCCGCGTAGTCGCACAATGCATCAGGCGCATCGCGCCCCGTGAGAATCGCACCGGTTCGCGCGTCTCTGGCATCAAGCCCTGCGATGACTTGTTCGGTGGTCAAATAGCCATAGCGCAACGCGATGTTGATTTCGTCGAGCACAACGAGATCGTAGTCGCCGCTGCGCAACATGCCTTCAGCGCGCTCGAACGCCAGTTGCGCTGCCTTCGTGTCGGCGTCTTTGTCCTGCGTATCCCAGGTGAAACCATCACCCATCGTGAACCAATCGACAGGGCCATCAAACTTCTCGAAAAACTGGCGTTCGCCAGTGATCCACTTGCCTTTGATGAACTGGACAACGGCCACCTTCTGGCCCCAGCCGAGCGCTCGGATGATTACCCCGAAGGCAGAGCTCGACTTGCCTTTGCCGTTTCCTGTGTGAACCAACACAAGTCCGCGTTCCGGATCTTTTGTGTCACGAACACGTGCTCGATGCTTGGCCTGCTGCTTCTGCATGGCTTTTTTATGTTCGTCTGCGTCGCTCATTTCTGGTTGGTCTCCGTCAGGGGTGCCACTGCACCGTCTCACCGTAACCGATCGAGCGGTCAAAATCGCCGGCTTCGGTGCCTCGCGCGCAAACGGCACGCACTACACCGGCATGACACACGATCAGCGTATCGCCCTCGTGAGAAGCCCACTCCGTCACAGCAGCAAGGCAGCGCTGCTGAAATGTGCGTACGCTCTCACCGCCGTGCGGCCGCGCATCGAGAAAATCGGCCGCCCACACATCAAGCGCTTCGCGCGGGATTTCCGACCAGAGCCGCCCTTCCCAATCCGCAAAGTTCATTTCACTGAGACGCGGATCAATATGCACACCGAGATTCCGGGTTGCGGCGATACGCTCGGCGAGCGCTCGGGCGCGCGTGAGTGGGCTGGAAACAATCTGGTCCACGCGCGGCACGTTGACCAACGCGTTGTCCGCGTCAGTCTCAAAGGAGTCTGCCAGGGCAACATCCAAACTGCCGTAGCAGTAAGTCTTATCGAGAACAGGTCGGGTGTGGCGCATCAGGATTACTGCCACCAGAGCAATCCCAAATAGACGCCCAGTTCAGTCGTTTGTTGCACCGCGCCGAGGGTATCGCCGGTGTAGCCACCCAACCGTCGCTCGAACAACACGCGCATGCCGAAGTGTCCAAGCAACCCGCCGATCGCAACCGCAAGCGTCGCAGACAATCCGGCCGCGATTGCCAACACGCAAAGCAGAATCGCGCCCGTTGCGATTGCGATGACCAAACTGACCCGATCGATACCATCCGCTGTTGGCTTGCCGGTGCCGTGGTCACGCGCATATTGGCTCGTCGCGATGACAAGAACCGCGGACAGTCGTGATAGGCCGTGGCCAATGATTAACGTGAGGCCCACATACGAGGGGTCCAGTCCAATCAGAGTTGCGCTTTTCAACGCAAGCATCACGCCGAGCGCAAGCGCCCCGAATGTCCCGATCTGGCTATCACGCATGATGGCCAGCGTTCGTTCTCGATCCGTTCCACCCAAACCGTCAAAGGTATCGGCCAGGCCATCCTCGTGGAACGCACCCGTGATTAGCAAGCCAGCACCGATCGCGAGCAACACGGCGACAGTGGGCGACAGCGCGGTTGCTGTAAGCCAGTACACCACCGCACTCATCAGCCCAACGAGCGCACCGACGAGCGGGTAGTAGCGCGGTGTCGCAGCGAGCCTCGCCGGAGAGTAGGCATCGCCAATCGGCAATGGGATACGCGTCAAAAACTGGATGGCGAGCGCAAAGATCGCCAGCTCGTTGAGCGCGGTGCGCTTCACGCGGGACCGTCCACACCCGCCGAATCGAAGCTCGCCATATCGCGCAGGAACGCACCGGCAGCTTGTACAAGCGGCCATGCCAGCAACGCCCCAGTACCTTCGCCAAGGCGCAAATCTAGGTCGAGCAGGGGTTCGGCATCCATCGCTTGCAACAATGCGCGGTGACCAAGTTCTGCAGAGCAATGGGCGAAGACCAGCGCGGAACGAATCTTGGGGTCGATCTTGAGAGCGGCCAGCGCTGCGGCTGTGCAGATGAAACCGTCAACAAGTACGACGCGCCGTTGGCGCGCTGCACCCAGCATTGCACCCGTCATCATGACCATTTCGAACCCTGCGTACTCGCGAAGCGCATCCTTTGCATCAAGCTGCTCTGGTGTCCTGCTCGCAGCTTTAGCGAGTAGGGTGCGTTTCCGTTCGAGACCGGAATCGTCCAGCCCGGTCCCGCGACCAGTAATCTTCTCAACACTGAGGCCGGTGAGTTTTGCGCCAACGAGACTCGCTGCGGCTGTGTTGCCGATACCCATGTCGCCATAAGCGACAACTGGGTGCGTGGTGTTCTCTCCGATCAAGCTGCCCGCCGCCAGAGCGGCTTTGCATTCCTGTTCACTCATCGCAGGGCCTTCGATGGCGTTTTCGGTACCGGACCCGATACGTCGAGAGATCAAATCAGGATGCTCGACAGGATCTCCGGCGACTCCAGCATCGACGACCTGCAAAGATACACCGACAGTATTCGAGAAGACGTTTGCCGCCGCACCCCCGGACAGGAAATTCGCCAGCATTTGACGAGTGACCGATTGCGGATAGGCGGAAACGCCGGCGCTCGCCATGCCGTGATCACCAGCAAACAGCGTCAGCTCGCACGAACTTGTGTCCGGATGCTCCGAGGCCTGATGCATCGCGATCTGCAGTGCCAGTGATTCGATTCGACCTAAAGCACCAATGGGTTTGGTCTTGCTGTCGATCAGTGCCTGAATGCAGTGTCGGAGCGACTCACTCTGCGAGTCATTGTCTTCAAATGGGTGCGACACTTCGGCGATGCTCCTTTCCAATCGTCGGGTTTGTGCTCAATCGAAGTTGAGCACGCGGGCCATGCTAATGGAAAAGTGGGCGGAGTGCTGCCTGCTTATCGCATCGAAGTCTGTTCAGGGGCGGCGAGGGCTCAAGCGCCGATGATTAAACCTGTGTCTATAAACGAGAAGCGAAGGGCGATCACGTCCCTGAAGCTTCAAGCAGCGGCCGAGGATCAAAATAGAGTCGGATCGAAACAATCTCACCGTCCCGGATACGGATGCAATGCGCTTCTTCCATGATTAAGTCGCCATCCTGTAAAGCGAAGACAAGCTCGGCACAAGCGCCACTAGGCGACTCAAATGCTTGCTTAACCTGGGTTAATTGAACTGATGGAGCAACACGATTCAAAAAGACGATGACCTGGTCCCTGCCAACTATTGGTTCAGGGAGCAGAGCACCAAGAAATGTCACGTCGTCAGCTAGCGGAAGGTCATCTGCCGTGTTTGTCTTAAACACCGATAGATAGGTGTCCAGAACAGGTTGACTATTGCTTTGAGAATACGTCGTTCCGGGTAAACACAGCCCTGCCCAGATTAGAAAGAACACTCGCATACACTGCCACCATTTCTTGGAAGCCTTGAAAGACTCGTCTCCGACACTACTTTGTCGTTTGCAGTCCGAGTCTACAGTCGATGCCATCAGAATTAACAGAAAACCGCAGAGGCGAGCTCCCTGAGAGATTCTAGTCGGACTCACAGCCGCCCAATATCTGCGTTTCAGAGGAGCGCCAGAGATTGCCTTAGGCCAAAATCAATCATTCGACGACGGTTTGCATACCTTTCAATAAATGGCGCGCTTTGTCCGAAATAGGCGTCGCCGAAGCGACGACTGCGTTTACGGCGTCTGGGCCGAGATGTCTGATCAACCTGCAATACTCAACCGTTTCCGTAGGGCAAAACTCAAGACTTAGCAGTTTCGAAGTGCCTTTGACAATTCGTGATCGATCGACTCCATTCAACTTTCCGGACTGCTTCTTCAGCGCTCTTGCCAGCCTTGCCTTTGTCCGCTTCCCGAAAGATAGCTTTGGGTCGTGCGAAAGCAGTAGACAAGCATCTTCAACTGCGCGTGAGATACCGTCAGCAACAGCATCTGCAAGGCTGTCCGTTACACGCCCGAGCAGAATTGCAGGATGGTCGATGGACGTATCCGGATAGTACGCTCGCAGCGAGATGCCGAGCAGTGCTTCGAGGTCTTCCAGAGAATTGACGTCACTCACGCGAAGTATCCTTATGTACGCGCAGAAATTGGAACCACCCTTTTCGGTCAGGAGCGGACAGTCGCTTCACGTGCTGGACTGAGCTTCTAACTGATGCGTATCCGTCAAACCGAGGTATCCCGCTGCTGAAAAAATACCCAGAAAGAGGAAAGGAATCACGCCGCCGAAAATCATCGGTTCGGCCAGCGCAATCTGCGCTTGTTCGAGAAACGTCCTTCTCAGTTCTAATTCCCTGTTGCCCGCAAGCGAAACCGAGAACATACAAATCGCGTAGCCGACAAAGAGCATCACGCCAATCGCGGACAGTACGCCTCTTACGCCGGTCGGATTTCTCACCCATCCACCCTTTATCTTGAACATGAAGGAAACAACGGCGCAGATTCCGAGAATTGCCGTCACCGCTACTACCTGCTCTGAAACAGTTGCCAGTTGTTGAAGTGTGAATGCCGACGCGATAAACGAGATATTGAAAAGCCAGAAATCAACGCTCTTCAGAACCAATCGAGCGGCTCGAAATGATTTGCCAAGGTCCATTTACCCGAATCCGCAAACGGCTCCATTAGGTCAACAATCGTGATCGTATCAGAAGAGAGTCAGGCGTCGCTCCGTGGCCAGGACCAGCCGCCTAGACTCTCATCGGCTGGTTCGAAATCTTGGCGCCGAAACAGTCACGCTCGTTACTTATCTCTTAAGCCTAATGCTCTTCTGCACTCTTTGACAATGAAAAGTGGCCAAGGCAATCGATCATAATCCTTACAAAATGGCTGCATTGCGCAATACGGTTTACCAACGATTCAGAAACTCCAACAACCGTTGGCTTGAGCTTTCAATCACCTAGTCTCACTACTCGACGAAGCCACTTAGTTCGCTTTGCAGGCGTAAATCTTGATGTCATGGCGAATCCCGGTGCGCTCACCGTTGAGGTTGCCGTTCGCGGATGTCAGAGTCTGCATCAAAACCGAGGAACCGTGGTTGTAAGTAAAGATACGCAGGCGAGAATTGAACGCACCGTTTTCTAGATCAATATCTGGCTCTTGAACAGAAAACATCAACGTATTTCCGGATTGGCGGATAATCTGGATCGTCTTGTCTTCGTCTTCCATCGTGTCCTTTTCATCGTCGAAATCGACAACACCATCGCGGACGGTCAGGGTCACATCTTGCCCTTGGGCTACTCGCTTGCCCAGCGACTCAAAAAAGTCGCCCCACCCAGTACCACCGACGGAATCGTCGAATCCAAAATGCACATTGCCAACGTTCTTGTGTTGTTCTAACTTGCAGACGACTTCGAAGTCGCCGTCGGCCACTGCAGCGGTCGAACTGAGCGTCACAAGAACGCCTGTCGCAACAAACTTCATTTCCGAATTCTCCACATTACAAATCGCGTGTAGTCTAGCCAACACGAAACCCAACAGATGGTGCTGTACCCCCCCCCCGGGGTAGCAGTAGGTCCACCGCCACGAGTATAGCTGACGGTCGGTTTGCTTCTCGATCCGGCCAGAAGCGGACTCTCAAATCTGTCGGACTTGCTAGTTCGACGATGCGGACCAACGGCCAAGACTTTCGCCCTTGGTTGGGTCGGCAGGGTTAAGGCTGAATCGTACACGGATGGGGCCAACTCCAGACTCCAATAGGTGCAGCGTTCCAATCAGAAGCCCATCGTCAACCGTGTCCAGTGCCCAAACTGAGCCAGACGAATGGTGACTAGACCAACTCGTTTGAAATTCCCAATCTTGATCTCGAATCTGGTTCTCAAGGAAATTCGACAGATCTGACCGGCTCACTGCCTTGGAGACATCAACATGAGAACTTACTTGGTCGCCGTCTCCACCCATACCGATATTCGTCGCCTTTGCACCCTCCGGTAATTTGAGTCTTGGAACAAGGCGCATCATTTCAGAAGGGTTGTGCCGGAGTTCTGCTAGAGGCTTAGCACCACAACTTTGCGATGCAGCATGTTGTACGTAAGAGACAAACGTTTGGCCAGATTTCTCGGAAGCTATTACCGAAAGGGCATCGGGAAAATTATCATTGCATAACACCGCGGCTGAGATTGGCCGAGTACTGGTCTGAAACCCGCCGGACATGCTCCAATGCTGCTGTTCGTACTCGGCCCATCCAGATTGCGCCATAGCATCTACAGCCAGACTGAGCGCGCGGTCTCTTCCCACTTTAGTCTTAAAGATGACAGTGGTCATTGAATCAAGCGTCTGGCTACCAACGAGCAACGATCCTGCAGGAACATTCAAGTTTGCGAATCCGTCTGGAATAGCCGTTGAATAGTCACCTCGACCACGATACGGGTCACCGAGAAATGCATCTGCGACATCAGAGTCGACGCAGGCAAACGGATTGTCCGCATTTGCTGCATTGGTGATTGCAAGAATCAGTAAAACTACACTCCTCATAATTGATCCTCCAACGTCCGTTTTGGGTCAACAGTCGTAAGTATAGCCGACGCTGGGCTGGGGTCTCGTGCCGGCCACGAGCAGCCGCGAAAGGGGGTACTTGCTAGAGGATTGCGCGGCGACTAAGGGCGAGGACAGACGAATAACTTAAGCCAGAACGCGAGCTCGAAAACTGCACCTACGGCAATTGGCACCCAGACGCCGGTCGTGAAACCGGCAGCGTAACTAGCCGCCGCACATACGAGCAACAGGAGAAGTATCAGATTTCGGTTTGCTGAAACTGCCATACTAAACCCTCACGTTACGTCCCAATTATCTGCTTTGAGTCAACAGTTGTAAGTATAGCTGACGTGCGACTGATTGCTGGACCCGGCCACCAACCGTCAGCATTGCAAAGTTGAACTGGGTGTCGATTCACGGCCAGTAGCTGACTGTCATTGTGAAGCTGGCTATTGCGTTCTCGTTCCGGCGTACTTCATCCTGACCAGCATGGCAGAAATACGATCTCGCCCGAAAAAAAATGCGAGGCCGAGAAGTATCTGAAGCAAATATGAAAGTCGGGCGCCCATCGTCTTGGCTGCTAGTTCGGCAGCAAGACGTTGATACTCTGGTCCTAATTCGGGTTGCAGAAGATCAATAATTTCAACGCTTGCGCCAGTGGTTATCCCGACAACCACGAAACATAGACCAATCAAGGCTGTGCCTATACGAGCGATGTCTAGTCCGGTCGGGATGTCGTGTGATTCCATTGCACTTTCGTGCCCTGGCAAGGTGCTGATGCGACCTGCAAACGTCCACAAACCAATTGCCGCGAGCCCGGGAGTGACACTCAACAGAACCAAGGCAAGATACTCCGCGTAGCGCTCGCCTTCGCCGAATACGACACCAGGAATTGAATAACCCAATGATCGAATTGCTTGAACCGTCAGCACAGCGGCGCCAACTCTACATAGGACGATACCTATCTGACGTGCAATCAAAATTCAAATCTCCTAGACAATACAGGGATGGCAACTTTGAGGTGTCGGCCGTGAGCATAGCAGACGATCGACTTGTTGCTGGATTCAGTCTGAACCCGTCATCCAAACGCTAAACGATAGTCAGCTATCGCTGCTTTTAGGGTTTCGGCTAAGTCGTCCGTATCGCGTCGAAACGAGTAATCGGATCCGGGTTTCTGGACGATTACCGTTCGCTTGTGTGAATCCCGCTCGCCATCCCATTTGAGGAGAATTATCGCCCCGTCTTCCTCCAATTCTTCAACGTCTGCGATCAAGATATCGAGACTCACGCGTTATCCTTGATTATCGGTCGGCACATGGCCAGAAGAAGCCGGTCGCTCGTCTTTGGCTTGACTCTGCTTTCTCCGAGCGAAGAAAAAGCGAGCACTGACTGCGAAAACCAGGACAATCAAAAGACCGGACGCAGCCTGATTGCCAGATTCCTTAAAGACTAGCAGACATATGACATACCTCTGGTGTCGGGCAGTAGGCCCCTTCGGTTCAGGAGCGGCTTGAACCGATCAAATCGGGGTGTAGAAAGAATACACTGCGGTGCCGCCGTCGTATTCCTCCAACACAGCTAGCCCGTTACTAATAAACGAGCAGGACGAAAACTGAGACGCTTTGAGTCCAGCTCCCATCGAACCGAATCGGATTTTCTCATTCGACTCGTATGCGGCTTGAAGTTCGCTTAAGGCCTCTTTGTGCGACGCTATTGTGAGTATGTCTTGCTCGCTGGCAGTTTTGAACACTGCATCAGGCTTAAATCGAATAGTGACTTGCATCGAGCGACAGTCCCCGTAGCCAGGTTCGTTTCCTTTAGGAACGGCTACCACAATAACCGCGTGTTGTTCGGACTCTAGGGTGACTTGATCGACAGTGACCTCCCAACTCCAGCCGCCGGCAATCGCGACACTGGTTACCGTTAGTAGCAAGAATGCCAACAGAGTCCTCACTATTCCGACTGGCTCCTTTGAGTCAACAGCCGTGAGTATAGCTGACGGTCAGTTTGTTTCTCGATCCGGTCATTACCGACCGTCTCAAGCCTGCTGTGGTGACGGCGTGAAACTCGCGTAATACAGTATTCGTGTCGAGATAGTGTGACACGCTGTTGTCATCTGCGTGTGTTTCCATCCTGAGTCTTACTCAATTCGGAGCAGATAATGAGCAACGGCAACCGATCTCGCGATGTCGAGAAGGAATACTCAGACGCCGAGACGATCCGCAAACTTGAGCGTCTGGTTGATTGCATGAAAACCGGCAAACCTTTCGAAATCCAGGTGGCCGGCGAGCGTATTTATGTGCCCCTGCGGGCGCGCTTTACGATCGAGCACGAAGTGGGCGAGGGCGAGGAAGAGTTGGAATTCCAGTTCCGCTGGTCGCGCACTGAATGAACGGGACGATTGCATCCGGCAAGCAATCCTGTGGACAGGCAGCAGCGAAGATTTGATCTTGATCGATACTCGATGCGTTTCTCGATACAGCCAGCAGCTGCCACGCGAGGATTAGCACGACCTATCTTCCGACTCGCCGATCTTCTCCTGAGCGAACTTGTAGAACCCGGTGAAATCCCAGGACCAGATGCCCACCTGGACGTACGGGGACATTGACATCACGAAATGAGCTGGCTTTCGATCGTCTTTGAATGCCATGCGATACAGGGGAGGCACGACCGCGACTACTCTGGAAACACTGCGTACGTCTTGCCACGACACGGTATCGTTTTCCGACCCACTCCTTATCTCTATCTTCTCATCGTTGTAGCTAATTACGCGGATTCGAAAGAACATGAACTTCGCAAGAAGTACGAGCACGACCGAAACACCAAGTACTAACAGGATTTCACCAAGCGTCCGGTCAATGGACGCAATCTCAAGTATCGATTGCTTCGGCAAGACTAGCGAGTGAAGGCAAGCAAGAGCCAAGAAAACAAACACCAAGGCTAGGAGCTTGTAAGAGTAGTACGCGAAGTGACTGCTACTCTTCACAGCTGCTTATTGAAATCTCATTGCCGGCTCCGAGTCGGAGACCGGAATGGTAGCAGACGGTCGATGGGTTGCCGGACCGAGCCAAAAGCGGTCTCTCAATTCGTCTCAGCGAACATGCGTTTAGCGCTATCGTCGTCCAAAGGGTCACCCCCAACGTGGACAACCGACCTGTGCGGCCTGAGTTCTTCAGCGGCTTCCTGGAACCCTCTTATCTCGACGTTGGTATAGCCACCGTCATAGGTAGGAACGAGGTGAATCAATGCGCCAAGTTTCTGGAAGCTGAACGGTCCAACATCAAGTTGGCGGCGAATGCTCTGGAATCCGTCAGCGACGACGTGGTAATCGCCCATCAAGGTGCGTGGGTGATTGAGGCCAGCACACTGAACTCGGATTGATTCACCATCGCCTACAATACGCGCAACCATGTACCCCTTTTGGACCTGGACGTAGACGAGCTTGCGGGGAAACACAGTAACTACTTGCCTTTTAGCGACTTAAATTTGGAAGGGCTGCTTTGGGTCATCAGCCGTGAGTATAGCTGACGGTCAGTTTGTTTCTCGGTCCGACCAAGAGCTGCATTGGCGCTAGTGCTAAAGTGCTCCGCCGTCGGGCCAATTCGACCAATGCGTGTTTGGCTCGGCGGTGGGCTGGAACAGTGAAACGTCGCCAGACTCCAGAACGGCGGCAATCTGTTGAAACGTCTGGTTGCCACTTGGTTTTTGGTGCGGATTTAGTACGTCAGGGTGGCTCCACTCGTCCAATCTCATGACTAATTCCAAACTATCTGGAACCAATTTTCGCAGTTCGTCCTCGCTGGCTAGGATCTGAGTCCTGTGCTTTGCGGCTAGTACCCTGCAAAACTCGTAGATGCATATAGCGGACGGGTCTTCCAGTTCTATTCCGATCTCCTCCAATTCCTCGCGAGGCGGCACTGGAATAGCTGAGCCGCGAACGATAGCTGCCTCTCCAGAAACCACCGTTTCTCCTAGCTCCTGATCAATCCAATCACCCTCGTCAATCGGGTAGACAAAATCAGTTTCGTTATTCGGATTGTTCCGCAAGTAGTTGTCAAACGCTTCCTGCGTCGCAAAATCCTCTGGCCGTTTCTGCCGAACAATATTGCTGCCGAAATGATAAACGTTGATGTCCGGAATACCGGCCCTTGGAGAGAAACCGAAAACTTCGATGGCCAGGTGCCAGTCTTTTTCGGACCGGAAAACAGATAGGCGGCAATCAGCTAAATAGACATAGCCGTTATCCAACATCGGAAATGTGGAGCTATCGCAACAGTCATCCAAGACTTCTAGGATTCGTTCCTTCGACCAGGCCATGTTATCGACTCAGGTTCTTCATGCTGGGTGACAATTCTAGACCGGCCGGAAAGGGTCATTAGCCGTCGATCTACCTTGAAATTCGTATGCGTTCGGTATCGAACGTAGACCGGACACTCGTACGATCTCCGACGCTTTTAATTAACAGAAACCAAAGAGACTTTTAATGCCGGGCTATTCCACCGTCACGCTCTTCGCGAGGTTGCGTGGCTGGTCGACGTCGGTGCCTTTCAGCACGGCAACGTGATACGACAACAACTGCAATGGCACGGTGTAGACAATCGGTGCGATCAAACGATCGGCATGTGGCATCGGAATGACTTTCACGCCGTCTTCGTTCTCGAGACCCGTCTCGCGGTCGGCGAACACATATAGCTTGCCGCCGCGTGCACGCACGACCTGCATGTTGGATTTCAGCTTATCCAATAGCTCGTTGTTCGGCGCGACCACCACGACCGGCATGTCTTCATCGATCAGTGCCAGCGGGCCGTGTTTCAGTTCGCCCGCCGCATACGCTTCGGCATGGATGTACGAAATCTCTTTGAGCTTCAGTGCGCCTTCCATTGCGATCGGCCACATCGGGCCGCGTCCGAGGAACAGCGTGTGGTGTTTCTCTGAAAAGTCTTCGGCGAGCAGATTCAGCTCGTCGTTCATCTTCAGCGATTCTTCAACAGCTGCTGCGGTGTGATAGACGTGCGGCACTAACTCCGCTTCACGTTCATCGCTCATGCCGCGATGTCGTGCCAACATCAGAGTCACGAGTAACATCGACAACAATTGCGTCGTGAATGCCTTGGTGCTCGCCACACCAATTTCCGGACCCGCCTGCGTCATCATAACGAGATCGGACTCACGCACCATCGAGCTATGCGCGCTGTTGCAAATCGTCAGCGAGCCCAGATACCCAGACTCTTTCGCAAGACGCAGCGCTTCCAACGTGTCGGCGGTTTCGCCCGACTGTGACAGTGTCACGAACAACGTGTTCTTCGGCACAACGACTTTTCGATAACGGTATTCGCTAGCGATTTCGACCTGGCACGGCACACCGGCGATCGACTCGAACCAGTATTTACCGACGCAGCCGGCGTGATAGCTGGTGCCGCAGGCGACGATATGAATGTTCTCGACTTGCGGCAGTAGCTCGGTCGTTTTGGGTCCGAGTGAATCGGGCAGCACACGATTGTTGCTAACGCGGCCGTACAATGTGTCGGCCAATGCGGCGGGCTGCTCGAAAATTTCCTTCAGCATGAAGTGGCGATACGGACCCTTGTCCGCGGCATCCTGCTGCGCCGGTGTCTCATGCACATCGCGCGAGACCGAATTGCCTTCGACATCAAAGATTCGAATGCTGTCGCGCGTGATCTCGGCAAGATCACCCTGCTCGAGGTAGATGAAGCGTTGCGTCACGGGCAACAAGGCCTGAATACCGCTCGCGACAAAATTCTCACCAATGCCTAAGCCGATCACGAGCGGACTCGCGACGCGACTGACAACGATGCGCTCCGGATCCTCGTTGTCGCAAACCAGCAAAGCGTAAGCACCCTCGAAGCGATCGGTCGCTTTGCGTACGGCCTCCGCTAAATCCAGACCGGCCTTCAGATAGTCATGCACCAGGTGCGCAGCGACTTCTGTATCCGTTTCGGAGGCAAACTCGTAGCCTTTGGCGAGCAGCTCATCCTTGATCGGTTGGAAATTCTCAATCACACCGTTATGAATGACAGCCACGCGATCACCGGACAGGTGCGGGTGCGCGTTCGATTCGGTCACGCCACCGTGCGTGGCCCAACGCGTATGCGCTAGCCCGATTCGTCCGGTCATCGGGTCCTGATCAAGCTTGTCTTGCAAACCTGCGACCTTTCCAACCGCCCGACGCAATTCGATGCTGGCATCGTCTTGCAGTACAGCGACTCCCGCCGAGTCATAGCCTCGGTATTCGAGTCGTCGTAGTCCTTCGACGAGAATCGGTACTACGTTGCGCTCCGCAATGGCGCCCACAATCCCGCACATCAGGCGTTCTCCTTACTGGTTCTTTTTCGGCCGTTGCCAGCCGTCGATTGTTCTTTGTCGAGCGCGTTCGATCGTCAACTGACCTTCCGGCGCATCTTTTGAGAGTGTTGTCCCTGCGCCGATAGTCGCACCACTACCCACCTCGATGGGCGCGACCAGCTCGACACCGGAGCCGATGAATGCGCCATCGCCGATGATCGTTTTGTGTTTGTTCGCGCCATCGTAGTTGCAGGTGATCGTGCCGGCGCCGACGTTGACGTTCCTGCCGATCTCAGCGTCACCGATGTACGTCAGGTGGTTGACCTTGCTGCCTTCGCCGATGGTGCTCTTTTTCACCTCAACGAAATTACCGACCTTGGCGCCGCGCTCGAGCAAAGCACCGGGTCGCAGACGGGCATAGGGCCCAATGTTGCAGGCTTCGCCAACCCGTGATGACTCAATCAGGCTATTCGCGAACACTTTGGTATCCGCCTCGATGACGCTCTGCTCGATCACGCAGTTCGGGCCGATATGCACGCGATCACCCAATACAACATCGCCGACGAATACGGCGTTCACATCGATGAAGACGTCGCGCCCAACGGTTACCGAACCACGAATGTCGATGCGTGCAGGATCCGCCAGCCGCGCGCCTGCCTTCATCAGTGCGATTGCCGCGCGATGCTGGAACGCGCACTCAGCTTCGGCCAGTTGCACGCGATCATTGATCCCCATGGTTTCCGCTGCGTCATCTGTCACGACACCATGAACATCGATGCCGTCCGAAACCGCCAGACCGACGATGTCGGTCAGGTAGTACTCGCCTTGTGCATTCTGGGGTTCGAGTTTGGCGAGCCACCCTCGCAATTTCGATGCAGGTACGATGAACACGCCGGAGTTGATCTCATCGACATCGAGCTCATCGTCGTTCGCATCTTTCTGCTCGACGATCCGCTTGACGGTACCGCGATCGTTGCGGATGATTCGGCCATACCCGGTTGGGTCGTCCATGATCACGGTCAAGACGCCCACGGAATCCTCCGGGGTCTCCGATATCAACCGACTCAAGGTCGCGCCCGTGAGCAGCGGCACATCGCCGCACAGCACCAGCACGCGGCTGCCATCATCGATCTGCGGCATCGCCTGCTGGACCGCATGGCCTGTACCGAGCTGCTCGGCCTGCAGCGCCCAGTTCAGGTTGGGACTATCAAACGCGGCCTGCACCTTATCGCCGCCATATCCGTACACGACGACGACGTTATCGACATTGATTTCATCGGTTAAATCAAGGACATGCGCCAATAACGGTTTGTCTGCCAAAGGCTGAAGCACCTTTGGCACATCCGAACGCATTCTCGTCCCCTTGCCCGCTGCGAGAATCACCGCGCTGAGCGTTAATTGCTTTTGTGACATATGTGAATGATACCGCACTCGATGTTTGATTCGTGTGACGCCCCGCACGTAGGATTCTGCAGATGACGTCGCAAAACACACGCATCGCAACCCTGCTGATCACATTTGTGCTGATCTCAATGACAGCCTGCGACCGCCGCATTTACGTGAAAGATGGCGTGACCGACGGGGATCGATTCTCGCTGCCTACGATTCTCGACGACTCTGGAGACCCGACCGTGCATGCCTGGGCCGCGTACAGCCTAGCGCGCAGTGTCTGCCAGCTGGAGATCGGCGGGGAAAACCCCGCGAGAAACTCAAGTTTCCAGTGTGAGCTGGCGGCGCGTGAAGCGCTTGTCGAGCGCTGGAACGAGTTGGAGGCTGATCGTCGCATCACTGGCGAAGCCACTCGCGAAGGGCCCTCGGTCGACTACCTGAATCTCATGAGCGCCATTTACGCAATGGGCGTGTTAGACGGCTATGTCTGGCGCTACCTGGCGCAACCTGATTGGAAGGCGCCCGAGTCCCCGGCAGTTGCACGATTCGACGCGTGGGCGAAAGACCACCTGCCGCGCAACCATCGGGCCGAGACCCGAATCGTGGGTTCGTGGGGTTTTGCGGCCAACTAGGGCTTTTCCGAGCGATCCAGCCGCCGGATCGCCAAATCGTCTTTCAGTACTCGCTGACACGCACAGCGTTGAACGGACAGAATTGGGATCGAACCGTTGCCCGTCAGCAAGGTCGCAGCATCACAAGATCGCTTTGCAGCTCGTCGCCAAACTGGAACGGACAAGCGCCGATCGTCGTAAACCCGAACTTCTCGTAAAAGCGGATCGCTCTCGGGTTGTGCTCCCAGACGGTGAGCCAGAGCCCGTTGCTGCCCGACAGATTGACGTGATCGATGACCTGCTCGAGTAACCTCGCCGCGACGCCGCTACCGTGCAGGTCCGAATCCAGATAAAAGCGCTGCAGGAATAGGCTGTCGGCAGGGAGGTCATCATGCGCATGTGGCTCGTCCGGCAGGACCATCGCATACGCTTTGATGATGGCGTCTTCTATACCGAGGAGGGTGCCGCCAGCACTACGCTGCAGTTGCGTGCGGATCACCTCTGGTGTCAGCGACGTTGACAAATACTGGCGCATGTTCGCGGCAGTGTTATGCGGCCCAAAGGTTTCCGAAAACACTTCGATTGCGAATGTCGCCAACTCCGGCGCGTCGGACTCAACTGCGGTGCGAAATTCGACCGCCATGTAGGACGATTAACGTCGGCCTTTCAGCTTCTGGGCCGCACGGAATCGTGCTGAAGCTTCCGCAAGCTCGCGTTGAGCACGTTGAAGATCCGTGCTTTCCGAAGCATTCTTAAGCGCCTCTTCGGCCGCTTCACGAGCCTCTAAAGCCGCCGCTTCGTCCAGCTCATCGTCACGCAACGCGGTATCCGCCAGCACGGTCACAAGATTCGGTTGAACCTCGATCATTCCGCCCGTGATATAGAAGAATTTCTCGTCGCCATCGACACCTGTCACGCGCACTTCACCCGGGCTCAAGCCGGTCAACAGCGGTGCGTGACGTGGTGCGATGCCGATCTCGCCCATCTTCGCAGGTGCGAAAACCATCGAGGCCTCGCCCTTGTAGATTTCGCCTTCGGCAGACACGATGTCGACGTGCAAGGTGCTCATGGCTTAGCCCTGCATTCCTTTGGCCTTTTCGACCGCTTCTTCGATGGATCCGACCATGTAGAACGCTTGCTCCGGCAAGTGATCATAGTCGCCGTTGACGATGCCCTGAAAACCACGAATCGTGTCTTTCAACGAAACGTACTTCCCTTCGGCGCCGGTAAACTGCGCCGCCACGAAGAACGGTTGCGACAGGAAGCGCTGGATCTTACGCGCGCGAGTCACAATCTGTTTTTGTTCCTCCGACAGCTCGTCCATACCGAGAATCGCGATGATGTCCTGCAACTCTTTGTAGGTCTGCAGGATAGCCTGCACCTGACGAGCGCAGTCATAGTGTTCCTGGCCGATCACGTTCGGATCGAGCAGTCGCGAAGTCGAATCGAGCGGGTCAACCGCCGGGTAGATACCCAACTCAGAAATTGCACGCGACAATACCAGCGTCGCATCCAAGTGTGCGAATGTCGTCGCCGGGGACGGATCGGTCAAGTCATCCGCAGGAACGTATACCGCCTGGAAGGAGGTAATCGAGCCCGTTTTGGTTGACGTGATGCGTTCCTGGAGCACGCCCATCTCTTCGGCCAGAGTTGGCTGATAACCTACCGCAGACGGCATCCGGCCGAGCAGCGCCGACACTTCCGTTCCGGCCAGCGTGTAGCGGTAGATGTTATCGATAAACATCAAAACGTCGCGGCCCTCGTCGCGGAAGTATTCGGCCATCGTGAGACCGGTCAACGCGACACGCAGGCGGTTACCCGGAGGCTCATTCATCTGGCCGTACACCAGCGCAACTTTGTCGAGTACGCCAGCTTCTTCCATCTCGTAATAGAAGTCGTTGCCTTCCCGGGTCCGCTCACCGACACCGGCAAACACCGACAAACCGTCGTGCGCTTTCGCGATGTTGTTAATCAGCTCCATCAGCGTCACGGTCTTACCGACACCCGCACCACCGAACAGACCAACCTTGCCGCCTTTTGCGATCGGCATGATCAAGTCGATGACTTTGACACCGGTTTCAAGCAGCTCGGTCGAGGCTGCCTGATCTTCGTACGAAGGTGCCGGGCGGTGAATCGGCAGCGTCTCGTCGCTCTTGATCGGGCCAGCTTTATCTTCAGGTTGACCAAGGACGTTCATGACGCGGCCGAGCGTGCCTTGGCCGACCGGCACGTTGATCGGTGCACCGGTGTTGGTGACGGTCATGCCGCGCTTCAGGCCTTCACTGGCGCCCATCGCAATAGCGCGAACCACGCCGTCGCCGAGCTGCTGCTGCACCTCGAGGGTGAGGCCACCGTCTTCCAGCACGAGAGCGTCATACACTTTCGGAATCGCATCGCGTGGAAACTCCACGTCGACTACGGCGCCGATGATCTGCGCGGTCTTACCAGTGCTCATTCGTCTTTCCTCAGTTCCGTTGCAGCGTGTTCGCTGCCAATGTCATTTTAAAAATCTGTCTTGCTTACGCTGTTGCGTCAGCCGCTGACGGCTGCCGCACCGCCGACGATCTCGCTAATTTCCTGCGTAATCGATGCCTGGCGGGCTTTGTTGTATTGCAGTTGCAGCGAATCGATAAGATCGCCGGCATTGTCGGTCGCACTCTTCATCGCCACCATCTTCGCGGCCATCTCGCAGGCAAAGTTCTCCACGACGCCCCGATAAATCTGTGACTCGATGTAGCGCGTCAATACTTCATCCAACAGCTCGACCGGCTCAGGCTCATAGATGTAGTCCCAGTACTGCTGCAACTCATCGTCGTTGTCGAGCTCGGCGACCGGCAACAAGGTTTCCATCTTGGGCTTCTGGCTGATCGCGCTTACGAATTCGTTGTGCGCCAAGTACAGCCGGTCGATCGAACCATCCGTATATCCATCCAGCATGACCTTGATCAGGCCAAGCAGATCGTTCATGTGCGGTTGATCACCAAGTTGGGTGACCGTTGCCAGCACATTGCCGCCGAGGCGGTTGAACATTTGTACGGCCTTTGAACCCACCAGCGCCAAGTCAACCTCGACGCCTTTCGACTCCCAATCAGCCAACTCACCGATCAACTTTTTGAACAGGTTAACGTTCAGACCACCGCACAGTCCCCGGTCTGAGGACACCACAATGTACCCGACGCGTTTGATCTCGCGCGCTTCCAGCCACGGATGGCGGTATTCGGGATTCGCATCGGACAAGTGAGCCACCACGCGGCGGATGCGCTCGGCGTACGGACGCGATGCTTCCATCTGCGCCTGCGCCTTGCGAATCTTGCTCGCGGCAACCATTTCCATCGCACGGGTGATCTTCTGCGTGCTCTTCACGCTTTTGATCTTGGTACGTATTTCCTTTTCACTGGCCATGCGTTAATCCGTCAGTCGGTGAGATCCAAACTCTAGTAGACGCCTGTCGCGTTGAATGCTTCCAGAGCCGCACGCATGCCGCTTGAAATCTCATCGTCGAATTTGCCCGTGTCGTTGATCTTTGCAATCAGTTCGCCGTGCGAGTTGTTCACAAAATCGTGCATGGCCGCTTCATAATCGACCACTTTTTCGACTGGCACGTCGTCCAGGAATCCTTCGTTAGCGGCAAACAACGACATCGCCATTTCACCCACTGACAACGGCGAGTATTGCTTCTGTTTCATCAGTTCAGTCACGCGCTGCCCGCGCTCGAGCTGTTTGCGGGTGGCTTCGTCGAGATCTGAAGCAAACTGTGCGAATGCTGCGAGCTCGCGATATTGAGCGAGCGCCAGCCGGACACCGCCGCCGAGCTTCTTGATGATTTTGGTTTGTGCAGAGCCGCCCACACGCGATACCGACAGACCCGCGTTGATCGCTGGGCGGATACCGGCGTTGAACAGGTCGGTTTCCAGGAAGATCTGACCGTCGGTAATCGAGATTACGTTGGTCGGTACGAACGCCGATACGTCACCAGCCTGCGTTTCGATGATCGGCAATGCAGTCAAAGAACCGGTCTTGCCGGTGACCTTGCCGCCGGTTTGCTCTTCAACAAACTTCGCGTTGACGCGCGCCGCGCGTTCCAACAAGCGGGAGTGCAAATAGAAGACATCACCAGGATACGCTTCACGGCCCGGCGGACGACGCAGCAGCAATGAGACCTGTCGATAGGCCTGCGCCTGCTTCGTGAGGTCATCGAAAATAATCAGTGCGTCTTCACCGTTATCGCGGAAGTACTCACCCATTGCCGTGCCGGAGTATGGAGCGATGTACTGCATCGCCGCCGATTGTGCAGCAGACGCGTTGACGACGATGGTGTGGTCCATCGCGCCTTCTTCTTCGAGCTTGCGGACCACCGCAGCGACGGAGCTATCTTTCTGGCCAACCGCGACATAGATACATTTAATGCCGGTGCCTTTCTGGTTGATGATCGCGTCAATCGCGACGGCCGTTTTCCCGGTTTGGCGGTCACCGATGATCAGCTCACGCTGACCGCGACCGATCGGCACCATCGCATCAATGGCTTTCAAGCCGGTTTGTACCGGCTGGTCGACCGATTGACGATCGATCACACCCGGCGCCACTTTCTCAATCGGCGATGTGGTGCTGGTCGTGATCGGGGCTTTGCCATCGATCGCTTCACCCAGCGAGTTCACCACGCGACCCAGCAATTCCGGACCGACCGGCACTTCGAGAATGCGGCCTGTGGTTTTGACCGTGTCACCTTCGGAGATGTGCTTGTAGTCACCGAGCACAACCGCGCCGACCGAATCCTGCTCCAGGTTCAATGCGAGCCCGTAGGTGTTACCCGGGAATTCCAACATCTCACCATACCTGGCATCAGCCAGCCCATGGATGCGAGTGATGCCATCGGAAACGGCGATAACCGTACCGACGTCTCGCGCCTCGGCGGCTGCATCGAAATTCTCGATTCGTGCTTTGATCAGTTCGCTGATCTCGGACGCTTTCAGTGACATGGTCTAGTTTCCTTAAACTTACTTTTGCAGCGCTGCGGACATGCGCGAGAGTTTCGAGCGGACGGAACCGTCGATGACAAAATCACCAGCACGGATCACCGCACCACCGATCAGGTCTTCGTCCACTTCCGTCGTAATGTCCACGTTGCGGCCCAGCCGGGACTTCAACGCCTCGGCAATTTCATTTCTCTGCGACTCGTCGATGGCGCTGGCAGCGGTGATCGTCACATTCACGACCTGTTCCGCCTGACGCTTGAGCATCTCCACCTGATCGGCAATTGCGGGCAGCAATGCCAACCGATCGTTCTCGATCAGTAGCTTCAACAGATTCTCGCCGTTACCCCCTTTTGCAGCGAAAGGTTTCGCTTCAGGAACATCGGCAAACACACCCTGCAAAATGGCGAGCAACTGGTCCGGCCCGACTGCGGGATGATCGATCAGACCCGCCACCTGCGGATCGCTGACGACAGTGCCCGCGACCTTTAACGCGGCCGACATAGGCGCAAGCGCGTTGTTGTCGTTTGCGACGGCGAACGCTGCCTGAGCATAGGGTCGTGCCAGTGTGTCGTTATCAGCCATTCGGTGTTACCTGCCGTCAGATCTGTTTGGCTAAATCGCCGATGAGATCTTTGTGGACACCCGCGTCGATCTCACGGCTCAGGATCTTGGACGCTGTCGCGAGCGCCAAATCGGCGACCTGGTCGCGCAATTCCTCGCGCGCTCGGTTGGTCTCCTGCTCGATCTCAGCCTGGGCGGCCGTCAGCTGGCGTTCCCGCTCGCGCTGACCCTCGTCTTTGCCTTCAGCGATGATCTCGTTCGCTCGCGACCGCGCCTGGTCGAGAATCTCCGCTGCCTGGTTACGCGCTTCGGCAACCAACTCGTCGACTTTCGATTCCGCTTTCGCAAGATCCTGCTGACCGCGCTCAGCGGCGGCCAATCCATCCGCGATCTCCTGGCGACGGGCCTCGATGGCTTCGATCAACGGGGGCCAGACGAACTTCATCACGAATCCTACAAACAGCAGGAACGTGATCATTTGTCCGATAACGCTAATATTCGGGTCCACGGCGGATTACTCCATTCTTACGGTGACTGACAGCAAACGAAGCTGTGAGATCGCTTATTCAGCAACCTCAAGCGCAGCCTCAGCCTCGGCTGCGGCGGCATCTTCCACCTTGCCGGTGAGCGGGTTGGCGAACAGCAGCAATGCGGCGAACGCAACACCGATAATCGACAACGCATCGAGCAGACCGGCGATGATGAACATGCGGCCTTGCAGCATGTTGCCAAGCTCTGGCTGGCGAGCAACGCCTTCCAGGAACTTGCCACCCAACAGGCCGAAACCGATACCGGTTCCCAATGCGGCGAACGCGAGGATCATGCCGACGGCGATGGCGGTGCTGCTCTGGACATCAGCAATTAGAGCTTCCATGGTGACTCCTAAGTCAAATCAAAACGCGCGAAGCGTAAACAACAAAATCAATGTTTCTCGTAAGCGAGATTCAAATAAACAATCGTGAGCGTCATAAAGATGAACGCTTGCAGGGGGATAACCAGAATGTGGTAGATCGCCCAGATGGCGCCTGGAATCGGCTGCACATAAATCGGTAGCAGCGCGATCAGCATAAAGATCAATTCAGCTGCATAGAGGTTGCCAAACAACCGAAGCGCCAATGAAAGCGGCTTCGCCAAGAGCTCAACCGTATTCAAAACGAGGTTGAACGGCAGCAACCACGGGCCAAAGGGGTGAAACAGCCACTCCTTGAGGTAGCCCATCGCGCCCTTGCCTTTGAAACTGTAGATGATGATCAGCACGAACACCGTCAGAGAAAGGCTGAAGGTCGCATTCACATCAGCCGACGGCACGATCCGCATGTATTCAAGGTGGAGCACGTCGTGCGCGATGATCGGCACCAAATCGACCGGCAGGAGGTCGAGCAGGTTCCAGAACATGACCAGCATGAAAATTGTCAGCGCTAGCGGCGCTATAAACTTGCGCGGACCGTGAAATCCGTCTTTGACCGAGTTATCAACAAACTCGATCGTCATTTCTATGAATGCCTGAAACTTGCCGGGTACACCTGTGGATGCACGTCGAGCGGCGGCCCAGAAGATGCCGAGGAACAGCAGACCACAGAACCAGGTCCAAAACAGCGTGTCCACATGGATCGTCATGAACCCTTCGCCAACCGTGAGGTGCTCCAGGTGATGAGAAACGTATTCGCTCGCAGTCTGTTTGCCGGACTCGCTGGCCATTCGATCGTTACACTCTTTTGTCTTTCAAAAGCGCATGACTTATATATAAGGTCATACGCCGCACATTAAACGCTTGGCGTGCCGCCATTGTCTTCGTCATCGACCGGCCAACGTAGCGCCACCAGGTACACGCCGATCGTCACGAAAAAAACGCTCGCGAACGGTATGAACCGGGGCGCAAAATACTTGGCAACAATGCCGAACATCAGCGCCGCGCTGAGCAATTTAAACGCCTCAGCGCGATAAAAGGCCGCCACAATCGCTTGGGGCGGCGCCGAATCTGGACGGGAATGCACCCGTACCGCTACTTGCAGGCTCAGTAATGTGCTGCCGATGCCACCTGCGAGAGCGGCAAGCGCCGAGGCGGGGCTATCGAACAACCATAACAGGGCTCCCAGAACTCCGATAATCGCCTGCCACTTGACTATGTGGAAGGGAACAGCGCGGGATCGCACCGTACGCCTCCTGGGGCGTTCTCGCCGAGCCGGAAACCAAAAGCGGGCGCAGTATATAGGCTCCTGAGCATCGCGGCAAACCCCCTTTAACCAAACTCCGGGGAAGCCCTTCAGGCACTCGAAAAACCCTGAAAATAAGGGATATTGAGAGGCCGAACACAGTTCCGAGACGCGCTTGGGTTTACAGTTTCGGAGTCGTCGGCCGATAGCGCGCTATAGACGCGCAAATCGACGGTCAGTTTCGCCTCAGGAAGAGCACGTAATATGACGCACATCAACCACGATGCCATCGCCGCTGCCCTCGAAGAAGAGCAGCTCTTCGTCCAGTATCAGCCGAAGATGTCCCGTCCAACGGGCCAGTCGGAATGGGTCACGACGGAGGCGGAAGCGCTGATTCGATGGCGTCACCCGGACCATGGGCTGATTTCGCCGCTCGATTTCCTGCCGACGGCGGTAGAGGCCGGCCTGATGCCCGCGATCGGCGATTTCGTGCTGGAAAAAACCCTGACCCAGCTCACGAACTGGCGGCAGAGCGGGTTATCCCTGAACGGCTGCGTCAATCTGGACGCGTCGCTGTTGCAGGATGCCGGTCTTGCCTCTCACTACGAGCGAATCGCACAGCAATTCAATCTGCCGTGTGACGCGATCACCTTCGAAATCGCACAACCCAATATCGCGGGCGCTGAAGATCAGTGTTCGATGGCACTCAGCTCGCTCCGCAGCCGAGGGTTTCGACTCTCGCTCGACGATTTTGGTGCGGCGAGAGAGTCTCTGAGCTCATTCGGCAAACTCGACTTCGACGAAATCAAGATCCATGCCTCACTGCTGAAGGAGGCGCGCGAGAACATCATGACCCGCCATGCGCTCGCAGCGGTGACCGGAATGGCTCATGCGCTCGGGATCATGGTCTGTGCGGAAGGCGTAGAAGATCAAGAGACGTTTGAGTTTCTGAAAGAAATCAAATGCGACAAGATGCAGGGCTTCTTCATTTCCGAAGCGGTGATGCCGGAGATCATCCAGCGCGCCTATCCGGCCGTGGACGAGGCCAACGCGATGGACATGCTGACCGAGGCCACCGGGGTTTTGAAGGCGATGCGCGGCTGACTTAGTCCTCGCCGCCCCCGAGGTGCGCGAGAATCCCATCCAGCTCGTCGAGACTGTTGTACGCGATGGTCAGCGTGCCTTTACCACGACTGCCTGAGTTCACAGTGACACGCGCCCCAAGTCGATCGGTAAGATCCTGCTCGAGGCGAACAATATTCGGGTCTTTCTTGGGTTTGCTCGCCGGCTTCGCGTTGGAACTTCCACCGAATGCACGGACCCGTCGCTCCGTTTCGCGGACGGTCATACCGCGCGCGACTACCTCGCGGGCCAACGTTGCCTGATCGGCACCCTTCTCCAAGCCCAGCAAGGCACGCGCATGCCCCATATCGAGTTTGCGCTGCTCAAGAAGGTCCTGCACGGCCGGATCAAGATCCATTAAACGCAGTAAGTTGGATACAGAAGCGCGACTTCGACCAACCGCATCCGCACCTTCCTGATGCGTGAGTTCAAACTCCGTGATCAATCGAGAAAGCGCACGAGCCTCTTCCAGCGGATTCAGGTCTTCACGCTGGATATTCTCGATCAGCGCCATCGCAACGGCTTCGTTGTCGGACACATCGTGGATAACCACCGGCACTTCCGACAACGCCGCAAGCTGCGCGGCACGCCAGCGTCGCTCGCCGGCAATAATCTCGTAGCGGGTGTCGGCACCCGAGCCGCTGATAGGGCGAACCGCAATCGGTTGGACAATGCCTTGAGCTTTGATCGATGCAGCGAGCTCATCCAGCGTGTCTTTGCGCATGTCGACGCGTGGCTGATAGCGTCCACGCTGCATCCGATCGATCGCGAGCATGCTCGGTGATGCGGTCGATGTCGATGTCGGGTTCGCGCCGGTCTTGCCGGATTGCTGAGCGGCGTCCCCGAGAAGTGCGCCTAACCCTCTACCCAGACTCTTTCGCTTGTTTGCCATGCTCGTTGCCCTGTTTGCCGGCCGCGTACCCTAATGGGCCGCCGCCTGGGCTGCAAGCGACTCCTCGCGCCGGATGATCTCACCAGCCAGTGCAAGGTAGGCGAGCGCGCCCCGTGAATGCCGATCGTGCAGCAGCACCGGCCGCCCGAAGCTCGGCGCTTCAGCGAGTCGCACATTGCGCGGAATGATCGTCCGATACACCTTCTCACCGAAGTGTTCATGAAGCTGTGCTGACACCGCGTTAGCAAGGTTGTTTCGCGGATCAAACATTGTTCGCAGCAACCCGTAAACCTCAAGATTGGGGTTCACTGAATCGCGGACCTGATCGATTGTCGTCAACAGCGCCGTTAATCCTTCGAGCGCATAGTATTCGCACTGCATCGGGATCAACACGCCGTCCGCCGCAGTCAGGGCATTGACGGTCAGCATGTTGATCGATGGCGGGCAGTCGATCAGGATGAAATCGTACATGCCGAGCACCGGCGCCAACGCTTTACGTAAACGCAATTCGCGGCCGATTTCCTGCAACAACTGCACCTCTGCCAATGTCAGATCATCGTTGCCCGGCAGAATGGCGAAACCGCCTTCCGGCGCACTGACAATAGAATCCGCTGCAGTCGCATCGTTCAGCAGCACGTCGCAGGCGCTCTGCTCAAGATTCATCTTGTCGATTCCGCAGCCCATCGTTGCATTGCCCTGCGGATCAATATCCACCAGCAAAACACGGCGCTGCGTCGCCGCGAGCGACGCAGCGAGATTCACGCTGGTGGTGGTTTTGCCGACACCACCTTTCTGGTTGGCAATTGCGAGGACGCGAGTCATGCGTCAATCCTGCGGTTGTATGGATTCAAGGTTTCCGATCCGCGTCACCTGTACAAGATGACGAGCGCCGGTCAGTAAGGGTACCACTACCGGCTGCTCCTCGGCGCGCCATGCCGCGTTGAGCACAGGCGCGTCGGAGTGCTGTGTAGTTTGTCCTTTCATGGCGAGAATGCGCCCGCCAGAAGCCAGCAGGTGTCCGGTTAGCGCAACGATATCCTCGAGACTCGCGAAGGCTCGGCAAACCACGATATCGAATTTCTGTTCGACATAATCTTCGACACGACCATGCACCGCTGCGACGTTCTCGAGTTCTAACGTATCGCTAGCTCGCTGCACGAAGCGAACTTTCTTCGCTGAGGCATCCAGCAACACGAACTGCGCACTCGGGCGAGCGATCGCGAGCGGCAGCCCGGGAAATCCACCACCGGTGCCCACATCGATAATTCGCGCATCATCAATAAACGACTCGATCGACAGACTGTCCAGCAAGTGCTTGATGACGATTTCGCGAGGGTCACGGATCGCGGTGAGGTTGTAAGCCCGATTCCATTTTATCAACAGGCCGACAAGCTCGATAAGCCGGTCAATCTGTTCGTCGACGAGGTTGATCCCCAATTGATCGACGCCCCGGCGCAACAGCGCCGCGAGTTCACCCGAATCGATCTTTTCTGTCATAAAAAAACCCGCCCTGCCGTTTCCAGCAGGGCGGGCTTGATCCTGATTACTGGTTCAGGATACGAAGTTCAACGCGTCGGTTGGCCGCTTTGCCATCCGCAGTGCTGTTATCTGCGATCGGCTGTGACTCACCATAGCCTCGCACAGACAGGTTATCGCCAGAAGCGCCCGCGTTTACGAGGAAGTTGCGAACTTCCCGTGCACGACGTTCGGACAGCGATGCGTTGTACGCTGCTGCGCCGTCGCTATCGGTGTGACCAGCAACCTCGACGATGAGATCCGGGTTCTTCTGCAACGTTGCGGCTGCATCATTCAGCACTTGTTCGGCACCGGTCAGCAAACGATCCGAATTGGACTCGAAATTAACACCCGGCAACTGAATGACCGCCTTGATTTCGCAGCCGCGGATATCGACGCGGACACCTGCTGCCGTATTCGGGCAGTTGTCCTTGCTGTCGACGACCGAGTCGTTGTCGCTATCGACTTCGCAACCACGCTCGTCCACTTTGGCACCGGCCGGTGTGCGTGGGCACTGATCGTCACCGTCAGAGACCCCGTCACGATCGGTGTCACGCACGATCTCGCAACCCGAGCCATCCACTTCGGCGCCACGACGCGTGTTCGGGCACTTGTCGCGGCTGTCCGCTACACCGTCACCGTCGCTATCGAGTTCGCAACCGCGCGCATCAACGACTGTGCCGATCGGCGTGTTGGGGCATTGATCCAACGAATCGGCCACGCCATCGCTATCGGCATCCATCATCTTCGGTGTCGACTCACCGAACGCAAACTGGAAGCCCACGCTATAAATCTGATCTGAGAATGAAGGACCGCCGAACTGTGTGCGCTGGCGATACTGCAGGCGCAGACCAAAGTTTTCGGCCGGGCTGACCATCAAACCACCACCCCAGCTTCCGGCCAGGATGTGATCGTCTTCAGTGCCGCCGAAATCGGTTTGCAGGTTGCTCAGTCCGCCCAACAGAAACGGCGAGAACCAACCGTCACGGTTGAACACAGCCAACGCATTAAAACCCAGCTCAAGATCGTCCTGCGGGTTCATCGCGTCGCCGTCAAAGCTCACGCTGTGTACAAATCCCTCGAAGTTGAAGTTCTCTGTCGCGGCGTAGCCGACTGTCAAAGAAAACCCTTCGGTATCTTCCACGAAGCGATCCGGATCGTCATCGACCATGTCGAACGCCGGTGTGATGTAAACTTTGCCTACCGGGTCGCCCGCCATTGCGGTCGATGCCAAAGCGAAAGCGGCCAGCATCCAAAGCGACCGCGTGTTACGAATATTCATGTCGTCCCTCTCTTGGTAGTGACTCGCGCTCGTACGAGCCTGCAGACGCGTATTGTCCGCACGAAGTCACACCAGAACAAGAAAAAATCTGTGGTTACTTTGCAACATTGGATCAACTATGTCGGCTAAATGGCGAAATCTCATTGTAATTCTTGCAGATCAACTGGATAACCAACACCCAGCGCTGGAGGCCGCAGACACCGCCAAAGACGGTGTGTTGATGATTGAGACCGCTGCAGAAGCGACCCATGTGCCCAGCCATAAACACAGGATTGCTCTGTGTTTATCGGCGATGCGTCACTTCGCCGAGGAGTTACGCAGCTCGGGCTGGTCGGTTGACTACCTGGAGTTGGGCGAGGGACACGCCAGTCTGGCAGACGGGCTCAAACACGCGGTTGATCGCCGCGATCCGGAGGCTCTGTGGTGGGTGCAGCCTGGCGAGTGGCGCGTGCAAGCCGACCTCTCGTCGATGGCGGAGCAGCTCGAACGGCCCGTCCAACAGTTCGAGGATACGCATTTCTACGTCAGTAACGATGAGTTTGCCGATTGGGCGAAGGGGCGCAAGCAGCTGACCATGGAGTATTTTTACCGCCAGCAGAGGGCGCGGTTCGATATTTTGATGGACGGTGGTGAGCCGGCTGGTGGTCAATGGAACTACGATCAGGACAATCGTAAATCGTTTCCAAAGTCAGGCCCGGGCGAGTTACCTGCCATTCCGAGCTTCGAACCGGACGCTATCACCAAAGCCGTCATTGATGCAGTTCAGGAGCACTTTCCCGACCACCCGGGCACGCTCGACGACTTCTCGTGGCCGGTGACTCGCGAGCAGGCACTCACTGCACTAGAGACTTTTGTCGAAGAGCGACTACCCAACTATGGTCGTTACCAGGACGCGATGTGGCAGGGTGAGCCGTTTCTGTTTCACGCATTGATCGCGTCGTCACTCAACCTCAAGTTACTGAATCCGCGCGAGGCCGTGGATGCTGCTGTCGATGCCTGGCGTCAGGATCCTGACCGGTTTCCACTTTCAGCGGTCGAAGGATTTGTTCGCCAGATCGTTGGCTGGAGGGAGTTCATACGCGGCGTGTATTGGCTGAAAATGCCGGACTATGCGGAACTGAATCACTTCGACCATCAGACCGAACTGCCGAGTTGGTTCTGGACGGGCGAGACCGACATGAACTGCTTGCGCCAGACGATTTCGGATACCTTGGAAAACGGCTATGCGCACCACATTCAGCGACTGATGATCATCGGCAATTTCGCGACTTTGGCCGAGCTACGCCCTGTTGAGGTGTGCGACTGGTTCCTCGCGGTCTATGTCGACGCTTTCGAATGGGTCGAACTGCCGAACACACTTGGCATGGCCTTGCACGGCGACGGCGGTATCGTCGGCAGCAAGCCCTACGTCGCGAGTGGCGCCTACATTAATCGCATGAGCAACTACTGCGGAGAGTGTCAATTCAAACCGAGCAAGAGAACCGGCGATGACGCATGCCCGTTCAATGCGCTGTACTGGAGTTTTCTGATGAAACACCGCGACGCACTCGGCCGCTCGCCGAGAATGCGCATGGTGCTGAAGAATCTGGACCGTTGGGATAACGAAGAACTGAACGCGATCCAGGCACGCGCCGCGAAAATACACGGCGCATTAAGCTAGATTGGTCTAACGCGCTTTGGCGGGGGTGTACAGCCCGTCTTGCGCGGCAAAGTAGGCGGCCAACGCTTCGATATCGTCATCTGTGAGCGCGGCTGCCAAACCTGCCATGACGGCGTTTTTGCGCACATTCTCACCACCGGTCTTCTCGGCGTTTGCCAGACGGTATTGGCCGAGCGCGTTCGCCAGATAGTCTTTATGTTGGCCTGCCAGATTCGGCCAGATTGGGTTATTGCTTACCCCGTTCTCGCCGTGGCATGCCGCGCAAGTCTGTGACTTCTCCTTGCCTTCCTTGACTCGAGAAGTGACCGTTTCCGATTCGGACAACGGCTCCTGACCGGCGAAATACGCCGCTAGATCCGCGATGTCCTGATCGCTGAGTGATCCGGCCTGAGCTTTCATGGTGGCGTGGCTGCGCTCGCCTGACCGGTAGGCTTTTAGTGCGATCTGCAGATAGGCATCGTGTTGGCCGCCAAGCTTCGGCACTCGATAGGCCGGGTAGGCGTTGCGGTAGCCCTCGATGCCATGGCAGCCGAGACAGGTGTAGGCGAGTACTTCGCCGCGCTCAGCATCCCCGGTGGTTTGAGCGGATGCTGCCGAAGCAGCCACCAGCAACGTCAAGGCGATCACCCACTGGGCCGCCCGAAGCAAATTAGTAGTCATTCATCGAATCCGAAAAGCGAATCAGTCGCGGCGTACTATCGTTGTCCCGTGCCGCTGCACAAGCTCTGCTTGTGAGTCGCGATTTTAGTGCGTCGGCTGGTTTTTTTCCACAACTCACGGTGCTGTTGTGATGCCGTTCGCAACCTTATGCTGTCGGGACTTGGCCCGACAACGCGGTACACTTGTCAAAACCTCTCTCGGCTTACCACAGGCTATCTTCGACACATCATGCGCAAGTTAATCCTGACGCTAGGCGTCATCTTGATCGCGGTCGCTCTGCTCGGCCCTTTTGCAACCGGCAAAATGGCCGAAAGTGCTGTTATGGACAACCAGGCGGAGATCCAGGCGTCATTGCCGCCGTGGCTGGAGCTGGTTGAACCTGCGTTCGAGCGTGGTTGGTTTTCGTCGCGCGCCAGCGCTCGCGTGATCATCACCGATCCGCAGGTGCGCGACCGAGTGCGTGGGTTTCTCGGTGCGGATCAATTCGGTGATCAACCGGCGGTCATTCTCGACAGCGTCGTGACGCACGGGCCGTTGATCGGATTGCTGACGCCGGGCTTCGCAGAGGTGCGTACCCAATTCCTGACAGAAGGAGACGCGGAAACGACCCTGCCGGTGCGATTAAAGACGCTTGTCGGTCTGGGCGGCACCGTCACGATGGACTGGATGCTCGACAACGGCAGCTACGATGCCGACACGACGAAGTTGCTTTGGCAAGATGTCACAGCCAGACACGTCGTCCGCCCTAACAGCTCTGACATCGATCTTGGAATCGCCGCTTCGCAGTTCGCCATTGATCGCGAAGTCGATCCGGTCAGCGTCAATGAACTCAACATCGACTGGAACAGCAATCGGATCGATGGCCGAGTCTTCTCAGAGGTTCGCACCACGGGCAGCCTGATCGCTGACGAGCAGGAACCTATCAATTTAGGTCTTACGCTCGGGATCGGTAACCTCAATCCAAATGCGGTGGCGCCGGTAATGCGGATCCTGCAGTTGATGGCCAACAATCCTGAAATGCCGGCACCGGTCAAACTCAAGGTCATTGAATCGGATCTCAAAACGCTGTTTAGCGATGAGTTCTCACTAGTGATCGATCAGAACATGTCTGCAGACGAAGCACCGGGCAGCGTCATGCAAACCCGCGCCGAAGTGAATTTCGCGGCGGTCGAGGCCATGCCGGAACCGTTCGATGTGAATCGTTTGGTCGAGCGGGCAACGCGTGGCGGCCAGAGCACCGCCAGCATGGTGGTCAACCAGACGATGTTCGAAGCACTCCAGGCACGCGATCCATTAACGCAACAATGGTTTCTGCAGCTCCAAGGGCTCGGTGCGTTGATTCCTGAGGAAAACGGCGACGGCTACGTGATGCAAATGGACTACGCAGACGCGCTCATCACGCTGAACGGGATTCCAATTCCCCTACCGCCAGAAGCACGCTAATTCAAACCGCATCGGTCTGACCGGGGTTCCAGCACGCAACCCGATGCGAAGGCGTCGCCGATCCGACCTCACTCTTGAGCTCCGGTCTCTCACGCGCACATCGATCGTCAGCGAGGCGGCAGCGTGACCGATAAGGACAGCCGACAGGCAAGTTCCACGGCGCGGGGAGTTCGTCGTCAGGCAAGCGACGTTCACGCCGGCGCTCAACGTCCGGGTCCGGCACGGGTGCAGCATCCAGCAACGCTCGGGTATACGGGTGCCTCGGATTTTCGTACAGCGATGCCACTGGACCTTGTTCGACAATTCGACCGAGATACATCACAGCAACCCAATTGCTGATATCGCGGATCACTGCCAGGTCATGCGAGATAAACACGATCCCAAGCCCAAACTCTCGCTGCAGATCCGCGAGAAGCTGCAAGATCTCGGCTTGCACGGTGACATCGAGCGCGCTCACCGCCTCATCACAAATCAGAAGTCGCGGGTGGGTCATCAATGCGCGCGCAATGCCAATACGCTGGCACTGCCCTCCGGAAAACTCGTGCGGATAACGCAACAGCATGCTCCGATCGAGTCCAACTCGCTCCAGCATTGCAATCACGCGTCTGCGACGTTCGCTCTCACTGGTGGCAAGACCGTGAATGGTCAACGGTTCGGACACGAGTTCTAGGATCGTCATTCTCGGATTCAAAGATCCGAGCGGATCCTGGAAAACAAACTGCACATCGCGGCGCATGCGGCGCCGTGTCTCACGACCCATTTGATCGCAAGGTTCGCCCCGATAGCGCAGTCCGCTGTCTCGGTGCGACATATCCAAGAGCCCGCGCACCAACGAAGACTTGCCACACCCTGACTCACCAACAATGCCTACCGTCTCGCCTTCCATGACTGTCAGATCGACATCACGCACCGCTGTGAATGATCGTGGTCCGAACCACCCCGGCCGCGGCAGTGGGTATCGAACCCGCACACCGTACGCTTCCAACAACGGCACGTCAGAAGTCGATGACGGCATGCGTGGCGCCGGCGGCTGGTCCAGACGCGGTACGGCCGCGAGCAAGGCGCGCGTAGTCTCGGCCGATGGATTGTGAAACACATCGCGCGTGGCGCCTTCTTCAATAACCTGCCCGGCATGCATGACCAACAATTGATCGCAGGTTCCGGCGACGACCCCGAGATCGTGCGAAATCAAAATCAAAGCCGTATGGAAAGACTCCTGCAGCTCCTTGAGCAAACTCAGGATGCCGGACTGCACCGTCACGTCGAGCGCCGTCGTCGGCTCGTCGGCGATCAACACGTCGGGCCGGCACAACATGGCAGCGGCGATCATGACCCGTTGGCGCATGCCCCCGGAGTACTCATGCGGATAGCTCTTCAATCGCGAACGAGCCGCTGGCAGTCGCACGGCGTCGAGCATGCGCACTACCTCCGCCGTCGCGACATCGCCATCGAGTCCACGTTGTTCGGTCAGCACGCGTCGCAGTTGATAGCCGATCGTGACGTAGGGATTCAACGACGTCATCGGATCCTGAAACACCATCGCAATCCGTCGGCCCCGAATCTTGCGCAGTGCCTTGTTCGGGAGATTCAAAATCTCTTCGCCCTGCAAACGCACACTGCCCGACGCCGTACCGTTTTCTGCCAGCAACCCGAGCAGCGCGGACATTGCCTGACTCTTGCCCGAGCCGGACTCGCCGACGATGCCCAAGGACTCGTTCGGATCGAGACGGAAGCTCAGGTCGCGGACAGCACGCACCGGTCCATCCGGTGTCGAAAACTCAACATTCAACTCATCGACGCACAACAGACTCATCGATGCGCATCCTTCGGGTCGAGCGCGTCACGCAACCCGTCGCCGGTAAAGTTCAGACACATCAGTGACACAGCCAAAAGCCCAGCCGGCCAGAGCAACACCCAGGGTGCGATGCGCATGACCTGAGTCCCCTGTTGCACCAGTGCGCCCCAGGAAGTCATCGGCTCTTGTACACCAAGACCCAGAAAACTGAGAAAAGACTCGATCAGAATCACTTGAGGAATGGTCAGCGTCGCATACACCACCACGATCCCAAGAAGGTTCGGCACGATATGTCGCGCAATGATGCGGGCGCGGGATGCACCCATAACTTCTGCTGCCTGAATATATTCTCGCTGTCGCAAACTCAACGTTTGTCCACGTACGATGCGCGCCATGTCCAACCAATTCACGGCGCCGATGGCGACAAAGATTAAAAGGATGTTTCGGCCGAACACCACCATCAGCAGAATGACAAAAAACATGAACGGGATGGCGTACAAAATGTCGACCAGCCGCATCATCACGTGATCGATTCTGCCGCCGAAATAGCCGGCCGTTGCGCCCCAGGCAACGCCGAACACAAGACTCACCGCTGTGGCGACGAGGCCAACTGCCAATGAAACCCGCCCGCCGTACATTGTGCGCACAAACAAATCACGACCGAGATCGTCTGTGCCAAACCAACGCGCGTCCGCCCACTGTGGTGACAACAGAATCGCGTTCATATCAATGTCGTAGTAGGTATGCGGCGAGAACCATGGTCCGAAAATTGACAATGCGGCGATAGCCAGCAGCAACGCAGCGCTGAACATGAACAGCCGATCGCGCCGCATAGCCTCCCAGACCTCGCCCACGATACTGCGTCTTCGCCAGGTTGCCGTCGGTATATTCATGTATAGCGCACCCTGGGATCCAAAAGCCCATAGATGAGATCCACCAGAAAGTTCATGGTGATCACAACCGCGCTGTAAAGAATTACGAGTGCCATCACCAGGGTGTAATCGCGATTCAATGCGCCCTGAATGAACAATCGCCCGAGCCCCGGCAAATTGAACACCTGTTCGATGACAACAGATCCGGTCAGCACGCCGGCAACGGCGGGGCCGAGGAATGACACCACAGGGATCAGCGCAGGCTTTAGGGCATAGCGAAACACCAGCGTGTTGCGGTGCAGGCCTTGCGCGCGTGCGGTGCGAATAAACTGGCTTTTGAAAACCTCAATCATGCTCGCGCGCATCAGGCGTGCGACATACGCTAACATAGGCAGCGCCAACGCAAACACCGGCAAGATGTAACTGGCAGGACCGCGTAAGCCGCTAGCAGGCAACCACTTCAATTGAATTGCGAATAACAACACCAGGAGCGGCGCCACAACGAAGTTCGGTATTGAAATTCCGGTCATCGAGATGGTGATCAGGACATGATCGGACCAACGATTCTGGTTGAGTGCCGAGGCGGTTCCTGCGGCAACACCCAACACCACACCGAAAACCAGAGCAAGACCACCGATCAGCAGCGAAACGGGCAACGCGTCAGCGATCAACTCCGCAACTGTGGTGCCCTGATATCGATAGGATGGCCCGAAGTCTCCCCGCATCAAACCGCCGACGTAGCGCAGGAATTGCTCATGCAATGGCGCATCAAGCCCATAGGCCGCCGCCATGCGAGCCTCGATTTCCGGTGGCAACTGGCGCTCACTGTCGAATGGACCACCGGGCGCGGCGTGCACCATCGCAAACGCCACGACCACGACCAGCAACAGCGTGGGTAGCGTGCTGAACAATCGGGAGATGGCGAATCGCAACATGTTTACTGTTTCGCGAACCGCAGCATCGCGGTCAGGCTGATTGCTTCAACTCGCGCTTTTTAAGGTGGATGAGTAACAACGACACTGCGGCCGGCGTGACCCCCGGTACGCGACCCGCTTGGCCGATAGTATCCGGACGAGCCTCACTCAACCGTTGCCGAGCCTCATGTGACAATCCGTGTACGGTCGCGTAATCCAAATTCGTCGGAATCTTCAAATCGCTGCGCTTGCGTTGCTGGTCAATCTCACGCGTTTGACGCGCTACATAGCCTTCATACTTGATATCGGTTTCGACCTGCAGCGCAACCTGTTCGGCAAACTCTTCCGTTGCCAAGTAATCGTCCGCGCCTCGCTCTGCGATCACCATCGGGCCAAGCTCGGCAACGTGCTGAAGTTGCTGGTAGCGCACCTCCGGGCGTCGCAACAAATCGCGCGCCTTGGTACCTGCCGTCAGCGATTGATCGGACCCAATCAACCCGGCGTTGCGTGCCGATACTGTCGACACGTTGGTGCGCTTGAGTCGCTCGTGCTCGTCCGTCGACGCACTTTGCCTGGCCTCAAACACGCGCCACCGCGCATCCTCGACCAAACCAAGCTCGCGTCCGATCGGCGACAGGCGGCGATCCGCATTATCCTCGCGAAGTAACAGTCTATGCTCCGCCCGGCTCGTGAACATGCGGTAGGGCTCACTCGCACCTTGCGTCGTGAGATCGTCAACCAGTACGCCGAGGTAGGCTTCATCACGTCGAGGTACCCAGCCTTCCAGACCTCGGACCAAGCGCGCCGCATTCAACCCGGCCAGCAAGCCCTGTGCGGCTGCCTCTTCGTAGCCGGTCGTGCCGTTGATCTGGCCTGCGAAGAACAGACCCTCCAAATGACGGGTCGCCAGCGTTGGGTGCAAGTCTCGCGGGTCAAAGTAGTCGTATTCGATCGCGTATCCCGGCCGAGTGATGTGGGCCTGTTCGAAACCGGCAATGCTGCGAACCATCTCAAGTTGAACGTCAAAAGGCAGGCTCGTTGAGATCCCGTTCGGATACACCTCGATACTATTCAGCCCCTCGGGTTCTACAAATATCTGGTGTGAACTCTTGTCCGCGAAACGAAAAATCTTGTCCTCGACCGACGGGCAGTAACGCGGGCCTACGCCTTCAATGGCGCCACTGAACATCGGCGACTGATCGAGCGCCCCGCGAATGACTTCGTGAGTCGCTTCATTGGTGTGGGTGATGTGGCAGGGAATTTGCCGCGGATGATCGCTGCGGCGTCCGAGAAACGAGAAAACCGGTAATGGGGAATCGCCATGCTGTACCTGCATGCGGGAGAAATCCAGCGTTCGAGCATCCAGGCGCGGCGGTGTGCCGGTCTTAAGTCGGCCGACACGGAACGGCAGCTCGCGCAACCGGTCTGCCAAACGATTTGATGCAGGATCGCCTGCGCGACCGCCCGACGATTGTTGTTGTCCGACGTGCAAGCGCCCACCGAGGAACGTGCCGACCGTCAATACCACCGCGCTCGCTTCAAAACGATGACCCAGTGTGGTCTCGATACCAACAACGCGGCCACCCGCCACCAAAAGATCCGCCACGCTGCCCTGGAACACAGATAGATTGGGCTGGTCATTCACCAAGTTCTGGATTGCAGCCCGGTAGAGCTGACGGTCCGCCTGAGCGCGCGTTGCACGAACGGCGGGACCTTTGCTGGCGTTCAGGGTCCGAAACTGGATACCCCCGGAATCGATCGCGCGCGCCATTGCGCCACCGAGCGCGTCCACCTCGCGGGCGAGGTGACCTTTGCCAATTCCACCGATTGCCGGGTTGCAGCTCATTTGACCGATCGTCTCGAGCGACTGGGTAACCAATAACGTATGCACGCCCGTTCGGGCCGAAGCCAAAGCGGCTTCGGTGCCGGCGTGTCCGCCGCCGATCACAATCACTTCTGGTTGACGTAATCCCTGACTCATGCGCAGTTTTCGGTGTGTTCTGTGGGAACCGGGCATTGTAACCACCCTTTTGCAGCACACCTAGTGCATGCCTCGCGTCAATCCGCTAGCGATGTCATGGGATTGCAGAGATTTTCCACTGCATCTTTGAGAAACAATGGCTTACAAACGTCCACCATCGGATATACAAACGCGCCCGGAAAGTACGAAAAGACGTTATGCCCGACCCAAACACCTGTTTTTTCGCGTTTTTTTCGGCATACTCGCCGCCAATCCAGGGACACAGGGAACACGACATGCGGATGACGTTCATCGTGCTGCTGCTTGGCATCGCAGGACTCACTGACCCCACTCCATCGGCGGCCGAGATCGCGCTCGAACCCTGCCGCATCGATGCAGGAACTGCGCTCGGCACAGCCGAGGCCGATTGCGGGACGCTAAGTGTCCCGGAGAATCCGGACGAGCCAGCCGGTCGACAGATCGATTTGTCGATTGCAGTCGTGCCGGCGCTCAGCGTCAATCCGGCGCCCGATCCGCTGGTGATTCTTGCCGGTGGCCCAGGCCAATCGGCGATCGACGCGTATCTGATGATGCAACCCGCATTCGAGGGTATTCGGCAGAAGCGACCGATTCTGCTTGTCGACCAACGCGGCACCGGACGCTCAAACTTGATGACTTGCCCCACGCCGGACGAGGCGCTAGCGGCCGAATACGATCTGGAATACGGCCGAGAGCTGGTCCGCGAATGTCTGCAAAGTCTCGATGGTGACCCGGCGCTTTACACCACCAGCCTTGCGGTTCGCGATCTCGACCGGGTTCGCGCCGAGTTGGGCTACCAAGAGGTCAACCTGTGGGGTGGCTCCTATGGCACCCGAGTTGCGTTGCATTATCTCCGGCGTTTCCCAGAGCACACGCGCAGCGTGATAATTGATGGTGTCGCGCCTGCAGATGAACTGCTCGGCCCCATGCTGGCCAACGACGCACAGTCCAGTCTCGACCAGCTCGCCGATCGATGCAGCGAAACACCGGAATGCGCCGACACCTTTGGCGATGTTGCCGCTGCGGTCGTCACGCTGAAACAAAAACTCGATTCCGAGCCCGTCGACTTCGCCGCAGTGCATCCACGTACTGGAGAGCAGATTGATGTACCGCTGACAGACGATACGCTCGCCGGCGTATTGCGTCTTTCAATTTACTCACCAACGACCCGCGCAATTTTGCCTCTGCTGGTCGCGCAGGCGCTGGAGGAAGACTATCGGTTGCTTGCATCTCAGGCATTGTTGATCACGGAATCCATGGACGGCGCGATGGCGATCGGTATGCATAACTCGGTGGTCTGTGCCGAAGACATGCCGTTTTACAATGACACCGATCGCCCGGATGGCATTGATGACACTTTCATGGGTTCTGTCGCCCTCGATTACATGGGCATGGTTTGCGAGGAGTGGCCCGCGGGTCCTATCGATGACGACTTCCACGAGCCGGTCACTAGTGACAAACCCGTGCTCATCTTATCGGGAGAGTTCGACCCGGTGACACCGCCCGAAAATGGCGCTCGGACCGCCGAGACGTTGAGCAATTCGAAACACATCATTGCGCCACAGCAAGGTCACATTGTCTCCGGCCTGGGATGCGTCCCCAAACTGACAGCCGGTTTCGTCGCGAGCGCCAGCGTCGCTGACCTCGATGATAGCTGCGTCGATCGATTGGGTGGCATGCCGTTTTTTGTTTCACCGCTCGGCCCCACGCCTTGAGGACCGCACCATGATTACCGTCAAAAATATTGCAAAGTCTTTCGGCAAAGTAGAGGCCGTGCGCGACGTCAGTTTCGAGGCACCTGATGGTCGAATTACCGGGCTACTTGGGCCCAACGGCGCCGGCAAGTCGACTACCATGCGAGTGTTGTATACCGCCGTGCGCCCCGACAGCGGTACGGCTTTTATCGACGACATCGATGTCACCGTCGATCCTCTCGCAGCACGCAGTCATCTCGGCGCGCTACCGCACGGTTCCGGTCTATATAACCAGCTTACGGCTCGCGAGAACATTGCTTATTTCGCCGACATGTATGGCGTTGCGAAGGACATCCGCGATGAGCGAGTGCAGAACATTATCGATTTATTGGAGATCAACGATTTCGCGGATCGACGGACCAAAGGATTTTCACAGGGACAGAAAACCAAGGTCTCACTCGCACGCGCGCTTGTGCATGAGCCAAAGAATGTGATCCTCGACGAGCCGACGAACGGACTCGATGTCATGGCGACACGAGGTCTCAGAGAAGTGATTCGCAAATTACGCGACCAGGGCAAATGCGTTTTGTTTTCCTCACACATCATGCAGGAGGTCGCTGCATTGTGTGACGACATTGTCATCATTGCGAATGGTCAAGTGTCCATGATCGGCAGCGCGGATGAAATTCGCGAAAAAACCGGTTGTGATGATCTTGAAGATGCGTTTGTTGAAGCCATCACTTTGACGGAGGGCGCGGCATGAGTCTTTTCGGAACCGTTGTTCTCAAAGAGATCAAAGACAATTTTCGCGACCGTCGCACCATGATGTCGGCGCTCATTTTCGGACCTTTGTTTGGGCCGATCGTGTTCGCGGCTGTCATTTCGCTAACGTTGAAGCAAGCGACTACTGCAGCAGAAGAACCACTCCCGGTCGCCGTGGTAGGCGCGGAGCATGCACCCAACCTCGTTACATTTCTCGAACAGCAGGATACCGAACTCGAACGATTGGATCTCGACCCGGACTCTGCGGTCGCCGCTGTCCGCAGTGGCGAGGAAGAGCTGGTGCTGATCATCGACTCGGCCTTCGGCGATAGCTGGTCCGTGGCAGAAACGGCCAGAGTGTCGTTGGTGCTCGATAACTCGGACAACTCAACATCTCGATACGCGCGTCGCGCACGCGCCATGATCGGAGCGTACTCCAGTCAAATCGGCGCGATGCGCCTGCTGGCCCGGGGCATTGATCCGACGTTGGCCAACGCCATCCGAATTGATGAGATCGATACGTCGACACCCAGCACGCGTGCAGCATTGTTGCTCGGCATGCTGTCTTACTTTCTGTTGTTCTCGATGTTAGCCGGCGGCATGTATCTGGCAATCGATGCCACGGCGGGCGAGCGGGAAAGAGGTTCACTGGAGCCTCTGCTGACGTTACCCGTCAGCCGCAGCACTCTCTTGCTTGGCAAGCTGACCGCTACGGTTTTCTTTATGTGTACATCGCTGGTCATAGCGCTGATTGCACTGTCATTGGTGCTGGGTCGGATTCCGCTGCAAGAACTCGGCATGAGCGTCCAGTTCGGCCCGAAAGAGGTGGTAACCGCGTTCCTGGTTATGGCGCCATTCGCTTTGATCGGCGCATCCTTGCTGACGGTCGTGACATCGTTCACGAAGAGCTTCAAGGAAGCTCAAAGCTATACGACATTTGCGATGCTGGTGCCCACCCTACCCATCTTGATCGCAGCGGTGATGAACTTGAAACCCAGCCTGGAGTGGATGGTCGTGCCGAGCATGTCTCAGCACTTGCTGCTCCTCGATCTGGTGAAAGGCGAAACGTTGCAACCACTTTTCATCGCTGTGTCGGTTGGTTCGTCTCTCGTTTTGGGTGCATTGTTATCCTGGGTGGCAATCCAGCTCTACAAACGGGAATCGTTACTCATGTAGAGTCACGGCCGCCGATCCTGCCGGTCAATCCGTGACATCGGACGTGTTTCGCGTAGGTCTTTGGACCTATCATTAACACGTGAACGAGGTACCCAAAACTCAAGCCGCAGCCCAAGCGTTGCGTTTCAAACGCTTCCTGATGGCGGTGGCGCTCTATGCCATGAGCGCCGTTCTCACATTAGGCAGTTGGTGGTACGGCGTATTGCAGATTTCCACAACGACTTTGTGGGGGCTCGCGATTGGCGCAACCGTCACCAATGCCACGATCGCTGTGCTGATACTGAGCGGCTTGAACCTGCGACTGCGTGACCCGTCAATGACTTTCGCGCAGTGTGTCCTCGGTCTCACCTGGCTACTTGGCTTCATGCATTTCGTACCGTCCTGGCGTGACATGATGCTCGCCGTGATCCCGATCGGCATGATGTTCGGCCTGTTTCGCATGGATGCTCGAGAATTTTCCATGCTTGCATTTTTCGGTTTCGCGGGCCTTATCGCGTTGACCGCGATTGAAATCTCGCTGGGCCATCCGATTTTCACGAAAGGCGAGTTGGTTTTGCGCGCAGCTGTTGGTGCTGGTCTATTGTTGTGGTGCGCTTACTTTGGCAATCACGTGGGCCGGCTGAGAACGCGACTCACGCGGCACAACGAGAAACTCGAGCTCGCCATCAACAACGTCACCCGTTTGGCCGAACGTGATCATCTCACCCAGGCCTACAACCGGCGCATGATCATCGAGTTTCTCGACCAACTGCGTGCGCAGGCAATGGATGATGGCACCGCGTTTAGCGTCGTGATTATCGACGTGGACTTTTTCAAGACGATCAATGACCGGTTCGGCCATCTCGAAGGTGATCAAGTGCTGGCGTCCATCGCCAAGCGAGTGCGTAGCGAATTACGTCTGTTGGACGACATGGCACCCGTCGGGGGTCGGGGCCGTCAATTAGGTCGTTTCGGCGGTGAGGAGTTCATTATCTCGCTACCGCAAACCGACCTCGATGGCGCGAAGCAATGCGCCGAACGGATTTGGCGCAGCATCCGCGAGTACGATTTCGCGAATGCGCTTCACGTGACGGTATCCGTGGGTGTCGCTTCGTTCGGTCGAGGTGAGAGCGTCGACGATTTACTCGCTCGCGCGGATGGCGCGCTTTACAGCGCGAAACACGCCGGACGAGATCAGGTGCAGATAGCTGCAACACCGACATCGGGTGAATCGGCACCGGAAATTGTCAGGCTGGCGGACTATCAGCCCGAGCGCTAGCGTTCTATTTGCCGATACAAAACGACGAGAAAATCTCGCCAAGCAGGTCATCGCTGGTGAACCGCCCGGTAATTTCGCCCAGCGCCTGTTGCGCGAGGCGCAGCTCCTCGGCCAAGAGCTCACCGGCTCGTGTCTCGCGCAGTGCGTGAATCCCGGCATCAAAATGTTCGCGAGCGGTATCGAGACTGACTTTGTGGCGTTGTCGAGCCGTGAAAGGCGTATCGCCGGTGTTTTGGCCAACCAGTGAATTCCCGATCGCGGTGCGCAGCTCACCGATACCCGATCGATTCAAAGCAGAAACTGAAAGCCGTGGTACGGCTCGCTCGTCCACGACCAGCGGATCGTTTGAAGCTCGTTGCTGTGCGTCGACCAGATCGGACTTGTTAAAAACAGCAGTGACCGTTTGATGTGGTTTGAGTGAACCGACCACACCCCGAATAGTCTCGATGTTGTTGTCATCCCTCGAATCGAGAACGATCAAAACATGCTGGGCCTCGCGCAGGGCCTTTCGGCTCCGCCGAATGCCTTCCTGCTCGACAATGTCTGAAGTTTCACGCAATCCCGCTGTATCGGTTAGGTGCACCGGGACACCGTTCAATACAATGTCAGCGCGAACCAGGTCGCGTGTCGTCCCCGGCACGTCCGTGACTATCGCCGTGTCATCCTCCAGCAGGGCATTCATCAGGCTCGACTTTCCGACGTTCGGCTCGCCAACCAACACCACGGTGACACCCTCAGCGAGTTTTTTGCCAACCTCGATTTGCGACATTAATGTCTGAAATTGCTGAGCCACCGCATCAATGCGCTCGTTGAGCGCAGCATCGTCCAGGAAGTCAATTTCTTCTTCCGGAAAGTCGATTGCTGCTTCGACGTGTGTGCGAAGCAAGATGAGCGATTCCAATAACGTATCGACCGCCTGCGAAAACGCACCCTGCAACGATTGCATGGCCGCGCGTGCCGCCGCTTCAGAGCCACTGTCTATGAGATCTGCAACCGCTTCGGCCTGCGTGAGATCCAGTTTGTTGTTAAGAAACGCACGCTCGGAGAACTCGCCAGGGCGTGCGTCGCGCGCCCCGGCGGCTCGCACAGCCTCACAAACGCTGGCCATGACGACCGGCCCCCCGTGACCTTGTAGCTCGAGGACGTCCTCGCCGGTGTAGGACGCGGGTGCCGGGAAATACAAAGCGAGCCCCTGGTCGAGCGCTTCGCCCTGCGCATTATGGAACCGTGCCAGCACCGCCCGTCGGGGTGTCGGCAGTTGTCCGAGAACTTGTTCAGCAATCGTCGGTACCGCTGCACCGGAGATGCGTAGCACGCCGATACCCGCGCGACCTGGCGCGGTCGCCAATGCGACGATGGTGTCCGGGTTATTGCTCATGCGCGAACGGTGGCGCAAAAAACCGCGGGTTGCAATAAAGTCATGGTTGAACGGGTTTATACGACACCAATTCACGAAACAGTGATGGACGGAGACGGTCAATGGCGAGTGAATCCATACAATTTGAGAATCGCGTTGGGCTGACGCTGGCAGGGCTGATCGACCACGCCCACGGCGTTTCCAGAGCGACTGCGTTGTTCGCGCACTGCTTCACATGCACCAAAAACCTCAAAGCCGCGAACCACATCGCTGCCGCGCTAAATGCGGCGGGAATTACGGTCATGCGGTTTGATTTCACCGGGCTCGGTGCCAGCGAAGGAGACTTTTCGGACACGACTTTTGCGAGCAACGTGGAGGACCTGGTCGATGCAGCACGCTGGCTGACCGAGAACCGGCAGGCACCGCAAATTTTGCTGGGCCACAGCCTCGGCGGCACGGCGATGTTGCAAGCAGCAGCGAGTATCGACTCGGCAGTCGCTGTAGCAACGATCGGGTCACCCGCCACACCCGAACACGTCACGCATCTTTTTGGCGATAAACAAGCCGATATCGTCCGCGACGGTTCGGCAGAAGTGCTTTTGGCGGGACGTCCGTTCACAATCCGACGCGAATTTATTGATGACTTGAGCAGGCATCCACTGACCGAGACGGTCCACGGGCTTCGCAAGGCGTTGTTGATCTTGCACTCGCCAGTCGATGCGACCGTTAGCGTGGACAACGCCAGTGAGCTTTTTTCGGCGGCAATGCATCCGAAGAGCTTTGTCAGTCTGGACCACGCCGATCACCTGCTCACTCGTAACGAGGACTCGCAATATGTGGGCCGCGTTTTGGCAAGCTGGGCGGACCGTTACTTGCCGCCTTCCACGTCGCACGGAGCGAGCGGGGCGATTTCCGCCTCGACATCCGGGCACAGTTTTGTCACGCCGATTCAGGTTGGGGCACACACCGTAGTGACGGACGAACCGGCAAGCGTGGGTGGAACAGACCGCGGTCCGAGCCCTGTAGAGTTAATGAGCGCATCGCTCGCGGCATGCACGAGCATGACGCTCCGAATGTACGCGCAACACAAGTCACTGCCGTTAGACGACGTCAGCGTCGATATTCGGCGGGAACAGACGGGGCGAGGCGATGACCTTGAAGTCACGTTTTACCGCACGATCACAATACATGGCGAGCTGAGCGACGAGCAGCGAGCAAGAATGGTCGAAATTGCGGACAAATGCCCGGTACATCGGACCTTGCACGCCAAAGTGAATGTCCTAAACGAGCTGACCTGATGTTAGTCGCGCGAGTGTCCTTCGGCGGCTACCACCCGGTTGATTTGCCACTGTTGCGCGACGCCGAGGATCGTATTGGTAAACCAATACAAAACGAGACCTGCAGGGAAAAACGCAAACATCACACAGAACACCACCGGCAGGATCCGCATCACTTTGGCTTGTACGGGGTCCGCAGGAGCCGGATTCAACTGTTGCTGCGCAAGCATCGCAGCGCCCATCAACAGCGGCAGGATGAACAGCGGATCGCGGCTCGAAAGGTCGTTGATCCACAACATAAACGGCGCCTGACGCATCTCAACGGATTCCAGAAGCACCCAATAGAATGCAAGGAAAAACGGCATCTGGATCAGAATCGGTAAACAGCCAGCCGCGGGATTGACCTTTTCGCGTTTGTACATCTCCATCATGGCTTCGGAGAGTTTTTGGCGATCGTCCTTGTAGCGCTCCTGCAGTGCTTTGAGTCTCGGTTGCAGCTTGCGCATCTTCGCCATTGAGCGGCCGCTTTGCTCGGTCAGCTTGTAGAACACCAGCTTGATCAGCAGCGTCACAATGATGATGGCCCATCCCCAGTTGCCAACGAAGCTGTGCACTTTCGATAGCAACCAGAACAACGGATCGGAGAGCAGCGTCAACATGCCGTAGTCGACGGTCAGAGGCAGACGGGGGGACACATCACGAAGCTGATCCTGCAATTTGGGGCCGACAAACAGGTCGAGCGTCACTGTACTTTCAGCGCCCGGCTCTACGCGTATCGGCTGGCCAACGTAGCCAGTGACAAATTGTTCGCCTGATCGTGCGGCATCCAATCGAACCGTTGCGTCTGCGGGCGGCACGATGGCGGACAAAAAGTGATGCTCAATCGCAGCGACCCAGCCGCCCTGCACACCCTCGACGAGATAGGCGGATTTTCCGAGATCTTTCAACGAATGTTTTTCGTACTCGTTGCCATCGAAGGTTGCCGGACCATCAAAGGAGTAACTTTCCACATCGAACAAGGATCGTTCAGGCGCCTTGGCCACATGAACGATCCGGGCATAAGGTGCGGCATCCCATGCAATATCCGATTTGTTCTGGATCTCGTAGACCACATCGATAGCGTAACTGCCGCGTTGCAGGACGAAGGTCTTGGTGATTTCGATGCCACCCGCACCGGTCCAGGTCAGTGGCACCCTCAACGCATCATCACCTGGCTGTAATTCGTATTGATTGGCCGTGGAACGGAAGCTGGCCTGGTGATTTGGCTCGTCCTGTTTGTTGCGGGTAGTCAAGCCCAACCGAAACGCGGCAAATTCACGCGGGTCCATGCTCATCAACGCGACGGGTACATCCGGCGAGTCTTTATCAACGGGGTAAGCCGGCAATTTCGCACTCACGATATCGCCACCCGCCAGATCGATTTGCAGATTCAGTACATCGGTAGACACTGACAACAACTGTCGGTTGTCGGTTGCGAGATCAGCAACGTCGGGTGTCGCCAACGCCGGGGTTGCCGTGCTTTCCTCAGTTTGCGATACCTCAGGGACATCCGGCGGTAGGTCTAATGGCGAAACCACAGGCTGTTGTGTGGTGTCGACGGCATCCGCTGACGATTCGGTCGGTAAACGCGGAGCATAATCCTCCTGCCACTGTTGCCAGGTCATCAGTATCAGGAGGCCGAACAAGGCCCAGGCGAACAAGCGTTGATTCTGCATAGATGTTTTCTATTCGGTTACGTGTGGCTCGTGAGCTTCCGAGCGCGGCGCTATTATCCTGAAAAATCCGGCCTATTGGTGAGTTTTTCGACGGCCGGCTGCTTCGAACAGTGCCGCAGCACTCTGGCGGAGCGCTTTCGCGGTAGCGCGGGCCGCGACAGGCCGGTTCAATATCACGTAGTCACCGACCGCCAAATCGGTGTGCGCAAGGCGAAACGCTTCCCTGACATGGCGCTTGATTCGATTTCGCTGGACTGCAAGGCGGGCGTGTTTTTTCGCAATCGCCAGACCGAGGCGAGCTGTAGAGCCGTCGTGATAACGCACGCGCAATGTCAAAAGCTCGTCTTGAAACCGACGAGATTTCTGGAAAACGCGTTTGAACTGGTGAGGCGTTAAAAGTCGCTTACTGCGATCGAAGCGGGTCACGACTGGATCGGAGCTGCAGGTGTGGGGCGACTGCCCCGCAGCATCAGGCGGTCAGACGGTGTCTGCCTTTGGCGCGACGGCGCTTGATGACGAGCCGGCCGCCTTTGGTGGCCATCCGTGCACGGAAGCCGTGGGTCCGTTTGCGTTTGATGTTACTCGGCTGGAATGTACGTTTCATTGCGATGCCCCGTGCGACGGCGCGATATTGAAATGGGCCGCGAGAATAAGGCCTGAGGGCCTATGTGTCAACGAAATACTCCCGTTTTTCCGATGTGGTAGCGCACCGATTGTCGTTGTCAGTTCACGCCGGGAACGTATAAGCTACTCGGCCGCCTTGGGGGAGGCAAAACTTCTGTTTTGGGGTGCTCTTGAACGTGGTCGATATCCAACAAGATGTCTGGCAGCGCTGTCTGCCGCGGCTGAAGGCCGAAATCGGGGAACAAGCTTTCAACACGTGGATCCGACCGCTGCAGGCGGAACGTCACGCATCCGGCTTGCGCTTGCTGGCGCCAAACCGGTTTGTTGTCGATTACCTGAACGCACAGTACCTCGAGCGAATTCGTCTCCTGGTTCGGGAGGTCGATGCCAACGTTGCTGACGTTGAAACGAGCGTCGGCTCTACCGCCGAGGCCATGACCCCCGCACCCGCGATATCTGCCGCGCCGGATCGATCGATTGCACCGATGCCGCAAAGCCGGCTCATGTCGAATTTCACGTTCGAGTCTTTTGTCGAAGGCAAAAGTAACCAACTCGCTCGCGCGGCAGCTTCGCAAGTCGCGGAGAACCCTGGGTTGGCATTTAATCCGTTGTTCCTCTACGGCGGCGTAGGACTTGGCAAAACCCACCTGATGCACGCCATCGGGAACGAGATGCTGCGCCGCAACCCCGCGGCGCGTGTGTGTTACGTGCATTCCGAGCGTTTTGTTGGCGATATGGTGCGCGGCCTGCAGCACAACACGATCAGCGAATTCAAGAGAGCCTATCGCTCGTTGGACGCTTTGTTGATCGACGATATCCAGTTTTTTGCTGGCAAGGACCGTTCGCAGGAAGAGTTTTTTCATACCTTCAACACGCTGCTTGAAGGGCAACGACAGATTATTCTGACGTGCGATCGTTATCCAAAGGAAGTTGATGGCCTGGAAGAGCGCCTCAAGTCTCGCTTCGGCTGGGGCTTGACTGTAGCTATCGAGCCACCGGAACTCGAAACGTCGGTGGCGATTCTGATGCAAAAAGCGCAAAGCGAGGGCGTTGTATTACCGGATGAGGTCGCATTTTTTATCGCACAGCGCGTGCGCTCCAATGTTCGCGAGCTCGAAGGTGCTCTACGCCGTGTTATCGCAACCGCCAGTTTCACGGGCAGAGACATCACAATCGATAGTTGCAAAGAGTCGCTGCGTGATCTGATCGTCGCGCATGATCGATTGATCAGCGTTGAAAACATCCAGAAAACCGTGGCCGAGTACTTTAAAATTCGGATGAGTGAAATGTTATCGAAACGTCGGAGTCGGTCGATCGCTCGCCCTCGCCAGATTGCGATGAGTCTGGCGAAAGAATTGACTCGCCATTCGCTACCGGAAATTGGCGATGCGTTCGGCGGGCGTGATCACACCACGGTGCTACATGCTTGCCGTAAGGTGAAAGAACTTCGAGAGACGGAACCGCGTGTGGATGAAGACTACAAGAACTTGTTGAGGAGTCTGGCAGGATAGCGTGGATAAACTGTGGATAACTTTGACGTAGAATGTTATCCACAGGATCTTGACAGATTGTGAGAGGTTTTCCAACGGTTTTTGGTTGCGGATAATTAATCCTAACTTAATGATTCAAATAGGTTTTTTCGACTTCTCCACCGGGCAGGCCCTAGCTAATAACAATAACTAAATGTCTTATACAAACTTTCTTCTTTTAGGAAAACATCTATGAAACTGACGGCAAGCCGGCAGACGCTGCTGGGTGCATTGCAAACCGTGATTGGTGTGGTCGAACGCAGGCAAACAATGCCGATCCTGTCCAATGTGTTGCTGTCAGCAAAAGATCAACGGCTCTTGATCACAGCGACCGACATTGAGGTCGAGTTGCAGGCACAGGCGGAAGTCGACGTCGATATGGCGGGCGACATCACTGTCCCAGGTCGAAAGTTATTTGATATTTGCAAAGCTTTGCCCGAAGGGTCGGACGTCAAGCTGGCACTGAAGAACGAACGCGTGACTGTCCAAAGCGGGCGGAGTCGGTTCAGTTTATCGACCTTGCCGGCAGGTGAATTCCCAGTCATCGACGATATCGACGCGAGTCAAACGGTGGCGTTGCCAATCAGTGTGATTCGGCGGCTCGTGGAGAAAACCTATTTCGCGATGGCGCAGCAAGACGTTCGGTATTACCTGAACGGCATGCTGCTTGAAACGGATGGGCTCGCAATCCGAGCTGTGGCCACTGATGGCCACCGCCTCGCATTGTGTGAAAACGAACTGTCAGACAACCCATTGCCCGCCCAACAGGTGATTGTGCCGAGAAAAGGTGTGCTGGAACTCCACCGGATGCTCGGTGGAGACGGAACGCTGGATTTCGCGATGGGTAAGAACCACATTCGTATCGTAATCGGCGATGTTCGCTTCACTTCGAAGCTGATCGATGGAAGATTCCCGGACTATCAACGGGTAATTCCCGTTGACGTGCAGAACCATCTGATCGTTGACCGGGAATTGTTGCGAGCGGCTTTACAGCGTGCAGCGATTCTATCGAACGAAAAATATCGCGGTATTCGGCTGGAGGTCCGGGACAGCGGCGCTAAAATTATGGCGCACAATCCGGAACAGGAAGAGGCCGAAGAGCAGGTTGAAGTTGAATACTCGGGCGATGATATCGAAATCGGATTCAACGTAAATTATCTGTTAGACGCGATCGGTGCGGTGGACAACGATTCGGTACGTTTGAGTTTGAAAGACGCAAACAGCAGCTGTGTTATTTCGATTCCCGAAATCGAGAAGACTGACTGCAAATATGTCGTCATGCCGATGCGGCTGTGACGCCGTGGTGTAGGTGTAGTAGCCACCGATGATCGAGCGGCTGACAGCGCATCAGTTCCGCTGTCTGGAAGCTGTTGAACTGACCATACCGTCTGAAGGCGCGGTCATTGTCGGCGATAACGGGGCCGGCAAAACATCCATTCTCGAAGCGATCTATTTTCTGGCGCGCGGGCGTTCATTCCGACAGCCGCGTTCCGAGCGCCTAATCCAGTTCGGTAAAGAAGATCTCCAGCTCACCGCACGGCTTTTGTGGGGTAGCAAAAGTCATCAGGTCGGTGTCGCGTTGTCGCGCAAGTCGGGTGCACGCATTCGCATTGATGGTGCTGATCAGAAATCGCTGGCGCCAGTGGGAACGGAGATCGCGGTACAGGTGCTGGAACCAGAGATCCATCGTCTGGTTTCAGAAGGACCAGACGCGCGGCGCAGCTTCCTGGACTACGGTGTGTTCCACGTGGAACCAGGTTATTTGGGCGCGTGGCGCCGCTACCGTCAAGCGTTGAAACAACGAAACGCCGCACTGAAGCGTCACGCGTCGGATGATCAGTTATCGGCATGGGATACGGAAATGGTCGCGGTTGCCGAGACCGTTGACGGTTACCGACGAGGATACGTCAATCTCATCAGTGAACCACTGAACGCGTTAGCAGCCAGCCTTGGCTTACCCACTGTTGCGCTTTCATACCGACCGGGCTGGGAAGACGGTACCCAGTTTGTCGACGCTCTCGAGAAAGTACGGGCGAACGATAGGGAGCGCCAGACGACAAGCGTCGGGCCACATCGCGCGGACCTTGCAATTCGATGGGCAGGCCGGATGGCTAGACCCACAGTATCTCGAGGACAGCAGAAGTTACTGGCCTCAGCGTTGGTACTCGCGCAAACGCAATTGGTGGCACGTTTGAAGCAAGATTCGACGATCTTGTTGCTGGACGATCCGGGCGCAGAGCTTGATCGGAATGCGCTGGATCGACTGATGCAGGTCATCGGTGATATGCCGGGGCAACACATCGTGACAGCCTTGGATTCCAATCACCTTTCAGCACGGCATCAAGGCGCTGTGTTCCACGTGGAACATGGCAAGGTTCACGCGATCTGATCGCTCGCCAATCGCCTGAAAATGTTACAATGAGCCGGCTTCAACGAGGGTGGGTATGAGCGACTACGATTCCAGTAATATCAAGGTCTTAAAAGGCCTTGAAGCGGTTCGCAAACGGCCAGGTATGTATATCGGGGATACCGATGACGGTACCGGGCTTCATCACATGGTATTCGAGGTTGTCGATAACTCGATCGACGAGGCGCTCGCGGGCCATTGCAGCGAAATCCACGTCACGATCCATGCGGATGGGTCTGTCTCTGTTACGGATGATGGCCGCGGTATCCCGGTCGGCTTACACCCTGAAGAACAACGCAGCGCGGCAGAAGTCATTATGACCGTGTTGCACGCGGGCGGTAAGTTCGACGACAACTCCTACAAAGTGTCGGGTGGATTGCACGGCGTTGGCGTGTCCGTAGTGAATGCTCTGTCGTCTAATTTGACGCTCGAGATTCGCCGGGACGGCTTTCTGCACGAGCAAAAGTACGCGATGGGCGAACCGCAGGCTCCGCTCGAAAAGGTGCGCGAGAGCCAGAGGACGGGCACCAAAATCCGTTTCTGGCCGAGCAGTGAGATCTTTTCAGACACGGAATTCCACTACGACATTCTCGCCAAACGATTACGTGAACTGTCGTTTCTGAATTCTGGCGTCCATATTGAGCTGGCCGATGAGCGCACGGAAGCGCGCGACGTTTTCAAATACGAGGGCGGCATCCGTGCGTTTGTGGAGCATTTGAACCGCAACAAGACACCGATCCACCAGCAGGTGTTCTACGTCGAAACAGAGCGGGATGGGGTGACCGTCGAAGCCGCGGTGCAGTGGAACGATGGTTATCAGGAAAGCATGTATTGCTTTACCAATAACATCCCGCAGAGAGACGGTGGAACTCACATGGCGGGTTTCCGCAGTGCGCTCACCCGTACACTCAACAGCTACATCGAGAAGGAGACGAGCTCGAAGAAGCAGTCAGTGACACCATCGGGGGATGATGCACGCGAAGGCATGACAGCTGTGTTGTCGGTAAAAGTACCCGACCCAAAATTCTCCTCGCAGACGAAAGACAAACTCGTTTCTTCCGAGGTCAAAGGTATCGTGGAGTCCGCGATGGGGCCGGCTCTGGAGACCTTCCTGCTCGAGGACCCCGCTGCAGCCAAATCGGTTGTCGCCAAGATTATCGACGCCGCTCGCGCCAGGGAAGCCGCCAGGAAGGCGCGCGAAATGACCCGCCGCAAGGGCGCTCTGGATATTGCCGGACTGCCCGGCAAGCTAGCGGACTGTCAGGAGAAGGACCCTGCGCTGTCTGAGTTGTTTTTGGTTGAGGGCGACTCTGCGGGCGGTTCCGCAAAGCAAGGTCGTGATCGTAGAACCCAGGCAATTCTCCCGTTGAAGGGAAAAATCTTGAATGTGGAAAAAGCGCGTTTCGATAAGATGCTTTCGTCCGCAGAAGTGGGAACACTGATCACTGCACTTGGCACCGGTATTGGTCGAGACGACTTCGATGTCAGTAAGTTACGGTATCACCGCATCATTATAATGACGGATGCAGATGTCGATGGATCCCACATTCGAACGCTTTTACTGACATTTTTCTATAGGCAAATGCCAGAACTTATTGAAAATGGTCATGTCTATATCGCTCAGCCCCCACTTTATAAAATTTGGCGTGGGAAACGCGAAATGTATGTCAAGGATGATGCAGAGCTCAATGCGTACCTGTTGTCGAACGCACTCGATGGCGCGCGCTTGTCTGTGACGGCGGACGCTCCGGCATTGTCCGCAACAGCCTTGGAACAACTGGCCAAGGGCCATATGCAATCCGAGGCAGATATCCAACGGTTGAGTCAACGCGTTGATGAACCCGTGTTGCGAGTGCTTGCAAACCTGCCGCTGGGAATTCCGGACGATGCAGGATTTGCGGATTGGGTGGACGCCTTGAACCAGGCGCTACCGAAACTTGACCCCACCGTTCGACAGATTGACGGTGGTGCGGTGCACTACGAAGCGAGCGTGGGTGTTTCGGATCCTGAAGATCCGGCCGCGAGTCCGGCGGTTTCAATCGCCAAGACTCGACATGGCGCAACAGAGCACCAGTTCATCATGCCCGAATTTTTTGATCGTGCAGATTATCAACGCGTTGTCGCCCACGGTCAGGAGCTCGCCGGACTCATCCAGGATGGCGCGACCGTGAGACGTGGTGAGCGTGAGCAGGACGTCACGAATTTCCCGCAGGCAATTGACTGGTTGATGGCCGAAGCGAAACGGGGTCAGAACATTCAGCGTTACAAAGGGCTGGGTGAGATGAACCCCGACCAACTTTGGGACACGACCGTGAACCCGGAAACGCGACGGTTAGTTCAAGTTAAGGTTGAGGACGCCATTCGTGCGGACGATCTGTTCACGACACTGATGGGCGACCATGTTGAGCCGCGACGAGAGTTCATTGAGCAAAACGCACTCGCGGTTTCCAACCTGGATATCTGATCGCCCGACGTTTCGTTTGGCGTTCGGATTGCTTATGGGCTGCGCAGTTCGCGCCCACCCATCTTGTCAATCTCGGACTCCATCCATTGTTGGATATCCTCATTGACCTTGCGTACGTCTCGATCTTCGACCCATACGGGCTCACCGATCACAAACTCGACGGTGCCGCTAAATTTCCGTACACCACGCCTCGCCCAAAACACTCCGGCATTGTGTGCTACAGGAATCACCGGCACGTCTGCGGCTTTGGCCAACGCTACACCGCTCGAACCATAGCGTCTGGACTGTCCATGCGGTACCCGCGTTCCTTCCGGGAAAATCATGACGTTGACGCCGTTCTCCAATTGCGCTTTTCCTTGCTTGATGACTTGTTTGACCGCGCTCCGTCGCCCACCACGATTGATGGCGATAGGATCCAGTAGGCGCAATGCCCAACCGAAAATCGGAACCCACTGGAGCTCCCGCTTCAAGACCCAGGTCTGTCGTGGAAAAATTTCGATCTCCGCGATAGTTTCCAGTGCAGACGAGTGCTTCAGCAAAAACACTGCCGCTTCATTCGGGATATTTTCAGCACCGCGGACGCGGTAATCGATACCACACAACATGTTCAAAGATCGCATCATCAAGCGTGCCCAGGCTTTGGCAATGCCGTACCGTGCAGCCGAGCCAAACGGTGCGATCACTATCACGGCTATTGCGTAAAACCCGACGCTCCCAAACATCCAACCGGTGAACAGGACCGAACCGATCCACTGACGCAAGGCACTCATCGAACTAGCGCCCGAGTTCACGCGCAACCTCTGCCAAATTGTTGCGCACCTGAACTGAGCTCCACCAGTCTGGCATGCGAGCCTTCACCGATTGCGCGGTCCTTTGGCCCTTGCCGGTTAGCACGAGCCACAACTTTGCGCCGATCGACTGCCCCGCCTCCAGATCGCGAAGAGAATCTCCCACCACATGGGCTTGCTGAAGATCGAGACCTGTACGGCGTTGTAGCTGGCGGAACATCCCCGGGCGCGGCTTGCGGCACTCGCAACCCTCGTCCGGGCGATGCGGACAAAACACAACGTCATGCACTTCGCCGCCTTGCGCGCGCACTAAACGCCGCATCTTGCGATGCATCGCATACACGGCGCTACGGGGAAAATAACCTCGGCCGATTCCAGACTGATTCGTCGCCACACTGATATGCCAGCCCTGTTGGGCAAGCCCTGCGATTGCGTCGATACTGCCGGGAATGGGTATCCACTCCTCGGGCGACCGAACAAAATCATCACTGTCTTCGTTAATGACGCCGTCCCGATCCAGAATGAGCCAGCGTTGCGCGCTCAATCGTTGCCCACCACAAGCTCAGATACATCCGCCACTTCGAGGAACAGACCGCGCACAGCCGCTAACAACGCCAGACGATTGCGCCGCTCGTCGACATCTTCCGACATCACCATGACTTGATCGAAAAATGCATCCACCGAATCACGCAAGTCCGCCAGCCGGCTCATCGCCTGGTCATATTGCCGTTGCAGAACCATAGGCGCCACGTCGGTGCTCGCCTCGGACCAAGCGGCCAACAACGCCGTTTCGGCAGGCCCACGCAGGGCCTCGGGATCTAGGTCTCCGTGTGCATCGTTCCCGGCACTGCGAAGAATATTTGCGATCCGCTTATTGGCCGCCGCTAAAGTCGCCGCAGCCGGCAATTCGACAAACGCTGCCACCGCCAGCACACGCTGATGAAAATCGAGCAGCGAGTGCGGTGTGCGTGCCGCAACTGCTTCGAACCAATCCGGATGTCCGCCGCATGTGTTCGAGATCTCATAGTGCCGTAGTCGGTCGATAATGAAATCGTATAAATCATCAACCAACTCCGGATGACTGCTGACATCTACGGGTTGTTGTTCTACGGCAACCTGAAGTGCGGCAACCAGATCGAACTCCAACTCACCTTCGATGATGGTCCGAATCACCCCGAGAGCTGCGCGTCGCAGGCCAAATGGATCACGGTTACCCGTGGGTCGCTTCCCGATCGCAAAAATGCCGGCAAGCGTGTCGAGTTTGTCGGCCAGTGCCAGCACTCGACCAATGTTGCTGCCAGCGATGGCGTCTCCAGCAAATCGTGGTTGATAGAACTCACGAACGGCGGTAACCACTGCCTCAGACTCACCGTCTGCGGCCGCATAATACGCGCCCATGATGCCTTGCAGTTCCGGGAATTCGCCCACCATGTCCGTCACGAGGTCGCATCGCGACAGGCTTGCAGCGGTCGCTGCCACCTCGGCGTCAACCCCCAATGTCTCGGCAAGCCAGGTCGCGAGATGTGCGACTCGGGTCGTCTTATCGCCGAGCGTCCCCAGTGCCTTTTGGTACACGACGTCCTGCAGCATATTGTGACGTGCACGAAGTGGCTTCTGGCGATCGCTTTTCCAGAAAAACTCTGCATCTGCCAAACGCGGTGAGATTACCCGCTGGTTGCCATCGCGAACAGCGTTCGGATCTTTGCTCTCGATATTGGCAACGGTAATGAACTTGTTGGTTGGCGCTCCGCTCTCGTTCAATACAGGGAAGTAGCGTTGATGTACTTTCAGTGTCGATGACAGCACCTCCTTCGGCAGCGCCAGGAAGCGTTCGTCGAATTGTCCTGTAATCGCTACCGGCCAATCGACGATCGCCGTGATTTCGCGAAACAGGCTATCGTCGTCCTTGACCTTGCCATCAATTGACTTCGCCAATTCCAACACGCCCGTGCGAACCTTACGCAAGCGCTCGTCGAAGTCCGCAACGACATGATTGGCTTTTAGTGTCTCCTCATAGACCGACGGAACGGTGAGCCCAACGACGCCCGACGCATGGAATCGGTGTCCTTGTGTATTGCGGCCAGCCCGGATTCCAAAAAGCGAAACTGGCAACACGTCTGACCCTTGTAAAGCCACAAGCCAATGTAGCGGTCGCACAAAGCTCTCCTCACACGAACCCCAACGCATCCGCTTGGGAATCGGCAGCGCACTGATCGAGGCGTCCAGGATCTGCTGTGCCAGTTCCGCAAACGCTTGCCCCTTCCGTTCTGCACGAAATACGAGCCATTCGCCCTTCTCAGTGCGCTCCCGCTCGAGTTGCTCGAATGTCGCGCCACACTTGTTGGCAAACGCAAGCGCGGCCTTGGTGGGCTCGCCCTCAGCATCAATCCCGATTCGAACCGGGGGTCCACGCATTAACTCAACACTGTCCGCCTGCCGACGCGGAACATCCTGAACCAACACCGCAAGCCGTCTGGGTGCTGCGAACACCTGCAGCGCTCCATGCGTGAGCGCGCAAGCTGCCAGTGCGTCACGCATGCCTGTCGCAAAACCGTCAGCCAAAGCGGGCATCGCTTTCGGCGGTAGCTCTTCCAGACCCAATTCAAACAGGCAGCTGCTGACCTGCTCTGAAGATTTGCTCATGTGAAAATTCCGTCAGCCTGTTGAGGCACACATTGGAAAGCCGATGGCTTCCCGCCTCGCGTAGTAACGTTCTGCGACAGCTCTCGCCATAGTCCGCACCCGCAGAATATAGGCTTGCCGTTCGGTTACGGAAATCGCTTGCCGCGCGTCCAACAGATTGAACTGGTGTGATGCGATCAAAACCTGCTCATATGCGGGTAACGGCAGATCGGCCTCTACTAACGTCATGCAGTCTGTTTCGGCTTGATCGAAGGCTCGAAATAGTGCCGGTACGTCTGCGTGCTCAAAATTATAGGCGGACTGTTCGACTTCGTTTTGATGATACACATCGCCATAGGTCACCCGACCGAGTGGACCGTCGGTCCAAATCAGATCGAAGATGCTCTCGACGTCCTGCAGGTACATCGCGATTCTCTCGAGCCCGTAGGTGATTTCGCCGGTGACCGGTTTGCATTCCATTCCGCCGGCCTGTTGAAAGTACGTGAACTGGGTGATCTCCATCCCATTGAGCCAGACCTCCCAGCCCAGGCCCCACGCCCCGAGGGTGGGCGACTCCCAATTGTCCTCGACAAACCGGATGTCATGCACCAACGGGTCAATTCCAAGCGCTTGTAGTGAGCCCAGGTATAGCTCTTGAATATTCAGCGGAGACGGTTTGATGACCACCTGGTATTGGTAGTAATGCTGCAACCGAAAAGGATTGTCGCCATATCGTCCGTCGGTTGGCCGCCGACAGGGTTGGACGTACGCCGCACTCCACGGCTCTGGCCCAATCGCACGCATGAAGGTAGCCGGATGAAACGTGCCGGCACCCACCGGTAAATCGATGGGCTGTTGAATCACGCAGCCTTGCCGTGCCCAGTAGGTCTGCAATGTGAGCAACAAATCCTGGAACGTCGCGGGCCGAGTGGCGGCCACAGACGTGAGCGATGGGGTTGTCATGAGAAGTCCAGCGGAACAGGAAAAACAGGTTGGGCGGCGAGTATATCGGGAACCGCTCACGTTGTTGATCTCGGCGCGCACCAATATGTACCCGGACAAAAATTACGCCGCACTATTTTGGTGCAACTTCTCCGGTGTTGAGACAAGAAAACATCGAGCAATCAACAGGTTCAGTTGGTCGCACGAATGGCACGCAATGTGCACTATAATTGGGCACTAACACTAATCCCTTTTGGAGGACACCGCATGAGCAGCGCTGACGTACTCAGCATGATCAAAGAACACGACGTGAAGTTCGTGGATTTCCGTTTCACCGACACCAAGGGAAAGGAACAACACGTCACGGTACCGGCGCACACGTGCGATGAGGATCTTTTCGAGGACGGCAAGATGTTCGACGGATCATCGATTGCCGGATGGAAGGGTATTAACGAGTCGGACATGATTTTGCTGCCTGACTCAGGGACCGCCGTCATCGATGTTTTCTCGGAAGAAACGACGATGAATCTCCGGTGCGACGTCATTGAGCCTGCGACCATGCAAGGCTACGAGCGCGACCCGCGCTCGCTGGCACATCGCGCCGAGGCCTATTTGAAGTCGACCGGTATCGCTGATGAGGCGTTTTTCGGCCCAGAGAACGAATTTTTCGTGTTCGATGACGTTCGCTGGGGCGATGCGATCGAAGGCGCGTTCTACAAAATCGGGTCTGTCGAAGGTTGCTGGATGAGCGGCGAGGAAATGGAAGGCGGCAACTATGGCCATCGCCCAGGTCAGAAAGGCGGCTACTTTCCGGTACCTCCCGTCGACTCATTGCACGACATGCGCTCGGCAATGTGTCTGGCACTCGAGGAAATGGGCCTCGAAACCGAAGTGCATCACCATGAAGTGGCAACGGCCGGTCAGTGCGAGATTGGCGTCAAGTTCAACACGCTTGTTACCAAGGCGGATGAGGTTCAGATCCTGAAGTATGTGGTGCAGAACGTTGCGCATACTTACGGCAAGACCGCGACCTTCATGCCCAAGCCGCTTGTCGGTGACAACGGTAACGGCATGCATGTTCACCAGTCTTTGGTAAAAGATGGCACCAATCTGTTTACGGGTGATGCCTACGGTGGACTGTCTGAGACCGCCCTTTATTACATCGGCGGCATCCTGAAGCATGCCAAGGCGATCAACGCTTTCGCGAATCCGTCAACCAACAGCTACAAGCGGCTCGTTCCGGGTTTTGAAGCACCGACCATTCTCGCTTACTCGGCGCGAAATCGATCTGCATCAATCCGAATTCCGTTCATATCGAATCCGAAGGCACGACGCATCGAGGTTCGGTTCGGCGACTCGATGGCAAATCCCTACTTCGCGTTTTCTGCGATGTTGATGGCAGGACTCGACGGTATCCGCAACAAGATCCATCCAGGCGATCCCGCCGACAAAGATCTCTACGATTTGCCGCCGGAAGAAGAAGCCAAATTGAACCACGTCGCGTTCTCCCTGGAGGAGGCTCTGGACGGGTTGAGTGCAGACCGCGAGTTCCTGCTGGCTGGCGATGTATTCACGAATGACCTGATCGACGGCTATATCGACCTGAAGATGGAGGAAGTGACGCGCCTTCGGATGGCGACACATCCGGTTGAGTTCGATATGTACTACAGCCTGTAACTTATTGGCGGCTGGTGCATTATGTGCACTGGCCGCCGAGCGGCAGCCACGCTATGCTACGACCATGCGACAATTATTCACAGCAATCGCGACTGTCGCGCTGGTCTCTGTTAGCGCTCATGCCCAACAGGTTTACCGTTGGGTCGACGACGATGGCGTTGTGCATTACTCCGATCAACCACCGGAAAGTCCTCGGGCTGACGCGGAGTCGGTTGACCTCAACGTTCCGCCCGGGATCGACAACCCGGTACTGTCCGCCAACACGCCAGCGGCGCCAGATGCATCGACCGTCTCTGAGCAAGCGGCCCTCACTGGCTTACTCGAGCAACAAGAGCGTGCCGACGAGGCGGAGATCGTGCCTTACACCGGGCTCGAAATTACCAGCCCTGAGGCTGGCGAGGTGCTATGGAACATAGCTACCCAGCTTCAAGTCGCGGCGATACTGACGCCGTCGCTTCAGGGGGAACACGAGATTCAGTGGATTCTGGACGGCCAGGCGGTGGGCAACCCAGCGCGCAGCACGAGCCAGACGATCACACCGGTGTATCGCGGTACGCACACGATCGCAGCGAATGTTCTGGACGAACAGGGTCGGACGGTGTATCGCAGCAACGCGCTGACTTTCTACGTGCAGCAGACGACACGGGGTCGTTAGCACGCTCGTCCAAAGAGGGCGAAACAATTATCGAGCACCTGACAACCAGCATCCTTGTTGTCGATAGCTCCTTCGAAATCGTGCAAGCAAACGCTGCAGCAGAAAATTTGCTGCGAGCCAGTCGCGCCACCCTTAGCCGTTATCCACTCACGCATTGGTTCCTCGACGCAGAGTTGTTGCTGGAGGAATTGCGGCACTGTGCAGACTCCAACACGACCTACGCGCATATCATCCGGTTGCGCGAAGAAGCCAGCTCGCGCGAGACGCAGTATGTCGACGTCCGGATCGCGACATACGCGGGTGTGAAAGATCATTACCTGATTGAATTTACTGATGTGACATCGCGGCGTCGCATCAACAGAGACCACACTCTGCTATCGCAACACGACGCTGGGCGGATGATGGCGCGGCAGCTCGCACACGAAATCAAAAACCCGCTGGGCGGATTGCGTGGTGCAGCGCAACTGATGGCAAGACAGTCCGATAGCGCTGCGTTGAAAGCTTATACCGACGTAATCATCGCAGAAGCGGATCGCCTGGCGACACTGGTTGACTCGTTACTCGGGCCGGGCGAGGAGCCGCGCAAGGATCCGACCAACATTCACGAGGTCCTGGAGCATGTCGTGAATCTTGTCTCCGCCGAGCAGGGGCAACAGATTCACTGGAGTCGCGACTATGACCCCAGCATACCCTTGCTGGAACTCGACCGCGGTCAGGTTGTTCAGGCGGTATTGAACTTACTCAGCAACGCCACCGCCGCCGCAACCAGTGATCAGGAGGTCGGCCATATCCGGCTTCGCACGCGCGCGGTCACCAACGAGACGATCGGCGAGATTCGGCATCGCGTGGTGGCATTGGTTCAGATCGAAGACGATGGCCCGGGAATTGATCCCGAAATCCGAGAGTCTATTTTCTATCCATTGGTCACGGGCAAACCCGGCGGCACGGGCATTGGGTTGCCATTGTCTCAGGAGTTGATCAACCGGCACGGCGGGTTGATTGAGTTCGCCAGCAAACCGGGTCGAACGGTATTCGAGATCCGGCTCCCAATTCATATGGACAGGTCCGACGAATGAGCGAAGCACTGAACGTCTGGATTGTCGATGACGATCGCTCGGTACGCTGGGTGCTGGAGCAAGCACTCAGCCAAGCGGGTATGCAGGTGCGCCCGTTCGAGGATGCGCATGCCTGCCTTGGCGCACTCGAGCAGGATGCACCGGATGTGTTGGTCACCGATATTCGTATGCCGGGAATTGATGGTTTGTCGCTGATGTCGCGTGTCCATGCGGACAATCCGAACGTACCGGTGATCGTGATCACCGCGCATTCGGATCTCGATAGTGCGGTTTCTGCCTATCAGGGCGGTGCGTTTGAATACCTCCCCAAACCGTTCGATATTGATGATGCTGTTTCGTTGGTGCGGCGAGCGAGTGCGACGCGTCAGGAAGATGTGAGTGACGCTGGCGACGTGATGCCACCGTTGCCGGAGCTCATCGGACAGGCACCAGCGATGCAGGAAGTGTTTCGCTCTATCGGGCGTTTGTCGCGATCGAGCATGACGGTCTTGATCACCGGGGAGTCCGGCACCGGCAAGGAGCTGGTGGCTCGCGCCTTGCATCGCAACAGCCCCAGGGCAGATCGTCCGTTCGTCGCGCTCAATACCTCCGCGATCGCTGCTGAATTACTCGAGTCGGAGTTATTCGGCCACGAAAAAGGTGCATTCACGGGCGCTGAGACCCGCCGCGTCGGTCGGTTCGAGCAGGCGGATGGTGGCACGCTGTTTCTCGATGAAATCGGCGACATGTCGCCGGCACTGCAGACACGCTTGTTGCGCGTGTTGGCGGAAGGTGAGTTTTATCGCGTCGGCGGTCAGATCGCGATCAAGGTCGATGTCCGGGTCATTGCGGCAACCCACCAGGATTTGGCGCGCGCGGTAACCGAGGGTGGGTTTCGTGAGGATCTCTACCATCGATTGAACGTGATGCGTGTTGAGACACCACCGTTGCGTGATCGGCGCGACGATCTCGCCGATCTCGCCGCACACTATTTGCGCAAAGCAGCGGCGGAACTGGATGTAGAGCCGAAACGTCTGAGCGAGGAGGCGCTGGCGCGCTTGTACGCTTTCGATTGGCCGGGCAATGTCCGCCAACTCGTTAATGCGTGTCGGAGATTGACGGTGACCGCACCGGGCTCCGTGGTTGGCGTCGACGACATTCCGGCCGAGTTTGGCGGTGCCAGTGATCGACCACTCGACAACCACAATTGGACGATGGCACTAACCCAATGGGCAGAAGCCCATCTGGCGGCTGGCAACGAGGCGACGCTGTTGAGCGAAGCATTACCGGCGTTCGAGCGCGCTCTCGTGCATGTTGCGTTGCGCGCAGCACGGGGCCAGCGCGGAGAAGCGGCACGTCTGCTCGGTTGGGGTCGCAACACGTTGACGCGAAAAATCACGCAACTCAACCTGGACCTGTAACAATCACCGGTTAGTGCGGGTCATTATTCGCACTGTCTGATGCATTGTATTGCAGGAGTCTCCGATGTTTCGTCAATTGCTGATTACCGTGGTTGCTGCGACTGTCGCAATCACCGCCCCTTCTCTCGCCTCGGATGACGTGCCGACGCGCGCCGAAGATGTCCAGCCCATCGAGGTAGGTGCCGCCGCGCCAGGTTTTGTTGCGCGCAATGCCGATGGCAGCGAATTCGAGTTCGATCCCGCGCAACAAGACCGGACTCTGCTGATTTTCTATCGCGGTGGTTGGTGCCCTTACTGCAACCGTCATCTCATGTCGCTGCAAAATGTCGTGCCAAAACTCAAAGAGTCAGGCGTCGACGTGCTGTTTTTGTCTGCCGATAGCCCCGAGCGCCTCTACTCTAGCCTTGAGGACGAAACTCTGGATTACACATTACTGTCCGACGCGTCGATGAGTGCGTCACGCGCCTTTGGTGTCGCGTTCCAGGTCGATGACGAAACCGTAGAGCGCTACAAAGGATTCGGTATCGACCTAGAGGAAGCGTCCGGATTCGATCACCATATACTGCCGGTGCCGGCGGTCTATCTGATCGAGGATGGCAAAGTGGCGTTCATGCACGCGGATTCCGACTACAAGAAACGACTTGAGGGTGACAAGATCCTGAGCGCCGCGGGTTTGTCGGGCGACTAGGCACCTGGCAGCGATAATGACCCGGTCAGGGCCTGCACTGACGGAATATCGTGTTGTGTCAGATACTCCGCGATGCCGGCGTTGATCTTGCGGCAGAGCAACGGATCGTAGAACAAGGCGGTGCCTATTCCGATGGCGCTCGCACCGGCTATGAGAAACTCGATGGCGTCCGTTACTGTCTGAATACCGCCCTGACCGATGATCGGCACATTGTGTACTTTCGCAATGTCATAGACCTGATGCACCTTTAAAAGGGCAATTGGCTTTATGGCGGGCCCGGAGAGGCCGCCTTGCACATTGTCGATCACCGGCGCGCGTTTGTTGATGTCGATAGCCATGCCCATGACGGTGTTTATCACCGCCAGCGCATCGCTTCCGGCCTCAATGCAGCGGCGTGCGTTTTCACGAATATCGGTTTGGTTTGGTGATAATTTGGTGATGATCGGCTTGGTCGTTTTCTCGCGGCAAGCTTCAACGACGCGCGCGGACATATCGGGATCGTTGCCGAATGCGACACCACCTTCCTTGATGTTTGGGCAAGAGATATTGATCTCGATGGCATCGATCGGCGAGTCGTCAAACTTCGCCGTAGTCGCGGCATAGTCCTCGACGGTGCTGCCGCAAACATTGGCAATGAAGCGTGTCTCGGCGAAATCCAGTGTCGGTAGAATGTCATCGACAACGGCATCAACCCCGGGATTTTGCAGGCCGATGGCGTTCAGCATCCCCATCGGCGTTTCATAGATCCGATGCGGTCGGTTGCCCAGCCGTGGCTCTCGAGTCGTGCCCTTGAGTACAATTCCCCCAACGTCCGTGTTCTCGAATCCCACGATTCTTGTGTATTCCTCACCGAAGCCGACGCAGCCGGACAGCAGCGTGATCGGCGACGTCATAGGCAGGCCGCAAAAATCAATATGTAGACGGGAGTCGTCAACCGGAGCTGGAATATCGAGCGCGTTGTGTTTCATATCATTCTCTTTGAACCTGAAATTCCGCCCAATACGGGAAACATCATTCGGTTGAGCGCCAACACAGGCTGCGGGTTGCATCTTATACAACCTCTGGGTTTTTCGCTGGACGAAAAGCGACTGCGACGGGCGGGACTCGATTACCGTGAGTTTGCAGATGTTCACGTGCACGTCGATCTCGCTACCTGTCTCGATCACGTGCGTCCCGCGAATGTCTGGGCGTTCTCAAGCAAGGTTGATCGCAGTTACGCGTCGTGCCAATTCCGGCCTGGGGATGCCTTGTTGTTCGGTCCCGAATCGCGTGGATTACCGGCGGAGATTCGCGAGCACTACGCTGAGACGGCCTGCACCCTGCCGATGGTCGCCGGCAGCCGAAGTTTGAATCTGTCGAACAGTGTTGCGGTTGCGGTATACGAGGCCTGGCGACAGCAGAGTTTTGATGGCAGCGGCTAGTTCGTGAACTCGGCGCCGGGTGCGCGTCGCATCAGCGTATGAAACGCCTCGATAGGCGCCACACCTTCATACAAAACCGCAAAAATCTGCTCGGTAATCGGCATTTCGAGTGACATATCGATAGCTGCCTCACGCACGGCGCGCGCTGCAAGGACGCCCTCCACAACTTGCGCAATCTCTTCTTCGGCCTCCTGGATTGTCTTGCCGGCCGCGAGCGCCAATCCCATTCGGCGATTCCGCGATTGGTTGTCGGTGCACGTCAACACCAGGTCGCCCATTCCAGCCAGGCCCATGAAGGTTTCCTGCCGTGCTCCTCTGGTGATTCCGAAGCGTGTCATTTCTGACAATGCGCGAGTGATCAACGCGACGCGTGCATTCGCGCCGAACCCGAGGCCGTCAGAGATACCAGCGCCGATCGCCATGATGTTCTTGATGGCGCCACCGACCTCGACGCCGATGATATCGTCGCTGGTGTAGGCGCGAAACGCAGAGTCGCTGATGCGTGTCGCGATGTCGCCGGCAAAGGCGGGATCGGAAGACCCAACCGTCAGTGCAGTCGGTAGCCCTTTGGCCAATTCCTTGGCGAATGTTGGCCCGGAGAGCACGGCGAACGGACCCGCCGAATGACCGAGAACTTCACCAACGACCTCGTGCGGCAGTTTACCCGTGGACAGCTCCAGCCCTTTGGTTGCCCAGGACACACGAAGACCGTCGGGGCGGAGTGCTTTGAGCTGTTCCAGTGTCGAGCGCAGGCCGTGGCTGGGAACGCTGATCAGGACTTCATCGATGCCGTCGAGGGCTGCGCCGAGGTCTGTGAGCGCGGTCAAGGACTCGGGGAATGGACCTTCCGGCAAGTAGCGCTCATTGCAGCGTGCACCGGCCATCGACACGAGCTGATCGCGATCGCGTCCCCAGAGTCTGACCTCGGAGCCTGCGCGTGCATATTGGATCGCAAGCGCCGTTCCCCAGGAACCCGCGCCGATTACTGCAACCGCAGGCTTGACCATGCGATCTACGCGTCCGCGACTTGCGGCTGCTGTGCCTGTTCCGCCTGCGAACGTCGATACAAATCATCGAAGTCGATCGGCTGGAGCAACAACTCTGGAAAGCCACCGCGTTGTACTGCACCAGATATTGCTTCACGCGCGTAAGGGAACAACGTATTCGGGCAGAACGTGCCGAGAATCATGTTCAGTTCCGGGTCGCTGTAGCCCTTCAGATGGAACAGGCCCGCCTGTTGAATCTCGACCAGGAACGCGGTCTCGCCCTCGAATTTTGCATCCAGCGTCAGTGTCAGGACGGCCTCGTAGAGATCTTCGTCCATCTTCGTGTTGCTGGTACGAAGGTTCAGGTTGGTCGATGGGCGAAAGTCCTGGCGTGTGAAAACGCCGGGCGCGCCCGGCGCCTCGAACGATAGATCCTTGACGTATATCTTGCCCAGGCCAATTTTGCGCCCTGGTTGTTGGCTCTCGCCGTTCGCGGCTCCCGTATCCTGTTCTTCGCTCATGTTGGTCATTCCCGAAATAGTATTTAGTGGGTCAGCAGCTGATCGAGCTCGCCGTTGCGATCCAGCGCGGAGAGGTCGTCGAAACCGCCGACATGTATGTCGTCGATAAAAATCTGGGGCACCGTGCGCCTGCCATTGCTGCGGTCCAGCATCGCACTCAGCTGTTCCGGGTCTTTCCCAACGTCGATCAGGTCAAAGCTGACGCCTTTTTTTTCCAGCAAGGCTTTGGCTGCCGTGCAATACGGGCAGTAGTCCTTCGAGTAGACCGTGATACTGGGCATAGTTTTAAGCTCCGTCACCCGCGCCGTTTATTGCGCTTGTCTTTCTTCCCTTTGGATTTGCGTTTGGTCGTGTCGACTAACGGCAGTTTCTCGGCAGTCCAGGCATCGATGCCTCCTTTCAGCGAAAAGACGCGGTCAAAGCCCTTGTTGCGCAACGACGCCACCACGCGATTGCACTGCATGCCAGACTGGCAGGCGATGATGATATCCCTGCCACTCAATCCCTTGAGCCGTTCCTCGCTGGCGCTGACTTCGTCCGGCGTGAGGTTCCGCGATCCGGTGATATGACCCTTTTTGAATTGCTCGGCCGGTCGGATGTCAACGACCACCGCGTCCTGATTCAGTAGTCGGATTGCGTCGGGTACGCTGAGGTTAATGCCCGCCGTGGCCTGTAGTCGGAATTCCGTATACAGGACAAAGAACAGCGATATGACCAATCCCGCACTTAGTACGAGGTGGTTATTGGTGAATTCAACAAGTTGTCCCATCGCCTGCGATCCAGTCTCAATCGGCGTCGGAGTATAGCAGGCCTCGCCAAGGCTGGACTTCCGAGTTGAGCCCTTTCACCATTATGTTGATGCTGAGGCTCAAGTCTGGTTTTGCCGTGTTATTCCTGTCGGTTTTTACACCGACGGCTGTCGCGCAGTCCGAGGTCGCACGCCAGAGAGATCTCGACGCGGTGCGCGCCCGGATCACGACGTTAAGTCAAGAAATGGATGCGCAAACGCGAAAACGTGATGCGCTGGCGGCACAGCTTGGCGAGACCGAAACCAAGCTGTCCGATGCTCAGCGCGAGCGCCGCGCCGTGCGGGAGCGTCAACAATTGGTGACTCGGCGGCTGCGCGCGGCTGAAGCGGACGTGGCTTTGCAGCGCCAGGCCCTGAAGCGTGAGCGCGAGGCGCTCGGCCAGCAGCTGGCGGCGGCCTACCGGAGCGGCCGTCAGGAGCGCCTGAAGCTGCTTTTGAGTCCGCGCGAGCCCGTTGCTCTTGGTCGCTTACTCGTCTACTACGATTATCTGAACGAGGCGCGGCTTGCGAATGTCACGACGCTAAACGCAGGCATTGAGAAATTGCGGGTGCTGACTAGAACTGTTGAGGAGGAGCGGGCCGCGCTCGACGTGCTGGCGGCGAGCAACGCCGCGCTGATTGAAGAGCTGCGTGCGGGGCAGACCGAACGGCAGTCGCTGGTTGCGGATATCGATCAACGCCTCGCGGAGGAACAAAATCTCCTGGCCGCTTTGCGCCAGCAAGAGGCGGACCTTGCACAGTTGCTTGCCGAACTCGCGGATATTTTATCGGACTACCCGATTGATGCCGAGGTGCCGATGGCCGAGCTTCGCGGCAAACTGACCTGGCCGGTAAGCGGTCGTGTTGCGACACGTTATGGCCAGCGACGCGGCGGCGGAATGAGTAGCAAGGGCGTTGTTCTGGCCGCCGATAGCGGGACGGATATTCGGGCGATCTATCACGGTCGGGTTGCATATGCGGATTGGTTGCCTGGAATGGGCATGCTGCTGGTCATAGATCACGGTGACGATCTTTTATCGCTGTACGGCTATAACGAAACGTTGCTGAAAGAGGTGGGTGATTGGGTCACTCCGGGTGAGGTCATTGCCACGGTTGGAAACACGGGCGGGCGGTCACGACCAGGCTTGTATTTCGAGCTCCGTCGCGGCAGCCAGCCCCTGAATCCGAGTCGTTGGTTCCAGGGTTCCCCGAACTAGCCGGTCTGCCTGCAAACACAGGCCCCATAGCAGTGTCTGTGCTATCTTCAAAACGGGCACGCGAATCGGAAGGGAGCGAACTGCTTTGTCCATCTGGAGTCGATTGAGCATCGCGATCACCGTGGGGTTGACCCTGTCGATTGCATTGATCGTCGGGGACCGATGGATCCTGGCCGCGAAACCCCGCTTGCCCGAATCCTCTCAGGAGCCGTTACTGACCGAAGTCATGGACCGGGTCCGCAGGGAATATGTCGATCCGGTAAACGACGGTGATCTCATGGAGGCGGCGGTCCGCGGGTTGGTCGCCGATCTTGATCCGCACTCCGAGTTTCTCGACGCGCGCGAATTCGAGCACGTCAGATCGGGCGCAGAGGGCACCTACTCGGGCGTAGGACTCGAGGTGTCGATGCGTGACGGCAAGGTCACCGTGATCGCACCTTTCGAAAATTCCCCGGCGGCGCGCGCCGGTGTTCGCTCCGGCGATGTGATTACCGCGATCGACGGTATCAATGTCTCGGCCGATACGTTGCAGGACGCCGTTACCAAGATGCGCGGACCTGCAGGTAGCTCGGTTTCTCTGAGTATCGAACGGGCAACGTTCGAACATCCGCTCCAGTTTGACTTAACCCGAGAGCAACTCGATGTGACCAGTGTTCGAGGAGAATTACTGGCTCCGGGACTGGCGCATCTGACCATTCGCCAGTTTCATAACCGAACCGCGCGCGAGTTAGAAGCGAAGCTCCAGTACCTCGCAGAAGAAAATCTCACGCCTTTGGATGGGATCGTCCTCGATCTGAGAAACAATCCGGGTGGGTTGTTGGATTCTGCGATCGCAGTGGCGGATCTGTTTCTCGATCGTGGCGTTATCGTCAGTGCCCGCGGACGAGGCGATGATGCCGCGTTCGAATATCGTGCCACACCAGGGAGCCTGGCAGCGGATGCCCGTATCGTTCTGCTCGTCAACGGGGCATCAGCGTCCGCCGCCGAAATTGTAGCGGGCGCCTTGAAGGATCACGGTCGCGCCCAACTGATCGGTACGTCGACGTTCGGCAAGGGGTTAGTGCAGACCGTAATGCCGTTATCGCATGGTCGAGCGATCAAATTGACCACTTCGCGGTATTACACGCCCAACGGCCATTTCATTCACGAACGCGGGATCACACCCGATATTGTTGTAAGAGATGAGGGAAGTGACGACGCGCAATTGGCGCGTGCCATGGAAGAGCTGAATCGAGGAGCGACCTTTTGATCCGCGGGCTCATTGCGCTCGTCACCGCCATAGCGTGCCTCTCAGCTAACGCGACCACCCAACCCCCCAGAGTCGCTATCATCATCGACGATATCGGCTATCGCCACCAGCAGGATCAAGCGGCACTGGCGCTTCCGGAGCAAATGGCATTCGCCATTATCCCGGGCACTGAGCACGGTCGCACAGTCGGCGAAACGGCGGTGCGGCAAGGACGTGAGGTGCTGGTGCATTTGCCGATGGAAGCGATTGGAGTCGGCGAAAATCGGCTCGGTCCGGTGTCGATTGATCACACAGACGATGAGTTTGCGGTCCGACGTACGTTGCGAGATGCACTGCAGGAGTTGCCCTTTGCGATCGGTTTGAATAACCACATGGGCAGTCGCTTAACGCAGGAGCGGCGCCCCATGCTGTGGCTAATGGAGTCGATACTTTGTCGCCGCGATCTGTATTTCGTCGATAGCTACACCACCCGGCACAGCGTCGCGCTGGCAACGGCAGATGCGCTGTCGGTGCCTGCGGTTCGTCGCGATGTGTTTCTGGACCATGATCAGAGTCCTCAGGCAATCGACGCTCAGGTGCGAAGGCTCATTCAAGTGGCGCGCCAGCAAGGCTATGCGCTCGCCATTGCGCACCCGCATGCATCGACGCTTGAAGCATTGCAGGCGCTCCCCGAGCGTCTGCAGCACTACGGTATCGAACTGGTGGCGCCGAGCGCGCTAGTCGGCGATCCTTCTACTCGCAGGTCTTTAGCAGAGGCGGACTAGATGGGTCGACAGTTTCGATATTGTCCGGTGTGCGCAAGCGCACTGGTACCGGAAACACATGGTGGGCGAATGCGCCTGGCGTGTTCCGATCCCCGATGCGACTTCGTTCATTGGAACAATCCCACACCCGTCGTCGGTGCGATCGCCGAACGCAACGGTGCGGTGATTCAAGTTCGCAGCATCGGATGGCCGGATGGCTGGTTTGGCTTGATTACCGGATTTCTCGAAGCGGGTGAAACACCTGAAGAGGGTGTGCTGCGAGAGGTCGAGGAAGAGGTCGGCCTGGTCGCGACATCGGTCGATCTTGTTGGTCTGTATCCGTTTCACCGTATGAACCAGCTATTAATCGTCTATCATCTGGAGGTGGCGGAAGGCGCGATCCGCCTGGACACCAGTGAACTCGAAGCCTGGCGTGAGGTGCCTCTAGCGGAGCTCAGACCGTGGGCAAGCGGCACCGGATACGCGTTGCGTGACTGGTTGCGTACTCGCGGTATCGAGTTTGCGGATGAAGATTTGTTGAGCCTGGAGCGTCGAGGAAGAGAATGAGAGCGTGCTGGACCCTTGTTATCGTGTTGATTTGTGCCTTGCCCGGTGTCGCCGCCGCGCAGTCAGGCGGGCTCGCGAGCAACTCGATTTGTCCGCAAGTATGGCAGCCGGTTTGCGGGGAAGATGGCAACACCTATGCGAATCTGTGCCGCGCCAATCGGGCTGAGGTCGAAGTCGTCGCCAATGGTGAATGCGAAACCCCGGCCGATTTGCTCGCGACGGAGCCCGATGAGGAAAACCGGTGTCCGCCTCGGTTCGCACCGATATGCGGTGCGGATGGCAACACCTACGCTAACAGTTGTTTTGCGGTTTTAGCGGGAACGACGCCCGAGTCGAACGGGCTTTGCGACGACGCGTCGTGCCCCACGGATGAAATCCCCGTCTGCGGCCGCAACGGCCAGACCTTCCTGAATCGCTGTGTTGCTGATGAAGCCCGCGTTGGGGTGATCTACGCCGGCGCCTGCGATACCAACGCGTGCCCGGAAGTGTTCGCGCCGGTGTGTGGAGTCGACGATCAAACCTATCCCAACGCGTGCGCTGCTGATGCAGCGGGCGTGGCAATCGCTCGCGATGCGGCCTGCGAACAACGCCGCTGTCCGCAGATTTTTGTGCCTGTTTGCGGGGCGGATGACGTGACCTACGGCAACGCCTGTCAGGCCGAACGGGCGGGTGTGCGGATCGTGGCGCCGGGCGATTGTGCCGGTGACAATTGCCCGCGTACGTTTCAACCCGTTTGCGCCAGTAGTGGACGAACCTACGACAATCAGTGCTTGCTGGAAGCTGACGGCAAGACGATGTTGTATGCAGGGGCGTGCGCGACGTCGAGTTCCGGGTCGGACTAGTGAGCGCCGAAAAGATTACGCTGCGTCGCCGTCTGTCGGACTGGCTACGACGCGGCGGCAGCCAGCCTAAGCTCACATTTGATGCGACACTCGACCCCAATGCCGAAGATGTTGAAGCTGTCGCCCGCGGTTTGCGCGCGTACAACAACCAATTCGCAGGTGCGCTGAATGAGCGCAAGCTCGGCTGCTTCGCCCGTGATGAGACAGGAAGAGTTGTGGGCGGTGCGCATGGTCACGTCGTTTGGTCCTGGCTTTATATCGAGCGCCTCTGGGTTGAGTCTGACTTGCGCGGTGCGGGCGTAGGTGCGCAAGTGCTGGCGCGCATTGAGCGTCTGGCTTTAGCTGAGGGCGTTTTTCGGTTTCACGTTCAGACAACATCGTTCCAGGCGCTCGACTTTTATCGCAAGCAAGGCTACGAGGTCTACGCGGAGCTCGAAGACAACCCGCCTGGTTTCACCGACTACAGCCTGAAAAAGCGTATCGAACTCAATCCCTGAAGACGCCGATCGTCGCCGTTCCCTACGCGGCGGATTTTTTTTGAACCGGTCTCATTGTCACGTTCTCTTACTGGTCGACTGACTGTGATCGGATGTAGCGGACTCGCCACATCGGACGCATCGCAGTTCCTCAATGTCCCGTTTAGGAGTTTGATTATGAGCAGCTTGAGACAAGTCGTCGCGAAAGCGTTGCTGGTGGCGGGCGTCACCGGCATGTCCGCGACAGCATTGGCCGGCGGACCGGCCCAATCCATCCCTTCGGTCGTCGTCACGATCGAGAACAGTGCGCCATCGCGCGGCACCTTCCAGACCCCGTTCTGGATTGGCCTGCATGACGGCACATTCGATTTGTACAACCGCAACCAACCGTTGACGGCAGAAGGTCTTGTCGGCGGTGACGCCGTGGAGCGCGTTGCCGAGGACGGCAATATTGGACCGCTGAACGCGGCGTTTGCTGCACTACAGCCGAATTCGTCGCAGTCCACGATTTTCGGACCTTCTGGCCCGTTGGCGCCCGGTGATTTTGGTTCTGTGACGTTGAACGTCGACCCGACGGTCGATCGCTACTTCAGCTACATTTCGATGATTCTGCCGAGTAACGATGCCTTCATCGCCAACGGTAGCCCACTGGCGCATGAGATTTTCAACAAGCGTGGCAAGTTCGTCGCCAGACCTTTTGCTGTTGCGGGATCGGAAGTACTCGACGCCGGCACGGAATACAACGACGAAGTCGCAGCCAACACGGCGTTCCTGAATCAAGCCGGACCTGACATTGGCATCCCAACCGCGGGCGTCGTCGAGTTGCATCCTGGCTTCCGCACCGATGGTCAATTTCCGGACGGCGTGCTGACGCACCCGGTTTTGGGCGTGGCTGATTTCACGGCCGCAAACTATCGAACCGCAACGGTCAGTTTCCGCTACGTTGATTTGGGCGAGCGCAACCGATTCACGGCGATCCTGAACTCACGCTCGGAAGTGTCAGCAAACCTCGTGCGTAGCCCGGGCCGCGGTTCAGCACAGGCAATCTCCGATGGCACGAACTCGGTCCGAATCGACAGCAATTTCGGCCGATTGACCAGCGATGTGGTCGCCGCTCACCTGCACATTGGGCAGGAAGGCACAAACGGCCCTGTAGTCGTCGATTTGTCAGCTTATGCACGCAACAACGGCGTGGACGCGACGATCGAGGCTAGCAATATCGTCGGCCCGCTTGCGGACGCCGAAGACCCGATGTTGGCACTGCTCAATGAGATGGCGGCGGGCAATGTCTACCTGAATATCCATACGGCGGAAAACCCGGCCGGTGAAATTCGGGGTCAACTAAAACTGCGTTAATTCGTCGCTGTGCCGACCCCGGTTTCACCGGGGTCGGTTTCAGCGTTTTCAGACTCGACGAAACGCACGCCTGGTTCATTTCGCAGTGCGTCGAGGACTCTCTGGGGTTCGGCAGTATCTGGCAGGCGAACCATCGCTGCTCGTAGGTCTGGAAACTCGGCAATCAACTCAAGGTTGTATTGTGCGATCAGCGGTGCGAGTTCTGTTGTGCCATCGACGGCAAGTCGGACTGTACCGATGTGGGCGGTGGTTGAGGGGTCTGTCAGAGTTTCATAAACGGCTTCGTTGGAAGACGGGCTCAGAACGACCACGCCGACGGCGACCAGCGCGCAGGCCGCGGCCAAACCACCGGCCAATGTCATGGGGCGCCGCCAGGCACTTCGCGCTTGCAGAGCTCGCTCAAACGCCAATTGATTGGGCGGATGTTCAATCGGTGTTGCGGTTTCGCGAATGTGGGCTCTGACCCGGGCTTCGTGCTCGACGAGTCGACGGAATACCGGGTCATCGCGTAGTGCCGCATTCACCCGTGCCGCTTGCTGCTCATTGAGGTGTCCATTCAAGTGATCGGCGATCAGATCCGCAAGCTCATGGGCCGGGTCGGTCATTGCAGGTGCGCCCCGGCCACGCCAGACGTTCGGGTTAGTTGGTCGATTTTATGGCGTATTCGATGGCGAGCGTGATGGAGTCGGGTCTTTACCGTGCCGCGTGGACAGCGTGTAATTCGACTGATTTCCTCTGTCGAGTAACCTTCAAAATACGCCAGCTCGATGACGATTCGATGGCGTATTGACAAGTCTTGCAGCGCGCGGTTCACGAGATCCTCGTCCTCGAACGTGTCTGGGTGGGTCGCTGATGCAACGCTCGGCTCGCGCCGTAATCGGTCGATGAGCGAGGCTTTTCGGCGCTCCCGTTTCAACACTTTAATACACAGCCGATAGGCAATCGAGAAGATCCAGCTCGATACCTGTGATTCTGCGCGGAACTGGGCCGCTTTGTCCCAGACTTTCAACATCACGTCGTTATAGGTTTCGTCGATAACCGCGTCGTCGGTCGTCAGGCGTCGAAGAAAACCGCGTAGTCGCAAGTGATAAAGCTGGTAGAGCTCGCGCATCGCAGCGCGGTCCCGTTCCTTGGCAATACGACCGAGAAGACGCGCGTCACGCTGTTCCTCGAGCGGGCTGGCTTGGGGCTGTGCAGGCGCGTCGGGCGGCTCGGCGAGCGCCTTGCCCGTTACGGTCATCTCCATCGAAGCCGGTTCGATCGCCACCTTCAACCTCATCTTGCGCGTGAGTTGGGTTTAGATAGACCGGCGTCCTGCAGATTTTATTGCAGCGGTCAGCGTGGGTCGCGGGCCAAGTCAAAACGCTTGTATCAGTCTCCCCCGATCGTCGCGTTCATGCGGCAGCCAGCCAACACCCACGAAATGGATCTGGATGTCCGTTGATTTGGGTTTAATTTCAATTGTGGTCAGTTCATCGGTCTGCGCATCGTAGGCGGCGTCCAGCCCAGCAACGTCTTGTTCGAAGGTGGCTTGCAATTCCGCCAGCTCCTCGCGCACGCGTTCAGCTGTCTCCTTGGCGCGCGCAACGTCACCGACTTCCTTACTCAGGCCGCCGGCATTCTTCACCGCACTACCGATACTGCGCGCGGAGGTAGATGACATGCGCTTGCGACCCAGGACGGCGCCAAGGATTGCGGTACCAAAAGAGATTGCGGTATCGATTTTCTTTTTGCGGCTTTGTTGAGATTCGCGTTCGATCGCCTGTTCGGCGCGTAGCAATCGCGCCTCCAGCGTGTTCACTTTGCTGTTGTAGCGCTTGCGCAGTTTTCCAACCTCAATATCGCGCTTCTCCGAGGCCAAGGTTTGCAACCGCGCGCGGAACGCGCCCTCGTCCTCGTCAGCCGTCGACGTCGCCTTCATTTCGGCGCTGCGGTACAGAACAATCGGCTGACTCTTGCGTAGCCAACGCTTGAAGTTACGTTCCCATTTGGAATATGCCTTTGGATTAGTCAGGACTTCAGGAACACTTGCGTGGCTTGCCTCACTGTCGGGTGCTTGAGATTCGAGGGCGTCGATATCGATCATCATGCGTTGTGCGTTGTCCCAATCCACAGGCACGGGGCCCTCATCGGGCAGCACCGCCGCGATGCAGTGTCGCTCTGCTTCGACCTTGTAGCGCGCCGAGCTGTACACCAGTTCGGCCGCGCCGATGACAAAGGGGCGATAGACATCATCAGCCGAGCCATTCCCTTCCAGCCAGAACTGAGCGATCTCTTTGTCGAGACGCGGGTTTTCCGATGTGCTGGCCTTCGTCACCACGGCACTTTGGTTGGCTGAGAGTGTTGTGGCGGCTTGCTGCTGCTTGACCAATTTTTCTCGCGCGTTCCTCGCGGGAGACATCAAGATCCGGATTTGGTCGCGTGTCAAAGGGCCGGCTAGGTAGGACATGACCCATCGAGTGCCAAAAACGACTGGGTGGCTTTCATGTACGTTGTGCAGAAGGAACTTACGTTTTCCGAGCCCTGCCAGCGTTTGCTCCATCGCTTGACGGTCGAATTGACCGCCGGCTGCAGCGCCTTCCAGGCCCTCCATTACGCGGGCTTTGTCCCGCTCGGTCTGCAGGCGTCCGATCATCCAGGTACCGGTGTTCGAGAGTCCCTTGTAGTCGAGGTCGACAGGATTTTGCGTGGATAAGACCAGACCAAGCCCATACGCGCGTGCCTGTTTGAGCAAGGTCAGTAGCAGTCGCTTGGATGGCGGATTCGCAATCGGCGGCATATAGCCAAAAATTTCATCCATGTAGAGCATGGCACGCAGACTCGCGGTGCCAGGTTGTGCGCGCATCCATGCGATCAAGTTGTTCAACAACATGCACACAAAAAACATCCGCTCTGCATCGGAAAGATGCGCGATCGACATCACGGAGACCCGCGGTTTGCCGGTGTCAGTGTAAAGCAGGCGACCGGCGTCCAGAGGCTCACCTTCCAGCCACGCTTCGAACCCGGGCGCGGCAAGCAGGCTGTTCAGTTGCATCGCCAACGCAAAACGGTCTTTCGCAGGATAAACGTCATCCAATGCCATTACGCCGATCTTGTCGATGGGTGGGTTTTGAATTATCGAGATCAACCCGGGCAAGTCGAGGGAGTGACCATCCTGCCAGTAATGATCCAGCAGATTGGCAATGAGAATGTGTTCACGACTCGTCACTGGATCGGCATTGATACCAATCAATGCAAGAATACTCGTGGCGGTGACCTGTACGCGTTCGCGGTAGAGATCCCGGTCCTCACGTAGCGCTGCAGGCGGGGCATCGAACGATTTAAGTACCGAAATCGGCAAACCGGCGTTGGAGCCTGGTGTGTAGATGTTCAGATCGACGCGTTCACGAAACGTTTTGACACGTTTCGGGTCCTGACCCCATTGGCCGATTCCGCGCTTCCACAGAGCGGCTTGGTCCGCTGCGAATTGGGGCACCGTTTTGCCTTGGTTCGCTGCCTCTTGCGGATTCACCCAGGGCTCGAAGTCACTCGGTTGGAACTTCGGAAAGCTGAGCATCAAATTCCCAAGATCCCCCTTTGGATCGATTGCTATCACCGGTATCGAGTCCATGGCCGCCTCTTCGATCATGCCGATACCGAGGCCGGTTTTTCCGCTGCCGGTCATGCCGATGATCACGGCATGGGTGTTCAGGTCTTTGGAGTCATAAAGAACAATTTCGTCCGTCAAATCGTCCTGATCAGCATCGTGGCGTTTGCCAAGATAAAACGCGCCCAGCTTTTCAAACCCGCTCATCTGCTCTCTCTTCATGTCGACTGCTCGCGCGAGTGTACCAAGAGCGGCTAAAGCTGCGAGCGTGTTTTGTGGTAGCTTCAAGACGGTCTATGAAAAACCAACCGACAATTCCAGGACGCTGGCTGTGGACGCTCTTTGCCATTGGAGTGTGCGGGCTTGCGTTCTCGGGTTACGCCGACCAACTGGGCGCTGCGTATGCCAGCGGCGCGCTGGAACGGGCATTGCTGACCTTCGCGGTAGCGCGAGGACTGGACGGCGTAATCAGTATTGCGCAAGGCACGGAAGTTGCGCTGGAGCCAGGCGGCGTTGGCGTGAATTTGTCTGTTGGTCAGATACTGGATCCTGTCAATGATCTGGTCGAGCGGTTCTCGTCGATCATGCTGGTGGTCACCGCCGCTCTGGGGTTACAGGAAATTCTGTTACGAATCACGTCGAGCTATGGCGTCAGCGTGCTGTTGGCACTCAGCGCCTTGCTGTCGCTCCTGGTGGTTTGGGTTCCGGGCGTCGCGCAGCGCTCAGCGTTGCGTTCCGTGGTATTGAGGTTCTTCGTTGCTGCGTTTTTCCTGAGGTTTGCGGTTCCCGCTTTGGTTGTCGGTACCAACCTGGTCTTCGATCAGTTCCTGGCCACCGAGCAGGCCGCCGCGACCGTCGCATTGGAGCGGGCTTCTGTCGACATAGAGAGTCTGAGCAAAGACGCCTCAGACACACCGGACGATGTGTCTCGCAACTGGTTTGAGCGGACGCGCGACCGGATCAGCGAGTCGTTTTCCGCACTAAACGTCGAGGCGCGGATGCAAGCACTGCAGGACAGGGCGTCGGGGATTACGCGACATATCGTGAGCCTTATTGTGGTGTTTCTGTTGCAAACAATCGCCCTGCCCCTAGGGTTCTTGTGGCTGCTGTTACAAGGAGCCCGCGCGATCGTCACTCGGCTGAACGTGCCGACCTGAGCCCACCTGACCGAGTTAACAGTTCGGAGCAGCTCGTCGGCGTATAATCCGAATTCGGTCTAAGTGTGGGGACATGCAGATCAGGCGACATCTCAAACGACTGTATTACGACACGCCCATTCAATCGCTGGTGCTGAAGACGCTGTCTCCGTGGCGACCCGCGCCATGGGCCACCTCGACCATGGAGTTTGACTACGGTTTGTGGCTTGGACCTTCCTCGCTTCGTTGCGAGACCCAGCGGCAGTTGGGTGAGGAAAACGTGTGGCCAACGTTGTTTCGACGGCACGTCGCAACAGATTACAACGTGACCAAGATGCGTGGATCGCGTGAGGGATTGCTGATTAACATGACGGCGCTGCATTTGGTCATGCACGCATGGAACGATGCGCTCGCCTTGATGCAGAGTCTGCGCGACGGCTACCTGACTTTACAGCCGGATCGCCCAAATCATTTGTCACAGGCGGATCTGTTCATTCTTTCCAAAGCCGGATGTGGACTGCCGGCATATCTCGTTCGGCATCTGCCCGCGCGTTACCACGACGGTCAGCTGCCCGCAATCGTCGGTACGCAGTTCAAGCTGATCGCCGGGTTTTTCATGGTGATTCAACACAACCTTTGGGCTCGTGATGGCACCCGGCAATCCTTCACTGATGCGGCGGCCTTTTTCGACTATGCAGATCGCCATCAGATTTTCACATCACCCGGTGGTCGTGCGTGCGGCGGCAGTCGCCGCAAGATCATGGAACTGTATGACCACTTGCAACAACCCGGTGAGGTTCCAGATTTGAAGCCATTGGAGTCAATGGTCGATGTCGTACGTTTCTTCGAATACGTGGTCAGTGCATTGCATCTTGAGCTCACACTTTTAGTGGTGCAGCGGCAGGTCAAGGCCACCTACCTCCACGTGGACGCGTCATCCGATAGTCGCTCCGATGCACGACGAGCACGGATTGAATGGTTACGAGACACCGACGCGATCGAGAGCGTCATTAAACAGCTGGAGCGTCTGCAACTCTCGCGCGAAGTGGCTGCGTCGCCATCGCGTGAGTTGCGCGCGCTGGCTTCCCGGTCGGTTGATGAAGTCGCCACGCCAGAACAGCGACCGGCGCATTATCAAGCGCTGATTCGGTCGGTTCAACGCTACGCATCCGATCGTCAAGCGGACATTCTTGCGGGCCTCAACCGGCCTTCGCTCAAACAACTGAGCGAAGCTCAGGTCAATCGCCGACTCGAACTCTCGGCGTTTGCGGGTCAATCATGAGCGCATTGCCGACTGTGTTACATCCGCTGGCCGACAATGACCGGATTCGGGTTTGCCACTATCGTTCGCTGGATCAGATCGACGCCACAGCCATTGCGCGCTGGCAGGATCTCGCAGATCACGCGGTGCACCCCAATGCGTATCTTGCGCCGGATTTCGTGCTGCCGAGTCTCGAATTCTTAATGGGCGATACGCCGTTTCTCATCGCAGTATCGGAGCGCAAAACTGATGCCGGATGGCAGAGCATTGCGCTCGGCGTATTTCGTGAAATGACGCCGAGCAAAACAGTCCCGTTCCGACATCTGCAAGCCCTCAGATCACCTCATGGTTTCCTCGGCGGGCTATTGTTTCGTCGGTCCGGTCACGATCTGGCGGTCGAGCGGTTTTTCGCTGACTTTGTGCAATGCGATCATGGTCCATGGCGCGCGTTAGTTGTCGCTGACTTTCCGATGTTCCAACTATTGAGCCCACAACAGTTAGACGCGCTCGAGCGCAGCGGGATTCGTTGGATTGAAAGCGGTCGGTCACAACGTGCGTCCATACGACCCAGTGAGGCACGTCCGGACTGGCCACACGGGCTACTGTCGAGTCGGTCTGCGAAAAACTACGCACGACGCGCCAGAAAGTTGGCGACGCGTGGAGAAGTCGAGCACCGTCTACGGCGCGGCGATGATATTACTGATGCCACAATTGAGAGCTTTCTTGCGCTGGAGGACACGGGGTTTCGAAAGGATGCGAAGACTTCTTTGCGATCCCATAGCAACCATGAGCGCTTCTTTCGCACAATGGTGACGCGCCTTCGAGATCGCGACGGCGTTTTTTTCTTCGAACTGGTCCTTGCTGGCCACGTGATCGCATCGACCTGCAATCTCGTCAGCGGGTCTAACGGTTTTGCCTTCAAACTCGGTTGGGATCCCAACTACGCTGAGTACAGCCCCGGCATTCAGAATGAGCTCGCGATGGTCGGGGCAATGCGAAATGAACTGTCACACCTTCAACATATGGACAGCGGTGCGTTGCAAGGTTCCTTTATGGAGCGCTTGTGGCCCGACAGCGACGTACACGTCGATGGCGTATTCACCTGCGATCGGATGGCGCATTGGGTCGCAAGGGCCATTCGCACGGCGGCAGATTGGCGCAATCATTGGCGGGGTCGAACGGGATAGCTGATGCGATCTGCAAGGATGTCACGATTTTTTCGAACTACTGTGCTGTACACACTCCGTCGTGTTCTTGGGTGCGTTGTCGCGCTGGCGATGGGCGGACCATGGCATCTCGCGCAAGCCTCAGAAACTCCCGTCGATGTTACCGACCATTGCGTGATTTTACTGCACGGACTGGCGCGCACACGCCACTCAATGTCCGCAGTTGCTGATGCATTGGAAGAAGCAGGCTACCGAGTCGCGAATATCGGCTATGCCTCGCGCCGAGAACGGATTGAAGTATTGGCGGAAGATGCGGTGTCACGCGGCTTGTCTCAGTGCCAGAAAGAGAATAGCCAGTACGTACATTTTGTCACGCACTCGATGGGTGGGATCCTGCTGCGCTATTACCTCAGCCACAACGAAATCCCAACGCTACGCCATGTTGTGATGATGGCGCCGCCCAACCAGGGTAGTGAGGTAGTCGATACATGGAAAGCCAGGCCTGGGTTCAAGTCGCTCAACGGTCCGGCTGGTCTGCAGCTCGGTACCGACAAGGACAGCATCCCGTCACAGTTGGGTCCCGTTGATTTTTCGCTCGGCGTCATCGCGGGCACAGCGACCGTTAACCCGATTTTGTCCCGAAGTCTGCCTGATCCAGACGACGGCAAGGTAAGCCTGGCGGCGACGAAAGTGGCGGGCATGCGGGACTTTATTGCGGTGCCGTACAGCCACACATTCCTGATGGGCGCCGAGGAAGTTCACCAGCAAATACTGCATTTTCTGCGCGAAGGTCGTTTTTTGATCGACTGAATCGGTCAACCGTGATCCTGTGTCCCGCGGAGGTGACTCCGAATTACGAGCCCGAAACCCGAACGGTAGATGATCAACTCACGGCGAACCGGGAAGCTACGATAAATGCGGCGTCTTTTTTTAAAACCCGCGTTTGCCTTGTAGCGAGATTTGCAATCCGCCGTCGATATCGTCGCCGGAGGTCAAAGGGACCGCGAAATCAATGTGAAGCATGCGGTTGCTCGATGCGCGAGTACTCATCAAGCGTAGACCAAGGCCGACGTTGACGAGATCACGATCCTCTCGGAATCCGGTCAGGTCACTGCCCCAGACTCTACCCGCATCTACGAATGCAGCACCGCCAACTCGAAACAGACTGAACGGATACCAATTGGTAATCAGGCGTTGCTCCAGAGTCAGCACCGCACGTGCATCGCCGTTAGCGAACGCACGATCGAAACCTCGCAGGCCAGATAAGCCGCCGAGTTGGACAGGACGATCGAGGTCGGCCTCGTGCGATACAGTGGACTCGATACCAGCAAACCAGGACCTGCGTTCGGACTGTCGCCGGACGAATCCAGCACGCATTTCGAATCGTCCGTTGCGAAGATCTCCGCCTTCGATGCGTCCAGCAGCGCCCAAATTCCACGTGAAGATGTAACGTGTGGGGTCACCCGCGCTGCTCGATGCATCGAGATCGAAAATGGCGCCGTCGCGGTCGGCGCCAAGGGTCTTGCCGAACCAGCCAACAGTTGCGCTATACCGCGTTCCCAGAAACAGGTCTTCCGTCACCGCCATTCGGGTCAGATTGGTGGCGGTGACAAAACGGTCCTCGATCGCCTCGTAGCGGAAGAACGGATATCTGAGCTGGCGATCCTCGGGTTGCACTGTCAGGCGATTCAACTGCGGAACGGGATCAAACTGGTCATCTGCAATGGCGAAGCCCACCATCCAGCGACGCGACCAATCGTCGACCAGCCCCCTGGATTTGCCATACCACAGCGATACTCGAGTCTGGTCGCGCCGATACTCGGCGACTTCGTCGCCGCGACTGAACAAAGGTTCCTCTTGCTCGATCGCCGTCGCATCGATTCCAGCGCTCCAACGACTGTCGAGTGAAAAAAAGGGTCGGATCAAGCGCAGTCGTTGTGCATCCCCGTCATCGCTATCTCGGTAGCCGATCTCAAACCGCCACCAGGTGCCGCGGAAATTTCGGTTGCCATAGCGCAAGAGGGTGGACTCGCGGTCGCCATCATCCTCCACGCTGAACGCCAGCTCGCCACCGGTTCCCAACAGGTTTCCTTCCTGCACTCCGAGAAGGTATTCGGTCTGACCACCTTGCTGAGAGAACCCAAGTTGTGGGAACAAGGTCCAGTTGTCGCGCGTCTCGACTCGGATATCGATTTCTGTGTCGCTGACCTGAGTGGCGTCGATCACAACGTCGTAGATGTAGCTGTTGCGACGTAGTACCCGCTCACTCTCCTCGATCGCCTGTGCGGAGACATGCTCGCTCTCGGCGAACAGCAACTGTGCTCGCACCACCGATTCGCGCGTGACGATGTGGATGCGATTGGCAGCGCGGTATAGCCCGCGGTCCTCTTTCGGTTGCGTCGTATCGAAAATCGGTAACCGGGAGACGTCAATGTTTCGAATCACCAGGCCCTCACGTTCGAATTTTTCGAATCGCTCCTGGCGCGAGTTGTCGCTGGACACTGCTGGGGTGCTGGCCAAACCACCGAAAGCCATCATGAACAGACTCATGATCAGTGCACGCGCGTTCACATTCGATCCCACTGCTTAAATACTCCGGCCTCTATGTTACGCACAGTTGGTCGCGTTGGAGTTCCGATTGCGTCACGCCAGGGGTTGGCGGTCGAGCGTAAAGCCTTTGTCTATTTTGCCGCTAATCCCAATTTCGAGACTTTTGTTGGAATTTGCTCCGTGCCAACAACATCACGTGCGGTGACTACGAGTGTCCCTACTGCCGCTGCCTTGCTATGGCTGGCACTCGCGGCCTGTGCGCCCTTTGCGCACGCTCTGGACACGTCACTCAAAGCGACACAGTTTATCTATCGCGACTGGACCCGCGCGGACGGTTTGCCATCGAACGTAGTGTGGAGCCTGACTTACGGTCAATCCGGTTACCTTTGGCTTGCGACAGAAGGTGGTCTCGCGCGCTTTGATGGGGTGCGTTTCGAAGTATTTAACAGTGAGACGCGATCTGCGTTTCGGGTGAACGATATCCGCGATGTGGTGCAGGACTCGGACGGTCACGTCTGGGCAGCGACGTATGGCGGCGGCGTTGTGCGCGTGGCCGGCACCACCGTTCGCCGATACGGCGTTGAACATGGGCTGGATAGTGAAATCGTCTACGCCGTGGTTGCTGCGCGCGATGGCGCGATTTGGGCCGGCACATCGACCGGAATCTGTCGTTTGCCGGCGGGTGCGTCAGAGTTCAGTTGCTGGACCGAAGCCGACGGTTTGCCAACCAGTCGATATCTGAGAGCTGCAGAAGGGGACGCGGGCGATATCTGGTTCAGTGGGTTGGGCAATGGTGTGGTCCGATTTCTGGCGGGCGAACTCAAGGTGTTTGGCGCAAAGGATGGCCTCGACGCCACACAGGTTTACGCGCTCGCCAACGACCCGGGGCATGGCATGTTCCTCGCCGACTACTCCGGCGCTATGTATCGCGGCACTCCGAATGGTATTGAAAGACTGGAGGATTTTGGTGTTGGCGAAAACGATGTCATCTGGGATGCCGTGAGAGATGAATCCGGCAACTTGTGGCTCGCATTAAACACCGGCGGTGTGCGCACACTCGCGGCCGAGAGCTACGAGCTTGCGGTCAACAGTGCGCTTAGTGCGACTGTGTTATCCATGGTGCTGGGCGGTCAGGACGATCTGTGGATCGGCACCGATGAAGGACTTCGTCATGTGCGCCGCGGCAGTGCCCTGCCTTACGGTGAGCCCGAAGGCATTTCGAACGGCACCTTCGTCGTCGCTGCGGGCGATGACAATTCGGTTTGGATCGGTGCGGAGAGCGATGGGCTGTTTCGAGTTGCGTCCGATGGCGAGATCGATCGCTGGACCACTGACGAAGGGCTTCCTGCTTCTAGTGTGTCGGCGTTGCGCCACGCTGCAGACGGAACGCTGTGGGTGGGAACATTTGGTGGTGGGCTTGCACATCTGTCACAAACGGGCGATGTGTTGGATGTCTTCGATACAGAAAGCGGGCTCGGCAGCAATCAGGTGATCTCGCTGTACGAAAGCGATGCCGGTGAGCTTTGGGTGGGTACTGCCGGTGGCGTCAACCGTATCGTCGATGGCCGGGTGATCCAGTCGGTCACTTCTGACGATGGATTGCCGGTCAATGTCGTAAGACATATCAACGCTGATCGGCAAGGCAAACTGTGGCTGTCTACTGAAAGTGGCCTTGCCGTGTTTGACCCTGAACGGGATCAAATCGTAGAGCGTCTCGATGCTGGGTCGGGATTGCAGAGCTCCGTGATTGTGACAACCCACATCGACGATTCGGGTGCGGTGTGGGTCGGCAGTCGAGTGGACGGTCTCGCGCGAATCGATGGTGCAGAGCAGTTTGTATTCACAGCGCAACACGGTATCGGTTTGCGTTCGATCATGGGTATCGCGGAGGATCAGACCGGCGGGCTTTGGCTCGTCGGGCGTGACGGGACGATGCGCGTCGACAAGGCTTCCCTTGAAGCGGTTGCCGCGGGGCGCGCCGAACGCGTTGAGTCTCGCCTGCTGAGCGAGCAAGATGGGCTGCGAACGGTCCGCATCCCAGGTGGCTACCAGTCGCCGATCGCTGTGCTCGACAACGGGGAAATCTGGTTGGCGAGCGCGAGGGGTGCCGCACGAGTCAATCTTGATGGTCTGGGATCGGCTGATATAGCGCAACCACTGTTGATCGAGTCCGTTCTTATCGACGGCGTCAGTTTTGGCGTTGAACAGGTTGGCTCGCTTCCTGTGGATACCAAAGCCCTTGAGATCCATTACAGCGTACCGGACTTGATTGCCGCAGATCGTTTCCGCTTCCGCTATCGGATCCGCGGTCAAGGTCAGCAATGGCAGGATGCTGGCGCCCGCCGGACAGCATTCTTCACAGATCCACGGCCTGGCCGCAACGTATTCGAAGTGCAGGTTACCAACGCAGGCGACCCATTCGGCGACGAGCCGCATCGTATCGATAGTCTGGATTTCACTGTAACTCCACGTTGGTACCAGCGGCGGGTTGTTCAGGGCGGCGCGCTTTTTGTTGGCCTGATCTTCGCCGGATTCTTGTATCGTCGCCTGATACGGGGCCACAAGAGTCGGCAAATCACGCTGGAGCAGACACTGGAAGACCGATCCGCGGCGCTACAAAAAGCACTCAAAAAGATCGATTCGGCCACTGCTACGGATGCTTTGACGGGATTGGCGAATCGCCGGTCTTTCACGACACACCTCGAGACCGTCTGGTCACAGGCCCGGGAAAAAGCGCAGTCGCTGAACCTGATGCTGCTGTCGATTGACTGCTTTGGCGACTACAACGAATTCGCGGGCATGAGAGCCGGAGATGCGCTATTGCGGCAGGTTGCGGACCGGTTGTCCCAACAACTGCGCCGCGAGGACCTGCTGGCGCGAGTTGGTGACTCTGAATTTGCGGTGTTGTTCGATGATTCAGAGCCTGGTTTCGCGATACGCGTTGCGGAGCAGCTACAGCGGAGCGTCGGCGAGCTCGGGATTCAACACAAAGGTCGACCGAAAGGAAATCACGTCACGTTGAGCGCCGGTCTCTCCAGTATCGAGGCCCGTGCCGTTGCAGAGACCGATGCGATCGTGCGGCGCGCGAACCAGGCGCTGCAGCGAGCGAAGACCACCGGCCGCAATCAGGTGGTCGTGGACTCGGCGTTGTCAGCGGTAGCAAGCTAAGAACGGCGAGATGTGAAGCAGACGCGATCGCGTCACCAGCGCGGCTGCACAATGAACGAGAGTGCAACGGCGAGCGGCAACATCCAGAAAATCGACACGAGAATCACGCCGATGGGACGTGCCCACCCGTGCTCAACCACTACCGCAGAATCGTCATCGGTCGATTCGTCGAGAAAAGGTGGTCCATAGTTCAGCCACACTGCCAACAGCACGATATTCAATAACCAGATAAACCCGCCCGGCAGGTTCGATGGCGCGACCAGCATTGCAGCGATCAGGCCGAGCGAGACGGCAGCGCCGACGACAGCAGAGAACACAAGCGGTGCGCGGTTGGCGCACGCGCGATAATTCATCACCAACAACCAAAATCCGGCGACAGGACCGCCGAGCAATCCGGCGGTCAGGATCTGTGCGTTTGTCGCAATCGGGATGCGCTCAGGCTCATCCGTTTCGGACTCGGGCGTGGCAAACGGGTTGTCCGACATATCACCTGCAGGTTGTTGTCGCGTCGACAGCGCCAAATCCGCTACGTAGAGTTTGTCGCAAACGATGGTCGATCATTTGATGCCGCCCATCAGTGCCCGAATGGGTTTGGTGAACAGCAGCATCACGAGTCCGGCTCCACCGATAAACATCACGATATTCATGTACTGGTCCGGGTAGGCCGCAAGGTTGTCTGTGTCGAAGGTTCCCGCTACCAATCCTGCGATCAAGCTTCCGAAGGCAGTCGCCAGAAACCACACACCCATCATCTGGCCCACGAATCGTTTGGGCGCCAGCTTGGTTGTTGCCGATAATCCGACAGGAGACAACGTAAGCTCACCGAGCGTATGCAACAGGTAGGTCATCAACAGCCATGTCGGTAGCGCCTTGTCGCCGCCGACCACGATCATCGACGCGCCGACCATAGTCACAAAACCCAGTGCCAGGAAGATCAGTCCAACTGCAAATTTGAACGGCGTCGAGGGTTCCAGATTACGTTTCGCAAGCCAGATCCAGGTTGCTGCGACAAATGGCGCGAAGATGATAATAAATAGCGAGTTGACTGACTGGAACCAGGACGCAGGCACCTCGAAGTTGAACAGATTTCGATCGGTGTATCGCTCGGCAAACAAATTCAACGATGAACCGGCCTGCTCGAAGCCACTCCAGAAAGTTGCCGCCGCGAAGAACAGCACTACGATCACGATCATACGTCTCGCTTCGACGCCATCGAGTTGTCCGAACGCAAAAATGTAGAAGAAGTAAGCCAGCGCAATGACGAGGATGACGATGCCGAGCACTTTAGCCGTCTGCAACGGGTCAATCGTGTAAACACCGAAAAGTGCTCCGGCGACAGCCAGTGCGAAAAATCCCAGTGCGATCCCAACCGCTACTGCCCCGCGAGTGATTTTCTTCGCGTCATCCGGGTTCGTCTTGTCGAGCGTAGGCGACTGACCGGCACCACCAAGGTGGTGAAGTGTCATTCTGTACTGGATCAGACCAAGGAACATCCCCACCCCGGCGGCAGCAAACCCGTAGTGCCAACCGAATGACTCGCTCTCCGCGAGGAAGCCACACACCAATGGCCCAAGGAACCCTCCGAGATTGATTCCCATGTAAAAAATGGTAAAACCGGCGTCCCGACGTGAATCTTCCGGCGTGTAGAGTTCACCGACAATCGCGCTGATGTTTGGCTTCAACAAACCCGTGCCGAGGACGACAAGCACCAGACCAAGAAAAAATGCTTGTGTGCTCGGGATTGCCAGAACAAAGTGCCCGATCATGATGACAATGCCGCCATACCAGACGGCCTTTTGGGCGCCTACCAGCCGGTCGGCAATCCACCCACCGGGCAAAGAGAACAGGTAGACGGATGAGAGATAGATGCCGTAGATGGCGGTGGCCGTCGCATCGGTGAAGGCCAGCCCCCCGTTGACGATCTGGCTGGTCATGAACAGCGTCAGCAGTGCCCGCATACCGTAGAAGCTGAAGCGCTCCCACATTTCGGTGAAGAATAAGGTGGCGAGCCCACGTGGGTGCCCACCGATGGACGCCTGCGGCGTCGGCGCAGCGGTCGCTGACATATTGTTAACCCCCTCCAGGATTTTTTCGAATTCTACCAGCGCATCGCCGGTTTCGGGGGTTGCTCAGAGAATTCGAGCGAGATCAGGTCGTCGCGGCATCCTCTTTATCCGACTCGGATCGGTTTTTCACCATGGACCGGGAGAACAGGATACCGAGCTCAAACAATAGATAGACGGGTATCGCGAGCAGCGTCTGGCTAAAAACATCAGGCGGTGTCAGGAACATGCCCACCACGAAACAGCCGAGAAACACGTATGCCCGCACACTCGCCAGTTTGTCCGGGGTGGTAATACCCGCCCAGCACAAAAGGACCGTTGCGACCGGGACTTCAAATGCGACGCCGAACGCAAGAAACAGCGGCAGAATGAAACTGACATAACTCGCGATATCCGGCATCGATGCGACCGCTTCCCAGTCATTGCCGATCACAAAGTTGAAGATCAGCGGCATTACCACGAAATAGCAAAACGTGACGCCGAGATAGAACAGCGTGATGCTGCTGGCGAGCAGTGGGATCGCGAAACGTTTTTCCTTGCGGTACAGCCCTGGCGCTACAAATGCCCAGGTTTGATAAAGAATGACAGGCACCGCAATGAAAATTGCGACGAAAAAGGCGAGCTTCAGCGGCACGAAAAACTTTGACACCGGATCGATCGCAATCATGCTTGCGCCAGCCGGTAGCGCCTGACGGACCGGTTCTGAGGCCACTTCCAAAAGGGTTTTGGAAAACGGCAGCAGAGCCAAAAACACAATGATGACAGCGCCGAAGGCCCAGAGCAGCCGGTTTCTCAGCTCCAGAAGATGGGATAGAAGCGTGCCTTCCTCGAGATGTTCCTCAGCATCCTCGTCCGAGTTGTCATTGGTGAGTTGATCGTCGTCTGCGCTCATGACTCAGCGTCTTTTGTTTTCGAATCGGCGGGCGCTGCCTGCGGCTCGGCGTCGCTGGCCGTTTCTATATCAGTCTCCGTCGAGACAGGGTCTGTCGAGTCGTGTCCACTGGATGTGTCAGTCGGTGCGCCCTTGGAATCAACTAACGGCTGCTTGAGTTTGTTGACGTCTTTCTTCAGCTCGTCGATGCCGAGTGAAGATTCCAGATCGACCCGTGTCGGCAGTTGCTCGCGAATTTTCTTTAGCTCGAGTTCGTCCTCGAGCTGATATTGCAGGTTACTCGCGGTACGCCGCGCATAACCAATGAACTTGCCGACCTTCTTTGCCACCTCCGCCATCCGGACAGGGCCAAGAACGATCAGCATGATCAGAAAAATCAGCAGAAATTCGGGTCCGCTGAACATGCGTCAGACTGCCACGGCCGCAGCGGTGCTGCAGCTAGGAGCTTTTCTCGGACTTCGCCTTCTCAGGCGTGCCCTCGAAGGTCGCGTCTTCAGTGTCGATTGACTTGGTCGAGTCGGACTTAGCCTCCTCGTTATCCATCGCACTTTTGAAGCCTTTGATGGCCGAACCGAGGTCTGAGCCGATGTTTTTGAAGCGCTTGGTGCCGAAAACCGCCAAAACGATGGCCAAAACAATCAAGAGCTGCCAGATGCTGATGCCGCCAGGTCCAAACATGGTAATCCTCTCAGTCAATGCTGCGGGCAAACGCCTATGATACGCGACATGGGGCGTTTGCCGCAGACTCACAAGGGTTGGTTGCCAAAAACGTGACGCGCGACCGTATCATCACTGGGTACCCGGCGTCTGTAACCAGAATGTTACAGGCCCTTCGTTCACCAGCGAGACTTGCATATCGGCGCCGAACACCCCGGTTTCTACGGTCATCTCCAGCGCCCGCAGGTCGCCTGTAAACCGCTCGAATAGAGATTCACCGAGTTCTGGCGGTGCGGCGCGCGAAAAACTGGGACGGCGGCCTCTTGACGTGTCGGCAGCCAGCGTAAATTGCGGCACCGCAAGAATTGCGCAATCAAGGTCACGAGCGCTGAGATTCATCTTTCCAGCGTCATCTGAAAATACTCGATAGTTGGCAATTCGCTCGGCCAGCCATTTGGCGGATTCTGCCGTGTCCTGCGCTTCGACACCCAATAGCACCAAAAGGCCTTGTTCGATCGTGCCGACACACGCATTTGCAACGTCGACTCGCGCTGATGAAACTCTTTGGATCAATCCGATCACTTGAATGCTCCTTGTCAATGGCGCCGTATTCGTCGAGTTGAGCAACATTGAGCCGCAACAATCGAACAAAGCGGCTTCTAGTCTAAACGACGGTGGTGTTGCCGCTGCGCCAGGGACGGCCTTCCGCAGGGACGCGGGCAGCGGAGGCACTGCCGCACCGCGTTCGGCTATGGGATACTCGGACTCGAAAAAACGCTTACGGGGAAATTCAGTGCGGCGTAGACATTTTTTGACAGGTGCTGGTGCCGGGCTGGTCGCTGCGGGGGTGGCAGCGTGCGGGCAAAAAACCGAATGTACTTCAGGCGGAGCCGCAAAAGCGGCCGAAGAATTCCGTTGGAAGATGGTCACTACGTGGCCGCCAAATTTGCCGGGGCTCGGTTCGGGCGCGACCAATCTCGCCAAGCGCATTGAGACCGCATCAGGTGGTCGCCTGAAAATACGGGTTTATGCCGCCGGGGAATTGGTTCCGGCGTTCGAAGTGTTCAACGCGGTGTCGCAAGGCACAGCCGAGATTGGACACGGCGCCGCGTATTACTGGAAAGCGAAAGTTGAAGCTGCGCAGTTGATGACGACCGTACCTTTTGGTCTCAACGCGGCTGAGATGGATGCCTGGATGTACTACGGCGGCGGACTTGAGTTGTGGCGCGAGCTGTATGCGCCGTTCAATCTGGTGCCATTCCCGGCCGGAAATACTGGCGCCCAAATGGGCGGCTGGTTTAATCGCGAGGTCAACGCTGTTACCGATCTGAAAGATCTCAAAATGCGGATCCCGGGGATGGGTGGCGAGGCTCTGCGCCGCGCGGGCGGGCTGCCGGTCAACTTGCCCGGCGGTGAGCTGTTCACCGCGTTACAAACCGGCAACATCGACGCAACGGAATGGGTGGGTCCGTACAACGATGTCACGTTCGGGTTCCCGCGAATTGCACGTTACTATTATTACCCCGGTTGGCACGAGCCAGGCCCGACTTTGGAAGCGATGGTGAACCAGGAGGCCTGGAACGCGTTGCCGGAGGATCTACAGGAAATTGTTCGTGTGTGCTGTCAGTCCGTGAACTGCGACATGCTCGCCGAATACACATGGCGCAACGCCGAGGCGCTCGAGACACTCGCCGAGAATCCCGATGTTGAGATCCGTCGATTCCCTGACGAGGTACTGACGACTTTGCGTGGTCACATGCAATGGGTAATGGACGAGCTGGTGGCTCGCGATGAAAAAGCACGCAAGATCTATGAATCTTTGGATGCTTTCCGCACTCGGTCAGCGCGCTACCAGGAGATCACGGAAGCGGCGTTCCTGGACACGCGTCAACTCTGAAGCGCGTGCGCCTCTAACAGCTCGCGCGGGATCGATAACAACGCGTCTTCATGGGTGGCGGAGAGGTCGACGGGAGGCGCACACCCTGCTTCGGCTGCCTCTCGCCACCGCGATGCGCACAGACACCAGCGATCGCCAGGCTTGAGACCTGGAAAGTCCCACGCGGGTAATGGCGTGATGAGGTCGTTGCCGAGGGACTTGCTGTATTGCAGAAACTCGTTATTCACCACCGCGCAGACGACATGGCGACCGAGATCCTGGCTGCCGGTGCGGCAATGACCATCACGAAAAAAGCCGGTGCGGGTTTTGCTGCAGCAAGGCCGCAGCCTAGAGCCCAGGATATTCGTCTCACTGCCAGGCATGGTTGAGGTCTACCTCTCGAAAAGTCAGGCTGATGCGTTGCTGGTTCGCCAAATCGTTTGAGGATTTGAGTCGCTTGACGCCATGGTAGTGCAGACGGGCAGGTCCGCCCATCACGATCACGTCTCCATCGTAAACGGGGACACCGAGCGGACTGCCTTGGCGCGTTTCTCCCCACACAAGAAACTCCGCGGGTAGGCCCGTTGAAACCGTGACAACCGGGGGATCGAAGTTGCCTTCATTCTTGTCTTGATGCGCGGTGAGTTGATTGCCCGGACGATACCGATTGATCAGACACGCGTTAGGCGCGAAACCTCCGAAACCCGCGGCTTCCGCAGCCGCGACCGCGACTCGCGTCCACGCCGCCGGCAACGCGGGCCAGGTTTCACCGGTTGTCGGGTCTATAGGTTGATAACGATAGCCACGACGATCGGATACCCAACCCACAGCCCCGCAGTTGGTTACGGCCACTGAAATGGGCTTGCCGCCGGGGGTCTGCATGTGACGAAACGGTGATCGGTTCGTGATCTTCGGCAGCGATCTCAGCATCTGGGTCGCGTCGGCGAAGTCTGCGAGCAAGACCAAACCCTCTGACAGAGCTTCGACAGGTGGGCGCGTTGGTTGAAACAGATCATCCATTAGCAACCAACCGAATGAATGCATCTCCCGGTTTGGCTACACTTTGGCGCTGCCTAGCCGTCACTACGGATCGAATTCTCATGCTTCGACAGATTTTCATCATTTCGCTTTTGTTCGCGGTTTGCGTTCAGGCCAATGCGGCCGATCGTCCATTCTCTGGTGCCCAGTTGGTCGACCAGTTACCGACCGAAACCTTGGTATACGTGCGCATTCCGCATCCGAATGGTTTGCTGGGGACGGCCAAGGGTAACGCGTTGGACCCGGTACTCTCCAACCCGGATCGTGCTGAGATGGTCGATCGCATCATTTCGTCGGCATTCGATCGGCTCGGACAGCTCGAACCGGAGTTGATCGCGCCTTCCACGAACCTTTTGAACAGTGTTCGCTCTCCGATCGAAGTCGCCGTCGTATCGACACCTGGCCCGGTGGGTGTGGTGTCTTTTGTGATCCCGGGCGAGGACAGCACGGACTTCGAGCAGTGGTTCACCGATCTTGTGGCGCTGGCACCCGAACCGGGCGTGGCGCTGACCGCTCAAGATGGCGGCTTGTTCGCTGTCGACGGGACACCGGCACCGGCATTCGCGCACTTCGATGGCACTACCGGCAGCGTCAAGTTTCTTGTCGGGCAGGCACTGGATCTCGCGGCTGCCGAGCGCACGGTGCAAATGCTCGATGGTGGCGGTGAGATCCAGAAGGAGATCGCCACGATCGACGAGAGCGGACAGGGCTTTGTCACCTGGGCGAATGTCGAGCAAAGCCTGCCGATGGCGCAGCTTTTCGTGCCGATGGAGCAATACGCGTTGCTGCAGCAGTTAGGCATTGAATCGATGCGGTCGATCCAGTTTGGACTTGGCGTGGCAAATGGACGCTCGACGCTCGGTGCGCGTGCGTCGTTTTTGCCCGGTACCGAGCGCAAGCTTCCGGTGTTCGAGCATGAGCTTGGAGCGCGCGGCGCCGGCACTCTCGAGACTGTGATCCAAATGGCGTTCCCGTCGGAAAAGGACTGGCTGTTTGTTGAGGAGCTCATCGAACAAAACCTTGAAGGCGATTCGTGGGCAGAATTCCAGGCGGGCAAATCAACATTGATCGATGTGTACGGATTGGATCTGCAGCTGATGACACGCGCGCTCGGTCCGGATATCACGTTTTTCGTCGATTCTGTCGGCGACTACATCGCTGTGAAGATTCGCGATCAAAAAGCCTACAACGCGTGGCTCGAACGTCTCGAGTCCGCTTCTCACGTACGCATAGAGTCGCGCCGTGTCGGGCGCCAAGACGTCAAAACAGCGGTGATCAAAGAATATATTCCGTCGCCAAATGAACTCCCGAGCGAGAACTTCGAAAATACCCAGCGTTGGATCGCGCTGTTGGAAGACCTGGATGACCGGCTCTACTGGACCGAAGAAAAAGGCTATTTGTATGTGAGCGGACTGCCGCAGCCCCTGATGGCTCGATCACGCGAGCGCAAACGGGTCGAGGTCGGCGAGTGGCTTGAAGCGCAGCAGGGTGCCGACCTCAGCAGCGTGTTGTTTGGCGCGAGCTGGAACGCCCAGCACCTGCCCCGGCGTTTGTACTACGGCTATTTGTCGGTGCTGCAAATCCTGGCGGACGTCGGCGATGTTCCTTTCGATATGTTCGATATGCCGACCGCCAATGCTCTGGATCTGCCCGCAGAAAGCTCAATGGGCATCGCGATCCATATGGGACAGGAGTTTGTCGGTGTCGACATCACGTCCGAGTCTTCGCCACTGGATCTGGTTTTCGGCGCGGGAACCGGCGGAACGGCCGCCGTGGCGTTGACTGGAGTTCTTGCCGCCATCGCGATTCCCGCCTACGAGGACTACACCATCCGCACGGAAGTCAGCGTGCGTCTGACCGAAGCGGTGGTTGCGCGCGATGCCATGAACCGGTTTTATGCACAAAACGGACGGTTTCCCAATGCAGATGAAAGTGAACAAATGGAAGTCTCGATTGGGATAGATGGACTGCGTATCGTTCCCAACGAAGCCACGATCGAAGTTGGCTTCGATCCGGTCACTAACGACGAAAAGTTGCTTGGTGGGTTGCTGATACTAAGCGCATACCCCACCGAATCCGGTTCGGTCGAATGGTCCTGCGCAGCGACCTTCGAAGACGCCTACTTGCCCAGTTTTTGCCGTGACGGATATTTGCCCGAGGCGTTCTGATGGTCTGGCGCAAGACGGTAAAAATCCTGCATACGATCGCGGCGATCGGTTACACCGGCGGTATCGCCGCTTATATGGTTGCACTGATCAGCGCGCCAGAAATCACGGATCTTCAGCAACACCTGATGCTGCGCAGCAATATCGCGATGATTTCCAACTGGCTGATCATCCCGTCGATGCTGATTGTGGTTGTGAGCGGACTCCTTTCGATGGTGGTCCATCACCCATTCACCAATGCTCCCTGGGTCTGGGCCAAGGCGTTGTCCGGACTCCTGATTCTGGAGGCCACCCTCGCCAGCATCGATGCACCTGCGGATGACGCGAAGCGTGCCGTCGAGAAAGCGATTAATGGCGAAATCGATTTGCAGACGCTGGAGAACCTGGTTCGCGACGAATGGGGCGCGTTGTATACGTTGCTGGCTATTTCGATCGCGAATGTCATTCTCGGAATCTGGCGCCCGAGATTTGGCATGAAAACCACCTGACCGTCGGGGGGCTGACTAACCGTAAATCCGTTCGGGCAGCCAGGTCGCCAGCGCCGGGAAGGCCGCCAGCAGTGCCAGCATCAGCAGCTGAATGACGATAAATGGCAGCACGCCGCGGTAGATGTCGCTGGTGCGGACGGAATCCGGCGCGACGCCGCGCAGGTAGAACAGTGCAAAGCCAAACGGCGGGGTAAGGAACGACGTCTGCAGATTCAGGGCGATCATCACCCCAAGCCATACCGGATCCAGCCCCATGCCGAGCAACGTCGGCCCGACAATGGGGACGACAACGAACGTAATTTCGATGAAATCCAGCACGAATCCCAGCAAGAACATCAGCAGCATGACCACGATAAACGCGCCTACGACGCCACCGGGCAGCTCCCCGAGCCACTCTCGCACCAGCTCATCGCCGCCAAAGCCGCGAAACACCAGTGCGAATATCGATGCGCCGATCAGAATCATGAAGACCATCGCCGAAACACGTGTGGTTCGTTTCGCAATGTCATGAAGTGCAGCAAAACTGAGCTCGCCCTGCAGCAAAGCGAGCACCAACGCACCGGCTGCGCCCACGCCTGCAGCCTCTGTAGGTGTAGCGATTCCCGTCAAAATCGATCCCAGAACCGCAAAAACCAGCAGCAAAGGTGCAGCAAGAATCCGCAGCATTTTCGCAGCACGCAACTGTTGCGATACCGGTTCTTTTGATTTCGGCATGGCGTCGGGCCGGATGAATGCCACCAGCAGCAGCCACAAGAAGTACAGTCCGACTAACAGTAAGCCGGGCAGCAATGCGCCGGCAAACAGATCGCCCACGGACACGGTTTTCGGGGTAAAGACGCCCTGAGCCAGCTGTGACTGCTGGTAGGCAGACGACAACACATCGCCGAGTAGCACCAGCACTATCGACGGCGGGATGATCTGTCCCAGCGTGCCCGAAGCGCAGATAGTGCCTGTCGACAACGCTGGCGAGTAGCCTCGTTGCAGCATCACCGGCAGCGACAGCAGTCCCATCGTTACCACAGTTGCACCAACAATCCCGGTGCTCGCCGCCAGCAACATTCCGACCAGCAACACCGCGAACCCCAGCGCGCCATGGCGTCCACCGAACAGCTCACTCAGCGTCTCCAGAAGTTGCTCGGCGATCCGCGATCGCTCCAGCGTGATCCCCATGAACACAAACAACGGCACGGCCACCAGAGTTTCGTTGCCCATGATGCCCGCCAGACGGTTTGGTAGAGAGCCCAGGAAAGCTGCATCGAACGCGCCGGTAAGCGAGCCGATCGCAGCAATTGCCAGAGAGGTTCCTGCAAGAACGAAAGCCACTGGGAAGCCGCTCATCAACACGACTACCACCGCGATAAAGAGTGCGACTGCCCAGAACGTCATTGTGATGCGCCCCTTCGCAGGGTTTGCATGCAGCGACCCAGAATGACGACGCTTTGCAGCAGCAACAGGATTGGCATGATGACCATGAAGGTTTTCAGTACGGCCGGCGCCGGAAACCCGAGACCACCGGCCTGTGCCGATGCCTCGCGGCTGGCCCAACTACCCAGAGGGCCGAACACGTAGCTCCAACTGGCGATCAGCAGGTAGAGACTGGTGGGAATCAACAGGATCAGGGTCCCGATGGCATCAATCCATGCGCGACCTCGTTCGCCGAAACGCTGATAGAAGATATCCACTCGAACGTGTTCGTCGTGCGCGAGTGTATAGGCGATGCCGAGCAGGAACACAGCCGCATGCATCCACGTTGTCAGCTCCTGCATCCAGATTCGACCGAAGCCAAAGAGATCGCGCGCTGCGATTATCGCTACGGTGTTGAATACCATCAACACAGTCAGCCATGCGACACTTCGTCCGATCCAGCGGTTAACGCGCTCGAGAACCGCCACCGGTCAACGTCGCCAGAACGTCGGTGTGATCAGCACCAACAGCGTGAAAATCTCCAGACGCCCCAGCACCATTGCAACAATGCAGATCCATTGACCGGCTGGCGACACATTCATGAAGCCGCTGGTCACCTCACCAAGCCCGGGACCGAGATTGTTCAGCGTCGCTGCCACCGCTGCAAATGCACTCTCCTGATCCAGACCGGTGCTGAGTAGCGCCAGCAGAATCGCGACGAACACGACAATGTACACAGCGAAGAATCCCCAAACCGCTTCCACGATTTTTCGTGACACGGCCTTCTTGCCAATCTTGACGGGGATTTCTGCGCTTGGGTGGACCAGTCGTGCAATCTCACGCGCGCCCTGACGGTACAGCAGCAATGCGCGCATGACTTTGATCCCGCCCGCGGTTGAGCCTGCGCAGCCACCGATAAAACTCGCGAAGATTAGCAATACTGGAATTGCACCGGGCCAGGCAGCGTAATTTGCGGTGGTGAATCCTGTCGTGGTCGCCATCGACACTGCCTGAAAGGCACTGTCGAGAATCGTCTGCCCTGGCCCGTCGATCGTTTGTGTATTGAGTAGGCCGACACAGACGACGACGCTGAGTGTGATCAGGATGAAGGCATACGCCCGACATTCCGGATCCTCAAAGTAGTGGCTAATGGAATTGTTGCGCCATGCAAAAAAATGTAGCGAGAAATTGATTCCCGCCAGCATCATGAAGCCGATCGCAACGCTTTCGATAGCTGGGCTATTGAAGTGCCCGATGCTGAGGTCGTGTGTTGAGAACCCACCGATCGCGACCGTCGAGAAGCTGTGGCAGATCGCGTCAAACACACCCATTCCGGCCAGCCAATAGGCGAGCGCGCAAAACACTGTGAATCCGAGATAGACATACCACAGGGCTTTGGCGGTCTCGGTAATTCGCGGTGTCAGTTTGGTGTCTTTTACGGGCCCCGGCGTTTCGGCGCGATACAGCTGCATCCCGCCTACGCCGAGCATCGGCAGGACCGCGACCGCGAGAACGATGATCCCCATGCCGCCCAACCACTGCAGCTGCTGGCGGTAGAACAGAATCGATTGCGGCAAGCCGTCTAACCCAATAATCACCGTCGCGCCGGTGGTTGTCAGTCCGGAAATCGACTCAAACACGGCTTCGGTCAACGTCATGCTCGGTTCGGGCGACAGCCATAGCGGCATCGCGCCAATGGTGCCCAGCACCAGCCAGAACGATGCAACAACCAGGAAACCGTCGCGGAGTCGGAGGTCCTTGCGCGCATTTCGTACCGGCAAAAATAACAACACGCCGAGCGTGAGAATCAACAGGAACGAATAGAAGAACGGCTGCCACACGCCGTCGTCGAAGATCAAAGAGACTGCGATCGGCGGTAGCATCGCTACGCTGAACATAGTCAGCAACAAACCGAGAATGCGTTGTATGACCGACCAATTCACAGGTGTAGGTACGCGCTTAGAGGAACGACACGCCGACCTGGAACAATGACTCGACCTCGTCAATCTTGCGCCGGTCGCTCAGGAAAATAATCACGTGGTCGTCCGCTTCGATCACGGTGTCGTGGTGCGCGATGATGACTTCGTCACCGCGAACCAAGGCGGCGATCGACGCACCTTTGGGTAGCGCCAGACTCTCGATGGTCTTGCCGACGACTTTGCTGGTGCCGCTGGCACCATGGGCAATCGCCTCAATGGCCTCCGCCGCGCCGCGACGAAGCGAATGCACCTTAACGACATCGCCCCGCCTTACGTGTGCGAGCAACGAACCGATCGTAATCTGTTGCGGAGATAATGCGATGTCGATACTGCCTGACTCCATAAGCTCTGCGTAGCTTGGCCGATTGATCAACGCCATGACCTTGTTTGCACCCAATCGGCGCGCCAGCATCGCCGATAGAATGTTGGCCTCTTCCGCATTTGTCAGTGCGCAGAACACGTCCGTGCTGTCGATATTCTCTTCGAGCAACAAGTCCTCGTTGGCAGCGTCGCCATTGAGCACGATGGCTTTCGACAGTTGTTCGGAGATAACGCGCGCCCGCTCAGGATTGCGCTCGATGATCTTGACCTGATTGGTTGGTTCGAGGGTTTGCGCCAGTCGCAAGCCGATGTTGCCGCCACCAGCGATGATGACCCTCCGAACCGGATCCTCCAGTTTGCGCATCTCGCTCATGAACACGCGGATGTCCTTTCGCGCAGCGATGAAGAACACCTCGTCACCTTCGCGGATAACCGTATCACCGTGTGGTTCGATCGACCGTCCATCGCGATAGATGGCCGCGATTCGCGCTTCGGTATTGGGATGGTGCTCTTTTATGTTCTTCAGCTGCTGTCCCACAAGCAAACCATCGCGATCGGCGCGTGCGCCAACGAGCCGGACGCGGTCATCTGCGAACTCAAGCACCTGTAAGGCGCCGGGATACAAAATCAACTGTTCGACATATTCGCAGACCAGTTGCTCGGGACTGATGCGCACATCCACCGGCATCGATTCCTGGGCGAACAGTTTCTCTGCTGTCATGTACTCGGCCGCCCGAATCCGCGCGATCTTGGTCGGTGTTCGGAACATGGAGTAAGCCACCTGGCACGCGACCATATTGGTTTCGTCCGAATCCGTTAGCGCGATGATGATATCCGCATCGCGACCACCAGCGCGTTCGAGCACGTCTGGATAGCTGGCATGGCCGACAACGGTGCGAATGTCGAGTCGATCCTGTAGCTCACGCAACACTTCGGCGTTCATGTCCACGACGGTAACGTCGTTCGACTCTTCGCGAGACAAGTGTTGTGCGGCGCTCGCACCGACCTGACCCGCACCTAGAATTAGGATCTTCATCGCCCGAGATTCTACATTAACTCAAGGTTGGCGTAGTTCAGCATCAGGCATTTGGTCCCGGCGGACTCGAAGTTCACCCAGACGCGCGTGTGAGCACCCTGGCCCTCGCAGTTCAGGATGACCCCGTCGCCGAACTTCGCATGCCGAACCGGACGCCCCAACTGAACTGCCGGCGTGTCATCGATCAGGCGGTTGCCCTGCGATTGTCGCGCTGGTGAGCTCATCGGTCGTTGCAGGTTGGCGCGCGGACGGATTTCTTCGAGGAGTGCGTTGGGAATCTCTCGAATGAAGCGCGACGGTGCGCCGAAACTGTCCATGCCATGCAGTCGACGTTGTTCGGCATAGGTCAGATACAACTCCTGCATTGCGCGCGTGCATCCGACATAACAGAGTCTTCGTTCCTCTTCGAGTCCAGCCGGATCGGTGACGGATCGTTGATGTGGGAACAGCCCGTCTTCCATGCCACAAATGAAGACCAACGGAAATTCGAGCCCTTTCGCCGAGTGCAATGTCATTAGTTGCACACAGTCTTCCCAGGCATCGGCCTGGCCCTCGCCCGCCTCGAGCGCGGCGTGGGCCAAAAACGCGTCGAGTTCTGACATGTCCTCTGTTTCGTCCGCATCTTCAGGTGCGAATCCACGCGCGGCGCTGACTAACTCTTCGATGTTCTCAATGCGTGTCGCGGCCTTTTCCTCACCTTCCTTGCGGTAGTGAGAGGCCAAATCACTGCTGTGAATGACCTGGTCGACTTTTTCATGCAGGTCCAGGCTGTCACAGGTCGCTGCCATCGTTTCGATGAGTGTGATGAAGCGATGAATCGCTTTGGCGCTTCTGCCCGCCATCGGATCCGATGCTACGGCACCTGCGGCGCGCCAGAGCGAACAGGCGTTGGCGCGCGCGTAACTGCGCATCGCCTCAACGCTGCGTGCGCCGATGCCACGTGCGGGCACGTTGACGACGCGCTCGAACGCGGCGTCATCGTCGCGATTGCTGATCAACCTGAGATAAGCCAACACATCCTTGATCTCCTGCCGCTCGAAGAAACGCAGGCCGCCGTAGACGCGATATGGAATTCGGGCGTTGAGCAGCATCTCTTCGAGCACTCGTGACTGCGCGTTCGAGCGATACAGAATGGCGGCGTCATCGCGCCTTTGTCCCTGAGCGATCCAGTCTTTGAGCCGATTGACAATAAAATCCGCTTCATCGCGTTCGTTGAATGCGGCGTAGAGCTTGATGGGCGCGCCGTCTTTTCCGTCCGTCCACAGATTCTTGCCGAGCCGTCCTCCGTTGTTGGCAATGATCGCGTTTGCAGCGTTCAGGATGTTGCCGGTCGAACGATAATTCTGCTCCAGCTTGACGACCCGGGTTCCTGGAAAGTCCTTGGAAAAACCACCTATATGTTCAATTTTTGCGCCACGCCACCGGTAGATTGACTGGTCGTCATCTCCCACCGCGAAAGGCATGCCCCCACCGCCAGTCAGCAATTTGATCCAAGCATATTGAATGGCGTTGGTGTCCTGGAACTCATCAACAAGGATGTGACGGAAGCGTCTTTGGTAATGCGCCAACAACTCGGCGTTGTCTCGCCACAATTCGTGGGCGCGCAGCAGGATTTCCGCAAAGTCGATGACACCGCTTCGTTCGCATGCGGCGTGGTAATCGGCGTAGAACTCGATCAGTCGTTTGCGATTCGGGTCACCGCCACCGTCCATGTGATCCGGTCGGAGTCCTTCGTCCTTTGCGCCGTTTATGAAGCTCTTCACTTCACGTGGTGACCATTCGCTGTCGGCGGCGCTGCTCTCGCGCAATAGACGCTTGATCAGGCGGTCCTGATCGGCGCTATCGAGAATCTGAAAATTTTGTACTAGGCCCGCTTCCTGCCAGTGTCGGCGCAACAAGCGATGCGCCAGTCCATGAAATGTCCCAATCCACAGATGGCGGGCCGGCATCGCGATGAGCTGTTCAATGCGTGCACGCATTTCACTGGCCGCTTTGTTGGTGAATGTAACGGCGAGCAGACTCTGCGGCGAGATGTGCTCGACTTGCATGAGCCATGCGGCTCTGTGCACCAACACCCGGGTCTTGCCGCTGCCGGCGCCAGCAACAACGAGCACAGGCTCTTGTGGTGCGCTGACAGCATCACGCTGCGCGTCATTTAGTCCTTCGAGGAGAGCGGTGACATCCATAGGTTGCTTGCAGTGGCTCGTGTGATTCGGCGGGTCGCGGACGCTCATGGTAGCCAAAAAAAAGCCCCGTTGCCGGGGCTTGGAGGAGATCAATCAGGCGGAAAGGGAGAGGATTAGCCTGACTGTTCCATACAGTTCAGAAGCCCAACGAGTTCCTTCTGGCATCGTTCGACATCTAAAGGGGTTTTGATGACCGGTAGCCACCGAGGCAAGCCGCGAGTGCGTCGATCGACAAGCAACACGCGACGATTCAAGAGATGGCCAAGTCCGGCGTCGAGAAAATCCATTGCACGTAGGCCAGCCATGTTCTCCGCATGGAGAATCAGATCAGGTGCGTGCATGGCGCCGAGGCGGATTGCGGCGCCACCATCCGTGGCAGCGACCGCCTGGACCCCGAGACCGTTCACGATTTGTGCGATAGTCCTGCAAAGGCCGCGGGACGGATCACAGATAAGTACACTCCGCTGTCGTATCTGTGGCGATCCCGTTTGCCGTGTACCTTGCGGTACGAAGAGCATTGCACCAGTCGTTGCCAAGCTTTTTTCCCTAAAGTTTGCGCCCATTCCATGGACTGACCTTTCCCGAGAGTTGTTAGGCTACTCCTAGACGCAGGGGCTCGGTATCGGTGAAAACCCTGATTCGGAAGCGGAAAAAACGACAGAAAAAACAGAAGGATAGATGTACAAATCTGTCTAATCGAAGCGGCGTCAGATCTAAAACATTGATTTATATCAAGTTTTAGAATTATTATGTTTAATATAGTCTGATTTCACCAGAAACGAACGGCATATCAGGGTTTTTACTTAGACAGACGTTAGATTTCGTCGAATCGCATACTTCGTCAATTCTGCAACACTCGAAATCTTGAGTTTCCTGCTGATTTGTCGTCGATGTGTCTCGACCGTCTTCTCGCTCAAGAATAGCTCCGCAGCGATTTCCCGAGTTTTTTTGCCCTCGGCGATCATTGTCAGGACTTCGGTTTCCCGAGCGCTCAACGAATCGCTGCGTCCATGGTCGCTGGCGATCTCTTCGATGCCAGCGCCGAGATGAACACGGCCCTCGATAACTTCCTCGATCGCCGTCGAAATTTCTTCAAACGCCGACTCCTTCCGGATATACCCCATAGCGCCGGCGCCCAGCATGCCCGTGATGAAGCTCCTTTCTGCGTGCATCGTAACGGCGATAACGCGCACGTTTGGCGCAATCTCTCGGATGGTTTGGGTCGCATCAATGCCGTTGATGTCCGGCATTGCAACGTCCATCAGCATGATGTCGGGCTGCTCTTGCTCCGCGATTAGCACCGCTTCGGCCCCATTGGCGCCTTGTCCAACAATCTCAACATCGGTGTCCAAGTCCTGAAGCAACGACGCAAGACCATCGCGGACGAGTTGATGGTCATCAACAATTGCGATTCTTATGGTCACAAGGCACCTCCCCCTGAATCTTGAGTCAGGAATTGAGACAAATGGCCGCCTCTGCTGACCTCAGGTTATCACGGCCCTTGTGCCGCCGCCCGGGCGAAAATCGAATTTGAGCTCATAACCGAAACGACGGAGCTGTTCGCTAACTCCGGCAATTCCCAGCCCCAGGTCGGCGGAGACACTCTTGCCGAGCCACCATCCCTGCTCAGTACCATCGTCGCTAACCTCTATCGAAGAAATGCCGCGAACGTTGTCCCAGTGCACAACGATCCAGAGGTTGCTGCAGTCAGCGTGGAGTCTTGCGTTTTCAATCAGCTCGCGGATTGTCGTGAATATCATTACTCGCAAGGGTTCACTGAGATGAACTCGCTCTCCCTTTTCTTCGAGTGAAATTGCGACGTCCCCGACTTGGTCGAGCGTTTGCGTCAATTCCTGCAACGCAGGAATCAGTCCTAGCTCGTACAGCACAGATGTCGACAGGTCACGGATGATGCCGCGCGTCTCGGACAACGCATCATCGACGATTTCGGTAATCGCGTTGATCGTCTCCGGCGGCGATACTTTCCGAATACTCAGCTCGCCGAGCTTCATACGTGCGACGGCAAGCTTCTGCACCAAACCATCGTGTAGTTCTACCGACGTCTGCCGTCGGACCTGTTCCGCTGAGTCAGAGAGCCTCGCAGTAAGTTCGCGGAGCTGCTTTTGATACAGCGACATCGAACGAACCGCTGCCGCATGGTTGTGGTAGCCAAGATAATGATCGCGAATCGTCCCCAGCAGCGAGTCGACATCGAAATCCCGGATTCGCGCGCGAGGGTGACTGACCATGACCAGCACACCGACCAACGCGCCGTCGAACGCCATCGGCATGATGCTGACCTGCAGTCGTAAGTCCTCCACAAAAGCGGTTGCCCAGGAGGTGCGTGACTTGGACTCCGCCTGCAGAAACCACAATTCCCGCTTTAAGAGTTGGTCACGCAAACCCAAATGCTGTCGAGAGTCGATGGTCGGCGAGAGAACGCTCGTGGAGACGGACGGATCGTCAGCACTCGTCCATACCTGTTCAATACTCAGAACGATTTCATCCCGTGACAGTGCTTCGCAGTGATAAATAGCGCAGACCGAGGCGCCGCAGTAGTCGCCTGCAACCGCCAATGCGCGCTCGATCTGTGAAATTCTTGCATGTACGAGATGCTTCGGAATATTAGCGTGTGCCTGCTGGACCCATTGTGCGATCTCGCGGTTCGCTCCCGCCAACCGTCGCGTCCGGCGCTGGCTGTTCATCAGCGCAGTGCACAGCAATGTGATCGCCGTGATCGCGACGATCAGGGCCTGCCCCTCCACGAACACGACCAGCCCTTCCTGAGCATTCGGCAAAGAGAGCACGCGCTCTTTCAGGAGCGCACCGACCACGATGACCATGACCAGCAGCGTCACGGCGACCTGCACGGGACCGGCAATAAGCGTCAGCAAGACGCCGCCGCAAACCGCGAGTGTTCGCCACGTGTACTGGTAGGGCTCCAGAATTTCGAACCAGTTCTGCGGGAAACGCGCGACCGCAACCGATGCGCTCACCATCAACACGGCTGTCGCGAGTAGTGTCATGAACCAGCGGCCCGTGGAGCGGCGCAAGCCGCGCCGTACCGGCATACCGAGCAGAATTCCGACACTCGCGGCTGTGGCTGAGCCAATACAGATGCCAAGGGCGTTGGCAAGCGGGGAGTCTTCGACAGAGTATCGGTCTGTGAGCCACCAATACGAGCCGAGCCCATACCCGACCATAGTCAGGAATGTCATTAATGCCATCAACGGAAATATGTACTGCGCGACGGCGCCTCTGTGCTCGGGTCGGAGAAAGAGTTCGACGGATCCACCGATCATCAGGGCGGTAAGCAGGGTCGAAGTGGCGGCCCATAAAGCGTCCGTCAACAAACTGTCGTAGATGGTCAAATACCAAACGATGGTCATAAAGAACGTGATGCTGAGGCCGAGTGGCCACACTCTGACATGGTGTACGACCAGTCCTGCTGCTAACCAGCCCGTCCCGAGCCATGCGACCGTGATGTTCGGTCCGGGAACGAATATAAAGCGCTCGGCGATGAGCAACAGCGCATACCCGACAAGGCCGGTCCATAGCAGGACTCCGGTTGTGGGCGTTCGGTGCATTGTCGGTTAACCGATCCTCGACAATTTGAGCAGTTTGCGCAGATCTTTCAGAAACGGTTTGCGTTCCGGTTGTGTCGGATAGCTCAAAATGACGTTACCGACGGGGTCGATGATGTAGACTCGCTCGCGTTGCAGCGGCTGAATCGCGCTGATTAACGCCACGTTCTCGCCAGGACCAATAACATGTAACCCCGGATGCGCTTCGATGACCTCAGCCGCGATTGGTTCGTCGCTGACGACCATCCGCTCAATTCGCTCGATTTCGCGGCCGGTTGCCAGACGAATCTGTCTGAGGTCGATCAGAGTTTTCTCGCACGTTTCTTCGCACGCGCCACCGACGACAAGAAGCAGTGTCCACCTACCTCGAGTTCCTGTGTCGAAGTGTAATTTCTCGTCCAGTGACAAAGCCGGTTCCAGGAGCTCGCCATAGTTGACCTGCCCACCGCGGATATTGCCGGTGTAATACAGCGCCACTGCGGCCGCTAGCGGTCCGAAGAACACAAGCGCGAGCAACAGGAACTGTGTCTTGCCGCGTTTTGCGAGTTTAGGGTCAGGTTGATTCACGGGTTTTTCGCTTCCTTGTCCGGCGCCATGCGAAGAGCATCAATAGTGTAAGTGCGATCGACATAGCGAACCATTGCACGGCATACCCCATGTGGCGTTCGGGCGGTAGTCCACCAGGTGTCCACTCTTGTTCAAACGCCGTCTGATTCGGGTTGGGCTCTTCCTGCAGAAGGACCCAGTCGATGAAACTGTGGTCCAGCAGGGCCTCAACCTCGTCCATCGTTGGAAAAACCATCAGTAATGGCCAACTGTCGGAAGCCGTTGGATTATCCCCGAGCTTCAAACCGCCGGACGGCAAGCGTCCGACGCGACCCGAAATGATCTGTTCTCCTGCTGGAAGACTGAGATCCGTGTCTACCGTTCGTTGAGCGCTGAGTGCGACCCACCCGCGGTTGATCAAGACGCGCTGTCCATCGGTCAGCTCAAACGGCGCCAGAACATAAACACCGACGCGGCCGTTCCGCACAATATTGTCAATCAGGATCTGGCGAGAATCGGTGAAAGCGCCAACTGCGCGAACCGCGACAAACGGTCGGTCGGCGCGTGCGAGCGCCGCATCCACAATCCGATTCGATTCACGCTGCGTCTCATACACTGCGAGCGCTTCAGCGCGTTGTCGGCTTTTGTCGAGCTGCCAAAAACCGAGCCAAATCATCGTCGGGCAGAGTACGAGGTAAACCAGTATTGGCCATCCGTTGAGCAAGCCCCTCACGCGGTCAGTCAAGTTATAATCTCCGTCTCACATCGGATATGGGTTCTCATGCGAATTATCGTTTTGCTGGTGCTTGCCGCCATTATCGTGTCTCTGGGTTCCGGACTCTATTATCTCACGCGCGACCAGATGGATTCGCGGCGTCTACTGCGTGCGTTGACGTGGCGTATTAGCTTGAGCGTACTCCTGTTCGGTGGTCTTGTGCTCGCAGGTTTCATGGGCTGGATTACGCCAGGCGAGCTCTGATCTACCAGCGTTATTAAAACCGTCGAACAAGAAAAAGGGCGCCGCATGGCGCCCTTTCTGATATCGCTTGGCTGTTGATACCGTTCAACTAAAACCAGTAAACAAAAATATACAAGCCGAGCCACACGACGTCGACAAAGTGCCAGTACCAGGCCGACGCTTCGAACGCGAAGTGATTGCTGCCCGTAAAATGACCGCGTAGCACGCGGATCCAGACCACAAACAGCATCAACGCGCCGAGTGTTACATGCAGGCCGTGGAAACCGGTCAACATGAAGAACGTCGACCCGTAGATACCACTCTCCAGCGTGAGATCGAGTTCGTGATAGGCGTGGATATACTCCACCGCTTGCAAATACACGAAAATGGCGCCGAGCAACCACGTAAGGCCGAGGAAAATCGCGACCGTGTTGCGGTGCATATTGACGATCGCGTGATGCGCGACCGTGATGGTGACGCTGCTGGTCAACAGGATGACGGTGTTGATCAGTGGTAACCCGAGCGGCCCCATCGGCTCAAAAGTGCCGCCGACCTCTGCCGGGCCGTTGCTCGGCCACATCGCCTCGAAACCAGGCCACAACAGCAGACCGGTAAAGAAGTTGTTACTGCCGCCTTCAAGAAACGGTAGCGCCATGTTGCGTGTGTAGAAGAGTGCGCCAAAAAACGCGGCGAAGAACATCACTTCGGAGAAGATGAACCAGCTCATCCCCATGCGGAAGGACTTGTCGACCTGTGTCGAGTAAATGCCGCGTTCACTTTCGTCGATGACGTTGCCGAACCAGCCGACGATCATCCCGATGATGACCGCGACCCCAACCGCGAACATCCATGGGCCGACGCTGCCGCCGTTCAGCCAACCGGAGACGCCGATCATCATAATAAACAGGCCAATAGAGCCGACGATCGGCCAGTGACTGCCGTGCGGTACGTAATATTTGTCGTTGGTGTGTGCCATGAGGGCTTGTCCCGTTGTGCCTTCGCGGTAGCGAAGTTGTCCCAGTGCGTGCGCCTAGCGCGCCACAGTATTTTCTATATTAAAGAAGGTATATGCCAGCGTAATCGTATCGATGTAGTCGGGAATGTCCCGATCAATCATGAATCGAACCGGCATATCTTTGCGTTCACCAGCCTGAAACGGCTGATTATTGAAGCAGAAACACTCGGTTTTCTTCAGATAAGAGGCTGCCTTATTCGGGTAGACGCTCGGTATTGCCTGCGCAACGCGATCGCTTTGCGAGAGGTTGCTGGCGACAAAATTTGCATCGTAGACCTTCCCGGGCACGACCTCCATCGAGCGTACTTCTGATTCGAACGAATACGGCGCGTACTGATTGACAGTGGTCATGAATTCGATCGTGATCGTCCGCTCGTCCCCTGCGGACTCAATCAGGGCGACCGGCGTCTCGTTGGTGCGGCCACCGAACCCGGTGAGGTCGCAAAACGCGTCGTACAACGGCACCAGCGAAAAAGCGAAACCAAAACCTGCAACGGCCATCGCAGTCAGCTTCAGTGGCAGCCAGCGGTCTTCCATGACGTTAACTCGCGACGCCGCCGCGCAATACAGTCACACCAATGAAGGCGAAAAATACGGCAATCGCAATCGCGCCGAGAATCAGCGCGTTGCGTTTTACCTGCTTTTGAGCCTGCGGATCGTTCACCTACGGTCTCGATTATTTGACGACAGGCGCTTCATCGAAGGTGTGATGCGGCGCCGGCGAGGGCACGGTCCACTCCAGGCCCCTGGGATTGTCCCAAACTTCGGCAGTTGCCTTTTTGCCGCCGCGCACACACGCGACGATGATGTAAACGAATAGCAGCTGCGACAAGCCGAAGCCGAACGCGCCAACAGTCGCGATAAAGTTGAAGTCTGCAAACTGCACGGCGTAATCCGGTATACGACGCGGCATTCCCGCCAGCCCAAGGAAGTGCATCGGGAAGAACGTCAGGTTGACGAAAATCGTGGTCAGCCAGAAGTGAACCTGACCGAGCCTCTCGTTGTGCATGTGGCCGGTCCATTTCGGCAGCCAGTAGTACACGCCTGCGATGATCGCAAAGATCGCGCCCGGCACCAGCACGTAGTGGAAGTGCGCTACAACGAAGTACGAGTCATGATATTGGAAGTCTGCCGGCACGATGGCGAGCATCAGACCGGAGAACCCACCGATCGTGAACAGGAACAGGAACGCGACCGAGAACAGCATCGGCGTCTCAAAGGTCATCGCCCCTTTCCACATCGTGGCGGTCCAGTTGAAAACTTTTACCCCGGTGGGCACGGCGATCAGCATCGTCGTAAACATGAAGAACAGCTGACCGGTTAGCGGCATCCCTGCTGTGAACATGTGGTGCGCCCAGACGATGAATGACAGGAAGGCAATACTCGCCGTTGCGTACACCATCGAGTCATAACCAAACAGCGGTTTGCGCGAGAACGTTGGAATGATCTCCGAAATAATGCCGAATGCCGGCAAAATCATGATGTACACCTCTGGGTGCCCGAAGAACCAGAAGATGTGCTGGAACATGACCGGGTCACCGCCACCGGCGGCACGGAAGAAGCTCGTGCCGAAGAACTGATCGGTGAGCAGCATCGTTACAGCGCCTGCCAGCACCGGCATCACCGCAATGAGCAGGTAGGCGGTGATCAGCCAGGTCCACACGAACAGCGGCATCTTCAGGAGCGTCATGCCCGGCGCACGCATGTTCATGATCGTGACGATGATGTTGATTGCGCCCATGATCGACGAGATGCCCATCAGGTGAACAGAGAAGATCAACATCGGGAACGCATCACCGGTTTGCAAAACCAACGGCGGGTACATCGTCCAGCCACCCGCTGGTGCGCCGCCAGGCACAAACAAGGTGCCAAGCAGGATCGTGAACGCCGCCGGCAGAATCCAGAAGGACCAGTTGTTCATGCGTGGCAGCGCCATGTCCGGCGCCCCCACCATCAACGGGATCATCCAGTTCGCAAGCCCGACGAAGGCTGGCATGACCGCACCGAAGATCATGATCAACGCGTGCATGGTCACCATCTGATTGTAGAAATCCGGTGAGACAAACTGCATGCCCGGTTGGCCGAGTTCTGTGCGGATCACCAGCGCCATCAGACCGCCGACAAACAGCATGATCAGGCTGAAGATAAGATACATCGAGCCGATGTCTTTGTGGTTGGTCGTGAACAGCCAGCGTTTGATGCCGGTCAGCTCCGGCCCGTGGTCGTCATGGTGGTCAGCGTGATGTTCTGTGGCGGTGCTCATCTTGGTGGCTCCCGGAACTGTCTGGTTCTTTCTTTAGTGTTTGATATCTTGTGCGGTCTTAATTGGCCGCGAGTTTGGTGGTGTCGATACCTTGCTCGGCCTGCATTGCGGCCATACGCGCGTTGAATTCATCTTGCGCAAGCACTTCTACGACGATCGGCATAAAGCCATGATCCTGGCCGCAAAGCTCGGCGCACTGGCCGCGGTAGATACCTGGCTCCTCTGCGCGGAACCAGACCTGATTGATGTAGCCGGGAATCGCGTCCTTCTTGATGCCGAAATCGGGCATCCACCAAGCGTGCAGTACGTCGTTTGATGTGATCAGTACGCGGACCTTCTTGTTGACCGGCACGATGACGTGGTTGTCGACTTCCAGGAGATAATTCTCGACGCTGGCGGGATCAATACCTGAGTTCAGGCGGCGAGCGTCATTGCTGGTGCGCGCGAGGTTCGAATAGAAACTGACGCCCTCATCGAGGTATTCGTATTCCCACTTCCACTGATAGCCGGTCGCCTTGATGGTGATGTCCGGGTTCCGGTCGTCCTCGATCTTCAGCATGGTCTGCGTCGCCGGGACTGCCATGGCGATCAATATCAAGACAGGAATCAGAGTCCAGACGATCTCGGCCTTGGTGCTGTGTGAGAACTGTGCTGCCTCGACGCCGCGAGATTTGCGATGCAAGACCAGCGCCAGAATCATCCAGCCAAACACAAAGAGCGCGATCACGCAGCACACCCAGAAGATCAGCATGTGCAGCCCGTGGATGTCGCGACTGATTTCAGTCACGCCCTCGCGCATGTTGAGTTCCCAATCGGCCAGTGCCGAACCCGCCGGCGCTAGCAGCATGACTGCAGCCAGCCAAAATCTGTGCATATTCATCAGTCGATCCTGATTCAGGTGATGTATTAGTGCTGGAATGCACCTAACCTCGTTGATTCACCGAGGAGAATCTCGAGGCATGCACCAGCAGCTATCCCGCTTTCTATTGTACCTGCAGTGGCGCTCGAAAAGGAGACTTGCGCCACGCTTTGGCGCGGGTTTTTGCTGGACTAAACCTGTTCAGACAGTACCTGACGCAGGCGTCTCAGTAATGTCCTCTTTTCTGCTTCGACGAGGAAGTCGCCAAATGGTACCCAGCGGCCTTCGCGGCCGAACGCGAGGCGCTGTTCCCCCGGTCGTCGTCGGTCCGCAATTAGCCGAACCTGTGTCCAGGATCGTGGAATCTGAACCCGATCCTTTGTGTTGCCCTCGAAATCGGTGCGTTGCAACTCGATGTGCTCCGCATCGATCACGATGAACTCGCGCTGCTGCGCGCGTCTCCACGTGGTGCGCAGGGCCCATCCAAACAGTGCAAGCTCCAGCCCTGCGAACGGCAGGATCGGCCAGTAGCCAAGAAACGCACAACCGACCGCGATCGTCAGGCTGACCCCGGCGATCACACAGAAAAATGCGATCGCCTGGTTTTCGGTCAACGCGCAGTTCGCAGTCAGTTCGAAACGGTGCGGCTTCAACTCGCTCATGTGTCTAACGCTATCGAAGCGTGGTCGCGAAGTCCAAACGCCTTCAGCGGCGCGTGAGTTGGTCTAGGTCAATCCGCACTTCGTTCTGCGGCAGGTTACGGTCGGCGCTGACCGAATTGGCACGCCATGTCTGGGCGTAGATCAATTCGACGGTGATTGAAACGCCACCTTCAGCATTTTTTAGCCTGCTACACATTTGTCGAAATCGGTTGGTCCCCGTGAGCGTTGGCCGACGTCCGGGTTCGCTGTTGCGCGCACCCTGATCGGTCAGGTCCTGCCAGAGGCGATCGAGGGTGCGGTATTCAAAGGTAAGGCGTTCGACGTTCAGTACGCTTTCTGTAAACCCGTGCCGAGCAAACGCACTGCCAAGGTCATGCATATCCGCGAACGACGCTGTATGGACATGACTGTCGTTGGCCCAGGCGTCGCGCAATTCACGCAACGTGTCGGGCCCGGGATGCGAGATAACCAAACCTGCTGACGGTGCGAGGCTGCGCGCGATCGCGGCCAGCGCTGCGTCGGGTGTGGCGGAACGTGCGAGCGTCAGGTTGGCGACCGCAAAGTCGAACTTCGGCTCGCGCTCAGGCAGATGATCGAGCGGTGTTGCTTCAACTTCGAATACGGGCCTGCGCAGCGCTCTGCGCGCCGATTTTCGTGCATGCCGGGCCAGCTCTGGGTTGCTTTCGACGACTGTCAGCGACGATTTCGGCCAGCGTGAACGAAGTGCATCGATCACCACAGGGTCCCAGCCAAGACACGCTACCTGGCTTGGCGTCACTGCGAGCATGTCCAGCCGGCTAATCAACTCTTCTGCGCAGTGCCTCGACACAACACCCAATCCGCTTCGGGCGAGACGTCGTTGCACCGCTGGATCATTTTCGGTCCTGGCGTTCTTTGGTTGGGAGGTCATTCGGTTGGTCGAAAGTAGCTGTTTACCGGAGAAACGCGCATCGCGCGTTTCCAGGGTTCGTGGAATGGTATGTCGATGGGTTCGCTGCCTTGGTATCGACGGTTACTTATCAGAAATTATTGCATGCTCTGCCGCGCGTTTGAGCCATATCCGGTTTGCACCCGGTGCTGGCAGCAATTTTCGAGAATAGTGGCACGCCCGCCGCTGGTCGTGGATCCGTTCCGATATGAAGCGCCGATCGATTGGCTAATTGCCAGCTTAAAATACAACGCAAATGTCACATCGTTGCCGATACTTGAGCTGGCCGTCGGGAATCTTGTCGACCAGATCGATGCGTGCGTCAGCGATGTTTGCCCTATGCCCCTGCATCCGTGGAAGCGATACCAGCGCGGGTTTAACCAATGCGACTTTCTCGCGCGCTTTGCGGCGGCACGAGTTGGGGCTCGAGTGAGGCGCACTTGGTTGAGCAAGATTCGGCGTACGCCACCACAGGTTGGATTAGCACAATCGCAGCGGTTGAAGAATCAGAGGGGCGCCTTCGTTGCCGCACGTGATGTACGAGGTCGACAGATTCTGTTAATCGATGATGTGATGACAACCGGTGCGACGATGATGGCCGCCAGAGCGGCGCTTCACGCTGCGGGAGCATCGCGTGTCCTTTGTGTCGCCCTGTCTGCAACCGCAGAGGCCGATCGGTGATCGCGGTAAACAGGGATGTGACATCGTATTAAGTCACATAACCTTTTGTGACACGCGTCACACTTCCATCCGAAAATGTCGGGAATGGGCGACGACCGGTCGATCTCTCTGTCAAAAGTCGCTAGCGTGCGAGCCGAATCACAGCCGATGAGGAGAGGCGGCGATGGTCGAGGTTCAATTCGCAGCACGGTCGACCCGTGCGGTCTTTTGCGCGTTCCTGGTTGCCGTCCTGGCCGCATGCGGCGGCGGTGGTACCGATGACGGAACGATCGCACCGCCACCGGTCGGCAACCCGCCCCCCGCGCCGAATCCGCCGCCCACACCGAATCCCCCGCCGACGGTCTCTTTTTCGCTGATCGAAGACGAAGCAGAAGCGCAGCGATTTTTGAGCACCGCTACATTTGGTGGTACGCCAACCGAAATCGCGGCACTCGTGGGCCAGGATGCGGCGGATTGGCTGGCCGCAGAATTTGCGAAGCCGGCCACGAGCTACCTCGATCGAGTCATTCCGTTGATCACGCAACGACTCAACGAGCCGTTCAATGCCCGTGCGACCCGGCCTGTGCACTCGGATATGTTCTGGGAAGCGGCGATCAGCGGGGACGACCAATTGCGCCAGCGCGCGTTGTTTGCCCTCTCCCAAATTGTCGTGGTTGGCGAATTCAACCTTAATCGGTCACATCAGCACGCGGCCTACATGGACGCGCTGTATCTGAATGCGTTCGGTAACTATCGCGATTTGCTGGACGACATCACGTACAACCCGTCGATGGGAGACTACCTGACCTATCGGGGCAGCCAACGCGCGAACCCCAATACGGGCCGCCTGCCGGATGAAAACTACGCTCGCGAAATTTTGCAGCTGTTCACGATCGGACTGATCGAACTCAACATGGACGGCACACCCGAGCTGCGCAACGGCCAGACCGTTGAGACGTTTGATAACGATGACATCGTGAATCTGTCGCGAGTGTTTACCGGAATGAACGTCGACCGTTCGCAGAATCCGGAGTGGCAGCTATGGTCCGTGCCGATGGTGCATTTCGCCAACCGCCATTCACCGGAGTCAAAGGATTTTCTCGGTGTTTTCATTCCAGAAAACACCGACGGTCCGACATCGATCGATCTTGCGCTCGACGGTATTTTCGCGCACGACAACGTGCCGCCCTTTATCGCGCGTCAGTTGATTCAACGGTTCACGATGAGCAGCCCACCGCCGGCGTACGTCGAGCGTGTTGCGACTGCGTTTGTTACCGGCAGTTTCACTGCTGACAATGGTGTGGCCTTCGGCACAGGCAATCGCGGCGACATGCAAGCGACGCTTGCCGCGGTGCTGTTGGACGAGTTGATGTTCTCGGACGCAGTCGATGGCAAGTTACGCGAACCTGTGCTGCGTTTCGTGCATCTGATTCGTGCGATGGAAACGGAAAACATCAACGTGGCGGCCGAAAACCGCCTTCGCGACTCGGGCGACACAGGCACGAGTCTGGGTCAGCACCCGTTCCGTCCGCCGTCGGTGTTTAATTTCTATCGTCCGGGCTATGTCGCGCCTAACACGGAGTCCGGCGAGCGCGGACTGACTGCGCCGGAACTACAAATCGTCAATGGCGCTTCGAGCATTGGTTACATCAACTTTGTCGGCGATTACATCTTCAACCGGACGCCGAATGGCGGCACGAACGCGTTCGAGCCGAACTATGCACCGTTTGTCGCATTGGCAGATGATGGAGATGCGCTCGTCACATACGTCGACAACGTGTTGACCGGCGGACGGTTGCCGCAGCAAGACTTCGATGAGTTCGCCGCCATCATCAACGCGATGCCATTGCGCTCCGGCCAGACGGACGCTGATTTACGCAAGCGTGCACAAACCGCCCTTTATCTTGTAGCGACAAGCTCCACGTTTGCCGTGGTCCAGTGAGGAGATCGAACATGACCAACAAGACTCGTCGAGATTTTCTTCGGACCTGTGTCGGTACGGCCTGCGCAGGCGGTATTCTCCCGCACTTGCTCGCCAACACAGCGAACGCGGCAGACACCTCGGGCTACAAAGCTTTGGTGTGTCTGTTTTTCTTCGGTGGTATCGACAACCACGACATCATCATTCCTCGCGATAACGCGTCGTATCAGAGATTTCTGAATACACGACGCAGCATGATGGACATCTACGCCGCGACTCCGGCAGCAGGCAGTCGCGCGCGCGCTGATTTGTTGCCTTTGATGCCGAACAACTCGGGCGTTTTCGGTGGACTCGAATATGGACTCGCCTCGGAGTACGAACCCGTGGTGGACCTGTTCAACAGCGGCGAGCTCGCGGTAGTAGGCGGCGTCGGTCCGCTGATCCAACCAACCACTCGGGATCAGTTCAATGCGCGTTCTGTGCCTCTGCCGAAGCAACTGTTTTCGCATAACGACCAACAATCGACGTGGATGGCGCTGGACACCGAAGGCGTGCGTCTCGGATGGGGCGGTCGTTTCATTGATCAATTCCGTGCTGCTGATCCCAGCTTGCGTGCAGATCTTGCTGGCATCACGACGTTTGGCAACACGGTGTTCCTCAGCGGTACCGGGGATGCACCGTTCGCGCTGTCGCGAAACGGCGCGTTGCCTCTGACTTTGGTTCAGAATCGCAATATTCTTGGAACCAGCAGTGATTTTGATCCTGTTCGTCAGCAGATCAACGCGCGTCTGGTCTCGCAGAACAACGCGTCGTCGAATGTGTTTGCCAATGATTTCGAAACCCTGCAAGCGACCGGCGTTGGGCTCACCAACGAGTTTGGTGACGCCTATGCCCAACGTACGCCGCTGACGACGACGTTCACGCCGGGTCAGGCTGCAGGGCAGCTGCAAGTGATCGCGGAAGCGATCTCGCTGCGCAATGTGCTGGGCGTTTCGCGTCAGGTGTTCTTTGTCGGCATGGGCGGTTTCGATACCCACAGCGCCCAGGCGAACAGTCTGCCCGGCCTGCAGACGCAAATTGCCAACGGCATCCGAGACTTCCGCAATGCCATGGTCGAGCTGGGTGTATGGGACGACGTCACGCTGTTCACAGCCGCAGACTTCGGTCGGACAATGAACGATAACGGTGATGGGACTGACCACGGCTGGGCGGGCCATCATTTCGTGGCCGGCGGCAGTGTTCGCGGACAACGCGTCTACGGCGGTTTCCCGGATTCGGATATCGCGTCGCAGGACTACACCGATGACCGCGGTCGTCTGATTCCGTCCGTGTCTGTTGAGCAATACGCGGCGACGCTCGGTAGCTGGTTCGGGTTGACCGACGCTGAGCTGCGTTCTGCGTTGCCGAACCTCGCCAACTTCAATAGCGCGAATCTGGGCTTTATGCAGGCCTAGGCAGAAGCGTAGAGGTAGTGCAGCGCGAGCCCGACGAACACGACGAGACCGATCCACTGGTTGTTGAGAAACGCGCGGAAGCATAGCGCCGGGTCGCGATCACGAATCAGATGTTGTTGGTACAGCATGAAGATCGCAACAGCAGGAATTGCGGCGTAGTACCAAGGGCCGAGAGACAAGCGTGTTCCAAGCATAGTCAATGCCAGTAGCATGATGAGTTGGAGCGCGCCGATCACGAAGCGATCGGTATCGCCGAAAAGGATTGCGGTCGATTTAATGCCGGCGGTCAGGTCGTCTTCGCGGTCACACATCGCGTACATCGTGTCGTAAATGACGGCCCAAACCGCAGTGATTGCGAACAGATGCCACGCGACGATCGGAATCTCGCCCGTCTGCGCGGCGAACGCCATCGGAATCGCCCACGCGAATGCGACGCCGAGGATAAATTGCGGCACTGAGATGAAGCGCTTCATGAATGGATAGGCCACCATCAGCAGTGCACCCCCGCCTGCCAACAGTTGCGTCAACGTGTTTTGCGTCGAGACGAGTCCGATAGCGACGAAACCGAAGATGATAAACAACGCCAAAGCCTCGATTACCCCGACCTGGCCACTGGCTAGCGGGCGATCGCGGGTGCGTCGGACATCGGCGTCGAGCTTGCGATCCGCGATATCGTTGACGATGCAGCCTGCGGATCGCGTCACAATCGCACCGAGCAGGAAAACGATCAGTACCTGTTGGTCGGGTTGACCGGTGCCGGCGACCCACAAACCCCACAACATCGGCCACATGAGTAACCAGATCCCGATCGGCCGATCCAGCCGCGCGAGGCGCCAGTAGATCTGGAGCTGTCGGAGTACTACCGCACTCACCGAGTCGGGTGCAGACATCTCAGCCAGCCTCTCTCGATATGCCGGCGAGTGCGGGTGACAGGTATTCGATCAGGAACAGCGGATGGCCTTGAACCTCAAAAACCGATCGTCTCGCCCATGCTGACGATTCCACGCGAGTGTTGCCAGCCTGTGCGTCGTTGCTAAAGGCCATCGAGGTTCGACGGGTATCGGGCAACTCCGCCAGCGCACCGCCGAGCGGTTTGGCGCCGAGTGATTCCAACCAGCGATGCGCGCGAATCGTCGCCGCCGGCGCATAGCACTCAGCGTGTACGTAGACACGTCCGCCAAACGACATCGTGATTTCGCGACACCAGCCAAGCGCGGGTTCGGACGGCACAAGGTCAGCGGTCCAGCTGGGAGCTGAACGATACCCTTCGGACAGCACGTCGATGGCGACTGCTTCACCGAGGCTGGCTTGAAGATCGGGCGTTAGCAGTCCGCGACGCAACAGCCAATCGGCATAGTGCCCGTCCACAGCAGCATGCGGCTGCCACAGGACCTGATCACGTGAATCGTCGATGGGGGTTTCGGAGCTGATCGTCATTTTTGTCTGTCTCGCTGAAGCCCCATTCTAAACGTTCCCGTATCGGCTCGCGTCGCCGATCCAACGGGCGAGTAATTGCTTCACGGTTTCCGACTGCTCGGCATCGGGCGAGCTCAGTATCTGGCTCGCGGCATTCTGAACCGCGGGTAGCAGATGCGCATCGCGCTTCAAGTCCGCCAGCCGGAACGCGACCGCGCCGGTCTGTCGGGTGCCGAGCAGCTCACCGGGCCCGCGCAATTCGAGATCTTGCTCTGCAATAACGAATCCATCGTTACTCTCCCGCATGACGCCGAGACGCGCACGCGCGGCACGCGAAAGCGGTGACTTGTACAGCAGGACGCAGGTGCTGGCAGCTGCGCCTCGGCCGACACGCCCGCGCAGCTGATGAAGTTGCGACAGTCCCATGCGCTCGGCGTTCTCGATAATCATCAGGCTCGCGTTCGGTACGTCCACGCCGACCTCAATGACGGTTGTCGCGACCAAAAGGTCGGTAGTGGCGTTCGCGAACTGCTGCATGGCGCTGGCTTTGTCGGCGGCTTTCAGTCGTCCATGCACGAGCCCGACGCGCACCTTCGGCAACTGATCGGCCAGCACCGCCGCGGTGTCCTCGGCCGCCTGCGCCTCCAGTTGCTCGGAGGTCTCGACCAAAGGACACACCCAGTAGATTTGCCGACCCTCCGCGCATGCGGTCGCCACGCGATCGATCACTTCGTCGCGGCGTTCCTCGGGGATGACGACCGTCTTGACCGGTGTGCGGCCTGGCGGCAGCTCGTCGATAATAGAGGTATCCAAATCCGCATACGCGGTCATCGCCAGAGTTCGAGGAATCGGGGTCGCCGTCATCACCAACTGATGCGGCGCCAGACCATGACGGCCACCTTTGTCGCGCAGAGCGAGCCGTTGGTGGACTCCGAAACGATGTTGCTCGTCGATAATCACAAGTCCAAGACACGCGAAGCTGACCGCATCCTGAAAAAGCGCATGCGTACCGACGACCATTTTCGCGCGACCGCCCTCCACGGACGCCAACGCCTGTCGGCGCTCCGCTGCGCGCAAGCTACCGGCCAGTCGGACCACCTCGATATCGAGTGGTTCGAGCCAGCGCCGAAAGCTCGCCTCATGCTGCTCCGCGAGCAATTCGGTGGGCGCCATCAATGCACACTGCATACCGGCGCCGATCGCAGCGACGGCGGCCAGTGCCGCAACCAGCGTTTTGCCGGACCCGACATCCCCCTGGACCAATCGAAGCATGGGCTGATCCAGCGCCATATCGGATGAAATTTCGGCGAATACCCGATGTTGAGCCGCGGTCGGATCGAACGGGAGTTGCTTCAGCAAGGCCTGGATCAGTGGGTGCCCGGGCGGTATCGGTGGTGCTTTTTCGGATTGAACGCTACGGCGCAGCAGCCGCATGCTGACCTGATGCGCCAACAATTCTTCCAGCGCGAGGCGTTGTTGTGCCGGATGTTCAGCATTGATCAACGACTGTGTATCGGCCTGAGGCGCCGGCGAATGTACGGTTTCCAGTGCCTGGCGTAGTGTTGGCAGATCGAGGTCCTGGAGCAGGGATGCCGGGACCAGCTCTGCGGGTGGATGCCGACGCATGAGTTGTAGTGCACCACCCACGAGTTTGCGCATTCGTTGCTGGTGGATGCCGTCCGTCGTTGGGTAGATTGCCGACAGCCCCGCTTCGGTGTGACTCGACTCCGAATCCGCGAGCAATCGATACTCAGGGTGAACCATCTCTTTACCGGCTTTCGAAAGTCTCACTTCGCCGAAGGCGGTGAGTTTCCGGTCGCGTGAAAAACCGGCGCGCTGTGCGTTGGAAAAGTGAAAAAAGCGCAGTGTCAGCTGGCCTGTGCCATCCATGAGTCGAACCAACAGTGTGCGGCGTGGGCGGAACACCACCTCCGCCACCGCGACCTCGCCTTCAATCATGACGCGCGCACCCGGTTGCGCGCCGCCAATCGGTGTGACGTGCGTGCGGTCCTCGTAGCGCAAAGGCATCTGGAACAGCAGATCTTCGACGCGATGAATGCCCAGTGCAGCCAATTTCTCAGCAAGCGCGGGTCCAACGCCACGCAGACTGCGGGGAGAGGCCTGCAGCGCGTGTCTGGCCTCAGTCGAGGATCGGGATGACGGCATCCGCTTCTACATCGACCCCTTTCGGCAGGCTGGCAACACCCACTGCCGCTCGCGCTGGGTAGGGGGTTTCGAAAAACTCTTCCATGACTTCGTTGACGATGCTGAATTGGCCCAGATCGGTCAAAAACACCATGATTTTTGCAGCATTCTTGAGATCGGCGCCCGCGGCATCTGCAACAGCGCTCAAGTTTCGAAACACCTGTCGTGCGCGTTCACGAAAGTCACCCTCAACGAGGGACATCGTCTCCGGCACCAAAGGGATCTGTCCGGACAAAAACACCAGTCCGCCACAGCGAATCGCTTGGGAGTACGTTCCGATCGCCGCGGGGGCGTTATCGGTATGGATCGGTTCTCGCTGCATGCGCGGGCTCCGTCAAAAAAACCGCGAAGAGTATACCTGTACCGTGACGGAATCAGGCGAGGTTTCTGGTGACCTTGGTGACGCTCTTCATCGCGCGAATACTGCGCAGCACCTCGGCCAGATGTTGACGGTCACGAACCTCGATACCGAACGTCAGATTCGATGTGTCGATATCGCGCGAGCCGACCTCGACCTGGTCGATATTCGAGCCGACATCTGCAATTGTCGCGGCGACCTCCGCGAGTACGCCCATTCGGTTGACCGCCTCCACGGACAACAGAACGCGAAACGTTTGGTCTTCGATCTGCTCCAGCCAATTGACCTCAACCCATTTTTCGGTGTGTTTGCGGTAGCTGGCGAGATTGCCGCATTGCGTTCGGTGAATGACGATGCCTCGACCCGAGCTGAGGTAGCCCATAATAGTGTCGCCCGGAATCGGGCTACAGCACTTCGCGTAACTTACGACCATTCCCTCTGTGCCGGAGATTGTCAGCGGTCGGTCACCGGCATCGGGAATCACTTCCTGTTCGTCGGCCATGAGTTGTTTCGCAGCAAGCGGCGCGAGGCGTTCCCCAAGACCGAGTTGCTCGTACAACTCGGTGACATTGTTCAGGCCGAGGTCGTCGAGGAGCGATCGCATCCGCCGCTTCGGTACCTTCCGGATATGAGTGCCGAACTCTGCAAGTGCCTGAGCGAACATCCGCTTGCCAAGATCGCGCGCTTCCTCGTGACGCAGATTTTTCAGATATTGCTTGAGTGCGGTTCGCGCCTTCGCTGTGACGACATAGTTGACCCAGTTCGGATTCGGTTTCGCGCCCTTGGCCGTGATGATCTCGACGCTCTGGCCGTTCGATAGCTGTGTGCGCAACGGGACCAGCCGTCTGTCGACTTTGGCCGCGACGCATCGGTTGCCGACGTCGGTGTGAACTGCATACGCGAAGTCGACAGGGGTTGCGCCGCGCGGCAAGCGCAGGATGTCGCCTTTCGGTGTAAATACGTACACCTTGTCCGGGAACAGATCGACTTTGACGTTCTCGAGGAATTCCTCGGTGTTGCCGGCCTGGTCCATCTCCATCAGGTTGCCGAGCCATTCCCGCGCACGTTGTTGTGACGCGTTGGTTTCCTGGTCGGTGGCCTTGTATTGCCAATGCGACGCGATGCCGTCTTCGGCGAGCATGTCCATCGCGCTGGTGCGAATTTGAAATTCGATTGGCATGCCGCGCGGTCCGAAACAGGCGGTGTGCAGTGATTGGTAGCCGTTCACGCGCGGGATGGCAATGTAGTCCTTGAATTTACCGGGCATGGGCTTGTAGAGCTTGTGCACCAACCCTAATGTGCGATAGCAGGTGTCGACACTGTCGACGACGATACGAAAGCCAAGCACATCGACAATCTCGCTCAATGGCGTGCGCTTTCTCTGCATCTTTTGATAGATCGAGTAGAGATTCTTGCTGCGGCCGAGCACCTCGCCGGCTACGTTGTGACTGTGGAGCGCCGCGCCGAGTGTTTCGAGTAAGGCCTGAACCGTCTGCTTGCGATTGCCGGCGGATTTCCGAATGGCATTCTTCAGCACCTGATAACGGAATGGGTGCAGGTAGCGAAACCCGAGATCCTCAAGCTCGATCTTGATCGTGTTGATGCCCAGTCGATTGGCGATGGGTGCATAGATCTCCAGCGTCTCGCGAGCGATGCGACGCTGTTTCTCAGCCGGCATCGCTTCGAGTGTGCGCATGTTGTGCAAACGGTCTGCGAGTTTGACGAGAATCACGCGAATGTCCTCGATCATGGCGAGGAGCATTTTTCGAAAGCTCGATGCCTGAGCTTCGGCACGACTCTTGAACTGCACCTGGTCGAGTTTCGTGACGCCGTCGACCAGAACGGCGACCGCTTTGCCAAACTCGGCCTCGAGTTCGCTGGCAGCCGCGGATGTGTCTTCGATCACATCGTGCAAAATTGCGGCGGCAATGGTTTCGGAGTCGAGCCGCATCTCCGCGAGAATCGTGGCGACCGCAACGGGATGACTGATGTACGGCGCGCCGGATCGGCGTTTTTGACCGTGGTGCGCAGCAGCACCAAATTCGTAGGCTTTCAGTACCAGCTCAAGCTGTTCGTCGGCCATGTAGGCCCGGCATTCTTCCAACAGCTTAGTGAAGCCGGTAGCCCACCGGCTGTTCGCGGAGAATCTGCCGAGTAGGTTCGCGGCATAGTCCATGCCGCGCTCGCTTACGCTGGCCACGGTTGTGGCCATTGGGTTGATTTGGGGTGGCGTTCGGTCAGCAACACCATGAGCCCATGCAGCGGGGCCTAGTCACCCAACCCCAACGCCCGCAAGGGCATAATGTCTTCCTGCATCTGCTCGGCGCGCATCAGCTCTTCCGGTGGCTGATCCGGCTCATCGAGAATTGCTGCCGTGACATTCCCTTCAGCGATTTCTCGCAGCGCCATGACGGTGGGTTTGTCGTTTTCCCACGGGAGGCTGGGATCGGCGCCGTTCGCGATGCGACGAGCGCGTTTCGCGGCAATCAGGACGAGATCAAAGATGTTGTCTACCTGTTCGAGGCAGTCTTCTACAGTAATTCGTGCCATGTCTTTTAGTTCCAGTGATTTCAGTGGGCGCTGGGCTTAGCGCCGGAACTGCGCAGAATGCTGCGCCGGTCGTTGATAGTATCGTCTATGTTGGCGTAAATACCAGAGAAATCCTGAGAAAACGTTACCGACTGCTCAGAATGGATTGCATGATCCGATCGACGCGGTCAGTGCCGACGCGGTTGCGGCGCATGACGCCGCTTGCGATACCTGCAAGCTCATCGAGCGCCTTGGTGAGCTGATCGTTCACGACGATGTAGTCGAACTCGGTCCAATGCGACAAGTCGGACAGCGAATCTTTGAGACGTCGCTCAATGATTTGCTCCGAATCGGTCTGCCTGCGTGTCAGTCGTTCGCGCAGCGCGGCGATCGATGGCGGCACGATAAAGATCGAGCGACACATCGGCATTTGTCGGCGTACCTGCTGCGCGCCCTGCCAGTCGATTTCGACAATCACATGCCGTCCGCGACGCAACTCCGTGGCGACCGCTTCTCGCCCGGTGGCGTAGAAGTTGTCGAAGACTTCTGCATACTCAAGAAATGCCCCGCTATCGCGGAGTCTCATAAATTCGTCCTGGCTTACAAAGTGGTAGTCAATACCGTCGCGCTCGTTCGGCCGCTGGGGTCGAGTGGTGTACGACACCGAGAAGACAAACCGTTCATCGCGTGCAATCAGACCGCGCACCAAAGTCGTTTTTCCAGCCCCCGAGGGTGCCGACACCACAACCAGTCGACCACCGCGCTTACTCAATGTTCTGGACCTGCTCGCGCATTTGTTCGATCGCCACTTTCATGTCGACCGCGGCGCGTGTGGTCAATGAATCACCGGACTTCGAGGCCAGCGTGTTGGCCTCGCGGTTGAATTCCTGGATCAGGAAGTCGAGCTTGCGGCCACAGGGCCCACCTTTCACCAAAATCCGCTCCAACTCATTCAGGTGCCCATCGAGGCGGTCGAGCTCTTCATCGACATCCAGCTTTTGCGCGAGCAGGAGCAATTCTGCCTCTATGCGGCCCGAGTCGATTTCGATGCCGACCCGATCGATACGCTCCTGAAGTCGTTCGCGAATGCCGGCGATCACCTCGGGGCGGCGGTCGCGTACTGTTCCGGCCAGTGTCTGGATTTCCTTGCACCGGCTGCGAAGCAGTGACGCGAGATGTTCACCCTCACGAGCGCGCATGTCCTTCAGTCGCTGTAGTGCCGCGTCGAGCGCGACGGTGAGCGCGGCGCCCTCCGCAGTCTCGTCAGCGTCAGGCTGCGCGATCACGCCGGGCCAGCGCAAAACGTCGTTGACAGTTTGTGGAGCGAGACCGTCGTGGATTTGCTGGACGGTACGCGCCGCATCGCGCAGGCCGCGAACAACGCCAGGGTCGATACTGAGCCGCACATCCTGTTCGCGATGATCCTGGCGGCTGAGTACGCAGTCGATTTTTCCTCGAGACAGGGCTGCAGCGACCCGCTTGCGGAGCGCATGCTCGTGCACGCGGAGGCGTTCTGGCATCCGCAGGTGCACATCGAGGTAGCGGTGATTGACCGCCCGCAACTCCCAAACCCATTGCTGTGTTTCGCCCGAGGGCTCGCTGCGCGCGAAGCCGGTCATGCTGTGCAATGTGGTCATAGTTTGAGCTTCCGATCCGTCCGCTGGGTCGTCGCGAGTATCCGGCGATAAGATATCCCGGTTTGTGCGCCAAATCATGGCGCTGCGACCATCCGCCGCGCATGATACCTTGCTGAAGAAGGGCTGGACAGGACGTGCCAGCGGGTGCCAGGTGTGAACATCGATTACGCAAGCCAGAGTCTGATTGGTCAGCGCAAAGACAATCAGGATCGTGTCGCCATCTCGATTGGCGATGAAGCGGCATTGCTGATGGTGTTTGATGGCATGGGTGGTCACTCGGATGGTGCACTCGCCGCGGAGACGGCAAGAGACACCCTGGTAAGTATCTTCGAATCAACACCGCAACCGATCTTCGACGCGCAGGGCTTCCTGTACAAGGCAGTCAGTCAGGCGCATGACGCGGTGGTTGCGCTCGGTGCGGATCGTGAGGTCGACCACAGGCCGCGCGCGACTTGTGCGGTCTGCCTGGTGCAGGATGACGCCTGCTATTGGGTGCACGTCGGTGACTCGCGAATCTACCTGCTGCGCGACCGGCAAGTTCATCTCAAAACGCGCGATCATTCTCATGTCGAGGTTTTGATCCACGAGGGCGTGATCCAGCGCTCGGAGGCGCAGACTCACCCGATGCGCAATTACGTCGAATCCTGCCTCGGTGGCGACGACGCGCTACCCGGAATTACCGTCTCGAAAAAGCGGGAATTGCGGCCTGGTGACGTGTTGCTGCTGTGCTCGGATGGGCTCTGGTCCGGGTTGGAGGCCGACACGATGGTCGAGATTGCCTACCGCGACAATGTGCCGCTGCGTACCGTCCTGAAGGTCATGTGTGATGTTGCGATCAAAAACAATGGTAAACGAGCAGACAACACCAGCGTCGCTGCACTTCGCTGGTTGAAGTAAACACCCCCACCCGCCTCATCTATACTTCGCGCCTCACTTCCATTAGAGAACGCCAAACATGACCGAGCGCCCCAGCGGGCGGGCTGCAGACCAACTGCGCACCGTCCGGATTGAGACCGACTTTACCTGTCACGCGGCCGGATCTGTGTTGATCAGCTGTGGTCAGACACGGGTTTTGTGTACCGCCAGTGTGGAGGAGCGCGTGCCACCGTTTCTGCGCGGAAAAGGGCAGGGTTGGGTGACCGCCGAATACGGCATGCTGCCGGGTTCGACGCATACGCGCAGCGGCCGCGAGGCGGCGCGTGGCAAACAATCGGGTCGCACCCAGGAAATCCAGCGCCTGATTGGCCGATCTCTGCGGGCTGTGACCGATTTAAAGGCACTCGGCGAGCGGACCGTGACGCTCGACTGCGATGTGCTTCAGGCGGATGGCGGCACGCGAACCGCATCGATCACCGGGGCATATGTTGCACTGGCGTTGGCTGTTGGTCGTCTGATGACCGCCGGGACGTTAAAGCGCAATCCCTTGCAAGGTGCCGTCGGCGCGGTATCGGTTGGCATTTACCGTGGTCTGCCGGTTCTTGACCTGGACTACCCGGAGGACTCTGAAGCCGAGACGGACATGAACGTCGTCATGAACGATGCGGGCGCTTTCATCGAAGTCCAGGGAACTGCAGAAGGGCATGCGTTTCGCCGCGAAGAACTCGACGCTTTGCTGGATCTCGCCGCGGCCGGTATTCAGGACTTGATCGCAGCACAGCGCGAGGCGCTGGCGTGACTCGACTGGTCCTCGCAACAGGCAATTCCGGCAAACTGAAGGAGTTTCGCGACCTGTTCGGCGAACTTGAGGTAGTTTTGAGCCCTCAATCGGAATTTTTCGATGAACAAGCCGAGGAGACCGGCAAGACGTTTATTGAAAATGCGCTGATCAAGGCACGGTTTGCTTCAAGCCTGACGGGCTTGCCTGCGTTGGCCGATGACTCCGGATTGGAGGTGGCCGCGCTCGGCGGTGCCCCTGGGGTCTGGTCCGCGAGATACGCCGGCCCATCGGCGACCGACGCGGACAATATCGCGAAGCTGCTGTCGGAGTTGGGGCGGGCGACAGACCGGCGCGCGGCGTTCTATTGCGCGATCGTCGGCGTCCGTCATCCGGACGATCCGACGCCTCTGATCGGTACCGGTCGGTGGGTGGGTGAAATCGCTGAATCGGCTGCAGGGGCTGGCGGGTTTGGTTACGACCCGGTGTTCCTTGTGCCAGGAACAGAGCGCAGTGCTGCGCAGTTGTCACGCGATGAAAAGAGATCGCGCAGTCACCGCGGCGCCGCGATGCGCTCGCTACTGCCGGAATTGCCCGGTTGGGTGAGTGGTGCGCTCGGCTGAGATTCCGCTCGCGGCATACATCCACTGGCCGTGGTGTCTTGCCAAATGCCCGTATTGCGACTTCAACTCGCATCCGGTACCCGGTGCGGACCGCCGTGACTCTGCGCGCGGTGCTTACGTCGAAGCACTGTTGCTGGACCTGCAGGCGCAACAACACCTCGGTGCCGAGCGGTCAGTTCAGACCGTGTTTCTCGGCGGTGGTACGCCATCGTTGTTCAATCCGCGGGAGGTTGGCCGCGTGTTGGAGGCGCTGCGTGAGAATTTCCAGCTCGCGCCTCATGCGGAGATCACAATGGAGGTCAATCCGGGCGCGCTTGAGCGCGGCAGCCTGGAGGGATATCGCGCGGCGGGTGTGAACCGTTTGTCGTTTGGCGCGCAGAGTTTTGATGCGGATACGTTGAAGCGTCTCGGCCGTCTGCACAGCCCGGATGAAACCCGAGCGGCGGTTCTGCAGGCAAAAGCGGCTGGGTTCTCGAGAATCAACATCGATGTCATGCATGGGTTGCCCGGTCAGAGCGTTGCCCTCGCCGCTGCCGATGTACGTGCGGCGCTGGCCCTTGAGGTGGACCACATTTCCTACTATCAGCTTACGTTGGAGCCGAACACCCGGTTTCATGCGTTTCCGCCGGAGCTCCCCGATGAATCCACGCTGGCGGACATCGCCGATACTGGAGCGGCACGGCTCAGCGACGCTGGCTACCATCGATACGAAGTATCTGCATGGGCGCAGCCGGGTGCAGAGTGTCGGCACAACCTCAACTATTGGCTATTCGGTGACTATCTTGCGTTCGGCGCCGGTGCACACGGTAAATTGACCGACAACACGGGCGTCAAACGCTACCTGCGCCCGATGCATCCGCGCAGCTTTGTTTCGCAGGTCCAGCAACCGATCGAACTGGAACCTGTCGAACGGCGTTCGGTGGCATTCGAGTTCTTGTTGAATGCACTCCGATTGACAGAAGGATTCAACGAATCGGATTTTGAATCTCGCACCGGATTGAAGTTTGCCGAGGTTCTGTCGAGAGTCGATGCGGCGCGCGAAGATGGCCTGCTGAGTGTCGACCGTGCCGGGCTCTGGGCGCCGACACAGTTGGGACGGCGCTTTTTGAATGACTTACAGGCGCGATTTTTGCCCTGAACCGGATTGACATTTCAGGTGCCTTGTGGGGCGGTGACCAAAACGGTTATGCACAAGGACGACCGCTGGGCGAAAATTCTAATGTTTCATGCATGTTGCTTCTCAGCTCGCCTGCGATTGTTTTCGTAAAATATTGAAAAATATGAAAAATCGCGATTTGGTTATTTTTTCGCCAATCTGAAAGAGCGCCCCGTCAATCAAGGGTTTCCGGCACTTAACCCAGTTTCTTCCACAGACTTATCCACAGGAAATGTGGATAAGTCGAGCGACTGCGTTTCGTGCATCAAGGCCCTTGTCAAAATGAGGCCGCCGCCGTATAGTTCGCGGCCCTTTTTGCGTGTACGCGCGGCCGCTCGCTGCGCGGGAGAAAGACCATGAAAGCCGACATCCATCCGGCCTATACCGAGATCACAGTCACCTGCAGTTGCGGTTCTACGTTCAAGACTCGCTCAACGCTGGGTGAAGACCTGACTGTTGAAGTTTGCGCTTCCTGCCACCCGTTCTACACGGGCAAGCAGAAAATCGTCGATTCCGGCGGTCGTGTAGACCGATTCCGTCGCCGCTACGGCAAGTAACTTTTTGGCCGCGTGGGGCGGCCTTTGACAGACCAGGGACAATCACAGCATGACCGATAACGCGTACAAACTGACCGCACCTGATGGAAAATCGACCGAGCTTCCGGTACTGACTGGAACGAGCGGGCCCGACGTCATCAACATCGGTGGGTTGTACCGCGATCTTGGCGTGTTCACGTACGATCCTGGTTTCGTCTCTACCGGCAGCTGCGACAGCAAGATCACCTTCATTGATGGCAACGAAGGGGTGTTGATGTATCGCGGCTACCCGGTTGAGCAGCTCGCGAAGCACTCACACTTCATCGAAGTGTGCTATCTGCTCCTGCACGGTGAGTTGCCGACCGCCACACAGCTCGATGAGTTCACCGATTCGATCCGCCGCCATACGATGCTCAACGAGAGCCTGCTGCGGTTCTACAACGGCTTCCACCATGATGCGCACCCGATGGCCATGGTTTCTGGCGTGGTCGGATCGATGTCAGCGTTCTATCACGACTCGACCGACATCCATGATCCGCGACATCGCGAGATCTTTGCGCATCGGATCATCGCCAAATTGCCGACGATCGCCGCGGCGGCCTACAAGCATTCGCTCGGTCAGCCGTTTATCTACCCGCGCAACGATCTGGATTTCTGCAGCAACATTCTGAATATGTTCTTCGGCGTGCCTGCTGAGCCTTACCAGATCGATCCCGTTGCCGCAGAGGCGCTGGATCTTCTGTTTATTCTTCACGCGGACCACGAGCAGAACTGCTCGACGTCGACCGTGAGGATGGCTGCGAGCTCCGGGGCGAACCCGTATTCTGCGATTGCGGCGGGTATCTCTGCCCTGTGGGGCCCGGCGCACGGCGGTGCAAACGAAGCTGTGCTGACGATGCTTGAGCAAATCGGCACACCAGACCGGATTCCGGAGTTTGTCGCGCGCGCGAAGGATCGCAACGATCCCTTCCGCCTGATGGGTTTCGGCCATCGCGTCTACAAAAACTTCGACCCTCGCGCCACGATCATTCGCGAGATGTGCCACAAGGTATTGAAGAATCTTGGTCGGACCGACAACCCGTTGTTTGATCTGGCGCAGGAACTCGAGCAGGTAGCGCTCAACGATGAGTACTTTATCGAGAAAAACCTGTACCCCAACGTCGACTTCTACTCCGGCATCATCTACCGCGCGCTCGGTATCCCGACCTCGATGTTCACGGTGATGTTCGCAATTGGTCGTGCCGTCGGCTGGGTCGCACACTGGGACGAAATGATTGCCAGCAATACGCGCATTAGTCGGCCGCGTCAGCTCTACACCGGTTCGGCGAAGCGCGACTACGCGGCGATCGATCAGCGCTGATCAGGCGTTATTGCGGCTTCAGGCCGCGGCAACCAACTTGCGCACTTTCTTGATCGAGGCGCGCTTCATGGGTTTTCCATCGACCGGACTCAACGGAGCCTGACGCAGCCCGTCGTACGGAAATACGGTCGCTTCGATCGGCAGATCGCGCCAGTCGAATCGAAAACCAGGATACGTTTCGCTGCGGCCGCGCTGCACGCGAACTCTACGATCGAACGGCCGGTATTCAATCGCCTGCGACTCCAGGAACCATACGAGGTCCTCGGCGGCGTCAGCGAACAGATGAAGATTCGCGGGTGCATCTTCTGCCGCCGTGCCAGCGAGCAATGGGCCCACGAGTCGCGGTTCGAATTCGGTCACAGTTTCCATCAAGGACAACACGGTCACTCGACGGTCCTGCAAAGAGCGATCGTGATCGTCTTCGGCGTACAGCCGGTGATGTTCCACCAAAGCGGCTTCCACTTCGACGTTGCTTGGCAGCGTGCCATGTCGATCCAGCCCCAGTCGTGCCGCTGCTTTGCGCTTGGCGACCTGGAAATCGGAGATTCCGTGATCGACCATGATGCGTGCCGCTTCCTGCGCGACGCTCGTTCTCGAGCGGTCATCTGTGTTGAACACCGCCATCCGTTCCTCTTTGGCTAAAAAACGTCGTCCTGATCCAGCACCGGTTCATCCTGGTTGTACGGGTTGAACGGAGCGCTCTCGGTCGCGGGCAATGGTTGGGTGCCCGCTTCAAAGGTTTCAAAAACGAAGTTGGTCGACGTCGCACCGGCCAGTTCGCCGGTTGCCGGATTGATACGAACCGTAACGAGTCCGTCCGGTTGTGGATAGCGGCGTTCGGGTACGCCCAAAAGCGCGTCACGCATGAAATGCACCCAGATCGGAAGCGCGGTGCGACCGCCCTCTTCGCCACGGCCGAGCGGTTCGTCGGTGTCGAAACCCACCCAGGTAATCGCGACCAGGTCAGGATTGAAGCCGCCGAACCATGCGTCCCTTTGGTCGTTGGAGGTGCCGGTCTTGCCCGCAAGATCCTGCCGACCCAAGGCGCGGGCACGGCGACCCGTACCACGTCGAATCACGTCACGCATCATGTCTTGGATCAGCCAGATATTCGTCGCATCAATGGCGCGCGGCGCAATGGTCTCGGGACTCAAAAATTCGATCAGCGCCTCGCCGACCGGCGCGTCCTGCTTGCGATGGGTGTCGTCAAGCGCCTCAACTCGTTCGGGCTCTGGTTGCAGCGACTCAAGCAACTCGCAGTCGGTGCAGACGCGCTTCGGATCTGCGATCTCGATGATTTCACCATCGGCCAGTTCAATTCGATCGATAAAGTAGGGATCAACATCGTAGCCGCCATTGGCGAGCACAGCGTAGGCGTCGGCCATTTCCAACGGGCTCGCGGCGCCGCTACCCAATGCGAGCGAAAGGTTGGCGGGCAACACATCCTCGCTGAAGCCGAATCTGCGCAGATGGCGTAATGCGTTCGAGATTCCCATTCGCATCATCATTCGTACGGAAACCAGATTGAGCGACCGTACGAGTCCGTCGCGGACTCGGGTGTCGCCGTAGAATCGTCCGGTTGAGTTCTTGGGTTTCCACTCCCCTTCGAGCTCAGCGGATTGGATCGTGACCGGGGCATCCTTGACGATCGAGGCTGCCGTGAAGCCGTTGGCCAGCGCCGCAGAGTACAGAAATGGCTTGAAGCTGGAACCGGGCTGACGTTGCGTCTGAACAGCTCGGTTGAACTTGCTGGCGCTGTAGTCGAACCCGCCCGTGAGTGCGACGATGGCGCCATCGGTCGGGTCGAGCGCGACCAGTGCCGCTTGTGCTTCGGGAATCTGTCCGAGTGCGTACAAGCCGGACAGAGTTTTATAGACGCGGACCACATCACCGGGTGAAAGCACATCCGCCAGGCTCTCCGGAGCATTGCCAACGCGGCTGCGGTCGACGAACGGGGCGGCCCAGGCGACGCCGCTCCAGGGCAGCTGGACGGTTTCCCCAGCGGCCAGACGAACCGTTGCCTGGGTGCCGTCGACCGCGATTTCGGTGATGACTCCGGTGCGGAGTTTGCCGGGACTGCGATAGTCTTCGAGCGTCTGCTCGATCAGTGCCTCGTCCGCAGTGGCCAAATCGAGCTGGCTCAAAGGTCCCCGATAGCCGTGCCGACGGTCATATTCCAACAAGCCATCGCGGGTCGCATGGTTGGCCGCAGCCTGCAGGCGTGAGTCGATCGTTGTGATGACGCGGTAGCCACGCGTCGTGACTTCTCGCCCAAATCTATTGGTGACTTCGCGCCGGACCATTTCCGCAAGATAGGAAGCCTCAAGCTCGATATCCGGCCCGTGCAGATAGGACTGCATCGGATATGCCATGCTTTCGTCGTATTCGACGTCGTTGATGAAGTCGAGTTCGCGCATTCGTCGGAGCACATAAGCACGACGACGTTTTGCGCTGTCCGGCCCGGATACCGGGTTGTAGTCAGACGGCCGTTGCAGGACACCCGCCAGTGTCGCCGCTTCCGCGACCTCCAATTCGTCGAGATTCTTGCCGAAATAGACCTGAGAGGCCGCGACGATCCCGTACGCGCGCTGCCCGAAGAACATTTTGTTCAGGAACAGCTCCATGATCTCTTCTTTGCTGAACTCCTGCTCGATCTTGTACGACAGGAACGCTTCTTTAAGTTTGCGCACGTAGCTGCGTTCGCGCGAAAGGAAATAGTCGCGCGCGAGCTGCTGTGTCAGTGTGCTGGCGCCCTGTGCTTTCCGGCCGGACAGCACATTTTTGACGACGGCCCGTAGTACGCCCTGATAGTCGATTCCCGGATGCTCAAAAAACCGGTCGTCTTCCGCGGCGAGAAAGGCCTGAACCACAAAATCCGGCACATCTTCATACGCAACAAGGATTCGACGCTGTTCACCGATCTCCTGAATCAGCTTCCCATCCCGACTGAAGACACGCAGAGGCACCTGCAACGGGATTTCCCTGACCGTCGCAGCGTCCGGCAAACCGGGCCTGGCATAGTGATAGGCAGCGAGAACGGCGCCCGTAGCGGCAATGAGAAGCGCTAATCCGAGCGAACCGGCCATGACAACTGCGCGTAGCAGTATTTTTCTCTTCAAGGTGTTGTTCTGTTCCTTGTCAGGTCGCGACGTATTATGCATATTGACAACCGGTTACGGCAGTGGGGCGCCGACATTTCCTTTTTTTGACACTAAATACCTTCGTTGGGCGCAGATCGAAGCGGCTTGAGAACCGTGTCTCGTTTGTGACTGTCCGCTGCGGTACGTGGTTCACAGAATTAGTGTCAAGTCGTGGCTTACGATACGAATTGTGAAAAGCGGTACACAGTCACGTTTTATTTAACACTTTGTTGATATATAGTTGAGTTCGTTTGTTCAGGCGACCGCCCACAAAACGACGATAACTTAAAGATTTTTAAGGGAATATTGGGTGATATTCGGCAAGAAAAATCGCAGCCTCCTCGGGCTTGATATAACGACTTCGTCGATCAAGCTGGTGGAGCTCGCTGAGGCCGGGCGCGGATACCGCGTCGAGTCCTATGCCGCGGAGGCGACTCCCGCGAATTCCATCAACGACAAAGCGATTGTGGATACCCAGGCAGTGGGCGAAGCAATACGCCGCGCGGTTAAGCGTTCCGGCACGAAAGTGAGGGACGTTGCAATCGCCATCAGCGGTGATGCGGCGATCACGAAGACCATTCAAATGCCCGGCGGGTTGTCCGAGGCGGAAATGGAAGGTCAGGTGGAGATCCAGGCGGATCAATACATCCCGTTCCCGATGGAAGAGGTCAGCCATGACTTCGAAATCATCGGACCGAACGAAGCCGACAGCGAGATGAACGACGTGTTGCTCGTCGCGACCCGCACCGACAACGTTGACCAGCGCGAAGCGGCCGTTTCGGCTGCCGGCCTCAAGTCGGCTGTCGTCGACGTCGAGGCATTTGCACTGGAGAACGCCTGTCGACTGCTCGCGCATCAAATTCCCAACAACGGCATCGGCCAATCGGTCGCGGTGATCGATATGGGCGCCAGCAACACAACCTTTGGGGTGTTGCAGGACATGAAAGTCGTCTATACCCGCGACTTTGCGTTCGGCGGTCAGCAGCTGACCGAAGAGATCATGCGGACTTACGGCTTGTCGGTCGAAGATGCAGGCAGAGCGAAGAAGGAAGGCGGGTTACCGAGTAACTACGAGCCTGAAGTTCTGGACCCATTCATTGACGATGTGACGCAGCAAGTCAGCCGCTCGTTGCAGTTCTACCTTGCCTCCGGTGGCGGTCGCGAGCAGCCTGATCTGATCATCATGTGCGGCGGATGCGCGAATATCCCCGGGATTGCAGACGTCATCGCTAGTCGAGTGGGCATCCCGACAGAAATCGGTGACCCTCTGGGGCAGATGAAAGTGTCGGCCCGAGCCAAGGGTCAGGGCATTGAGCGCGACGCCAATGCACTGCTTACATCGTTTGGTCTGGCGCTGAGGAGCTTCGACTAATGCCAAAGATTAATCTCCTGCCGTGGCGCGAGGAGCTGCGGAAAGAACGTCAGAAGTATTTCCTGATTTCGGTCGGCGGTGCTATTGCAGCTGCCGCTTTCGTCGTTCTCGCGGCTAACCTGATTTATTCCGCGCGTATCGACCACCAGAAAGACCGGAATGGTCTCTTGGACCGTGAAATCAAGGTGCTAAACGAGAGTATCAAACAGATTGAGGGCATCGATCGTCAGAAAGAGCGCTTGATTGCGCGCATGGAAGTGATCGAAGAGCTGCAGCAGAGTCGGCCGGAAATTGTTCATCTGTTTGATGAGCTGGTGCGTACATTGCCCGACGGCATCAACCTGAATTCGATCACCCAGCAAGCGCGCAGCATTCGCCTGAATGGGGTAGCTCAATCCAGCACACGCGTTTCGTCTTACATGCGCAACGTTGATGAGTCCGAATGGCTCGAGGCACCGGATCTCGAGCGCATCGAGACGGTAGATCGTGGCGCATCGCGTGAGCGCTTTAGTTTCACGCTGCGGGCGTCACAAGTGAACACAAACGCGGACGAAGCAGGAGGCGCGCAATGAGTATCATTGACGACCTCAATAGTCTCGATCCCAACGACGTCGGTCGCTGGCCGCTGCCGATTCGTATTGCCGCGATCGTCATCGTGTTTGCACTGGTCACCGGGCTGGGCATCTGGTTCACGATTGTCAAAGAAAAACAGATCGCGCTGGATCGCGAGGTTGCGCGCGAGGTTGAACTCAAAAGTACGTTCGAAGATCGGCATCGCAAAGCCGCGAATTTCCAGGAGTACGTCGATCAGCTAGCTGAGATGGAGGAGTCCTTCGGCGCGATGCTGCGACAGCTGCCCGGTGAGACAGAGATCCCAAATCTGATTACTGACATTTCACAGACCGGACTTGCGGCAGGCCTGGAAGAGAAACTGTTCGAACCTGAGGCGGAGATCCGACGCGACTTCTACGCTGAGAAACCGATCAAGATTCGTCTAAACGGGTCGTTTCATGCGATGGCGAACTTCGCGAGCAGCGTCGCTGCACTGCCGAGGATCGTCACGCTGCATGACATCAGTATCACGCGTGATCGCGAAGATGAGGGTTCGTTGGTACTCGACGTTACCGCGAAAACCTATCGTTACTTGGAAGAGGAAGAGGGCTAAGTGGATATGAATGCCGAACGATCTTCCGCTCGCCTGAATGTGCGCTCGCCGCGCGCGGCCTGGTTGCTGGTTGTGATCGCCAGCGCTTTCGCCGCAGGTTGCGGGGGTAGCATGACCGACCTCGAGCAATACATCGACGACGTCAAGAGTAAACCCGGTCAGCGGCCTGAGCCGCTTCCAGAGATTAAGCCTTACGTCACGTTCACCTATATCGCCGACACCGAAGAGCTACGTTCGCCGTTTGAGCCTGATGTGCCGAACGTGCAAAGCGGCGGTGCAGTTGCTGGAGTCCGTCCGGATTCGAATCGCAGTCGCGAGTTCCTTGAGGAATTTCCGCTCGACTCTTTCGACATGGTCGGCACCTTGAGCATCAGCGGCAACGACTACGGGTTGCTACAAGGGCAGGATGGATTAGTGCATCGCGTGTTACCCGGAAATTACGTCGGTCAGAACGACGGTCGCATCACGAGTATCACTGAATCAGAAATTAAATTGACCGAAATAGTCTCTAACGGGATCGGCGGTTACATCGAGCGCGAAGTAGCAATCGCGCTGGCGGATTGAGGCCTACGCTTATGGCATCGGGAGTACAAACAATGACGCGCACGACACAAGTGGCGCCGGAATCGAACCTTTTGCGATGGGCGATGTGCCTGTTCAGCGTAGTCTGCGCTGGATGGCTTTTGGCCTCTGGCAATGCGATGGCGCAGGAGCCGAGCAACGGTCTTCAAGATATTCAAATCAGCTCACTACCGGACCGAGGGATCGAACTTCGGTTGGTCATGCGCGAAGCAGCACCTGAACCGCTTAGCTTCACGATCGACAACCCTGCGCGTATCGTACTGGATATTCCCGACTCTGCGCTGGAGATGTCGAAACGCCGGCAGCAGATTGATCTCGGCCCACTCGATACAGTTTTGATGGCGGAAGCCGGTGGTCGTACACGTGCGGTTTTGAACCTGTCGACCATGGTTGACTACACCACCCGTGTTTCAGGCAACACCATTTTCGTCAAGCTGAGCGGCGGCACGGGCATAGGGTCCTCAGGATCGTCCTTCCCGACAGCGCAAAGCGGCGGCACCGGATCGTCGAGTTCCAGCGCGACCTACAACGGTCCGCGCGCGATTCAAAACATCGACTTCCGACGCACACGTGAGGGTGGTGGCCGAATCATCGTTGCTTTGACCGATCCGACAACGCCGGTCGATATCCGTCAGGAAGGCGGTCGCGTGGTCGCGCTCTTTAAAGACACCGAACTGCCGGATGAGTTGCTGCGCCGTTTGGATGTTCAGGATTTCGCAACGCCGGTCACGACGGTTGATGCACTGCGCGTCAACGACGACGTACGCATCCTGATCAACGCTGAAGGTGCTTACGAGCAGCTCGCGTATCAGTCCGATGGCACGTTTGCGATCGAGATCAGCGAGGTCGAGAAAGACGAGTCGTCCGGTACCATCTTCTCTGAAGAGAAAGAGTACTTTGGTGAGCGTGTCACCCTGAACTTCCAGGACATCGAAACACGTGCCGTGTTGCAGGTCCTGGCGGAGATTTCCGGGCGCAACATCGTCGTGTCCGACACGGTATCCGGCAGTCTGACATTGCGACTGAAGAACGTGCCGTGGGATCAAGCGCTGGATATTGTCATGACCACACGCGGCTTGGACATGCGTGAGAACGGCAACGTCATCATCGTTGCCCCTGCTGTCGAGATTGCGGCGCGTGAAAAAGCCGATCTCGAGTCGCAACTCGCAATCCAAGAGTTGGAACCGATCTACTCCGAGTTCCTGCGGGTTAATTACGCGAAAGCATCGGACATGGCGGACCTCATCAGCGAGGGTGTTTTGACCGAGCGCGGTACGGTGAGCATCGATGAGCGGACCAACACTTTGTTGATCAACGATACTGCTGAGACGCTGCGCAATATTCGCCGTTTGGTAACGACTCTGGATATCCCGGTTCAGCAGGTTCTGATCGAATCTCGAATCGTTTCGGTCAACGACGACTTTAGCCGCGAGTTGGGTGTTCGACTCGGCTTGACCGCTGTCGAAGACAATGGCGACGACGGCCTGTTTGCGATCACCGGCACGAGCGCTAACGCTGGCGGGATCGTTTCTTCAGCCCTGGAAAACGTGCAGGACACGGGTCAGCCGTTCCCGGTGGACGTCGGGCCAATCGAAGGCCGTTATAACGTCAATATTCCGGTGACCGGTGCATCGCCGGCGGGGCAATTCGCATTAGCCATTCTTGATTCCGATTATCTGGTGGATCTCGAGTTGTCGGCGCTGCAGGCGGAAGGTCGAGGCGAAATCGTGTCGAGCCCACGTGTTGTTACCGCGAACCAGAAAGAAGCGGTGATCAAGCAGGGTGTCGAAATTCCGTTCCAGCAGGCGGCAGCCTCTGGCGCTACCGCGGTTGCGTTCAAAGAAGCGGTCTTAAGCCTGACGGTGACGCCGCAGATCACACCGGATGGCAACATCTCGATGGATCTTCGCGTGAGCCAGGATACGATCGGTCAGATCTTCCAGGTTGTCGGCAACGGCATCGCGGCGGCGATCCCGAGTATCGATAAGCGGGAAGTTGAGACACAGGTTTTGGTGAGCAACGGTCAGACCGTGGTGCTTGGCGGAATTTACGAGACGGAACAACGTGACACGATCACCAAGGTTCCGTTCCTGGGAGACATTCCGGGTATCGGTCATTTGTTCAAGAACACACAGCGATTGAACAACCGGTCAGAGCTGTTGATCTTCGTTACACCGAAAATTCTTGAGGAAGGTTCTTTCGTTACGCAGTAACTGCGAACCGTTTAAACTGAACCGGCAGACTGCAGCCGCAGTCTGCCGGTTTTTTTGTGGAGTACGGTGAGTCACACAGTTGTTCTAGTCGGACCGATGGGGGCTGGCAAGTCATCGGTAGGTCGACGCCTCGCGTCGCTGCTGGGCTACGAGTTCGCAGATACAGACGCGGAAGTCGAACGGCGTACCGGGGTCGATATTCCCTACGTCTTTGAGCGCGAGGGCGAGGCTGGCTTTCGCGAGCGCGAGCGGCAGGCGCTCGAGTCTCTGATCGATCGCCGCGCCACAGTGCTCGCCACCGGGGGCGGTATCGTCACACAAGCGCCCTGCCGCGCCGTGTTGTCGCAGCACTTGCCTGTCGTCTATTTGCACGCAACCGTAGACCAACAGTACGAGCGCGTGCGCTACGGCAAGCAGCGCCCCTTGTTGCAGGAAACGAATCCGCGCGCAGTGTTGACGGCATTGTTCGAGCAACGCGCCCCGTGGTATCTCGAGGTCGCAGACCTGATCGTCCACACTGACGGTCAGAAAGTAGAGCGAGTTGCACACCAAATTGTCGATAAACTCGATGACGCTTACGGCCAGGACTAGGCAGCGTCGACCTGGCGGGCGACAATAGCGGCGTGGAAACACTTAACGTCGATTTGGGAACGCGCAGCTATCCCATCCATGTGGGGCCCGGCCTGCTCGCCCGGGCCGATGCGCTGTTGCCGGATACGATGGGCGCCGATGTGCTTGTCGTATCCAACACGACCGTTGCGCCGCTGTACCTCGACCGACTATTGAACGCTTTCGGCGATCGACGGGTTGTTTCTCACCTGTTGCCCGATGGGGAGCAACACAAAACGCTCGACGAGGTTGCCGGGATAGTCACAACCGCACTCGAAGCCGGGTTTAGCCGCGATGCCACCTTCATCGCGTTGGGTGGTGGTGTTGTCGGGGACATGACAGGGTTCGCGGCCGCCGTGTTCATGCGGGGTGTGCGCTGCGTCCAGATTCCGACGACACTGCTTGCTCAGGTCGATTCGTCCGTCGGTGGCAAAACCGGCGTGAATCATCGCCTGGGCAAAAATCTGATCGGTGCGTTTCATCAACCGAGTTGTGTACTGATCGACACGGACACATTGGATAGCTTACCGCCGCGCGAATTTGCTGCCGGTATGGCTGAAGTGATCAAACACGGCGCGATCGCCGACCTGGCCTATTTCGAGATGTTGGAGCGACAGCAGGAAGCGTTGGTGAGTCGCGAGTCGGATGCGCTGGGTCAGGCAATCGCGCAATCCTGCCGTATCAAAGCGGCGGTGGTTGCCGAGGATGAGCGTGAACGCGGCCGTCGGGCGATTCTGAATTTCGGACACACATTCGGACATGCCATCGAGGCATGTACCGGCTACACGCGCTGGTTGCACGGCGAGGCGGTCGCACTCGGCATGCTGATGGCGGCGGAAATGAGCGACCTTGAACCTGTAAGTCAGGCTCGATTGCGTGACCTGATCGTTGCGATGGGGTTGCCGACCGAACCGGGCAGTCTGGCAACGGCTTCGATGCTGAAGGCGATGGGACACGACAAAAAAGTTCAGGCAGGGTCGTTGACGTTGATTTTGCTGAGTGGTCTCGGCGAGGCCTACATCAGTCGCGACTTCGACGATGCACGGCTCAAATCGGTGCTGGATGCCTGGTCTACCTGATACGCGTTTGCGCGAGTTCGCGTCGCATCCCGATCACACGCGGGGCCGGAGTCACGCTGAGCCACCTGCCGGGGAGCGCACCGAATACCAACGTGACCGCGATCGGATCGTGCATTCGAACGCGTTCCGGCGTTTGATGTACAAGACACAGGTTTTCGTGAATCACGAGGGCGATCACTATCGCACACGGTTAACACATTCGCTGGAGGTCGCTCAGATCGGACGTACGGTTGCACTTGCGCTGGGTCTCAACGAAACGCTGACTGAAGCGATCTGCCTCGCGCATGACCTCGGACATACGCCATTCGGGCATGCCGGTCAGGATGCATTGAATGACTGTATGCGTGATTTCGGCGGGTTTGAACACAACCTTCAGTCGTTGCGGATTGTTGATGAGCTGGAGGAAAAATATGCCGAATTCGAGGGTTTGAATCTGACCTTTGAAACCCGCGAAGGCATTTTGAAACACTGCTCTCGCAACAATGCACGTCATCTCGGTGAGGTTGGTCGTCGATTTCTCGATCGCACGTTACCGTCGGGAGAGGCGCAGCTCGCCGATATTGTTGATGCGATCGCGTACAACCATCACGACGTGGACGATGGGCTTCGCGCCGGATTGTTGGACATCGATGCGCTTTGTACACAACCCCTGTTCGAGAGGCCGTATCGGGAAGTCACACGACAATACCCTGGTTTATCGCGTCGACGTCTGGTCCACGAGGTCAAACGGCGGATGATCAATCACGTCGTGTCGGACCTGATCGCCGAGAGCCGCCGACGGTTGGCGCTCGGCGATATCACCAGCGTCGATGACATTCGCGCCGCATCGAATCGGGTCATCGCATTCTCCGACGAGACAGCTACTCAACATCAGGCGTTGAAACGCTTCTTGATGAACCACCTGTATCGGCATCCGGATGTCGTCTCCATGCAGGAACAGGCCGCAGCGGTGGTGCGCAAGTTGTTCGCACATTTCGCTGAGGATGTCGATCGCGTTCCGGAAGCGTTCCGGCAACGCCGACGTGTTGCCGCGAAGCGCTCGGAAGACTTTGAGATGCGAATTGTCGCGGATTATCTGGCGGGGATGACGGATCGGTTTGCGCTGTCGAAGTTCAGCGCAATCGAATCAGGTGTCGCGGCGCAAGCTGAGCTAAAATAGCCGCCGGGGACTACGGAAGACAATTGATGACGATGCACCGCATTGCGCCGGAAGAGCGCTTGATCTTTGCACTTGATGTACCGGATGTTGAGCACGCGAAGGCGTTGGTCAACACCCTGGGTGACAGCGTTCGCTTCTACAAGATTGGTTTGGAACTCGCGATGCGTGAGGGCTACTTCGAGTTGCTCGATTGGCTACTGGCGCGTGACAAACGGGTCTTTCTCGATGTCAAACTGTTTGATGTGCCGGCGACCGTCGCCGCTGCTGTTCGCAATCTTGCTGAGCGTGGCGCAACGTTTTGTACGGTCCATGGCAACCAAGCTGTTATGGAAGCTGCGGCTGAAGCAAAAGGCGAGCTGAAGATCCTGGCGGTGACGGTTCTGACGAGCCTCGACCGGGGCGATATGGATGACCTTGGATTCGATTGCAACGTTGATGATCTGGTGTTGTCGCGCGCGCGTCGTGCACTCGAAGCCGGCTGCGATGGAGTGATTTCATCGGGTCTCGAGGTACCGCGGTTGCGAGCGGAAGTCGATAACCGTCTACTGGTGGTCACTCCGGGCATCCGACCGGTTGAGAATCGACCCGCAGACGACCAGAAGCGAGTAGTCAGCGTACCCCAGGCCTTTGCCAGTGGTGCTGACTATATTGTTGTCGGTCGCCCGATTCGAAATGCGGCGGATCCACGTGCTGCAGCGGAGGCGATCGTCGCTTCCATCCATGAGAGCTTCGCCTCCGAAACCTGAAACTTATAAGACTCTGGACTATGACCGATCTCAAAAATGATCTTCTTCTGCGTGCCATGCTGCGCGAACCAACACCTCGTACGCCGATCTGGATGATGCGCCAGGCGGGTCGCTACCTGCCTGAGTACAGAGCCACTCGCGCCGAGGCCGGCGACTTTATGTCGTTGTGTCGAAACGACGAGTTGGCGTGCGAAGTGACGATGCAACCACTGCGACGCTATGGTTTTGACGCCGCTATTTTGTTTTCGGACATTCTGACGGTGCCAGACGCCATGGGGCTCGGCCTGTACTTTGAAACGGGTGAGGGGCCGCGATTCAAATCGCCGGTGCAGACGGTAGCGGATGTGCGCAACCTTCCTGAGCCTGACGTGGCCGACTCGCTGGGCTATGTGATGCGTGCCGTGTCGCGCATTCGCCGTGAACTCGCCGGTTCGGTGCCACTCATCGGTTTCGCGGGCAGCCCGTGGACGGTCGCGACTTACATGGTCGAAGGTGGCAGCAGCAAGAATTACAGCCGCATAAAGTCCCTGCTGTATAGCGAACCTGAGACAGCGGATGAATTGATGGCGAAGATAGCGCGGGTCACAACCCACTATCTCAACGCGCAGATTGAAGCGGGTGCGCAAGCCGTGATGATTTTTGATACCTGGGGCTCGGTGCTTGAGCCGGAGTTGTATCGCCGATTCTCGCTATCGAGTATGCAGATGATCGTCGATGGTCTGACACGAGAAGCCGATGGTCGCCGCGTACCGGTCGTGCTGTTCACCAAAGGCGCGGGCACGCGTCTTGAGGTGATGTCACACAGCGGCTGTGACGCGCTCGGGGTCGACTGGACCACCGATATGGCCGAGGCGCGCGAGCTCACGGGAGGTCGCGTAGCGCTACAAGGCAATATGGACCCGTCGCTGTTGTATGCGAGTGACGAGGCGATTCGCGACGGCGTTGCGCGTGTGCTCGCCTCGTATGGCAAAGGCGCGGGGCATGTGTTCAATCTGGGGCACGGGATTCATCCAGAAATCGATCCGGCGAAAGTCGCGGTAATGGTCGATGCGGTCAAGGAGATGAGTCCGACCTATCATGCCGACGAATGAGCCGTGAGCGGGCCACAGTCCGAACCGGGGCTTAGCGAGCGACAACGTCGAGCGCGACTTCGGCGAATGCAATGGATCGCACATGGTCTGTTGCTCGCAATGCTGGCGCTATATGTTGTCGCAGGCTTGTGGCAACCACACTATCCTTGGCTTGGTTATGTGCGTGCATTTGCGGAGGCTGGCGCGGTCGGCGCGCTCGCTGATTGGTTCGCAGTTACCGCGCTATTCCGTGAGCCACTGGGCTTACCGATTCCGCACACCGCCATCATCAAGCGTCGCAAAAACGACATCGGTGACACGCTCGCAGAATTCATTGGCACACATTTTTTAAATCGTGAGAATCTCGCACCGCGGCTTGCGCGCATCGATCCGGTGGGCGTAGCGTCCGACTGGCTTGCGCGCCCCAAGAATGCTCGACGATTGACCGATGATGTCGCGCGTGTGTTGCAGCGTGTTGTTCGAACCGGTGATAACCGCGCGTTACGCCAGCTCGTCAAGGACAACCTGCGCGGTACCATCGAGCAACTGCAGGTGACTCCGATGTTGGGGCGACTGCTGGAGATGCTACTTCGCAACGACCCGGAGGACACGCTGGTCGGTGGTCTCGTGTCATTGGCACAGCAACAGTTCGACGACAACCGACAGTCCCTTAGGGATACCGTCGGAGAGCGCACACCTTGGTGGCTACCCGGTTTTGTCGACGAACGTATCTATCGACAACTCGTGTCGGAAGTAGAACAAGTGCTGTCGGACGACGAGCAAGGTGGCGAGCAGCGTGCACGCGAACACTTGCGCCGAGTGCTGCTCGATATCGTGCATGCGTTGAAGTACGACGAGGCGCTGATCGATCGCGGTGAACGATTGAAGCAGGAGCTGCTCGACCATCCGCAGCTCGCTGAGTACCTGTCGCGAATGGTGACGGACATCTCCAGCTATTTGACGCGTGAAGCCGAAAACCCCGACAGTGATTTTCGCCAACGAATCACCGACGCACTCAGTGGACTCGGGCGGAACCTCAGCGACCAGACCAGCGTCCGCGATGAAATGAATGCATCGCTACGCGACGCTGCGCTGTATGCGATCACGCGCTATCAGCGATCGATCACCCAGGTGATCGCCGACACAATCCACGGGTGGGATGCGGATACCGCAGCCTCGTTGATCGAACTCCGCGTCGGACGAGACCTTCAGTTCATCCGAATCAATGGCACGATCGTCGGCGGACTGGCGGGTTTGACGCTCTATACGCTATGGCACGCCTTCGTCGGTTAGCCAGTGCGCAGTTCGCGCCGCAGAATTTTCCCCACGTTGGTTTTCGGCAGTTCGTCATGAAACAGCACCTCACGGGGTTGCTTGTAGCCCGTCAGTTGCTCACGACAATGGGCCAGGATGTCCTCGGCACTCGTGTTGTCGCTGACCACGACATGCAGTTGGACGACTTCTCCCGACTTGGGGTGTTCCTTGCCGACGGCCGCCGCTTCAACGACGCCCGGTAGCTGCACGACGACATCTTCGATCTCATTCGGATAGACGTTAAATCCTGACACCAGAATCATGTCTTTCTTGCGATCCTCGATAAACACGAAGCCCTTGTCGTCCATACGACCGACGTCGCCCGTCCTCAGCCAATCTCCGACCATGACTTTCTCGGTCTCCTCGGGGCGCTGCCAGTAGCCCTGCATGACCTGCGGACCGCGAATACAGATTTCGCCGATTTCTCCGATATCGAGATGATTTCCGTCATCGTCCAGAATAGCTACCTCGGTGGAAGAGATCGGTAAGCCGATAGAGCCGGTGAACTCGGCATCATCGACGAACGGGTTGATCACCGCGCCAGGAGATGTCTCGGTAAGCCCATATGCCTGAATGAGTGCGCTGCCGGTGACTTCACGCCATTTCTCGGCGACCGCGCGCTGCACGGCCATGCCGCCCCCGATGGTGATTCGCAGACCGGAAAAATCGAGATCGGCGAAACCCTGTGTGTTTAAAAGGCCATTGAACAGAGTGTTAACGCCAGTGAAATAGCTGAATCGATAGTTCGAGAGCTCTTTCACAAAACCCTTCATGTCACGCGGGTTGGTGATCAGGACATTCAGTCCGCCCTGCTGTAGTAAACCAAAGCAGTTCCCTTCCAATGAAAAGATGTGGTAGAGCGGCAACGCTGTGATGCCGATGATTTTGTCATCGTCCAGTCGCCCGCCGAGCCACGCATTCGTTTGTTGTACGTTGTAGACGAGATTGCCGTGCGACAACATGGCGCCTTTGGCAACGCCGGTAGTCCCGCCGGTGTACTGCAGAAAGGCGAGATCTTCCAACGTGACTTCAGGTGGTTTGAAGCCACTCGTGTCGGTACCTGTGACATCGCGGAACGATGTTGCGTTAGGTATCGAGAATGCCGGCACCATCTTCTTCACTTTCTCTACTGCAAAGTTCGTCAACCAGCGCTTTGCGGTGCCATGCATATCGCCGATTTTCGTGGTTATGACGAACTCGATGTCCGTGTCCGGCAGAACCGCCTCTAATGTGTGGGCAAAATTTTCGACGATCACGATAGCCTTCGCGCCCGAGTCCGTCATCTGGTGCTTCAGTTCGCGTTGTGTGTAGAGCGGGTTGACGTTTACGACGACGAGGCCCGCCCGCAACGCACCGAACAGCGCGATCGGGTATTGCAGGATGTTCGGCATCATCAGTGCGATCCGATCGCCTTTGCCCAGGCCCTTTTGTTGCAGCCAGGATGCGAATGACAGCGACAGCTGGTCAATCTCGGCGAAACTCAGGGTAGTGCCGAGATTCGCGTACGACGGTTGCGTGCCGTAACGCTTGAGATTCTGTTCGATCAAATCCCGGAGTGAATCGTATCCCGCGTTATCGATGAACTCGGGTATGCCGGGCTGATAAGAAGAAAGCCAGATTTTGTCGGTCATGGGTCAGACGTACTCGCGGATTAAGGGGTTTCAGAGGTGTTTAGATTGGCGCGTTCCAGTGCGGTGCGGATCACCGGCCAGGCTCGCTCCAGCATATCGGGTTGGGCGCCGGCGTTTGGGTGAATGCCGTCAGCTTGCATCAGGTTCGGATCGAGCGCCACGCCTTCAAGGAAAAACGGTTCCATCGGAATCGAAAAAGCCTCCGCGATCTTGCGAAAAGTACCCTCGAACTGCTCCGTGTATCGCGCGCCGTAGTTCGGCGGAATACGCATGCCAAGCATTGCGACGCTGGCGCCGGCCTTTTGGCTCGCGGTCACCATTTGCCGAAGATTCGCTTCGGTGATGTCGATTGGAATGCCGCGCAAGCCATCGTTGCCGCCCAGCTCGATCACGACGACGGCGGGCTTGTGTGTGTCCAGCGCCTGTTCAATACGGGCGGCGCCGCCACCGGTTGTATCGCCCGAGATACTCGCGTTCACCACTCGAATACCATAATCTTGATTATCGATTCGCGTCTGCAGTAACGCGACCCAACCCTCCTCGACACGCTCGAGACCGTAACCGGCGCTGAGGCTGTCGCCGATGACCAGCAAGGCAGGTCGCGGGTCAGCCCCACTTGCAGGCTCGGGCACTTCGGTGGGTGACGCGTTGTCAGATGACAGTGGAAGGAATGCCAACGCAGCGGCGAGGACCCCGACCACACCGATCACAATGGAAACCGACTTTCTTGCGGACATGTTTCGCAACCGGAAAATAAATGACGAAGTCTCAATTAAACGCGGACGCGAGTCCAGCGACTGGGTCCGTTCTCGAAGCCTCGGGCCTGACTCGCACCGTGCCGACCGCGGATGGCACTCTCACCATACTGGATGATGTCAGCTTCGCGGCAGAGCGTGGCGAAACGCTGGCGATCATTGGACCGTCTGGCGCTGGCAAGTCGACATTGCTCGCGTTGCTGGCTGGGCTGGATACCCCGACTCGCGGGGAGGTCGTCCTGGATGGACACTCATTGCACGGGCTGGACGAAGATGGCCGTGCGGCTGTGCGAGCGGGGCGTGTCGGCTTCGTATTTCAGTCATTTCATCTGATTCCGGCGCTGACGGCGCTTGAGAACGTCATGATGCCGATTGAACTCACGGGCGCGCCCGATGCGCGGGAGCTCGCGCGCAGTGTGCTCGACAGTGTCGGACTGTCACAGCGCTTGACTCACTACCCTGCGCAGTTGTCTGGCGGCGAGAAGCAGCGTGTAGCTATTGCGCGGGCTTTCGCGACCCGCCCATCGGTACTCTTCGCCGACGAACCAACAGGAAATCTCGATCGCGACACAGGAAAAACGGTTGAGACGCTGCTGTTCGATTTGAATCGAAATTCTCGAACGACGCTCGTGCTGGTGACGCACGATCCTGCGTTGGCCGCCCAGTGCCAGCGTCGACTGTCCATCGATGGCGGTCGACTGGTGCGTGACGAGCGCGACTGATGCGGGCGCTCAGATTCGCCCTGAATGGGATTGCACGCGAGTTGCGTGCCGGCGAGTTGCTGGTATTGCTTGCGGCGTTGTCGATTGCCGTCGCCAGCATGACGGCGATTGGATTCCTGACCGATCGAATCTCGCGGGCGGTCGCGTTGCAGGCGACGGAGATTCTGGCGGCTGATCTACGTTTGTCCAGCGGTCGACCGTTGACCACCGATCTTTTGACTGAAGCGCGGCAGAGCAATCTGAGTACCGCCACCGGCATCAACTTTCCGTCGGTCGTGTTTGCCGGCGATCAAAGCACGCTGGCATCGCTGAAGGCGGTATCGACGGGTTATCCGTTGCGTGGTGAGCTGCGCATCGCGGACCGATTATTTGACCCCGCGCGGGTGACCGATGTGATCCCGACCGCAGGCGAGGTTTACGCGGATGCAGCATTGCTCGCGCGGCTGGGTACGGACGTCGGTGCACAGATCGACGTGGGCTCGCTGACGCTGCGCGTTGCGGCGGTTCTCGTCTACCGGCCGGACCAGTCACCGGGCTTCAGTGGGTTGGCGCCCACGCTCCTGATGAACATTGACGATATCGCTGCCAGCGGACTGCTTGTCGAAGGTAGCCGAGCCAGTTATACGCAACTGTTTGCTGGCGCACCTGAGGATGTGGACGCGTTCGCCGATTCGCTACGGGCTGAGTCGCCGGAGGGTGTCCGTATTGAGGACCAGGCAGAATCTGGCAGCCAGCTGGCAAGCGCAATCGATCGTGCAGGGCGGTTTTTATCGCTGGCATCGTTAGTCAGTCTGATTCTGGCAGCTGTCGCTGTCGCAATGGCTGCCCGTCGCTACGCGGATCGCAGGCTCGATAGCGCCGCGTTGATGAAAACATTTGGGGCGAGTCAGGCGTTCGTACTTCAGGTCGGTCTGTGGCATTTGCTGGTGGTCGGTATTGTCTCCAGCCTCATCGGTGTCGGTCTGGGCTACGCAGCGGAGCGAGTTTTATCGGCAGCCTTAGCGGGTTGGTTGCGTGGCGATTTACCGGCAGCAAGCTGGGCGCCTGTGCTGCCGGGCGTCGCGACAGCGTTGGTGCTGTTGGTGGGCTTCGGATTGCCGGCCTTGCTGCGCCTCGGCGAGACTCCGCCGATGCGAGTGCTGCGTCATGATCTCGAGCCACCGCCTCCCGCGATCTGGCTGACGTACGGCACGGCCCTCGGTGCATTGGCGATCATCGTCTACTGGGCCGTGCCCGAGTTGAATCTGTTGGTGATTATTCTTGGTGGTACGTTGGCCACGACTGGCGTCTTGCTGCTGGGTGGTCGAGTGTTAGTGGGCTTACTCGGGCGGTTGCGGGGTCAGGTTGGCGTGTCGTGGCGCTATGGGCTTGCCAATGTTGCACGTCGCGGCGGCGATAGCGCGGTGCAGGTGGTCGCTTTCGGTTTGGGTCTGATGGTGTTGTTGTTGCTGACGCTGGTGCGCAACGACTTGCTCGACGGTTGGAACGCGACCGTTCCGGCGGATGCGCCGAATCAGTTTCTGATCAACATCCAGGCGGACGAACGCGACAGCATTCGCACCCTGCTTGCCGACGCAGGGATTGACAACGTCGATTTCGTCCCGTTGGTCCGCGGGCGTATCAACCTCATAAATGGACTCACACCCGAGCAGTGGCGTGAACAGTCGACAGGCTCTAGTTGGCGCGCTGGTCGCGAGACCAACCTGTCATGGTCGGATACGCTCGATCCGAGCAATGAGATTACAGCGGGCGAGTTTTGGTCGCCGGATCATGCCGGACCACCAGAGGTCTCGGTCGATGAGGACATTGCCGAGGAAATGGGGTTGAGTGTCGGTGATGCACTCACTTTCGATATCGCGGGTCAGCAGCGTGTCGCGACTGTCAGCAGTCTCCGCAAAATTGACTGGGACTCATTTAAACCCAATTTTTTCATGGTGCTAAGCCCAGACGGAATGACTGAGTTGCCTCAGACGTTCATCACGTCACTATATATCGCGCAGTCCGACACCGGGGTTTTGCGTGACCTCGTGCGTGCGCATCCGAGCGTGTCGGTCATCGATATCGACGCCGCGCTCGCACAGGTTCGCGGCATCATCGAAAAGGCGACGCTGGCCGTTCAATACGTGTTCCTGTTCACGCTCGCTGCGGGCGTTGTGGTGTTGTTTGCCGCGATCCAGTCCACCCTGGATGAACGCCGATTCGAAAGCGCGCTGCTGCGCACGTTCGGTGCTTCGCGTCGGGTCGTACTCACCGGGATCCTGGCAGAGTTCTCGGCGCTTGGATTGCTGTCCGGCGTCTGCGCAGCAACCGGTGCAACGATCATCGGTATCGTGGTCGCCCGTGAACTGTTCAGTTTACCTATGGGCATCAACCCGCTGCTGTGGATCGCCGGGACCGTCGGCGGTCTGGTGTTGGTCGGGCTGAGCGGTACGTTGGCTGCGCAAGGGGCGGCCAAGGCGCCGCCGGTGACTACATTACGCGGTCGCTAAGACGCTTTTTTCGCGGCTTTCTTTGCCGCTTTCTGGGCTTGCTTGCGCGCTTTCTTCTCGCGTTTCGCCTCGCGTTTTTGCAGCGCTTTTTCGCTAGGCGGGTCCACTGCATCGCGCACAGCTTTGACGATGTTGACGTCTCCGGTAGCAAGAAGCTCACCGAAACGGTCTCGGCAGACAGTCCACGTCGCACCGATGACAGCAAGATTGATCGCGAGCATCAGCACGGCCAGACTGAACTCATCCGACAAGTCGCCGAGCCAGCTGGGTAGTCGAATGCCGAGCAGAGCATCCAGGAGCGCCGCGAGGATACGCTGCACGATCTCGATCTCTAACAGAATGTATTCGAAAACCCATAGCACGAGTCGCAACAAGAATACGAGGACGGCAAGCTCCATCAACGCATTGAACCACTTGCGACTGAAGCACAACGCTGCGGCTGCCAGTGTGACGGCCGCTGCATGCGACGTGGCCTCGGCGATCATAATCAAAACGCTACCGATGACGGTCCAACCGGGCCCGTCTTCAATCGGCTGGAGTTCGCCGGAGGCGAGTCCAGTGAGCAACCCAATCAGCGTGAGCATCGCCACGGCCGGAATCATACTCGCTGCAAGCCATGGAAAATCCGCCTCGGCGGTGTTCCCGGTTTGAAACAGATAACGTCGGATGGGCAACGCCAGAAACACAGCGACCAAAACGACCGGCCAGTGCACCGGGACGAGTACACGGGCATCACTGGCTTCGATCAAAGCCGCGAGACCGTACCCCAGGCCGATGGCCAACACGGTTAACGCGGCCAGCGTCAGCGCCGGTCGTGGGCCAAAAACCCCGGGTAGGTTGTCGTCATCCGTTCGTTGATTGAACGCAGTCCGTAACGCGGGTCCCATGTCGGTGAACCCGTCGCGTGCAGTCCGGTACAGATGCGCAACACGTTTTCTCATGCCTGACTACATGCGTCCGGAAAATGCTCAGATGCCGTGCGGATCGTCTCACAAACAGCTTCCATCAAAGCCGCACGTGGATGTGTCGCTCTCCACACGCCCACAATCACCCGATTCGGTGCGGGCGCCTCGAACGGTAGTGAGACGATCCCATCATCATCACGAACGGCGAGCTCCGGTAACAGCGTGACGCCCGCGCCACCGGCAACCATTTGGCGCAGTGTCTCCAGACTCGTGGCGCGAAACTCATCTTCGTTGACACCGCCAGCGAGTTTGCAGACCTCCAGTGCCTGGTCGCGTAGACAGTGTCCATCTTCCAGCAGCAGGAAATGCTCGTCAGCGATGTCTGTCTCGGATACCTCGGTCCGGGTTGCAAGTCCGTGCTGCGGATCCACCGCCAGACGGAACGGTTCGCGGAACAATTCTGTGGACTGACATCCGGCAAGTTCCAGCGGTAGTGCGAGGATACCGAGGTCGATATCGCCCGCTCGGATCTCTGCCATCAGGTGATCGGTCTGGAGTTCCAGGTACAGGCATTTGAGGCGATCAAATCGAGTCTTGATGTCCGGTGCAATGCACGGCAGCAGGTACGGTGCCAGCGTCGGGATCAACGCGATTTTGATGCGCCCTGCTTCGGGGTCCTGGTGCACCTGAGCGAGTTCGTTGATGCTGTGCGCTTCCTTAAGCAAACCCCTGGCACGTTCGGCGATAGCTTCGCCGGTTTCGGTCAATTGAATGCCCTTGTTGTGTCGTTCGACCAGGGTCACCCCGAGTTGCTCTTCGAGTTTCTTGATCTGAGTACTGAGGGTGGGTTGCGTGACAAAGCACGCGTCCGCTGCGCGACCGAAATGACGATGCTCGTCCAGCGCGACGAGGTAACTCAGCATGCGCAAATTGAAATGCAAGTTGGCGCTCATGCGACTTCCTTTAATGCCTTGAATGCGGCGAGCGCCGATTCGCGTGTGATTTTCAGATCAACGATGGGTTCGGGGTAGTCCCGGCCCAGTACGAAGCCTGCCTCTCTGGCTTTGGCCTCTGGCAGTTTCCACGGGCAGTGTATGTACTTGTTCGGAATCTGGCTGACCTCAGGTACCCAGTGGCGAACGTAGTCGCCATCGCCATCAAACCGCTCGCCCTGTGATACCGGATTGAAAATCCTGAAGTATGGGGCGGCGTCCACCCCGCAACCGGCCGACCATTGCCAGCCTAGTGTATTGGCTGGCAAATCCGCGTCTACCAACGTATCCCAGAACCAGCGAGCGCCGTGCAGCCAGTGCATTCGGATATTTTTCACGAGAAACGAGGCCACGATCATCCGCACGCGGTTGTGCATCCATCCGGTAGCCCAGAGCTCGCGCATTCCGGCGTCCACGATCGGAACCCCTGTTTGTCCCTTTTGCCACGCACGCAGCATCTCATTATCGTCACGCCATTCGAAGTGCGAGAACTTCGGGTTCATCGGTTCGTCGGTGGTGTGCGGGAAATGATAAAGCGCATAGTGCGAGAATTCGCGCCAGCCAAGCTCCGTCAGATAGATCTCGCGTCCATCGCTATGTGGACTGTTCGATTCGATGATCTGCCACAGGCGTCGAACGGATAACTCACCGAAGTGAAGATGTGGTGACAGCCTCGAGACGCCTGGCGTTGCAGGCAAGTTGCGCGCTTCGTCATAGTTGCTCGCCGCATCGATGGCGAAAGCGCGTGCGCGTGCGACGGCGTCCGCCTCGCCGGGTGACCACGCGGCCTCGATCCCGCGATCCCATCGAATCGTAGGCAACAGCTGGAGCGCTTCGAGTTTCAGCGATTCAATCGGTGCCTCAGGGCCATGGATTTGCTCGACCGGGTCGAGCGGCGCTGGTGGCTGCATTGCCTGCCGCGCTGCACGCCAGTACGGGGTGAACACCTTGTACGGTGTTCCGGTTTTGGTCAGGACAGTCCAAGGCTCATTGAGCAAACTGCCGTTGTGTGAGGTCACATCGATCGACAGTGTTTCCAGTGCTTCCTTGATTCGTGTGTCACGCTCTCGAGTCCACGGCTCATACAGACGGTTCCAATGCACTTCAGTAGCGCCGGTTTCACGAATCAGCGTTTGCAGCGTCTCGAGTGCTTCGCCCTGGCGGATGATCAGACGGCCGCCGCAGGCCGCGATGCTCTTGGAGAGCGAGGTCAGGCTGTGGTGGAGCCACCAGTCGCTCGCCGCTCCCTGTTGCCATTGCGGCTGCTCGGTCCGGTCATCGATGTAGACCGGAATGACGACGTCACAGCGGTCGATCGCGGCGATGAGCGCTGGGTTGTCGTCGAGGCGTAGATCGCGCCGCAACCAGACCAGCGCGGTGTTGGATGTCATACTCATCCACCGATTGTAACGCGGTATCCGATTCGCCTTGACCATGAACACACCGAGAACCCGGTTTTGGGAGCATAAAACCCTCGACGAAATGTCGACTCGCGAATGGGAATCACTTTGTGACGGCTGCGGGTTGTGCTGCTTGCACAAATTTGAAGACGATGAAACCGGCGAGGTGTTCTACGCCGACGTTGCCTGTCACTTGCTCGATACCGCGCGATGTCGTTGTGGTGACTATGACAATCGCGCCGAACGCGTTCCAGATTGCGTGCAGCTCGGGCCGGAATCTGCACGTCAGCTGCGCTGGTTGCCATTCTCGTGTGCCTATCGACGACTGGCGGAAGGACGTGGGCTAGCCGAGTGGCACCCGCTGGTCAGCGGAACGGCTCAGTCTGTAGTGGATGCGGGGATCAGTGCCAGTTTATTCGCCCGGCGTGCCGGCGAAACTGAGGCAGTTGAGCCCGATGACGTGAGGCTGACGCAATGGCAAACTGATCCCCCCACGGTGTTCGAGGACGACAACGAACATGAATAAGCCCGGATTTCAGCCGCTGTCGGCCTATCGTCAACTTCCGGAGGCGGCGATGATCGAACGATCGGAGGAGTTGTTCGAGGATCTGAACCGCCGCCGTACGGTACGCGATTTTTCGTCCCAGCCGGTCCCGCGAGAGGTCATCGAGAATTGTCTTAAGGTCGCCAACACAGCGCCCAGCGGCGCCAACATGCAGCCCTGGCACTTTTCTGTGATTTCCGACCCGGTCATCAAAAAACGCGTGCGTGAAGCGGCTGAAGCTGAGGAGCGGGAGTTTTACGAGCACCGCGCATCGGACGAATGGCTGGATGCGCTCGCCAAGTTCGGGACCAACGCCGAGAAGCCGTTTCTGGAGACTGCCCCGTATCTGATCGGTGTGTTCATGCAAAAGTACGCGCTGGATGCGGATGGCAACAAGACCAAACATTATTATCCCCAGGAGTCCGTCGGCCTGGCGACCGGCATGCTGATCGCAGCATTGCACCAGTGTGGTCTCGCTTCTCTGACGCACACGCCGAGCCCGATGGGATTCTTGAATCAGATTTGTGGGCGACCGACACATGAGCGTGCGTTTTTGCTGTTGGTGGTCGGATTTCCTGCAGACGACGCGCAAGTCCCTGTGATCAAACGCAAAACTTTGGGTGATTTTGTGACGTTCATCGAATAGTCGATGCGCCGCGGCTGTATTTTTGAGCCTATTGCGGCATTCTTGCGCCCCAAACCCGTTTAATTATTCAAGGATCTCTCGTGAAATCGACGCGTTTTACTCTATTGGCCGCCGTAGCGGCTGCTGCCGTCGTTGCTTGTGGTGGCAAACCTTCCTCTTCGGCCAATGAGCTGCTGAGCTATGTTCCGGCGGACACGCCGTACCTGTTTGCTGCTTTGGAGCCACAACCCAAAGCGCTGAAGAACAAGTTTCAACCGATGATCGATATGGCGATCGATCAATACAGCGGCATGTTTGAGCAAGCGCGCAACGCACTGGTTGAGAATGCCAAAGACGACTCGGCCTCGGATCTGATCACCGTATTGGATGTATTGATCGAAGAAACGGCGGATGGGGATCTCAGTGACTTCGGCTTCAGCTCTGACAAGGACGTTCCGGTGTTCTATGGCAACGGCTTGCTGCCGGTGCTCAGAATGACAGTTTCAAGCATGGAAGACTGGCAAGCTGCTTATGGCCGATTGACCGGCGATCTCGAGAACGGACCAGCGACGATCACGGTCGACGGCCTCGAAATCGACGTGCTGGGTGGTGAAGCGCCGGTACAAGTATTCATCGCAGAGCAAGACAACATGCTCGTAATCAGTCTCGGACCGAAAGGTATGGCAGAGAAGGATATCGGTATGTTGCTGGGCACGACCAAGCCCGACAGCTCTCTCGCAGACGCTGGCACATTGTCGGAGCTGGCAGAGCGATACGGCTTCCTGCCTCAAATGCAAGGTTTCCTGGACCTGCAGCAGGTGTTCGCGATGATCACTACCGAAGGCAACGCGCTGAACGACGTCCTGTTCGACGTAGCGCCAAACCTTCCTTTGCAGCTTGACGAGACCTGCCGGAATGAGATGGCCGGACTGTTCGAGATCGCACCGCGCGCTGTGGTTGGCGCAACGCGCCTGGATGGCGACGGATCCGATACGTTGTCGGTGCTCGAGTTGCGCAGTGATGTCGCTACCGCGTTGAAGCCTATTGCAAACGTTATGCCTGGCTTGACGGCGGACACGGACTCGGCGTTGAAGTTTGGCGGAGCGTTGGATTTGCAAAATCTACGCACGTGGGTTGAAACGACATTGGGCGGTGTCGTCGAAGCGCCTTTCGAGTGTGCGCAACTGGCGGGATTGAACGAGATCTCGGCACAAGCGTTTGAGGTTACACAACAGCCTCTGCCGCCGGCCGCCTATAGTTTTCAGGGCTACAGCGTTGAGATAGGCAGTCTCGAAGGTCTGGAGGGTCTCGCGCAACAGCAAGTCCCCGAGAATCTGGAAATTGATGTGACGTTCGGTGTGAAAAACGTCCAGGGTTTGTTGATGCTCGGACAGATGTTCGTGCCTCAACTGGCGCAACTCCCGCTCGATCCAAACGGTGAAGGGGTCGCATTGCCGCAGGATTTGACCGGTCCCCTTCCGGTCGATGGATTTATGGCGATGACGCGTGATCTCATCTCCGTCAGCGTTGGGGAGAACGCGAAGTCTCGCGTTGAGGCAAACGTCGCTGCGACAGCCGGCGACGCTAACCCTCTGATCGGCTACTTTAATGTCGACGCGGGCGCGTACTTTAATTTTGTTTCCACGTTCTCTGACGCGGCGACAGAGTCGATTCTCCAAAGTGATGAGATCCCTGAATCAGAACGTGCACTGGTCGAAAGCCAGCAAGCACGGATGCAGGCGATGGCGGAAGCCTACGAGGAGCTCTTTGATCGATTGGACGTACGCTTTGAGCTGACCGACCGCGGAATCGAAGTTCCGGCACGCGCGACGTTCAAGTAGTCAGTCTCTTCATATGTTGAGTGACGGGAGTGGTCGTCCGACCACTCCCGTTTTTCTATCCGAACGGGGCGACGCCGATCAGCGCTTTGTGGAGGTAGGCGACAAACCCCCCGTAGAGCGCCAGGCCGCCGATCACCGCGATGACGTCGTTTGCTCCGGTCTTGGGCAAGCTGACCGTCGTACGCGCGACCCGCCGCTTCAAAGAGATTCGATCCGCGACAGCCCAAACGAGAAAACCGCCGAATAACAAAACATCCGCGAGGGTGCCGTTCGCTAACAAATGTGCCAGCGCCCAGATCTTGGTGGCCACCAACATCGGGTGCTTCAGCGCGTCCTTGATACGTCCCGGCAGATACGCCGCCAGCAGAAACACAAACACCGGCAGCATCAGTACGGCGGTAACGTGGCTGGTCCACCGAGGTGGATACCACAATACCGTTGGGTCCAGACGCGCGGCTGCGTAGCCCTTGATGATCAGCACAAAACCAACGATCGCAACGATGCTGTACAGCGCTCGCCAGCCCAGCGGACCCAATGACTTGGCCAGTTGATCCCGGCGGGCGTTGGCGACGATGCCGATGCTGTGTATGCCGAGAAACAGGACGAGTCCAGTGATAAGTAGTGTCATACAGGGCTCCAGATAGTGATGTGACTAATTGCTCGCTGTCTGTTGTAGTCGGTAGATCAGCAATGCGGCACGCTGTGTCGCAATCGGCAGGGAGGATAAGTCGAGCGCCTCGCCCGGTGAGTGTGCGCCGCTGCCGTGAGCACCGAGACCAGCAAGTGAGTCCGCAAACGACGCGACGAAAGAAATGTCGGCAGCCCCTCGGCGACTCGGGTCGAGCGCGGGCATCGGTTGGCCGCCGAGATCGATGTTGATCTCGGAGAGTAAACGCTGCAGTTTGGTGTTGCCTTCGGTCGGTGCCATCGCAGGATACCCCTGACCGAAGGTGATGATCGCCGACGTACCTGGCAGGTTGTCGGCAACGATTTCGCGCATTTTCTGACGCGCGCGCTCGAGTTGTTCATCGGAGATTGTTCGAATGCCGCCGTGAATGATCGCGTGCGAGGGTACGACGTTGGTTTTGCCAAATGTGGTGCCTCGCGTTTGCGCGACATCGTAGTTGACGTCGGTACCAGCGAGAATGCTGCCGGCGTTGAAGGTCAAATACTTCTCGCCTCGAACCGATTCGTAGAAGGCATTGAGAATTCGGGCGGCCTCGAACACGGCGCCCGCCCCGACCCGATCGCTGAAGATTCCGGATGAGTGCGCTTGTTTACCCGTGACCTCCACCATCCAGTCGCTTGAGCTTCGGCGCGCCGTCGTGGCGTATGCCGTCGTAATGCTGCCATCGCTTGCGCGATCATAAGCACCGGCTTCGAAGCCGAGCGCGTAGTCAGCCCATTTTCCCGCTTCGATCAAATCCCGGCGGACGACGTCGAGGGGCTCTCCTGGGCTCTCTTCATCACCGGTGAACACAATGCGATAACTCGCACGGCCGAGCACGCCGGCTTCGGCCAATGCGCTCAATGCGTACAAGGCGATCAAGTTGCCTGATTTCATGTCATCAACACCCGGGCCACGCGCGATAGAGCCTTTTCGGGAAAACCGATTGAACGGATCGTCGCGCTCAAACACCGTGTCGAGATGGCCAATCGCCAGGATTTTAGGGCCGCCCGGATCACCGTCGTAGCTGGCAATCAGATGTCCGGCGCGGCCGGTGGATTCCGGCAGATCGATCCACTCTGTGGCGAAACCGATAGCTTCGAATTGCTGCGCGAGATCGCCCCCGACCTGACGGACACCTTCATGGTTCATTGTGCCGCTGTTGATGTTGACGTGGCGCTCGAGGTCTGTGATCAGTTGGTCGGTATTGGCATCGATCCATTCGATGATGCGTTGTTCTGTATCGTCCAGTGTGGAGATGGCGGGTTCGGCCTGTGCGATCGCAAAGCTGCCGACACATAGCAAAACGAGAAGTGTACGCATCGATAAACCTCCTGCGTGAGCGAGCCGATGGTAGCGCAGGAAGCGCGGCGCTTCAGGTGTCAGCGAGGATCGCGTGCGCGGCATTGTGCCCTGGTATCCCGGTTACGCCGCCGCCTGGGTGTGCGCCGGCACCGCACAGGTAAAGACCCGGCAGCGGCATCGAGTAGCGGGCCATGCCGATCGCAGGGCGAGCACTGTAGAGCTGAGAGAGCGAGAGTGCGCCATGAAAAATGTCGCCACCGGTCAGCCCCAGTTCGGTTTCGAGGTCGTCCGGAGTCAGAACGCGTCTTGCAATGACCTTCTCCGTGAAACCGGGCGCGTAACGATCAACGGTATCAATCATCAAATCGGCGACGGTGTCCCGATGATCCGCCCACGATTGCCCATCGGGCAACTGCGGCGCGACATGTTGGCAAAACAGGCTCGCCACGTGTTGTCCGGGTGGCGCAAGTGTGTCGTCCAGCGTCGACGGAATCAGCATCTCGACGACCGGCTCGCGCGACCACCCGACCGATCGCGCATCCCGATAGGCGCGGTCCATGTAATCGAGCGTCGGGGCGATAATGATGCCGCTGGACAGGTAGTCGTTGCCTTCGGGGTGCGCCAGAAACTCGGGCAGCCCCGAGAGCGCGACGTTCATGCGGAATGTGCCGGAGCCGTAACGCGTTTTCCGGATCCTGTCTTTATGCACCGGTTCGATCTCGGAACCCGGAACGAGATCCAGCAACAAATGCTTCGGCGTACAGTTTGCAGCGACGATCGGTGCGCGAAAACACTGTCCGTCGTCCGTCTCAACGCCATCGACTCGACCCTCGAGGGTGCGCACGCGAGCCACGGGTGAATCGCAGCGAATCTGCGCGCCCGCTTGACGTGCGGCGGCGGCGATGGATTCGCTGATGGCACCCATGCCACCGACGGCATGACCCCATGCTCCGGACTTCCCGTTCACTTCGCCGAAGACGTGGTGCAGCAAAACATAACCACTGCCGGCATCGAAAGGTGATGCAAAATTTCCAACGATGGCATCGAAACCAAAAAGCGCTCGGATGTGTGGGTTCTCAAACCAGTGGCTCAGAATTTCCGCGGCGCTTTTAGTGAATAGCTCGAACAGCGCTTCGTGGGCTGTGTTGCTGTGTTTTCGAAGTCGATTGGCCAACAAGCCGGTTTGCCACCATTGAGAGAGTCCGCCGCCAACTTCGGGCGGGCGACGCAGAAGCTCGCCGCGCAACACATTAGCGGCGTCCTCGAGCCATGCGTAATACGCCTCGAGGCGCGCAGCATCACGTTCGCTGTGGCGTGCAAAACGCACCTTCGTTGCCTCTATGGTAGCGCCCGTCGCCAAGTAATCGCCCCCGGGCAACGGTAAGAAATTTCCGAATGGCCTTTCGAGGATTTCGAGGCCATGGGACTTGAGTGCGAGGTCCTCAATGACCTTCGGGTGCAACAAACTGACTGTGTAGCTTGCCAGGGAATTCCGAAACCCGGGGTGGAAGCTTTCGGTGACTGCAGCGCCGCCGATGACAGAGCGTCTTTCGAGAACCAATACGCGTTTGCCAGCTTTGGAAAGATACGCGGCAGCCGTCAGCCCATTGTGCCCTGCGCCGATCACGATCACGTCGAACTCGGTCACCATAACGTGTGAATTTCCTGGATATGGTCTAATTTTGTTGCGAAATCAGGAGATAAATCTCGGATTCGCGACAGTCTGTGCTTTATAGTCGAAAAGAAACCAAGGAATGGTGCCACGCACGGGATTCAGGCGATACATGGAATCTTCTGTCCACAAAGAACTCACACCAGTCTCCACGCAACGATTGGAGCTGGGCATGTTTGTGGCTGACCTGGATTGCCCCTGGTCGGAGACGCCGTTTCGATTCCAGGGTTTCGAAATCTTGTCGCGCTCCGAAATTGAGCTTCTGCAGAAATACTGCACGACGGTGTTTATCGATCCGCATTTTGTCAGCACAGTGACCCTGTCACGTGAGTCGATGTTGGATTTTTCGACGACCGACTCGACCGAAGTCGTCGAGAGCAAGCGATTGGCGCTCCGGGAAATGCTGACGGATACCGACCCGCACGTTTATGCGAAAGCGCCGTCTCAGCGTGTAGATTTCGCGGCCGCGCAGTCGGTTTACGAGCATGCATTGGAGCAACGAAAAAAGTTGCTGAGTGCCCTCAGAGCAAAGAAGCCGGTGCGCGCCGCCCACTGTCGCGGGGTCGTCGAATCGATCGCTGTGCGCGCCACAGACGATCCGGATGCCATGATTCGTGCCGCTATGCTGAGCAAGCGTAGCGACCGCACCACCGACCGAAGTGTATCGACAGCGGTGTGGTGTGCCGTGTTCGCGCGCTACCTCGAGTTGCCGCCCAAAATGTTGGTGGACCTGGCCGTCGGCGGCCTACTTCTCGATATTGGTATGCAGAAGCTGGCGCCGTCGTTGCTCGATGAGACGACCAGCTACGGTAAACGACAGCAACTGGCCATGCAGGCGCATGTCGCGTTGGGCCGAGAGATGCTCGAGGGCATTTCCGATCTGCCTCACATCTGCACCGAAATGGTGGTGCAACATCACATTCGCCCGCAAGGGGGTGGATATCCGCTAGCCAGTGGCGAGGATCCACGGAGCGCAGCAGGCATACTTGCCGGGGTCGTTGATCAATTCGACGCCATGATCACCGGCAATTCTCGGCGACCGCCGATGGCACCTTCGGAAGCACTCGGGACTGTGTCACTCGCTGCGGAGTCGAGTCCGCTGGATACTCTCATCGCTGATCAATTCGTGCAGGCGATAGGCCGTTTTCCGAGTGGCAGTATCGTTGAGTTGAACAGCGGTGAAGTGGGTGTGGTCAGCGTGAGTGACCCCGACCGCCGACTTCGTCCCACGCTGCATGTGGTGACCAAAGCCGACAAGACACCAACATCGGTTCGCGAGGTCGCGCTGAAGTCCTACCAGCGAGACCCATCCAAGGCCAAAGCCCTTTGGATCGTTCGTGGTCATCCACCAGGGGCCTTCGGCATCGAGCCACGGACGCTGTTCGATTGATCCAACGGATCGTGTTTTCCCTGTGCGCAATGCTCGCCAGCGTTGTGTGCATTGCGGATGAGACGGCATTGCTCGATGCGATGACGCGAGTTCTGGAAGGTCGGATGGACGAGGCGGTGCGATTGGTCAACGCCCTGGACCGGCTGGATCCGGAGTCGCCGGCAGCACTTCTCGACATCGAACTCGCAGATATGCAGCGTGGTGGCTATGCGACCGAGGGCAATCGTTCGTTTCCAGAGCTTGCGCCGCTGTGGCAACAGGCGCGCGCAGCGTTCGTCGAGCGTCACACGATCGACGATGGTCTGCTGCCCGACGCCGTCCTTCAAGTGCCTAATAATGTGTCCGAGCTTGTCGCGGTCGACCTGGGAAGGCATGTAGCGTATCGACTGCATCGCGATGCCCGTTCCGGTTGGGGCGTTCGAGACGCCTACTATGTGTCGAGCGGTCGCGCCGGCCATGGTAAGCGCCGCCGTGGCGATCGCCGCACGCCGCTGGGTGTCTATTTCCCGCTAGACGCACTGGACACCCAAAAACTGCCAGAGCGGTATGGCGCTCGCGCGATTACGCTCGACTATCCGAATGCGTTGGATCGAGCGCAAGGCCGCACCGGTGATGGCATTTGGTTGCACGGCATCAATCGTGACAACAACGTACGTCCACCGCGCGACACGGATGGTTGTGTGGCGTTCGACAATGACCGGATCGTTGAGCTGTCCGGTGCACTTTCGTTATCGCACACACCGGTCGTGCTCTCGTCAGGCTTACGCTGGCGAGCAGTCGATGATCGGCCGCCGGAGTTGGCAACGCTGAGGGCCGCCGTCAGCGCGTGGTCAGAGGCGTGGCAGCAGGCAAATGCACAGGCGTTTGTTGGCTTCTACCCGCCCGGCTACACGCGATTTGGTGGGTCCGCAGAGCGCTGGCGTGCGCAGACTGCTGCGGCTATAGCGGCAGCAGATTTCTCGCGCGTTGCCGTGGAGGAGCTTGCGATCTTTCGTGCTGATGACGAAAGCAGCGTGTATTTATCGCGCTTCTTTCTTCGGCTCCAGCGTGGCAGTGATAGCGTGCGCGTTCTGCGGAGAATTTACTGGAGAAACGGCCCTGCCGGTTGGGAGATTGTCGCCGAGCAGGGCCACTAAGTTGCGTTATCGTTCGCTGGCGACCAACTCGTCGATCACCGCAATCAGTTCAGGCTTTCCGCCTGCCTGCACTTCGGACGTCTTATAACGACCGTTGACGATCATCGTCGGCACACTCGCGATTTGGTAAGCCCGGTTAAGGGACTTCGCTTGTCGCAGGCGTGTATTCACTTCGAACGAGTTCCAGCTCGCTTCGAACGTCTCATCGTCAACGCCATACTGTTCCAGCAACGCTTTGATTTCCCGCTCCGTCCGCAGCATTTTACGGTTCAAATGAATCTCGTCGAACACGGCCTGGTGGACCTTGTCCTTGTCCGTCAAAGCGTCGGTGCCGCCGAGCGCTTCGATTGTGTAAAACAACTGCGCGTGTGTTTCGAGCAAGGGATTCCAGACCGCCGGCATCTTCACAAACTCGACGTCTTGAGGCAGATCGCTCGACCAGCGCTTAAGTGTTGGCTCGAGGTTGTAGCAATGATTGCAGCCGTACCAAAAGACTTCTGCAACCTCGATACCGTCGGTGCCTGTTACGGTCGCTTTCGAGGGCTGAAACCGGTCGAAGTGTGTGCCGGCACGAAATCGTTGTGGTGCGCTGGGCGCGGTTTCCTGCGCCATGCGTAACGTGACTTCACGCGCTTCTGCTTCAGCGTCAAAACTGCCGTCCGATTCCTCGACCGCCGCCAGTTGGTCGCTTTGTTCGGTTCGTGCCTCGGCCGCTTGTTCGACTACATCGGTTGGTGTCGTCTGCGTTTCGGCGGTTTCGATCGTTGGACGTTCATCCTTGCCGCACCCTGAGACAGTGAGCGCGATACAGATAAGGGCAAACAACAATTTTGACGCTGGCATAGCGGTGCTCCGTCAGACTCGATATTAGTTAAGGCCTTGCACGTATGAAGCCAACGCGTCGATCTCAGCAGGCTCTAACTTCAATGCAATGGTGGTCATAATGTTCTGCGTCTCCACGTTGGAGCGTGCGTCGTCATCAGCCGCATAGGCTCGCAAACTGCTCGCCGTGTACGCCGCATGCTGGCCGCCAATCACCGGATACGGAACGCCGGGGTTGCCGTCACCCGCTGGGCCGTGGCAAGCAATACACGCAGGTATGCCACGCTCTTTATCGCCGCCGCGGTAAAGTCTGCGTGCGATATCGGTCGAATCGGGGTCGGCAACCTCACGTACCACCGGGGTTTGAGAGGCGAAATAGGCGGCAAGATCTTTCATGTCCTGCTCAGACAATCCTGCTGCCTGCGAGTTCATCAATACGTTGTTGCGATCTCCCGCTTTAAAATAGGCGAGCTGTTGCACCAAGTAAGAGGTGTGTTGTCCCGCCAAGCTCGGCCATACCGGGTTCAAGCTGTTACCATCGGCGCCGTGGCAAGCCGCGCAGACTGTGGATTTGGTTTTACCGGCCTCTGGGTCACCGTGTTGTTCGCGGTGTTCCGCTGCCGATGGACCTGCGACTAGCATGAGCACAATAAAACTCGCCGCGCGTTTGGGCGCGTCGAACCAGTTTCTAAAGTTCAAAGCGATATCCTCTTGCCAAATTTAGACAAAGACTGTCCGTGTCTATCCTGCGATAGCCGGGCATTATACACCTATAGCGGCCAACCAGCATTTCTCTGAGGCCTCTGATGTCCGTCTTTCCCAAAGCTCACTTCCTCTTGAGTGCCAACGCCCCGGATCAGTTTGTTCCGGACGATGGAATGGAGGTCGCCTTCGCCGGTCGCTCGAACGCCGGCAAGTCCAGCGCCATCAATCGACTCGTGAATCGACGCCAATTCGCAAGAGTTTCGAAGACGCCGGGACGCACCCAGCTCATCAATTTTTTCGCGCTTCAAGAACAGTCTCGACTGGTTGATCTGCCAGGCTATGGATTCGCTCGTGTCTCAAAACAGATGCGCGACCACTGGCAGATATTAATGGCGAGTTATTTCGAGCAAAGACAATCACTTACAGGTATTTTTGTCATCGTCGACATCCGTCGGGGACTGCTCGACTTCGATCGTACAATGCTCGACTATGCCGATGAGCTTGAGATTCCCGCGCACGTTCTCCTGACAAAATCGGACAAGCTCAAACGCGGCGCTGCCAAGACCGCTCGATTAAAGGCGGCGAGAGAACTCGGGGAGCGCGCCACCGTGCAGCTGTTCTCGTCACAATCGGGTGAAGGGTGTGAGGCTGCACGAGCAATGCTGGCGGCCATGTTGACGTCTGCGGACTAGCCCGTCGCACCCTGGTCGAGCATTTCCGCAAGCCATTTGCGCGCTTCAGCCCACTCTCTTCGAACAGTACGAACCGAAATTCCGTACAAATATGCGGTCTCTTCCTCGGTCATTCCCGCGAAATAGCGCGCGTCGACGATGTGCATCCAGCGCTCCCGGTATTCGCCGAGGCGCCCCATCAGCTCCGAAATCAGAACAATCTGTTCCGGGGTTTCGCTGAATCCCGGAAGCATGTCCTCGACCGCGTCGAGCGGCACATCTCGCTGCGGTCCGCCGCGTTTGTCGCTGATACGCCGGCGCGCGTGATCGACAATGACATGTCGCATCGCCAGCGAGGCGGTGCGCTGGAAGTGCTGAGTTGACTCGTATCCAGCCTGACGCCCGAGCTTCAGGTAGCTCTCATGTAGCAGGTCGACGGTATTCATCGTGTCGAGCTGTGCTCGCCTTCTGCGGGCCCGTGCAATGTTCAGCAGCGCATCATAATTCTCCCGAAACAGCTTGTCCGCCAACTCGCGGTCGCTGCGGGTGTAGTCCGTCTGGGTGATGTCCTCGAACTCTTCGCTCACGGGATGTTTTCCTCACGTGCAAGACCTAAGGGTTTGCCATACCCACCGGAGCTGTCAACCGGGGGCAGGCAATTTGGCCGGTTGTGGCCAGTCGTTGCGTTACTGAGAGTGAGAGCAATCAACTCACGGTGAAAAACGATGAGAACACTCACACTGATCCTGATAGGAATTCTGGCCCTCGGCGGGCAGATCGCCAGCGCCGACGATAACGATGCCGAGCAGGCATCCATCAAGGTGGTCGTCAACGGCAGCACCCTGGACCGCCAGCAGGTGAACGCACTGATATCGCTGTACGGCTCGGTTCAGCCCGGTCGCTATTGGTATGACACCGTTTCGGGATTGTATGGCATGGAGAGCGGCCCTCCGGCTGGCCAGTTACACCCAGGGCTGAATATCGGCGGCACCCTGAGCGCATCCGCATCGGGGGGTGGCAATGGTCGCGTGACGGGCGTGTTTATCAATGGTCGTGAGATCCACCCGATGGAATACCTGTTTTATCAACAACTGTTCGGACAGGTCCTGCCCGGCCGCTTTTGGATGAATGCCCACGGTATGGGCGGCTATGAGGGCGGACCGGCGATGTTCAACGTCCAACAGGCGCTGGCTCAGGCGAGTCGCCGCGGCGGCGGTGGCGGTTCTCACTACATGGAGTGGATTGGCGGGAAGCCAGGAACACATGTCGGCAGAGCCTCGGACGGCTGCACCTACATTGTCCAAGGCGACTACTCCGCTGAATCCTGCTGATTGACGTCTCTAAAACCTAACCCCCATTTCCCTGAGACGTTCGACCCGGTACATGCGTGCCGGGTCACTTTTTGCGCGCTCGACAGAGAACCCAAAGCGCTCGAGTTGTGCCGCGGCACCCTCCAAATCTCCCGCCAGCGCTTCGACATACGCCGCTGCAAGTGCAAAGCGTACGTGATAGCTTGGCTCCGACGACTCACTCGCGCGCGCCTCGGCAAATGCTGCGACGCCCGCTCGAGCGCCTTCAAAATCTCCCATCTGCGCACGCAGCTCGATATCGCCGAAAACCGAAAAGAAAGCAGATCCAAAATACTGCGCCTCGATTTCGGCTGATCGGTCCATGGTGTCGCGAGCCACCGAGAAATCTCCCCGCTCTGCGGCCAATTCCGCCTTGAACCGGTAGGCCTGATCATCCGGGCTGCCGTTCTCATCGCTCCAGGTAATCAACTCGTCGACGCGTTGTTCAGCCTGGGTAAAATCACGATCAACGTAGAACTCATAAGCGGCCAGGTAGATTTGTGTGATACCCCATTGTGAGTGATCTCGCAGTGCCGAGGATTCATACAGGGCTGCCGCACGCTTCATCGTCTCGTGCGCCGTCCGAAACTCTCCCGCATCTTTTTGCAGGTACTGTAGATAGTGCAAGGCGCCGAATAACCGATCGGGGTCATCGCCGCGATCCTCGGCGATGGCGATTTCCATCAAGCGGCGGGCGTTGCTCGAGTCCTGCGGGTCGCTGGTGGCGTACGCTAGCTCGAATGCGAACGATAAGTGTTCGTCGGACAGGTATCGATTGGGGTCATCGAAACTGGGCGCGATTTCTCGCAACAAGGCAAGGCCTTTTTCCGTCTCGCCAACCGCTGTGAATACATCCGCAAGACGCATTTTCCCGGTGCGCAGCAGACCTTCGCTCCCGAACCCGGCGGTAATCCAAGGCTCCAGAACACCGCGTGCCGTGTCGTAGTCGAACGCGTCGACGAAGTGTCCGCCGACAACCAGGCAAATCTGCGCCGCTTTATCGGGATCCTTTTGGTAATTGTCCAGCGCGTCCTGTGCTCGCGCGAGCATCACCTCACGGACGCGTGCACTGTCCGCTTCTGTCGTGAATGCGCGGTCCAGAATATCGCGATATGTGCTTTGGAGCGCGACGTTGTCTTCTGCTTTCGCAAGGAAAAACTCTGCGCGCTGTCGCGACGCTTGTTCACGTTGATTCGCAATGAACGTCGATGCATAGCCAACCAGCAACGCGACGGTCAATCCACCGCCAAGTGCAAAAATGCCGGGGTTGCGCTGCAAAGCCTTGCTGAATCGATACAGTGAATTACCGTTACGCGCAGCTACTGGTCTGCGATCAATCAGATTTGCGAGATCCTGTCGCAGCGCGTTCACAGTGTTATAGCGCTCGGCCGGGTCATACGCGATGGCTTTTGCGAGGATCGCAAACAAGTCAACGGAACCGATGTCGTTTGGTTGAATTTCGACGCTTCCGTCACTCGCTCGAGCCGGTAGATGGCCGACGAGATTCTGGTGTAGTACCAGGCCGATCGAAAAAATGTCGGTTGCGATTGACGGTGTTTCGGCGTTTAGTTGTTCCGGTGCCGCGTATGCGATGGTCAGAGGGCCGACCTCGTGTGAATTCTCGGGTTTGATCAAGGACGACACGCCGAAGTCGATCAGCCGCACATTACCGGTGGCGTCGATCAACACGTTCGCGGGTTTGATATCTCGATGAAGGATCAAGCGAGAGTGTGCGTGACCCACCGCATCGCAAAGCTGCAGACCTAGCAGCAAAATTTCACGACGGGGCAGTTGTCGATTCGCGACATGCTGATCGATCGGCTCACCCTCGACGAGTTCGATCGCCATATATGGCCGACTATCATCACTTTGCCCACCATCGATGATACGACTGATCCCTGGATGATCCAGGGTGGCCAGTCGCTGCCGTTCCGACGCGAACTTGCGATGCCACTCCGGACTGCTCGTGCGCAGAATTTTGAGCGCTACTCGCTGCTCATAGAGTTCATCCTGTCGGCTGGCTTCATAAACCTCACCCATGCCGCCCGCTGCGATGAAGCGTTCGATCTTCCACGAACCCACCGTTGTTCCGATGGGTAGAAGCTCGGCATCAAGATCGGCACTATCGCCAACCGCTGTCAACATGAACGACTCCGCGCGACGCCGCCGTTCGAAGTAGCCTGTGACAAACTGCGACTCGGCATCGTGTCCGCTCTCCGAAAGACGAGAGTCGCGCTCGGCTTTGGGCAACGCGTCCAGCGCTTCGATGTCTTTCGATACTTTGCGCCAATCCATCGAATGCTCCTCGATTGACCATCGAGGTTACGAAAAGCGGATGCCCGGTGGCAAGGTTGTCGCCGAGTCTTGCTGGCGCCTTGGCCGGTCAGAACGCAATTCTACGTAGCAATAGACAGACTAAGTGTCAGTCTCAACTCCAACCAGCTTGTCCTGGGATGGTGACGTTCCTCGTGTGCCCTCCTGCAGCGCAGAGCGTCACCGTTCCAGCGACATGCCAAGCGTTGTGTGGCTGCGGGCGCACATAGCGTTTGATAAACACTCAAAATTTTTCTTACTTTGAGCGAAGGGTGCTACCTGCAAGTCTCTGATTTGGTGTTGGCAAAGCAAAAAAAACCCCGGTGCGATCTTCGCACCGGGGGAGTTCATACGACCAAGTCTTGGGGATACTGGGTCGCGAGCCCGTCCAGGGAGGAGAAAAACGGGCGAGTACAAGCAGCACTCATAGAGTTAGAAGACGCATGGCAACCGAAGTTCCACGAAACGCAAAAAAAATTTAGTGAGCTTCGTCCCAGTTGGCCCCGAGCGACGCGTCGACCTTGAGAGGTACGGCCAGTTCACTTGCTCGCTCCATTCGTTGTACGACCTCGTCCATCAAATGCTCCGCCTGATCGATGCTCACCTCCAGCACGAGCTCATCGTGTACCTGCATGATCAAGCGAGCATCAACCCTGGATGTATGAAGCCACGTATGAACATCAATCATCGCCCGCTTGATGATATCTGCGGCGGTGCCTTGCATCGGAGCGTTGATGGCGCTGCGCTCGGCATATTGCCGTCGCTGCACATTGCGCGAGCGAATCTCAGGTAGGTACAGACGTCGCCCGTGCAGGGTTTCAACATAGCCGTCATCGTGCGCTTGCTTGCGGGTGCGCTCCATGTAGTCGTGTACTCCCGGGTAGCGCTCGAAGTAGGTGTCGACATAGCGCTGCGCCTCGCCCCGACCAATATTGAGTTGTTTTGCCAAACCGAACGCGGACATGCCGTAAATAAGGCCGAAGTTGATCGCCTTGGCTGAGCGGCGTTGGTCCGTGGTCACCGAGTCGAGTGGCATTCCGAAAACCTCCGCCGCGGTGGCGCTGTGCACGTCGGCGTCGTTCGCGAAAGCCTCGAGCAAGCCCGAGTCGCCGGACAGGTGGGCCATAATCCGCAATTCGATTTGCGAGTAGTCAGCGGCGAGCAATCGATAACCGTCCGCGGGCACAAAAGCCTGTCGGATACGTCGACCTTCAGGTGTTCGAATCGGAATGTTCTGGAGGTTGGGGTCGGATGATGACAGTCGTCCGGTTGCGGCGACTGCCTGGTGATAAGACGTATGCACTCGACCGTCGTCTGCGATCAAAGCCGGCAGTTTATCGGTGTAGGTACTTTTGAGCTTCGACACACTGCGATACTCGAGAATGACTTCCGGGAGTTCGTACTCCGCTGCAAGTTCTGCGAGCACATCCTCGGCGGTTGACGGTGCACCTTTGGCGGTCTTGCGCTTGATCGGAAGACCGAGTTCCTCGAACAGGATGGTGCCAAGCTGCTTCGGCGACCCGAGATTAAACTCATGACCTGCCAAGTCATGCGCTTTCGATTCAAGCTCGACCATCCGCGCCGCAAGTTGATCGCTTTGTGTGGCGAGCTGGTCGCGATCGATGAGTACGCCTTGTTCTTCCATCGCCAGCAGAACCGGTGCCAGTGGACGTTCGATGTCATCGTAGACCGATTGCAAAGTCGGTATTTTGACCAGTTCATCAGCGAGGTGCTGGTGGAGCTGTAGTGTCACGTCGGCATCTTCGGCGGCGTACGGTGCCGCTGTCTCAAGATCGATCTCGTCAAAAGTCTTCTGCTTCGCACCCTTCCCGGCTACTTCTTCATATTTGATGGTCGAACGGCCGAGGTAGTGGCGCGCCAGCGAGTCCATGTCGTGACGCGAGGCTGTCGAGTTGAGGACGTAAGACTGCAACATCGAGTCCTGCGGGATGCCACCGAGAGCGACGCCATACCGAGCGAAAATGTGCGCGTCGTACTTCAGATGATGCCCGACTTTTGGTGCGTCGCTCTCCAGCCACTCACGCATCCGCTGGAGCACCGCATCGCGATCCAGTTGCTCCGGAGCACCGTCGTACCGGTGCGCCAACGGAATGTAGGCAGCGCGGCCAGGTTCGACGCAAAGACTGATGCCGACCAGCTCCGCCGACATGTAATCGAGGCTATTGGTTTCTGTGTCGAGTGCGACAAGGTCCGCCGCCTCGATCGCGTCGAGCCAGTGTTCGAGGCGCTCGTTATCGAGAACGGTTTCGTACTCGCCTTCGACGATCTCGACGTCTGTGTTTGGCGATCCGACCTCACCACCAGAACGTTCGTCCAGTTGGCGCAGCAGCGTATTCAGCTCCCAGCGTTGATAGAGTTCACGCAACGCGCCAGTGTTTTCGCCGGTGGGTGCAAGCTCCGACGGCGCATACTCAAGCTCACAATCGAGTTTGATGGTCGTCAACGCCTGATACATGGGTAGCGTGTCCATGTGCTCGCGAAGGCTCTCTCCAACCTTACCCTTGATCTCGTCAGCATGTTCACGGATACCATCAATGGAGTCGTAGGCTGCCAGCCATTTCGCGGCGGTTTTCGCGCCCACGCGCGGTACGCCCGGGATATTGTCGGCACTGTCGCCGACCAGAGCGAGGTAGTCGATGATCTGCTCCGGCCAGACATCGAACTTGTCTTTCACACCCGCTCGATCAAGTGTCGTATCACTCATGGTATTGACCAGTGTCACGCCCTCGCGGACAAGCTGCGCCATGTCCTTGTCGCTGGTCGATACCACAGTTCGGATACCCTGGTCGGCGGCCTGGACGGCCAGCGTACCAATGACGTCATCGGCCTCCACGCCACTCACTCGCAAGAGCGGTAAACCCATGGCAACCACGATATCGAGCAGCGGTTGAATCTGGCTGCGAAGATCGTCGGGCATTGGCGGTCGCTGCGCTTTGTAGTCGGCGAACATGTCATCGCGAAAAGTTTTTCCCGGTGCGTCAAACACAACGCCAACGTAATCCGGCTCAACCTCACGAACGAGTTTGTTGAGCATATTCAGAACGCCATGCAGCGCGCCGGTCGGTTCGCCCGAACTGTTGGTCAGCGGCGGCAGCGCATGGAATGCCCGAAATAGGTAGGAGGAGCCGTCAACTAACAGCAGCGTCTTCGTCATCGTCTTTTGTCTCTTCGTTATCTGCTGGCGGCAGCTCGATGGTTGGTCTGGCCTGGCCGGGCAAGTACAAGTCTCCCGCCTGACCGCAGGCAGTGATCACAAGGACAAGTACGACGCTGAGGGCTCTTACAAGTCGACTCATTCCGAGCGTTCCAGAATCGCCATTGTCAAACGGGACACGGTCGTCAGGCGTTGTCGATCATCGTGTTGCTCGATACGCCAGACATGAGTTCGACGCCCAAGGTGGATGGGTTTGGCGATGGCGGTGACGCGCCCGTCCCGGACTGCGCGTATGTGGTTGCTATTGATATCGAGGCCAACGACGTTGAAGCGAGCAATGTCTACGCACATTGACGAGCCAAGGCTGCCAAGCGTTTCGGCGAGTACGACGCTCGCGCCGCCGTGCAGAATGCCATAAGGCTGATGGGTTCGAGCGTCGACCGGCATGGAACCCGTCAGGGAATCGTCATCGACGGACTCAATCTTAATGTCCAGATGTGCGACCAGTGTATTTGCACTGACCGAATTCAATGCCTCGATAGGTGGTTTGTTACCGTTGTACCAGATCATGGCAGCCGCCAATGCTAAGTCGGCTGCAAACTATAACCTGATCGCCTCAGCTCTTGGCGTATTCTTGTGCGACCCGCCGATAGGCCTCGCGAAAACTGATCCCTTCGTTGACGACCAGTGTGTTGGCGCGCTCGGCGGCGTGCAAACCGTCGCTCATTTGAATGTTGTCCGGGATAAACGCCACACCGTCGAGCATTGCTCGCAGAATCGCCAGCGTATCGCCAGTGAGATCAATGCAGCGAAACAGGGGTGCTTTCAGGCGCTGCAAATCGCGATGGTAGCCGGACGTGAGTTTTGCAGTAATGCCGAGACACTCGTTCAAACAAGCCTGGGCGCTCGCCGGTGCTGCACGAATCAACTCCAGTACGTCCGGATTGCGCTTCTGCGGCATGATCGACGAGCCGGTAGTCAACGAGTCCGGCAACGATACGTAGGCAAACTCCTGGGTATAGAACAACAACAGGTCGCTCGCGATCCTGGCGCAGTCATTCAAGAGGAGCGTGAGCTCGAAACAGACGGTCGCTTCCGCTTTGCCACGAGCGAGTTGCACCGCCGTAACGGGCTCCTGCACGGCGGAAAAACCCAAGGTATCCGCAGTGTGCTGACGGTCGATCGGAATACCGGGCGCGCCGTAGCCGGCGGCGCTTCCCAACGGTGACACATTGATTCTGGCGAGACAGCGCTGCAATGCATCGGCATCGTCCTGCAAATTGCTGGCGAATCCACCGCACCACAATGGCACGGTACTCGGCATTGCCTGCTGCATATGCGTATAGCCCGGCAGTGCAGTTTCTGCTTCACGCCCTGCTAAAGCGAACAGCGCGCGCACAATATCGTGCGTCTGTTCCGATAAGCTCGCCACAGCATCGCGCAAGTACAACCGGAGTGCGGCCAATACCTGATCGTTGCGGGAGCGTCCGAGATGCATGCGACCGCCGGCCGCACCGATACGATCGGTCAATCGCGACTCGAGGGCAGTATGCGCGTCCTCATCCTCGAGTGCGATTTGCCATTGCCCTTCTGCGTGTTCTGCGCCGAGTGCGCTGAGACCGTCGACAATCGCATCATGATCTTGCTCGCTCAGAAGATCTTGAGCACGCAGCATATTGACGTGTGCGGTCGACGCGATCACGTCATAGGCGACCAGTCGAGCGTCCAACAGGTGGTCCTCACCCGCGGTGTAGCGCAGTACGCGCTCGTCCAGGTTGGTGCCCTTATCCCAAAGTCGTGTCACGTGGCACCACCCGATTTTTGTTCGGCAGGTGTCAGCGCATCAATAGAGTCGACGATCAGCGTGCCGGTGCCCTCATTAGTAAACACTTCAAGTAGCAAACTGTCGGGCAGAGCGCTCGAAATCATGTGGACCCGCTCAACGCCCCCGGCTAGCGCTGCGTCGATCGCCGCGGCTTTCGGCAGCATACCGTCGGCGAGACTGCCCTGATCGCGCAGCTTCGCAAGTCCGTCGCGATCGACGTAACTCACCAGCGAACTGACATCGTCCGGGTCGGCGAGAATACCGGGAGCGCCCGTCGCAAGAATGAGCTTTTCTGCTTTTAGCTCCGCAGCGATTGCTGCGGCGACAGTATCGGCGTTGATGTTCAGCAACTCGCCTTGGTCGTCCGCTGACAATGGGCTGATCACCGGCATCAAGCCGTTGTCGAGTTGCTTCGTGACGATATCGATGTCGACGCCATCGATATCGCCGACATGACCGTAATCGACCCGGCCACCATCGGTTTCGACCGGTGGTCTTCGGTGCGCCTGGATCAGTCCGGCATCCACGCCGCTGATGCCGACCGCGGGAATTTCGAGGTCGCGACATGCGGCGAGGATACGCGTGTTGATCTGTCCATTGAGCACCATGGCTGATACGGCGAGTGCGCTGGCGTCGGTGACGCGTCGGCCATCGACGAACTTACTGTCGACGCCCAGGGCATTCGCCAATTCTGTGGATTGCGGTCCGCCGCCGTGAACCAGTACGACTCGAATGCCAACCTGGTGAAGGATGCCAACCTGCTCCATCAAGGTTCGTGTCGACTCAGTCTCGGCGAAGACCGCGCCGCCCGCTTTCAGGACGAAGACCTTGCGTTTATACAGTCGAATATAAGGTGCGGCGTGTTTCAGTGCCGAGACGACAATTGCGCGTTCGTTGGGTTGTCTCATGCGCCGGCTCCCATCATGTCGTACAGCACCGCCATTTGGGCCAGCATGCGGTTGCGCGCTTCCGCGATCACAATACTGCGCGGCCCGTCGAGAATCTGATCGCTGACTACGACACCGCGCCGTACTGGCAAGCAGTGCATAAACTTGCAGTCCGGATTCGCATTGGCAAACCAGGGCTCGTCGACGCACCAATCCTTGAGGTTGGCTCTCGCCTGTTCGTCACCGAGCTTGTCGCCGTAGTGCGTTGTCGAGGACCAGCTCTTGGCGTAGATCACATGAGCATCCTGGGTGGCGCTGTCTCTGTCCGTAGTTTCGATCAGTGAGCCACCGTTGGCCTCCGCCGTCTGGCGGGCGTCATCGATGATCGGTTTCGGCAGTTCGAAACCATCCGGTGCCAACACGGTCACATCCATGCCGCGCATGGCCGCCATGTGGACGGTGCTGGCGGGCACCGCGAGTGGCAGTGCTTTTGGATGCCATGCCCAGCTCAGCACAAACTTGCCGCCTTTTGCAGGCACGCTGAAGTCGTCGAGGGTCTTCCAGTCGGCAAGGCTCTGGCACGGATGACTGATCGCCGATTCCATGTTGATCCATGGTTTGTCAATAAGACCGGTTAGCTCAAGGAATCGTTTGTCTTCGATGTCGTCGTCGAGTCGTTTCCGGTCGGCAAACGCACGCAGCCCCATGGCGTCGCCATACGACGCGATGACCGGCACGGCTTCGCGAATATGCTCGGCGGCGCTGCCGTCCATGACGATGCCGTCGCGCGATTCGAGTCCGTGAATCGACATGTCGGGAGAAATAACAAACGCGCCGCCGCCCAATCGAGACATCGCAGCTTGAAAGGATGCGAGCGTTCTCAGCGAAGGCGACAAAAACAAAAGTGACAGCACTTTTCCCGCGAGCGCCTGTGGCTCCGGATGCATATCCAGTCGTTGCGCAAGTTTGACGAGCGCCGCTACGTGTTCTGGCGACAACTCGCCGAGATGGTGAAAACGATTCATACGGATATCTCCGACCCGATACCTTGAAGTGCGGCCGCCAACTGTTCAATGGCCGCCTCCGTTGTGTTTAAGGGCGGCAACAAGCGCAGCACATTGGGGTCGGCGCTGGTACCGGTCAAAATGTCTTGATCTATCAGTGCGTCTCGAACCACACGCGCTGGCGGTTGCGTTTTGAGGCCGAGCAACATGCCACGACCTTGCACGCCGGTGACCGGGCCGGTAATGCATTGCTCACGAACCTGGGTTTCGCGCGCCGCGGCGTTCGCGACCAGGCCTTCATTCTCAATGGCCTGGATTACCGAACTCATCGCCGCACATGACATTGGGCCACCGCCGAAGGTTGTGCCAAGGTCCCCCGTCTGACAGTAGTCGGCGATACCCGAAGTCGTCAGCAATGCGCCGCACGGGAAACCACCGCCGAGCGACTTGGCGAGCGTCACGATGTTCGGGCGCAACTGTGCATGCTCGAAGGCCATAGGCTTGCCGCTGCGACCCATGCCGCTTTGCACTTCATCGGCAATCAGCATCGCGCCTGCGCGTTTCGCGCTTTCGGCGAGCGCTTGCAGAAAGTCGATGGACAAATCGTACGCACCGGCGACCCCCTGTATCGGCTCGACGATGACTGCGGCGGTTTGCTCATGGCAACTGGCCAATGCCGCATCGACGTCATCACGCGGTACAAAGGTCACGTCGAACGGTTTCGCCGGGAACCCATACCAACGTTTGCTGCTTCCCCAGGTGACGGCTGCCGCCGCGGCGCTGCGACCATGAAAGGCGTGCTCGACCGCAACGATGTGTCGGCGACCAGTTGCGAGAAAAGCCAGGCGTAGCGCGTTCTCGTTCGCCTCAGCACCACTGTTGACGAAAAACGCATGTGTCAGAGGTTTGGGTGCAAATTTGACCAACGCTTGCGCGGCTCTGGCACGCACTTCGAGCGCGACCACGTTCGACTGGAATGGCAACTGGCGCCACTGGTCGCACAGCGCCTTACCGAGTTCCGGGTGATCGTAACCGAGGGCGGCAACGGCATGGCCGCCGTACAAGTCGAGTACGCGACGCCCCGTGGCGTCGATCAGGTAGGGTCCTTCGCCGGCGACGGGCGAGAAGCCGAGTTGAGCGTAGACGCCTAACAGGTGCTCTCGTTCGTTTGCAATTGCTGTGCTGTGTGGCATGTCAACTCCAACCGACTGCGGTCGCGTCGAGGCCGAGCGTTTCCGGCCATTCGAATAAGCGGTTCATCCATTGCATCGCGCCACCGGCTGCGCCTTTGATCAAATTGTCGATGACGACGGTGACGCAGACGGCCCCGCCATCACGCGCGATAGATAGGCGAGCGAAATTGCTTCCGACAACCTGTTTCAATCGGGGCGGCGAATCGGTCACTCGCACGAACGGTGCATCCGCGTAAAACTGTGTGAGCTGCTCATGCAGAGTCGCCGCGTCATGGTTTGACTGGGTCGAGGCCATTACCGTCATATGAATCCCCCGTGCAAAGGGTCCCGCGTGCGGGACGAAGTGCAGGTTGGGTGTGAGCTCCGTCGCCGCTGCGACCTGCGCGGTCACTTCGGGCGCGTGTCGATGAGCGAGTGCCTTGTAGGCAAATAGGTTCGCGTGACGCTCCGGCATGTGAGTCGTCGCGATGGGCGTCTTGCCCGCGCCCGTGCTTCCGGTGACGCCGCTGGCGAAGAACGCGCTTTCGGTCAACTGCAGCTTGATCATAGGTACAACAGCGAGTTGCATTGCCGTAGCGAAGCAACCTGGTTGGCTCGCGTGCGCCTGACCTTCCAGTTCGACGAACTCCGGCACACCGCGCGCGAACCGACTCAGCAATGCGGGCACGGGGTGTGCCTGACCGTAGACGGATTCGAACGCGGCCGTGGTTGCGAAGCGAAAATCGGCAGACGCATCAACAACGTGTAACTCGCTGCCGGAATAGGCTTGCATCACCGCATCGATTTGCGTGGCGGCCTGGGTATGCGGCAAGGCACTGAACACCGCTAGAGGTTCATCCGACAGCGAGTCGATCATCGTGTCGAAATCGACGAATGTTTCCCCGCGATACAGTGGTTCAAGATGCGGGAAGTAATCACTCAGTTTCGTGTCTTGAGCTTGTCGTGCGACGGCGGCAAACAACTGCAGCTCTGGATGCCCACCGATGAGTCGCAGCAGCTCGCCACCGACGTAGCCACTTGCCCCGAGCACGACGCAGGCGGTCCGGGTCATACTGAAGACTCCGGTTTCTGAATGGCTTCGAACACGGCATCACCGAGAGCCAGTCCTTGCGTCAACGCGTTGTGCCCGCGCAAGCCGAGCTGCTGTTCGATCAGATTGACGCCTACAGCATTGTCGGTGGACGGTCCCGTCACCACGGTCGGCTCGATGGCGTATTCGTCGCGCAGGATTTTTGCACCACCCCACGCCGCGACCGGGTCGTTGGCACATAGAACAACGGAGGTCAGCGCATCCCGAATGGATACGTCCGCAAGAATTGCGTCTACGCCATACGTGCCGAGCAATCCGTCGCCGAGCTCCATGACGATAACGTCCGGCTGATCGGCCGCCAGCTCGGTCAGCAAACAGCGCGTCAGCACCGGTCCGTTGTGACGCGTTGTCGTCATGACGCCGAAGTCAGAGAACAGCATCGATGCGGTGGCTCCGGCGTCCTCCATGGCGAGGACATCACGGCGTAATGACACACCGGTGGCCTTGCACGCAGACACCTTCAATCCGCGAGCGCGCAAACGACTGACGATCGCGCAAGCCGCTGCGGTTTTGCCGGAGTCCATGCACGTACCGGCAAGCGCGACGACCGGTACTCCTGCGACGTCGATCGCGGGCGATTCCGGTAACTTCGATTGTCCCGCGCGCGCGGCGATACCGATGCGTTCACCGAGATACGGAAAATCCAGCACCATGCCGAGCACTTCGCAGTCGAAGGGGTCTCCGAGTTCGGGGTTGGCTGAGTCGCAGTGGCCGATCACGCCGCCGATGTTGAGCATCTGCAGCGTGTCGCCGCGCGTCAGTTGCTGAGGCAGAGACCCGGAATAGCCGAACAGGGCCTTGCGGTGCCCAAGCGCGCCGACGACGACATCACCCTGCTTCACGACAGCCATTCGACCACTCGTCAGTTCGAGCGAGTTGTAGCGCGATTTATTGTTGAGGATTCGCACGGCGATCAGCACGCCCTCCTCGCAGACGATGTCGTCCGCCAATCGCAACTCGCGGCCGAGATTCAGCGAAGCGGCGAGCGATGCAACCTTGTCCACTTCAATCGTGCGGCTGGCGTGCATCAGTTCTGCGCTCCAGCGCGTGCCTGAAGGATGCCGGGCAAAGCGCGAACGCGCGAGAAGCCGAGTGCGTCTCTCGGCGTCCATTCGCCGGCGGCCTCGCCATAGACACCCTTACTCGCAGCCAGTAGCGAGCGCGGCGCGTCGACACCCTCCACGAAGGCGAGGCCCGCCTGCAACGCGAGTCGTACAGTACCGGTGACGTACGCTTGCGCACTCAATATCAGCGCTTCGATGTCGCGGCATGCCGGATCCAACTGACCGGCTTCGTGCACCAGGTCCCCGTAAATCGCAGAGACCTGGTCCTTGACTCGTTGCTGAGCTGCGCTAAGCGTCAGCTTTTCAAGTTCCCGATGAGCCGTGATCAGCAGTTCGGCGGCGGGCGCCTCAAACGCGACGCGACCTTTAGTGCCGAGAATGGTGTCACCGACGTGGATGCCGCGCCCGATTGCGTGACGCGCGCCGATGGACTCAAGGTTCTCGATCAGGCTGACGGGGTCTGCAGTCTGGCCGTTCACAGCAACCGGCGCACCACCGACGAAGTCGATGGTCAGTGACTCCGGTGGATTCGGTTTTTGCAGTACACCGGGCGACAAAACCCACGCGTCTTCGGGAATACTGCCAACGCTGGTGAGCGTCTCCTTGCCTCCGATCGTGACGCCCCACAAACCTCTGTTGATGGAGTACGCGCCGCCGCTGGTCGGCAATGGCAGATTGCGTTCTTTCAGGAACGCGATTTGATCCTCTCTCGCCCACGAATTGTCACGAACCGGTGCGATGACTTCGATGTCCGGGGCCAAAGCGGCCAGCGCGACTTCGAAACGTACCTGGTCGTTACCGGCTGCGGTGCACCCATGCGCAATTGCGCTGGCTGAGGTTTCCACGGCAATGCGCGCCATCGTCGCAGCTTGTACGCCACGTTCTGCGCCGACACACAGCGGGTAGGACTGTCCGCGCTTGACGTTGCCTGCAATCAGATAGCGCAGCACGTTGTTGAAAAAATCGGCACGCGCGTCGATCTGATGATGTTCCATCGCGCCGAGTTGCAGGGCGCGGGACTCGAGTGCTTTCGCCGTGTCACCGTCGATGCCACCGGTATCGACGGTGACAGTGATGACGGGTCTGTCGTATTGCGCCTTCAGCCACGGAATACAGAACGATGTATCGAGTCCACCGGAGTATGCGAGAAGGATTGGGTTTGAATCGCTCATACGCTCGTACCTTTGACGCCGGACGCCAGACGCTGCTGCAGTTTGCGATTGGCGGTAGCACTGGGCGTTGCGACAAAAATGGTGTCGTCACCGGATAGCGTGCCCACGATCTCGCTCCAGCCGCTGCGATCGAGCTCGACGGCAACGCGTTGGGCTGCGCCAACGGCAGTTTGCACGACGAGCAGATTCGGTCCGGCCGCAGCTGTACTGCGCACGAACTCCAGCGCGCCGAGGGTCAAGGTCTCATCATCCGCTGAGTGGGCAAGGTGATAGCCTTCCGGGTCTTTGACCACTCGGAGATCCTTGAGATCGCGACTGATACTCGACTGCGTAGCGATATGGCCGAGCGCTTTCAGGCGTTGAATCAACGCGGCCTGCGTTCGAATCGATTCGTTCGCCAGCAAGTTTCGAATGGCCGCACGCCGGGCTTCCTGCTGCCTGGGTTCAGTAGGCATAAAACCGTCCTCGGATAAACATGCGCATAAGAAAAACAATACTCGCATAAAAATGCAAGCGATTTTTTCGGTATGCTGCCGCTTTTTCTGGAGCCAACATGTCTGATTCTGTTGTGATCGATTCCGGGCCGGACCCCGATGCGACGGTCATTCTGTTGCACGGTCTAGGTGCCGATGGCCACGATTTCGCCCCGGTGGTGCAGGAACTTGGGTTGCCTGCTGCGGTGCCCGTTCGGTTTCGCTTTCCGCATGCGCCGTCACGGCCGGTCACGATCAATGGTGGGATCAGCATGCCCGCTTGGTTCGATATTTTAGGTTTGGATCGCGACGCAGCCCCTGACGAGGTCGGCATACGTGGCTCTATGGCTCAACTCGATCGTTGGGTCGAAGAGGCCGTTGCCGATGGTTTCGCCCGCGAGCGCATAGTGGTGGCGGGATTTTCCCAAGGTGGGGCGATCGCGTTGTCGTATGCGCTGAGGTCGCAACAACCATTGGCGGGTGTTATTGCTTTGTCGACGTACTTGCCTTTGCAGCAATCGTTGCTTGAAGAACACGCCGGGCGGCATGCGGCATTGCCGATATTCATGGCGCACGGAACGCATGACCCGGTGTTGCCACTTGCCTTGGCGGTCGAAGCGCGTGAGTTTATGCGTGCTGCCGGCTACACCGTCGAATGGCACGAGTTTCCGATGCCGCACTCAGTCTGCGCGGAAGAAATCGTGGCGATGCGGGCGTGGTTGGTTGAACGCCTTGCGCCTGGAGCCTCTGCTTAGCGCGGCAACGTTAGGCTGAGGGCATGTCGGCGATCGGGTGCGCCGCCGGGCTGGTAGTGTTGTTCGGTCACGACCGTCTCACCCGTACGACCGACGCTGACGAGTGTCGAGCAGCGTGTGCCGTAGTGTTCACCCAGAATAAATGGTGCCGACAATAGTCGACGTCGTTCGAGCGACCCTGGCTCTTCCGGCAGCACCTCATCCTGTGCCTGAGTTCGGTCGCGCAGGAATGCGAAATAGTGATCGGGCTCGATGGAGCCAAGACGTATTGCCGATTGTGTGTAGGCGCGTGCTGCTGTCACTTTTGGCCACGGCGTATCGAGCAGCGCATTGCTCAAAGCGTAAGTGCCGGGCGGCAAAGGGCCAGAGTCGTGATCCGAATGACGATTGGTCGCGTAATAGAGATTCTGCCGATCGCCGTACAACAGATTGAAACCGGCGTAGTCATCCGCAGCGGTGGCGATTTCCTCAGCGAACGCAGCCTGTGATAGTCCGCTGCTCAGCCATCGTGGTACCAGATCCCCCCGACTGCGTGTGACGTTGTCCGGTGGCGTTTCGCGGAAGTTTGTTACGACGCCGAACCGGCCATTGGTGTGCACCGCAAGCCACGCCCCCCCTGCTTGTCGGTCCCTGCCACCGACAATACCAGCTGGTGTGTCCCAGACATGCAGGTCCAGGCTGGGACGATCGAAGGCTTCGTCACGGTTGGCAGCCAGCAAGAGGTCCACCTCAGGGTGTTCTCGCCAGGCCAGCATAATCAGACACATCGGGTGGCTCGCGTCGTGGTAGGACTGCGGAGCCGGAACGTCCGACTCCGCAGAACTGAGCTACGACTGTTGCTTCAGCAAGTCGCGAATTTCCGTCAGCAGTTTTTCCTCGGCCGACGGTTCCGGTGGTGCCGGCGGTGCTTCCTCTTCCTCTTTTTTCAGGCGATTCATCACCTTGATCGCCATGAAAATCGCAAATGCGACAATCACGAAGTCGAGGATGGTGTTAATGAACTGACCGTATGCGATGACCGGAGCGCCCGCTTCTGTCGCCTCGGCGAGCGTTGCGTAGTTTGCGTCCGTCAGATTGACGAACAACTGACTGAAGTCGACGTTACCCATCAACATGCCGATCGGCGGCATGATTACGTCCTTAACGAACGAACTCACGATCTTGCCGAACGCACCCCCAATAATGATACCCACCGCCATATCGACGACATTGCCGCGCATGGCGAACTTTTTGAACTCTGACAACATGTGCCTTTTCTCCCTCTCATTGTTATCGACGCCACCTGACGGTGATGTCGCAGCGGGAGTGTAGAGCACGGATGACCTCGCCGTCGAACACGAGTGAAACTGTCTGGTGTTCGTGTCAGTTCGACACAAACTGACGGGCGCCTGGGCGTCGTCGTCGCTCAGTGCGAATCTCGCAGGCTGGGCAAACGTGGAAATCGAGCGAATACCGGTCGTGCAAATAGTCTGCGTCGCAGTTGCCGCAACTCGCAAACGCCAGCGTGTCCTCGCGAGCCACTGCGAGTAGCAAGGTCCAACCCCATTCGAAACTGAACAACGGCTCGGGGTGGACGGTCAAATATGCCGCATACACCGCGCAGAATACTCGGCCGCAACGGATATCCGTTCTCTGCCATTTTGGCGTCAGACGACCGTCTCGGCTGCGTTCAATCAGGTCATAGGCGATGAACAGGTGCATTAGCGTTGTTGCTTCCAGCTGGTGTGCCGGGTTCTTGACGAAGCGTGAGATCTGCTGAGGGGACTTTCCGCGTCGTCGTCGGACCGTGCTGCCGTTGCGGCCGGTGAAGTATCGCTGGCAAAGCTTGCGGATACGATCGTCCGAAAGTCCGGTGCAGGCGCGAATAGTGCTGGTCCTGGCTTCGAATTGGATCATGCTCAAGGCAAGGTCGGTTTGGGTTCGTTCTCGAATGTAGCGCTCGTTCATGGCATTCCTCCTATCTCCCATAATTGAGAAAAAATAAACATATGAATCATGCCGGTGCTACTCTATCGTCAATATCAACAAGAATAAATATGAATAAAAAAGAACATATATTGATTTTTGTAGGAGCGATTAGATGCAGCATACCCAGTTCAACGCACGTCTTGTGAACGAAATTAATGAGTTAAATCAATCTTTTGTAGATCTCATGCTGCGTGCTTACCATGCCGGGACGTTCCCGCTGGACTCTGTGTTGGCCAATGCCCTGGATCGGTCTGAGCGAGTGTTGCCAGCTTGCCCATTTTTGTTGTTTCGACCGATCGCGCGTTTGGATCAGGTCAGCGGATCGCTGGTGCTGACGACGACGGATGACGTGGGTCAGGGGCTCGTGATGGCCACGCTGACGCTTCTGCGCCAACTCGCTCGTGACGATCTGCCGACGGTACGTCTGCTTACCGGCGCTCCGGCGAGCTGGGCGCAATCGCTGGCGGACCTGTCAGCACGAGACCTCGTGCATCTGGCGCCGCGATTGGATCTGAAACCCCGATTGGTAGATGTTGCCGGATTCTGGCAGGACCTCGTCAGGGCGCGTGAGGTTTCGGAGCTGCAACGCGCCAGCCTCGGCGCGACGGGCTTGCAGCTGGTCTTATCGAGGCGGCATCGATTCGTTCCTCTCGACGGCGCAACGTAGATACCGGCGTACCACACCGCTGTGCAGGACAAGCCTACAGACCGACGATGATCTCGCGTCTTACGACCGGAACACATTTCGTTACAATGGCTCGATGCATGCTTTAGATATTCGTGGTCTAACCAAGACCTACCCGAATGGTGTTCAGGCTTTGCGTGGTGTTGATTTCCACGTCGACGAGGGCGACTTCTTTGCGCTGCTTGGGCCAAATGGTGCGGGTAAGACGACCACCATCGGCATAATCACCTCCCTCGTAACTAAATCCTCGGGCACTGTCAGTGTGTTCGGGCATTCTCTGGACACCGATATTTCAGCTGCGAAGCGAATGCTCGGCGTCGTACCGCAGGAGATCAACCTCAACTTGTTCGACAAGGTGGTCAACACGTTGCTGAACCAGGCGGGCTACTACGGACTCCCGCGCAAAATTGCGCATGAGCGCGCTGAAAAGTATCTGACGCAACTGCAACTGTGGGACCGACGCAACGATATCTCACGCAACCTCTCAGGCGGAATGAAGCGCCGCCTTATGGTTGCCCGCGCGCTCATTCATGAGCCGCGGCTACTGATTCTCGACGAGCCAACGGCCGGGGTCGACATCGAGATCCGCCGGTCGATGTGGGAGTTTCTGCAGCAGATCAATGAGGCAGGAACCTCGATCATACTGACCACGCATTATCTGGAAGAGGCCGAGTCGTTGTGTCGCAACATTGCCATCATCGACTCGGGGCAGATCGTCGAAAACACATCGATGAATCAACTACTGAAGAAACTGCAGCGCGAGGTCTTCGTGCTCAGTCCCGCGAATCCTCTGCCTGCGCCGCCAACACTTGACGGTTTCGAGACGGCGCTACGTCCGGATGGCGATCTGGAGATCGGCATGAATCGTGGACAGACGCTGAACGAGATGTTCGCAGCGTTGCAGAATGCCGGTATTACCGTTGGCTCCATGCGCAACAAGTCGAATCGGCTCGAAGAGCTCTTTTTGAACCTGGTCGAAGATAAATCAAACAGGAATGCGATCGCATGAGCACTAGCGTTGTTGCACAAAACTGGGTCGCGTTTCGCACCATCGTACGCAAGGAATACCTGCGTGTGATCCGCATTTGGGTGCAGACCATCGTGCCGCCCGCAATCACGATGACGCTGTATTTTCTGATCTTCGGATCTTTGATCGGTAGCCGAATCGGCACCATGGACGGCGTCGGATACATGCAGTTCATCGCGCCAGGACTCATCATGATGTCCGTGATCACCAACTCTTATGGCAACGTCGTGTCGTCCTTTTTTGGCGCTAAATTCCAGCGCCACATCGAGGAGATGCTGGTGTCACCAGTGCCCAATTCGATCATCATCCTGGGGCATGTCGCTGGCGGCGTGGTCAGGGGGTTGATGGTCGGTGGTCTCGTGTGTGTTGTCGCTCTGATGTTCACGCGGATTACTGTCGCGCATCCGTTGATCACAATCAGCATTGTGATTTTAACGTCGGTGGTCTTTTCGCTGGCAGGGTTTATCAACGCTGTCTTCGCGAAGAAATTCGATGATATTTCGATCGTGCCGACATTCGTTCTGACACCACTGACGTATCTCGGCGGCGTTTTTTATTCGATCTCACTTCTACCGGAATTTTGGCAGAACGTGTCGTTGGCGAATCCTATTCTCTACATGGTCAATGCGTTTCGCTATGGCATGCTCGGCCAGTCCGATATCCCGATCACAATTGCCTTTCTGCTGGTGATCGCTTTTGTTGGCCTGTTGTTCGGTGCTTGCCTTTGGCTCATGCACCGCGGCATCGGCATTCGCGAGTAGCTTGCGGTGTGTGGCCGGTTCGCTTTTTTTTCCGCGGCGGAAGCGGTTCAGCAACTGTTCGGTGTTGATGACGCGTCGCTCGCCGTGACGCCGCAATACAATATTGCGCCGACTGATCTTGCGGCGGTTATTCGTCAAACCGATTCAGGGCGCAGCCTAGGTATGCTGCACTGGGGATTGTTACCGTTCTGGGCCAAGGATAAAAAGATGGCAGCACGCATGATCAATGCACGTGCCGAGACGGTGGCCGAGAAACCTGCTTATCGCTCGGCGTTCAAGAGCACGCGTTGCATCGTGCCGGCTGATGGTTATTACGAGTGGGTGACTCGAGACGGCGAGAAACATCCGTGGTACATCACCGATGAGCGTGACCGGCCACTCGGCATGGCGGGACTGTGGTCGAGCTGGACTGCGCCCGACAAAAGTGAAACTCGCGAGACTTTCACCGTGCTGACGACGGAAGCGGTGGGAAGCATCGCGTCGTTACACCATCGGATGCCGGTGATGCTCGATGATGTGACCGCGGAACACTGGTTAGCCGGCGGCGACAGCAATCCGCCGGCCCTGCGAGACATCATCGCTGTCGGTCATGCGACACCGCTGCGTGCGTGGCGAGTGTCGCGCGCGGTCAACAACGCCCGGAACGAAGCCCCGGAGTTGATTCAACCGGCCAACGACGACGAGTAGGTCGCTTATTGCTCCAGCGTCGCGACGACCAACATCCCCGGTCCGCCATGAACGCCGAACGCTGCGCACACTTCGGTGATGTACACGTCCACAAGATTTGGTATCTGAGCGGTCAGGGCTTGTGCCAGCGCGGTGGCATCCTCTTCCGCGTTGCCGTGTCCGATCGCCAATCGCACCGGTCTATCGAGGTCCAGGCGTTTGGCCACATACCGTGCGAAGCGCGAGACGCGATGTTTGCGTCCGAAGACCACGCCTTTCGGCTTCACCTCACCACTCGGCAGCGTCTGCAGCACACCATTGAGTTTCAGAAAGTCCGCGATGATCTTTGTCGAACGAGGGACTCGACCGCCTCGGACGACGTATTTGAAGTCGCTGACTAATGCGTACGTCGTCGTGTTGGCGATCACAGTGTCGAGTTGTTCGCGGATTTGCTCGATCGTCATGCCATTGCTTGCCATCGCAGCAGCTTCACGAACGATGAGACCCTGTCCGAGCGTGCCGTTCTTCGAATCGACAACGTGAATGGTGCCGGGTGCATCGATGCGTGCTGCGGCGCTCAGCGCTGCGGCATGCGTGCCGCTGACTGCAGCGGACAGCGTGATCGCCAAAACCTGCTCGTAGTGGCTGGCCAGAAACTGAAACTGACGCCGGTAGTCTCCCGGCGATGGTTGCGATGTCGTCGGATGAATGGGATTTCGAGCCAACTCCTCAAAGAACTCATCCGGACGAATACTCAGTTTGTCGAGATAACCCTGTTTTCCAAACTGGATTCTCAACGGCACGAAATGCACATCGAGGTTATCGATATCTTGTTCCGACAGATCTGCAGAGCTATCGGTGATGACGGCAACCTGACTGCTGAAACTATGAGTGGTGTGTTGCTGGCGATGCATGTCATCGGCTTTCTCGCCTTTGACTTCACCGTAGCCCCGCGCGAGACGAAATACTTCGTCTGGATTGTTGACGTGGATATGGACTTTCGCTTTTCGATGACTGCCCGCGAGCACCAGACTGCCGCCCATCCTGGATAGGTCTTCGCGCAGTTTTCTGCGATCGATGCCCTCGCCGACAATCACGCACTCGGTGCAGTAGCGGAAATCCAGGTCGGTTTCCTCGCCGGCCATCAAGACTTCTTCCATATCGTCGGGCAAGCTGAGCTCCTCGACGATCTCGCCATCCCGAACGAATGCCAACATGCCGTGAATCAGCGCCACAAAGCCCTTCGCTCCGGCGTCGACGACATCGGCCTTGCGCAGCACATCAAGCTGGTGCTTGGTGGCCGCCAGCGCGGTTTCGGCTGCCTTCAGCCCTTCGCTCATCAAAGCGGCAAAGTCATCTCGGACCGGCGCTTTGGCCAATGCATCGGCGTATGCATCGATGACTGAGAGAATGGTCCCTTCACGCGGCTCCGCCAGAGCATCGCGCGCGTAGCTCGAGCCTGCCTTGACCGCTTTGGCGAACGTGTCCGTGCTGAAGCGGGTCAATTCCGCCGCGGTATCGCTGACCCCCTGGAAGAACTGCGCGAGGATGGCGCCGGAATTGCCGCGTGCGCCATCGAGTAGCGCATCCGCAGCCCGCTCCAGCAATCGATGCAGAGGCGGTGCCTCATTGGTCAAGACACCACCCATCGCGCCAACGGTCAGCGCCATGTTGGTGCCGGTGTCACCATCTGCTACGGGGAACACATTTATTCGATTCAAGCCATCCTGACTGGCGATAACGCGCTGGACACCGTTCTTCAGTGCCTTTTGCATTGAGCTTCCATCAAGGTACTTCATCGATTGCTCATCCGTTTGTAAGTTAGGCGGTTCCCACTAGTCTCGCGGAACCAGAAATCGATTGCCGGCGTGACCAAACACGACCCCGGCCGGTGTGATTTCGGCCACTCTCAAGTTGTTCGCCAATCTGTCGCCTTCGATAACCTTTCTGCCATCGACGAACGCAAAGCGTCGGCGAGGGTCAGGATCATACACGTGCAAGCTGATCGACAAATCTCCAAAGGAGTTTCCGGTCTGCGCCGAATAATTGGCGTAGGTCTGTTCAGTCTCGACAATAACGGGCGGCGCATCTGCCACTGGCGTGTTGTTTACCTCGATGGGTTCGACCGCACGAGTCGGCTCGGATGCACTTTCGCTCCGCTCCGCGGATACGGTCTGATCGGATAGACGTTCGATTCGAGTATTTCGTGCTGGATATTCGCGTAGCGGAGTCGGGCGGACCGTATCAGCTGCCGGCACCCCGGCGGTTGTATCGACGGGGTTGGGCTGCGAGTTCACAACCGGGGTGGTTTCGTTCATCGAGCGACCGACCAACCAGCCGATGCCGATTGCGTTGATGATCAACAGAATGGCGACCGGGATTCCCCAACGACGAGAACCACGATCTGCCACTGGCGTCAGGCCAGCGGCCGCCTCAGGTGCACGACGACGACTGCGCTCGGCATCCGATTTCTTTAAAGCGTCAAGAATCAAGGACATTATTGAGTCTCCCGATTCGCCAATGTTGCAGCGTCGACCGTGTCGCGCAGTTTGGGTACGCCAGGCTGACCCACCTCCGCATTGATCATCATTTGAGTTCGCTCGCCGACCAGTCCATCGACCTTGAGTCGGCGACTGGCCTGATAGGCGCGGACCTGGGTCTCCAACCCGTTGTCGTAACGGTCGGAGTCCATCGGCGGTATCGGCGCGCCGACGATACTGGCAAGGCTGCGCCGCAGCCACAAAACAGCCGGTCCACGCATGCCCGGCGCCAAAGCGCTATTCGGGCTGGACGGTGGTGGCTGCCATAACAGCAGGAATTCGCCATACCAGAACCGAGAGAACTCACCGGCTGCCACCGAAATGTCGGTGCTCGGTGCGCTCAAACTGACCTTCGAGCCATCCCAGCCCCTGAGGACCACCTGATGTTCGACGCCGTTGTCGAGGACCAGATTGACGATCGCAGGACGGTCCAGTGAAACCAGTGGCAAAAATGCGCTGGAGTCTGCGTAGCAACGCAGGCCGCTGGCACTCGCCTGCTCGCATGCTGACGGCCCGTTGCGGGTGAGCGGCAGGCGCCAGGCGTCGAACAGTGCGGCAAAAGCATCCTGTGTGCCGGTTTGTTCCGCGTGCTGCTCCAGCCAGTCGGCTAACTGGGGTGTGTCTGGTGGTGCGTCGAGCGCTGCGGTCTGCAGATCAACGGGTGCCTCGGTAGGCGGCGAAGGCTCGCGTGCGATCGATCCCGTAGCGCTGACCTCAACCGGATTGCGGGTCGCGTCCGTCAGATCGCGCATGACCAGGGTGGCTGTCAGCGCGAGCATGATCAGCGCCGCGATACCGAGCAACCAGCCTCCAATGCCCACGCGCTTCGTGGGTGGTCGCCCGAGCACTTCATTGGCTGCGGTGTCGATCATGCTTCGATCAATCTTGCGCTGCTCGCGACTCCAGGCGCCAAGCAATGCTCGATCTGCGATCAGATTCATCAGCCTGGGGATGCCGGAGGCGAGTTGGTGGATCCGGGCCATCGCTCTTGTCGAGAAGATCTCGCGAACCGCGCCCGCGACTTTTAATCGGTGTTCCAGATACTGCGCAGCTTCACGCGGGTCCAGCGGCTGCAGGTGATAACGGGCCGTGATTCTTTGCGATAGCTGACGAAGGTCTTGTCGGTCGAGCAGTTCGCGCAGTTCAGGTTGCCCGATCAAGACGATTTGCAGCAGCTTGTTACGCGTGGTTTCAAGGTTGGTCAGTAGCCGGATCTGTTCGAGGACCTCGGCGGACAGGTTTTGTGCCTCATCCACGACAGCGATGGTTCGACGGTCGCGGGAATGAGCGTCGAGCAGGTACGTATTCAGCACTTCGATGTAAGCCCTGCAACTGCTCGTGTCGTCCGGCCGGTCGATTTCGAGTTCGCGGCAAATCGCGGCGAGGAACTCGAGCGCGGTCAGTTGTGGGTTCAGCACCAGCGCAACGTCCGCCTCTTCGGGCATCTGTTGCAGCAGACTGCGCACCAGTGTGGTCTTGCCGGTGCCAACCTCGCCGGTCAGCACGATGAAACCGTCGCTTTCGGTGACGCCGTACACGAGATGTGCGAGCGCTTCCGCGTGTCGCGCACTCATGAACAGATAGCGCGGATCCGGCGTGATGTTAAATGGCCGCTCTTCCAGCCCGAAGAATTCGAGGTACATAGCCGCTCTATATTACCCGTCGGCGTGGCTTTCGATCTAATCCTGGTCGTCTTTGTCGAGCGTGCGCGCGCTGCGCAAGGCGGCGCTACCGAGTTCGCTGAACCGTTCGCGGATCTCATCGACGGCGCTATCCACCGGCTTGGGGCTGACGCTCTGGTCAGCGGAGAACAGATCCAGTTGCTGCTCGACGCTGAGCTGATGCCCACCGACGCCGAGAAGTCGGATCGCTTGCTCGGGGTGGGCGGCGCGCCATTCGCGCAGCAAGTCCAACGCGCAGTCATAGATTTGCTGCTGTTGGTTGGTTGCGGGTCGGACCCGGATTTGACGAGTGAACGTACGGAAATCGCTTTGACGAATTTTCACCTGGATGACGCCCGCCTTCAGCGCCTTCGAGCGCAGTCGGGCGGCGGTGCGATCTGCCAGCGAGCTCAACGCGTGCTGAATGGATTCCGTCGATTTGAGGTCCTCGTCAAACGTTCGTTCGCTACTCACGGATTTCTCATCCCGAAACGGCACAACCTCGCGATCATCCTTGCCGAGCGCACGCTCACGAACACGAAGCGCATAACGTCCGAACAAGCGGTACAGCGTGGCGTCGTCTGCCGTTTGCAGGTCGCCGAGGGTGTGGAGGTTTTCCGTGTCGAGCTCGTGTTGCTTGCGGCGCCCAATACCGGGCAATACGCGGGCGGGAAGGCTTGCGAGGCGCCGTTCAGCGTCCTCGGCAGAGATCACGGTCAGACCGTCGGGCTTATCCAGATCCGAAGCGATTTTCGCGACGAGCTTATTGGCAGCCACGCCGACCGAAGCGGTCAGCTCGGTGCGATCCAGGATTCGCGATTTGATGCCCTTCGCGATGTCCACGGGTGCGCCGTGTAACTTCTGACTGGCGCTGACATCCAAAAACGCTTCATCCACCGAAAGTCCTTCCACCAGCGGCGTAAATTCCCGAAAAATCTGGAACACCTGCTGCGAAACAGCCTTGTAGCGTTCCATCCTCGGGCGCACACAAATGGCCGAGGGGCAACGCCGCAAGGCCTCACGCATGGGCATGGCTGAATGCACGCCAAACACGCGCGCCTCGTAGCTCGCCGCCGCCACAACACCGCGCCCGCCGGTGCCGCCGACCAGCAGTGGTTTGCCGCGATAGTCGGGCTCGTCGCGCTGTTCGACGCTCGCGAAAAACGCGTCCATGTCGACGTGCAGGATCGCGCGTTCGGTCATTGGCGTCAGTCGATTCGCTGCACGATCCGTCGTGCCAGCACTGCGAGCGGCTCGGCTCTGGGACCGAAAGGTTCAAGCAGGCTCAAACCTTCCTCGTAGAGCCGTTCGCAATCCGTTTTGGCCTGTTGCAGGCCGAAAATAGCAGGCCAGGTCGCTTTGTCGTGCGCGAGATCCGACCCGGCGGGTTTGCCGATCACCTCGGTTTCACCCTCGATGTCGAGAATGTCATCGCGGATCTGAAAGGCGAGGCCGAGGTTCTCTGAAAATTTCCGGAGCGCCGCCGACTCGTCATCGTTGGCGGCGCTGGACAAGGTCAGTGGCATCAGGACTGAGGCACGGATCAGCGCGCCGGTTTTCTGATTGAACATCTGACGCAACAGGTCACCGTCGATTTGTTTGCCTTCGGATTCGATATCGATTGCCTGGCCACCGGTCATTCCCAGTGAGCCGCAAGCCTCAGCCAACAGTCGAACCATTGTCAGCCTGGCCGATGTAGCGGTAGTCCGGCCACGCGCCAGGGTTTCAAATGCGAGCGGTTGCAGCGCATCGGCCGCCAGAATTGCCGTCGCTTCATCGAACTGGCGGTGTACAGTCGGCCTGCCGCGTCTGAGATCGTCATCGTCCATCGCCGGCAGGTCATCGTGAACCAATGAGAACGCATGAATCAGCTCAACCGCGACAGCGGCATCGTCGAGTGATGCGTCATCTGTGATTCCGAGGACTTCCCCCGTCGCGTAGACCAATAGCGGTCGGATTCGTTTGCCGCCGTTCAAGGTTGCATAGCGCATCGCCTCATGCAGCGTGACAGGTTGCGTTTCAGCGCTGGGTAGCGCGTCTGCGAGCGCCCGATCGACGCGAGCGATATAATCTTGGATAGCAGCTTCAAAAGACACGGCGCGGAACACTCATTGATGACAACCACTATTGTGCGCGTGCGGACTCTGATTTGACAGATCCTGCACGCCAAAATGATCAGGTCACGGTTCGTGCGCATCCGAACATCGCGCTGGTGAAGTACTGGGGTAAATCCGACACCGCACGTAATTTGCCTGCAACGGGGTCGCTGTCCCTGACGCTAGGCGGATTGTCCACAACCACGACAGTTCGGCGCAGTGAGACGGATACGTTGCGACTCGGCAAGCAGGCGGACGGCACCGCTGCCAGGCGAATGTTCGAGTTTCTCGATCGAGAGTTTCCGAATCGCTCTCCACTGACTGTCGATACGCACAACGATTTTCCAACCGCAGCCGGACTAGCCTCGTCAGCGTCCGGGTTCGCCGCGGTTGTGGTAGCAGTGAACGAACTACTCGGCGCCGGGCACTCGACGCACCGTCTTGCCCAGATCGCCGGTGCCGGTTCAGGATCTGCTGCCCGCAGTTTGTATAGTGGCATCGTGCGTCTGGATGCGCCGAATGATAGCGAGCCTGACATCACGTTGACGCAGCTTTGTGATAGCAACGCCTGGTCGCTCGAGGTGATTGTCGCTGTAATCGAAGAAGGGCCGAAAACGATCGGCTCGACTGAAGGCATGGAACGCACGCGCGCAACGTCGCCGTTCTATCCGGCCTGGCTTTCCAGTCATTCGGACGATTTGGATGCCGCCACTGACGCAGTCACACGGCGCGACTTCGACGCATTGGCAGCGGTGACAGAGCACAGCTATCTCAAGATGCACGCGGTCATGATGAGCGCCCGCCCGCCGATCTTGTACTGGTTGCCTGCCAGCCTCGGCGTCATCCATGCGGTTCAATCACAGCGCCGCGCCGGGCATCCCGTTTGCTGCACCATGGATGCAGGTCCGCAGGTGAAGGTCCTGACGCTGGCCGACCGGGCGGATCAGATCGCTGCACTGGTCGAGTCGTTACCCGGTGTAAAACGTACGATTCGATCCAGACTCGGCGAAGGTGCGGCGCCGTTGCAAGACTGATGCAGCAACGCAGTATCGTCGTTCCGGGCAAACTCATGCTGAGCGGTGAGTACGCAGTTCTGGACGGTGCGCCAGCAGTCATGGCTTGCGTGGATCGCGAGGTTCGAGTGACTGGGGTGTTCGGCGACGCCGACGAAGGTCGGCTGCGGATTCTCGCGGATACCGAGTCGGATTGGCGCTGGCGTTGGTGCGAGAACAAACCGGAATGGGTCGAGGCCGATCCTCCTCGCCTGATCGATGTACTGATGCGCGCCTTTCCATCGCCGGAACTCGTTTCGCTGAGCGTGGATTCTCAAGCTTTATTCGACCGTCAGCGGAAGCTGGGTCTGGGCTCCAGCGCCGCGGTAGCCGTTGCTGTGGGCGCAATGCTGGCGGGTGATCTACAGCCGACAACAATCGCTCGAATCGCTGCGGCGCATCGCGAATTTCAGGGTGGGGTCGGCAGTGGAGCGGATACTCACGCCGTTGCGCAGGGTGGCGTTGTTCGCTTTGAGCCGGGTGAGCAGTTTCGCCCAATGGTTTGGCCGACCGGGTTGCATATTCAACCTGTTGTTGCGCCAAGGTCAGTTTCGACACCCGGCCGGATCGGACGGTTTCGCCAATGGCAGCAGTCGAATGATCGGTCGGCTGCGATGGTGCAGTTATTGACGCGACTCGCCCTTGAGATCGCTGAAAACTGGATGAAAGCACGAACCAGCGGGATAATTGATGGTATGCGGAGCTACCTGGACACAATGCGTGAAGTTTCGGCGGCCGCCGATCTTGGGTATCTGCAAGGCGGGCATGCGCAGCTTTTGCCGCTGGCAGACGCTTGTGGTGTGGTCTACAAACCCTGTGGTGCTGGTGGCGGTGATGTCGGTTTCGCGATGGCAAATGACCCAGAGGCGTTGCGCAGATTTGGCGAGCAGGCGCTGGATCAGGGGTTCTCAGTGCCGAATTGGCGCGTGGGCTACGCAAAGCCAAGCGGAGATGGAGTGATGGGGGCGGACGAATGACATCGGTGTTCAGCGGTTTCTACCGACTTGCGGTGAGCGAACGCTTGTCTCAATTGCATGAATCCGGCGCGATTTCGACAACCGATTTTGCGGCGCTGTCCAGTGGCGATATCACACTGGATCGTCATGTGGCCGAGCATCTGATTGAGAACGTGATCGGGGTTGCCGGCCTGCCCTTCGCCGTGGCTCTGAATTTCCGAATTAACGGCGTCGATCGTCTTGTGCCGATGGTGGTTGAAGAGCCGTCGATCGTAGCCGCGCTATCGTCTGCAGCGAAGATTTCGCGTGCCGCAGGCGGGTTTCAGGTTGAGAGCGATCCGGCGTTGATGATCGGTCAGGTGCAGCTGCTCGATCTTAAGGATCCAGACGAGGGTCTTGCGGCGATTCGTGCAGCCCAGGAAGAAATTCTCGAGGCGGCGAATGACGTGCACCCTAATCTGACGGCGCGCGGTGGCGGTGTACGCGGCGTTGAAGCGCATCTTCATGAACGAAGCAATGGCGGTCATATGCTGATCGTTCACTTGCTTATCGATACCTGCGATGCGATGGGCGCAAATCTGATCAACACGATTTGTGAGCAAATCGCACCCTTGCTCGCTCGGATTGCGGGCGGGCAACCGCATTTGAGAATCCTGTCGAATCTCGCAGACCGCGCGTTGGTCACGGCGCGTATGCGTGTGCCGCTGAGCGCGCTGCATGCCGATCCAGATGCGGCGACGCGCGTACGCGACGGTATCGTGGCGGCAAACGAGTTCGCGGAATTGGATGTGCACCGGGCGACGACCCACAACAAGGGCATCATGAATGGTATCGATGCCGTGGTCGTCGCTACCGGCAACGACTGGCGAGCTGTTGAAGCGAGCGCGCACGCCTACGCTGCGCGCGATGGTCAATATCGTTCGCTCACCTCCTGGCAGGCGGACGCGAATGGCGATCTTGTCGGAACGCTGCGTTTGCCGATCAAACTCGGCATTGTTGGTGGGTCTGTTCGGGTCAACCCGGTCGCGCAACTCAGTCTCCGATTGGCCGGCGTTGAAACCGCGCGAGAGCTCGATGAGATAGCGTGCGCCGTCGGTCTGGCGCAGAATTTTTCGGCGATCAAGGCGCTGGCGACCGATGGTATCCAGCGCGGTCACATGGCGCTGCATGCTCGCAGCGTGGCGATACAAGCGGGTGCGCGGGATCACGAAGTCGATACGGTCGTTGCGGATATGGTGGCCGAAGGCGTCGTCAAAACCTGGCGCGCACGCGAGCTTCTTGACGTGATGCGTGCGAGCACGCCCGCGGCGGCGCCGCGGTCACGCTTAGGCTCGGTCAGTAGCGCTGCGAAGATTATTCTCGCGGGTGAACACGCGGTTGTTTACGGTCGCCGTGCACTCGGTTTACCTATGCCGCGAGCTTTGCGCGCGGAGATCTATGCGTCCAGCGAACCATTGACGATCGATGTGCCTGACTGGCAGCTCAGATTTGATGCTGCCGATGATTCGGATCTTCGTAGTCCACTCGGCATGCTGGTAGAGACGATCAACCGACAACTGGATCTGCCTCCCGCCAAAGGCCATATCGAAGTCGCATCTCAAATTCCTTTCGCAGCCGGACTGGGTGGTTCGGCAGCACTGGCCGTTGTGTTGATTCGGGCGCTGTCAAAAATCGCGAAACGTGATCTCAGTGATGATGACACGAACCGGGTCGCGTTCGAGTGCGAAAAGTTGGCGCACGGAACGCCGTCCGGCGTTGATAACACGCTTTCGACATTTGCCAAGCCGCTGCTCTTCGCGCCGACCGCCGAGCAACGTTGGCGGGATTTACGGATCGCTCAACCGCTGCAGCTTGTCATCGCGTTCAGCGGCGTCAAAGGCGTCACGTCCGAACTGGTTGGCCGAGTCGCAGAACGCCGTGAGCGCCAACCGGGTGTTTTCGACCAGCTATTCGATCAGATCGATTTGCAGGTTGATCGGTGTCTGGATGCGTTAGCGACGGGTGACAGTCAGGCGCTGGGTGATGCGTTGAATGTCAATCAGGGTTTGTTGAACGCGCTTGGAGTCAGCCACCCGAAGCTTGAGCAAATGCTCAGCGTGGCACGAGATGCGGGCGCTTTGGGCGCGAAACTCACCGGTGCCGGTGGTGGCGGGTCTGTGGTGGCAGTCTGCACGCCAGAGACATCGTCGGTTGTTGCGGAAGCTTTGCGCAAGGCAAGGTTCGAGGCGCGTGTGATCGACATTCCAGCGACGCAAAACCCCGACTCCGTTGTCTCGTTTGAAGGCGAGGAGTTGATTCTTGTGAACGCCGATGACGAACCGATTGGTTATCTCAGCAAAGCCGGTGCGCACAATGGGCAAGGCACCTTGCACCGGGCATTCTCACTATTCGTGTTCAATGATGCAGGCGAGTTGTTGCTGCAACAGCGTTCCCACGACAAAAGGCTGTGGGGCGGGTTTTGGTCGAACAGTTGCTGCTCACACCCGCGACGCGGCGAAACCATGGACGTCGCTGTGCATCGCCGACTGGAGCAGGAACTAGGTTGCGACGCAGCGCTCGAATTTCTCTATAAGTTCGAATACCAGGCCAGCTTTGGTGAGCTTGGCAGTGAACATGAACTGTGCTCTGTGTACGTCGGGCGCCTGACCGGGTCGGTCCGTCCCAACAAGACCGAGGTTGCAGATTGGCGGTTTGTTTCTCCAGAAGCGGTTGATGCCATGCTGGCCAACGCACCGGATACACTGACGCCGTGGTTCAAACTCGAGTGGCAGCGTTTACGAGAGAGTTTCGGCGATCGGCTGCGTGAACTGACGACGCCAGTTCAAGCCTGAAATCGGTAGTACTCGATACCGATATCCTGGAAACGGTGATCAGTCTGATCCCCGACGGCACTGATAACAAACTCATCGCGATGGGAGGCAGCAAGGTCTCCGACTCGGCGACCATCGTGCAACGCTTCATACTGCGCTTGCGTCAGATCAATCGGATCTTGCAGTGCATCGCTGAAACCGATTCGCGCAGTAGCTTCACGCCAGCCATCGCACACATACATCGGTATGACCTCAGCGGCATCGCCGCTGCCGTATCCCAGCGTCAGAATTTCCTGGCCGGTGAGGTCCAATTCGTTCGCCAACGCTTCCTCGAAACCGGCAGCCATCCAAGCCGGCAACGCTGCCGTGTAGAGATTGCCGAGATCGCGCATGCATTCGCTGCCGAGGCTGAGTTTCTGCGGCACCATTGCGATGTAGCTCGGATGTTTGCGCAGCAAACGCGCCAACGCCATGGTTTGCGGCATCGTTTCTTCGTTCAGACGTTCGGGATTGGCGAGTGCGGCCACATCGTGCAGTGCGGTCAGCTCGTTCACTAGCGACTGGACCTCGATTTCGGTGTCCTGTGCCAATTCCGCGAGTGTCGCGTGATGCGTCGAATCACCCATCGCCAACGCCCATAACCAAGCGACGGCGAGACCGTTTTCCGGCATTCGGCGGTAGGGGCGATGCATAAATATGTGCTGCACCTTCTGCAGGTGGTCGGCCGGGTTGATGTCCCGGCGACGATACATGTCCGCGAGCGCGTGCAGCGTCTCGTCGATATAGCAGGTCGTTGAGTACTTGCCGTTGAAGACCGGGAAGTCCTGCACCTGGTGCGTCTCGCTACGATCCTGGTTGCAAAACCTCAGCATCGGTTTGCGAAAGTCCATGATGCGGTAATCGGAAGCGCTGCCACTGTTTTTCAGGTCAACCGTCGCGAGCGTCGGATTCTCCTCAAGCAGCATCGCGACCGCACCGGCGCCCTGCGTCGGCTCCCCGCTGCTACCGCGTTGGTACTCGGCAATATCTGCGCACACCACGATTGCCTGACTGCCTTGACCGTCGAACGCGAGTGCACGCAATGCGCTCTTCATCGCATAAACGCCGCCCAGGCAGGCATGTTTGAATTCCGGTACCTCACAAGCGCGCGACAACGGCTGGCGACCCTCCGCAACCAGTGCGGAGTCAACCATACCTTTCACAATGACAGCACCCGCTGAGTTATCGAGGCTCGACTCTGTACCGAGTCCGAGAAAACGAACTTGTTGGGGATCAATGTCGTACTGACGAATGAGTCTCAGAACCGCGGTGGCAGCCATGGTGTACATGCTGTGTTGCTGGCCGCGCATACGAAAACTGCGGCCGACGACTTCGCGCATTTTGGGCCACTGCTGATCGGTCCACTCGCACCATTGCTCAAGTTGCACCCGATAGGGTGGTACGTACGCAGCGAGACCACTGATTCCGATATTCATATCTTTTATTTACCGCGAGTCGTTAGTGACAGGGGGAATCGCAAGCGCGCAGGCGCTCCATCAACCCAGGCAGCGCGGTTCTGCCGACATGGTGATGTTTGTTTCCCCAAATTTCATTGTAGGCCGATGTCCGCGCACCCTCAAGCGTAATTGTCAATAAGTAATGACAATGTAAATCAGGACGCCGAGCAGCAAAAAGAAGAACGACGCCATGTATCCGACGTTTAAAATCAGGAACTTAGGTATCGTGGCCCAGTGGGGCTGTTGGTAGACCCGACGCATCGCGCGGTACAAGTAAAGCCAGATGTACAGTCCGCCGACGATTGCCGGGACCGTCATAATGGCTGGATGCGCCCCCACCAGATTCATGCCGTACTCGTACAGGATCAGTAACGTCCAGCCAAGAAATGTGAACGCGTGGTAGTGGATCAGGAATAATAAGTGCTCGACGTAGTAGCGTCGGGACTTCGGATAGAGCGCGGTTAGCAGCAAAGCCATGAGTGGCAGCAGCATCAGCGCGGCGACCGGTGCCGTTTGCTGCATTCGATCGAAGAGCTTTTCGCCGCGGGTGGCGATCAGGTCCTCGCATACAGCCTGCTGGTGCTCTGGAGTCAGCAAGCGCTGCAACAGCGGAATCCCGAGGTCGAGGTTCATCTCGCACTCGCCGGAGCCACGTTCCCGAGAATCAAACGATATCCCAACATTCACGAAGTCTTCGTCTTCGGTATTGGACGTGTCGTCTCCCTGCTCGGCTTCTGATGCCTCGGACTCGGATGATTCGCTGTCGTCGGCATCTCCCGCGTTGTCGCCTCGCAGGCGGGTACTTCGCCGGCGGAGCAGCTCAGCCGTCTCTGGATTTTCGGTCTCGATTCGATCGGCTGCGGCATCAAGCTCAGTCGCTGCCTCTTCTGCGTCTGCATCATCGAATTCGACGTTGGCGGCATTCGTCAGCTGAACGACCAAAAAGAACAGAAAACTCAGGACGAGATACGTTCTGAACGGTGGAACATACCGCACGCGTCGGCCGCGCAAATACTCAGCGGTCAGGAGGCCTGGTTTTAACAGTAACGGCCGAAAAGATCGCCAAAGCCGAGAGTCCCAATCGAACAGTTCGTCAAACCCATCCTTCAGAACTTCCCTGAGTGTGATCACCCGGTCGCGGTTGCGTTGTCCGCAATTCCAGCAGTACTGGCCATCCATTGCCGCGCCGCAATTCAGACAAGCGGTGGTCTCCTGGCTCGCGAGCGAGCGGACCGAGCGAGTCGCAACCAGCTCGTTGCCGAACAACTCGCGACCCTCACGGCGCATCGGGTCCGCGTGTTCCAGCAAATACGTGTCCAGCGCCTGCTGATCGCGCATCAGGTACTGCACCGTGAATATCAGCGAACCGTCGTCCGCAGATGTGCCATTAAATCGTTGCGCTTCGATAAAGCCGGGCAGTTGCAGCATCCGCTCAACATGGCCCTGCAGCCAATCGGTCATTTCAGTCTCACGGGTCGCAGGGACCCGGAGACTGACTTCATAGACGATCTGAGGGTTCAGCCTCAGGCCTCTTCAGCTTTCGACTTGGCGGTCGACTTTTTGGTCGAGCGCTTTTTGGCGGCCGTCTTGCGAGTGGTCGCCTTCTTCGTCGATTTCTTCTTTGTCGTTTTTTTGCGCGTCGATTTGCTCGCGGCGCCCACTCTTCCGATTTCATCGGGTGCGAAATCGTCAACGGCGATCAACTCGGCAACCGCCTCGTGATAGCGCATCAATTGCTGCCCTTCCTCCGGCAACAGCAATCCCTTGTCGAGCGCTTCTTCGATCTGATGTGGCAGATACTCTGCCGTCAGTTCGCCAGCTTTTCTCGCATCGCGCAGGCGGCGCTCAAGCGGCTCGATCAAGATCGATTGCTCCAGGGCTGATTGCAGCATTCCCAGTGCGTTAGTGGGTTGTTGCTCGCGGTACACTTGAGCACACAGCCGGTCTCTCGCCTGCGTCGGGTTGATCATCAACTCCACAATATCCTTCCCTATGCGATCGGACGGCGCCGAGTAGGTCCGTCCGCGAGGGAAGATCAGTGCCCGCAGCAGCCAGGCCACCGGGCGATTCGGGAAGTTCTGCAGGAACTTGTGCAATTGCTCCTGCGCTTCGTACATCAATGTACGCACTGACCATTCGACCAGTGGCAGGTCTTGTGGTTGACGACCCTGGTTTTCGTAGTGCTTGAGAACGCAGCTCGCGAGATAGATGTAGCTGAAAACATCGCCGAGGCGCGCGGACAGCCGTTCTTTGATCTTCAGTTTGCCGCCGAGTGTCAGCATCGCGAAATCCGCGGTCAGGGCGAATGCGGCACTGTAGCGGTTGATGTTCTGGTAGTAACGCTGAGTCGGGCCGTGCAGCGGTACTTCGCTGAACTTCGCGTGCGTCAGTGCCATGACGAAAGAACGCGCCGCGTTGCTGATCGCATAGCCGATGTGTCCGAACAGTGCCTTGTCGAACTCGACCAGACCTCGCTCTTCGTCGGCATCCTGGGCCGCGTGCAGCTCGCGCAGTACAAAAGGATGGCAGCGAATGGCACCCTGACCGAAGATGATCAACGAACGCGTCAGGATGTTCGCACCCTCCACAGTGACACCGATCGGCACCGCCATGTAGCCACGTCCTAGGTAGTTCTTCGGCCCCATCATGACGCCTTTGCCACCTTGAACGTCCATGCCGTCGTTCGCGACTTTTCGTCCGAGTTCGGTGCAGTGGTATTTCAGGATCGCCGACGGAACCGCGGGTTTCTCGCCCTCGGTGATAGCGCCTGACGTGATATCGACACCCGCGTTCATGATGTAGGTATGTCCTGCCATGCGGGAAATCGCCTCGCCGACACCTTCGAACATGCCGATCGGCATATTGAACTGTTTGCGGATGCGTGCGTAGGCGCCGGTGGCGAAAGTGACTGCCTGGCCGCCACCCGCACCGCTCGACGGCAATGTGATCGCGCGGCCGACCGACAGAAGCTCCACCAGCATCTTCCAGCCTTTACCTGCCATTTCCGGTCCGCCGATGATGTAGTCCAGCGGGACGAACACGTCCTTGCCGCTGGTCGGGCCGTTCTGAAATGGCACATTCAACGGGTTGTGGCGACGACCGTGCACAACACCAGGCGTCTTGGTCGGGATCAGCGCGGCGGTGATGCCGTATTCCTGTTCATCGCCGATCAGGCCATCGGGGTCATACAACTTGAATGCGAGGCCTAGGACCGTCGCGATCGGCGCCAATGTGATGTAGCGCTTGTTCCAGTTCAGTTTGATGCCGACGATTTCTTCGCCTTCCCATTGACCTTTGCACACCACACCAGAGTCGATAATCGATGCGGCGTCAGAACCCGCTTGTGGCGACGTCAGCGCAAAGCACGGAATCTCGTCGCCCGAAGCGAGGCCTGGCAAGTAGCGTTGTTTTTGCTCGTCGGTCCCGTAGTGCAGCAACAACTCTGCTGGGCCAAGTGAGTTGGGAACGCCGATGGTCGAGGCAGCGACGGTGCTGCGCGTCGACAACTTCTTGAGGATTTGTGCATTCGCGTAGGGCGAGAACTCAAGCCCACCGTAGGCCTTCGGGATAATCATCGCGAAGAAACGGTGCTGTTTGATGTAGTCCCAGATGTGCGGTGGCATATCGCCGAGCTCATGACCGATTTCCCACTCGTCGAGCATCCGGCAGAGCTCTTCGGTCGGGCCATCGAAAAACGCTTGTTCCTCGTCGGTCATTCGCGGCGGAGGCATCGACATCAGTCGGTCCCATTGCGGCAGGCCGCTGAACAACTCGCCATCCCACCAAACACTGCCAGCCTCGAGCGCCTCGCGTTCGGTGTCCGACATCGACGGCAGCATGGTTTTGTAAACCTTCAACATGCGGGCAGTCACCTGCTCGCGCCTCAAGTCGTCAAAGTTCAACAGGACCATGCCGCCCACAATCACGAGCAGTATCAGTTTGACGAAGCCAGGGGCGCCACTGAAAAGCGTCAGAGCCAGCACAGCCGCTGCACTTGCGATCGTCGCCGTGCGCAGATCCGCGCGTTTGTAAGCGAGTGTCAATGCACCGCCGAAAATCAGAACAAACCAGAACAGTCCACTTATGAAACCCATAGTGACGTGCCTCCGTCGGCGAATGTGTTAGAGCAGTGACTCGATAGCGGCGCGCTCTTCGCGCAGCTCGGTCTCGGTGGCGTCCATCAGCGCACGGCTTGCGTCGCTGATCTCGAGGCCCTGCACGATTTCGTACTGGCCACCAGCGCATCGCACGGGATAGGAGTAAATGATACCCGGCTCGATGCCATAACTGCCGTCGGATGGAATGGCCATGCTGACCCAGCTTTTGTCATTTGTGCCGAGCGCCCAATCGTGCATGTGGTCGATCGCCGCAGACGCTGCGGATGCGGCTGACGACGCCCCACGCGCTTTGATGATCGCCGCGCCTCGCTGCTGAACCGTCGGGATGAACGAACTGGTCAACCACTCTGCGTCCACGAGCTCCGGCGCAGGTTTACCGGCGACGGTTGCGTGAGTGACATCCGGATATTGCGTAGCGGAGTGGTTACCCCAGATGATCATGTTGTCGACATCCGATACATGTTTATCAGTTTTGTCTGCCAATTGAGCGATCGCCCGGTTATGGTCGAGGCGAGTCATCGCGGTGAAGTTGGCCGCGTTCAAATCCGGTGCGTTCGCCTGCGCAATCAACGCGTTCGTATTCGCAGGGTTGCCGACAACCAGCACTTTGATATTGCGATTGGCGACCTTGTTCATCGCCCTGCCTTGCGCGGAGAAGATCTTGGCATTCGCTTCGAGCAAGTCCTTGCGCTCCATGCCCGGTCCACGGGGGCGGGCGCCGACCAGCAACGCGTAGTCGGTACCATCGAACGCCACTTCCGCGTCATCAGTAGCGACGACGCCTGCCAGGGTCGGGAACGCGCAGTCATCCAGTTCCATCACGACGCCCTTTAACGCGTCCAGTGCTGGTGTGATTTCGAGAAGTTGCAGAATGACCGGTTGGTCTGCCCCCAGCATTTGTCCGGAAGCGATTCGAAAAGCCAATTGGTATCCGATTTGGCCGGCAGCGCCGGTAATGGCCACGCGTACGGGTTGTTTCATTCGTTCTGTCCCCTATGACGTCACGTTTTCTGGAACGCCTGAGTATCCCACAGTCCTCACCGTTGTGCACTGCAACATAAAAAAGTTTTGCAGCAGGCTTGACGATAGTCGATATGGTGTTATAGTTCACTACAACACTAACTCAGAGTATGGTTTTCAAAGGTAATCGAAATGAACCGCGCCACCGCCAACAGTCAGTCCTTAATGCGAGAACGCCGCGGCAACGCCTGGAGTGGCGCTGTCGCTATGGTTTTGCTCGGTCTGTTTGCGATCGCACTGATTTCAAGTGAGATGGATGCGGATCGTGCCACGGATGGTGCGAACCCTTCCGTCCCCGCGTTGATCGCGGGTCAGTAGGTTGCACGGTCTAGCCTGATTTGCGTCAATGAATCGTGATCTCTCGAATACTGCGAAAGCCGAATGGAGCCTGATGGACCCCAAATGGAGTGACGATCTGCCGATCTATCGGCAGCTACGCGACCGCGTAGTGACCATGCTGCTAGAAGGCGTTCTGGCAGATGGCGATGCGTTGCCGTCTGTAAGGAGCGTTGCAGCCGAGTATCGGCTCAACCCGCTTACGGTCCTGAAGGGTTATCAGGAGCTGGTCGATGAGGAGCTGGTGGAGAAAAAGCGTGGGCGCGGCATGTTTGTGCTGCCAGGGGCTCGAGAACGCTTGATGAGCGAAGAAAAGCATCGTTTTCTCGAAAAACAATGGCCCGACATTGCCGCAACCATTCAGCGTCTGCATATCGATCCAGAACAGTTATTGGCATCACTCAAAGACACTGAGTGACAGAATAAAACGGCGCGAGGGAGCATTATGAGCGCGTTGATTAGAGCCGCAGGCGTGACCAAGCACTTCGGCAACGTCGCAGCGGTCGATAACGTCAGTTTTGACGTTCAGCCCGGTCGGATTGTCGGCCTGATTGGTCCAAACGGGGCGGGCAAGACCACCCTACTGAAGTCCATCCTGGGGTTAACCAGCTATTCCGGCGAGATTTCCGTTTGCGGATTGGATCCGTTCAAGAATCGACGCGATCTGATGCACACGGTCAGCTACGTAGCCGATGTGTCGGTCTTGCCGCGCTGGATCCGAGTCGACCAGTTGCTCGACTACGTGGAAACGTTGCATCCCAACTTTTCCCGCGCCAGCGCAGAAGCCTCACTCAATAAAACCAAAATCGATCTGAAGGCCAAAGTGAAAGCGCTGTCCAAGGGCATGGTGGCGCAACTTCATCTGTCGATCATTATGGCTATTGACGCGAAGGTGTTGATCCTGGATGAGCCGACCCTCGGCCTCGATATTTTGTTCCGCAAGTCTTTTTACGCAGAGTTGCTGAATGATTATTTCGATGAGGAGCGGACCATCATCATCACGACTCATCAAGTCGAAGAGATTGAGAACATCCTGACCGACGTCATGTTTATCGACGACGGTCGCATCGTGTTGAACGAAACCGTCGAAGCCATCGGCGAGCGCTTCACGGAGCTGATGGCCGGCGCGGAGAATGCGGACAATGCCCGAAAGCTGGGCCCGATTTCGGAGCGACACGTCTTTGGCAAGTCGGTCCTCACTTTTGATGGTGTTGCAAGAGATCAATTGCAGCCGCTCGGTGAGGTTCGGACGCCCGGACTAGCCGATCTGTTCGTGGCCAAGATGGCTCGGGAGGCGGTGTGATGATCGCGCGTCAGACCATGCTCATCCAACGGGAGATCTGGGAGCACAAGTCCCTGTACGTTGCTCCGCTGATTGTCGCCGGGTTGCTGTTTTTCAGCTTTCTGACGTCTTTTGTCTGGAGTCTGATCCAGGGATTGCCGTTTGAGGCAGCCGTCGCAGGTCTCGAGCTCGGAGGTCAGCATGTCACGCTGGCGGGTAGCTCAGCCTTGATTGGCGTATCTTCGGGGACGCTTAACCTCGTCCTGGCGATCGTCGTATTTTTCTACAGTATTGATGCGTTGTATGCCGAGCGGAAAGACAAGAGCATTCTCTTTTGGCGCTCGCTGCCCGTCACGGATACCGAAACCGTCGTTTCGAAACTGCTCACCGCAGTAATCGTTGCACCTTTGATTACCGTCGCTGTTGTTATTGCGACGCAGTTGGTCCTGCTGATTCTGTTCTCCGTCGCATTATTGGTCGGAGGAGGCAATCCGATCGCTCTGCTGTGGAGTCAGGTGCCGTTCGGTCAACTCCTTATGCATGTCATTTACGGATTTTTGACTGCATCGCTCTGGTTCGCGCCTTTCGTTGGATATTTTCTGTTTTGCTCATCGTTCGCCAAACGTTCAGCACTGATCTGGGTATTCCTGCCGGTCTCTGTGCTCGCGATCCTGCAGGGCATTGTCGGCCAGAGCTGGAGCCTCATCCGCACAATTCTCAGTCGATTCTCGGACTACCCGCTTGCCGCATACAAGCCACCTGAGTTCGATGTCGAAGGTGAGGATTTCGAGGAGTTTCTCAAGAATCTCGATATCTCTCAGCTTGATCTGATGGCGCCGGGTCAGTTCCTGTCCAGTCCAGGGTTGTGGATCGGTTTCGCAATTACCGCACTTTTTGTTGCGGGTGCGATCTACTTCCGACGTTTGCGCGCCTGAGGTTGTCGTCGCCGCGCGTCCGTTCGTGTCCCACGATCGGGCCGGGCCGAAACCTCCAGTTTCTTGAGCCGGGAGCGAAACTGGTGATAGGTCAATCCGAGCAGACCGGCAGCGATCTTCTGATTGAAACTGGCCCGCTCCAGCGCAGCGTTAAGGTACCGTCGCTCAAATTTGTTGCGCTCTTCCGGTAGGTCTGCGGGCAGGCGAATGGGCGTTGCCGCTGCACGACCGCGGGTGTGTGCCATACCGGCTGACGCGGTGGATTTACCGCTGACCCGATAGGGCGAGTCAAACGGATCAAATACAATGTCTTCCACGAGCACTTCCGGTTCGGTGCTTCGATAGACGGAGCGTTCGACGGCGTTCTTTAGCTCTCGAACGTTGCCTGGCCAATCATGTTTTAACAACGTTGATGATGCTCGGGGTGCGAATCCGGGAAAGTGGTCACGCTGTAACTCGGCACACAGGTTGATCGCGAAGCTGTGCGCCAGCGGCAGGATGTCCTCCACGCGCTCCCGGAGTGGCGGCACGGTGACGACATCGAATGCCAAACGATCCAGTAAGTCCGCTCGAAATGTCCCGTTGGCAACCCGACTCGGTAAGTCCTCGTTCGTCGAGGCCACAACCCGCACATCAACCTCGATGGTGTCGGAGCCGCCCACCCTCTGAAAGGTTCCGTATTCGATCACGCGGAGGATTTTCTCCTGCACCCGCATCGATACCGTACCCAGTTCGTCCAGGATCAATGTCCCGCCGTCCGCTCGTTCGAAGTGACCGAGGTGCAGTCGATTCGCGCCAGTAAACGCGCCCGCTTCGTGCCCGAAGAGCTCTGATTCGAGGATGCTCTCGGTCAAAGCTGCACAGTTCACTTTGATCAACGGCGCTTCCCAGCGATCGGACAGGAAGTGCAGGCGCCCGGCGATAAGCTCCTTGCCGGTGCCTCGCTCGCCGACCACAAGAACAGGACGCGCCACAGGTGCCGCTCGAGAGACATGTTCGAGTGTCGCGAGGAAAGCGGGCGCTTCGCCAATGAGTTGAATCGGCTGCATTAGCCAATATTACTAACTTTTTAACGAAAACCAAAAAAGTTAGCTATTTTTACTAATATTATCTGTCTAAACAACATCTCCAGAGGCCCAGTAAACTTCATTGAAACAATGACTTAGTTAGGTTTCTCGTTTCTGGCACGGATTCTGCTAATACCTTAACGACAGTCACTTTTTGTTTGGAAGGTAAAGGTTATGGGTATTTTTTCTCGATTCAGCGATATCGTGAATTCAAATATCAACGCGATTCTCGACAAAGCCGAGGATCCGGAGAAGATCGTCCGCCTGATGATTCAGGAAATGGAAGACACGCTGGTTGAAGTTCGTTCCGCTGCGGCACGTGCGATTGCCGACAAGAAATCACTGAACCGGAAACTCGAAGCGCTCGAGCAGGATGCCGATGACTGGGCTAAAAAAGCCGAACTCGCGTTGTCCAAGGGGCGTGAAGATCTGGCCAAGGCAGCGCTGGTGGAAAAATCGTCCGCCACCCAGGCTTGCGACACGATTCGCGATGAGTACCAATCGGTCGACGAGACCCTGAGCAAGCTCAACGAAGATATCGCGAGACTTGAGTCGAAGCTGAAAGATGCAAAACACCGCCAGCAGGCGTTGCTGACGCGCCACGAGGCTGCCAACAAGCGCCTGGCTGCGCGTAAGCTCACACACACCTATAAAGTCGACGATGCGCTCACCCGTTTCGAGCAGTACCAACGGCGTATGGAAGACGTGGAGAGTCGAGTCGAGGCGTACGATCTTGGTATGCCAAAAGATCTCGATCGCGAATTCGCAAGCCTTGAGGCCGAGGATGAAATCGCAGAAGAGTTTGAACGACTGAAGGCGCGTGTTGCGTCACGCAATGCGAGTGAAGGCTAGGAGATCCCAGTGGGTGATGAGGTATTTGTACTAGGCATTATTTTCCTGACGGTTGTTGCGCCGCTCATCATCGTGCTGCATTTCGTCACTCGCTGGAAAAAGGCACGTGAATTGACCCGATCCGACGAATCACTGATGGAAGAGGTCTGGGCGATTGCACAAAAGCTTGAGGGTCGCATTCATGTGCTTGAGACAATTCTCGACGACGAAGCTCCCGAATGGAGGAACCGGGTATGACAACTAAGAATCAATTCGCAAGACTGCTACGCAGTTTGTACCTGGACAGAGACAACGGCTGGGTTGCTGGCGTCTGTGCCGGCCTGGCAGATCGGTTCGATGTTGAAGTGAATGTATTGCGTGCGTTGACCGCCGCGGCCGCATGGTTCGCACTGGTGCCGGTTGTCATGCTGTACGGACTTGCCGCATTCGTGCTCAGCGACAAACCGCTGTCATCGAAAAACCCCCGTCGTGAGCGCGACTTTTGGCGCTCCAGTAATCACAGAAGGAGTATCTAATGGCTCGATACGACGATCGCCGCCGATTTTTTCGTGACCGGGACAACAAGCGTCTCGCTGGCGTGTGTTCCGGTATCGCCGAGTACTTCGGCTTCGACCGCACAATGGTCCGCCTACTGACCGTCGTGGCGTTGTTTCTGACAGGGCCTATCGTTATTGTCCTGTACATCGGCGTAATGCTGTTGGTGCCCTCAGCGAGCTTCGAAAGACAGGAGCCCGCGCGGGAAGAATTCCGCCGATCGCTGCGCGAATCACCACACAGTGCTGTGACCGATGTGAAGCGCGCGCTACTTCGACTCGATAACCGGCTTGCGAAGATGGAGCGTTACGTCACCTCATCTCGATACGAGCTGGACCGTAAAATCAATCGGCTGTAAGCAGCGCGCTGTCTATCGCGACTTGAGAATATATCAACAACAGGAGGAGTCTGAATGTCATTCAACCCATTCAGTATGGTCGTCGCCATCGTTTTTATCGGCTGCTTTTTCGAGCTTGCGAAACGATGGATCGAAACGCGTGCCGATACCCGCATCGCGCGGGAGTCAGCGCCCACCGACGACACACTGGAATTAATCGGGCGCCTCGAGCATCGAATCGAAGTGCTCGAGCGGATCGTCACCGATACTGGTTACGATTTGAAGAAGGAAATTGATCGCCTGTAGCGACGCCAGGCGAGAGGCGCGGCTATTGTTGCCGCGCCTTGTAGGCACGGACAGCCTCGTTGTAGTCGGACGCTACGGTCTCCATTTCATCGACAGCTGCGTTGTGTCGTTTTGACCGTATCGTTTCTCGCTCCACAGTGATTTGTGGGTCTTCCCCTTCGGTCACCGCGCTGCTTGTCTCCGCTTCCAGGCAGTCTAGAAACTCATTCATATCGACCATGTATTGCTTGACGGCCTTTTGACCTTCCAGCATCTCGTCTTCCGTCGCCACAGTGCCGTTCGGCACGAAGATTTTTTTCGGATAGTTGCACGCAGACCAGGCGCTCTGGCAAGCAAACAGAGCAACAGCCGCAATCGCTGTAGTCTTGATAAACATTCTTGGAACCCCTCTGGTAAATCGGCGTCGACCCTTACCGACTGACAGCAAATGATATCGAGAGTTCATCGCTAAGCGCAATTCGTCAGGCAAACAATGCGCGGTGCTGGTCGGTGCCGTCCTGCTGCTCCAGTAAGCGGCGCGTAAACGAATCGGCATCCATCGGCTCGCCGAATAACATGCCCTGGCCATAATCGCATTTGAGCGCACGCAGGAATTCAAGTTGTGCCTGGGTCTCAATGCCCTCGGCGACGACGTCCAGATGCAGGCTTCGGCTCATGTCGATCACCGCACGGATGATTGCAGCATCATTGGCGTCATCGGCGGCATTGGTCACGAAGGATCGATCGATCTTGAGTGTCTTGATCGGAAACTTCTGCAGTGCCGTCAGCGACGAGTAGCCGGTGCCAAAGTCATCGATTGCGAGCTGCAATCCGTACGCACTCAGCGTCTCGAGAATCTGTACTGTTCGGCCGATATCCTCAGCCAGTGTGCTTTCAGTGATCTCAAACTCGATGTCCGTCGGCTTGATGCCGTGGCGCTGGAAAATCTTACTCACGCTGTTGAAGAAATTGCGCTGACGCAACTGTTTCAGTGACAGATTAATCGCGATACGACCCGGACTACCGATCGTGTCTTGCCAGCGTGCGAGATCCGAACACACTCTGTCGATGACCCACTCGCCGATTTCGACGATCAGATTGGTTTCCTCAGCGAGCGGAATAAAGTCGCTGGGTTGGATTCGACCGATATCCGGTGAATGCCAGCGGACCAATGCTTCTGCCCCAGTCACCTGCCCAGTCGACAAGTCATACTTCGGCTGATACTCCAGCAATAACTCATCGCGCTCGAACGAACGGCGCAGTCGACTCTTCATCAACAGGCGCTCGACCGCCGCCTCATTGAGCGCACTGTCATAGAAAACGTGCCGGTTGCCACCCGCCTTCTTCGCACTGTACAGCGCGGCATCCGCATTGCGCAGCAGGTCGATCACGTTGTCTGCGTGCTGCGGATAGATTGCAATGCCGAGACTCGCGGTGACGTAAACCTCGCTAGCCTGAACGTTGAACGGCTCTGCGATTTCCGCCAACAGGTTCCGGGCGAGTCCCTGCAGCGCATCCTCGACATCTTCCACCGGCGGCAGGTCATCGATAAACGCTGCGAACTCATCACCGGACAAACGACCGATCACCGCGTTTTCGGGTAGCGCGCGCCGCATACACTGGGTGATGGTCTCTAGAGTGGTGTCTCCGGCCAAGTGGCCAAACGTGTCGTTGATGTCCTTGAATTGATCCACATCGAGATAAAACAATGCGATCATGCCATCCGACCGGCGCGCACGGGCAATCGCGCGCTGCAGCAAATGCTGGAACTGCATCCGATTGGGGACTTTGGTCATCGGGTCCATTCGTGCGAGGTAACGAATTCGAGCTTCAGAGCGTTTGCGCTCTGACACGTTCTGCGCTGAATAAATCCGCCCGTTGAGCATGCTTCCCGCGCTCACATCGGAACTGGTCAACGAGACCGGCACCTGCTCCTCGCTCGCTGTGACCAATCGCACCTCCTTCGGTTGATCGGACTCCTGAGCGGCCCTGAGTTGTTCGCGATCTTCCTCAGCCACTAATTTGGCGACGTCGCTGCCAAGCAACTGAGTTTCGGTAAAGCCGGTCAGCCGTGAGGCCGCAGCATTACAGTGAGTGATGGTGCCCTGATCGTCGGTCACGATCAGCGCGTCACTCATACTGCTCAGCAACTGATCCATGTAGTCACGCGAGATCGTCGTCTGACGCAGTTGGTCGCGCATGCTATTAAAGGCGCTGCTGAGCTGCCCAAGCTCGTCCCCGCGCGACTCCGTCAGCGGCTGGCCGTAGTCGCCATGCTCAAGCCGACGCGCCTGATCGGTGATTGCTTCAATGGGGCGCACGAGCTGGCGAGCGACAAGCAAACTCAACGCGCCGCCGAGCAGCGCCATCAACAGCGACGACAGAAGGACCCACCGCGTGGCTTCGAGTTGCCAATCGCGGCGCGCCAGCAGTTGGGACTGCTCGAACCGCGCCAGTTGCTGGTTGATGGCCGAGAGCGAGAACTGCAGCCTTAACTGTCCGTAAGTGACGCCGGAGAGCGTGATTTCACGTGTAATGGTCAGTACGTCGTCACCCCAGCGGATTCCGGAGTCGCTGGCGAGCACCGGTGCGGTCTTGGGCAGACGTCCTGCGGAGCCCAGTAGGTTGCCTTCTGTGTCGACCGCCTGGATCAATAGTACGTCGGGAATGACGCCTGCCGACTCGTCGAGTGCCCGCTGAAGATCGGAAAATTGTTTGGCTCGGGCAAGGCCGTCGATTTCTCGCTCGAGTGAGGCGACGGCCTGTTCGGCCCGGCCTTCCATCTGCCGCTCGAGGTAATCACGGCGCAAATCGACACTGTCGTTGAGAAAACGATCAACGATCATCCGGCTGTTGGCGTATAACGCCAGCGCGACAACACAGACCACACCCAGTGTGATGGCCAGGGTGCCGACCACAAGACGCGGAGCCAGCCGTTGCGGCAGCCAGCGCATTAATACAATCCCTCGTGGCTCGAGACTGTTCCTGTCAAAGTCAGCCGCTTCGGCATGACTGCCCTCTTAGTTTCGCCGTTATTATTGTTAGACGTGGCATCGGAACAACGTTCCGTGAAGCCAGTGTGACGAAAGCGTGACGAGTCGTCTAGCGGACTTTTAGTCCTTTGTCATAACCAAAGCGTTTCTCGCCCGGTCTGGCAAACCCGACGAGGATCGGGGGTAGTTCGACGTTAGAGGATGATTTAGCTGGCTTTTTTCGCTTGTTCTGCAGAATCGGCAAGTTCACCGCGGCGTTCACTGAACGACTGAGCAGAACCGGACTGGCCAGTGATTCGCATGTCTCCCTGGATCACAGCACCCGCTGCGACCGCGATCATGTCTCCGGTTACAGTGCCGCTGATCCGAGCAGTGGCGGTGATCTCGATATGGCCGGATGCGATCACGTCGCCTTCCACCACGCCCGACACGATCACATCTCGAGCTTGCAGAGAACCTTTCCAGCAACCTTCGTCGGTAATGGTGACGACGCCGTCGACGCGGCTATCACCGATGATCGTGCCACTGAGTAAAATATCGCTGGTGCCGGCTACCTCGCCGTTGAAGGTGCACCCGGCTGCGATGAGCGTCGTGGGCCCGCTTGCGCGATCGCGTACACGTCTTTTTCCGAAACCTGCCATCACAGCTGCTCCCCTCCTGAAGTTATGTTTAGCATACCAGCGAAGTCCGGTGGCGAATGTGATCCAGTTGGCAGTGAGCCGCTGCGCTGGCTAGTCGCACTGGCGCTCGTTAACATAGCGGCTGTTGCGGGGCGCCGGCCAATGACGGATACATTAGAAAAGCGAATACAGTGGTTGCAGCAGCAGGCTGACAGACCATTCGGCGGCATGCTGACCGGTGTTGAGAAGGAGTCGTTGCGGGTGACCGCAGACGGCCGCCTGTCTCAGCGTCCGCATCCCGAAGAGCTCGGTTCTGCGCTGAGCAATCAGTTCATTACGACCGATTTCAGTGAAGCGCTGCTCGAATTTGTTACACCGGCGTTTGATACGCCGAGTGAGACCAGAGCTTGTCTTCAGGACATCCACCAATTCGCGCAGCCGCGAATGGGTGACGAGGTGTTGTGGAACGCCAGCATGCCGTGTCGACTTGGCGCCGAGTCCGAGATCCCGATCGCGGAGTACGGCAGCTCGAATGTAGCGCGCATGAAGACCATTTACCGACGTGGCTTGAGCCATCGCTATGGTCGAGCGATGCAGACAATTGCTGGCGTTCACTTCAATTTTTCGGTGCCGGTCGAGTTTTGGAACTACTGCTCCCCGATGCTCGGTGTGAGCGACTCGGCTGACGACCTGCGCTCGCAGGGCTACCTCGCGTTGGCGCGTAACTTCCGCCGCATGGCCTGGCTCGTGCTCTATCTGTTCGGTGCGTCGCCCGCAATGTGCCGGTCGTTTCTGGGAGACCGGGCGACATCGCTGGCCGAATTTGATTCGAACACGTTGTTTGAGCCCTACGCGACTTCGTTGCGGATGAGTGACCTCGGCTACAACAATAGCGCTCAGGCCGGCCTTGCGGTGTCGCTCAACTCACTGACGGACTACATCGATCAACTGACCAGCGCCATCATGACGCCGCATCCGCCGTACGAGTCCATCGGCATTGAGGTCGGCGGACAGTGGCGACAACTCAACGCGAACCTCCTGCAAATCGAGAATGAGTACTACAGTAGCGTTCGCCCGAAACAGGTCGCTCACAGCGGCGAGCGGCCGACGTTGGCGTTGCAGCGCGACGGCGTGGCTTACGTCGAGATCCGCGCGTTGGACATTAACCCATTCGATCCGGTCGGCGTGACCGAAGCGCAAATGTTGTTCATGCAGACGTTGCTCGTGACCTGTCTTCTTCGACCCAGTCGCTTGCTTGATCATGATCAACTGCAGGAAGCGGCGGCCAACCAGCTCCTCGTTGCGCACAGTGGCCGCGCGCCGGCCCTCGAGCTCCATCGATTCGGTCAGCGGATTGGACTGCGCGAATGGGCCCTCGAGTTGTTCGACGAATTCGATGCAGTCGCGCAGTTGATGGATGGCGATGGGCGTGACTATCGCAACGCCGTCGATCAGCAGCGTGACGTACTGATGGAGGTCAGCGAGACGCCGTCAGCGCGCGTGTTGCGCGAAATGCGAGAGCAAAACGCCAACTTTGTTGACTACACGCTCGAGCAGTCGCGAGCACACGCCACTAGCTTCGAGCGACGCCCGCCGATTCCGGATGACCGCTTGCAGGCCTTGCGGCGTGAGGTGACTGAGTCGATGCAGCGGCAGAACGAGTTGGAGTCTCGGCCACAACAACGCTTCGCTGACTATCTGGCCGACTATTTCCGCGTTGGTTGAATCGGCGTTCCGGTATGCCATGCGTGATTGCGGTGAATTTGCTGCAAACGCTCCGTGGTCTTGCCGCGAACTCCGTCACCGACCCTCCGTCCGTCCACTTCGATGACCGGAGTCAGCTCGCCCATCGTTCCAGTCGTGAATGCTTCGTCTGCCGTGTAGAGCTCTGTCAGAGAGATGTCACGTTCGATGCAGGTCATACCGTGTTCGCGCGCTAGCTGGATGATCATGCCGCGTGTGATTCCCGGCAAACACGCAGTGCCGTGCGGCGTATACAGCACCTTGTCTCGTACGATGAACAGGTTGGTATCGTTTGTCTCGGCAAGAAAGCCATTCAAGTCGAGCATCACAGCGCTGTCTACGCTCGCAACGTTCGCTTCAATCGCAGCGAGAATATTGTTCAGCAAGTTGTTGTGGTGAATCTTGGAGTCGAGGCAGAGCGGTGAATTGCGCCGCACCGACGCGGTAATCAATCGGATACCGGTCTCGTTGTAAACCGGCTTCTTCCACTCGGCGAGCACGATGAGCGTTGTGCCCGACTGGTTGAATCGCGGGTTCATACCAGAGGTGATTTTCTCGCCTCGGGTTAGTGTCAACCGAATATGTGCGTCGTCGTACATGCCGTTCGCATTCAGGGTTTCGAACACCGCTTCGGTGACCTTTTCATAGGTCGGGATTTCGGTGAAAGCCAACGCATGTGCGGAATCTCGTAGACGACGGATATGCGCTTCGAGTGCGGCAATCCTGTGATCGTAGATGCGCAGGCCTTCCCACACCGCGTCACCGCCCTGAACGACACTGTCGAATACCGACACTCTCGCCTTGTCGCGCGGATAGAGTTGGCCGTTGATCATCACGAGGATGTCCTGATTGCGTGGGTCAACGTTCGGTTGATTCATTGTAACTGTCGCTCCTGGCGCGAAAAGCGTGTTCGAAAAGTGTGTGGTAAAGCGGGAGGCATTGTTCGAGCAATGGTTCCAAAGAAGCATGCGGTGGCGGCTTCTCACGATAGGACGAGAACCCGGTGGACTGGTGCACTGCGTGATACCAGTGTGGTGCCCAGACACCGTCTTCCGGTTTGGGCCCTGCCGGCCAATGCAACATATCGGGTTCCCACGGGATGTCGAGATGCGAGCACAACGAGCGCAATACGTGCTCGGTGTCCAGCAATAACTCGCGCGAATCGAGAACGGCAGGTTGGACACCGTGTTGGCGCAAGGTCTCAAGAAGGCTGCATTGCTGTGACAGGCCGGTGTCGGGTAGCTCCGCGTCCGGAAGCTGGATCGTCAAAGACGATAGCATCTGGCGTGGATCCCGAATCAGAAACACGTGGTGTGAGTCGAGTAGTGGCGACAACTCGATATCAATCAAGTGGTGTGCCATGTGTTTGGCGAACACATGTTGCGTGTTCGACTGTGAGCGCACGATTAACTCGCGAACGACAGCGTTGCCGTCGTGAGACTGGCTTTCGAGCACGCTTTCGCGTCCGGGATGAACGCGACCGGTGCGCGCAAGGAAGTGCGCGTACAGTGGCTCGTCGACGACTGTAGTGTCCGACCGCTGGCGAAGGCTGTACATCAGCGCCGTGGAGACATTCCGCGGGCCCGACCAAAGGTTGATCAGTGCCATCGATCGCCACCTGCGATGATGAATCGGTCACAACACGCAGATCGAACTGCAAACTGCGTCACAGATTTACCATAACTAGCTTTCCCCCTGCTCGCTGCACTTTACACTCCGGGATACTTGTTATTGCGGAGCTCAAGGGTGCGAGCGGTCATTATCATAGGCTTTTTGGCGGGAATTGGCAGCGTCGCGGCGCTTGCCTATACGACTCCTTTTCTTGAGCAGGAGCGAGTCCATGCCGAGACTCGAGTGGTCCCGAATGGCGGCCGCCTGGAGAAGTTCGAGATTCGAGGTGAATCCGATCTGCTCAGCAGTACACCAGGGGTGCTCGGTGAGATGCCGTTGTTTCCCAATTCTGCGGCCTGGTACCCGGAGCGCGCCCCATTCGTGGGTGACACACAAATCTATCGGCTTCGAAACGAAAACGCTGTAGTGGTTGGAACGGCGATCCTGCGCGAGGAGGCGGAGTCGGTCGAATGGATTCTGCATCTACCCGCCCGTGGCACTTTGGTATTGAAGGGTGAGGGCACTGCACTGGCTGGGTCAGGGCAAATACAGCTCGGGTTGCGCGAGTTTTCCAACCTGAACGGTGTTTGGGATGCGCGTCGCGACGAAGATGGCACCTGGCGCTTCGATACGATCGTTGCCCGTCCTTCCAATGAGGAGGACGCAGCATGAGAATCATCATCGGATTCTTGCTGGGCTTTGTTCCCGGCGTCGCGCTAGCGCTCGGTATCCTTCTTTGGAACCCATCATTCGACACCGAGGCAACACCGCGCTTGTCCACGGCAAATCTGAAGCTGCCAGTATCCGGCAGCGGCACTTATCTTGTGACGCGCAGTGCCGATGGCTACCCGTGGCTCAGTACACAACCTGCGTTCTCGCCAGCGCCGGCAATTGAAGGCACCAGAAGTGCGCTAACCGTTCTGCAGGCCAACACCGGTCTGCCCGATCGCTCCGCGTATGTTGCGCGGCTGCAGGTTTTAACGGACGAAGGACGGCCGCTGTTTGGCGAATTGATCGAATCGTCCTTGTTCTATGTCGTGCTGCCGGAACTCGGTGGCATGCTCGTCACCAGTGAAGACGATCTTTGGGGATTCGCTCGTCAGGTTACGTTGCCGCTCGCGCGAGGCGTCCAGTGGCGCGGTGATCTTGCCTATCGTTCAACGATAGGACCTGCTGGTGGTTTCGCGAATGTCTACGGTGTGGAAGGTTTGCTCACGGACCTCACAGGTCGTGCAGAGTTGATTCAATCGGTGCGGGCGTTGTCGCTCACCGAGGGCATTATCGATGGTGACGGTCGCATCAACGTGGACCTTGAATTACCGACGCCGGAGGCGATCGCCGAGCGCGGTGAGCTCAGCCAAACTCCTTGAGATCGATTGACGGGTCTGCCAAGGCCTCTAGCGGCACCGATGCGCCCGATGCCACGAGCGCTTTGCTGCGCATGAACTCACGCGGACTATTGACGGCATCTACCGCCAGCATGCGTCCATCTTTGAGATAGAAGCACGCGAACGATCGTGATTGCGGATCACCGCGCAGCACCGTTTGGTCGTAACCTTCGGTCAATCCAACAATCTGCAGTTTGAGATCGTACTGATCGGACCAGAACCACGGGACTTCCGAGTACGGTTTGTCATCGCCGAGCAAACTGGCTGCGACAGCGCGGGCCTGGCCAAGCGCGTTGGGTACGGATTCCAGTCTCACTCGTCGGTCATAAATCGGATTGTGGTGGTTGCAGCAATCGCCGATGGCGAAAACATCTGTCGCCGACGTTCGTCCCGTCAGATCGGTGTCCACGCCGTTACTGCAGTCGATGCCCGCATCCCTGGCAAGCTCGTCGTTTGGCACGACACCAATACCAATCAATACGATGTCGACGTCGAGTGAGGTGCCATCGGACAGTGTGACGCCAGTGACCCGCTGATCACCGTCAATGGCGGACACGCTCTGTTCCAACCAGAGTCTTACTCCGGCTTGCTCGTGCACGCTCGCATAAAAATCGGACAGGAGTGGTGAGACCACCCGACTTAATAGTCGCGGCATGTGTTCAATGACGTGGACTTCGAGCTCCGCCTCACGTGCCACCGCGGCAACTTCGAGTCCAATGTAGCCACCGCCAATGATCGCGATTCGCTTACCCGCTGTTATCTCCGGGCGCAGGGCATCGACGTCAGATGCGGTTCTGAGATAATGCACGCCCTGAAGATCCGAGCCGGGCAACGGTAGCTTCCTGGCGCGCGTGCCGGTCGCCAAAACCAACGATTGCCAACGTACAGATCCGCCACTTTCAATCGTTGCGGTCTTTTTGGACGGATCGATGGCAGTCACACGGGTGTCGGTATGCAGATCGATATTGGCGTCGCCGTAGAAGCTCGGAGGCTTCACGAACAGTCGCTCGGCCTCCAGAGCGCCGGCGAGGTACTTCTTCGACAGGGGCGGTCGTTGATACGGTGGGTGCGGCTCGTCGCCGAGCATCATGATGCTGCCCTCGTGGCCACCCTGGCGCAAAGACACGGCGAGCTGACCTGCCGCATGTCCGGCGCCGACAATCAGAACGTCGGTTGCTTCGTTCATCATCGACTACATCGCACTGATGCCGCCATCGACGCGCAACTCGCTGCCGGTGACAAACTTCGACTCGTCGCTTGCGAGATACAGCACTGCGTAGGCCACATCATCGGGCTCACCCACTTTACCGATCGGGATTTGTTTGCCCAGTTTTTGCAGCAGAACGTCGCGATCGTTGTTGCCGGACATCCCGTCGAGGATCGGAGTGTCAATGAAAACCGGGTGAACCGAATTGCAGCGAATGCCTGTCTGGCGGCGTGCGCAGTCGAGCGCGATGGACTTCGACAGATGACAAACGGCTGCTTTGGCTGAGTTGTAGGCCGCGTAGTTATGGCCGGCGATAATGCCGGCAATCGATGAAATGTTGATGATGCTGCCGGGGCCCGAGCGTTCCATCAGCGGTATGCCGACCTTGCATCCGATAAACACGGCGTCCAGATCCACTGCATGGACCTGCCGCCAGCGTTCGATCGTCTCGTCCACCACATTACCGATCGAACCGATGCCCGCGTTGTTGACCAGAATATTCAAGCCTCCGAGCGACTCGGCTTTGTCCACTGCTGTTTGCCAGTGCTCGATATTGGTCACGTCGTGCGCCAGAGCATGAGCCCGATTCGGGAACTGCTCGTTGATCGATGCGGCCACCGCTTGTACGCCGTCGGCGTTGATATCCGTCGCCAGCACGACTGCGCCATGCTCGGCGAGTTTGTGCGAAATCGCGGCACCGAGTCCCTGCGCGGCACCGGTCACCAAGGCGATCTTTCCTGCTACTCGTCCCACAGGGCTCAGCTCCTTAATTTTTCGAAAGGCGCTTCACGCCCGAAGGGGATATGGATGCCCAGGCGACGTGCGTCACTCGATCCAGCGACACCTGGCCCAGGGAACTCGAGTCTGCGCCAAGCTGACCGTCGCTTGTCAATTCACAGCGGCCACCGGTGACTCGTGCCGTGCGCTTGATCATCCGCCCGTGATCCTGGTGGTCGACGCAAACGATCGCATCCGAACTCAGGGTTGCTCGCCGCCTCGGGGTGAGGCGGCGGGCCAGCACGTAGTCGCCGTCCGCGAGTGTGGGCAACATGCTGCGGCCGCGCACGCGAAACAAGCGAAAAGGCATTACTTTCAGAGGACCGGGTAGACCGTCTCAAGTGACGGCTTGTAGGGGCACACCGCACGTTTGGTTTCGACGCCTTTGGTTTCCCAGAACATCTCGGCGAATTGATTGCACAACTCGACAAGCTGCAGCGCGTCGTCGCGCGACACACCCTGTTTGCACTTGCTGCCGGTCAACATGATGTTGTGCACCAGTTCGTGGGCGTTGGGGTGTTTCTCGAATTGCGGTGTCTTCAGATAGTCGCCCCAAATGACGCGGACCTCGTGCTTGACGTCTTCCGCATGCTTTTCTTTCTGAGCGATACAACGAGAGATCGCATTGTGAAGTGCGAGCTCGCTATCGGGCTTGTGGCTCATCCACTCTTCCATGACGTCGATCATGCGGACCACGGTCAACGCGGAGATCAGAATCGGCGCGGGATCGTAGATCGCACAGGGCACGTCGCAATGTGCTTGCAGTTCTTCAGCCTGATCGCCGGCGATAGCATCAATGACGCGATGTAACACGTTGAATTCTCCTTAGGTGTTCGGTCGCAAAAATCTGGTCGCCTAGTGTGCCTCAATCGCACTGGGCGTGCGAGCGACGAACCGCTCATCCAGCCAGATGACAATCGCCGGCAGCATCACAAGATCATAAATGACGGCGCTCGACACCACCATTGCGATCATGACGCCGGACGTGACATTCAAATTGAAGTCGCTGGTGGCAAGGACCATGAAACCGGCGGTCAGAGTGATCGAAGTCACGATAAGAGCGCGGGCCACAGTGCTGATGGCATAGCGCATCGCGGGTACAGGGTCGAGACGCTGCTCACGTCGCGCCGATAAGTACTTGGTCAACAAGTAAACGGTGTCGTCTACCACAATACCGATGGTCATGCTGAAGACCACAGCGGCCGCGAGGTTGATATGGCCAACGACGATGCCCCAGATCCCAAATGCGATGGCGGCTGGCAGCAGGTTCGGCAACAACGACATCAATCCGAAAACCCAGGATCTCAGCGCTACGACAAGCGTGATGGTAATCAGTCCGAGCGCCAGCAATGAACCGGTCAGCATGGCGTTGATGTTGCGTTGACCGATGTTGGCCCATGAGACATCCGACCCGGCGCCTGGAGTTTTCAGCTCGGGTGCGTTTTCGTCGAACCAGCGCTGTGCTCGTGTTTCCAGGTTGAGAATTCCGGCTGTGCGCTCACCACCAACTCGAACGTCGACGCGCAATGTCGATTTGTCGAAGCTGATTTGATTGTTGAGATCGAGGCCAAACGGCAGCGACATTTCGTAGAGCAACAAAAATTGCGCGGCGAGATCCGCTCGATCGGGCAGCACTCTGGCTTCCGCTCGGTCACCATTCATGTCCTGGTTCAAGCGTTTCAGTGTTTCTGTAAAGCTCGATACGTAGATCACCTCAGGCTGTTCCCGTGCCCAGGCCATGAACGCTTCGACCGTCGCAAGGAATGCCGGGTCTGTGATGCCGTTCGGTGTTCCGCTGTCCATCGCAAAACTCATGACGAAAGGTCCGGTCAGGTTGTCGATCGTAAAGTCCGCCGCCTGACGCAACGGCAGATCGGTGGAGAAGTACTCGATGAAGTCATCTTCGAGCGTGTTGCGAGGTACGAAACTGACGAGAATCAATGCGACTGCCGCACTCACCACGGTCAGCGGTTTTCTGTTCGCAAGCAGCCAATCGGCCAGACGTGCCATTGCGGCCTCGCTGCGCGGCTCACTGCGCTTGAACGGTAGACGCTGTGTCAGCGCGGGAATGGTCAGGAGCGTGAAAATGAGCGCCATGACCACGCCAATCGCGACAAGGTTGCCAAGATCTCGAAACGGGGGCACCTCGCTGTAATTGAGTCCGAGAAACCCGATGCCTGTCGTTAGCGTGGTCAGGAGAATGGGTTGCAGATTGGTTCGCAGTGCGCGGAAAGCCGCTTCGGTCGCGCTGTCGTTACCGCGGAATCTTGCAAGAAACACACTCAGCATATGGACCGAGTCGGCAACGGCGAGTGTCATGACAATACTGGGCACGGCGACGGTGGCTGCATTCAGGCGAAAGCCCAGAAAGCCCGCGAGGCCAAGCGTCGCGATGATGCTCAGCAAAACAACCACGATGATCGAAGCAGTGGCGGCCAATGAACGTAAAGCGACAGTCAAGAGGACGACAACGATCATCGCGACGATGGGTATAAAACGGAAGAAATCGCTGATCGACAATTCATCGAACGTCTGGTCACCGATTGCAGAGCCGAGCAGGTAAATGTCGACGTCGGGATATTGCGCCGCATATTGATCGCGAAGCGCTCGCGCGTAGGTCGCGATTTCCGGGACCGCGTCCTGGTCTTGCTCCGGCATGTTGAGCATCACATTGATCGCACCCACGTGCGCTTCCGGAGATACCCAGCGGTACAACAACTCGGGCTCGTTCAGAGCAATGCCGCGAATTTCGCGCAAATCTTCGGTTGTGAGCGAATCTACCGGCGGAATCAGATCGCCGACGATGAGTTCATCATCGGTTGCGACGGTATGTTGATAGTTCGACAACGAGTCAACACGGCGCGCATACGGCACTTGCCAACCTTCATCGGTTAGCTTCTGCAGAAGTTCGACAGACCTCGGGGAAAAAACGTCTCGATCGTCGGGTGCAATAACAAACAACACATTGTCGGTTCGCCCAAACTGGTCTTGTAACGCAAGCTCTGCAACGTAATTTGGATTATCGAGATCAAAGAAGATCGAATCATCGGTTTCGAGAGCGAGTCGACTCAGACCGAGGCCTGTGGCCATTGCGATTATCAACGCAAGACTTGCCGCGAGTAAGTCGCGCCTGACAAGCCATCGACAAAAACGTTCTGCCATGCTGGTGGTTCCGGTAAATTTACGTTGGTGGATGTGGCAATGCGCCGCCCGTCTGGTAGCCTCTACCGCTAACAAGAACAAGCATCGAGATTATGGCGACAGCAAAGTCCGAGGAGCAAGGAAAGCAGAACCTCGTTGTGTTTGTGGACGACATTCCGCAAATGCTGAAAATCGTGTCGCGGATGTTTGACGAAATGGGCGTGACGGGTCGTTGTTTCAATGATCCGGACGCAGCGCTCGAATTCGTTCGGGACCACAAGGAAGCGGTTCGATTGTTGATTACAGATCAGTCGATGCAACCGAAGACCGGTCTTCAACTGGTCGACGAGCTGCAGTCTCAAGGGGTCAACCCGCCTGTGGTGCTAGCGACGAGTGTGCAGTCTTCAGCGGCGCTCGACGAATACCAGAGTCGAGGCATAACAGCGCTTCTACGCAAACCGTTTACACTTCAGGAGCTGGAGCAGGTCATCAGCAATTTTGCGAAGTCTGCTTGAGCGTAACTTTCCGCTTTCACATCGGAGCACAACATGAAACTGGCTAAAGTCGTTTTGTGGGTTTTCGCGCTGATGACCCTGGCGTTCGGTGCGGTTTCCCTCGTCGCGCCTGATGTCATCGCCGGTGCCATCAAAATTGAAATGCTGACGCCAGGCTCAGTTACCGAAATCCGATCTTTCTATGGCGGACTTGAGATTGGTCTGGCGGCGTTTTGGATCGCAGGAGCGATCAAGCCCGACCTGACTCGCGCCGCGCTGGTCTCGATGGTGCTCGCGTGGGGCGCGGTTGCGCTTTCGAGGATCACCGGGTTGGTTATCGATGGCGGGACCGCCAGCTCGTTGTATTTTGCACTCGTTTCGGAGATAGCCGCGGCAGTCATGGCTTACATCGCGCTTATGCGACTGCAGGCCACTCGCTGATCGGCGCTTCGCGTAAACGTCGACGGTAGATCAGCGCCATGCCTGCGCCGCGCGCGATCATGAACACCGTGAATGAGAGCCAAAGACCGTGATTGCCCAGTGGCTGCGATAGCCACCAAACCGGTAAGAAGACTCCGACAGCGCTGATCAGCATGATGTTGCGCATGTCGCGCGCCCAGGTGGCGCCGACGAAAACACCGTCGTAGAGAAAACTCCAAACACTGACCAGCGGTGATAGCACCAGCCACGGAAGAAAGACTGCGGCGGCTATTCGAACCGGTTCGATGTCGGACAGCAGTGCGATCAATGCTTGACCGCCGATCGCAAACGACAGTGCGAATCCCGCAGCGATTGCTACCGACCAACCGAGTGTTCGTCTGACAGCAGCTTCGAGCAGCGCCTTGTCGCATGCACCCCATGCTTTGCCGACCAGAGCTTCTGCTGCGTTGGCGAGTCCATCGAGCGCAAACGACAACAACAGTTGCAGGTTCATCAGCAGTGCGTTGACGGCGAGGATGACCTCGCCGAAGCGTGCGCCTTGTGCGGTGAAGAACGCGAACGTCGCATCCAGCGCCAGCGTCCGGACAAACAGATTGCCGTTCACGTTAAAGAAGTCACGATAGGCTGAGAGTCGTCTCAAGTAGGCAAGTTGCACACTACCGCTTCGCCCCCGCAGCGCCAGCGGAATGCACGCAAGCCCGACCACGAGTCCGGCGCCTTCCGCGGACACCGATGCAATCGCAACACCGGTTTCTTCAAGGCCAGCGCCGTTGACCAACCAAAGATCCAGCACAATGTTGACCGTATTGCTGACGAGTACCATGGCTAACGGAATCCGGGTGTTCTGCATTCCGATGAACCAACCGATGAGAACGAAGTTCGCGAGCGTCGAAGGTGCTGACCACATGCGAATCTGAAAGTAACGGTCGGCGGCGGCGATGACGTCCGGTTCAGTCGCCATGATGGTCCAGGCGGCAGATGCAATCGGCTGCTTCAGCGCCAGTAACAGCAAGGCGATACTCGTTGAGACGATCAGTGCCTGCCACAGGTTGGTTCGTGCTGCGCTGAAATCCTGACGACCCAGTGCCTGAGCCGTCAGTCCGGTGGTGCCCATCCGCAAGAAGTTCATCGACATGAAGACGATGCCGAATACTGCGCCGGCTAACGCGACGCCGGCCAACGGCGTTGCGTCATCAAGGTGACCCAGCACACCTGCATCGACCATCGATACCAGCGGTACCGAGATATTCGACAGCACCATCGGCAGCGCCAGCCGCCAGACGGTGCTGTGAGGCACCAGGTCGGGTGTGGTTTTGCTCAGAACGCGTTGACGCCGGTTAGTGCCTTGCCGACGACCAGCTGGTGCACGGTCTCGGTGCCTTCATAAGTGATGACACTCTCGAGATTGAGCATATGTCGTATCGGTACATACTCCGCACTGATGCCACTGCCACCGAGGATGTCACGCGCGTCACGCGCGATGTCGATCGCGATTCGCGCGTTGTTCCACTTGGCGATGGAGACCTGCTCCGGGCGCATACGACCGGCCTGGTTCAATTCGCCAAGGCGCAACGAGGCGAGCTGCGCCAACGTGATTTGCCGCGCCATCTCCGCCATGCGCAGTTGAATGGTCTGGGTATGATTCAACGGACGGTCGAACAAGACCCGATCTTCCGTGTATTTCAGTACGGCGTCGAGACAGGCTTGCGCGGCGCCGATGCAGCCCCAGGTGATGCCGTAACGCGCCTTCGTCAGGCAGCCCAACGGGCCTTTCAGGCCCTGCACGTTGGGCAACACCGCATCCGCCGGAACCCGCACGTCATCCAGAAACAGGGCGCCGGTGCGCGAGGCGCGCAGTGAGAATTTGTTGTCAATTTCCTGGACGGAGAATCCTGGCGTGTCCGTCGGGATGATGAAGCCGCGAACGCCGTTGTCGGTCATCGCCCAGACCACCGATACGTCCGCAATCGGAGCATTGGTGATCCACATTTTCGAACCATTGATGACCCAGTCATCGCCATCGCGGCGTGCATGCGTTTTCATATTCGACGGATCTGAGCCGCCGTGCGGTTCCGTTAATCCGAAGCAACCGATGGACTCGGCGCTGGCCAGTCGCGGCAGCCAATACTTCTTTTGTTCTTCCGAGCCGTACGCGTGGATTGGGTGCATGACCAAACTGGACTGGACCGACACAAAGCTGCGTACGCCGCTATCACCGCGCTCCAGTTCCTGGCAAATGAGTCCGTAGGCGATATCGCTCATACCGGCGCAGCCGTAGCCCTCGATCGTGCTGCCGAGCAAGCCGAGATCGGCGATCTTGCCGATCAGAGATTCCGGGAACGTGTGGTTCTCGAAGTGCTCTCGAATGACGGGCAATACTTCGTCATCGACGAGTCTTGCGACGGTGTCCTGGACCATTGCCTCTTCGTCGCCGAGCGCGCTGCGAACGTCGTACAGATCGAGTGGGTTGATCGCTGAGTTGCGTGAAGGTTTATCGTCGAGTGGTGTTGCTGTCGCCATGAATTCGCCCCAAATGTCCCGATACGAATCGTATCACGCGCGCTCTAGGACTTACGCTGAACCGCATGATGAAAACGCCACAGCGGAAGCAGCATGGAGAGCTGTGCAAATTCGACAAAACCTCGAAGCGACACACGTTTCTGACACGTGAGATCCAAAAGCGCTGCGACGAACAGGCACGCAGACCCGAGCGCAGGCACGATGTCGAGTTTGCCGGCGGCGAAGACGGCGAGACTGGCAATGCCGAGCACAATCGGCAAGAGCGCGAGTGCCAGCGGCATGGAAAGAATGAAGTAGTAGACGACAACGGCGAGCAGTAACAACGTCGCCCAGTCCAGGAATTTTGAGATGCCGCCGAGCGCGCCGGGCACCGGCAGCACGCTCAACAGCAGCAGCAAACCGAAACAGAACAGGCCACTGGCCACGTCGTTGGCAACGCCGTATCGGCGATTCGCGCGCATCGCATCGAATCGATCCATCCAGTGGTAGAGCGGTGGCGCCGGACTCATGAGGGCAGTATGACGTACATCGCATTCTCTGTCTGTCGCATGAGGACGACATAATACCGGCACGAAATTCAGCCAGAATTCAGCAACCCGCGTTATCCTATCGACAAAATTTGGACCCTTGCTAAGGAGCAATACCAATGATTTCAGGAAAAACTGTGCGCACGATGTCGCTCGTGGCAATGGCCACTGTGGTACTTGGCGCCTGCACCACGCTGGACCCCTACACCCGCGAGGAGAAAACCTCGAACGCGACCCGCAATGCGGCCATCGGCGCGGCCATTGGCGCCGTGGTAGGGCTGATTTCCGGTGATGATGCCGTCGAGCGTCGTCAGCGCGCGTTGATCGGTGCAGGTGTTGGCGCGCTCGCTGGTGGCGCGGTCGGCGTGTATATGGACAACCAGGAAGCGGATTTACGCGCGGAGCTTGAGGCGACAGGCGTCAGTGTTACGCGCATTGGTGACAACATCACCCTGAACATGCCTGGAAACATCACTTTTGCCACCAATAGCGCTGACTTGAACCCCGCGTTCTTCGATGTGCTCGGGTCGGTGACGACAGTGTTGAACAAGTACGACAAGACTGTGATCGAAGTCGCGGGACACACCGACAGCGATGGCAGCGTCGAATACAATCAGGGCTTGTCTGAACGCCGCGCGAATTCGGTCTCTGCCTATCTGACGAGCCGCGGCATTATGGGCCAGCGCATCATCGCGATCGGCCAGGGCGAACTACGCCCGGTGGCGGACAATAATTCGGCGGCGGGTAAGCAGGCGAATCGTCGTGTCGAGCTCACGCTGGTGCCTCTGACCAGCTAAAGCATGCGCGAATGGGGCTGGTTTTGCCGCCGATACCGCGGTTGGCGATATTGCCCATAAGACAATAGTAAGCAGGCCCGCACAGGGCCTGCTTTTTTTGGGGATGGAATAACACAATGAATCAACGTCAAATCCGCTCACTGCTGGGTCTGATCGTTCTGGCGGTTGCCGGCATTGTCGGTGCACTGCAACGCGATGATGCCGGCACCGTTGCTGAACGCTCTCAGCCGGTTTTTGCACCCGAACTCGATAAGGCTTGGGTCGAGACTTTTGCGACTGTCTATCGAGTGCTACCCGACGATACGAAGGGCTCGCAACATCAGCGGTTTCTCGTCCATAGTCCGGACGGTCATTCGTTATTGATCGCGCACAATATCGATCTCGCGCCGCGTGTCCCGATCGACGAGGGTTCGGAGGTATTCATCCGGGGTCAGTTCGAATGGAACGATAAAGGTGGCGTCATTCACTGGACGCATCATGATCCACGTGGTCGTCACGACGGTGGCTACATCACCTTCCGAGGTCGTGATTACCGCTGACCGATACGCATGTCGAGCCAACTCGCGTATCCTTGGCGCCCTCGTGAAATCAGGCAGCGAATCTGTGGCAGAAATCATCGATGGTAAAGCGCACGCAGAGGCTCTGCGTCACCAGGTACGCGTCGCCACGGCAACGCTGGTGGATCAGACCGGAGTTCGCCCCGGTCTGGCAGTCGTGATCCTCGGAGACGACCCGGCCAGTCAGGTGTATGTACGCAACAAGGGCAAGCAGGCCGAGGCTGCAGGCTTCCATTCTCTGACTCACCGATTGCCTGACGACACTACGCCGGAGACTCTGGATCGATTGATCGATGAGTTGAACGCAGACTCGGAAGTGCACGGTATCCTGGTGCAGCTGCCTTTGCCGCAGCAGATCGACGAGCAGGCGGTCATCAACAGAATCGCACCCCACAAGGATGTCGATGGTTTCCATATCGAGAACGTCGGTCGGCTGGCGCTCGGTCTCGACGGATTCGTGCCGTGTACGCCGCTTGGTTGCCTCAAGATGATTCGCGAAACCGGACGCGAGCTTGCTGGCCTGCATGCAGTCGTGGTCGGGCGTTCGAATATTGTGGGCAAGCCGATGGCGGCGTTGTTGCTGGCTCAGAGCTGCACAGTGACGATCGCCCATTCGCGCACTCGTGACTTGCCATCATTGTGTCGTGAAGCAGATATTCTCGTCGCAGCGGTCGGACGGCCTGGCCTGATCCGAGGCGATTGGATCAAACCAGGCGCTATCGTCATCGATGTCGGAATCAATCGAATTACGGACGAAGATGGGCGCTCACGTCTGACCGGCGACGTCGACTTCACCGAAGCGAAGTCTCACGCTGGTCACATCACTCCTGTGCCGGGCGGTGTCGGTCCGATGACCATCGCCTGCCTGCTGGCAAACACACTGCAGGCCGCCGAGAACGCTGCAAAAAAAAACGCCGGCGAGTAATCCTCACCGGCGCTTCGTTGCGGTAGCTTTCGTTTGGCCTCAGGTGCCAACCGCAGCCTTGAGTTTCTTCAGTGCAGCATTTTCGATCTGTCGAATTCGCTCGGCGGAGACCTCATAGCGCGCCGCCAGCTCGTGCAGCGTGGCCTTGTGCTCCGAAAGCCAGCGTTTTTGCAGAATGTCGCGGCTGCGATCGTCGAGGGTTTTCAAAGCATGCCCAAGACGTGCACTCGCGTCGTGCTGCCAGTCGGCGCTCTCCACCAGCAAGGCCGGATCGGCGTTGTCGCTTTCGAGGTACGCAGCCGGGGCGAAAGTTCGCTCATCGTCATCGACGGCGGTCAGGTCGAATGCAGCATCACGCGCCGACAATCGCTTCTCCATCTCCATGACTTCTTTCGCGCTTACACCGAGGTCTTTAGCGACCGCTTCGGTCTCCTCGTGTGACAGCCAGCTGAGATTCTTTTTCGCTTTTCGGAGATTGAAGAACAGCTTGCGTTGCGCTTTGGTCGTCGCAACTTTCACGACGCGCCAGTTACGCAGCACGAATTCGTGAATCTCAGCGCGAATCCAATGAACCGCGAAAGACACGAGTCGAACACCCACTTCCGGGTCGAAACGTTTGACGGCCTTCATGAGGCCAACATTGCCTTCCTGAACGAGATCACCGACTGGTAACCCGTAGCCGCTGTAGCCCTTCGCAATGTGAACAACGAAGCGCAGGTGCGCCATTACGAGCTCGCGAGCCGCTTCCAGGTTCTCGTTCTCAATAAAGTCGCGCGCAAGCGCCTGTTCTTCTTCCTTGCTCAGTACCGGAATACTGCTGACGGCCTGGATGTACGCATCCAGACTGCCCACCGGACCGGCAAGCATCAGGGTCTGTTTGTCAGATGCAATAGCAGTTGTTGTCATTTCCAGTGAAATCCTTGTTCCAAAACGTTTAGTGCCACCCCATGAGACCGGGGCGGCGCCTTTTTCCTTATGCCTATTTTAGCACTCGTTCGGTTAGAGTGCTAAATATCGGGTGGGTTCGCTGAAACTGTACAGATCTGTACAAAAATCTTTAAATGGGATCAACCGACCGCATATGTCTTGCCGTTGCGATCCAGCTGCCAATCAGGCCGAGCGAGACGCCAAGCCCTACGATAACGGCCGCCTCTTGCAACGTGGGCCCGGTCACAGTAAGCCCTCCGGAGCCGTACAAGCTGCCAAAGCGCTGCAATGGGCCGCCGAGTGCGGCAAGGATGCCAAACAGCAAAGCGAGGGCCACGAGGCCGCCGCCAAGGCCGTACCAGAGACCGGTGTATAGAAACGGTCGGCGAATAAAGCCGTGTGACGCGCCGATCAACTGCATGATCTCGATCTCATCACGCCGGTTTTGGATATCGAGACGGATCGTGTTGCCGATCACGACCAACAAGCCGACGCCGAGCAACGCACCGACGACCCACACCAGTCGGCGGATCAAAGCCAACAGCGCTTGCAGCGTGGCTACCCACTCGGTGTCACGTTGCACCTGATCCACATCAGGCAGTCCGGCAACTTCCTGTTGCAGCAGTGCGGTGGCCTCTGCGCCAAGCCCGGCGATCGGTGTGATCACCAAAGTATGTGGCAACGGGTTCGTGTCCAGACTGTCCAGCGCTTCTCCAAAGCCAGAGTCCGCGATAAAGCTCGCGAGGCCGGCGTCGGCATCGATCAGTTCGACACGCTCGATGTCCGCTCTCGCGCTCAACAACCGCTCGATCGTTTTTGCGCTATCGATGGACGCACCGGGCTCAAGATAAGCAGACAAATCGACAGCTACGTCCCAGCCACCGGTCAGCTCCAGACCGTTGCGTACCATCAGATGAAAAGCGGCGGGCAAGCAGATGGTAATGGCGATCACGAGGATGGTCATGATGCTCGCGAGCGGTGATCCCACCAACTTGCCGAGTGAGCTCACCAGCACTTGCAGGTGGCGTGAGAAGTAGCCGCCCATCAGAACAGCTCCGCCGTGGTGGTCAGGCTTGCGCTATCGCGCTCGATGCGGCCGTCCGATAATTCAATCCGGCGATGTCCCATGCTTTCGATGAGCGCATGGTCGTGCGATGCGATGACCATCGTCGTTCCGATATCGCAGAAGCGCTCAAACAGCCGCATGATGTTTGCGGATAATTCCGGGTCAAGGTTTCCAGTGGGCTCGTCGGCGATCACGATGCTGGGACGCGCGACAATGGCGCGCGCGATGCCGACGCGTTGTTGCTCGCCAGACGACAGGGTCGCCGGTAGTTGCCTTTCCTTCTTGAGAAGATCGACCTGGTCGAGGGCTGCACGGACGCGTTTGCCAATCTCGCGATGACTTGCACCGCTGATGATTAACGGTAGCGCGACATTGTCGTACACCGGTCTGTCGAACAGGAGCTTGTGATCCTGAAACACCATGCCGACATCGCGTCGATAGGCCGGCAGCTGGCGTCGACCGATGCCGCGTGTGCTGCGCTTGTCGACTAATACGTTGCCGCGTGTGGGTCGCTCGATCAAACCGATCAGTCGGAGAAACGTGCTTTTGCCGGCGCCGGAATGACCCGTGACGAATGTCAGAGCGCCCGCATCAATGGTTACCGTGACGTTGGCCAGCGCCTCATGCCCGCCGGGATACCGCTTGGTGACGTTATCGAATCGAATCACTCGCTGTCACCCAGCAGGGCGTCCGCGAAACCGGTCGCTGTGAACGGCTGTAGATCGTCGAGCTGTTCGCCGATGCCGATGAACCGCACCGCCAGGCCAAGCTCCGCCGCGATCGGCAGCAAAATGCCGCCTTTCGCACTGCCGTCGAGCTTCGTCACACTGATGCTGGATAGTGTGAGTGCCTCGTGAAATTGTCGCGCTTGTTGCAGGGCGTTCTGCCCCTGACTGCCGTCGATGACGAGCATTACCTCGTGCGGTGCCGCCGGGTCATGTTTTGCGATCACGCGCCGGACCTTGGCGAGCTCATCCATCAAGCCTTGCTGGGTTTGCAGTCGCCCTGCGGTGTCCGCGATCAGGACGTCGACGTCGCGGGCGCTCGCCGCGGCCATAGCATCGAAGACCACCGCCGCAGGGTCCGCACCGCTGGCCTGAGCGATGACCGGCACGTTATTTCGCTCGCCCCAGGTTTGCAGCTGTTCGACTGCGGCCGCGCGGAACGTGTCGGCCGCAGCCAGCATCACTCGCTTGCCATCGGCCTGAAGCTTGCGCGCAATCTTGCCGGCGGTTGTCGTCTTGCCGGCTCCATTCACGCCGACCATCAGGATGACGTAGGGTTTCGCACTCGAGACATCCAACGGCTGCTCTGCGGGCCGGAGAATGTCCGCAATGGTCTTGTGCAGCCCTTGCTTCAGCGCGTCGAGATCCTGTTTTTCCCGCCGTGCTAGTGATTGGTTCAGCGTCTGCATGATGCGCTCGGTCGTTTCCACGCCCACATCTGCCATCAACAATCGGGTCTCGATTTCCTCGAGCACCGCATCGTCGATCTTGCCCCCGGGCATTAGCTCGGTGATATCGCGCGTCAGCCATGAGTCGCCGCGATTCAAGCGCGCACGTAGCCGCTTGATGAAGCCGGGTTTCTTGTTGTCGTTCGACATGCCAGCGCCTGTCATCAAAACTCCGCCATGCTACCAGTGCACCCGATTTTTTCGAAGCGCCTCGAAGTCGCTACCATGTGTTGATGGCGCGCAACAAAAACAGTGGGAATGTCCGGATCATCGGCGGGAAATGGCGCCGACGGCGGCTGCCGGTCGCGGCGCTGCAAGGACTGCGACCCACAACCGATCGAGTTCGCGAGACGGTATTTAACTGGCTGGTTCCGCATTGTCCAGGTGCACAGGTTCTGGACCTTTTTGCCGGGTCAGGTGCACTCGGATTCGAGGCGATGTCGCGCGGTGCACAATCGCTTACGCTGATCGATCGTGACCGAACGGTGGTGCGTACTCTGGAGGAGGTCGTCGCATTGCTGCAGGCGGAGCGGGTCGAGGTCTTTGCGGCCGAGGCGCGGCAATGGCTGCGAACCCAGCCCGCCCGTCCGTTCGATATCGTGTTCGTTGATCCGCCGTTCGGGGACGCGGATATTGCCCACTTGTGTACACTCTTGCTCGAACGTGGTTGGCTCGCTCCGAGCGCGCTGCTTTATGTGGAGCAGCCGGCGGAGAGAATTACCGAGTGGCCGCCACTGTTGGAAGTCGTCAAAGAACAGACTGCGGGGCAGGTTCGTTTTGGCCTGTACACCGCCGCGAGGGAGATACCGAATGAGTAACGTTGCCGCAATGTATCCGGGGACTTTCGACCCGGTCACGCATGGCCACGAGGATCTGGTTCGCCGCGCGGCGAAGCTGTTTCCGAAAGTGGTTGTGGCGGTGGCGGCCAATCCGGGAAAGACGCCTATGTTTACGCTGGGCGAGCGGGTCGAACTGGCGACGTCGGTGTTTTCCAACGTCCACAATGTGAGCGTACGCGGCTACACCGGCTTGACCATCCAGTTCGCGAAGGACAACGGGCTCGGCACCATTGTTCGCGGCTTGCGTGCGGTGTCGGATTTTGAGTACGAGTTCCAGCTCGCAAACATGAACCGCCATCTCGTGGCGGACGTAGAGAGTGTGTTCCTGACGCCGCAGGACAAGTACAGCTACATTTCGTCGACTTTGGTTCGCGAGATCGCCAAGTTAGGGGGCGATGCAGATCAGTTTGTGTCGCCCATCGTCGCCGATGCACTGCGGCTGAAATGCGGCAACTAGCTGGTGGCGGTCTGGCGGCCGGACTCGATTCGGCCTCAGCGCCAGGTCAACGGAACCTGGAATCTGGTCCGCCTGGGGTCGGATTTGCGCTCCCTGGTCAACTCTGACACCGCGTGCAGTAGAAGCTGGACCGTTGTCCAATGACACGCTGGGTGATCGGCTTGCCGCACGTCACGCAAGGTTCTCCGCGTCTGCCGTAGACATTGAGTTCCTGCGAAAAATAACCCGGGCTGCCATCGCCGCCGAAAAAGTCGCGCAGCGTCGTGCCGCCAGCCGCGATTGCGGCGGTTAGTACTTGCTTAATGGCCGCTGTCAGCCGATGGCTTGCAGGTCGACTAAGCTTTTTCGCGGGTTTCAAAGGGTGCAGGCCTGCGAGAAACAAAGCTTCGCTCGCGTAAATGTTGCCGACACCGACCACCACTTTCGCATTCATGATGAAATTCTTGAGCGCCACGTTTCGCCCGCGTGCCGCTTCGTACAAATATTCCGCATCAAAGGCATCGGACAGCGGCTCGGGTCCGAGATGTGCAATCAAAGGATGTGCATCAGCACTGTCGTTCCACAGCACACAGCCGAACCGTCGGGGATCGTGCAACCGCAATGTGAGACCGTGGTCAAAACACCAGTCGACATGATCATGTGTTTTTCTTGGGTGGGAATTATCGACCACCTGGAGTCTTCCGGACATGCCGAGATGTACGATGACACTGCCCAGAGGCAGGTCGAGCAACAGATATTTCGCCCGCCGCCGAATACTGACTAAGGGCTGCCCGGCGACGCGAGACTCGAGATCGCGCGGAACAGGCCACCGCAAACGTCGGTCGAAAACGCGCAGCTCGTCAATAGTGTGGCCCACCAGATGCGGTGAAATCCCGCGTCGGGTGGTCTCAACTTCAGGTAACTCGGGCATGAAAGCGCTCGGTGCCGACGGCAAGGTACTGAGAGCGTGCCATCGCCGGTTTAACGTATCGCGGGATGATGCCATACTCCGGGCCCGAGATTGCGATGCAGTGCGGCAGGGCCGCAAAGGAAGTGGAAAGTGATTGATTTCTTTATGGAACACCTCTACGGCGGACTGCTCGACCTCAGCGTGACGGGCTACATCATCGCCTCGTTGGTCATGCTGCAGATCGCAATGATGGCGGTGACGCTCTATTTGCATCGTGATCAGGCGCATCGCTCGATCGATTTGCACCCTGTCCTGAGACACTTTTTCCGCTTCTATATCTGGTGCACTTCCGGCATGTTGACCCGCGACTGGGTGGCAGTACACCGCAAGCACCACGCGTTCTGCGAAACCGAAGACGACCCGCACAGCCCGCAGATCTACGGCCTGAAAAAGGTGCTGCTCGAAGGCGCGGAGCTCTATAAGGAAGAGTGTAAGGTCGAGGAAACGCTTGAGAAGTATGGCCGCGGTACGCCGCGCGACTGGATTGAACTCAACGTGTACGAGCGCTTCCCGTGGGGTGGCATTACGTTGTTCGTGCTGAGTTGCCTGTTCTTCTTCGGTGTCCCAGGCATTATTTTACTGTCGATTCAGTTGATCTCTATGCCGCTGTTTGCGGCGGGGATCATCAACGGTGTCGGACACCACACCGGCTATCGCAATTTTGAGTGCGATGACGCAGCCCGTAACATTTCTCCGATCGGCATCTTCGTGGGTGGTGAAGAGCTGCACAACAACCACCACGCCTTCCCGACCTCCGCCAAGTTCTCGATGCGTCCCTGGGAATTCGACATCGGTTGGTTCTACATCAAGACCTTCAATTTCCTCGGTCTGTGCAAGATCAACAAGGTCGCACCGCAGCCGAAGCGCCTCGACGATCAGCAAGACGTCAGCCTCGAAACTCTGCGTGCGGTCATCGTGAATCGTATGCATGTGCTGCGCGACTACACGCGTGAGGTCACGCTGCCGACGCTGAAGTTCGAGCGTGAGAGAGGCGCAGAACTGGTGAGCCGCGCCAAGCGGCTGCTGGTTCGTCAACCGACTTTGCTCGACGGCCGCGCGCGTGAGCGTCTAGACGCAATGCTCGCCAATAGCGCCACGCTCAAGACGGTCCACGAATTCCGCGAGCGGCTGCAAAGTCTTTGGAAAAGTGGGGCTGCCATCAGCAACGAACGGTTGCTGGAACAGCTGCGTCAGTGGTGCGCTGAGGCAGAGGCGAGCGGCATTCGTTCTCTGCAGGAATTCGCCCAACGGGTCCGCGGCTACGCGATGGCACCGGCGCGAACCGCGTAACGCAACCGCATCTCACCAACCAACAAAAAAGGCCGCTGAAAAGCGGCCTTTTTTCGTTGCGGCGATCCCGCATAGAAGCGTGGTCGTTCTACTTGATTTTCGCTTCTTTGTAGATCACATGCTTGCGGACCACCGGATCATACTTTTTCGTTTCCATCTTCTCGGGATGGAGACGCTTGTTTTTGTCCGTGGTGTAGAAGTGGCCCGTGCCAGCGGATGAGACCAGACGAATTTTTTCACGCATCGCGATATTCCTTTGGATTCAGGTCAGACGCGCTGACCGTTGGCACGCAGGTCGGAGACGACCTTCTCAATGCCGTGCTTGTCGATGATGCGCATGCCCTTGGTGGAAACGCGCAAACGGACGTAGCGCTTCTCGGATTCGAGCCAGAAGCGGTGCCACTGAAGGTTGGGCAGGAAACGGCGACGCGTCTTGTTGTGCGCGTGCGAGACGTTGTTACCCGACATCGGTCCCTTGCCGGTGACCTGGCATACCTTGGACATGATTCAACCTATATTTTTGTCTGGACCGGGAGATCCGGCCAAAGAGCCGCGCAAGATAGCGGATCCTGTAGGCCAGATCAAGGTTTTCGCTGGAGAATCCAAAGATTCACAGTGTTCCCGGCCGAAAACCTGTGGCGGGCCTGCGCTTTTTCATCAGAACCCAGCCCAAGGGTCGAGAATGTTCAGAAACGACCAATTTTGGTCTGTTTGCGTATCAAACCTTCGGCTAATCCGATTCGCCTTGAAGATGATGTTCTCTGCCTGGACGTTGGCGCTCGCCAGCGAATGCGCTGAGCTGTAACCAGTCCGGGAACGCGTGCGCCAACTGCCGAGGACCGAACACCTGAAGTTTGCCATCCGCGATTTCGTCGTGCAGTGATCGGATCCCTCGCCAGGCTTCAACGAACCGTCTGAGATCGCTTTGCACCACGAGATCGGGTTCCAAGCCCGGGTCCTTCAGACACATTTGAGTGTCGCCGCCCTCATGGACCAACCAAAACCCAGATAACTCCGCCGGGGCGCCCGAAAACTCGAAGCCAATCACCGTTCGGCCTGCCGGCATACGACTCGCGTCAAGACGATACGACATGCTCCAAGCCAGGAACGCGGGATCGAGATCGTCCAGCACCATATCGCGCCCCCATCGTTGTCCCCAGGCAGCAAGCCCATCCACGATTGGGTTCAGCTCCAGTGCGGCGGGCGTCGGCTTATACCGGTAGTGCTTGTTACCCGATGGTCGGTACCGTTTCAGTAAGCCGGCATGCTCAAGTTCGCGAAGTCGCTTGGTCAGAAGACTCGGCGAGATTCGCGGCAAGCCTCGGTGAATCTCATTGAAGCTCCTGCAACCGTCCAGCAGTCGGCTAACCACGAGAAGTGTCCAACGTTCGCAGAGCAATTCTGCTGCGAGTGCCAGAGGGCAGTATTGACCGTAGCGACCGGGTTCCGAGTTTGTTGTGGTCAAAATAACGTGCTCCGCGAAACACTACAGATTCAAGAGTAGTTGAACACGGATGTGCGGAGTAGGGTTTTCGCACTTGAATGACAGGCGACTTCGTATGAAATTTTTGGCTCGTCTCGCGCTGGTAGGCTCAGTGGTCTGGTCCGTTGCCAGCGCAGTGCGCGCATCGGACGCGAGTATCGCAACGCAGTGGAACGCCACTGTTCTGGAGGTCGCCGAAGCAGAGGATCGTTTCTTGACCTTGAAGGGACTGCGCACCGCGACGCTGCTACATCTCGCGATGCATGATGCGCTGAATGGGCTGGACGGTCGGTATCAGCCGTTCATTCGTCACGAGGACGATACGCGGACCTCCAGCGCAGCGGTTGCTGTGCATGCCGCTTTCGCAATTGCGGTCAGTCAGTACCCGGATCAGACCTCTCGGTTCGAGTCACTTCGTGCGCAGCAACTCGCATCACTTGAGGCAAGTACACCCGATGATTCCATCGAGAGGTCAGGTGCCTCGATCGCGAGATCCATTCTGCACGCTCGGGACGGCGACGGTTGGAATGGCGACGTCGAGTACCAATGGCACCCGATGGCGCCGGGTGTCTACGCCGAATTCAACGAACATAGTGGCACGCCAGACGGTTTTATCTTCGGGACCGGTTGGGCGAATGCGCGAGGGTTTGGCTTTGATGCGCCCAAAGACTTTCGTGTGCCGCCACCGCCCGCGATCGACAGCAACGCGTACACAGTCGCGTTCGATGAGGTGAAGGCACTGGGCCGGTTTCAGAGCATCACGCGAACCGCGGATGAGACTCATATCGCGCTGTGGTGGAAGGAGTTTGCCGAAAACTCACACAACCGTTTGGCGCGCGATCTGATCGAGCGTGAATCTCTGGATCTCGTCGATACGACGCGACTGTTGGCCCTCCTGAACATGAGCATCTATGACGCGTATGTCGCCAGTTTTGAGAACAAGTTTCACTACAATCACTGGCGTCCGTATACGGCAATTCGGTGGGCGGATCATGATGGAAACGACGACACGACCGCCGAACCAACCTGGAACAACACGCATCGTCATACCTACGCTTTTCCGTCCTATCCGTCGGCGCACGGGACGGCGTGTGCAGCCGCGATGACGGCGCTCGAGTCGCACTTCGGCCCCGCTTACGCATTCACTATGCGTATACCGGCGGTCGATATCGCAGGTCCGCTCTCCGAGAAGATCGCGATGCAGCCGAGCACCCGTTCGTTTGGTCGATTCGCGGATGCCGCGGACCAATGCGGAATGTCCCGCGTATACCTCGGCATCCACTTTCGCTACGACGCCGTCGAGGGCGTAGCGTTGGGCCGACGCGTCGGGAAGTACTTGCTGACCCAAGTACTCAAGCCGACCGGCGAGTGATTGGCGGATCGGTTTCTCCCCGGCAACCCTGCGCGTCCTGGCCGGGTTGTCAGGTCGCACATCGGGCGGGATGGCTCAATGCCGCAGATCGTATGCATTCGATCAGGTCTAGAGCTGCCCTCGTGCCGCCATCGAGATCGGCGGGCCCTCGCCGACCACGATGTGGTCGATGAGTCGGATATCAACGAGTGCCAGCGCTTTGCTCAGGCGCTCGGTGATATCGCTGTCGGCCCGACTTGGCTCGGCGACACCACTCGGATGGTTATGTGCGACTATCAATGCGGCAGCATTGCGCTGCAGTGCTTCCTTAACAACTTCCCGGGGATACACGGACGTGCCATCGATCGTGCCGCGAAACAGAACCTGGAAGTCCAACACCTGGTGTCGGTTGTCGAGATATAGACAACAGAACACCTCATGCTCGAGATCTCGCAATCTTGCGCTGAGGAAGCGGTGGGTGTCATCCGGGCTGCGAATCTGGTGCCGACGGGGCAGTGTCGCTGCCAGATACTGCGCCGAAAGCGTGGCGAGGCTGCGCAGCCGGCGCGAGCGAATCGGGCCGATGCCGTTGAGCTGACGCAGCTCGTTTTCGGATGCGCGCAGAAGTCCCCGGAGTCCGCCGAGCGTGTCCAACCACTGCTGTGCGATTTCGCGATCGCTGCCATCAGGGAGCAGCAACGTGGCGAGCAACTCGGCGGTATCCACTGGCGGAGTGTTCAGTTGTGACATCGGGAGCATCCATGTTGCGATGACGCGGACTTCCAGTCTGCGAGCGTTCGACTCGCGTTGTGGGCTTCGATTGTGTGCAGGGTGGCAGGATTCGATAAGCTTCAGAGAATCACTCGGTTGCTCCAGCCAGCAGGAATCGCCCAATGACGAATCGTCCCGTTTTCTTTGTTCTACCCTTTTTGATGTTGTTGGGCGCGTGCGCAACTGGCCCGGTGGCTGATTCGAACCCGGATTCGGCCAGTGTCACGACCACAACAATGGAGCCGCTAGTCCCGGCCGATGGCGACCTGATTCGCCAACCGTTGGCGGAAATCGCCGCCGCGTTGCGCAACGGCGAGGTCACGTCGGAAGCCCTGGTCGAGCGTTACCTCGCCCGAATCGATGCCATCGATCGACAAGGCCCGAAGTTGCAAAGTGTCTTGTCGTTGAACCCCGATGCGTTGACTGATGCGCGCGCACGCGATGCGCAACGCGAGAACGGCGAGACACTGGGTCCGCTGCATGGTGTGCCGATCCTGCTAAAGGACAACATCGAATCACGCGATAACCTGGCAACGACCGCGGGTGCCATTGTTCTGGCCGATAACGTGACCGGGCGCGACGCGCCCCTGGTCGCAGGTTTGCGTGCGGCAGGGGCTGTGATTCTCGGCAAAACGAATCTCAGCCAGTGGGCCAATTTCCGCTCAAGCGGCTCGATCAGTGGTTGGAGTGCTCTGGGTGGGCAGGTCCGCAACCCACACATGCTGGATCGCAGTCCTTGCGGCTCCAGTTCTGGCTCGGGCGCTGCGGTCGCCGCGTGGCTGGGTGCTGCTGCAATCGGCACCGAGACCAACGGATCGATCATCTGCCCATCACAGGTCAACGGCATTGTGGGTTTCAAACCAACTGTCGGTCTCGTATCGCAGCAACACATCGTGCCGATCTCCTCGACGCAGGACACAGCAGGGCCGATGACGCGCAGCGTGACCGGGGCCGCGATGATGCTCGACGCGATAGATACCGTTGATGTGGACTATGTCGCGGCACTGGATGCGAACGCGTTGTCCGGTGCCCGGATCGGCGTCTTGCGGTTCGCCGAGGGCAGCAATGACGATGTTATTGAGCACTTCAATGCGGCTGTTGAAGCACTTCGGCAAGCCGGCGCGGAATTGATTGAGATCGATGAGTTCGAGCGGGATCCGAACTACGGTCGCGCGTCTTTTGATGTGCTGCTGTATGAATTTAAGGCGACGCTGAATGAGTATCTCGCCGATACGCCAGAAACGGTATCCGCGCGGACGCTCGACGACGTGATTGCCTTCAACGAGACACAGTCGGAGCGCGAGCTCGCGTTGTTTGGCCAAGACTTGATGGAGCAGGCCGCAGCGAAGGGTGGTCTCGATGAGCCGCGTTATGCGGAGGCGCGCGAACTGGCGCAGAAGGTCGCGGGACAGGATGGTCTGGATGCGTTTTTCGAAGACCATGATCTCGATGTTGTGATCTCACCATCAGGTCCGGTCGCCTCTCGCGTCGATCCGATCAACGGCGATGTATGGCCTTCATGGGCCGGCGCGGGGTGGATGGCCGCAGTCGCGGGCTATCCGCATGCCACGGTTCCGATGGGCACGGTGCACGGGGTCCCGGTCGGTGTATCGTTCATGGGCAGGGCCGGCGACGATTCGCGCGTGCTGTCGTTCGCGTTTGCATACGAACAGCGGAGTCAGCTGATTACCGCGCCCGCGTTTCATTCGAGCGCTCTGGATCGACCTGAAATTGCTGAAGCGATGACCGCACCCCGATAAACGAAGCCGTCGGCGCCGCTGGACGGATCGCCACTGGTTTGTCGTCTTTTGGTCGGTGAGGGGAAAACCAGAGGTGCGCTCGTGTGTCATGAACTTCACGCTGCTCCGGTCTAGGTAGCGGGGCGCCGCCATGCGCCAGGTGCCCGGATTCGATAAACTTGGAGGGATAACCTCTCTGGATTTCTATGACCCACGTATTGCTAGGCGTTACCGGTGGTATCGCCGTCTACAAGAGCCCAGATCTGACCCGTCGCCTGATTGACCATGGGGCTAGCGTCCAGGTCGTCATGACAGCAGGCGCGCAAGCTTTTGTGACGCCGCTGACGTTTCAAGCCGTATCCGGACGCCTCGTTCGCACCGATTTGTTCGACACCGAAGCGGAAGCGGCAATGGGGCACATCGAACTCGCGCGCTGGGCCGATCGCATCGTCATCGCGCCCGCGAGTGCGGACTTCATTGCTCGTTTCGCAGCTGGTATGGGCGATGATTTGTTGACCACCGTTTGCCTGGCAACGGAAGCGCCGATCTACATCGCGCCAGCGATGAACCGCCAGATGTGGATGAGTCCGGCCGTGCAGGACAACATGAAGGTTCTGCGCGAACGTGGCGTCGAAGTGCTCGGGCCGGGCGAGGGTGATCAGGCATGCGGTGAAACCGGCAGCGGGCGGATGCTCGAGCCAATCGACATCGCACGCAGTGTTCTGATTCCGCAGAATGGTCCGCTCGGCGGCAAGCGGGTTGTGATTACCGCAGGACCCACCCGTGAGCCTATCGACCCGGTGCGCTACCTGACTAACCGCAGTTCCGGAAAAATGGGATATGCGCTCGCGAGCGCGGCTCGCGAAGCCGGGGCAAGCGTTGTTCTGGTCAGCGGACCCGTTGCCTTGGCGCCTCTTGAGGGCGTCGATCGGATCAGCGTCGAGTCCGCCGCCGAAATGCAGGCCGCGGTTGAATCCGTGATCGACGACGCAGATGTTTTCATCAGCGCAGCTGCCGTTGCGGACTATCGTCCGGTCGATTGCCCGGATCAGAAAATCAAAAAAACGGATGCGTCCATGAGCCTCGAATTGACCCGCAATCCGGATATTCTGGCCGGAGTCGCATCGCGCGAGCGCCCGCCCTTTACGGTCGGGTTTGCTGCCGAGACGCAATCGGTTGTGGAGAATGCGCGTGGCAAGATGACGCGCAAGAACCTCGATATGATCATTGCAAATCAGGTCGGTCGAAATCTCGCTTTTGATCGCGATGAAAATGCAGCGACGGTGTTGTGGGACGGTGGTGAGCGAACCTTCGCCCGACAATCGAAACTGACATTGGCGCGCGGTCTCGTTGACTGCATTGCGGAACGCTTCGAGGCCACGAGAACATGATCAAGCTACAAGTCAAAATTCTGGATCCTCGAGTGGGCGACAGCATTGCCTTGCCTGAATACGCGACCGAGGGTTCGGCCGGCATGGATGTGCGAGCATGTATTGATGCGCCGTTGACGGTTGAGCCCGGCGAGACCCATTTGGTGCCGAGTGGTATGGCGATTTATGTCGGCGACCCGAATTTCGCTGCAGTGCTGTTGCCGCGCTCAGGGTTGGGTCACAAACATGGCATGGTCCTCGGCAACCTCACGGGTTTGATCGATTCGGACTATCAGGGTCAGTTGTTCGTGTCGATGTGGAACCGATCAAGCCAGGCGTACACGATCGAAGTGGGCGAGCGCATCGCGCAGCTTGTGATCGTGCCGGTTGCACAGGCGCAATTGAATGTCGTTGAAACATTCGAGGACAGCACACGCGGTGCCGGCGGGTTCGGCCACTCGGGCCGCGACTAGCGCGAGACGGTCAGCTCCGTATAGCGCTCGATAGCCACTTCAAACTCTGCTCGGAGTTCGTCCGCACTGCGTTCGTGATCGGCGAGACGAGACTCGTAGCGAAGAATCCGGTCTTTGGTTTCCTTGATGTCGTTCGCCAGAGCAGGGCGAATCATCGGCGCATCCGGGTCGATGTTGTACGGCTTGAAGCGCGCCGCATCATCAAGCAGGGTCACCAGACGTTTGCGCAGGTTGGTGAGATATAGCTGCGACACCTTCGATTGCGCTTCCAGCAGTTCAACCCGGCGGTCTCGGTGACGTTCGATTTCACTGACAGAAAGGTAGGTCGCAAGCAAAGCACGATCAGCGCGCCGCGCGCGTTCGACTTCTGCTTTCGCGGCCTCTTCTGCGGCCATTGCTGCGAGCTCTTCTTCGGTGGCTTTGCCCGCAATTCGCCCGACAGTAATGCCGTGCTCGTTCAGGACCTGTTTTTCTTGCTCGGCATATTCGGCGGGAATGGAGTCGCCGAAGTGGACCACGCCATTCTCGTCAACCCAGCGATATAGCTGTTGGCTGTCTTGTGCCGCCAATGCTGGCGCTGCGATCAGCAAAGTGCCCATCGCAAGCAAAGAAAGTGTGATCCCACGCATATTCATGAGTTTACCGAATCGAAGCGCACCTTCAGAGAGCTGTGTCACGATTTGTACCTCGTTCAGGACGTTGAAATCCCATATTTGGTCCGATAGCGCTTTATTTTGTTCAAAGTCTGTTCATCGCCGCCCTCGTGCTCAAGCACTGTCACGAGATCGTCCAGCGTCGCAAGGGCGCTGACCTTAACGTTCAATGATTGTTCGACCTCCTGCACCGCCGACCGTTCGCCGGTGCCGCGCTCGCCCCGATCGAGCGCGATGATGATACCGGCGACCTCCGCACCCGCCGCTCGGATCATATCGACACTCTCGCGGATTGCGGTGCCGGCCGTGATCACATCGTCGACGATAACAACCTTGCCCTGCAAAGGACCGCCAACGATATTGCCGCCTTCGCCATGGTCTTTGGCTTCTTTTCGGTTGAATGCATACGGCACATCGATGTCGTGTCGGTCGGACAGGGCGGCCGCGGCGAGCGCGGCGAGCGGTATCCCTTTGTAGGCCGGCCCGAAGATGACGTCGCAGTCCGCGTAGTGCCGTTGAATCAAATCTGCGTAGCCGCGTGCGAGCGTCGCTGCGGCGCGACCGCCGGAAAGTGCACCGGCATTAAAAAAATACGGGCTGACACGACCCGATTTCAAAGTGAACTCGCCAAACTTCAGCGCGCCGGCCGAACGCGCCATGGCGACAAATTCCTGCGTGGAGTCGGTCACAGATCCCCTTCAGCGCCACTACTCACAAGTTTGATAGTATGCCATTTTTCGACGCCGCTCCCATGTTCCGAATCATCACACTCAACGCCAACGGCATCCGCGCGTCAGCGCGCAAGGGAATGTTCGATTGGCTCGCGCAACAAAACGCCGATGTCGTCTGCATCCAGGAGACCAAGGCACAAGTTCACCAACTCGAAGACCCGGTGTTCTGGCCCGACGGCTATCACTGCGTCTACGTCGATGCCGAGAAAAAAGGCTACAGCGGGGTTGCGATCTATTCGAGGCTCAAGCCGGACAAAATCGTGCGGGGCCTGGGTATCGAGGCGATCGACAACGAAGGTCGCTACGTCGAGGTCCAGCTACCCGGCATTGCGGTCGCATCGGTTTATCTCCCATCGGGCACATCTGGCGATGAGCGCCAGGCGTTCAAGATGGAAGTGCTCGATCAGTTCCATACGCATCTCAAGAACCTGAAGCGAAGGCGGCGCGAGTACGTCATCTGTGGCGACTTCAATATCGCGCACACCAAAGACGATATTCGCAACTGGCGAGGTAATCAGAAGAACTCCGGTTTCCTGCCCGAAGAGCGAGCCTGGATGGATCAGTTGTTCGGCCCCACCAAATACGTCGACACCTTCCGCGAGCTGGAACAGGAGCCGCATCAATACACCTGGTGGTCCAACCGCGGGCAGGCCTGGGCGAATAACACCGGATGGCGCATCGACTACCAGGTCACGACGCCGGGACTTGCCGGTAAGGTTTTAGCGACTGATATCTATCGCGACGAACGTTTCTCAGATCACGCGCCATTTACCGTTGACTACGATTACACGATCTGACGGACGTCCGAATTGGCTGCGGCCGACGGTTGTCACGAATTTCTTCCTCGGCTTTTCGAGCGGTCTCCCGTTCCCGCTGGTATACGCGACGCTGACCGCGTGGCTTGAGGATGCCAGTATCGCCCGCAGCACGATCTCGACGTTCGCGTGGATCGGGTTCGCATATTCATTCAAGTATCTGTGGGCACCGTTGATCGATGCGGTCGACGTTCCGCTGCTGACCCGTTGGCTCGGTCGACGTCGCGCGTGGCTGATCGTTGCCCAGATGAGTATCGCGCTCGGACTGGTCAGTATGGCGTTTACCGACCCTTCGCGGGCATTGTTGCCGTTCACGCTATCGGCAATTGCGGTGGCTCTGCTTTCTGCGACTCAGGACATCATCATCGATGCATACCGCATCGAGTCAGACCATGCGGATATGCAGGGCGTTTTGGCGGCTGCCTATCAATACGGTTATCGCATTGCATTGATTGCGTCCACAGCCGGCGCGTTGCTGTTGGCCGACACCCAGAGTTGGTCGATTGCCTATTTGTGCATGGCTGTTCTGATGGGCGTTGGCGTGACGGCTGTGTTGTTCTCCCCGGAACCCAAGCGCGCTCCTCGCAAACCGATCGCGCAATGGTCGACGCGATTGCGAGTGGCCTTCATCGATCCGTTTCTCGAGTTCTTTCAGCGTGTCGGCTGGGTCGCCTTGTTGATTCTTGCGTACATTTTCTTCTACCGCGTCAGCGACTACGTACTCGGAGTGTTGGCCAATCCTTTCTATCTCGACATTGGATTCACCAAATCGGACGTTGCGGGCGTGGCAAAGGTCTATGGCACCTTCGTCTCGTTGGTTGGCATCGCTGCGGGCGGCGTCGCCGTACTCAAGCTTGGCATTTACCGTAGTTTGATTGTTGCGAGCGTACTGATCGCCGCGACCAATCTCGGGTTTTTGTACCTGGCGTTCCAGGGGCCTGAGGTATCCGCGCTCGCGGTAACGATCAGTGGCGACAACTTCGCGCAGGGGTTTTCCGGCACTGTGCTGATCGCATATCTCGCGAGCCTCACCAATACGGCATTCACAGCGACGCAGTACGCATTGTTCAGCTCGATCAGTGTCTTCCTCGGCAAGTTTCTGGCGAAGTTCTCCGGCAATGTGCAGGAGTGGTCCGGATGGGCGGGCGTGTTTGCTGACTATATGACGTCGCCCGTTCGAGATGCGGACTGGGCGGGGTGGATCGGGTTTTTTAGCTATGCCGCTCTGACAGGCATTCCGTCGATTATCCTGGCGTGCATCGTCGCTATCCCACGTCTGCGACCGGCGCCGGTGAGCGACGACTCCGCCACACCCACATAAGTTCATTGGATTCGCGATTGCGCGGCCCTATACTTCGCGCATTCCCGCCTCGTGGCCGAGAGTTGTCCCGTGCTTGAACAGTTAATCCGACATTTCGTGGTCTTGTTCGTGGTGATCGAACCGATCACGCTCGTGCCGATTTTTGGCGCGCTGACGCGCGGCGGGGAACCGGCCTATCGAAAGACCATGGCGGTCAAATCGGTCGCGTTGGCTGCGGGCATCTTCTGGGTGTTTGCGCTGGTCGGTCAGCGATTGCTTGAGACGCTCGGGATCAGTGTGGCGGCATTCAAGATTGCCGGTGGTCTGCTGTTGTTTTTGATGGCGGTCGACATGGTGTTTGCGCGTCAGTCCGGCATGCGCTCGACCACGGTGCGAGAGCAGGACGAGGCTCGGTATCGCGAGGATATCTCGGTATTCCCGTTGGCGTTTCCGCTGATCGCCGGTCCCGGGTCGTTGGCAACCTTGTTGCTGCTGTTAGTCGAGCTGGGTGACAACTGGCTGGAGTTCTTCGGGCTCATGGCGATGGCCATGCTGGTGCTGCTGATCGCGCTGGTTCTGATGTTGCTGACCACGCCAATCATGCGGATTCTCGGTGAGACCGGCGCCAATGTGATCAGTCGACTACTTGGCGTAGTCCTCGTGGCCCTGGCAGTGCAGTACGTCGTCGACGGTGTGATCACCGTGTTCTTCTCGAACTAATCTACACGCCGTCGACGCGCCGAACTTCCCAGTCGACGATCTGGTGTCCCAGACGCAGGCCGCGTTGTTCGAACTTGGTCGGCGGACGAACGTGCGGTGCGTCACCCATATGGGTTCGACGCAGAGCGATATCGAAACGATCATCCGCTGAGATCACCTCATCGATGTGTTCAGCATACGGCGCCCAGTCGGTGGCGATATGCAGCGCACCATCTTCGCTGAGCGCGTGATACGCGAGATCCATAAAAGGTGGGTTCACGATGCGTCGCTTGTGATGACGCTTCTTGGGCCAGGGGTCCGGGAAGTACAGATTCAGTCTCGACACACTCGCCGCCGCCAGTCTTTCCCTCAACACGATGATCGCGTCCTGTGCGATCACTCGGAAATGTTCAAGACCATGGTCTTGTGCTTTGAGTAAGCAGTGGCCAACGCCCGGCTCGTGTACCTCAATGCCAATAACATTCCAGTCCGGCATGCTGGCAGCGAGCTCCGTCAGACTGTCGCCATTGCCAAACCCGATTTCTACCATCAAAGGCGCGGTGCGCCCGAAGATGGTGGTTGGATCGATCGGTGTTGTCGCCGGCGCGATGCAGAACTGCGGCGCAAGTTCGGTCAGTGCGCGCTTCTGTGCGGGTGTCATGCGTCCGGGGCGCCGGACGAAACTCTGAATTTCGCGCTGTGGCATGCCGCCCAGCTCAGGCGGCGCTATGTTGCGACAGGAGTTTCTGACCGAGCGACTCGGTGTGCAGTAGCGCATCGACCTTTTGTCGAGACATCGGTCGGCTGATGAAAAAGCCCTGTGCGGCGGTGCATTGGTTCGAGCGCAGAAACTCCAGCTGATCGTGTGTTTCTACCCCTTCAGCGGCGACCTCGATTTGCAACCCGTCGGCCATGGCGATCGCTGCGCGAACGATCCTCTGGTGCGTCTCATTGTCGGCCAAATCCTGGACCAGCGATTGGTGCAGCACGAACGTGCTGATCATCGTGCTGTCGAGGGCTGCGAACGAGATATCGTGTGTTCCGAAGTGGTCCAGCGATACGCCAACGCCGAGCGCTCGCAATGCCTGCAGAGATTCCAGGGATTTCGGTCGACGCAGACTGTCGGCGCCGTCGCCAAGCTCGAATTCCAGGCATCCGGGGTCCAGCCCGAAATCGCCAATGGCATTCGCGACGACCTCCGTGAGTCGTCCATCTTCGAGCTGCAGCGGCGACAGGTTAATGGTCACGGTCAGGTCTGGCACGGGATAGCGCTGCTGCCACGCATGCAACTGCGCGCAGACCGTCCGCACCACCCATTCACCCACCGAATGAATCAACCCACTCGATTCGAGTAACGACAGAAAGCGGGCAGGCGGTAACAGACCGAAACGCGGGTGCTGCCAGCGCAGCAACGCTTCAAGCCCCATCAATCGGCCATCGTTCAACCCGACCCGAGGTTGGTAACGCAGTGTGAGCTCGCGGCGCAACAAGGCGTGACGAATGCCGAGTTCGAGCTCGGCCGCATTGCCGGCTGCATGAGCCGATTCCGCGAAAAACTGCAGACGGGCGCCACCTTGTCGCTTGGCCTCGGCGAGGCCTTGATTGGCAGCCTCGATCAACGACTGTTCATCGTCGCCGGCTTCCGGGTACAACGCGATTCCGATCGATGCGCCGATATAGATTTCACTGCCGCTACACTCGAACCGCTCGGCCAGACCGCGAATGATCTTTTGCGCGATGGCCGCCGCGTCACGTGGGCTGGAAAGATTTTCGACGCAGACCATGAACCGGTCGCCGCCCCACTGCGCCAGCATATCGCCCTGGCGAAGCAGTACCTGTAGTCGTCCGCCTACCGCGTCGAGAAGCATGTCTCCGGCATCATGACCCAGTGAGTCGTTTACGGCCTGGAATCGATCCAGGTCGATACACAAGACGCCGAGTGTTCGCTGGCTGCGTTTGGCTCGCGCGATGGCTTGTTGGAGTTGCTCGGTGAACAAATGACGGTTTGCGATCCCGGTCGCAGGGTCGAACAACGCGTGCTCGGTTTGTCCGGAAACACGTTGGAAGTCATCGGTCACGTCGCGAAAAAGAAGGATGCCGCCGAGCAGCTCATCGCCACCGTTGTACAAACCATGGCCGCTGACCGACAAAACCAGCTCGGCGCCCTGTTCATCGCGATGACGGAATCGCTGCTCTGTAAACCGATCGCCACGAGCCGCTCTTGCGATCGGCCGATCGGACGGAATCAGCTCATCGCCGCTAGCCGGGTCCCATGCGCAGAACGTGCGCCCCCAAGCCAATGCTGGCTGGTGCTCGCGCGACAGTCCCAGCAATCCGCGTGCGACTGCGTTGGATCGAATGATCCGGCCGTCGCGGTCGCATAGCAGTGCTCCGTCCGGCAGGCCTTCGACCAGCATTGCCAGCAGTTCGCTGCGGCCGTTGATCGTGCTTGTGAAATCATGGTGTTTTCGACACTGGTCGATTGCCGTGCGCAAAGCGCTTTCCGGCAGGCCGGCATCGACGACCAGGTAGTGCTGTGCGCCGTGCAGTACCGCCCGCAGCCCACGTTGCTCGCGCTCGGCGCTCGTCAGGGCGAGCGTTGGGAACGCTTCGAGCAGTTGCATCAATTTGGCGGAGCGGTAGCGTTCTGCTGATGACTCGGAAATCCCGACATCAACCAGAACGAGGTCCGGCTGCCAGGCGGCGAGGTGTTGAGGTAGCAGTTCGGGGTCGGTCAACTCTGCGACTGTCTCGACGTGGTCGAGGCCGCTGACAGCTCGCAAAGCAGTGCGAGCCGGTACGGAGGTCTCCCCAATGTAAAGCAAGCGGAGGCGATGGTCGGACTGAGCTTCGATCATCGTTGCATCATGCTTTGTCGGCGCATGTTGTCTATGTTCCGGGCCGGTTTGCGCGATGATATCAGAACAGGCCGGGAATTTACCGTCGCATCTAAACGCTTTGTGGATATCGGTCGTCTTAGTTCCAAATCGACGAAATATGAGCCGCGTGGCATGTCAGCGGTCTCGGCGAAAAAGGATAGGATATGCTGCTCTCGATGAGCACAGAGGCCAGAGCTACGGGGACCGAGACGGTGGTGGATCCGACCGATCTTGTGGCGCGCGCGGCGGCGGGAGACCGACCGGCATATGAGCAGCTGTATCGCCGCCATTGCGGACAGATTTATGCCCTGTGCCTCCGGATGACCGCGAATCCGGCTGAGGCGGAGGATGCTACCCAGGACGCGTTCATCCAAGCCTGGAGCAAGCTCGAATCGTTTCGTGGTGACAGCGCGTTTTCAAGCTGGCTGCATCGAATTGCCGTCAATGTGGTGTTGACCAAGATTCGGAAAAGCAAAAGAGAAGCCGAAAGACTTCGGCTTGTGACGCCCGACGACGACAACGTCAGCGTGGACAGTCATGATATGCCTGATCTCGAGCGTGCGATTGCTCAACTGCCGGATCGGGCTCGCCAGGTGTTCGTACTGGCGGGGGTCTACGGCTACACACACGAACAAGTGGCCGCAACACTGGATGTTGCGGTCGGCACCTGCAAGGCACATTTGCACAGAGCGCGCCAGTTGTTGGCGGCACAGCTCGGCCAGGCCGAGCAAGAGACAAGACCATGAGTGAACCGAATTTTGAAAAACTGGATGCAGCGATCGCGGATCTTGCACGCGACATCAAGCCCGACCGGGATCTTTGGCCCGCGATCGATCGTGGGATCCAGCCGGAGAAGTCATTCTGGCAATGGCGAGTCGCTGCGAGCGTTTTCGCGACATCGTTGCTGATCGGCATGTTGCTGTTTCCGGAAGGTGATACGCCACCGGTGGTGGTCGAGAATGATGCGCCGTTTGAGAATTTGCTCCCGGACGCTGACCCGGAAGTTTTGCGATATGCAGGATTCGACGCCGAGTTCGTGCGGGTTCGCGAACAATCCATGGAGCAGTTGGCGGATCGACTGCAGGATCTGTCGCCCGCAACGCGCGGCGTCATCCTGGGGAATTTGAGAATTATTCGTGAGTCGATTGCGGAAATTAACGATGCAATCGAGCAGGAGCCGGATAACGTACAGCTGCAGCAATTGCTGCAGATTGCCTATCGACAGGAGATGGCCATCGTTTCGACGGTGACCGAGAGTGCGAAGGCTGTCGACCGTGTGAGGACAACAACATGAAACATTTAATCATCAGCGGCATTCTTGGCCTTGCGCTTACTGCACCGACTTCGGCCGGCGAGACGATCACCCGCAAGTTGGACGTGGGCGCGAATCCCGAGGTTCACGTGATCAACGCGCGCGGCGATATCGAGGTGAAAGGCGACGGGCTCGGCGAGGTCAAGGTCAAAGCCAAACTGGTCGATTCTGTGGAGCGACTGGACGTCCAGGAACGCGATGGACGCGTCACGATCGAGGTGGTGTACAAGAAAAAATCTCGTGGCGAGAAAGGCTGGAGCTGGAACAGCGGCGGCACCACGTTGTATGTCGCTGTGCCGACCGATACGACGTTGCACGCGGAAGGCGTCAGCTCGGATGTCGAGGTTGGCAATGTACAGGGCAAGCTTTACCTGAATACGGTCAGCGGCGATATCGACGCGGAGTCGTTCGGTGGCAAATTGAAGGTTGTGACCACCAGCGGCGACATCGATGTCCGCGGTCACAACATCAGTGCCTGGAACGGGCTCGAAACGGTGAGTGGCGATATCCAGATGACCGGGTTGTCCGGCGAACTTCGCGCGACGACGGTCAGCGGCAGCATCGATGCCGAAGACTGCATGTTCGATCGTGTGACGGCTGGCGTTACGTCCGGCGACATCGACCTCACAAAGTCGCTGTCGGCGAGCGCGGATGTTGATGCCGAGGCGGTGAGTGGCGACGTCATGTTGACCATGCAACGAGGCTGGGGCGGGCGCGTCGATATCTCGACACTGAATGGCAGCATCGACAACTGCTTCGGTCCGAAGCCCAAGCGCGTTAGTCGATATGGGCCTGGACGCGTGTTGAACTTTGATCACGGCGACGGCAACGGTCGCATCGAAGTCGAAACGGTCAACGGGGATATCGACCTCTGCACTGAATAATCTCGATCGCGCCCGCTCTGACGGGCGCGAACTTTTCCGCCCTTTGCTACCCTAACGGGTATGCGTTCCATTCTAAAATTTGTGCTGGTCGTCGGCGGCCTGTTGGTCGGCCTTGTCCTGTTGGCCGTCATGGCCATCTATTTCCTGTTTGACGTCAATCAGTACCGCGACGAGATCGCCGAGGCGCTGTCGGAGGAAACCGGTCGAGAGGTTCGTCTCGACGGGCAACTGTCTCTCAGTGTGTTTCCGCGGCTGGCGATCACCACCGAAGACGTCACGATCGGCAATGCGCCGGCGTTTGGGCCCGAGCCAATGCTCAAGCTGCAGCGTGTGGCAGCCGGCATCGACTTCATGCCGTTGACGCGCGGCGAGCTGAGTATCCAGACCATAGAAGTTATCGGTTTGACGGTGAATCTCGCAGTCCGTGGCGATGGCATGAACAACTGGTCCGATTTGGTTGAGGCCGGTGAGGCATCCTCCGACGCCGATGACTCGGCGGTGGTCGATTCGGGCAGCGGCGATGACAGCGATGTGGTCGTCGACGGCGATGCCACCGAAATCGACGTCAGTTTCGGTGGACTGATCGTGCGCGATGCATCGGTCACATACGTCGACGGCAGCAGCGAGACGACCTATCGCCTCGAGGATCTTGATCTCGAGTTGCGCGGTGATGATTTGACCCAGCCGCTCGATCTGACGATGGCGTTCGTCGCCAGCGCCGACCCTGGCGCGTTGCGGGTCCAGGCGGCGTTCGATACTTCGATTCAAATGGCAGGCGCCGATGAAACCCTGAGATTCGTCGATCTCGATTTGACCGGGTCTGTATCGAGCGAGGAGCTTCCGTCGCCGGCGCCGTTCGCGTTGGAAAGCGATTCGATCGTTCTCGATTTTGCGAATAACACGCTGAACGTGGCACCCACCCGCATCGATCTGCTCGAGCTTTCCATGTTGCTGGTTGCATCCGGCAGTGGGCCTGCAGCGCCGTTGGACTTGTCCGGTCGTATCGAGGTCGAGTCTTTTGAGCCGGCGAAGTTGCTGCCACGACTGGGGATCGATGCGCCGGTGACGGCGGATCCCGAAGCGCTGAGGGCTGTGAGCTTTCAGTCGGAATTCGACGCTACTTTCGAATCGGCCGGACTGCGAGATCTGACATTGGTCGTCGACGACACCGAATTGAGTGGTGAGTTGTCGATCGTGAACTTTGCGAATATGGGGCTGCGCTTCGATCTTACCGGCGACAGCATGATACTCGACCGGTATCTACCGCCGGCTGAGGATGAGGCAGTGGCTGATGATGCCGGCGATGCACTCGCGGAAACGGCGCTGCCGGTCGACTTGCTCAAGGGCATGGAGGCGGCAGGCCGGTTGCGTTTCGGTCGTCTCGTTCTGGGTGATTTGCCATTCGAGTCACTCGACCTTGGATTGACGGTTAAAGACAGTAAAGCGCAGCTGCAACCGGTGCGGGCCACCGTTCTGGAGGGGCGCTACGAGGGTGATGTTCGGATCGATGCGAGCAGAGCCGTGCCACGGTTGTCTTTGAACGAGCGCATCGATGATCTGAATCTGGGTGCGATGGCCAGTCTGTTGTTTGACCAGGACAACGTTGAGGGTCGACTCAACGGCAGCTTCACGTTGGCAGGGCAGGGCGTGACCTTGGCGGATATTCGCTCATCGCTGAACGGTGATGTTGCGATTGTGCTCGCCGATGGTGCGTTACGTGGCACGGACCTTTGGTACGAAATCCGGCGCGCCAGAGCTTTGTTTAAGCAGTCGCCACCGCCACCAGCGCCAGCGGAAGCGCGCACCGAATTCTCATCGATCAGTGGCACTGCCGTCGTCCGCGATGGTGTTGCGACCAACAACGACCTGTTTGCCGAATTGCCGTTTCTTCAGCTGACCGGCAACGGCAGCGTGAACCTCGGTGAAGGCAGCATCGACTATGATCTTGATGCGCGTGTTCTTGAGCGGCCGGACTTTCTTAGTGGCGCCACCGCCGAGGAACTCGATGAGTACACCGAAGCTGTGATTCCGTTGGAGGTCACGGGCGAGATGACAGCCCCCACCATTCGTCCGGACTTTCAGCGACTCGCGCGTGACGCGGTCGAGCGTAAGCTGGACGAGGAAAAGGATCGTCTTCGCAATCGCCTGTTGGACCGGCTTGGGATTGGTGAAGATGCCACCGAAGAAGATGGCGAAGAGGCGGAGGAAGAAGAGGATATCGAGGACGCCTTGAAGAAGCGTTTACGTGATATTTTCTAACCGTCAATTCGCGTCGGCGGGGATGCTCGCTCTGCTACCGCTCAGTGTGTACGGCGCTGAGCTTCGCAGCATTGATGTCACGCATGACGACGGTGTCTACAAAATGATATCCGTCACCTGGATCGATGCGCCGGTTCAGGGCGTGTTCGACGTGCTGACCGACTATGACGAATTCGAGCGCTTGTCGAGCATTTACGATGAGGCGCACTACCTCGAGCTTGAGGACGATGCGTCGCCCAAGGTCTACACGCGAGTGGAAGGTTGCGTCTGGTTCTACTGCCAGACGATGGAACGCACCGAAGTGCTCACGAACCTCGGCGTCCATTGCATTCGCGCCGTCGCCGATCCCGACGAGTCTGACTTCCATTCCAGCGACGCGACCTGGCAACTGCACGAAGTCGATGGAGGCACAGAGGTTCACTATGCGATCGTCATGGAACCCGACTTTTTTATCCCGCCGTTGATCGGACCGTATGTCCTGAAGAAACGGCTTCGAAACGGCGGGAGCGACGCGATCGATCGGATCGAGAGCTTCGCGCAGGCGTCGGAAGCGGACATGGACACCTTTCGCGAACGCGGCCTTAATCTCGACGCCGAGCCGAACGTGACGTGCGAGGATTGGCTGACAGAATGACCACGCCGTTCGCCGAGCGCCTGCTGGCGTGGTTTGATGTGCATGGTCGATCCGATCTTCCCTGGCAGCATCCGAGAACCCGATATCGAGTCTGGATCTCCGAGATCATGCTGCAGCAAACTCAAGTGACCACCGTGATCGGTTACTTCTCGAAATTCATCGAGCAGTTCCCCGACCTCGAGTCACTGGCACAGGCACCACTCGATGATGTGCTGGCACAGTGGTCGGGCCTGGGTTATTACGCACGAGCACGCAACTTGCACAAAGCCGCACAGATTGCGTGTGAGCACCATGACGGTCAGCTGCCTGATACGTTCGAGGATTTGATTGCGCTGCCAGGCATCGGGCGCTCAACGGCGGGTGCCATTCTCGCGCAAGCCGACGGACAGCGGCATGCGATTCTGGATGGCAACGTCAAACGCGTACTCGCGCGACATGAAGCCGTCGCCGGATGGCCTGGCCAAACTCAAGTCGCAAAGACGCTTTGGGCTGCTTCCGAACGCTATACCCCCGAGACACGTGTTGCAGATTACACGCAGGGGATCATGGATCTGGGTGCGACCCTGTGCACGCGGTCGCGACCCAGTTGCGAGGCTTGCCCGGTATCCGACACCTGTCAGGCTTTCGCATCGGCGAGCGTTTCAGAATATCCCGGCAAGAAACCGAAGAAAGCCAAACCGCAACGGCACGTGCATATGCTGGTGCACCAACGTCGCAGCGACTCCGCAGTGTTGCTGACTCGTAGGCCTGCAGAAGGGATCTGGGGCGGGCTTTGGTCGTTCGCGGAGGTTGAGCGGGACACGGATATACCGACTCGCGCCGAGCGTCTGCCGTCGCTGACGCACAAATTCACGCATTTCGATTTGCACATCCAGCCGTGGCGCATTGAACAACGCGCGAGTCAGGTGGCTGATGACGACGCCACGCGGTGGGTTAAACGTGATGAGTTGTCCACGGTCGGTGTTCCTCGCCCTGTCGAGAAGATCCTCGAATCGTTACAATCGACGCGTAGTCTTTGGGAGAGTCAGGAATGAAAACGGTGCAGTGTGTCATTACCGGTGAGGAAGGCGAGGCGCTCGACTGGCAACCGTACCCGGGCGAACTGGGAGAACGCATTCTGGCGAACGTGTCGAAGGCCGGTTGGCAGCGTTGGCTCGGTCACCAGACAATTCTCATCAATGAATACCGGCTGACACCGATCGAACCCGAAGCGCGCAAGTTTCTTGAGAGAGAAATGGAGAAGTTCTTTTTCGGTGATGGTTCTGAGGTGCCCGACGCGTTCGTGTCGACCGATAAAGAGTAGCGGTATCGATCACTTCGTCCGAGGCTCGTCGGGATCGTTAAACACGACGAAGTGGCTAATCACATAGTTCGTCGCGGTGCCGATAATCGATGAGACGATCAGCGCGGCGGCTGGGTACTCGGCGAATACGCTCACGTGCAGCACCAGCCAGGTGTACGCGGCGAGACCGAGTAAGTTGCATAGAACCTGACCCGACATGTAGCGCGTGAGTTCGCGCGTCCGTTTTTCGGTGCGCCGGTGCGAGAACGTGTAGCGGCGATGCAGCGACCACGTGACGATCACGCCGACCGGAAACGAAACTACACGCGCAGTGACGGCATCAAAGCCGAAATAGAGCAGACTCTGTAGTCCAGCGAGATCTACCAGAAACCCAATCAGACCGACGGCAGTGAACCGGAGCAGCGTTTTTGTGAGAGGTTGGCTCATGCAGGCTCAACTGACGTTAGCGCCTGACTCGCCGGACTTCATGCGTCAGCGATCGACGACGTCAAGAAACTGCAATGAAAAGTGTTGTGCGACATCCGTCCAGACCTGGGTGACTCGGAATCCGGAACGTTGCGCCAGTTCGGCGAACTCATCGACGGTGTATTTGTAGGAGCACTCCGTCAGGATGTATTCCCCAGCTGCGAATTTGAAATGCTCTCCGCCGAGCGTGACGGTTTGCGCTTCCGTGCTGACCAGATGCATCTCGATACGACCATGACGTTCATTGTAAATCGCACGATGTAAGAAACACGTTTGATCGAAGTCGCTGCCGTACACACGATTCAGATGCGTCAGCATATTGAGATTGAACGCGGCCGTGATTCCGGCTGCGTCGTTGTAAGCACGCTCCAAGACACCGGCGTCTTTCTTCAGATCGACGCCGATCAGTAGGCCACCGCCGGACTTCGCAACGGTACGCATCGTGTTCATCAGTTGCTCGGCGTCTGCCGGCGCGAAATTTCCGATGGTAGAGCCCGGGAAGAACACGACATTGCGTTTCGGTATCCGCTTCGGCGTCGGCAGTTCGAAGGGGCGAGTAAAGTCGGCAGCAACCGGCAGCACTTCGATGTTCGGGTAATCACCCGCAAGTTCCTGTGCTGCGAGCGCCAGATGATCGCCGGAGATATCAACCGGCACAAAAACGTCAATGCCCGGCGCATGGTCGAGCAACAGGCGCACCTTGACGCTCGCGCCCGCACCAAACTCGATCAGAGAGACCCGCTCGCCCAGCGCGTCACTGATCTCGTCGATATGCATTCGCAGAATCGTCAGTTCGGTTCGCGTCGGGTAGTACTCCGGCTGCCGCGTGATTTGCTCGAATAACTCCGACCCGTACTCGTCATAAAAATACTTCGGCGAGATTGTCTTTTGCGGCAGTCGTAGTCCGTCGATCAACTCGGCGAGATCGTCGTCTCGTCGATCGGACTGCGGTTCGGTGATCGATGCGGTGTTATCCATGAGGTTCCTGCTGTTCAGGCGTCACGAGCGAGACGCAGTCCGAGAAACTGCCAGCGCGCGTCCGGGTAAAAAAAGCTTCGGTAGGTCGGTCGCAAGTGATCGCGTGCACTGACGCAGGATCCACCTCGCACCACCATCTGATTGCACATGAACTTGCCGTTGTATTCGCCGAGCGAACCCTCGAGTGGCCGGAAACCCGGGTAGGGTGCGTAGGAGCAAGCCGTCCATTCCCAGACATCGCCATACCACTGGCCGTTAGTGCCTGGCATCGGTTGCCAGCAGTCCGTCTCGTAGGTGTTGCCTGCTAACGATTTTTGACGTGCGGCGACTTCCCACTCTGCTTCGCTCGGCAGTCGAGCACCCGACCAGCGTGCGAACGCATCTGCCTCGTAGAAACTGATGTGCGAGACCGGCGCATCCAGATCGATGGGACGTTCGCCACCGAGTGTGAATTCTGTGTTGGTTTCGAGATTCCAGTAGAGCGGCGCACGCCAGTCCTGAGTTTGCACCGTGGCCCAGCCATCCGATAACCAAAGTGAAGCGGTCGAGTAGCCACCGTCTTCGATAAACCGACGATAGTCGCGATTGCTGACGAGGCGATTGGCAATCGCAAAGTCACGCAGCAGGACGTCGTGTGTGGGTGTTTCGTTGTCGTAGCAGAATGCGGTCGTATCTGTGCTTGCGCCGATAGTCGTGATGCCGCCCGAGTGCTTGGTAAAGCCGTCGTCGACCGCGGCATTCATCCTGATCACCGAAAGATCTTCGCGCATGGCGGGCCGCATTGGATTACACGACAGCACATGCTTGATGTCAGTCAGCATCAGTTCCTGATGCTGTCGTTCGTGTTCAAGTCCGAGCGTGATCAGGTTTTCGAGTGCTGGATCATGACTTGCTTCGATCAATCGGAGAATCGCCGCATCGACATGTTCGCGGTAGCGCATGATTTGCGCGAGCGTTGGTCGCGACAACAGGCCACGCTGGGGTCGGGCGTGCATCGCGCCGGCGCTCTCGTAGTAGCTGTTGAACAAGAACAGGAACTGTTCGTCGAAGCTTCGGTAATTCGTTGCGTGTTGCAGCAAAACAAACTGCTCGAAGAACCACGTGACGTGAGCCAGATGCCACTTCGTTGGACTGACATCCGGCATCGACTGCACGACACAGTCTTCCGGCTGCAGCCAATTCGCTATCTCGACCGAGCGAGCGCGCACCGCGCGAAAATGCTCATGCAATGACACGCGTGTCGTTGTTTCGGCGCCGACCACGGCTGCCATAAAAATTCCCCTTAGGCTTGGTGCCCAAGGGTAGAGAGCGGACCGCAAAAGGTCAAAGCTAGACGCCGTATCTCGACACGAACCACTGCACGCAGTCTTCCATGTACTCGTGCAGGTCTGGAATCGGTTTTCCTGTGATGATGTGTTCGTGGTTGAAGGCTTGATTGAGCATGCCGTAGAACTGTCGTACGGCAAACGGCACGTTGGTGTCCTCTCGAATGAGACCGCGCATGATCAATGCTTGCATGGAGGCCTCTCCGACCGCCTGGGACATTTCCCTGCCGTCGTTTGTCAGAAGCGTATCCGCGATTTCCGGAACTTGCTCCGTCTCCGCCATGACCAGATGCGCGAGTCGAGGAAGGATGGTCCGGGTCATCAGGAGGTGTTGGCGCTCCGCTGCGAAACGCGCCGCATCCAGCGCGGTTTCAAACGTGGGAATGGCCTCGACGAAAGGCATGCGCATCGCGCTCACCTCTGCATCGACAATCAGGCGGAAGATGGTCTCGCGGTTGCCGTAACGGTCCGCCACTTCGGCGTAGCTGACACCGGCAGCGTCGGCGATATCCTGCAGCCGGGTCGCACGAAAGCCACGCTCAAGAAAAATCTGCGCAGCCGCCCTTAACACCTCATTGTCGCGCAGCTCTTCGGACACCACGGGGAACCCGGGTGTTGCCACACGCGCACTATTTCTCATCGATCACCGACACACACTTTGCCGACGCGTCCGTTCGTCGACGATTTAAATGACCGTTCCATCACCCCATCTGCCGGGGCTGAGTCTAGCTTCAGACTTCATCCTAGGAAAATTGGACGGTGCGTTATGTCATATAAATGCGACAAAACGTCTAAAAACTGCGCCGAGGACCAAAATATGGTCCAAAAACACGGTTTTTAGGCTCGTGTGAGACAACGCTGTCAGCGCGGTATGCGCATATTCCGCCGAAATCTCAGGGGTTGTTGCTTCCTGAGCCGTGCCGATCAAAGAAGCGCAGGATCAGTTCCAGGTAGCGCTCGCGCACGCCAGGGTCCTCGAAACCGGTCAGACGCTCGGCGATGATGCTGTGATCAAACGTGTCGCTCACGCGTTCGCCGGCTTCTGCAAACCGTTCAAAGTCGTCAGCGGAGATCACCTCGCTGCGTGCTGCGTGGAATGCAAATGTTGGTACGGACAGTGACTCCACAGATTCCAGCGGCGAGAGTTCGCGCAGAGCCTTTTTTACACTCCTCGAGCCTTCGCCGGACAGATCGAGATATTCGAGGCCCTCGTAGTAGTCCTCGTCGTCGAGGTAGTCGCGGAGCTCCAGCAAATCGACCGGCATGTTATAGCCGGCTATCGCTGCGAAGGTCTTTGAGGATTGAATTGCGGTCGTGAAAACGCTCTGCCCGCCAAGTCGCAGTCCGAGTGCATAAACGTCTCCGCTGTCAGTTCCGACGTTGTTTCGTGCCCAGTCGGCCGCATCCACCAGATCACTGATCAGCAATGCCTGCTGATTCTCGAGCCCGGCTTTTCGCTGCGCCAAACCATATCCCATCAAGCCTCGTGGATTCGTCATGACCACCGGGTGTCCGCGTGAGGCGAGGTAGAGCGCATCGATGTCGTAGGCGGGGTAATGCCTTGATCCGGCTGCGTGCTGAACCAGCAGAATCGGCGGCTTACGCGTCACTTCCTCCTGAGGCGTCCAGAGGTAGGTGTCGATCTCATATCCATCTCGCGCCGGAATTCGAAAAGCACTGAACGTCGGCAGGCGTTCGCTGGTGTCGCTCGGGTTTTCATTGAACACGACCGTTGTGGTCTCCGCGGCAGGTTCGACGGAGACATATTGACTGCCAAACGCACGATCATGCACGTCAAACAACCAGCGATTCGCGGCGCTGCTGCCCGCGACCGGCGTGAAACTGCTTTCCGGGAAGTCGCGACGCAATAGTTGTATCGCTGCAAGCAGGTCTTCGTGGTGGGTGATGGTCTCGTTGTCCAGAGCCACGTAATGGATCGCAGCAAGTCGACCATCCGCGCTGTCACGGATTACCCTCAGGTCATTCATTTGCGAACGAAGTGAGTAGCGGCTCTCATCGTGGAATCCCGTCTTCACCTGACCGGCCACGACGTCGTAGACCACCAGATCAAAAATGCCGTCGGCGCCTCGAACGGACAACAACACATCGCGATCGTTATCGAGCGCCATGACGATCCGCGCCGACCCGCTGCGAACATCCGTTGTGTGGTCCAGTTGAATCGCGCCGTCGGTGTGAACCTTGTCGTGTTCTTCCCATTGATCGCCCTGGCGAATCAGAAAGGTGCTGCTGCGTTTGTCTTCGCGCACGCCGACGACTGGCATGCCCTGGCTGTTGAGGTACCAGTTGTGCGCGCGCTCTTCGCCGCCGTCGACGATGTCCCGAATCCGACCGCTGAACAGATTCATGCGGTGCACCCGCATCTGCTCTTTCTTGTTGCGAGATCCGATGAGGACGTTCTCGTCGTCGCCGGGAATCGGGCCAATGAACCACCAGTAATCGAGCCGTTTCTGGAACACGCTGCGACCGAAGCGCCGCTCGTCTTTCGCGAACGCATCCGTGAGCAACGGCTGCAGCTCGCTGCCGTCCAGAGACAGGCTATAGAGTCGCCCACCGCCGAAAGTCACCGCGCGTCGGTCGTCGATCCACTCCAATCGACTTGGCACATAGTTCCGCGCCGGGATGAAGCTCAGGATCTTCCCGCTGGTCGCGTCCGCAAACTCGATCATGTTTTTCTTCGCGACCGAGTTGTAGCGGAAGTAGACCAGAGCTTGCCCGTCGGGTGACATCCGAATTTGGCTGTAGCGATCCCGGTCGGTGAAATTGCTGAGCCCCGGCAGCGGCGTTTGTGCGGCTGCAATGCCGGTCAATAGGCACAGGCAAATGATAGTGATCACACGCGCCATTACCGGTCTCCTCCGCTTTCGGGTGTCGTACGCCATTTTTCGAGTTGCTCGAGCGTTTCTTCAAGGTAGTAAAGATGATCTGAGGTCTGGCCGAATGTGTGTCCGGTATTCGCGAGGAACTTGACGTTCGCATCGCGTCCCCTGTCGAGCAGCGCTTCTTCCAGTCGTTCGGTTTGCTCCACATCGACGATGCGATCTTTCGCGCCATGGAAAAGAAGATGCGGGACGGTCAGGTTCTCGATTTGATAGAGAGGGGATGAGGCACGGAGGGCCTTTTTGTCGGATCGTGAATCTCCAACCCATTCCTCCCAGTACTCATAGGCAAACGTGGCACCCTTTTTCTTCAGGCTCTTGATATGCGCGCGCAGGTCTGTGACGGAGGCATGAGCCACGAGTCCGCTGAAGCGGTCGGGATATCGAATGGCTGACATAAGCGCGGCATAGCCGCCATAGCTCGAACCGATGACGAATACGTTCTCCGGGTCTGCGATCCCCTCGCTGACGGCCCAGTCGGCAGCGTCCACAATGTCGTCAATCATTGTGCCGCCCAGCTCTCCAAATCCTTGCGACAAGTGGCTTTTGCCGAAGCCAATCGAGCCACGGAAGTTCGGGTCGATAACCGCATAACCTCGACTCGCAAAAAACTGCGCGTGTGTGTTTTCGGTTGCCATGGAACGCGCGAATGGACCACCGTGTGGCATCACGATCAGTGGCGGCTTCGACGTGCCAGTATTTTCCGGAAGCGTTAGGTAGGCTTCAATTTCGTGACCGTCGCGCGCGGCATAGTGGACCGTCTGGGTCTCAGGAAGGTCGAAGGCGACGAGTTCTTCGTTATTGATCGTGTGCAGAATCAGATCGTCGGTTTTCGCACGATAGATGTATACGCGCTGACGACCCGTCGCATCGATCGCGACCACCAATGCGACGTCTTGCGTCTCGGACACATCGATCACGTAGAAATACGGTTCTTCCACCTTGGCATCAATGGCTTGCTCGAGCGCCAGACCTGTTTCGCTCAACCAGACCGTGGTCATCCGGTCGCGCTGGTACGCAAGGCCGGTCACGTCACCGTTCGGGCCACGGAACAGGCGGTTCGGGCTGCCGAGTGTGTGCACATCGTATTGCTCGTCTTCAAAAACCGTACGGATGACTTCGCCCGCGATCGGGTCGTATTCAACGATTCGGTAACGGTCCGATTCGAGGTTCTCGGCGACGTAAAGCGAGCGAGCGTTCGCGCCGAACATCAAGGCCTGAGCGCGAGGTGCCAGGTAGCGTGTCCCGTCATAGTCCAGTTGGATCCGACTGCTCTTGTGCATCTTGTCGTGGCGGACCCATTTGCCCTTCTCCGGGTCGCGGACGTAGTGCAAGTGGGTGCCGTCATCCTTGATGCGCAAACCCATTGCCGGACTGCCGGTGATGTCGGTGTACCAGAAGTTCGCTTCGAGATCGCTATCGTCAATGATCAAAGTCATCTCGCCGGTCAGCGTGTCCGCCCGGTATAGCGACATGCGACGCTCCAAGTCGGACGCACCCAACAGCACGACATCCTCGATCGCTGGCAACATGTCCACGAGCTGCCAGACGCTGAACGATCGCCTGAGTTCATTCACAGTGCGGATGTCACCATCGGCTCGTGACAGCATCGTGGCGATTGATCTGGCCTCCGTGCTGCCGGCCTCGAGCGTGAGCAAAGTGCCGTCAAGCACCAACAACAGCGTGTTGCCGTCAATCCAGCGAATGTCGTCCAGATCGACACGGCCAAGGTTGAGCGCGTCGTTCAGGGACATGTTGGAAAGGTCCGTGAACTGCAGGTAGGTCTGGTCGGCGATGCGAACGGTGTGCACCATGTTCTGGCCGTCCGGGCTCAACACGAATCGCCCGTATGGAGACGGTTTGATCAACGCGCGCGCAGGGACGAGTTCCTCGGTTTCTGCGCTTGTCGGTCCAACCAGAAAACACAGAGACAACAGGACGCCGACGGCGCCAGCGAATAAACGATTCACGGGTAGCACATCCTTCACGGTGGGTATTCGTTCGGTAATGCGGCGAAAGGTTAGCGTATCCCAGCATTTCTTTCATCTGGTCAGGTCGGACCAAGCGCGGTGGGTTATGGTGAGCGCTGCCTGGGGCGCTGCATTTGGTTCACTTCGAGCGGAAATGCTCGAGTTGCTGCATTAAGTAACGTTTTTCCTGATCATTTTCGGAAATCTCGATTGCTTTGTTCAGGTATTCCGATGCGCGTTGTGGTTCAGATTCGGCCAGACCGTCGAGTGCATGCGCTCGTGCGGTCAGGAACGGCACGTACTGCAACATTCTCTCGGAGTGGCTGGATTCGAGCTGTTCGAGCAGTGCGTTGGCGGCTTCAGAATCGCCGGCGTGCAGCATCGCGACAGCGCGATTCAGGGTCACCACGGGGTTCGGAAGCTGCTCTTCGAGAATCTGATAGAGCAATGCGATTTGCCGCCAGTCGGTGTCGTCGGCTGTGGTTGCCTCACCATGGATTGCGGCGATCGCGGCCTGGGTTTGGTACGGCCCCGGATTACGGCGCGCGAGGGTCACCTTAATTAACGTGGTGCCCTCGGTCAGCAAGTCGGTGCGCCACAGGCTGCGGTCTTGTTGATCGAGCGCGATCAACGTGTCTTTTTCGACGCGGGCCGGGTGCCTTGCATGCTGCAGCAACATCAATGCGAGCAGCCCGGCGGTTTCGTCGTGGCTCGGGTTCAATCGCCGCACCAGGCGGGTGAGCCAGATGGCTTCCTCGCAGGTTCTCGGGTCGGCGACGGAATCTTTGCGGGCGCTATAGCCCTGGTTGAAGATCAGGTACAGCGTCGCAAGCACAGCATCGAGCCGGTCGGGCAAATCGCGCTCGGCCGGAATCGCGAACGGAATGCCCGCTTCGCGGATCTTCTTTTTTGCCCGCGCGAGGCGCTGCTCCATCGTTCGCACCGGTGTCAGGAATGCCAGCGCCAGGTCGTTCGTCGACAGGCCTGCGATGATCTTCAGCGTCAGCGCGACCTGCGCTTCTTCCGACAACGCGGGGTGACAGCAGGTATAGATCAGGCGCAGCACGTCATCGTCGATGCGTTTGATTTCGTCATCTTCGGGCGCTGCCGCTGGATCATCATCGAGCGTTGTTTGGAAGCGTCCCCGGCGTGCTTGGTCAATCAGTCGATTCCGGCCAACCTGAATCAACCAGCCGGTTGGATTGTCGGGAAGCCCTTCTTTGGGCCACTTCTTGAGCGCCTGCTCGGCGGCGTCCTGGAACGCATCCTCGGCGGCATCGAGGTCGCCGGAAAACCGGCGCAGCGCCGCCACTGCCCTAGGACGGGCGGCTTTCAGCGCTGCACCGGGACTACTCACTCGAGCGGTTCCGCGAAGACCGGTCGGATTTCGACCGAGCCGACATCGTCATGCGGCAGCATGGACGCGTAGGCGATCACCTGATCGATTGAGTCGCACTCGAAGACGTAGAAGCCGCCGAGCTGTTCCTTGGTCTCGGCGAACGGCCCGTCCGTGATCGAGACTTTGCCGCCGTGATTGCGGACGGTGGTTGCTGAGACGACGTCCATCAACCGGCTACCGCCTTTGTAGGTGCCGTCTTTGGCGGATTGCTCCATGATCGCGTAGTGCGCTTCCATGATCTTGCCTTGCTCTGCCTCGGACAGGGCTTCCCAACGCTCTTCTGAGTTGTAGATCAACATCACATATTCCACGGTCTTGCTCCTTTTCTGTGGGTTACATAATAGTTGACGAACGGGCGACGCCGATTACGACACTGGTTTGGAAATTTTTTTTTGGATTTTGCTCGAGGGGCTGGTTTTTGGCGGAAAGCTCTGCCGCTATTGACTCTGAGAGGTCACGCGGTTGTAATACGCGGCCACTTGGATGGCTGCCGGAATCTCTCGGAAGCCAGCGTGCATGGCCAGGTAGCTCAGTTGGTAGAGCAGCGGACTGAAAATCCGCGTGTCGGTGGTTCGATTCCGCCCCTGGCCACCATCCCCGCCCCTCTTTATTCCGGCCACCAATAGTTCACTCGCCCGCACGGGAACCTGAGCCGGTCATCACCTTCCATCGAACCGTCGAGGAGGTCGTGCGGCCAAGTGCCCCTTAACCCTTGCAGCGCCGCATACGCTGATATCAAAGCATCCCATTCGTGATCGTTGCGCGTCGTAGCCGGAACCCCGAGCCATCCGGCAATTGCAGCATCCATATCTGCATGATTGTTCTCGTAGTCGTATTTCGTATCCGTAAGCGCGAAGAAGAGGACCTTCGGATGAGTTTCTGTTATCGGCAAATTCGGATGGTTGTCTCGAGCATGGATCATTGCATGCATGCCATTGAGTCCCATCGATCCGTAAAGACCGTTTGGAGATACAACGCTCTTTGCGACAGGTTCGTAGGTCTCGCGGAGCCAGAGATCGGCTGGACGCCAACCGGATTCGCCCGAGTGCCGAGCGGCTAAGGTGTCAACTCCGAGCGCCAACATGTCGTCGACGCGGTCCAGCTCGGCTAGGACATGGCCCACTGACGCCAGCGTTTTGGTCGTAAACGATGAGGTTCTACCCGATACGAGTTCCAACACTGCCAGACCGCGCTTTTTGTTGCCGCCCGGGTCGTAGCCGATAACTGACCCGTTTAGGCTTGCCTCAGGTTTCGACCGTTGTTGGATCTGTCCGTTTTCCATCTATCCGATACCAGAGCATTTGAAGATCTGCTCTCGGTGGTATTGAAGGTAAGAGTCTTGCTCCAAAGAGAAAGCACCGACGTTGGTGATTGAATCGTCGATACCCATCTTCCGAATAGAGTCGCGGTGCACTACGGGTGAGATCAGTAGTTTCCCGTTCCTCTCAAACGAGATAAACCCACTATCAAAGAGATGATCGACGGAGGGAGTTAACAACAGGCCGTTGTGACCGTCGAGTCTCTCTTGGGTCGACTCGCAATGCCGCCAAGGCTTGGAGTGGCTTGCCACCAAATGCTCCAAACGGTCGACTTTCGTGATGCGGCATCGTTTTTCGATTTCAAACACGTTTTCTCGAAATCTTCCCTGTCCGCGGCGCGCTTTGATTTGATAAATACGCTCTGACTCAGAGAGGGATACATCATTCTCAATAACGGCGACAACATGATCCTCCCATTCGTCCAACGTTTCTCTGTTTGTGTCTGGATCGAAGATTCGTAAATCGCTTGCGCTGGCTTTGCTGACGATATCTCGCGCCTGCTTGCCGATCAGATTTACGAGGGTCCTGCCCAGCTCATCCGGTAGCGCAGCCAGATAGACGCTCTGCAGACCCCGACCGTTGGCCTGGAGCGGCGCGTACTTCGGAGGTAGTAGTGGACCGAGTTGCGCCATGTGGTCTGCGGGTCGGACCTTCGATGTTAGTTCAATGAAGTGTACTGGTACCTTCCAGCCAATCCGGCTCCAATTCTGGCCCGCGTTGCCGAACTCCTCTGGCTTAGGTGCCTCGATGCACGTGCTTTGTGCGATGCCAAGAGCCGGAATCCGGGTTTTCGCGAAGGAAAAGACGATGTCGCCTGGCGATACATCGCGCATGAAGTCGTAGAAGGGGTTTCGGTGACCCGCGGCATTCCGCTTGGGCGACCACAAGTAGCCGCCCCCGAACTCCTGTTCGAAGGTCTGGTTTTGGTTCACCCACCAAAAGCGCATTACTTGAGTCTATGCGCCTTACGTTAGATTTTCTTCAGTCATGTAAAGCATCTTTACTTGATGGGATTAAATGTATATATTTTGTTAAAATATTTACATGAAAGGCTCTTGTGCTTCCCGAAAGCCAAGATATCGCTAATATTGACCACGCATCCATTAACGCATCTGCCGCCTCCCGAGGCACTAGAGACCCCACCGGTGCTCCGGGCACTTATTGGAGCCCACCGCCATCTAGCGGAACTCAAAGGAATCTCCGGCACGATTCCGAACCCTGAGATCCTAATCACCACGCTGTCGTTGCAAGAAGCCAAAGACAGCTCAGAAATCGAGAACATCTTCACTACGCAGGACGAGTTGTACCAGGCCGAGCTGTTCGGGGAGCAATCGAAAAACGCCGCTGCCAAAGAGGTGCGCCGTTACGCGGTTGCCTTAAGAGAGGGGTTTCGCGCCGTTCAGCAAGATGGTCTGATCACGACCAATCGCATCGTTCAGTTCCATGAGACGCTTATGGAATCAGATGCCGGCATTCGCAAGTTGCCTGGCACAGTTATCAAGAACCAGGCAACTGGTGAGGTGGTCTTCACGCCGCCGCAAGATCCGAATGAAGTCCAGCTGCTGTTGGCGGACCTTGAGCGATTCATCAACGATGAGCGAGTTTACAAAGCAGATCTGCTGGTCAAGATGGCAATCGCTCATCACCAATTCGAGAGTATCCATCCGTTCTACGACGGCAACGGCCGAGCTGGCCGTATCCTGAACAGCCTGTATCTGGTTGCCAAAGATCTGTTGAATTCACCGGTCTTGTACCTCAGTGCCTATATCATTGACACAAAACCAGACTACTACCGGTTGTTGCAGAGCACTCGAGACACAGGCGAGTGGGAACATTGGCTGCTACACATGATTGAGGGCGTGTCTCAGACCGCTAGGAACTCAACTCGATTGATCGGTGCATTGCAGCAACTTATGAGCGACTTCGAGACGCGAGTTCGGGACTCATTGCCGAAGATCTACAGCTACGAGTTGTTGACCAACCTGTTCCGACACCCATACACCAAGATTGAGGCGGTTCAGAGCGATCTCGGTGTGTCGCGTTTGACGGCTTCCAAGTATCTGAATGAGCTGGTTGGAGCCGGTTTCCTACACAAGCGAAAATTTGGGAAGCACAATTACTATGTCAACGGAGCGCTAGTGAGATTATTGGAAGGGTCGCGGCAGTAAATGTGGAGTTGCGTCGATTCCGGGCGCTAACGGCGCCACAAGAAAGAAGTCACGTTTGTATTTTATATAGCAAACCGAAGCTTAGGTCAGCGCGGACGGGTAGGCGCTCCGGTCGTGTATGGCTTGATCCCCTCAATAGAAATTTCTGCCGAGCGTCTCAACATCCCGAACAAGGCGTGTTTTAGAAATGTATGACCCGTCTATGCATCCTGATCCATAAGCTTCCCCATCTCAGCGCCAGCGACATTGGTCATGGCAAGGTTGCTGTCCCAGCCATTGGCCCAGCGGCTGGGCGCTGGTCACACACTGCGCCGATCGGTTAAGCGTATCCGGTGCTGACACATTCTTGCAAACTGTCTCAGCGCCTTGAATACTGCGGGCTGAATTGTGCCCTTGGAGAACAGATGGACTTCGAAGAGCTGCAGCGTCGGCTAGATAAGTTCGCCACCGAACGCGATTGGCACCAGTTTCACTCCCCAAAGAATCTCTCGATGGCGCTCTCAGTAGAGGTGGCCGAGTTGCTGGAGCATTTCCAGTGGCTCACGGATGCCGACTCAAAATCACTAGAGCGAGTGGATCAAAGCGCCATCGCGACAGAGATAGCTGATATTCAGATCTACCTGGCAATGATCGCCGGAAAGCTTGGCATTGATATCGAGAAGGCGGTGAATGCGAAGATTGTCTCCAACGGGATTAAGTATCCTGCCACTACTGAATTGACCGAGAGCTGACAGCACTAGTGATTGTCTACTCGGCAACTCGAGCGGATTTTACGCGTGACGTATTCTCGAACGAGATCGAGACGAAGATTAGCGACGCATTCGAACTAAGGCTGGGTCGGCGAGCCCCGCAAGCCGAAGTCGACTCGTGGAAGAACTCGATGCAATACATGAGCAACGTATTGCTGGCCGCTGATGCGCCTGAAGATGCGGGTGTCGCAATCGAATACCAGGTGCCGCTCACATCCAAACGGGTCGATTTTATTTTGTCCGGTGCCGATCACGACCATAGAGATACAGCAGTAATCGTTGAACTCAAACAGTGGTCTGATGTTACCGCTACGGCAAAAGATGCGATTGTCGAGACTTTCGTGGGTGGTGCTGTTCGCGAAGTTACACACCCTTCGTACCAAGCTTGGACATACGCCGCTTTGATTCGAGATTTCAATGCAGACGTGCAAGATGGTGATATTGAGCTGAAGCCATGTGCGTATCTTCACAACTGCGCGGACGGATCGACGGTCAAGTCGGAGTTCTACCGGGAGCATTTCGAGAAGGCTCCCGTGTTTATCCGGGACGATGTAAACGCGCTGAGCGAGTTTCTGAGTAGATACATCAAATATGGCGATACGAGCCGCGTTCTTTACAAGATCGATCATGGCCGCCTTCGGCCATCCAAGAACTTGGCAGATCATCTCCTGTCACTCCTGCAGGGTAATCACGAGTTCGAGATGATCGATGATCAGAAAGTGGTCTACGAAACAGCACTGAGTTTGGCCGATCGAGCTCAGGGTGGTCGAAAGCAGGTGCTCATGGTCGAAGGAGGACCTGGAACAGGAAAGTCCGTGGTAGCGGTCAACTTGCTGGTTGAACTAACTCGCCGACGGTTTGTTTCTCATTACGTCTCAAGAAACGCGGCGCCAAGAGCCGTATACGAAAGCAAGTTGACGGGCAGCTTCTCGAAGAGTCACGTCACCAATCTTTTCAAAGGTTCTGGCGCATACGTCAACACGCCGCCAAACGTGATAGATGTGTTAATAGTCGACGAAGCGCATCGACTCAACGAGAAATCCGGTTTCTATCAGAACCAAGGCGAGAATCAGATCAAGGAAATAATTCGTTCTGCAAAGTGCTCAGTCTTCTTTCTTGACCAGGACCAGCGTGTCACTTTTAAGGATATTGGTGATCGGGCCGAAATTCGGAGGTGGGCAGCCGAGGAGGGGGCTGCGTTGACGGAGCTGAAGCTTGAGTCACAGTTCCGCTGTAACGGTTCGGACGGGTATCTCTCTTGGGTCAGTAACGTGCTGCAGATTGAGAAAACTGCGAATCCAACGCTCGCTGGTATCGATTACGATTTTCGCGTCTTCGAGGATCCAAACGAACTCAGGCGAGAGATTCTCGAATTGAACAAAGAGAGCAATAAGGCTCGAATGGTAGCCGGGTACTGCTGGGACTGGAAAGGGAAGAAAAATCCGGAAGTTGAAGATGTAAAAATTCCAGAGTACGAATTCTCGATGCGATGGAACTTAGACAAGGACGGGTCGCTATGGCTGGTTGCTAAAGATTCGGTTTCAGAGATTGGCTGCATTCACACTTGCCAAGGCCTTGAGTTGGATTACGTCGGCGTTGTCATAGGCGAGGACCTTGTAGTTCGCAACGGCGAGGTTGCAACGGATGCAAGAAAGCGGTCTTCTCAGGACCGATCAATTCGCGGATTCAAATCTATGCTCAAGACCGACCCCGAGACCGCTTTAGCCACGGCAGATCGTATAATCAAGAACACCTATAGGACCTTGATGACACGCGGTCAGAAAGGTTGTTTCTTGTTCTGCGTAGACTCCGAAACGAACGAGTACTTCCGGCAATTTCTTACATATCGCCACCCCGAAGCATCCTGGCTAAAAGTTGCAGAACCTCGCCCGGACTAGCGCCATGCGACGCGCAGACTGAAGAGCTTGTTTGTCGGCGTACTCATTGCGCTAGTTCCGTATCGGGCTGACATACTACGAGTAACTCGGCTGAACCGTAAGCTTCCTCGTCTGTGGCAAACCGATCATCAACTTGTATGGTATCAAGCCTTCTACGCCCAGCGCGCCGCGGAGCAAAGCGACGTGTGAGAGCGGCGTCTGTCTCACTGTCCCCGCACCCTGTGTTGTCCGCGAATAGCGCCACTCCTACTGCACAGCCCCATACGATGACTCAGTCCCCAGCTCATCATCGGGCGTCAGCGGCACACCGTCGGGTCCGGCATTCCTGAACGATCGAACTCGGCGGATGTTCAAGTCAGCATCCCGCTCGATCACCTGGAGCCCACTGAGCATATCGTCGGCTGTCTGCCAGACGCCATCATCACCTGGGCTGACGTAGGTCTCAATGACCAGGCTCAGACCCTTGGCGGCCACGCTCTCGATTCGAATGCTGGCAATTTCGTCATCGCCCGTCAGCGGTTCACCGTCAGGGCCCACGTCGCCGTAATTGAATGTCGTCAAGACGGTCTGCGCAGGATCGGTGTCGTCGTATTCGGTGCGCGTAAACGGCGGTCGAATCTCATCGTCGTTGGTCAACCAGATGCCGTCGACGCCCGGGCCTTGCCCGCGAATGAGTCCAGTCAGGCGGCCCTGCTCATCGAAGGGGTCGTAACGGTAGGCGCGAATCACATCGTCGTCCGTAAACCAGACGCCATCGATACCGGCGTCGTTGTATTGAATACGCTCGAAGCGCATCGCGTCATCGTCGCGTCGGGCGATGTCGTAGGTGCGAATCACATCATCGTCGGTACCCACCATGCGATCGAGGCCAGGGTCGGCTGACGTCACCTGCACCAGCAGGCCTGTGTCGTCGTATTCAAAGACAGTGACTTCGTTGAGAAAATCATCATCATCCGTCAGCCACAGATCATCCGGACCGGGTCCGCCGTAGTTTGCGCGCATTTGGACCTCGCCAAACGCCGTGTAGGTGGTGTCGGTGTAGCGGCGCGGCACGTCGTCGTCGGTATTGAAAAGACCATCGTCGCCAGCAAGCCATTCGATGGCGCGCTCGGTTGAGCCGTCGGTACCGAATTCGACCGCGCGCCGACTGCGGCTGGGGTCATCGGCGTTGAACCAGATCCCGTCGTCGCCGGGATTGTCGAAGAAGTGCGTTTCGACAATACGACCGATGGTGTCACGCGTGTACTCGGTGTAGTTCCGCGGCGTCTCGTCGCCGGTGTCCCAGACGGCGTCGAGCCCAGCATCGGCGTATCGGATGAGGCGGAACAGTCGACCATTGGCATCGTTCTCGTAATCGATCTGTGCGACCGCATCGCCAGTCAGGAAACTCACTATGCGCGTCAATGGCGAGATGAAGGTTTGGAACGCAATACTAACGGGCGTCGCGGTATTGCCGGCCGCATCCTGCACGGCGTCGATGCGCAGCTCGTATTCTGTGTCTTCATCCAACGGTTCGTCCGATTCGAAACTGACGACAGTACCGTCGGCGCTCAACGCCACGGCGCCCCGAACGCGAAAACCGGTCTCGGAGGTGAGCTGGACGGTCGTGTCGTTCACCGATGCGGTATCCAGTGGTTCGGAAAAGCTCGCGCTCGGGTTGATGGCGATGCTCACCGGCCCAGAGCCATCGGCGGGACTGCTGGTAGTGAGCGTGGGCGGCGTCGTGTCGACAGGGGGCGGTGGTGCCGGAGTCGCTTCTCCACCGCCGCCACCGCCACCGCAGGCGGCCAGGGCGACCGTTACCGCGGCCGCCGTCAAAGTGCGCATCGTTCTCATGTCGTTACTCCGATATCGATGGTGTCTATCAGGTAAAGCGACAAAGGGTTGGTGACCGGTCAGAAAAAATTCAGATCAAGGCGGGTCAACACGGTCACGGCGGGATAGATATGGATTGAAGGCGCCGGCGGCTAGTTGCCTCGGGGGTTTGCTGGTGAGCTCAGCGAGGGGTCTGGCAACAGTTCGTAGCCTCAGGGCGCGGCAGCACGTTGTGCCGCTATGGCTGCCAGAACACGGTCCGCCTCATCGCGCCGACCCAGTGCTGCCAACGATCGCGCCAACCCGTCACCGACGAGCACGGTGTTCCGAAGCCCAGGCCGTTGCTCGCTGAGTTGCTGGAAGGCCTCATCCAGCAGCGTCACGGCCGTGTCGTTTTGCCCAAGCGCCTGTCGCGCCAGACCAACGGCACCGAGAGAATTCGCGTGCAACCAGTGCCCCTCGGGCAGCGACACCGCCGTGATCTCCGCTGCGTGCTCGGCGTGTGCGAGCGCTTGTTCCGGTCGCTCCAGGTCAATCAGTAGCCTTGTATACGCCGCCTTGAGTGCGGCGATGTACGGGTCCATCGGGTCAAGCACTTCCTGATAGATGTCGAGCGCCTCGGTAAACCCGGCCTCAGCCGCGGTGAAGTCACCCTTGAGGTGGAGCAACATGCTGTACTCGTTGATATCGTACGCGGTATCGAAAGCCCGGCGACCGCGTGTTCGGGACGAATGATCCACAGCGCGCTTGAGCCAGTACTCGGCCTCAGTAAACTGGTCTGACTTCCGATACAGGCGCCCAAGCTGAACCATCGAGCTATCGAGCATCGGATTATCCGGGCCGAACACTTCAGCCTCGGCGTTGATCTGTTCGATGAACAGTGGCTCTGCGTCATCGAAGCGATTCAATTCCACGAGGATCGCACCTAGCAGGGTGAGGGCTTCAAGACGGATTCCGGTGTTGCCATCGCTGTGCGCCGTGATGACTTCAAGCGACTCACGCGCGATACGCTCTGCCTCGTCGAACCGTCCATAGCGTTGCAACGAGTCCGCCAGTGGCTGCAGTCGTGCGCCGTACACCTCGTCCTGCGGCAATCCGATCGCGACATGTAGATCCAGCGAAGCGCGCGCGTATTCCCTGGCACGCTGAAAATCGCCATTGCTGAGGTGGACCTCCGAGAGCTTGAAGAGCATATCCACGAGCGTTGGGCCGCTCTCCGGCAATCGTTCTCGGGCCAGCGCCTCGCCCTGCTCGAAATAGGCAATGCTCTCCGCGTGCTGACGCATGGCCAGCTTCTGATCGCCCAGGCCGCGGAGACTGCGAATCACGCCGACTTGATCGCCAAGGTCGACGTGCAGGTCGTAGGCTTGCTGATGGAGCGCCAATGCCTTGTCGTATTCGCCCAGGGTGACGTAGACCGTACCCAGTTCGTTGAGCAGCGCAGCGCGCACTGCGGGTTGATCGCCAAGTTCCGAAGCCAACCGCTCGGCGCCAGCATTGACCACGTCGAGCGCGCTGACGTTCGCACCGGAAACAAACGGATTGGGTGCCGCGAAAATATCCGTCATGAACGCGGCGACTTCTTCGGCCTTGCGGGCTTCGAGTTGCGCGCGATCCCGTTCGGCGTTAACCGCGCGCGTGTGAAATATGCCAGCACCGATCACGGCTGCGACGAGTCCGACCGCGACGCCGGAGGCGAGCCGGTGGCGGCGCAAAAAGGTCCGAGCCAGGTAGCCAAAGGTGCGGCCACGCGCAGAGACGGGTCGCTGCTCAAGATAGGCATGAATGTCATCCACCAACGGCTGCACTGATGCGTAACGAGACTGTGGTTCCTTGTGCATCGCCGTGAGCACGATTGCGTCCAGATCACCACGCAGTCGGGCTGGTTCGATGGCGCCGCCTGTGGTTGCCGCATTAAAGTCCTGCACCTGGGATGCCGTCGTGCTGGGTTTCGGTGGTTCGGTCTCTGAGAGCAGACGTTCGCGTTCGGCAGGTCTGAGGCCCTTCATCGAATAGGGCTGACGACCAGTGGTCAAGCGATAGAGCAGAACACCCAATGAGTAAATGTCGCTGCTTGTGGTAACCGGTTTGCCAAGAATCTGTTCGGGGCTCGCATAGTCCGGGGTCATGGCGCGCTCATCGAGCAGCGTCACATCCTCCTCGACGTATTCCGGATCATCGAGGTCCTTGGCGATACCGAAGTCGATCAATTTGATCGTGCCATTGTCGGTGACCAGAACGTTCGAAGGTTTGATGTCGCGGTGCACGACGAGGTTTTGGTGGGCGAACTGAACCGCGTCACAGATTTGTGCGAACAATGCGAGCCGTGATTCCAGGCTGAGCGCGTTCGTGTCGCAATAGTGGTCGATCGATTCGCCGTCGATGTACTCCATCACGAGATAGGCGCCACCATCATCGGTGTTGCCGCCGTCCAGGATCCGAGCGATGCCTGGATGCTCCAGTCGAGCGAGGATGTCGCGCTCGGCCTGAAATCTGAGCACGTCGTCGCGTGAAGAAATCCGGGTGCGGATCAATTTGATGGCGACGCGTTGAGAAAACGCACCGTCAGTGCGTTCCGCGACATAAACGTCACCCATGCCCCCGCGTGCCAGGTGATCGGTGATGCGGTAGGCGCCCAGCGTGCGGCCCAACATGAGATCGGTTGCGGGTTCGTCGAGATCGGTTGTCGCGCGTTGAATGGCGTCGGTCAACGACTCGTCCGGCTGTCGAAAGATCGTCAACAGCTCGGCCAGCTCCGTGGCGACAGCGGGCTCCTGCGTTTTGATCTCGGCAAGGCGGGCGGCGCAGGTCGGCTCGGGGAGGTCGCTGAGCTCCGCAAATAGTCGCTTCAGATGAAACCAGTGGGCGGTTGCCATGTTCCGTTCCTTATCGTGCAGCATTCAGTGTAAGGTATTCTTCGGATGAGTTCGGCGCGTTGCTGCCGATGGGGAGACGGGGTATCGATCAATCTTCTGTGACGCAGTTGTTGGCGGATTGGCGGCGAGGTAGCACGTCTGCGTACGAGCGACTCTCGGCCGTGGTCTACGACGAGCTGCGTCGTATCGCCACCCGCCTTATGGCTGGCGAGCGCGCCGGTCACACCCTGCAACCCACAGCGCTCGTCAACGAAGCCTACCTTGAGCTTCTCGATGCCAGCGCCGATGTACAAGACCGCCAGCATTTTTTCGCGTTGGCTGCGCGCATCATGCGGCGCACGCTCGTCGATCACGCGCGTGGCAAACAACGCATCAAGCGCGGTGGCGATCAGGTCGCTGTGACGCTGAAGACAGGGCTTGGCAGCGACGATGATTTCAGTGATGTACTCGAGCTCGACGATGCACTGACTCAGCTCGCGGAACACGACCCGGCGCTGACGCAAGCGGTCGAGCTCATCTACTTCGGTGGCCTGACCTATGAACAAACCGCCGACGAGCTGGGCGTTTCCAGAACCGCGTTGGTGGCTGATCTGAAATTTGCGAAGACCTGGTTGCGCCGCGCGATGAGTTGAGCGGGCGGCGGCTCTTGCCGGCGACCCATCAGTGTGTCGGCAGCACCGCCAGTCGACTTGGCGTCCGCCGGAACCCGTCCGCGATTCGAGTAGTTCGCCAGCCCGCGTTGTCGATAGATCAGCGGGCCGGCAGAACGAAGTTACGCTGTTCGAAGAGACGGCAGTCGGAAATATCGCCGACGGGTCGGCTGCTCCTGCAACCGACCCGCAGCTCATCGCTTATTCTCCCTTCGCCAGCGCCAGGTAGACGCTGTTCGTCGCTGCGCTCGAGATCCAAAGGACATCGTCGCGGTCGTCGTTGTTGAAATCGCCAACCCGCACCACGTACTGCGACCAGTCTTCGGCCGGCGCCAGCGTCTGCGCGACGCGGACGAACGTGAACTCGGAATTAGAGGGGCTCGCCAGACCGACGCCGATCGAGTTCGACAGGTTGTTGCCGTAACCCTTGTCGTTGATCAGTAGGTCAGCGGTGCCGTTGCCATCCACATCGGCGAGGTGCACATCCGACGACCACGCTGCGAGGCCGCCGGGATCGCTGGCATTGGCCGGCGGGCCAAAGAGATCACGAATGGCCACATCTTCTGGGGTGCGGTTGCGGACCTTGAAGGCGTGTGGGTCCAGCACGTCGCCGGTTCTCGCGGCGCTGATGCCGGAGCCTTCGCCGATAAAGATTGAGAAAGATGGCCAGGCACCCAACATGCGGGGTTCGACGATGTCGGCCAAGCCATCGCCCGTCACATCACCGGCGATGGACGTGAAGCGTTGCCAGTTGCCGCGCAGATCCTGGAAGCGCACGCCTGTCAGACCGTTGGGTGAGCCGAGCGCGAACCAGCGCCGGTTATCGACTTCACTGAGAACCTGCCAAGCCAAGTCATCGAAACCGTCGCCGTTGAAGTCTTCGATGTAGGTAAACCCGTAGTTCGAGAAGTTCTGTCGGATCTCGAAGTACTCGAGCGGCTCAAACAGCGGATCGGTTTCCAGATCGAATCCCGCGGCGGTTGTGTCCACGGCGTATGCTGTGTAGGTGGCGTTGATGCTCGTGTTGTTGGGGACGTTATTGAACACGAGATCCACACCGTGCTGGCCATCCATCTGACCGGCCATGGGCGTGTAGTCTTGCCAGCCAGCCGATGTTGAGAGCACCTGCGGTGCGGAATAGATGAACTCACGGTTGGTCTCGTCGCCTTTGACAAATACGACGTAGACGATGTTGCGGCCACTGGCTACCAGATTGATGACGATGTCTTCGCGTGCGTCGCCGTCCACGTCGAGCAATTGAAACGTGAACTCACCGAGCTCGCCATTGGCCGCCGTATGCTCGCCGAGCGTCAGTGCTTCGAACGTGCCGTCGCCATTGGCGAAAGCCACTGCGATCTCGCCGCGCGCCGCCGCGCCGGTCGCCGCCCAGACGATGTCATCACCGTCGCGGCCATCGAGGTCGCCAACGGCGACGGCTTGCCCCGCGGCGCTGAACTCTGGATCGAAAGTCAGTTCATTCGAGAACGTGAACGTCTCGTCGCCGCCCAGTTTGTCGAAGCAGGTTGTACGGTTGTAGGAGGTCAGCTCCTGCACCACAGCAGGAACGTTGTCGCTGACGCTGCGGATCTCGAACGAGACGGGCACGGCATCAGCGGCGGTGACAGGCACGCTGAAGTACTGCGTCCAGTCGTTTGACTGCAGCATGGCCGTGGTCGCATCGGCGGACCCGCCGAGATACGACAGCGTCAGTCGCGACCCCTCCCGGATGGTCTGAGAGCGCGCGGCGGCGTCGCCCGTGACATTGCCTCCTGGAAAGTTGTATTTGAACTCGAACGCCGCTCGCATTTCCTCTTCGCTGAAGGTCGAGGTCATGGTCGACGTCAGGATGCGGCCGTAGGTCACCCGCGCGACGTAGGCGGGGACGTTGTCGGGACCCATCGTGCCGATGTCGATTTGCTCCTGAAGCAGCTCGGGAGTGAAATCCTCGCTGAACCAGCCGGCAGGCGTCTGCGGCGCTGAGATGTCGACCGTGTACAACGTCTCGCGGAATACAGCTGCCACCGAGTTTTCACTGCCTTGCTGAGAGAAGCTGCCGGACGCACTGCCCGAGAAGCCGAAGTAGCGACCGGAGAAGCCGGCGCGTAATGCGCGCTGTCGCTCGTTGCGGTAGGTCTCGACCCGCAGGTTGCCTTGGGCGTTGATGCAGTCTGCGTTGAGTCGTTCCGCTTCGGAGATGATGTCGGCCACGGCGCTGTTGACCGCGGCCAGTGTCGGTTGCACCTCACGGAAATTGTTCGCGATGTTGCAGGCTGCGATCGTCACGGTGACGGGTGTGCGCTGGGCAACGTTGATCGGCAGGATGTCGCCGGCCGTTGCACCATCACGCAAGGATTCGCCCACCACGAGCGCGCCGGGGTAGAGCACATTGGTCGGCGGGGAGAACATGACGTACTCCTCGGGTGTGTCGTAAAAGTCGACCTTCTCGGTCGTGCAAACCTTTAGGTTGTTGTTCGGGTCGGTGATTTCCTCGACGGTCGGTTCGGTACTTTCGTCGACCACCTCGACCCCCTCATTCGACACCTCGAGTGCCTTCGGCGCGAACGCTTCCCAGGTGGGTAAACCGGCGAAGAACACATCAGGGTCGGTGCCTGTGGACCCGCCGCCGGAGCCTCCGCCACCAGAGCCTCCACCGCCCGAGCCACCGCCACCGGAGTCTGGCGGTGTGGACACGCCACCGCCGCCACCACCGCCGCAAGCGGTGAGCAAAAGCGCAAAAAGAGCGAAAACGGAAAGGTGTCGGCGGTGCGTCATAACAAGATCCTTGGCCAGTCGATCTGGCGTCTTTAAAGTGTTCTCGTTATGGGAAGCGACGAAAGTCGGCGGAGAGGTCTGAAAAACTGAAGTTAGTCTCGACTGGACGGAACTCCTTGCAACTCAACTGGGTTTCAAGCATTGGTTATTGAGCGCAAGAGCTCCTTTTGAGCGACATCGATCAATAGAGCCTTCTCGCGTTGAGGCATCAGATCTGCGGCGTGTCCGAAAGTTGGAAGCTGAGAACTGATCTTCTCCCCTAAAGGCAGCTGATACAGGAGATATACGTGTCAGTACAGCCGGCTGACCATTGGCCAACAGAAATATTGCAATACTGCTGGTGCACAAAAAAAAAGGCGAGACCGAGTGGCCTCGCCCTTTCACGTCCGTGTGACTAATAGGCCCTGCGCGTCAGGGGCTCGCGCAGGGCCGGTAGGAGCCCATGTACTAAACGTTCGTCTGACGCCGAAGTCTTGCGAAGCCAAGGCCCAGCAAACCGCTGAGCATCAGCGCGAGGGTGGCTGGCGCCGGCACATCGAGGTTACCCAGGGTGACGTTATCGATGTGCACGAAGTTGAACGCGTCGAATGCGAACCCGGTGAAGTACTCGCTGCCAGACAACGTAAAGCCCTGGAACAGTTGTTCGTTCTGAACCGCCGGCAGTGTCAGGTCAAAGAAGTACGACGACAGGTTCGTAAACAAAGTCAGAGTCACGTCGCCGATATCGTTCGGATTGTTCACCGCCATATCGAGCGCAAACATGTTGAACTCGCCGCCAATGTCGCCGGTGACAGCCGTGTCAAAGGTGTCGTTCGACAGAGTGTTGCTGATTGGGTTGATGAAGGTGTTCGAGCCGACGATCAGGTTCTCGCCCTCCGACGTATAGCTGATGCTGCCATCGACGAACGGCTCGCCCGGGAAGGTGAATTCGTCCGAGTCGAACGACTCAAAATCCTGAAACTCGGCGATTTCACCCTGACCTTCAAAGTCGGTTCGGTCGCCGAAAGTGATTGGTGCCGCGGATGCAGCTATCGCAAGCTGTGCAAAGAAAATGACCACAGCGATCTTCCATATTTTCATTATTGTTACTCCTTGACGGTTGATTTCCGTGTTGTCGGCGCTGCGGTTTCTAGAGGCATTCGCCGAGTCAGGCGCTAATTTAGCGCTCGACCGTTAGAGGCAGCGTTTGAAGAACCGTTTGAATCGCAATAAAACCGCGATCAATCGGTCGCCAACGTGTCGAGCCGCCGTTCTCGTGCTTTTTGTCATTTGGTCAGTTAAATCTGGGGCAGCCGCGCGAGGCCCAGATGCCGTATAGTTCAGGCTTTCCCGTGCGGCCAGGAGACCACCATGTGCGATGAGTTTACGAACCAGGACGAGGCGGCGTTTCTGCGCGCAAACCCGATTACTCGGCGCGACTTCAGCAAACTCGGAATGGCTGCCGCCGCGACCATGCTGTTGCCGACCGTCGCCAACGCGATGGATGTGACAGAGAGTGAGGTCATGGTCGAGACTCCGGATGGTATGGCTGATGCCTATTTCGTGCATCCGTCATCCGGGCAGCACCCGGCCGTGATTGTCTGGCCGGACATCAAGAGCATTCGCAAGGCGTTTCGTGCGATGGGCAAGCGACTCGCGCAGTCGGGTTACTCGGTGTTGGTCGTGAACCCGTACTACCGCACGCACAAGGGCGCGCTCCTGCCCGACGGCGGCTCGTTCCGCGATCCGGCGATTCGCGAGATGCTGATGCCGCATGCGAGAAGTCTGTCGCCTGAAACGTGCGTCACGGACGGCAAAGCCTTCGTCGAGTTTCTTGATGCGCAAGATGCGGTCGATAGCTCGAAGAAGATGGGTACGACCGGCTACTGCATGACCGGCTCGTACACGTTCCGACTCGCGGCGGCGATGCCCGATCGGATCGGTGCTGCTGCGTCGTTTCATGGCGGTGGCCTCGCGACCGACAAAGACGACAGTCCGCACCGGTTGGTGCCGAAAGCGAAAGCCGGATTTCTCGTCGCCATTGCCGAGAACGATCACGAGCGAGATCCGGAAGCAGAGCCGACATTGCAAAAGGCATTCGCTGATGCGGGCGTGAGCGCCGAAATCGAAGTCTACGAGGGCGCGATGCACGGCTGGTGCCCGCCGGATGGCGACGTCTACAACGAAGCGCAGGCCGAACGCGCCTGGAGTCGTTTGCTGGTGCTGCTGGAGAAAGAGCTCGCCTGAGTTGTGGGAGCCCTTTCTCTCGCTAGCTTCAGTGTGAATTGGGCTGAGTGAGTGGCTGGTTTCTCCCAGCGCTCCGATGACCATTCTGTGCATCGCTGTTTCGAAGTGGTACACCAAAAGATGGCGTGATCCGCCATCACGCATCCGTCCTGTACTCGCACAAGTCAGCCTGGTGTGACAGGCTGGTAGCAACACTTCTGGAGTAACGTTGGTGCGGACTAGAACCGACTTGTTCGGAATTTCTGCCGTTTGCTTGTTTCTGGTGGGCTGTGCCGACGCTGAAGTCTCGCCAATGACGGATGAGCAGCGCGACAGCATTCAAGTCATCACACCGGACGAGGTCGACTACCAGCCGCTCAATCCCGCGCGCGGTGATGCAAGTCCGCGAGCGGGCGTGCTGTGGGGTGATATTCGGCAGAACGTTGCATCGGGAGTATTCCTCCGTTTTGCAGCCGGCTTCACGTCGCCACCGCACATCCACAACATCACGTACCGAGCCGTCGTCATCACTGGTGAAGTGCACAATGATGACCCCGAAGCCGCGCGACTCTGGATGGGTCCTGGGTCGTTTTGGATCCAACCAGCGGGAGAAGATCACATCACCGCCGCGCCGCCGAGTTCTGGCGCCACGGCGTTTCTCGAGATTCTGGAAGGGCCGTACCTCGTTCAACCGAGTCAGGACGCGTTCGAGAATTCGGAACGTCCGATCAATCTTGTGCCGTCAAACATGGTTTGGATGGGGCCGGACGCGTTCGGCTGGATACGGCCGACTCCCAATCAAGAAACGCAGCCCGAAGCAACATTACTCTGGGGAAGTCTTGAGCCTGGCAAGCCGAGCGCTACATTCGTGAAGCTGCCGCCGAGTTACTCGGGCACGTTGCACACGATCGACGCGAGTCTGAAGGCTGTGACGATCGCGGGCGATGTGCTGCATGAAGTTTTGGATGTGACCGAGTCTCGAGCGCTAACGCCCGGTGGCTACTTTGCGTCGGCAGACGGCGTGCCGCATTCGTTGACCTGCGAGGCCGAGTCCCACTGCTTGATTTACGTGCGAACGGACGGGCAGTTCCGTCTGGAGTGATCGGCGTCCAATACCTACATCCGAAAATCGACGCGAAGCAAAGTCACATCCAAATCCTGCGCCAAGCCATCGCGGTCCGGTGTCGCTTCCACTTGAGTTTGGTTCAGCGTGAACAACAGATTACGGTTCAGGATCCATGAAACTCCGAGCGCCATCTCGGTTTGTTGTCCACCGGTGATTGATCCGTCGTTGAGGTCAACCACGCCGTATCTTGCCGAAATCTCGAATGCGCCATATCTCCCGTCCGGGCGCAGTCGATCGAAGGTGCCTCGTGAACTCCGATAACGATAACTCTCCGCGCCAATCGGCACGCTGACCATGACGTAGTGACCGCTCAGGCTAATCGACCCGGTGTCGGTGTCCAGCTGCAACAAATTCGCTTCGCCTTGAACACGAAATCTCGGTAAAGCAAATGCGGCTTCAACATGGCTCAGCTCTGAGCGCGACACACCTGTAATGTTGCGGGTATCGACCAGCCGCGTTGATGTGAGTCTCGTTCCTGGTCGGGCGCGTAGTCGGACACGAGCGTTGTCATCGACCTCGCGAACTTCCCCGCCGATTCCGATATGTAGTGTCCGTCCTTCCTCATCGAGCGGCGCCCAGGTGCCTCGTCCGATAACGCTTGCGCCGGGCAGTCGGCGCCGGTCCTGTCCGGTCAACTCGTCTCCGAACACGCCGACGTGAACGGAACCGCTATCCCACCAACGACGATACGAAGCACCCATCAACATGCCTGGCGCCAGTGTCGCCGCGGCGGATCGCTCGAGGAATGTCAGGCTGCTTGAGCTCGTCAGGTCTTCCATCGACAGCGGCGTCACTTGGTTGCCAACAACGATGCGCTGACGCCGGAAGCCACGGTATTCGATGCGCACGTTTTTCCAGCCGTCGCTGACGCCCACGTCGTAGTCGAATCCAACGCGCCAGTCCTTGTGGTCGAGTCGCAACGCTGCACGTGCTCTGCGGAAACCGTTTTCGCTATCAATCGTTGAGTCGCTGAAGCTTGCGCTGTCACCCTGCAATCTGAAGCTCGCCGCGAGTGTTGTGTCATCGGACAAGGACCAGCGCTGCCGATCCAGTGGTGCCAGTAAAGGGTCGTCCGCTTGAACGCATGGAGTTGCTGCAACCAATGCGGCGACAACGATAGAGAAGCGAGTTTTATTGAACATGCTTTGCCTCCAAATCGAGAAGCGCGAATTGCTATGCGCTCGCGATGAGTTCTGTATTCATGGAATTACGCTGCAGAAAGTTGAAAACGTGTCGCGCAAGGCCACCATGAATCGCAGTGTCAACAACGTCGTGACCGCAATTCGGCAATACGGTGATCTGATGTAAACAGGACGACTGGCGCCCTATGGTGTGGCGCACCAACTGCCGATAAAACCACTGGGCTCGTGCGACGCGGTGACGGCCTTGCACCCGATCCAGCGCCTGCGTTTTTCGAAGTGACCGATCACGCAAGGTGTCGTGCTCACCGACCAGAATATGGATGGGCGTGTTGAGCAATGACTGCGCCTGAAACTGCAGCCCCGGCAAGCGCCGTGTTTGGCCGAGCCCGTTCGGAAAGCGACGACGTGTGCGCATTGGTGTATACCAGCCGGCCGCGACGAGAGCGGCGGTCTTGAATTGGTTTGGCCATGCGTAGAGGTATCGGTGGGCGAACTGCGCTCCGCCGGAGAAGCCGAACAGGTGCATAGCACCGATAATGTCAAAAGCCGACTCAGCGTCCGCGATGATCGAGTTAAGCGCGAGGTCGGCGCGCTCGCCGCGACCACTTCGTCCGAGGCGCTGGTAGTCCGAGAATGTCAGTTCATCGAAGATGGGAGCGATCAGCGTGAAACCGTCCTGTTGCGCCCTGTCGGATAGCGCGCTGAGCAGTGCGCGCGGGTCGCGACCAATACCATGCACCGCGACCAACACTGGGCCATTGGGTAGATCGGGGCCCGGGCATACGAGATAGCGAATATGTGGCGCCGACGGCAGCACACGGAGGAACACCCGGCCAGCAAGTTGAGCATGCTCAGCCATCGAATGCGTGCTCCTGCGAAGGTGGCGTCCTCGACGAGTTGCGAACGTGGTGGGGTGAGGTGTGAATGACACCACGATGTAATCGCCATTGTTGGTCTGCAAGATGTGCTAGCGCCAGGTCGTGGGTTGCGTAGACGATCGTTCCTGGGTAGATGTTGAATAGCGCGTTGAGCGCGCGACGACCCTCGGAGTCCAGGCCTGCTTCAATCTCATCAAGAAGCAATAGTCGCGGTGTGCCCAAGACTGCACGTGCGAGCTTGATGCGCGCAGCTTCGCCTTCGGATACACCACCGGTCGGACCAAACAAGCGTGTGCTCAAACCTTCGGGTTGGCTCTTCAGCCAGTCCTCAAGGCCTGCTGCGCAAATTGCGGCGTGCACGGCAGCGGCGCTTGCACTGGGGCAGCGATACCGGATGTTCTTGCTGATGGAGCCCGTTGCCAGTGCACCGCGGTGCGATGCCATACCGACGGACGTACTGCGGTCTCCGGTTGGCAAGTGGCGGGTGTCGACACCATCCAAAAAAACGTGACCGCGTGCAGCGGATTCGAGTCCAGCCAGCACGCTCAGCAGCGTAGACTTTCCTGAGCCATTGCCGCCGAGCAATGCGATACGGTTGCCGGGGTCGACACGCAGTTCGTTTGTAGCACCACCTCGCGTCAACGATATGCTTTTGAGGGCCAAAGCGCCGTTGCCTTTCGGCAATGGTTTGACTCGTGAGCGGTTCGGCAGGTGCGCGAGCACGGGCGTCAGCTTGCTTCGAGAAATCGTGAAGTTCTTCCTGTATTCGTAAACGCGCGCGAGTTCTCGCAGCGGCCCGCCGAGCAACGCCGCGACAGCGCACAACGTCAGCAGCGTTGCTACTGTGACTTCATCATTCTGCAAAGCCTGAGCCCCAACGACCACCACAATGATCATCAGAATCCGATGGACCAAGTCAGTGAATGCCGTAAGTGCACCCAACCAGCGGGCGCGCGACTGGAGTGATGTGTTCAGTGCTTCGCTGTGACGCGCAAGCCGGCGGCGCTCTCGTGCGACGCGACCGAACGCGCTGATTTCACGAATCTGTCGTAACGTATCCGCAACCAAATTCGCCAGTCGACCGCGTTTTCGTCGCGCTTGCCGCACACGCTTTTCGACTCCGATGCCGATGAGAACAATTACGGCAGCAGCGCCGATCAGCAGATAGGCCGTGTACTGTCCGATGGGTGGGTGCAGCATCCACAGCGCCAGCAGAACACCGAACAAAAAAAGGCTCGCGCTAATGCTGCGGGCGATACCCAATGCGACCCACTGTCGTATCGCAGATAGGTCGCTCGTGAAGCGGATCATGTTGACACCGGCACCGCCACCACGATTGGGTTGGCGTCGGGTGATTGCGTCATACAGCGCGAGACGAACGAGGTGGACGTAGTGATTGCCGAGTCGCTCCGCAGCCGTGCGTTCAAACCAGCGACACGCAATGCCGATGATGGCGAGCGTCACAAGGAGAGTAAGCCCCGACCGGCGGATGGTCGCGCCTTCAGACAGAACTGGATCGAGCACCCATTGGGTGCCCCACGCGGTACCGAGAAGTGTCCCGGTCTGCACCACACCAATGACAATCAAAAGTGCTAACCAGACGCGTCGTTTGCCAGATACGATGCGAGGCAATGCCTCCGTGTTTTCGATCGGGCGGGACACTGTTACAAACCGAGTACCGCTCGAATTGAACGAGACTCGAGCTCCTGTTTGCTAATGACGGTAAGCCCGGTCGCTGACTGGGCCTCAATTGATGCGAGCCGAGAGGCGGAAACGACACCGCTGATCGCCGTCGCTTGAATGCCAAGAGAGTCGAGCACTTGAACACCGGCGACGGCGCCCATGGACTCGCCAGCGGCAAACAGAACATGATCCACGTTACTCTTGAAGTCGATTGAGGAAATCAGTTCTGTGGTTTCGCTGTGTAGTAGGCCATCCGCGATCTCGACAAGAATGACGTCAACGTCCGTTTTGGATTGTGCAGTGGATAGAAGATCGACAAAGCACCGCTTGATCTGATCGTGCGGCACCTTGAATGTCGATGGAAATCCGGCGTCTGTGAAGTCAAGTGCGAGTCGTGCGCCTGCATCCTCATAGGCCCAAACGTCGTTGCCCGAGCCTGTGCCGGTCGCTTTGATCGTGGCGACTCGATAGCCACTACGACTCAAACCGCGAGTCAGTGATGCCATGGTTGTCGTTTTGCCAGAGTTCATCGATGTTCCGACCACGCTGATCACTGGTTTGCGAGCGGCAACGCTGGCGCCGCCGTGGCGGATGGCGTAGTTCGCGAGGTTGATGACACTGCCATCGGCGCCCACGCAGAAGCCCTCTGGCCGGATCGAAGTCGGCCATTTCAGTCGCCCGTGTTTGCTCAGTGCCTTCGCGGCGATGCCGCCTGCAGCTACCAAGTGGCATTCACTCAGATCGCCAGGTACTTCCGCCTCGAATTGATCCGGTGCATAGCGGTTTCCGTAGACGACAACGACCTTGTCGCCGGGATACAGAAGTGAGCGTCGACCGTCGCGCATCTGTATCCGAGTGTGTTGTGCGATCTTGCGCACCTCGGCGAGTATCAGGTCGCCCGGCTGCGGCGTACGATCCTCGATAGCGTTTACGCGCGCGATTTCGTGCGTTGGTACATTCCGGGTGACGAACGACCACTTCGTATCAACGGGCACCGGCTCCATATGGTAGTCATTGATGAATGTGATGCGTGAGTCGTGCAGCGGGTCCAGGGCCTGCACTCCGTCGTCGCCATAAGTCGGGTTCAACATGTCGATACTCCTGGTGGTGTTCGATCGCGCACTTCAGTCTTCGAGTGAAAGTTCGGAGGCAATGAGGGTTGTGTCCGAAGACTCAGTACCGGTCACCTCGATTTCGCTGCCGACAGTAACGGCGGCAAAGAACTCCGCTGCGGTGATTTCATTCTCATCGCTATCGGTGAACTCGGTGTTTGCATCGGTTTCGATCGTGACACCCAACACGGTTAGCGCGGGTTGCGATACCGCTGATGCGAAACCGACGATCCCTGTGTCATCCGCATCGTCTCGTTCCACCAAAGAAGCCTCGATTTGACCACTGACCATCGGGTTTTCGTTGCCAACGATCTCGAGAAAATCTCCTGCGTTGATGTCGGCAAGAGTGAGCGGATCCACTTCGAAGTCGCTGTTGTCTTCGATTTTGGTTAAATCGTCGATGACCACTGGAATACCGAGAACCACGACGGTGTTGTTGGCAACGTCGATCGAGTCGACCGCTGCGAAGATTTCGATGTCACTCTCAATGCGGAACTCGATGTCCTCGGCGAGAAGCACACCATTCGCGTCGATCAAGCCTTCCACTTCGATAAGCGCGTCAATCGCAAGATCTGCTGCTACACCTTCCTCGAACTCCGTCTGTGCGTTGGTGGTGACCGGGAAGCCAGCGACATCGAAGTCGGTGCTGCTGACAAAACGGGTGATGAAGCCCTCAAGTTCGACGGCGTCATTCTCTGCAAGATCTGGGAAGTCGTCTTCAAACTCGATTTCTGTTGCGATCAGCTCACCATTCGCACCCGTGCCGGCGCCTTTTGCGTCCACAAGATCGCCGTCTGAAATCATGTCGCTGGGAAACTCCTCGAGCACGGCGTTCGAGAAATCCACCACTAACGCGCCGAGCTGGAATGTTTGCGCTACGTTATCGAGCGATGAGACGACGCCGCGAAGTTCGAGGACGGTGCCGGGTGCTTCCGGTTCGATTCGACTGGCCACTATGACGCCATTGGAGTTCGGTGAGCCTGAGACTTCAACGATTTGACCGATGTTAATGCCTTCAAACGTCGGGTCCGCAAAGTCGTCATCAAATGACGTCTCAGCCGTGATCAAAATGCTCTGCCCGAGAATGGTTAGCGTTTGTGAAGCATCATTCTTGCTGTCGACCGGGCCCGTGATGGCATCGTCGTAGATGACTTCCAACGCCGTCGCATCACCGGTGGTCTGGTCGATCTCGGCGACGATCTGCACGGTATCGCCGACCCGCAGGTCAGACTCGGCGCCCGTCGGCGATCCGTCGATATCGAATACAGTGGCCGCGTTGGTTTCGTAACGCACGCCGTTGACGACGACACTGCCGAATGTGGTGATCGGTCCGACGGCGATACCGTTGCCGGTGATGCCTTGCGACGGTGGGGGCTGCGGTGCGGGTGGTGGCTGGGAGACGTTGTTGTCACCACCGCCTCCGCCGCCACAGGCTGCGAGAAACGAAGATGCGAGAAGGAGCAGTGCAGCGCGCTTCTGTGTCGTCCAGTTCATTGGTTAATCTCCTTAAGATTCAGTTTTCGTTTTCGATCGCAAACAGACCTACACCGAGCCGTACTCGCTCTGTGCCGTCTTGCGAATCGTGTGCGGAATGTCGAGTGAGCCAGTCGTCAATTTCTTCAAGAAACGCCTGGCCACGTTGGTCGAGGAACGCGCGAAACAGTTCGGTGCAATCGGCGCGCACTTCGTGGTTTTCTGCTGCACGTCCGAAGCGCAGCAGTGTGTCTTCGGTCTTGAAGACGTTGTTGTTCATGGTCCTGGTGAGGTCCCGAATCATGCCAACCGCCCACAACAGATTTTCATCGTCGTGTTGTGCCGGTTTGTAGTAGCGACGTACCGGGTACAGTCGACCCTGGTTGTCACGAATGATCGTTTCGGTCTTGAGCAGCTCTTTGAGCATCGTCGGCACGGCGATGTCACCGCCAAAGCGTTTGCATAGCGCCTCGAAGCTGGGTGATTCGCCGTGCTCCGGGAGGCTCCGGGGTTTGCCGTCTTCGCCGAGGAATTCAGGGTCCTGATACCAGCCGGACAAAACTCGCGTTGCGTCCGTGCGTTTGCGGGGTGCAGGCTGCGCCTCGATCGCCAGCAGGTCTCTTTGTCGTTTGACTTCTTTGCGACCGATACCCGTCAGGATCGACACCCGTGAAATGTTTGTCGGTCGTCCGCCAATACCGAATTCATCGGTCGCGACCTCGACGAACACGGACTTCGCAAGGTCGCTGAACTCCTTCCACGTCACCCCGGTTCTGAGCAACATCGAAGCGATCGGACGCAGCAGGATTCGGCAGGCTCGGTGCGCTACGTTTTGGAGAGCGGTATTCATGGTTGGGTAAGTTATACCCAATTGTGAGAAATGTAAATATCATGGATCAACTGCTCACGGATGGTTTCCAGGAAACTTAAACCATTGAAAAACATAGGTTAATGCGAGGTCATCAGAAGAATTCGAACCGGCATTCAACAATAAACGATGGTGATGAAGCGGGTCGGACCGGTCGGCATTGGGTGGAATCGAGTTGAGCGGCGCTGCCTTTGCATCGAAACAGAGTCCAGTTCGAGGTGAGGTAAGGTGTGCCCACAGGGATAGCGGTCACCGCTTCCCCGCTCAGGCTTTGGGGAGAGTCGCTTGGCTTTTACGCCGTATTTCACGCATGAGTTCGACGCGCATATCGAAGAATTTGGCGTTGGAAAAACAAAGAAGGTTTGGTATCGAGTCGTGTTCATGCCGCCGGCTTTTGAGTCGCAGCTACCGTTCGATCGCTATCCGCGTTTGCGGGTCGACGGTGAGATCTCGGATGTGCCGATCAGCAATGCGTTCATCCCCACCGGTGACGGGCGGCGCTATCTCATCGTGTCACCGAAGGTGTTGAAGGACGCCGGCGTGACGCTTGGAGACGAAGTCACGGTGCGGTTTCGTGTGGCGGACCAGGATCATGTGGATGTGCCGGATGCACTTATACGTGCGCTGAAAGCAGACGATCCGGCTCGCGAAGCGTGGGATGCGTTAACGCCAGGCAAGAAGCGGGCGTTGGCCTATCGAGTGGCGGGCGCAAAGACGCAGCCGACGATCGAGCGGCGCGTTAACGAAGTGTTGGAGACGCTGACCGGGTGAATTCAGTGTCCGGGGCTCCTTCGCCACAGAGCACTAGAGCGAGTAGGACGGCCGATAGCGCATCGCGACATCGCAACGCTCGTAGCGCGAACCGAACCGGTTCATGATTTCTGCGTCGTGGACAAAGCCGAGCTTTTCGTAAAGCCGGACGGCAGCGACGTTTCTTTTATTGCTCACAAGAAACAGATTGTCTTGCCAACCCAGTTCGCGAGTACGCTCCAAAACGTAGCGCAGCAAAAACTCACCCGCGCCTTGTCCGCGAGCCGCCGCGCGTACGCCCATCTTGGTCAGTTCGACGAACCCATCTTCTTCCTGCTCCAACGCGCAAGTGCCGAGAATTCCGTCCTTCTCGCTTTGTACAAAATAGATGTGACCGCCTTGATCAATAATCGTGCCGCGCGGATCCATCAGAACCTCTTGATCGTGCGGTTCAACGACGAACATTGCTTGGATCCATTCGAGGTTGATGTCATGGAAGTGCTGCGCCAGTTCATCCGTGTACGGCTGGATGCTGAGTCCATTGGCTCTGACACGCTCAAGCATGGTCGTGTGTGCCATTCGTTGTTCGATTTCGGAAAGTGCGGCCAGAAAATCGTTCGGCAAGTCGTGCGTCAGTCCGCGGGCAGCGGCTTCGACGCGTGGCCACATCGAACGCTTCATCCGAGCAACACAGTCTCGCCCAGCTTCTGTGAGCGACACCTGACGGAAACGTCGGTCGTTCTCTGCCGCGGCGGAGGTAACGATCCCGGCTTTTGTAGCTTCAGACACGGCGCGTGTCGCCGCCGGCTGACTGACGCCAATGACCTCGGCCGCATCGTTCACCGTCATCGGGCCATATCGATCGAGCGCTGCGATCAGAGGAAACTGACCCGGCTGCACGGGTTCGCCGCTTTCGTTGTGCACTTTGGCGGCGTCTGCCAAGAGCATGTCGGCCAATCGCTTCAGGCGGCTGGCAAGCGCCAGGTGCCCTGTATCTTGAAGAATATCATTCATATATCAAACTATATAACAAGATATATGTTGAGTCATCTATTGTGAGAATCCATGGGGCCGAGGCACTCTCCCCAAAAAAAGGCCCGCGAGTCGCGGGCCTCTCGAGATGCCAAATCTGGCACCAATCAGTTGATGTCCTGCACCTGCATGACGAGGTCGTTCCACGCGCGTTGGTTCTTGATGTCGTGCTCCAGTCCTTGCTCGTCCGCGATCCGAAAGCGCTTCAGCGCTGGCGTTTTGCTGGTGGCTTGGTAAAGCCAATACGCTTCTGCTTTCAAAGCATCGTCGATCGGTCGGTCGATGGACTCGTACACCATTTGTTTGCACGCATTGATCGACTCGGCCGGAAACTTCGCGATGCGCTCGGCGAGTTGGTCAACGTACGGCCCAATCTCATCCGGCTCCAGCGCCTTGTTGATTGTGCCCATCGCTTCGGCCTCGTCAGCATCAAAGTCGCGCGCACTCAGGATGATCTCCAGCGCACGTCCGAGACCGGTCTGGCGTGCCATCCGGGAAGCGCCACCACCGCAGGGCAGGATGCCCATGCCGACTTCCATCTGCATGAACTTGAATTTGCCGCGCGCTGCGAAACGCATGTCCAAAGCGAGCGCCAACTCGTGGCCACCGCCTCGCGCGAAACCCTCGAGCTTCGCGATCGTCGCTTGTGGCACTTTGCTGATCCGCTCGCACACTGCTTGCAAGTCGAGCAATTGCGCTTCCGAACGGGATACCGCCTCGTCTGACATGTCTTTCAACAGTTCGGTGTCGTAGTGGCATACCCAGATTTCCGGGTTCGCGGACTGGAACACCACAACCTTGGTTTCGCGGTCGCGCTCCAGTCGCATCGCCGGACTGTTCAGGTCAGCGAGCATCTCCTGACCCTGGACGTTGACGGTGCCGAAATCGAACGTGACGGTCAGGATGGCCCCGTTCTGTTCGGCTGTGAATGTCGTAAATCCTTCGTATTTCATGGTTCTGTTCCTTGAGAATTAGTGTTTTGGCAGAGGCTGAGCCTGGTGGTCCAACTTAGTCGCGAGTCAGCCGTTGAATGACCGCCTCAATAGCCGCGACCACTGCCGCATTTTTCTTCGCATCGAGTGCATCGGGGTGTGGGTCAGAGAGCTGGCGAAGATCGTTGTCGTAGTAGCGACCCGTGACACCTTCGAACTCGTTGCTGATTGCTGCGCGAACGAGGATGTCGGCGCCGATGCCGAGGTCATGACCTTCGCGACCGTACGCTTCCTTGACCATCTTGCTGCCAAGGAACGAGGCAGGATTCACGGCGAGTACAGACGGGCCGTGCTGGCCGATCGAATGCGCGAGGTGCATCGACCACATCGTAATCGCGAGTTTGCTTTGTGCGTACGCCGCGCCGGCGCCCATTTGACCACCGTTCTGCAGCGCGTTCAGATCGACGGGTGCTTGAGCTGCGGATGAGAGGTTCACGATCCGACTGTCGCTCGGCATCAAGGGCAGGAGCTTCTGCGTCAACAGGTAGGGCGCGACCGTGTTGACGACAAAGCGGATATCGTCGCCGGTCGATGTGATCGGATGGGGCGTTTCGAAGACGCCCGCGTTGTTGATCAGCACATCGAGCTTGTCGTGTTTCGCCGTCACTGCATCCGCCATCGCGATGACGTCATGCATTGAGGAGAGATCGGCACGATAGGTTTCTATCGCTGCAGCTCCTGGGACCATCGCGATGGTTTTGGACAGAGCTTCGAGCTTGGCCTCGCTGCGCCCGTGCAGCAGCAAGTGGTGCCCATCTGCCGCGAGGCGCTTGGCTGTTTCGAGGCCGATGCCGTCGGTGGCACCGGTCAGCATGATGGTTTTCGTCATTGTGATTTCCTGTTGTTGAAGTGCGGCAAAATCTCATTCGCGAGAGTGTCCAGTGTTTGCTCGATGTCTTGCTGATTGAAGCGCAGGTTCAATGCGACATGATTGACACCAATCGCTTGTCTGGATTCCAGATAGTCCCGTAGTCCGTCCACTCCGAGTCGAAGCCCCAGGTGGATAGGAGTTGGAGTTGCGCCCGCGTCTTCGACAAGATCGATGTAGAGCGGCTCCATGACTGGCTTCCCATACTCGCAGTGTTCGGCCACGTTACGTCGGTACCCTTCGATCAATCGTGCTTGCGCTAGCGCAGGTCGCGGGTAGGTCATCCAGCCGTCGGCATGTGCGGCAATCCATTCAGGCGATTGCTGGCTGGAGCCGGTCACCAGCAGCGGCAGTCGCCCATTGGTCGGTTTTGGAAGCAAATCCATGCCGCCGCCGACCTGACCGTACGCGCTATCGATTTGCGGCATCGAGTCTGCCATCGATCGGATGTAGGTATACGCCTCGCGAAACCGTGCGCCGCGCAATTCGAAGTTCACATCGAGTGCGGGGTACTCCTGGAAGCGGTCGCCAGAGGCGATGCCGAGGAGTATGCGTCCATCCGAAAGTACGTCCGCCGATGCCGCCGCTTTCGCGACATGCGCTGGATGGCGCAGAGGCAGAATGATGCTCGAAACCCCCAGGGCGATTTGCTCGGTGGTGGTGGCTAACGCGCCGAGGTAGACGAACGGATCAAACATCTGCCCGGCGTCGCCGAATGACGGTACGTTGAATGGCACATCGCGCAGCCACACTGCGGAAAAGCCGAGTGCTTCTGCCTGCTGCACGCGTTCAATATGTTGCTGCATCGTCGGCACGGCCGTGTTCGGATACGCCTCAATCGGCACAACCAAACCGAGCGTCAAACCGTCTTCAGAAAAGACAGCGTTATAGCCGCGATTCAGCGATGCGAAGTCAGGCGCACGGGTTTTGGAAACGGAAATTGCCATGTCGGTTACTCGAATCGAATCAACGTGCGACTTTCAATACTCTTGCGCACGACGGGTGTGGAACCGGTAGCTTTCATGTCGAGTGCGCTGTGACCGAGGAAGGGTCGTCCTCGATTGTCATAAATATTGAAAACAGCGACCTCGTCCGGTGTCATCTCGGAGCAGTAGAACCAGTCATGCTGTGTGTTCGCAGCAACGCCGAGGATTTGCCCGATTCGATCCGGGTAGATCAGATCGATCGTCATCCAGTCTTCCGCTTCCACTGAGCTCGGTCGAATGAACCCGAGTGGTGAGGTTTGAATGGACTTCTCCACCGGACGCCAGACGTTCACGAAAGCATAGTGACCTGCTTCATAGTCACGCGCTCGCGACTCGCCCACGAGATCGATAACCCGCTGCGTCGCGCCCGATTCGCTGTAGTCGTTGTGCACGTTGCGAGCAGGCTTTCTCGCGGCGTCGGGATCGTCGACTCTCACCGTATGGTCGAACACCAGCACGTCCTTCGCACCGATTCGATCTTGTAGGAACTCGGTCAGCTCGTCGTTGTACAAGGATTCCCAATCGGTGGAGGACTCGAAGTCGCTGATGCCAGATCGGTGGTTCTCGAAAATAATGCCGTCGGTGTCAAAGTCGACCGATGACACGCCACGGCGCAGATCTTCGACGGCGACCTCCGTTCGCTGAAGTTCCGGCGATTCCAGATTTCCGACGATACCGTCCACGTCGAATCGAAACGCTTGTCTTTCGTCCATTCTCAGGTGGTAGTTCACGAAAGCGGGTTCACGCACGATGTCTGATCCTTTTAAAGGCCCATTCTTGGCAGGGCATTTACGATGAGCGTGTATCGTATTAACTATCGATTTACATATAAACAAGGCATTCACTAGTTCTGTATTTAGATTTTCTATAAAATACCGGTGTCTTTTTCGGTGTTCGCATCAACGCTGAGTCGTTGCGGAAACTCGAGCCACTTCTTGCTCGGCGCTTGGAGGTCAGTTACGTATGGATACTGCAGCGGTTCGGCTGTTTGTCAGAGCGGCAGATCTTTTGAACATCAGTGCGGCGGGCCGGAGCCTCGGTCTCGCGCCCGCGGTCGCGAGCGCACGGTTGGCGAAACTGGAAAAAGAGGTAGGCGCTGATTTGCTACACCGATCAACACGGAAGGTGTCGTTGTCGCTTGAGGGTGAGGAATTCCTGCCGTTCGCTCGCGAGATTCTCGCGCAGGAAGACTCGGCAAAAGCCGCGCTTGGGCAATCCACGGGAGACGTTAGCGGTACGCTCCGGTTTGCCGCGTCCAGCACGTTCGCCCAGCGCTATGTCGTGCCGACCCTGCCTGCTTTCCTGGAACGATTTCCTGCGATCGATTTGCAGTTGAATCTGTCCGACACGCCGACCAACCTGATCGAAGGCGGCTTTGATTTGGCTTTGCGCAATTACGCCATCGAGGAAAGTGGACTTCGTGCCAGAAAGCTCGCGGATGATCGTCGAGTGCTATGTGCATCGCCCGGATACATAGAACACCATGGCCGTCCTCGGGAACCCGACGATCTGGTCGATCATCAGCTCGTCACCTTTATGCACGGACCCGCGCGCAAGTTGGTCGCGTCCGATGGTCAGCGAGGCTGTACATTTCCTCCGCCGGGTTCACGGCCGCGAATTGTCTGTGATGATGGAGCGAGCACGCGCATCGCGGCGAAGGCCGGACTCGGGGTTGCAATGAGTTCGTTGTGGAACATCCACGACGATCTTGCGGACGGGTCGCTGGTGCGAGTGCTACCCGATTTCGAAGTCGCGGATCGATCAGCAATCTGGCTCGTATATCCGAAGTCGAATGTGCTGACTGCCAAAGTCCGAGTGTTTATCGACTTCCTGATCGATGAGATTGGTAGTCCGCCGGTGTGGGAGATGGACACCTAGTCTAATCGGCTGCGCAAATCGGCAATTGCACTTTTAAAAGCGGCATACAACGTCCCATCTTCGGCCCAGAGTTGCGCCAGTTCCGACGTCTCCTCGTTCAAGACACGGTCCAGAATCTTGCGTGCTCGAATGAACGTGAGATCGTCGGGTTTGTCCTGATTCTTGGCCCACGCGAGCACTTCAGGCGGCAGGTCGTCGGAGGGGTTCCCGTTCATCGCCGCGACGATCTCTGCTGCCACCAGCGCGAAAGTGGCATCCGACGAGTAAAGATAGCCGTCGTTGTAGGCGACCTCGCCGAGCGAGTTGGGGACGAGATCGGCATACCGGGCATCGGGGTTCTCAACAAACATATCGAGAAAATCCAGCGCGTCGTCGTTCTCAAGGAGACCCGTGCCCCACGCGCCGGCAACAGCCATGCTTGTAGCCAGTGCACCGAATAGCGTCAGCAACCAATTGCGCCGTGTCGTCATAGTCCACCCCATCTAATCCCGGACTCGCTGACAGCTTAGCACTCGTCCGCGCGATCAGTGTCGAAAACGCTGTCGATAGTGGCAATGCGTGATTTCGACCGACGATACTTCTGGTGGCGTGAGCAAATCACCGCGAGCCCAATCGATTCGCCACGGCAAGTTCCGCAGCGAATCGATTGGGCTGTTAGATCACTTAGTACTTCGGACCTTCGTCATACTCGAGGCCGACCTTGTCCGCTTGTTCCTGCACCGCAGAGAAGACCTGTCGGTCGAGTGAGTCCTCAAGGCCACCGGCTTCCTCAACTCTTTCGGTCAGATACGCGTTTCGTTCCTCGGATAACTCGCGAATCCTCCCCTGCAGTTCACGCCGCTTCTCAGCTAACTCGGCGACAAACGCCTTCTGCTCCGCTGGCGCCATCTCGACCATAGGGGCGGGTAGCTCCTTGTCCGAAAGATCGTCAAGATCAACCGTGCCGTCGGCTACGGCCGAAACCAATTCGTTCTCGCCAAGCAGGTTCGTGCGACCGCCGCTGGACGCATTGAAAGATCCGCGCCGCGCGCGTGCCGCAACCGACGACTCAGCGTTCAAGCGATCGGTAGCTGCCATCTTGCTGTGCATCTTTTCTTTCTCTTCAGCGCTTCCGAAGTAAAGACGCGTCGAATCAAGCTCCGCCGACAGCGTTGCGATCTGTTCATCAAATGGCGTGGTAAACGCGACCGCGCCACCCGCTTGTTCCACCTGGAAGAAACGTCCCTGACTGAGCGCGGCAATCTGTGTCCATGGTTGAGCCGTCGTGGGCATCGTGCCGCACTGGATCGTGTTGATCACAATGCCTTTGTCGATCGCCGATGCGATGATCTCCGGATACTGCGGCTCGTCGTAATCCATGTGCGGTGGTGCATCGCCCACGAGGAAGATGACCTGATACGCATCGTCTTGCTGGCTCCACGACATGTTGTGGACAGCCTTGTACAACGCTTCGTTGACGCTCTCCGGACTATCGCCGCCACCGTCGGCCTCGAAGTCCATCAGAGTCGCATAAACCGAATCGAGGTCATCCGACAAGTCGATCGTTTTCGTAATGTATGCATCTCCCCGATCACGATAGGCCACAAGACCAATTCTGAGCTCTGGTGTCTGTCGGGCGGAGGCCATCGTCGTTGCGATCGACCATATTTTCTCTTTGGCAGTCTGAATCAGACCACCCATGCTGCCTGTGGTATCCAACACGAATACTGCGTCAATGCGGGGCGACTGCGGTGCATGCACGCCTTCAACAGGAAGGTCGTGCGGAAGCGTGGTGGCCATCAGTTTCGGGTAGTAGGTGATCGCACTGAGTGTGAGCAAGAACAATCCGATCGCGAGAATTTTGGTTTTCATGAGTGAGTCCTTGAGTTGTCTGAAAAAAGCTGCCGCAATGCAGCGTCGGCCTGACGTCTTGCGCGCTGGAAGTGATCTGGGTTGGTGTGGGTTGTCGAACGAGGCGTACGCCGAATGCGCGCGGGGATCGCCGTGAACAGTGCGTGGATCAGGAAAAAGCACCAAGTAGCCAGGAGGATGCTGCCCGAGCGAGTCACGGCCCAGACCATGGCGGAGACGCTGGCTATGCTAAGACCCAGATCGATCAGTGCCGGGAGAACACCCGAATAAAAATACAACGACCGTACGATCCAGATTAATCCGACATGGATGAGTAGGTAGAGCGGTAGTGTTGGTACGAACCACGCAATGGCGAGAGACGTGATAGACCATGTTAATAAAGTTGTGGCGATACCGACCTTTACGCCACTGCGCGAGAGCAGATACGCGATGTATCCCAAGCCAAGCAACGGAATAACCCAGCGAAGCACTGTGCTTGTGCCGATGAACGGTAGTAGTGCTGCGACGAATGCGCTGGCAAACACCGCCAGGATTGCTGCGACGACAACGCCGTGCCAAAAGCTCGGGCGTGTCATGACGCTTGCCTTGCGCTTTGTTCGCGCAGCAGTTCGATCTCGACCTCATCTTCGCTGACCGCCAGATCACTCGATGGCCATGCGGCAGACTCTGTTCGAGCGTTCGCGCGCAAGTCGGAGGTCTGCGTGAACAATTCCGCCTTCTGCCGCAAACTCTCAAGCGCCGCACGGTTATCTTCTAGCTGCGCTTTTTGTTCGCCAAGCCGAACCTTGCCAGTCGCGAGGGATTCGTTGAGACGCTTTAGTAGTCGCTCTGACTCCAGTCGCTTTCGGATTTGCCCGCGAGCGAGATCTGTCTTGCCAGAATCGAAGCATAGATCCAATTGTCTTCGAGTCGCCTCGATGGTCTCCTCGAGATCGCGTTTTTTTGTGTCGAGAGAGTTCTGCTCACGCACGCACTGTGCGATCCGTCGCTCGGCTGCGACGAGTTCGTCCTCCATGTCTCGAATTGCCTGGGCCAATAGCGCCTCGGGTTCCTCGATACGATCGAGGACCGCATGGACGTCGGCTTTGAAGATTCGAGAGATGCGATGAATGAGTGCCATGGCTGCCTCCTGTGTTGTCAGCTTGGGAGGCAGTGTAGGGAGCTAACACAGGTCGCTTTAAGACACGTGAACGTAAAACTTCGCGTCAAATATTTACATGATCGTTACATCGATGCACTGAACCCGAAGCGCAGGGGTGCTAGCCTGCATATCTCATGATGAGAAAGATGCGCATCTTGGTGGTCGAAGACGAGCAGGCAATTCGCGAAGGCCTGGTCGATGTGCTCGTGTTCCATGGCTATGATGTGGATTTGGCCGCCACGGGGCCGCTGGGTCTCGAGAAGGCCAACTCGGGGACCTTCGATCTGATTTTGCTCGATATCATGTTGCCCGAGATGGATGGCTACGAGATCTGCGACCGCATTCGTAGCCAGGATCGCCGCCAAGCGATCATCATGTTGACCGCTAAAACCTCAGACGAGGAGATCATCCAGGGGCTCAAGCTCGGCGCGGATGACTACGTTGCAAAGCCGTTCTCCATCCAGCAACTCGTGCTTCGCATTGAAGCCGTGTTACGTCGCTCTCATCAGGGTGTTGCTCACGATCGTGTGCTCCGCCTTGGCCAGATGGAAATCGATACGGAGAACTTTTCAGGAACCCGAGGCGGCGAATCGATCGCCTTCACGAAGCGAGAAATCGAGGTTCTGAATTACCTCTCGGAACATGCGGATCGACCGGTGACGCGTGAAGAGTTGCTGTCGAAAGTGTGGGGGTATGCGCGGAGTCTAGACATTGAAACGCGTACGGTCGATATTCACATCGCCAAATTACGTCGTAAGATTGAAGTCGACCCCAAAGCGCCCGCGCACCTTTTGACCGTCCGCGGCGCCGGTTACCGTCTGATGATTGAGCACTGAGTCATGCTATCCAAACGCTGGATCAACGGTCTCGATGCCGGGCGGCTGCGACGCATTCTATTGCTGTTCTTTACCGCACTGACCGTGCCAATGGTTGCCTTGATCTGGCAAGCCTATGGGCAGCTCAAGTGGGAGTCGTTTCATCAGCATCGAATCTCCGCCGATGGTTTGTCGCGGCGAATTGATACGCGACTCATCGATTTGATTCGAGTTGAGGATGCTCGATCGTTCGCTGACTACTCTTTTGTTGTGGTTGCCGGCAGCACACGATCCAATGTCGTACAACGCTCACCGCTGTCGGAGTTTCCTGTACGGACCGCGATTCCGGGCGTCGTAGGATATTTCCAGGTGGACAGCGAGGGAACCTTCACAACGCCGCTACTGCCGCCGACCGGGACTGAGGCGGAGAGCCTTGGCATCGATCCGACCGAGCTCGCGAATCGAAACCAAGCCGCACTGCAGCTTCAGACTGTGCTCGCGGAGAATCGACTTGTTGAGTCGCGTCCGGTATCGACAAGTGTTGTTCCGAGCGAGGTTGCAGCGTCACGTGAGCGCGCTATCGAGGAAGCGCCGGTCTCCGTGTCACCTTCGACTGCTAGCGCGCCGTACAGTCAGCAGGTCTTCGACCGACTGAACAGTCGGTCTCCCAATGAAGAAGTCGATGCATCCGGCGTTCTCGCAGAATCGGCCGAAAGCGGTTCGCGCCAAACCAACGTGCGTGGGTTCGGCAAGCTGAGTGATCTCGAGCTGGATAAGACGCTCGACGATGAGGGGCAATCGGCGGAACGACGAAATTCTGAGCGAGAAACGTTCGCAGATTCAGCGCCGAGTTCTCTAACGCGCTCCAAGCGGGTCGAACAAACGCTGTTGCCCGAGCCTGTCGCGGTTGACAGCGATAGTGCTCCAGCGCCTCTCGGAGCGCTTCGGATCAACACTTTTGAAAGCGAGATTGATCCGTTCGAGTTCAGCTTGCTGGATAGTGGACATATCGTACTGTTCCGAAAAGTCTGGCGTGAAAACGAGCGGTTCATTCAGGGCCTGTTGCTCGATCAACAGGAATTCCTCGACGACATCCTGGGCAATGCATTTGCAGACAGCGTCTTGTTTGGCATGTCAAATCTCATCGTGGCGCACAACGATGACGTGATTGATACCTTCAGTGGTATCACCAACGCAGGCGCTGCTACGGCAGAGCGAACGTTGGGTGGGACGTTGCTTTATCGTCAGCGACTGTCTGCACCATGGAGCACGCTCGAGCTGATCTTCAGTGTGACCCGTTTACCGCCCGGACCCGGCGCAAGCGTTCTGGCATGGATCACGGTCGTGCTGACGGTGGTTTTTGTGACAGGGTTTCTTATGATCTATCGCCTCGGTGTGGGGCAGATCACGTTGGCGCGCCAGCAGCAGGATTTTGTGTCGGCAGTCAGTCATGAATTGAAAACACCACTGACTTCTATTCGTATGTATGGCGAGATGTTGAAAGAGGGCTGGGCGGACGAGTCGAAACGAAAAACCTACTACCAGTTCATTCATGACGAATCGGAGCGCCTATCGAAACTCATCGAGAATGTACTGCAGCTGTCCAGGATGTCCCGAGATGAGCCGCACCTGAATCTGCAGTCGGCCGATGTTGGAACTCTGATGAGCAACTTGCACTCAAAAATCGCAAGTCAGGTTGAGCGTGCCGGATTCGAATTGCGAATCGATCGTGAGGAGGCTGCGGATCGGTCCATCGTATTGATTGATGAAGATGCGTTCGCACAGATTGTGATCAATCTGGTCGATAATGCGATTAAGTTTTCGAAGGACGCACCGATCAAAGCGATCGAGATGAGCAGTCGACGGATTGGAACGCAACACGTACAAATCGCGGTTCGAGATTTTGGACCCGGCGTTGCAAAAGACCAGATGAAGAAAATTTTCGAGCGGTTTTATCGCTCGGAATCGGAGCTGACCCGCGAGACGGTGGGCACCGGTATCGGACTTGCGATTGTGCATCAACTCACGCAAGCAATGGGCGGGACGGTCGATCTCGTGAACGTTGATCCGGGCGCCGAGTTTCGTGTGCGTATGCCTTTAGAAAGTGCGGGAGAACGATAATGATTATTGTCTGGGGTAGCGTAGAAACTGAGCTGGAAAATCGTGATGCGTTGCTTGAACAGTGCACTGCGCATGTACAACGATCCCGCACTGAGCCCGGGTGCCTGGAACATGGTGCATACATCGATAGCGAGAACGAGCGCCGGATCGTCTTCTTTGAACGCTGGGAAAGCGCAGAGGCGTTGAAGACGCACTTTTCGGTTCCAGGATCAGCTGAATTCGTGGCTCAGTTGCAAAGTCTCGCAACTGTTGAACCAGTGATGAAAGTCTATACAGCCAGCGAAGGTATGACTTGATCGGCTAGCGGAGATCGGCTGTTGAGATCGGCCAGATCAGGCCGAGATTGATAGAAAGCAGCATCAGTGCATGCGCCCCCGTAATGCTCAGGAAGAGCCCAATAGGATGATCTGCCACACCGCTGTAAAGCAGAAGCGCGAAATAACCGGCGGCTAGTGTGTTCGCGATCAACGCGACCACGGTTGCCCAGTGCCGCGCTTGCCAAACCGTTGGGACGAGCACGAAATTGAGGATGCCGGTTAGCGTCAACAGAACGCCTGGCGTCAGTAACGCGAGGCGCGAGACTGTCGCATCAGTCAGCCTGTCCCACACGGCGGCAAAGTGCCCAAAGGCACCGGCAAGTAGCAGCGCACCCACAGCGACGCTGCTGACTGCGGCCAGTCGGTACAAACCCGTCGAGTACTTTGTCTCAGAGACCGACATCACGCTCACCGATACGAGCCAGACCGCATTCATACGCAAACACGACGGCCTGTGCCCGATCCCTAAGCTCCAACTTGGCCAACACACTCGAGACATGCGACTTCACTGTCGCCGGACCAATGAACAGCGTGTCGGCTATCTCCTGATTGTTTTTGCCGTCGGCCAGCGCTTGCAGCACTTCGCGCTCTCGCTCGGTCAGACGGTCAAGCCGTGACGCGTAGTTTTGCTCCGCACCGAGTTTGCCGGCGAATCGCCCGATCAATCGACGGGTCACGACAGGGTCCAGCATCGCGCCTCCCTCCGATACGGTTCGCACCGCTGCGACCAAAGACTCCGGAGAAATGTCCTTCAACACAAAGCCGCTCGCGCCAGCGCGCAATGCACGATAAATGTACTCGTCCGGGTCGAACGTGGTGAGGATGATAATCCTCGGCGCATCACTTTGAGTTTCCAAAATTTGGGCCGTTGCCTCGAGGCCATCCAGCTCCGGCATTCGAATGTCCATTAGCATCACGTCCGGTTGATGGGTTCTGGATGCTGCGATCGCCTCGAGACCTGTGCCCGCCTCAGCGACGACTTCGATATCCGGCTCATTGCCGAGCACCATCGCAAAGCCGCGTCGAACCAGCGCTTGATCGTCGACCACCACTACCTTCAACGTCATACTGATTTCCCCCTGCGCGGCAGCTTCGCGTGCACCTCAAATCCTCCGCTTGTCGGCCCGGCGGTTAGTGTGCCGCCCAGTAACTCGACGCGCTCGCGCATGCCAACAATGCCGTGGCCGCCAGGGGTCGAAGAGTCCTTGCCATCTCCATCATCGCAGACACGCACTTCGATGTATTCGCTATCGCCCACGATCGAAACGTAGACATTCACGGCATCGCCAGCATGCTTCAACACGTTGGTGAGCGCTTCCTGCACGAGTCGATAGAGGGTCAACTCGTAGCGCGCCGACAAGTGATCAAGATCGCCGTTTTGCTCCAGAGTTACGACGTGACCAACACTACAGACCTGGTCGACAAGATGTTCTATGTCTCCGAGGCCAGGTTGCGGCATTAGCTCGTCTTCCTGCTCCGCAGGTCTTAACACTCCCAGCAATCCACGCATCTCGGTCAGTGCTTGTCGGCCGGCCGATTCCACCGCCGCCATCGCGGCACCAGCGGCAGCCGGATCCGTCTCGGTCACCGTTCGTGCAGCGCCTGCTTGCACCGTCATGAGGCTGACTTGATGTGCAACAACGTCGTGCATCTCGCGTGCGATACGTGTGCGCTCGGCCGCGACTGCACGCTCCGCTTCTGCGTGTTGCTCGCGCTCAAGGTGATACGCGCGCTCCTCAAGAAGTCGCAGATATTCTCCGCGGAATCGCATTCTGCGGCCAAAGTACCAAATCAGAACGGCAAGGCCCGCAGCGATGGTGTCACCGATGCTCGGATGCAAAATCAACTTTAGATCAAAGGTCAGATAAATGAGTGCGATGCAGACGCCAAGAAGACTCACTCTGGCGTTCGGTTCGTACCGACCGACGCTGTACAGTGTGAATGTCATTGCGACGATACCGTCGGCCAAAGGGGTGAGCAGCACCAGGACGCCCGTGAATATCACGAGCGCGTGAACGATCATCGCGTGGCTCCGGCGCCAGAGTAACGCGTAGCTCGCGATGAACGCAGTCAGCCAGCTCCCGACACCAGTGAATGTGTTCATGTCGAGCTCGTCGCGCGATGTCCACATCGACAGTGTCAGAGCCAGCGAAAGGACTGCGATCACAATATCCGTGCCATGCGGCCAACGCTCGAACGGGGTCCGAATCGGGTGACGCAGACCAACGTCCGCGACCGTGCTTTCTCGCAGGGAATCCGCCATCACAACAGGCTACGCGAGATTGCGGGTGGCTGTCATGCGTCCAGCGGATGAGTGCGGTCGCCTGTGATCTCAGACTTTTGGGGGAGGGCGATTTCGTCTGCTTGGGCGATGTTCTGCCAGACCTCCGAGCGCAAGCTTATCGCCAATGTGGGTACCGGCGAGGAACAGAGGATGAGTGACGCAGTATTGGCGCAGCGTTTTGACTACACGCGACTCGGGCAGCAAGCCGTTGACGTGACCGCTAAGCTTTGGTTCGGCGCCGCGGCAGTCGGACACTGGCTGTTTGTTAGCTATATCCTGGCGGTGTTCTACCCACCGATAGCCGCGCGTGGTGTGTCGGGCCTTAAAGGCATGCATTTGCCGTCAGGTTTTATCGAAGGTGACTTTATCGGCAACCTTGCGGCGGTTTGTCATGTTTTGCTGGCGGCGCTGGTGATCGGTGGAGGGCCTTTGCAGCTGATCCCGGCGATCCGTCAGCGCTTTCCGCGCTTTCATCGATATCTTGGTCGTAGTTATGTCACCGCTGCTGTCGTCAGCGCGCTAGCGGGGTTGTATATGACGTGGACCCGCACGCCCATCGGTGATTGGATTTCGCAGCTCGGTATCAGCGGCGATGGTGTCTTGATCTTGGTGTTCGCCGGAATTGCGGTGCGTTTTGCTGTGGCGCGACGCATTGCTGATCATCGCAGATGGGCAATGCGCTTGTTTATGGTGGTTAGTGCCGTTTGGTTTTTTCGCGTGGGCCTGATGGCGTGGACCATGCTGACCGGTGGCGTCGGAATCGAGTGGGAATCGTTCACGGGTCCGTTTCTGTATTTCCTCGGGTTTGCCCAGTACTTGCTCCCGTTGGCAATGCTCGAGTGGTACTTCTATTGTCAGCGCAACCAGGCAGCGACCGAGTCGCACTTTGCGTTCGCCGCTACGATGCTGGTGATGACCGGTGTCACGGCGTTGGGTGTTTTCGCGGCGACGATGGGCATGTGGCTGCCAAGGATGGTGTGAATAGGCAAAAAAATACCCGCAGCGATTGCTGCGGGTATTTCTGTTTGGATTTTCGTTGTCGGTTGACCCGACTCAGAAATTCTCAAGCGGTGTGATTACTCACCAGCGTTGACGTAACGCAACTCGATGTCCCAGTTGCCGCCTCTCAACTCAAGCGGTCCACCGTCGATTGACTGATAGGACTGCCCGGTCGTGTCGATATCCAAAGCAAGGAATGCCGGCGGGAAACCACTCGGACCAACTGGCAGTTCGCTCACGCGCGCTTCCAGCAAAGTGAAGACCTGGAGTGCAGGGTCTTTGTCGAGCGCCTTGATGATCTGACCTGCGATTTTGCGACGCTTGCCGAGTACCACAGGAGTGGAGTCGCCGTCTTGGCCGACAATGTCGAACTTCTGGCTGATCGTTTCTGTGATTGTGGCCGTGCCGTCTTCGTTCGCGAAGCCAACAGCTAGCTGCGCGGAGTAGAAGCGAGGCACAAACGATGCATCCAACGTTCCTGTACGGAAGTTCATGCTGATCGGTACGTCACCCAGCGCGAGTCTGGCGAGAACGTCGTCGCGGTCAAACGACTGTGCGTAAAGGAAAGTGTCAGCGGCGGCAGCAAGCGCTCCAGTGCCAATGAAGTCGATCGCGTCGGCATTACGCTGCACGATTTCTTCGTTAGCAATGAAATCGATGTCGCTGGCCTGAGGGCTACGTGACGCTACCGCAATGCCTTGGTCCGGACGGAACTCGATGTTCGACTCCGACGGCGCATCGAACTGCTCCTCTGGCAGGTCGTTCTGACCCAGAATACCGCCGATGATCGCATTCGTGCTGATGTTGCCGGGTGCGGCTGGATCACCATCCAGACTCTCGACAGCGATCAGATAGGTGCGGTTCTTCGGTACAGGTAGTGACCAGTTGCCATCAATAGCCGACTCTTCGAACGCGAACAAACCGCCCGGCGTTGGTGTAACGCCAAACAGGTCGAAGAAGACGACAGAGGAACCGCTGTAAGTACCGGTTACTGTCTGCTTCTTGTTGCGCGTAATTGCGGAAACGTGAGCACCCAGGATTGGGCCACCGTCACGCGTCACCGAACCTTCGAGAATGTCGTACGCATCGTCGAAGGCGATATCACCAGGCTGTAACGCCGTGATACCTGAGGTGCCGGAGCCTTCCGGGTAGATGAACGATGACACAGCAATGTCGTCTTTCGACAATGAGCGACTTCCAAGTTCTGACGCGCTGTCGGTCGTGTCAATGAACGGGAACATAGTTGACCCAGTGCCGTCCGCTGTCGAGATTTGGTTGATCAGCGAGTGGTTGTGACCATGCGAGTGACCAAATTCGTGCGTCGATACTGCGTCAACATCAGCGCCACCGGTGTCCGTTGCGCCCAGCTCCCAGAACACGCCCGCGCCGAACTGAACGTCGTTATCGAGGATCGTGCCTGCGACGTAGTCGCCTGCCGGAAACTCGATGTCTCCGTCATTATCGACGTCACTGCACTTGTTGATGCCTTCGACCGCAGGGTCGAAAACGTCTGAGTCGCCGTCCCCATCGAGGTCGTCACCCGGTGCGAAGGTCGAATCCGCGAGCAGCGCTGTCGAAGGTGAGCTTGCCAATGCGCCAAATGACGGATCGGTGATAAAGGTTACTTCGTTGATGAAGTCACCCGCGACGCGTGGACGATTACCGAGGTCTTCGATCGCAGTGATGTCCATTTCGATGTAGGAAGTGGGGATATCGTTCCAGCGATCCAGGCCTTCCTGAACTACGCCAGCCAAAACCTCCGGAGAGATCTCTGCGCCCGTGCCGATATTGGCGCCCGCGTTGCTGTTGAAGGTGTACTCGACCTGCGCGCAGCGTGCGTCCCAGAAGATACCGACGACTTGACCGACGCCGAAAGGTGCACCACCCACTGAATCCACAAATTGCACTTCGGTCGGGTCCGCAATGGTATCCAGCTGGCGGCCTTCCTGAGCGGTGGCGGTACCGGCGACGGCAGCCGCGGCACTCAATGCCAGGATTGTTCTTGTAATTTTCATTGTGTTACTCCGCAATCTGGTTGGCATCGGCTTCGCGAGCTTCGTTGATGACGCTCAGGGCTTGTTCCAACGACATGATGCCGCCTTGCGAAGTCGGCATCTGGACGACAGCGCCGAAGGCTGAAGGCCGCATGTCGAATACGCCTTGGTTGACGCCCGAGACCGAGTATTCACCTGCCGTACGTTCTTGCAGCAACAACACAGCTGATGTGCCGTTGAGGAAGCGCGGAATCCCGGCATTCACTTCGCCCATCGGAACTGTCGCGTTGCTGAGGCGACCGCCTGGCGTCGTGACGGTGATGGTTTCCGGTGTCGTTCCAAACGCAGTCTCCGTCACGGCGAACGTCGTCTTCGTCACCGGCGAGCCATTTTCCATGGCGTGCTCGATGCTGACGGTTCGTGCAACAACGCAAGCATGTGCGTTTTGGACGAGGTCCTTGAATTCCTCTTTCTCGATGGTCGTCGCCGAACTGATCGACGACGCGGCAAGGCTGAGTGCAGCCAGGCCTGCTAAAAGATAGTCCTTAAACCTCATGGAATCGCTCTCCCCCATACTTGAATGGATTGTTAGACACGTCCGGTGAACGTGCAGGAAATTTGTGCTGCCGTTCTTGTTAGTAGGGCGTCACAACTAGTCACCGGAGGCTACGACAGGGTTTTGGAAAGCGGAATCTGTAATACAATTACAGAATTCATTTTTATGTTTAAAAACATAGGGTTAAAAATTCCGCATTTAACCTAATACAGAGCCAACTTCACAATAGTTTGGGAATCAGCGGAAAAGCACGTCGATTATCTCGACGTTTTGCTCGATAAGGCTCGGAGAATGTCGCCATCCAAGCATCGCTTTTTTCCGAGAGACACAGTTTCGGAAAAAAAGTTGTGCAAACGTGTGCGCGTTCGAATGGGGTATTTATTTTTCGCTCTACGACGATTGAGACAATGCCGGTCAGTTTTGCTTTTTCAGAGTGTCGCGTTCGACCCGGGGCGGAGGTGATTCTGCGCGACGCGGCCACATGTACGGAATGCGTGCCTGGTAGTCTGTGAAACGTTGACCGAATTGCTTCGAGAATCGGCGTTCTTTCAATCTTGGTGCGGCGACACAGTAGGCCGTCCATACGATCGCGAGTGCCAGTTGGTCCGGCGTCCATACGGGAACCAACCATAGCGTCAGGGCGAACGCGAAGTAGATCGGTTGGCGAATGATCTTGAAGAGCCCGAGAGTGGGCATGTCAGGAAACTTCGGTGCTCGCTTTGCGAGAACGGACAGCCAACCGAGCGCGCCACTTTGCAGTTCAGCACCGGCGTCGAAGATGGCTTTGCCGAGTACCAGCCAGGCCAGCGCGTAAACCGTGGTAACCGCGTAAAGCGGTACACCTTCGGCTTGCCACCAGAGGATGCCCGATGGCGTCCACAGCCAAAAGAGTGCGAGCAGCTGGAGCGACGCTATGATCGCGTAGGTTGTGGTCGATAACGGCCTGCCGTACTGGCCGGGCAGCACAAGGGCTAAAGCGCGAAGTCCACGACGGGTCAACAGCAGCGAGTGCGCTACCGGAAACTGCAGTATCAAAGCGAGGTTGGCCGCGAGTGCCCAGGGATATGGCACGTCACCGAGACCGCGCGTTAGTCCGAAAAACATTGCGTAGATCATCGACAGAATCGCCGCTGCAAAAATGGTGTGGCACAGGAGGCCCATCGACAATGCGAGTACGATACGCCTGGCGCCCGGTGGGGCGTTTACGGCATTGCGACTGAGTTCGATCAGGCGGTTGATGCGTGGATCTTGATACATGGTTCGACGGCAGGAGAGGGTGCAGTACGATTAGATTCGTTCATTCCCGGTGTAAAGATGCGGCATTGTTCTGCAACGGAAGTCCGATCAGTAACTGTGCCGAATCAACGATCGACCGACGAGGTTACGTCGGGCAACGATCGTCGGTGATACCGCAGTCAGTGACGCTCATCAGACAAAAAAAGGGGCTACTGAAACCAGTAGCCCCGAGTTCGATTGGGTTCGAAGTCAGGAATCTTCGAACGAATCGAATCATCTGGTTAGAACCGCATGTTCACGCCAAGGCGAATGTCGCGACCTGGAAGCGGCGCGGACTGTGCCAGGAATGACGTCGAAGAGCGGCCGAAATCATCAAACAAGTTGCGAATTCTCAACGACACATCGATGTTCTCTGCAGTCGGGAACGGTTGCACATTCAGGTAGACGTTAACGAACGTAAACGCGTCGGTTGGAATCGTTCCGGCGATATCGACTTCACTACCTTCCGGCGCTTCACCCACTCGAGTTTGCTCGCTCACATGTTGGACCTCGAGGCGCAACTGAGATCTCAGTGCTTCGTTGTCGATGTTGATGCCACCGAGGAATCGCACAGGTGGGAAGAACGGCAAGTCTCCCGCGGGTACTGTCGTTGCGCTGCCACCCAACGGCGTGAACTCGTCACGAACGTTCGCGATGCCGCCGAAGGTTGTGTCTTCGGTGGTTTCGCCGCGTGCCATATCCAACTGTGCGTCGAACGTGACGCGCAAGTTGTCGGTGTCCACTGCGAGGTAGTCCGCTTCGATCTCGAAGCCGAACAGCTCTGCATCCGCTTGTTGGTAAGCAAAGACCGGGAAACCTTCGTCAGCCGGGAACGGGTCGCCTTCTTCGAAGAAGTCGCCCGTTGGGCTCAGGAAGATAAAGTCACTGTAGTCGATGTAATAGACATTCGCGCCCCAACTGAATCTGTCGGTCGCTGTCTTGTAAGACAGCTCAATTGAGTTTGCGACCTCTGTTTCGAGATTGACATCGCCGATCTCGACGGTGTTCGTTGCTGGGTGGAAGCCGTTCGAGAACAACTCTTCGGCTGTAGGCGCACGCTCCGAACGAGCCAGGTTCAGGCCGATCGTTGAATTGTCGCCAATTTCCTTGATCGCAGAAAAAGCAGCCGAGAACGTCGTTTCGGACTGACTGAAACTGGTTCCTGCGAAACTCAGGTTGCTGGTGTCGTTGTCCTGGCTATCGATCCGTGCGCTGAACTCGTAAATGTAGGAATCCACTGAGTAGCGCCCAAGTCCGAACACACCCCAGCGGGATTGTTCGTTCAGTGGTACGAACGCTTCTTCCCCTGCGGCTTCGAACTCACGATCCGCGAAGTTGATGCCGAAACTACCCGTGACTGTGCCGTTGCCTGCACTGAACTCGTTCAGGAATGCTTCAGCACGAACTTCCCACTCGTCGTTGGTGAACAGCGTTTCCGGCTCGTCGCCGGCGAATTCCGTGTGCTCGTAATCTGAGAATCCGATTCGAAGCTTCGCGGTTTGAATGAATCCGCTGTCGAAGTTGTATTCACCATCAACATCGAATCGCACTTGCTCGAAGTCGATGGAAATCGGGCCTTCCTCTTCCTCTTCTTCCTCAAAGAGATCAGTGCCGCCTTCTTCTTCCTCTTCTTCTTCCTTCTTACCACCGGGTAGGCCGTATCGTCCTTCCTGGAAACCTACCGAGAATCCGACGTAGCCTTTGTCGCCGAGCCATGACAAGCCAGCGGTGCCGGATGTCGCTTCAGACTGACTGTTTTGAACGAAGCCCTTACGACCTTCTTCTTCGTCTTCTTCACTCGCGAATCCTGGGATCTCGTAGACAGACGCTTCTCGGTCGTTGGCATCGAAATGCACAACAAAATTGTCGCCCAGGCTGATGTTGGCCGCGCCGCCGATGGTGTTGCCATCGTCGACGGTAGAGTGCGCTGCGGTGATGTCGAAATCGTAACCGCCTTCCGGGCGCGCGCGAGGAATACGACTATCGAACACATTAACGATGCCGCCAATCGCGTTTTGTCCATAACGCAGGGTCGCTGCGCCACGAAGGATCTCGACCTGATCGGCAAACGCCATTTCGGTCGCGACCAGGTGATCGTTGCTGGCCGTCGACACGTCAAAAGAAGAAATGTCGTTGGTCAGAATCCGGATGCGATCGCCGCCGAGGCCACGAATAACCGGGCGAGATGCGCCGGGTCCGAAAAAGGTTGAGCTCACACCAGGTTGGCGAGATAGCGTTTGACCGATGGTGCTATCCATATCACGGAGGATTTCCTCCCGACCGACAACGGTGGTGCCGAGCACGATCTCCGAGACGCTCGAGCGCAGCGGTGAAGAGCGAACGATCACTTCATCGATATCGCCATTCGGTGCGTCATTCGTCTGGGCCGCGGCCACTGCCCCCACCAGCATCAAGCTGGCCGGCGGCAATCTACGGATGATGTTCATTCCAGATTCCTTAAAAAATGATTTTTTGCAGGTAGAAGCGCGAGCGATTCTCACTCGCGACTGAGAAGTAATATTATTACATTTATCAGTAACCGAAAACCTGCAGACAGGACTTTCGTCGTTGTTTTTTCGCGACGTTTCTTTGCAATACGCGGAAAAACCTGTGTTTGAGCACTGCACGGAAAGCGACAGACGATGCATGGGGGGGTTTGCTCGGGTTCCAGTCAGATCCGACGACCGAGCAAGTCGCTGGATGCGTAGACAAAGCGCGGTGCCTGCCGCAGTCTTGGTGCCGCCATGCGCATTGAAATTCTCACAACAACTGAGCGACTGACGGAAATCGAGTTGAGTTGGGATGAGCTCTATCGGTCGGATCCCCACGCTCATATCTATCTTTCGCTGGATTTTCTGCATGCTGTCGCCGTTCGTGTACCCGGCAAGTTTCGAGTGCTGGTTGCGTGGGCGGACGACGGGCGTTGCGTTGGACTGCTGCCGCTGATGGTGACGACCCAGTGGAGTAAGTCCGGACAGTGTTTGACCAACGTACTGGATATGCTGGGGCACGTGTTCGATGCGGACTACACCGGTATTTTGTGTGCTCCCGCTGTCGAGAAAGAAGTGTGTGACGCGTTTGCCCGCACTGTTGCGAAGATGGACTTCGGCCGTATCGTTCTGAACTACACCAGCGCGCCCGCCAGTCGGCTCAAGGCCTTCACCGCTGCATTCGACCCCAGCGTGTTTGATACCCGGGAGAATGAGCACCGCATCAATGACGGTCAAACGAACAACCGCATTTGCCCCTATATCGATTTGCCGGATTCGTTTGATGAGTACCTTTCCGGACTTAGTGCCAACTCGCGCCAGAAGATCCGACGTTTACTGCGTCAGCTCGACAGTGATGCGGAACTACGGATCGTGAAGTCACGACCGGAAACGTATACGCAAGACGTCACGATTCTCGCGAAGCTCTGGTATGCCAAGCATGTGGCACAGAAGGGCGAGAAGCGCGCGGCGCGTCTGGCCGACATGTTCAAAGAGGTCGTGATGCTTGGGCTCGCGAGCGGCATTGCTTATCTCGCGATCCTCTGGCGAGGTGACACGCCGGTCGCCGCGCAAGCGAACTACGTCGATCGAAGTCGGCGCCATGTGTTATTTCACGTCGCCGGACGGGATGAAAGCGTTCGCGATATGTCTGTCGGCTTATTGCTGCAGGCGCACTGTATTCGCTGGGCCATCGCGAACGGTATGACGCGCTATGACTTTACGATTGGCGATGAGGCCTATAAACACAGTCTCGGCGGTGTTGATCGGGAGATCTTCTCCGCTGAGGTGTTCACCAAGACAGGTGCCAATGCTACTGGCCGATTGGATGAAGTTTGTCGCGAGGACGTGCTTCCGTTGATTCGTCGATTCGTTGCGAAGGGTCGTGACGCGGATGCGCGCGTTGCGCTCAAACAGGTGCTCGAGACGTGGCCGGAGATGGAGGTCGACCCAAAGCTACTCTCCTTAATCGATAGTTGAAACAACAGGTGCACACGGAGCTGCGATAACCTTCATCGATATGCCAGCTGGTCACTACCAGTGTCCCATTGTCCAAGTTCGATGAGCTGCGCAGACGGCTGAACCCCTGAGGCGTGATGTTTTGAAAATCTTCATTTCCTACCGACGTAGTGACAGCAAAGCGATCGCGAGACTGATCTCGGAAGAACTCCGTGATCGCTATGGTGCGGATACGGTTTTTCTTGACGTGTCAGAGATCGAACCCGGAGCGGAGTTTCCAGAGACTATTCGGCACGCGTTGGCAAAGTCGGATGTGTTTCTCGCTTTGATCGGTCCTGACTGGGTTCGCAAGGGCGCCTTTGGCGAAACCGACTACGTCCGACTCGAAGTCGAGGCTGCATTCGCCCATCAGCTTGAGGTGCTACCGCTGCTGGTAGAAGGCGGTGAAATGCCCTCTCAAAATGTCCTTCCGGAGTCCATGCAACTCATCAGCTTGATCAACGCGATCCCGGTTGACACCGGCGGTGACTTTCAATCGCATATGCAGCGTCTCTATGACGCTTTGGAGAATGGCGAAAAGACGCGCGACAGACTGAACGTGCAACATCGATTGGTGCTTGATGCTCGTCGGGCTGCGCATGCACTTGACCGCGAGGGTTGGCAGTTTTCAGCTGATGTGGCGGGTGACCAGTATGTGTTTCTTTTGACGCTCAAGCGATTTCTTGGATCAACCAAGGACTTGTTCGATATTCAGGTCGAACTCGCGGACTATCTGCTGCGCGGGATCAAACATCCGACGGGAGGAATGGATGACGCGATTCGCGCTGTCGCTGACAAAATTCCGGAGGAGCGGTACTGGCTGCGCCGTCGGCTCAGAAAAGAGACTGACAACATGCGCAAGGTGCACGGCGCATTACTAAGGTTAATGAGCCGCAACCGGTCTCTGTTTGCGTTGATTCCTGATCTCCACAAACTCTACGAGCATCTGTCGATGTGGGTCGCAAAGTACGAGTGCCTCCGTGATGACGAGACGATGTGTCTCGTGTTCGTTGGCATCAAGCAGAAAAAGCGTTTCCCACGAAAAGTGGAACGCGCGATTCTTCAGCGCATTGACGAGTTAGACCAGAAACATCAGTTCCGTTAAAGCATCCGTTGGATGCACTGTGTGTCCGATAATGATGGCGTGGCATCAAGCAATGGTTCCGACGCTAGTTGCTGGCTGAAAGTGCGAATTGCTCGAACTAGTCCTCTCTCGGCGCATCAAACGCCTTCGAGAAAAACAACGCGTTCATGAACAATTTGTTGGTGCCATACCAATAGCCACGGAAGTTCGGGTTGTCTGCGAACAAGATGACACTGCCGTTGCCGACGCGCTCTGCGATCAGTGCAGGCGTGCCGGCAAGCGTCTCGCTGTTCTTGTTCGAAACATAGCCTGAGTAGACGGGCTCATCCGTATAGGCGATCACAGTTCCGAACGGGTTGTCCGTGGGTTCCATCGGCTCCGACACGTTCTTGTGCAGAAAAATAGTGTCGCTGGCATAGCCGAAACCGAGGGGATGTGACGTGTCCAGATCTGCTGCGAAGATTGCGCCGCCGATGATGTCCGCCGCTTCGAAATCGGCTTTGTCGGAGTAGGGAAGACGGTCGGTTGGTTCGTCTTCCGGTTCCTCGTGAGTTTCTGCTTCCGCTTTTTCGACGGCTTCCGGATCATCCGGGTTCACCCAGTCGATGGTTGCGTTGCGAACCCAGGTGCTCGCGTTGCGCATACCGACGAGTGTGCCGCCCTCAGCGACCCAGCCACGCATTCGTCCTGCCCACTCAGGCTCGAATTCTTCGTACTCACCGGCCGGGAAGATGATGTGCGTGTAGCGTGTCCAATCGATGCTGCCCATGTCGGCGCGCGGTCGTAGCGTCACCGGCATGTCCATGCGGTAGTCGAGCAGATGCCAGATCTCACCAGCGTCATACAGGTTGATCTCTTTGCCGACCACGAGCAATGCGCTTACAGGCTTGAGCGATCTCGCGGCGGGGCCTCCGACGTTGACGTCTACCGAGCCGGTGGTGCTTCGACCCGAGGTCATTGCATGGACGGTGACGCTGTCTTCGTTCGCGATGGTTTGCATCAGCTCATGGATGTGAGTGGGCGTCTGTTCCTGTCGGTCTAGTGGTACGACGATGCTACCCACCGGAAAACGGCGATCACCTCTGGTTGTTGTTACATTCAGCGGTTTGGTTGCTACGCGTGCGAGGAGTCCTTCGTCGAGTACGCGTTGTAACGCACGCGGTGCGTAGTAGGGACTCCACTCAAAAACGTAGGCGTAGGTCGACCGCGCTGGTGCAGGTGCGACTGGCATAAGAGGCTCGTACGTATCGCCGACCAACGAGTCACGGAACCCACGACCCGCAAGTGCGGAGTAATCGAGTCCGAACGCCGGGGGCAGTGTCCACGTCGAGACGTCATAGAACGTCTCGTCTTCGAACTCGGTAAGGGTCTCAAAGATGCTGCGGATGAGACGGTATTGCGGTTGCGACACTGGAACGATCAGCGATTTGTCGGCGTTGTACTGTTTACCATCGACACTGAGATCACGAGCGAGCCGATGCGTTGTGATTCGGTGGTAATTCAGAAGATCCGCGAATAGATGCAGGCGAGCAGGATCACCCGGCGCAGAGAACACCCACGCTTTTGTCGCGCTGCGGCTGGCCTCGTCGATAGCTGACGTGTAGAAGTCACGTTGGTACTCGAGATACTCGGTTCGTAGATTCGCTGCGCCTTCGATGCTCGCGATGCTGGTTTGGTAGTGCTTGCGTATGTTCTCGCGGAACGTGCGGATGCCGTTTTGCGTTTCGATCTCGCGACCTCGGGTGGCCGAGGCCTCGTACAACACACCGACGCCGCCGTTGACGAGTGGGAACGTTGAGCCTTTGCCGACGTAGAAGTTGTCAAAGCCCTCGGCGTGGTAGTACAAACGACCTTCGCTGTCGAGAAACGCTTCTGAGGTCTTGACCGTCGCGGCCATCAGTTCCTCAGCGCGATCCGGAACTAACGGATTCGTGCGCGTGGAAACGCCGGGGTGGAAGTAGTACGTGTTGTCGGAGCCCATCTCGTGGTAGTCGACCGTTAGATTCGGTCGCCATTCGTGCCACTTGCCCATCCAGGCTCGCGCTTCGGGTTGAGTGAGCGGCAACCATTGACGGTTCAGATCGAAGAAGTAGTGGTTGGTACGGGCGAAACGCCAATCGGACATATGTTCGATATGGCCGGGATCGGTGATGCGCTGCTTACCGCCATAAGCGTCTTCCCAGGCGATCCGTTTGGAGTGACCGTCGGGGTTGAAGACGGATGTGATGAGTACGACGGACTCGGTTAACAGACGTTCTATGTCTTCGCCTTGTGCTGCCGCGAGGTGATAAACCAACGGTAGCGATGCATCCATGCCGCTCGCCTCAGCGCCATGCACACCATAGTTAAGCCAGGTCACTACTGGCATATCGTCGGAGGCGCTCTGTCCGCTACCGGGTTCCGTCAACGCTATGTGCTGCGCTCGGATGTCGTCGAGGTTTGAGTGGTTGCTCGGCGATGTCGCGACGAGAAAAAGAATGGGCCGCCGCTCATGCGAGTAGCCGATGGTCTCGATGGTCAGTCTGTCGCTTTGTTCGGCTACCAGCCGTAGGTAGTCCACCAGCTGGTGGTGGCGGACCGGCTCGGACCCCAGCTCAAAGCCGAGAAACTCAGCAGGTGTTGGTATAGAGCTGTCGAAGGAGATGCTTGGCGAATACATCGCCGCATCTTCATCGCGTGGATCGATCGTCGGAGACTGCGCGTCCGCGGTGTTCGCAATAGAGATGAGTGCGGTCGCTGCAACCGCGAGTAGCCATGCTTGCATCCTGGATTCTCTCCTCGTGCCGGGGTAGTTATTCTTTGTCCAAGGGAGTTTAGCGTGGAATGACGCTCGTGTTTATCCGACTGCCGGTGGGCCTTAGATATTGGCGAAACAGTGAGACAAACTCGTTGTCAGTGTCACTCATATAGGAGTCGTAAATCGTCTCAGCGTTATCGGAGACTCTTCTCAGAGGTTGGCGTAGATTCGATTTTTGATTCGGCGAGTTATCGACAGAGGTAAAAATGATTCTGAAAAAACTTCGTATTGACCATGTTGTGGCTTATGCGGCTCTGGCTGTAATTCCAGCCACGGGGATTACCCAGTCTGATGGCGTGTCCGACCAAGACGCAGCACTTGCAGTGGAAGAGCTGTCTGTTGGTGATCTCGAGCAGGCGCTCGCGAACAAGAGGCGACAAGTCACGCAGGACGAGCTGGCCAGATTCCGCGATGTCATAGAGATCGAGGGTGAGCGAGCTTACAAGAAACCTGGGCAGACTTTTCCTTGGCAGCTTAAGTGTACAAGCTCAGATTTCCGAACAATTCACGGCTGCCTTGAGCTCAGATTTTTTGACCCAAGCGCTCGTGTGTATTTTGATTCAGGCGCGGATGAGCCGGACGAGGTGGACATTTTCAACGATGGAAACCTTAACGTCACCGTAGAACTCGCGTCCCTTTACTGGCCGTGGCGGCTCGGACGTGGAGAGTACTATGACTCGTGGTCCTTCGGCCCGGTTGTCGGCGCAGGCCTTGGTACGTCAGGTGATGACTCTGAGGATGGCAGCCAAACTTCTGATGCGCCGGTGGTGTTGTTTTCGGTTGGTGCGATGATCGAGTACAAACTCGAGTCTGGAGCGTCTTTTGCGTTTGAGTTGGGTCGATCGACCGGTTTTTCGTCAGATGAGTCTTTTGGTGATATCGACGATTCTGCAACTTATGTGGGAATCAGGATCGATGTGCCGCTAGGCAGGAAACCCGATATAGCGGATTGATATGGTTAGCTGTGAGTTGATTAGAAATCGCACCATTCGATTAGTTTAAAGGCGACTGATTTCAGAATTCCAAGTTTTCTACTTACGTTCGATGTTTGCCGATTGTGAGACTAGGGCAAAACAGAAACCGGATTTTTTTTTGTCAAAAGGAAGTGTTTCGTATCGTTTCTTGGGAAACTTAAAAGACGCTATCAAAGGAAATTTCGATGATGGCGTATACTAGGCGCTCGCGTTCAACTAGTACGGTTTCGACCGCAGTCTCGTTCGAGTCTACCGCCGCGTCTGAGTAAAGCTTTATGCACCATTCATGCCTTTGGAGTCGTTTCTTGGTTGCTAGCTCTTACGGAATCCACGATTTGCGCACTCAGAAGACTTCTAGGATATTTCAAATCTGGCGGGCGCAGCGCTTAAACACAGCATTAACGTACAAGCGACATCTCGGATTTGGTCAGGCTATTGATCGTGAAGTTCAAGTAGAAAGACGGAAAAGTCATTTCGTAGAGGTACGCTTACTGCGCATGTTGACAGAGAATCATTGCAATCAGCGGACAAGTCTAGGAGAACACTGGTTGATGTTTCGACTGTCGGAACGGATATCGTAAATAGTTGCTCATCTAGATTTAAATCCCAAAATTCAAGAGTTCCTTCTTTGGTGGCAGCGACCATCACATCCCCGTTACCCAAGAATTCGGTACGCCACACGATTTCAGAACGGGTAGGTAATTCTTTAGTAGCCCAATTTCCATTGGCTAAGTCAGCGTAGGCCAAAAGCCGGTCGCCTGAAAAAGCAACTCTCTTACCGCTTTCGTCAGAGTCAATCCACCTTAGTGTCCGGCGTTCGAACTCGAAGTCTATCCGTCGCTTCGTCTCAGTGGGGCTGGATTGGCAATAGCGATCTGTGGGCTGGGGTGAAATATCATCGAATGACTTAAATACAAGGAGACAAGGTGAGCTATCACTGTCCGACGTCTCAGCACGAATGCCAACAAAAATTTGCTCCGTAACACTATCAAAGTCGATTGCCGTGAGTTGCAAACTACCAGTTTCAGACTGGTTCTCAAATGCCGGTTGACGCGCTTCTAGCTCCCAGGTCCCTTGGCTGTTTGATGCGAACCAAACGTTACCTTGGAAATCAGAAGCGATGAAAGATTTGTCAGTTACCGAGTCGATACTGTGTACTGGTCCAATTTTATCTGCGCCGCGTGGAATTAGACTTGAGAATCTGCATCCGCTTTCTCCTAAAGCACCTATCGCAATTGATCCTTCCAGTTTCGTGTTCCCAGTGTATAAAGCTGCAGCCACAGTTTCGTTCCCACGATTTAAGAATGTCATCCTATCAACGGTTAGGTACTCAGGAAGTGTACGATCCATTGAGCAAGGGACTAGTGAGTCTCCTATTAAACTGAAGACCTTTGGATTAGCCCTTCGGTATTGGTCTTCCTCGGAGCCCATTCCTATTCCTCCTGCAAGGAGTGTGGAGGTGTCGCTCTTGGTGCTGACTAGAACGGATCTTGGCTTTAAGCTTGGCGTTCTGATCATCTTGATTGCTATGTCGTGAGCAGACCACTTCACCTCTTCCCACTCTTCAGTGATTGCTCGTACAAAAAGGTGACCTGCTTCATTTTCTACTGTTAAGGCAGACGGCGCGCCTTCTACCTCATCATCAATCGCAAGGACCGCTACTGGCCTGAGCGACGCAGCATCGTAGACAAGTACAACCTGCTCGTCTGATGCGCTTACCAAAAGAGCCATACCATTTGAGTCCAGCATCGTGAGGTCTCGAATTTCCCTTTCTTGGCTGTTGGTAGAGTTTACAAAGCTTGACTGAACGCTTCCATTTCGCCTAGTGAGGCTATAGCTAAAGATCTCCCCCTCTCGAGTCCCCATCATTAGTCGATAGCGAGGTTCTTTCGCCGACCCGTCCGGTGCGTAAGTTGGCCACGATACTATTGATAGTGCTGACACCTTGTTTGCCAAGCTTTGATCGACCCCTGCAATCGGTAGGCAGTCTCCGCCCTGTAGGCACGCAATGACTCCCGAGCTGCGTGTCGCGTACACAGTAATACGGACATCGTCCCAGAGTATTGAAGAAACTCGCGCACCGGCGAACGTAACACTCGATGGATCTACAAGTTCCACTATACCTTGACCGCAGCGATTCTTGCTGAAGAAGTATTGAACAGCAGTGGAGTTGTCTTGTGAGGCTTGCATCACCTTGCAAAAGTACGATGGGAAGATGTTCTCGCTTCCTGCCGTTACAAGATGTTCATTGCCGTCTGATTCGAACTCGCATCCTCCAGCCTCATCGCAATAGTCCTCTTGTCGGTTGACCTGTCCTGAAATTGGTCGAAGTTGCTTCAATCTTCCATAGCTGGTTACAACGATATCGCCTTTAAGGAAATGAACAGGCGAAGAGGTCGGTTGCCTTTGAATCGTACGCGCTTCTATCGGGCGGACGAACATAGATGATTGAAAAATTTGAAGCAGACGAATTCCGTCCTCGGAAATCGCATTCGTATTCTGACACGCGTCGATAGCGCTTCGTAGACTCGCTTCCGCACGTCCCCATCGTCCGACGTCCCAATTGTTCGCAAAAAGACGATGCGCGCGCCGACAGTTCTCATTGTTGGCCTGTTCATTTGCGCTTTGCGCTTCGATACGACTTTCCTTTATCTCCTGTTGAATCGCTTCGTTCCGCTCAAGTAAGGCAAGTTGCTCTCTTTGGAGTCTTGCGGCCTCTTCACTCGCTTTTTTTTGGATTAATCTTACTTCATTCCGACTGTCTTCAACCTTAACGAGAAGATATGGTGTGTAGATCAAAGACGCTGCGGCAACGACTACAAAAAACGCGGTTGAAAAAAAACGAAGAGTGCGATTCCGTGACTCCCGTTTTCGATGCAGTAGATCTGCGAAAAAGTCGTGTGCGATCTCGTACCGTATGTCGCCGAAACTTGTTTCATTGTTAACCAAGTTGCTTGATATCAATCTATCAAGAAAAGACTCCTGTGATAAAGGACTTCTATCTCCGAGTCGGAGTATCCACGAAGCGAAACCAGAATTTGATTCGCGGAAGTGCTGATGGATTTCACTGCGGCGTACCAAGTCGCATTTGCCACTGGCATTGATCATCTTCTCGAGTACAAATCTTGCACGGCGTCGCTCCAGAAAACGAGGGAATGCTTTTCTTAAAAGTGCATTGAGGTTTTCCCGTTTGACTTTCTTGATCCAGTTTCGCGTTACTTGATCTGCGTGAACCTCTTGGTTTTCTCCTCCTTTTGGATCAACAAATTCGCTGACAATCGAGCGACCAATAATTTGCATGAGTGGAAGGTTTATCTCTGTATCATCAACGTTGCTTCTGCACTCATTAACGATAGTCTTAACCGTCTCGCCAGAAATCTGAAAGCTAGGTCCATCGAGCAAGAATTCACCGAGCGGTGAACAAATTTTTTGTTTGGCGCTACATGTTTTGAGAAAGATCTCAACGCCAGTTTCGAATGAAATACCTCGTACGAGTGTTGGAGCGTCGAAAACACCGTAGAAGTAATCAAGAAGTTCCGCCAGCTGACCAACATATTCGCTACGTAGTACTAACACTAGGTGGCAAGCTGTACTCTTTACTTGATGAACATTCGCGAGAAACTCAAGTAGGTTTAATCGTTCGTTTTCAGTTAGGACTCGATTGTCAAAAATGCGCTCAAACTGATCTAAGATTAAGACTCGGAAATTGCCGCTTTGCAGGCGACCATAGGTGGAAATAAATTCGGGGTCCTCGTCAGGGACTCGAGCGCCGATATCCAGGAGAAAGGTTCTTTCGTCAAACCGCCGTCCAGAATCAAATTGGAGTACAAATTGGTCGGTCTCAGAGCTATCTTGCCGAAAAGTCTCTCCCTTCAAAAAAGGCGACTTATCGTCTGTTCTCTGGAATACTCTTAGCTTGGAGACGTCAGCTCCATCTGAGAGCAAATCAGGAATAAGAGCGCAATTAATTAAGGAGGATTTTCCGGATCCGCTCTGCCCGTAGATCAGCGAAACACGATTCTGCTTAGTTGCGTAATACGCAGTTCGAGCCTCCTCCTCGCGCCCGAAAAACAGAGCTTTGTCTTGTTGTTGATAGGCCTTGATCCCAGGAAATCGAATTAGAGCTTTCATAATTCTGTTTCCACTCCTTGCTTTCGCGTCGTTGACGCTAGGGTACTGTCCTATTGCTGAGCCTCTTTAGCCATGTAACGGTATCAGGCAAAACGTAAGATCTCGAAATTGTCCGTCCGGACCCTATGCTCTAGCGTTACTCCTGCTCGATATCGATTACATCGCAGATCCTATTGATCAGGTCTTCGAGCCAGCTGTCCATGTCTGCGCGGACAGGATTGATATCTTTATCATCGCTAATGACTTCGTCCAAGTTAAGGCCGTCATACGTGATTGGAATATAGGTTCCTTTCCACTGTTCTGACCGCGCAATTTCTCGTTCGCGTCGTGCGACTGATCCGTCATGATTGCGGTAATTCTCGGTGATACACTGCAAGTAAATTGAAGAGGATTGGATAGCCTTTTCAACGAGTGGCCACCACGGTTCCCCTCCATCACGCTGGAAGTCATCGGATGTTACAACAATGATGTTCACCGCCTCCTTCAACGCGTCTCGGATCTCTACCATGCGTTGACGATCAACAAACCGATGAGAAATGAACACGTGGCGCACATGGAACTCCGCGTGAAGTTCGCGAAGCAGCCGATAGACGTCATCAAAACTTGCGGTGGCTACTTCTGTGTTTGTAGTGTTTTGTGCATAGAGTTCAATGCAGTGTGCTTCAGCAGAGTTTAGGGGAGAACGCATTTCAAGAGCACGTCTATCGCCGCTCATTGATTGATTCGGCAAGCGCAATAACAACATAAGCACACGCGTGTACCAGTGTCGGAGCTGCATTCCTAGATATAGAACTGCTCCGTTTGCAACTTGATTTCGCATTGCCGGGTGGAGGAAGTCTGGCCTCAACACGTCTGAGAAAAGCTCCATGAGCCTCGGGTAAGTTGCCGTGGCGTCAGAGGGGCTCCCGAGGAGATTTATGATCCAGGGCGATTCGACCGTTCCGCCAGGGTGACTTTTCTTTTTGGGCCAACGTTTTAGTTTTTCACCCCGGATAATGTTGAACACCCTTGCCCTCGGGCGCATTGACTTAACTCTTTCCGACAGGTAGTCGTCAAAGCCAAAGTTTATGATGTAGTCAAACGGCAGCTCAATTAGTGTGTCGATGATCGACAGCCGTAGATCTCTATATTTTTGGAAGAACTGGATGTAGAGATTTTGCTGAAGGCTTTGCTTATAACCGTTGTTAGCAAGAAATATTTCCGTCGCTACGAAAAGATCATGCGTATCGTGGGGTCGAGTTACCGCTTGTCCCGACTGTTTGATAAGCTCGTCGACAAGCATGTCGTAAACAGTCTCAAAGTCTTTGTCGTCGTGGAACCCGAGTTCTCCTCTATCGACGGCAAAGGCGTCAGGGCCAATAACGAGGGTCCTCGACTTACGGTTGTTGAAAATAACTTCAGCAATATTATCTAGTGACACTTGAACTTTGTTCCTTCGCGCTGCCGTTATCTTGTACCGGTTTGTGTAAGGTGACTATTCTTAACTGCATGTCACAACCCGAAATGTACAGCATCAATCAACTCCCCAACCTTTTCGCCGATTCTTTCTAGTTCATCCATACCTTCGGTGGAGTCTAGTTTGCTGACCGTCTCAGGGTCGATGTCGGCTAATCCGTGCTCAGTCAGCCAGTCGGTTGTAAGCTCGGCGTTGTATCTCGCGTACAGGAACTGTCGGCCGAGGTCGTTGCTCAAAGGCAAAGGTTTGCCATTAGAGTCCCGCGGAACAAGGTCACCGACCTCAAGATCCATCGGCGCTCCGTAGCTGCATCGACCGATGGTCCGGCAATTCATATCCTGATCCACCAAAGTCTGCGACATGACCGATGAGAGCGTGTTGGTCGCTGCCTCAAGAAGGTTAGTCTCAGCATCATCGGCCCCTGTGCCGAGGACGGGTGCTGATCCGGTGCCTAACGAAACGATCAAAAGGTTACTTTCTCCTGGCGTCCAGCCCAAGCGATATGAGGGCTCGGTCGCCATGCGATACATCAAGAATGCTGGATTGTTGTACGGCGTAGTGCCGCCGTCGACGAATACGTAGCTCTCCCGGTCTGCACCAACCTCAATAACCTCCGGAGGAAAGTAGACAGGTGCGGCGGTACTCGCCCGGACGAGTTTGTACAAAGGGAAGTCTAAGTTAGAGGGTTCACTTGCCGGGAAGCTCGGATGCGACCCGGGATTATTGAAGATCGCTGCGGGGTTACTGGATATCGGCCAAGCAGAGTCCGTCGTCTTGTTCCGAGTCACCACGAGAAGAAGTGTCTTCAGGTGGTCAGGTCTTAGAGTTGTGGACTCTCCGAAGACTTGTTTCAGTTTCTTCTCAAGTTGTCCGTTCGCGTACAACGAACGCCAACGCTTGAATATACTGCGCTTTGTGAAAACTTCTCTTCCGAATTCTCGGTAGAAGTCTAGAATCTCGGTTGCAGACATGCCTTTCGCGATGCCTGCTGCGATGATGGCCCCTGTGCTGGTCCCACCGACATAGTCGAAGAATTCGCAAAGCCGGAAGTCAGGGCCGCGACCTGTATGGTCCGCGAGAATTCCTTCTAATTTGACCAGCGCCCTTGCTGTGATAAGGCCGCGAATGCCGCCACCGTCGAGGGATAACATGCGGCGTGGTTGTTCGTTTCGGTAACGATCCGCTAACCGCCCCCACAAATCGCTTTTAAAGTCACTCATGATCAACTCTCCCTATTGATACTGTGATTTCTTGTTTTCTTGATCCTACCTGATTAGAGCTGTGTTTTGAAAGCGGTTCGTTTTCCCTCTTACCGACCACGGAATACGCTACAGCACTGTTGATGAATTTTCCTGAATTGCTTGATGTACCGTCCGGTGGTAAAGATTTCCTGTAGATCATAGACTTGGAATTGCATCAAGGACTATGCCGCCAAGTACCAACTCTTATGAGTCTTCCACTTAACCGTCGTGATTTCGATTTGTTTTTGAGCCATGCGCACAAGGACTCGGCTCTTGTGGAACGACTCGACGCTTGGTTGACAGAGACGGTCGGCGCGACAGTGTGGCTCGATCGTCGCGAACTTCCAGGTGGTGCAATGCTTGCCACAGACTTGCAGGCCGCAATTGGCCGTTGCCGGGGTGTCATAATCGTCGCGTCTGACGAAGCACTACGCCGAGGTTGGGTTCAGAACGAGTACAACGCTGCGATGGATGAGAGAGCGAATGTTCCAGGGTTTCGCGTCGTCGCACTAAGGGTGGGAAACGCTGATACGAGCATGCTCATGAAAGGCACTACGTGGATCGATGTACCTGTGGCAGGACTCGACAACGAGTCGGCAGCCAAGCTACTAAGAGCAATTTATCCTGTGGATAAGAGCCCAACCCCAGGCAGGGCTCGAGACGTTTACTTAAGTTGTTCATGGCAGAAGAGTGACAAGGCTAGCGCTGTATCGGTCAGCAAGGCGATTGCTCGCAGAGGGTTCAGGCTGATCGGCGATGCTCGCGATCAAAAAGGCTTCAATGATGGTGATCGGGTTGAGCAGATCATGTCGAGCTGTGGAGCGTTCGTTGGTGTGATTCCTTACCGAGGTGACGAGTCTCTCGACGACACTACTGGTCCATACAAGTACTTTCTGAGAGAAATCGCACTAGCAGAGTCTCTAAATCTACCGCGGATTTTGGTGGTTGATCCCCGTCTCAATTCGAATCCCGATTGGCTGGAAATGCGCTCGGATACCATACAATGTCCCTCGCCAATCGAGGATGCGATAGATGATCTTTGGGAATCTTGGGTTCCACCCAGCCGGCCGCACTATATTTTCTACGCTCTAGACTTGGAATCCGAATCGGCACGCGCACGAAGTGATGCCCGTGACCTCCTGGAGCGAATCACAGGTATGCCAACGGTGGTAGGCTCGGAGATTCACGATAGAAATCTACACTCCGCAGTTATCGATAAGATTGCGAATGCATTTCTTGTCGTTGCCGATATTAGCGATGACAACATCAATTCTTGCATCGAAGCGGGAATGGCGATAGCAGTGAAGGGTAACATTGAGATCATCTCTGCGGGCGAAGCGCGCCGTCCCCCTTTTATGCTGCGTTCCTTGCAGCTGCGATCTTATCGGGACGATGTAGAGCACCTTGGAACTATTGCGCGAATCGCACGCCCCTACCGACGTCGGGTCATCAACTCAGAGTTGTGATCGGGCTTGATACCGTTGACGGAGCCACTAGCCAAGAACGCGGTTCCAATCGCTCGGTACAGAAATAGACGAGGAGAGACGATGAGTAAGCCACTTTGTTTTGTTCTGATGCCTTTTGGAGTCAAAACGGACGAGAACGGTAGACAAATTGACTTCGACCATGTTTACGAAAACCTCATTCGGCCCGCAATCGTTGCGGCGGAGTTGGAGCCGGTTAGGGCAGATGAGGAGAAGGTGGGTGGGCTCATTCACAAACCGATGTTCGAACGATTGGTCATTTGCGAATACGCTATTGCTGACTTAACGACAGCAAACGCGAACGTCTTTTATGAGCTTGGAGTGCGACATGCGACGCGCCCGTGGACAACGATCGTAGTCTTCGCAAGTGAAACGCGGTTACCGTTCGATGTCGCGCCCCTGCGGGGGCTGCCTTATCGCATGAACTCTGACTCTGGTATGAACGCTGACGATGTTAGTGCGTTGACGAAACTTCTTGTCGACTCTCGTGTTAAGACCAAAGATAGTCCTGTATTTCAGCTGATAGACGGACTTCACCCGCAAGAAGTTGACCATGAAAAGACCGATGTTTTTCGCGATCGAGTTAAGTATTCCCAGTCCATTAAGATGAAACTCCGAGAAGCAAGGGAGAGCGACCTCGAGGGTGTCCGGGCAGTGGAGCAGGAGCTCGGACCGCTGGTAGATGTCGAGCTCGGAGTGCTGGTCGACCTACTGCTTTCTTATCGAGCAAAGAGTGGCTGGAAAGAAATGATTGCGTTGGTGGAAGCCATGTCGGAGCCGTTTCGACGTCAGGTGATGATTCAGGAGCAGTATGGCTTTGCACTGAATCGAGATGGACGTCATGCTGACGCGGAGCAAACTCTCAAATGCGTATTAGAACGTCATGGGCCTAGTAGTGAAACGTATGGGATTTTGGGCCGGGTCTACAAGGATCAATGGCAGACTGCCCAAGCTCAGGGTGATCAGACGATGGCATCTGCGTTTCTCAACAAGGCAATCGATGCCTATAAGCGAGGATTTGAGACGGATTGGCGGGATGCGTACCCCGGCATAAACGCCGTTACGCTGATGGAGCTTTCCGATCCTCCTGATCCTGAGAAAGATCGACTTCTTCCCGTCGTTCAATACTCGGTTGATCGCAGAACCGATGGTGAGAATGCCGACTATTGGGACTACGCTACCCAGCTCGAGCTGGCCGTGCTCGCGAAGGATGAAGGACGCGCGCGACAATACTTAACCAAAATGGTGCCAGAAATCGGGAGTGAGGGATGGATGCCCGAGACTACGGCTAAGAATCTTGGGCTTATTCGTGAGGCGAGACTGCGTCGTGGCGAAACAATGGTGTGGGCGGACGAGATTGAGCAAGACTTGCTGGGCAGAGCTTAACGTGATTCCGTCCAGTCGCTGCTCGGCCCGTAAAAGCCTACTCCTCTCTCAAACCCCTCAACGGATACATCAACTGCCCCCACACCGATCGGGGTAGTTTTTTTGTCGTACCGTATTCCGCTGGCCAGTGTTTATCGGGCATGTGATAAGTGCCGAATAACCAATCGAAGAGCACCAGGTGTGCGGAGTAGTTTGTGTCGATCGCTGGTGCTTCGGAGCTGTGGTGCCAATGGTGGAATTGCGGCGTGACGAAGATGTAGCGCAGCGGTCCGAAGGAGAAAGACAAGTTGCAGTGAATGAGAATGGCCTGAAGTGCGGCAAACACGACGTAGGCGTTCAGCGCGGCCGGGTCAGCGCCAAGCAAGTACAACGGGATCATGACCATCGCACGTTCCGAGAACACTTGGATAAAGTGACCGCGAGAACCGGCCAGCCAATCCAAAGTCTCAACAGAATGGTGCACCGCATGGATCGGCCACAGCGCCTTGACCTCGTGGTACAGCCGATGCTCCCAGTACAAAACGAAATCGGCGCAGATGACGATCACGGCGAACTGCAGCCAGAGCGACGTTGATTGAATGAACGCTTGTACGTCCGCGCTCACAGCCCAATCGAAGTGACTCGCGTGATAGTTGCCGAAAAGAATAATGGCCGAGATCGCAAGGTGGTTAAAACAGAAATAGAACAGATCGATATCCCACTCGGGGCGGAGGATGACCTGGTTGCGGTACTTAGGAAACAATTTCTCTAAGGTCATGAATACAACGATGGATCCGAGCAGCGCCAGGATCAACCAGTCGATACCCAGCGATAGCGCACGAGGTTCGACCGATCCGACGGGAATGTTGTAACCACCGAGTAAGAAACCGATCAGTGTGAACGCGATGCCTGCACCACCCATCTTTCGGTAGCGCCCGCGGTTCAAAACGAACGTCAAGAAGCCGAACAATAACGACGTGTACATGCCGTACTTCAAAAGCACCTGCAACGACTCCGCATCGTAGACCTGCCGTAGCTCAGTCGTGGTCAGATACGACGGGTAGCGGTAGGCCAGCACAGCCAATACACTGAGTATCCCGAGACTCAGAGAAAGCAGCGCACCGATCTTGCCGTCTCCAAAACGAAGTTCGCGTTTCGGGTCGGGTGCTACTTCCCGCGGTGTGTACTCGTATTCGTTATCCATGTGCCCGCAGATCGCTTCCCGATTCACCGATTACCCATGATGTCGTGATGGCATTGCAAAGTCCAAGACAAAGATCGCAAACGGCAAACGGGAAAGTGCAATCAAAGTTAGACACCGACCTAAGTCAGCGTTGCAAACGGACGGTCCTGATAGCAGCACCAAAGACCACTCCCGATACAACAGAGCCGCGGTTGATCCTAGACGTCAGTTTCCGGTACGAGAACAGAGTCGGGACTAATAGCGTTGCTGATATAAGGAACGTATGCCGAGTAGTGCGAGTCATCGGGGGAGAAGAGGCCGTAGTCGGGATGGTGAATAACCTCGCTTTCCTCGATGTCGGGTACCCAAGTCAGGAAAACGCGAGCAGCAAACGGAAGTTCATGCTTTGCATCGACTGACATCAACAGGCCGCTGAAGGCTGGGCGCGTCAGATTCGCTGAGATAATGCAGGTCATCTGGCGTAGGCTCCCGCTGGGCGACAAAAAAGTGGCTCGTCTGCCACGCGCCAGAATCACGCCTTCGTGCGTTAGCACCCGACGACCTCGTCCGGGGATCTGTGAGGCTTCATCGGGAATAGTCTCAATATGACTGAACGCTGGGATTCCAGGGACGATCTCTTCGATCCTCAAATGCGTCACCAGGATCTGACTTGTCGCAGTCGTCATCCGGACGCACTTGTAACACCCTTGGAATTTTTCGAGAAACCGTGCGCCGGAACGCTCCGACAAGCCCATCAAGCGCCTCAAGATGGAGTACGAGCGTGGCACGAGTTCATGGTGGGTTTCTGCGTTGCTCTCGCCGTGCTCCGCAATAGTCAGCAGCCGTTCGATCTGGCGAGCCGTGGAGTCTCGAATGTGACAATTCACCGGATCCTCGAAGATTCGGTACAGAGTTCGACGACTGGGTATTTGGGCGGCGACCTCCCTATTACTGTAAACGGCAGTCCAGCTGACACCGTCTCTCAATTCCAAAAGTCGCTCGATTAATGCGCGTTTCTCTTTCGATGTGTACAGCTTTACGTCGTCTTTTCGTCGCGACCACAAATCACTGTTCTGCAAGTGAACCCCTCCGATCCAGTCCTTAGCACGTGAGTGTGTTCCCCTTACCGCGAGTCCAGAATACGCAGCCGCTTCCTGTTTCGCCAGTCATGTGCAATTGATGTGCAATGGCAGTGCAAATTGTGCCGTTTTGGCATTTGTTCGGCACCAATTCTCCACTGGAGTGCCATCTTTGATCTTTGTACCTTGGCATCGGGGGTAGTGGGGATTCGTACGCCTAATCAAAGAAGAAAAAGCGCTTCGCGATGACGCCAGGGTTTCTCAGACATTGCCAACCAACGATTCAGGTTCAGTTCAGAGTTAGGGGAGGAGACTCGATCCTCGCCGAAACGCTGCAGCTGAATTTGCAACGAAAAAAATTTAACGGCGATTACTCATCAGGGAGATGAAGAAGAAATGAGCCTTAGAAAAACAACGATCGGACTGGTTTTGTTCGCAACACTCAACATTGTTGGTTGCGCCTTACCAGAGCAAGCACCAAAGGAACCACTGAAGCCTGCGTCTTTTGATTACGTTCCTCCGGCAACAGCCAGCGCCGGAAATGCTGGAATGAAGATTATTCTCGTGAACCCGTCATATGCTTCTGACTTCGAGGGTTCTGGAGTCGAGCCATACGTTAGCTTCGGCAGCAGCATGGCAAATGACTTCGAGGAGGTTTTGTCGGCTCGGGGCTATACAGTATATGGCCCGTACGAAACCTACGACGAAATCGTCTACTCCGAGAAAGAGATTGCCGATCTGGTGTTGCTGATCGACATCGACATGGATCAGTCGCATTCAATGGAAAGGCGGCAACAAGCCACGCTGGCGGGTCTTCTTGGTGGTGCCAACAATCCAAATTCCACAGTCTACAAGCTTGACGGCAGCATGCGCATTACCGGGAAGTTGACGATGAAAGCACGTGAACCACAGTCTGGCGAACAGATGTGGGTCAAAAGCGTTGAGATCCCCCCAAAGCAATACAATGTAACTTCACAAGACGCATGGTCTGCGACGGCAATCGCATCGAACCAACACTACAATGATGCTGGGATCTTCAATCCCACGGTGGACACGCTGCAAGGGGTATACAACGACTCGCTCGCCAAAGCGTACACCTATCTCGATCCACGTGAGCTGCAGCAACTACGCCCACAGATCGATCGGATAAAGAAGAGAATTCGGTACTGACGCAAACCCATCGGTTGTCGGTGCGTTCACCCTAGCGGTGTTCGCACCGGCAAATGGGTGCCCTGTTTCGCAATAGGGCCTGCCGAAAACCAAACCAAAAACAGCTATCGCCTGGCCCCACAGCCAAGCGCACGGGCACCTCTTGTCTGGCAAAAGTGGTCTAACGACCAAGGAAGAATAAGATGAAAAATAAATCCAACAGCAAATGGCTAAGAGTCCTCTTGTTCGCTTTGCCGGCGATTGTCTTGGCGGGATGTGGCGGCGGAGGTGGCGGCGGGGATGGCGACAGCCCGACGCCACCGCCCCCAGGCAATACTGATACAACGCCACCCGTCGTTACCTTGGTGGGTGAATCGGCAGTTACTTTGCCGTTCGAAGGCATCTACAGAGAGGACGGCGCAACCGCCCAAGACAACGTAGACGGAAATGTTGGCGTCACTATTACTGGAGAGGTTGATACTTCAGTTGCTGGTGTCTACTCACTCACTTACCGGGCCGAAGATAGCGCTGGCAACGAAGGAAGTGTGCAACGAACGGTTGAGGTGCTTCAGCAGCAAGTTCAGTTGTTGGTCAGTACATTCGGTGATGCACAGTACAGCCTAGAGTCAGGCGAAACTTTGGACTGCTTATCCCAGAGTGGCCAATGCCTCGCGACGCTTCCGGTCGGTACCACAGTAACGGTTGATGTTGCGCCGGAAGTCGGTAACCGGTTTGTTCGCTGGCAGAATTGCGATTCGGTAGATGGGACGAGGTGTACGATTCTCCTCGATGACAATCGAGCGATTTTTTCAACGGTAGTTTCAGAAGCACCACTAGTTTATCAGCCCGACGTCGTTACACTGTCGGCTGATCAGGTCAATAGCATTCTGGGGTTTCAACCCTCCGTTCAGCTACTCGAGTTTGAATCGACAGCTGACATTTCGGGCTTTGGTGTCGGCACTATCTTGCTCGCGAACGGCGCAGGGACAAGTCCTGTGTTTTTTGGGCGCCGAATTATTTCGAGTCAGGTGTTGCCAAGCGGTAATACGCGTTTCGAAACTGAAGACGTTGCGCTTCCGGAGATTGTCCGTTCTGGAACGGTAGTCGCCTCGAGTATCGGCGAGCAGCGACTTGCTGTACGCAGTCTGACGGCTCCAGCGGCGTCACAAGAACCCGGTCGTAGCGAGGCACTCGTCGGCGGCGTATTCCGAATAGACTTGGGGGACTCCGAAAGGTTTATTCTTCGGGAAACTGAATCCAGTCTAGTTGCACTGACGGGAAGTTTCAGTATCGATCCCGAATTCGAATTCGCAATTACTTTTGGCGATGCTGGTCTGTTACCGCGAGTTGAGGAGTGGCGTCTTTACGCAGAGACGGATCTCACGTCAACAATTGAGCTAATCGTTGAGGGCAACCTGCTAGATAGTGAACAGTTCATGTCGGAAGTCCGCCTGCCGATTGCAGGGACGATTCCGATTCCTGGACCAATACCTGTGACATTTGAAATTGAGCCGGTTGTGACTGCAGAGCTCGCGCTCGATGTCCAGGCCGAGCCCCGGCTCGTTTCCACGCTCAGTAACATATCGACTGGCGTGCATTGGCGGCGAAGTTCTGGCTACAGCATTGAGTTTGATCGAGGGCAGCCGGGATTCGACGTGCAGAATGTTGATCAAATCGAGGGCGCGCTTACGTTGACTATCGCGCCAGGACTGCAGGCAAATATGCGCATCCTGGGTCTGGCAGGACCTTTCCTGCAATCGCAGGCTGTTGCTGAAGCCTCGATGATCTTTGACGCAGATGCGGCCTGCCCATTTTCGCGCTCAACGTACGGTGGGTTTCGTTGGTCTGCTGGTGGCTCCTTGGATTTGATTTTCTATAGAGAAGAGCTTGTCATTGCGGAGAATGAATACGAGCTTTTTTCGCAAAACGGAATCGGTTGTGAGGAGGATGATCCTGTCCAGGAACTAGCCGCAGTGCAAGGCGTTTCGGTCGCGCCGTCGACCCGCTCAGCCGAACTCGTTGTGGCATGGGATCAAGCGCCTCCGGAAACCTCAGTTATTCAGTACGGAGTCTGGCGATTCGAATCTGGATCGGAAGAGTTGCCAGTAAGAGTTGCTACCAGTGCCAACTCGCAGTTTTTTGACTCGAATCTCACTGTTGGAAGCGAGTACTGCTACGCAGTGACGGCCGAGGATATCTACGGAGGCGTGTCACCGGTGCCGGAGAACTCTGGGTTCATATGCTCAGTACCCACAACACCACCGAATAGCGAGCAGAGCATTGAAAGTCCGGTTTTGCTCGCCATTCCTTCGAGCGAAGATACGTCGTTGCAGTTGAACTGGACAGTTCCGATGAACTACCCAGTGGATGCTGAATATGTGGTTTTTGACACGGAGTCGGGCAGTTCGCCATTTGCTGTTGCTTCATCAGGCGAAACATCCGCCGCTGTCGAAGGTTTGTTGCCAAACCAGACGTACTGCTTTGCAGTCGCCGGCGTCAGCGAGATCGCGGGGACTTCGCCTTTGTCCAATATCCAGTGTGGGATGACCGGGGGAACAACAGTCACGCCCATACTACCAATGACTGATGAGGTACTGATTGTTGGCTCGGTTGACGTGGCGGGTGATTTGGATGAATACGAGTTTACAATTCGCGAAGAGTCGGCGGTTCATTTCCGGATAACGGATACGAGCGACACGTTCACGCCGGAGGTCTGGCTGTATGCGCCGGATGGAAGTTTGATCAACCGAAGAACGGATGGGACTACGGTCGCATTCGATTGCGGTCCACAGGTTTTCGGCTGTGATATTGCACAGACGGGAACCTACCGACTGGTTGTGGGTGCGTTAGGTGATCAAAGCGTCGGTGACTACGAGATTCGATTCGTGGATGTCTCGAACAGCAACGAGAATGGTGCGTTGGTCAACGATGGTAGTGTGACGGGAGACCTGACGGTCGGTGATCTGGATACGTTCGTATTCAACGGGACAGCAGAAACTGCATTGCATCTTCGCGTAATCGATACGCTGGATCGATTCACGCCTGAGGTTTGGTTGTATGCGCCGGATGGAAGTTTGATCAACCGAAGAACGGATGGGACTACGGTCGCATTCGATTGCGGTCCACAGGTTTTCGGCTGTGATATTGCACAGACGGGAACCTACCGACTGGTTGTGGGTGCGTTAGGTGATCAAAGCGTCGGTGACTACGAGATTCGATTCGTGGATGTCCCGAATAGCAACGAGAATGGTGCGTTGGTAAGCAATGGCGCGGTAACTGGTGATTTAACTATCGGTGACCTCGATAGCTTCATTTTCGACCAGACCGCCAATCCCACTTTCCAGCTTCGTATCACTGACACGAGAGATCGATTCACGCCAGAAGTGTGGTTGTACGCGCCGAATGGACGTTTGATCAACCGAAGAACGGATGGAACTACCGTGGCATTTGACTGTGGTCCTGATGTGTTCGGATGTGATGTCAGCCAATCCGGCACGTACAGAATTGTAGTTGGTGCCTTGGGCGACAGTAGCGCCGGCGACTACGAAGTCAGGCTGCTGCAATAGTGGTGAAGTACTGATCATCCGGCCGCGCGGTGATGCGTGGCCGGATATTGATACCTCGACCAACTGATTATGAAACTTGTTAAGAAGCGCGGATATCTGATCTTCCGATAACGCGGCGAAGACTCTGCTTCATTGGAGCATACAAAGAAAGGTGAAGAATACGTCTGCAGATCGGTCATTAGCAGACCGACGGTGAAAAGGTTGAGATGAACAAAAAAACTACAACAAGCGGAGGTGAAGTATGGCACTCGTTATAAAAGAATGGAGTTGTCAGCGTGAAGCTGATGAACAAGGTAACTTTGTCAAAATTGTTGGACGAGAGGGAGGTCTGATCGCGTGGCTTCTCTCACTGGTCGGCATCGACCCAGTCAGTGAAGTTGAGATCAAAGAAGATCTGATTAAATTCACCGACTCATCACTGGCAGGCAAAGAGATGAGGGTCATCCCAATCAAGTCGGTGACATCCGCCTACTTTGCTTACGGGAAACCATGGAAGGTTGCAGCAGGCCTTATCGTTGCCGGGCTCGGATCCATCACAGTAAGCAAAATCCTGACGTTGGTACTCGTGCTTGCAGGCATTGTCTATTACGTCCTGAACAAGAGCCTCTCTGTCGCTGTGGTGGAGGCCTCCGGATGGGTGGGCGATTTCTCGTTTAAACGATCTATCATCGAAGGGCAAAACATCGATGAACAGGCTGGCAATGAAGTCATTGACGTGATTCGACATCTCATTCAAGCCAAAACCACCTAGCGTTTCTTGTGATTGGTGCCGTGGCAGTAGGACTGCGATGTTACGCGCGGGGCTTTTATTGCTGAGCGATAAGGCCCCGCGTTGTTTTTTGTCTGGAACAAGAGTCGAGGGCGAACAGCCTCGCCGATCAGATAAATTGTACAAGTAGCGCGCTGCGCGTCCATGGGCATATCTGTTGTACTAGCGGCGTGTTTCACTTGCCGTCTTGTCAATGGATCCACCCTCGACGACAGTTGGTAGTCTTGGCTCTGAGCAGCAGATACAGCTTCTGGGAGATCCGCTTGTTCGGTTTGGTTTAGGGCGAGTGCTAACGGCGAAGGATGGCCCACCAACGCGCGATGTTTAGTAGGCTCATCAACGACGCCGAAACGTAAGTCATCGCCGCGGCACGCAGGAGGCGACGGGCGTGGCGTTCGTCGCCCGCAATCAACACGTCATGCTCTCTGAGCATCGGAAGCGCCTTGCCAAAGCTCGCATCAAACTCGGTGGGCAACGTCACCATGTGCACGAGGACGCCGGTACCTAGCGTGAGGAACCCTCCCAGTACCATCAGCACGCCCGCGGATGGAATCCGCGTCACCGCGATAATCACCGGTGCGCCCATCAGCAGGACAGCGCCAACCTTCTGTATCGGACCTACCCAACGCACAAGCTGTGTTCGCAAACGCAAGGCGGGATACCCAATCGCATCTTGCACGGCATGCCCCACCTCGTGAGCGGCGATGGTGACGGCAGTCAGTGATTTGCTTGAGAAATTGTCTGCGCTAAGGCGCACCATCTTCTCAAGCGGCGAGTAATGATCGCCCGACTCTGTTGCTTCGACGCCGACGCTTTGCAGACCATTCAAGTCGAGCAGGCGTCGAGCGGCATCCCCTCCGGTAACGCTATAGCGGTCGGCAGGTTTGCTATACCGCGCCATTACGCGACGCACCCAGAAACCGGGCAGAAACAAAGCCGCGAGGAAAATTGCGAGGATGAGAACAAGGACCATGGCGTGCTAAATATCGGGGATTTCGTGTAGGACGCTTCGCAAACGCAATCTGCTCTCCAGTGTATTTCGACCTCTTGAGTCTGCCACTTTTCCCTACCGTCAGGGTACGTGAATCAATCAGAGCTTCTAATTTAGGTAGGTCCAGTTTTCGGGCAGGAGGTTAAGGTCATTGGCGTCCTTTCTTGCTGGTCGATTTTCTAATTGAGTCGACGTCAGTCTGACGCGCGCGGCTTGATCTTACGTGTCGAACCGCTCTTTCATCAACGTTTGCAATGGCTCACGCATCGAGTCGGGAATTCGCGTCGGTCTTTGGTTGCTACGTTCGACCAGCACATGAGTAAAAGTGCCGTATGCAGCCGCAAGCGGTTCGTCCTTTTTGAAGATACCGATCCCGTACTGCACCGAACTGTTGCCGAGATGGTTGATTCGAAAGCCACCTTCTAGCTGGTCCGGAAAGGCAAGGCTCGCCTTGTAGTTGCATTCGGAATGCACCGCGAACGCCATATGTTCACCCGCGTGAATATCGAGACCGCACTTCTGAATCAGAAACGTGTTGGCGATCGTATCGAAATACGAGTAGTAGTGAGCGTTGTTCAAATGGCCGTACACGTCATTGTCCATCCAGCGTGTAGTGATCGGCGCAAACCAACCGTAGCGTGCGCGCTGCCTTTCAAGTTCGTCGTTGCTCATACGGTTCCGAGGTAAGCGTTGTGGTAGATGGCTCGCGCGTCAGTTTCAGTGACCGGGCGGGGATTATTGATCAGCAACCGTTGTTGCGCCATCGCATCTCTTGCCAGCATATCCAGATCGTTCTCCGGCACGTCTGCGTCGGCAAGCGTAGCGGGTAAACCAACTTCTGCAATCAGGCTCACGAAGTAGTCAATGAGTTGCCGGGCGCGTTCGTCGTCGGTTGAAGCTAACTCGCTTTCTGCAACAAAGATCGGTGCAAGTTCGGCATACCAATTGGCACAGCACTCACTGTTAAAGGCAAGCACACTCGGCAACACCAGCGAATTCGTTAAGCCATGCGGCAAGTGGTAGTGCCCGCCGAGCGGATAAGCCAAGGCGTGCACCGCTGCGACTGGCGCATTCGCAAACGCTTGTCCAGCGAGGCACGCACCGAGCAACATATTCTGACGGGCAGAGAGATCGTTGCCATTGTGGGTTGCGGTCACGATATTCGCGGCCAACAAACGAAGCGCCTGAGTCGCCAGCATATCTGTGTACGCATTTTTTTTATGAATGCTGGTGTATGCCTCGACCGCATGCACCATCGCGTCCACGCCCGTCATCGCTGTGATGTGCGGAGGAAGACCGACCGTCAGAGACGCATCGAGCAGCGCGACGTCCGCAAACAGCTCGGCAGACACCACACCCATTTTGGTTGTCTCACCGGTAGTCACAATAGCGACCGCTGTGACTTCCGAGCCCGTTCCGGCCGTCGTCGGAATCATGATGAGAGGTAGACGCTTTCCACGAACTTGATCAACGCCGTAGATGTCTGCGAGTGCTTCATCGGAATTGGCCATTAGCGCGACGAGTTTCGCCGTGTCCATTGAACTACCGCCGCCGAAACCGATGACGCCATCTGCGTGTTCCCGTCGCGCGATTGCCACGGCCTCAAGCACGACCGATTCCGGTGGATCCGCAACGACGTCGCTGTACACGATCGGCTCGAGATCTGAAGCACTTATGTGACCTTGAAGATCCGACAATAGTCCGAGCTGCACGATCCCAGTGTCGGTCACGATTATCGGGCGGCGAATACCGAGATTTTTGCAATGTCGAGCAATCTGCGTAATTGCGCCCGTTTCGCTGATAATTGTCCGTACGGTGTTGAATGAAAAGGACTGCATAGTCGGGCTAGTCGCTCACCAAAATAGATCATCTAGACCAGCGTGTAATGGCGTGGCGCCATCTGGTTCGGCTCAAAGACCCCAACCTAGCACCAAACCGACTAGACGGGTAGGCAGTCGAACGATTCAGCGCGCCTCTGTTGACAAACGCCTACGCAAAAAAGCCCGCTCTCACTTCCGCGAGAACGAGCTCTACAGTTTTTTGCAAATTAGATGCGAACGCTACCGCCGTCAAAAAGCGGGACAGTCATAGAGAAGTTCTCGCCGTAAGTCAGCTTTTGTTCCTCCAAGATGCCGATTGCGATTTCTTCACCCATGCGTACCGACTCGATATAGTCAGTGAAATAGTGAACGCCCGCCCAATCTCGGCCGATTGAAATGTTTGAGCAGAGTTTGTTGAGTTCACCCTCGACAGTCAGAACTCCAGGTGCGGATGCATTGGGGTTAGTCGGTGTGGGCGCTGGCTTGAGCACTGGAACCTCTACGAGTTTTGTACCACTCGCGTTGGGCACAAACGCCTTACCCGGGCTAGCGACCTCCAATACTCGCTTGTGATCGAAAAATGCTTTTAGGATCGTCACGCAGGCGCCGGCCACCGTCGCGTGACCTGCACCATAGGCCGGATGCATCGGCGAACCTTCACAGAACGCCATTGGCAAGAGCAACGTGCCTTTTCTGAGCGCGGCGGTCTTCTCTCCTTTGTTTTGTTTTTTATTGTGCTTGCGGACATGATCCAGAATTCCAACGCTATGCAACGCGTCGAACATCTCCCCTAGCTCAGGTGCATCACTAACGAGGTGGCTCGCTTTCTCCAGGCGTCCACCGAGCAATTCCGGCCGGCCGCGACGGTGCACATTGAACTTCTGATAACGAACCGCTTTCAGCGCTCGCGTCGCCACCTCGGTGACCAAGGATAAAATATGCGGCCCTCCAAAATGGGCAAATCCTTGTTGGTGGTCTTTTGCATCCGGTGCCTGGAACGGTATGCCTGGATCAAACGGGACACCCTCGGCCAGCAAGAACAAGCACGCATTCAAGTAGGCCTCGTACAAAGCGTCGTAGTGCACATATGTAGCCAGGTCGCGCGGTGTAGTGATAAATCGACGCGCGGGTTTGTCCTCGTAAGATTCCAACCCTCGAAAATCCGCGCCGTTTTGTACATCCAGCCATTCAGGCCACGTCGTCATGTAATCGACACCGGGGCACGCGAAACGAACGCGTTGGTCTATATTGATGGCGCCGTAGGTCACCAAGCCATCGGCGCGATTTCGCTCTTCATCTCTGCCGTTGATACCGCGATTGCCGGCTAAGAGGAATTGCGAAATATACGGACCCACATCATCGCCAGGCGTGATACCACGAAACGCGGTGTGCGGTAGCAGCGACTCGCGTAAACGACTGGCTTCGAATTCATTTGGTTCCACGTTGCCGGCGAACCAGTCCAACTGGTTGAGTTTGTCGACCATTGTCTTGACGCGGTTCTTGTCAGTAGCGGACGCGTTGGTTCCGAGGCTCATTGCAGTAAACGGCACATCGCGCAGTAGGGCTTGGGCGTAGACCTCGCCCATTTCAGCGGTCAGCTCCGCGCTGCCCAGCGCTGGTGCTGGTGGCATAAACGTCGCCTGTGCATCCGGCCCCTCCAGATCGAATGTATTGCCCGCGCCTTGGCTCTCCCATGCGCGAATACTGACGTTATTTTTTTTCGCTTTGTGCGATTTCCAATACTTCTGTAGCCCATCGCAGTTAAGGTGGTGAGACCCTGTGTTGGCTGCAAAACCAAGTGGCGTATCGACAAAATCACGGGGGTCGCCGCTGTCGATTGCGCGAACGAATTGATTGAAGTGCGCAGGGTCTTGCACGAGGCCGGTTTTGTGGTCGTGCGGCAAACCCTTGGTGTAACTGATGAGATAGCTCGGTATGTTCGATCCGCTATCGTCTCGTCGAAACTTCTGCTCGTCTCCGTTCGCAACATGTTCCGGATGAACGCGATCTCTGGCGACTTGTGCAGCAGCAACACGAACATCGTAAGCTGACTGGCGCCTGGACTCATTATTCTGCATAGCAATCTCCCTTTGCGTAATTGAGACTTTGCCGGTGCGGCGTTCTACACAAGTGACGCCAGTCGAGGCTTTATCTCACTCGCTACGCAAAAGGATACGTGATGCTACTCTGAACAAAAGCGGTACTGAGCGATGAGGTTGCTAGGGTGGATTCGACGCGATTTGCCCGATTCGAGTAAAGGCAGCCTTCAGGCCTCTTTCTCAGCCCGCTCAAACCAGCTGATGATCGTGCGCCAGTACGCATCGCCGTAGAGTTCGCGGAAACGCCGAGTTTCCTGGGTTTTCTCTTCACGCCATACACCGAGGCGCGTGGCGATGTAGTCCGACGTCAAAGGAATGCCACATTCCACTGTGATGCAGTGGCGCCATTCTTCGTAAGTCGTGGGAATCGGTCCCTTCATCATCGCTTCAAAACTCCTGAAACCAAAGCTTCTCTGACTGTACCAGACTGCTCACGCCTCATCACCGATACAGGTTGTGTCGGGGTTTACCGCTGTGCTCTGTTGTGCTGAAACTGTAGAAGCGTCGGTGAGTAGCTCCGCAAGATTGGCGAACAACCAGGCCGAAGCAGCGGTGAGCTGCAACCAGTCTCCCGCGGAGCTAAGTCCGTAAAGCATCATGCTGGCAATCCAGCAGGCGCTCGCGGTCGTTTGGCCTAGCCAAGCGGGTCGCAGCATGTGCGCTCGTCTTTTGCGTCGTACGGCCGCGGTCCATTCATTTTCGTGTCTCACACTTAACATACACATTCACCTCCACAACAAGAGAGATCGTCGAGATACATTCCCCATACGCGGTATTCCTTCAGTCCCTCTGCAGGTACGTCCAGCGAGTTTGCGATGGCTTTGGCAACGACCGCGAAACGTTGTCGGTACTTGTAAATAAAACAGAACACATGGTTATCGTGTCGCACCGAAGGCCCGCAAAGAAATAGCCCTGGCGTTCGTGTCGATTCATCGTTTTCGCTCAATTCGGGCAGGCCATCTGGGCGGGATACGAACAAATTTCCAATCTGACTATGACCGCCGTCGAAGCCACCAGCCCATAACGGAGACGCGCTCGTGCGGTGAGTAGCGCCATTGCCGTCGATGACGTGATAACCATCACTGACTTGCTCAACTGAAGTCACCGGTGTGTTTGGGAATAGCGAGACTTGCTCGGAGAATACGGGCTCACGGAAGCGCTCCAAAGTAAATGGCGATAGTGTGATGCTCGGATCTGAGCTCGTGCTTTCCCACGGGCAACGACTATCGAAGACGCGAACGCGCTTGCCGCGATAGGCGAGGTGATACGCTGCATCGATCCCGCTTTCAAATCCTCCGATCACGATGACATCGTCGCCCTCGATGTCGTCATAGCTCGCGACAGTCGCTGTGTGTCGACAATGCTCAGCGCCAGCAAAGCCATTTTTACGAGGAAATTGAAACTCGCCAGCGGCCCAGATCAGATGCTTTGATCGTAAGGTGCCCTCACTCGTATCGAGGTCAAAAGTGGCATTCTGACGTGTAACGCTGTTGACCTCCGTCTGCTCATAGATCGGTAAATCAAAATGGTCAGCTACTGCCCCGAGGTGCTCTGCGTAGTGCGGTCCAGTTGGGTGTTCGACCTCCATACTGAAGGCGGGCGATACCCCAATCGCAACAGAGTTCAGGTCGAGCATCCCCACTGAGTTGGTTGGAAAGGATGGCGTTATAAAGCGCGTTTCCGCTGGCCAATTCGCAAACGAGGAACCCACTCGATCACGCTCCAACACAATAAATTTCTCGATACCCGCATGTCTCAACGCGACCGCTACCCCGATCCCCGCGGCACCAGCTCCGACGACCACCACATCGAATACAAAATCGGGATCCAGTTGGTTTTGCAAACTTGTGGTCATGGCAAGCAATAACGCCAGAAAAGGCGCAATGTTATAACATATCTTTCAGATTATTGGGCTGTCCATTCGCAGCGATTTCGAAAGCGTTTTTATGGCAGAGGACTGACAACCGATGCCTAACGCGATCGCGCTTTAGTCGATGTATTCGACATCTAACTTCGAGTTAGATACCTGGTCGCAATGTGCGTGATGCGCTTCATGAGATCGCGACAAGTTTCGAGCTCTGGGATTCAGTCAAACCTGACGCAAAAAAAAAGCGGCACACGAATCACGTCGTGTGCCGCTCGATCTGATCGATGCTGAGAGCTTACGGAATAGGCAAGTAGCCGTTCTCAACACCCTTGGTCACGATGCTGACCGCGTCATGCGGGTGCAAGCTTTCCATATGCTCGACGCGTACCCAGAAGTCTGCGAAACGCCCATCGTTGTTCAGTGCCTTCTGCACGCGGCGGCCGGCGTCCTCGCAGAACATCAAATTCGCGGCATTACGACGTGCGAATTCCTGCTCGTCTTCCCGCTTCACGGCAGTTTGTACCGCCGTTTGCAAAGTGTCTTCGATCTGGTTGATCAAATCCGTGATCGGAAACTCATCGGCACCGGCTTCAAGCCGCGTCAGAATGTGCACTTCGCTGCGTTGCGAATGCGGCGTGGCCGCGATGCCTTCTTCGGTGCCGAGCCAAGCGCGTACATCCGCCGCCGAGACTGTTGCCTTGCCGGCGAAGTCCTTATCGAATTGCGACTGGATGATCTGCCGTGACAGCGCGGCAGAGCAAGGGCAGGTCGATGAGTACTGCACCGTCACGCCCAATTCGAGACGAAGCTCGCCATCGATGAACGTGCCTTTCAACTTGACGGGATAGTTGTTCCAGCCTGAGTTGTCGGACAACAGCGCCGGGCGGCGAAGCAGGTGTTCAAAATCAAACTGAATGAACGCACGCGAACTCAAATCGTTGTGTGAATCCAAAATGCCGCCTAGCAGTTCGCTCATAACTGCAGGGGTCAATGCGTGTGTTGCCGCGCTTTCATCCAACATCAAATACAGCCTCGACATGTGAATGCCTTTGGCTTGCGGGTCTTCGAGGTTCACGTAGATCTGCGCTTTCGCGGCAACCCGGTGCGCGTCGCCGCCATCTGAGATGTGCAGCGGCACGTGCACATTGCTCATGCCGACCCAGTCCAGTGTTCCTTGTGGATGCAAATGTTGTCTGGCTGCAATATCCGGCATTTCTGCCAACAACGCGGAGGAGTTCATCATTTCACGTTCCTTCGATCCAGTTAATGTCGTGGTCGCCCGATTAACTCGGTCCCGCACTACGGGTTCCCAGCCAAAGGCGAAGCGAGTACAAAGTTGTGAGGGCAGACAATCGGCAACCGGTGTTACCGATCGAGTCTTTCGCGGAAAAGATCGATTGAGAATTCGACTGTCTTAGACAACCAGATGCAACACTGGCTACCTGCAGACTCCATAATGACGCCTAAATTCTGAATTTCAAGCGCAGCATAGTCGAAGAAAGGGCGAGAGTGCTGAATAAAATCAATAAATATAGAGAGTTATCTCTCAGTCACACAAGCGATTTATTTTTGTGGCTTATGGATAAGACGTCTAAAATTTGTCGATATAATAACTTCGACAACCTCGTCGGGAAAGTATTGAGCCGGACACTATTGGGATGCGCTGCGATTGTGTTGGGCGCATGCACGATGGATCGAGCGCAACCGAACGATGCGCGGACCAATCCCGTTGTGACCATCATGACGTTCAACGTTGAGAATCTGTTCGACGCCAAAGATGACCCAGGCAAGAGCGATCACGCATATCTACCGGTCAGCGCGAAGCGGAATACTGCACATATTGCGTTGTGCGAACCCGTAGAAGTGCCGAAATGGCGAGAGGAGTGTCTTGAGCTCGATTGGACCGAGGATGCGGTCGACTTCAAGTTGCGCCAACTCGCAGCGACGATTCTCCAGGTGAACGATGGTCGTGGTCCGGATGTTGTCGCTTTGCAGGAGGTCGAAAACATCGGCATCCTCAAACGTCTCGCGGACGACTATCTTCAACCAGCGGGCTACGAGACGGTCGTGCTACTTGAAGGGCGTGACATACGCGGTATTGATGTCGGATTTTTGTCGCGATTGCCATTGGTCGGGAAACCCGTGTTGCATGATTTCGATGCGTCGGATTTTCCGGATCGAGCGGATGACACGCGCGGTATTCTAGAAGCGACGTTTGAACTGCCCGATGGTCAGCGTCTGACCGGATTCTCGGCGCACTTCCCAGCGCCGTATCACCCGATTGAGCTTCGTGAAATTGCCTATGATCACCTGAATGCCCTTCGCGCCGACGTGCCGCCGGATCATTCGGTGTTTGCGGCAGGCGACTTCAATACACCTGCACGCGAAATGAAAGATACGACCATCATGGACGATCGCGTACGTCCGTTCTGGACGGTCGCACATGAGGTCGATTGCGAGGGTTGCATCGGCACAAATTACTGGTCGACGGGCAAGAGTTGGTCGTTCCTCGATATGGTGTTGTACTCACCCGCGAAACAGGCGGGTGTCGCATGGCAACTGAAGAAGGGCGGGGTGTTCATCGCTGACGAGTACGGCGAGCAACTCAAACGGGACGGCACGGTGCGACGGTTCGACCTGGAACGCCGCCGCGGCGTGTCGGATCACCTGCCGTTGGTGATGACGCTTGAAAGGGCTGCCGACGACTAACGCATAAAAAATCCCGAGATGCGCGGCATTTCGGGATTTCGTTCGAAGTGTATTTTCAGTGCCGCAGGGCGCGCACTGAGAGCACCTCACGCGGCGCTAGCAGCAGCAGTCCTTAGCGCAGCACTTACAGGTGCCTTCTTTGCAGCACGGGCCACCGCCACACTCACACGGACATTTCTTCTCTTCGGTCATAACGACACTCCCTGAAGGGGTTCTACACTGGGCTCCGCTTCAATCTGATTCGCGAGGGCCCGCAATCTTGTTGCGATATCGGTTCGGTTGAGCGAGTAAATTCGCTCCCGACCTTTTTTTTCGATTTTCACAATGCCTTCCTGCGCGAGCACTTTGAGGTGCCGCGATGCGACTGAGGCATCGACGCTGCAGCATTCGCACAAACACATCGCATTTCGCGGGGCCTGGCAATTGCACAGCTCATAGACCATAGAAAGTCGGTTGTACTCTCCCAGTGCCTTGAGAAGGTTGGCGAGGGACTCTGTCTGGTCTGTAGTCATTTATTTATATTTGCGTGTTTGTGCAAATATGTCAATATTTTGTTTGCTGTCATTGACGGACAGTGTGTTCTTTGGCCATTTGGTTGCTGGTATTCTCCAATAAGACACCGTCACCACAGCGAGAAAACGGATGAGCAGAACACGAGACAGAGGAAAGTCATGGTCGCAGGTCGTGCGGTTTGCAGGCATTTCCCTGCTATTCGGTTTTTGCAGCAGCGCGCTTGTCGCGGACGAGAAGCGCATCATACGTTTGTCCGATCCGGTCGAAGTCACCACGACTCATGAGACTTTTGGGGTTCCAATGCCTGCCGTAGATTCCCTTCAGAGTCTTGCTGATGTCATGGTAAAAGCCCCCGAATTCGTCGATCAAGAAGTTCAGATAGAGACCACGGTCAAACAGGTTTGCCAGAAGAAAGGTTGTTTCCTGGTCGCGCAGGACGGTCAACATGTCGTTCGAGTTTCGTTCAAGGACTATGAGTTTTTTGTGCCGACCAACATAGCGGGCCGCACCGTGACGTTACATGGCGTGCTCAAGAGCCACGAGTTGACGCAAGCCCAGGCCGAGCACTTCAGCAAGGACGCTGGCAAACCCGGGGCTTTCAAAGCGGGTCCGCTGTACGAAATCGTGGCGGTGTCAGTGCGTGTTCCACTGGAAGGTGAATCCGGCTAGACCGCTAGCGCTCGCACACCGCTTCGATGGTCGCCAACGCAATCGCGTTGATATTCCTGAGGTCAGCGAGTAAGGCTGCAGGTATCGACGTTGCAGCGTTCGTTCGCTCACATCAGATTCCGCGCGGCCTGACAAACGTACAGCCCGCAGACCATCGACAGTCGCTTACTACCCTGCCGCGGTGTTCACACCTCAACCGTGGCTATGTCGGTCTTCAGAAGATTTCAGTCAGAAAATTCTGTAAAGCCTGCCAGCTGCGAGCGTTAGCGATTGCGTCATAGACGATCCCGTTCGCTGGGTCGTTGGCCTGTGGGTTGGTGAATGAGTGCTTCGTGTTGCCGTAGGCAACGAGCTGCCAATCGGCGCCGGCGTCACTGAGCTCTTTCGCCAACGCCAACACCGAGTCGGGGGTCGCCATCGGATCGTCGTAGCCGTGCAATGCCAGAACTTTTGCTTTGATATTCGCGACTGGCCAATTCGGCGCCTGGAATAATCCATGAAAGCTCGCCACGCCACTCAGTGGATCGCCTGAGCGTGCAAGATCCAGCGCGCAGAGGCCGCCGAAGCAGTACCCAATGGCTGCAATTCGACTGTCGTCGACAAACGCATGCGCTGCACCGGCTGCCACACCCGCACGCAGCCTCTCGAGCAACTCCGATCGGTCGTCGAGCATCGGCGTCATCAATGCTGTGTTTTCCTCGCGTGTGGTGCCACGTACGCCTGCACCATAAGCGTCGATCGCGAAGCCCGCGTACCCCATCACTGCGAGCTTCTCGGCTTTTTCATTCTCGAATGGACTGCGGCCGCTCCATGCGTGACTGACTGTGACCAACGGACGCGGTCCGTCGATTGCATCGTCATAGGCGAAATGGCCCTCGAACTCAATATCGTTGTGCGAATATCGGATGCGCTCGCTGACAATGCTCATTGCGCGTGTCCTGTGTTCAGGCTAGCGCTTGTACAGCGCTTCGATCGTCGCCGACGCGAGGCTGTTCGCGTTCACCATGTAACCGGTCAAAGCCGCGGACGCATCGGCCGGAATCTCGAGCACCTGCGACAAAGCGAATACCGTAAATTGATAACGATGCGCGCCATCACCTGGCGGTGGGCATGCGCCGCCGAACGCCGCGTTGCCGTAATCGTTTCTCATCTGCTGACTGCCTTCTGGCAAATCCTCCGAATCTGCGCTGCCGACTCCAGCCGCAAGTCCGGTTACGTCTGCTGGGATATTGATGAGCTGCCAGTGCCACCAACCGCTGCCTGTTGGGGCGTCGGGATCATACGCAAACACGGCAAACGCTTTGGTGCCTTCCGGTGCACCTGACCAGGAAAGTTGTGGTGACTGGTCGTCACCCGTGCATCCGAACCCCGCAAACTCCTGCGCCTTATCCATGAAGCTACCGTGCTCGATGTCCGTGCTCGTAAGCGTCATCGCGTGGTCATCCGCAGTCGCGACGGACGCGCATAAAAACGCAGTGGTGAACAAAACAAAATGAAGTTTCATGCGAGATTCCTTTTGGAGTGATCGCAACAGTCTATACCAGCCACTATCGACAACGCGCGACCGTTTGAGATTGACGGCCAAACGAAGATCTCTGGCCAAGCCGCCACTTCCCACGGGTTGCGAGAGTTGCCGAGAAACACGCGCGGATTTCGGCGAGAAAATAGAACTCTCCTCAAGTGGATTGTTATGTGTTTCCGCCAAGTTGTTGTTTCAGATTCATGCAATAACTGCAATAAAAATGTCACTTGCCGAATGGCGCATGGCTTTCTAACGTAAATACGGCTGCAAAAGGGAGAGCCACCTATGCACGCAATGCCTAACTTTTTCCGAGAGGAAGCGCGCACGCATCGCCATCGACAGTTCCGCTGGCTGGCACCAAACCAGATCTCAGAGCGGCTTGGGTTGATTCACCGAGGTCGAGCTAGCGAGGCCACCGAACTCGCCGTTTGGTTGGATGCGAACTGGCAGGACACGGCGATTCGCATGCTCGGCGAACAACCGTACTCTGACTTCCTCGAAGCGCTTGAACAAAAGCACATCGTGGCGGCGTTCGGCTGACAGCAGACGCTTTCACTTAGCGCGGCGTCGTTGTCGATCGACGCAGCACTCCGCAGGGACGCCCTGGCATGCACAGCTTTGACTCACTCTCACTAGAGGGTAGTGTTCCTACGTACTCGACTGACGTCTAGTCGTCCGCTTCTGTTTCACGTCCTTCGCGTGGGATCCATGCCGCGAGGCCCGGGGCCACGACAACGTCGCCATCCCGCGTCAGATACATGCTGCGCCCGTCCTTGTAACGAATTCTGTGGACTCGCTTCTCCACCGTGTAACCTTCTGCGACGGTGAATCGCAGCATTCGGTCGAAGACCGATTGCGACCGATTGATTTCTGTTCGCGCCCAATCCATGGCGATCGCGGCGGACAACTCGTCGAACGCAATCTGGTAGTCAGCATCGAGCCGTGATGTCGACCACAAAGTTCGAAGCGCTTGCACATCTCGCATAAACGATTCGTTGTCGAGTCGTTTGCGAAACCGATCATAACGCGCTGTGATTTCCTCCGATTGCTCTGGAAACTGGGTTAGCGCCTGCGCTTCTGCCGCCTCAAGCCTGGAGCGTTCGCTTTCCACATCGAGCGGTTCGACTTCCACGTCATCGAGCTCAGTACGTTCGCTGAGAAAATGAAACCAACGCTCGATAGCTTTGTCGCAAGTCTCTGTGATCACATCACAATGATTGAAACTGAGTTGGCGTACGTCCAGGCGATGTCGGTCGAGGTCTCCGGCGATACTGGGCTGCACATAGAGATAAACCACCGAGTCGGTGTTGTGGCGCGCGGCCAAAGTCGCAGCAGTGGTTTCGATAGGCTCTAGTTCGTCGGCTTGCGGCACGTAGAGCTTAATGTCTACAGGCGAGTAGGTTTGGTAATTGTTAGCCAGTGCCATTTCGGGGTCCGGCATCGGCAACGTTAACCCTGCCAGTGCCAGGCGAGACTGCGCTTTGTTCATCCGGAATTTATCCCAGACATAACCAATGGCATTGAGACCGGCCATCACCGCCAGGTCGGCGGGGGTTAACGCCGGGCCTACGTAAAGCCAGGGTGTCGATTCATCGCCTGTCAGCGGAAGGGCACTTCCGGTTGGCATAGGAACCAACAAAACAGTCTCGGGGCGCTCTTCCGGACCTCCCAATGTGGGTTTGTAGCCGGCGCAACCTGCAGCAAAGCAGGTAATGAGCAATATGAGCGCGCATCGGCGCAGGAAGGGCGCAAGTGGGCGGTTAGCGGACTGTGTATTCGCCATAATAAATAGTGGAAATGAATTCGTGGAACAACCCTAATGATTGTAGTGGCATTTGCAGCGCACCACTTCATATCGACTTTATGTCTAGCGTTACCCGATCTCTCTTCTTAGCCACGCCTTCGCGAACTGTAGATCGTTGTACACAGACGAGCGAGAGCGCCCGAGGTGCTCCGCAGCTTCTTCGTACGTGAGTCCACCGAAGTAGACTAGCTCCACTGTAGAAGCGAGCTGTTGATCATGACCAGCCAGCCGGTCGAGTGCGAGGTCGAGCTCGAGCAACTCATCCGATCGTTCGGCGCCGCCAACAGCATCCTCATGCAGCGTGGCGGGGCGTTCGCCGCCCCCGCGCTTTTGACTGTGGAGCGCACGCGCATGGTCCACCAGTGTGCGGCGCATCATTCGTGCGGCAACTACCATAAAGTGTGAACGACTCTCGAAGTCCGCATCGGTGCCGGCCAACTGCAGAAATGCCTCGTTGACCAACGCCGTGGCTTGCAGCGTGTGATTGACCCGTTCGCGATTCATATAGCTGCGAGCTAGGCGTTTCAGTTCGCTATACACAAATGGTGCGAGCTGCTCCAACGCAGCCTCGTCCCCAGCCTGCCATTGAGAAATCAGCTGCGTGATGTCGCTGTTTTCAGTCATCGCCTCCCCTCCAAGGCAAACATAACACATTGTTTCCAATGGCAATCGACCGGAGTTGCGGTTTTTTTAAACGATTTCTGAGCGCTTTTCGCATTAGAGAGTGAACCCACTTTTTTCGCCTGCTGGTGCGGGCTCGGAGAAGACCATGAAATACAAGATCATAAAAAGCGCAGGGCTGACCTTAATGAGCCTTGCCATTGCTGCCTGCGGCGGCGGTGGTGGCGGTGACGGTGGTGGATCGCAACCGACACCCACTCCGACGCCAACACCAACGCCCACAACCCAAGTGTCGGTCGGCGGCACGGTGGGTGGTTTGGAAGGCGATGGACTCGTGTTGCAGAACAATGCGACCGATAACCTGCCCGTAACTGCCAACGGTACATTCACGTTCGCGACGGAAATCGATAGTGGTTCGACCTACGACGTGACGGTGCTCACGCAACCATCGAATCCCACCCAGACGTGTACGGTTGCCAACGGAATTGGCACGGCGAACGCCGATGTCACGAACGTCACTATCGATTGTGTCACTGCCAGTTCCAGCACCGACTTCGACGGTGACGGCCTCACCGATGCCGAGGAAATGGCGATCGGAACGTCTCCGAGACTTGCGGACACCGATGGCGATGGGCTTGATGATTTTCGCGAAACCAACCAGGGCGGGTTCGACCCGTTGATCGCGGATCTGCCATCCGTCTCTATCGAGGTGATCGCTGATCCGTCAATAGATATCAACGTGATTGACACGACCGGCAGTACTGCTGGCGAAACGTATTCCTCGAGTTATGAAAGAGGTCAGGAGACTTCGTTCTCGCGATCCGATACCACGGCAACCTCCGCAACGCTGTCGGCCAGCACACGCGTCTACGCAGAAGCCAGTGCTTCGGCCAGTCCCACCGGGATCGGCGGGACCGCGAAGTCAGGAACGGAGTCCAGTGTCTCCGCTTCTGTGACGCAAGAGCAATCGACGTCCGTGACACGCGCGTCGGCGTCGAACTCTCGGCAGGAGTACGGCCGACTGACCAATGACACGTCCTCTCAGAATCGCGTCACCGATGGTGGCACGCTGACCACGCGGATTCGTGTCACCAACACGTCGAATCTGACCTTCAATCTTGAAGATCTGACGATCGGTGCGAGTCGCCGCACAGCACGCGGTACAGTGCAGACGCTCGGCAGTCTCGTTGTTGAAAACCCGGAGAACATGGCAACCGAGTTGCCCAACGGCCAATCGTTCGAACAGGACTTTCGAAGAAGTTTCGAGAACGCTGACAACCTGGAGGCGTTGATGCGAGACCCAAGCGGACTGCTGTTCACGGCCACGAATTACTCGATGACCAACATCGGGACGGCGGATGGCCTTACGTGGGGCATGGTCTCCATGAACGTCGCTGCACAAACCGCGCAGGTCACCATCGACTACGGTGCCAACACCAACGTCTTGGGTGGCGATCGGACAACTGAAAGCTACCAAGTGGCGACCAACGTGCCGCGAGACGTGAACAATCAGGTGATCGGTACGCCGATGGGAGACTTGATGTCGATCCTCGGTATTCCGTACACGACGACGGTGACAGACATTGTGGATGAGAACGGTGTTCCGACCGGTCAGTCGCGCGAGACCGTGAACAGTGTTCGTGGTGTCGAGACGATGAGCATCACCGACGGGTTCTGGTATGTATTCACCAGTAGCGAGAGTGCTGACGATCCAACGACAGATTTCGACGATCTGAACATGATGCCGCGCGACCGAATTTCGCTGGTCTACTTGCGAGATCAGGATGGTGATGAGTTGTTCGATCGCGAAGAGTTTCTTTTGGGCACATCGGCGACAGACGTCGACACCGATGGTGACGGTCTGAACGACTTCGAAGAAACCCGGGACGGATGGGCGATCTCAGTGGAAGGCGCGGTGCGGCAGGTGTTCTCCGATCCGCTGAACAGCGATTCCGACGGCGACACGCTGACCGACCTTGAGGAGTTTAATCGCGGTACCGACCCGAGTCGCGCTGATACCGATGGAGACGGCGAACCTGACAACACCGATCAAAATCCGACCGGCCCGGATCGTGTCGACATCACCGCTACCTTCTTCGGTCCGGAGAGTACCTTCGGTGGCACGGTTTCCGCCGTTGCATCCGGGGGCAGTGATCGTGCGGTTACCCGTTTGGTCATTGACTGGGGTGACGGCACGCCAAACTTCGAGTCGCAGCCGTGCTCGCCATGTACTCCGAGCATCGTGGTTCCGGTCGTGCATACGTACGCCGACGACGGTTTGTACACGGTGACCGTGACCGCAGATCTTGAGGATGCACCCTCCGAGTTCCGGAACTTTACCGTCGGCGTTCGAAATCGATTCTCCGCGGATATCGGAATTTCGTTTAACAGCGGCTGGAACGAGAACGATGACACTCGCTTGATCGGAGACGTCAACGGTGACCAGCGCGATGACATTGTTGGGTTCGGTCCGGATGGCACCTACATCGCTTTGTCCAATGGTGCAGGCTTTGATACGGCGGTAAGACAATTCGAAGACTTCGCCAGCGGAGCGAGTTTCGACAAGGACGCTCAACGCCGCGTGCTGGCCAACGTATCCGGCAGTGCTGCTTTGGATATCGTCGTGTTCGGAGCGGATGGTGTTTACATCGCGGTCAACGATGGTAGCGGTCAATTCACGGTGTTGTGTGACGGCGATCCATGCGTCGAGGATTACAGTCCTGCTCAAGGTTACTCGGACTTCGGCAATAACCCGCGCTATCTATCGGACATGACCGGTGACGGGCTCGATGACATCGTCGCGTTCAGCGATAACGGCGTCATTATCGCGCAGGCATCGGGCACCGGTTTCGTCGACCCAGACCCAGGCAATTTTGCGATCCGTCGATTCGGCCCCAACTCGGGCGGCTGGACTGAGGGTGCACCGCGACTCCTGGCTGATGTGAATGGCGACGGCTTCGAAGACATTATCGGTTTCGGATTTACCCAAACCGCCTTGGCGAGGGCACGACCAGATCGCACGCCGCCATTGTTTTCGAACACTGCAACGTACGACACACTGTTTGTCGGCCCATCTTGGGATGTTGACGAAAACCCGCGCGTCATCGTGGATATCAACAACGATGGACAAGACGATGTTGTCGCGTTCTCGGACAACGATGTGCTCTTGTCACCGGCTATCGATAGAGAGGAAGCACCAAACGGCGCACTGACGCCAATCGGTTCGGTCCGCACGATCTCAGGTCAGTTCTCTATCAATGATGGGTGGCAGCCGCTCGAAGATCCGCGCTACTTCGCGGATGTTGATGGCGACGGTTACGTAGACCTCGTCGGGTTTGGGTCTCTGTCACCGACCGAACCGGGTGCCGTCTACTACTCGTTGAACCCTGGACAGGGAGGCGTGTTCGGCACCATTCGCGAGTGGGTGCCGGAGTTCTCTTCCAATCGCGGGTTTACCTTCGATGCGAACCCTCGTTTCATGGGAGACGTCGATGGCGATGGACGCAGCGACATCATTGTTTTTGATGACTCCACGGTCGAGGTGGTATTCGCGCTGACATCGCAGTAGCGCACGCGTGAACCCGGTCCGGCGTGTGACGTCGGGCCGGGTCTTTTTCAACTGCTAAGGATAGTCACTGGGACGCGCTCATGCAGGACGACAACACGACAGCGCAATGGCGCCGCATCCGAGAGTTGTTTCGTGAAGCGCGTCAACAACCTCCAACCTGTCAGATCCGGTTCATTTCCCAGGCCGACGTCGATACCGAGACACAACAAGAAGCACTGGAACTTCTGCAGGCAGCAGAGCAATCCGATCGGTCGTTTCGACTGATGATCGCTGAAGTCCTAGACGGCATAAAGCCGCTATCGAAATCAGACGAAGACTGCGATCCCTAGCGATTGGTCTCCGCGGACACCATTACAGTTCGAGCAGCTGGAACCGAGCAGCGGCCACCGCCTTCTTCGAGCAGTTCGTCCGCACACCACGCTGCATGAAGGCAGGTCGTGTCTCCGTTTCGCGGAAGCAAAACCGCGCAGGTAATTTCGTGTAAAGCGAGCGCGGTGGCTTGCGATCACCCGTTCGCTTCAGTGCCGCGCCCGATTCGTGGGTGTGATAGAAAATCCGGCGAATGCCGAGCTGACAACGGATGAACCAGATGCTTGCCGCTAGCATGGTTTCCGGCCAGTGCTGGTGTTTAGAGAGTTCTGTGTCGCAATACTGGATGATGTTGTCGACAGCAACGCATAGGCCACGCACGGGCACACAGTGTCGACGCTGTCGTGCAACTTCTCGGTAGTGTCGCCAATGGCGCATCCAGTCGGATTGAATCTCTTCAATCAAGACTTCGCCGGTGTTGAGGTCCACATCCATCCGAGACCAAGCCATCGTCACGAACCGTTTGATTCGAACGGGGTGATCCGTATACACAAATGGCATTCGACCTTCGGGATCGATGAGCCTGCGGTAGGTCCGGTTGTGTTCAATCGGAAAATTGAGTTGCAGGACTAAGCTGTAACCTCGCCGCGTGGTTTGCACCCACCAGTGGCTGTGTCCACCCCAGAGTGCCAGCGTCAGCGGATACGAAACGGGCTCATCGCGCGTCTCCAGTTCGAAGGCATGACTGGGAGCCGCGCGCCCACGGAACTGTGCAAGAACGGAACGCACGGCCGCTTTGTCCAAGAGTTGCGCATACGGGGACGCTTTAATCTCCTGTTTGGAGACTGAGTCGCCGAGCATACTGATCAACAGGAGCGCATAGCGATCTCGGAAATACCAGAACGGCAATGCGTCTTGCCCAAGACAGTCAATGATCTCCTTTGCTTCTTTAGTGTCCATGGTGCTTGCTCAAAAAAAGTGGCCATCCTCAACTCCAATGAATTGAAAATGGCCACCCGGTTTAGCCCTTCACGCAAACGACCTGGCGTAGCGTGTGGACGATCTCAACGAGATCATCCTGGGCCGCCATCACCGCATCGATGTCCTTGTACGCGGATGGCGTTTCATCCACAACATCGGCATCGACCCGGCATTCGACGTGCGCCACCGCCGCCTTGTGCTCGGCCAACGACACCGCCTTCTTCGCTTGCGTCCGCGACATGATGCGACCGGCACCGTGCGAACAAGAGCAGAAGCTCTCCTCGTTTCCGAGTCCGCGCACAATGAACGACTTGGCGCCCATCGAGCCTGGGATAATGCCCATCGTACCCTTCGTTGCCTTGACCGCACCCTTGCGCGTCACGAGTACGTTCTCACCGAAGTGATGCTCCCGCTCCACGTAGTTGTGGTGACAGTTCACGGCCTCAAGTTCCGCATCGAAGTGGCGAGCAAGCGCATCGCGCACCGCACGGATCGTGTGCAGCATCATCACGCGACGATTTGCCAGCGCGAAGTCCTGCGCCCAACCGACCGCTTCGACGTAGTCGTCGAAGTGTTCGGTGCCTTCGGCAAGGTAGGCGAGATCCCGATCCGGCAGGTGGATGAAGAAGCGCTCCATCTCACGCTGAGCCAGCGCAATGAAGTGCATCCCGATCGCGTTACCGACACCGCGCGAACCCGAGTGCAACATGAACCAAACCGATTGCGCTTCGTCCAGGCACACTTCAACGAAGTGGTTGCCTGTTCCGAGCGTTCCCAGGTGGTTCAAGTTGTTCGTCTTCGCAAGGCGAGGGTGCTTCTCTACCAGTTGCGAGAACCGCGCGGCGAGACCGCTACCCCAGGCATCCAACGATGCCTCGGGCGCTTCGCCCCACGAGCCCTTATCCCGCTTCCCGCGACCGCTCGACCGACCGTGCGGCACCGCCGCTTCAATTGCCGAACGAATCGCGAACAGGTTGTCGGGCAGGTCAGACGCGTTAAGACTCGTGCGCACGGCCATCATGCCGCAACCGATATCCACACCGACCGCGGCAGGAATGATTGCGCCCTTGGTTGGGATCACCGAACCAATGGTCGAGCCCTTACCGACGTGCATATCCGGCATGACTGCGATGTGCTTGTAGATAAACGGCATCGAGGCTGCCTTACGCAGTTGATCCAGTGCGCGTTCGTCTGTTGGGACGCCACGCGTCCACAGCTTTACAGGTACGCCCCCATCAAACAGGACGTCGTAGTTTTCCGTTACGTTGTTCATTGTTCTTCTCTCTTGTTCGTCCTAGCGACTCGACTTTGCGGACCGACGCGCGTTTGCAGAAACGCCATCTGGTCGCAAAGAATTCGCCGATTATTCAAAATCAATCCTTCGGCTCGGTTAGGGACGTACGGTGTTGCCAGCAACGACATGCCGCACTCGGCTAGCAGAAAATCCGCCTTCCGCTGATTGCAGGCGCGACACGCGGTCACAACGTTTTCCCAGCAGTCCTCACCGCCGCGCGAAACCGGAACGATGTGATCTCGCGTCAACGCGGATCGGCTGAACGATCCACCGCAGTACAAGCACAGGTACTGATCCCGTCGGAACAGTGCCGCGTTCGTCAGCGCCGTTCCGCCGGCCCAGTTGTCTGCCGACTGGTCGATGCTCGTGGTCGCGACGATACTGTTGATCGTCAACATCGAACGGTGTCCCGTCACACGCGAGAATCCACCGCGTAACACGATCGTCTGGTCGCCGGCTTCCCACGCGACTTGATCTCTGCAATACAGCAGCGCGCCTTGTTCCTGGGTGATCCAACCAATCGGTCTTCCGCCCACATCGAGTTTCAAAATTTGTTCCATCATCGTTCTTCTCACGACTTCAACAATGTGGATTGTTCAGAGGGAGTTGGTGCGCAGCCCCCGATTCGAACGGGGAAACGAATAGGTTTGAGCTATCCAGGTATGCCTTTCCCGTCAGCTGCGCTTTGGTTGAGGCCATTTGTCGAGCCAAGCTCGATCATGGTGTTGACCAAGACTGTTGGTCAGAGGAAATCTTCTTCGCCAGGACAGAGCCGTGCCGCAAGGTCTCTTAACTCATCCAGAGAAATCTCAGCCGGTGGAACCTCAAGCGGTGGCAGGCCGAGATCGGCGCGGTCGCGTTTGTACTGTTCCGCTAACGCGTCCGCGAACGGCTTATGCGTAAGCGATATCTCGTAGATTCCCTGTAGTAAACCAGCGTATCCAGTACCGGCGTTCGGAGCGATTCGAGTAGCCGCCACACCATAAGCGCCACGCACCTCATTAGGGTTTTGCGCCTGCCGAGGGAGTTGATCGAAGTCCTCTTGGCTAATCCAACCGAGACTTACGGGTGTTTCTTCTAACGCCAGCTGTACGTCACCAAGAAAAGGGAGAGCGCCGAGATCGCCAAGGAGTGCAGCTTGGTAATACCAGTCGCGAGCTGCTTCGACATCTTTTCGATGGGCATCGATACGTTCTCGGTCTCGCAACCAAGCGTCAAAGGCATTGTTTTGGACATTCTCTCTCACGGCACTTCCGTTGAGTTTCTCGACCGCCAGTGCAGGGTCCCTACCGATGGCACGAAACTCGGCTTGAGTCCCAAGGACGATCATCGCCTTGGTGTCGAGTTGATCAGCAAGTGATTCGAGTGTTGCTTCATCGACGCCGGCGTAGTCGTTGAACCACTCTCCGTAGGACATCAGGTTTTGAATTCGCTGCGGCTCACTGGAACTCAAGAGCAGCATCTCCACGTCCTTGGCTCGGACGCAGGTCTCGTCAGGGACGGTAGCGACCGCTGAAGCTGCGGCATCAGCGAACGCATCGCCGGGCGCGTCGGCCAGAGTTGTTATCGCCCCTGGTTTTGGGATTTCCTCCGCGGATACAGTGCTGCCGATATCTTGTCGATCAACAGCGAGGTCGACGCTCGGATTTCGTATCTTGACCATTGCGATTCCGACCACAACGAGTAGGCCGAACAGGAGAACGTTTCGAGTTCGTGTGGTCACAACTATTCGCCGTCTGCTAATTCCGATGCTCGACTCAATGCACCCTACCTGATTGTGCGTGCGTATCGGCCACGAATAAAGACGAGAGTGAACCCAAGGAGTAGGCATTCACGCCATTGGTACCACGCCCTGAAGACGCCCAGTCAGCTCTGCCCAGAAAAATTGGTAGCCGCCCTCGGAGTCGAACCGAGAAGCACCTGTTTCTAAGACAGGTAGGTATGCCAATTCCCTTCAGACGGCTAGTGTTTGGGGTGAACCACCGGGGTCGAACCGGCATCTTCCAGGGTCACGGCCTGGGGCTTTGCCATTAAGCTACATTCACCGTTGGGATTGCCTTCGGTACACCGAAGGCGAATAGATGGCGAGAGGCCAGGCCTTGCACCTGACCTCTCGCCGGTTGGTCGAACTCACTGCTTCATGCGAACCAGGTCGTTCAACACGGCATCGAGGCCGCCGTAAACCGAGATGTTGCCGATCTTGTCGGTGATCTTCTCGAGCGTCTCGAGCTCCTTGAGACGCAACGCCACAGCGTTCGTCTCCATGACCTTCGCGGTGTTCAGAAGTGAACGGGTCGCGTTGGTCTCTTCGCGACGGCGAATCACGTTGGCCTGCGCGGCCTTTTCGGCCTCCACCACCTGACCCAGCAACATCTTCATGTCACCCGGCAGGATGATGTCCTTCACGCCAACGGACTTCACCGTGATACCCATTGCTTCGAAGTGCTCATCGAGATGACGTGCCACCGACGTGTCGATGACCGTCTTGTCTTCAAGCAAAGCATCCAGCGTTCGGGTACCGACCGCACCGCGCAAACCGAACTGCACTTCCTTGTACAGGTGATCCAGCGGGTCCTTCGCAGCACGCACAGCCGCTTCCACATCGGCGTACTGGTAGGTTGCAGTCAGGTTGATGCGCACAGCCACCTTGTCCTTGGTCAGGATTTCCTGGCCGGAGACTTCCAGCGTCTGCACACGCGTATCGAAGCACTTCACCTCGACATCGCGCTCCACCGCGAAAAACGCGTGGTAACCCGGTGCCAGTGAGCGCTTCAATTCACCATCCACGTAGAGCAAGCCCACGTGGCCGTCCGACACGATGCGCGCGTAGATCGCCTTCTCAGCGATCGCCTGCAACGTTCGGTCGTCGCCCGTCAACAGGCGCTTGGCCAAACGGGCGTCGACGTCGACATCACCGGTGATCGCAAAGCGCTCGACGCGAATCTTGCGCACACCCTTCGTGAAGAGATGGCGCGTGGCTGGAGCCATGATCAGCGTGACACGCTCGTCGTGGTAGACGATGGCGATCTCATTGGCATCGGTCGTCACTACGTCGAAGTAGCGAGCGACATCCTCTGCGTAGGACTCCACCAGGAAGTCCTGCAGCCGGTGTGCGAATAGCGGTACCGTGATGTCGAACGATTCGACCGTGTACTTGTGCAAAACCGTCACGAAACGGTGCACGCCAGGCTCAAGGAACTTGACGAAATCGCCGTCGCGGAACAGGAGTGCACGCTCGTGCTTGCGCACGTTGAACTTCATGTAAAACATGTTGCGTTCTCCTTGGTTGTTATCGTTGTATGTTTCTGTAGTCGGAAACATGCGTTTGTTCTCGCGACGCGCCAAAGCCAGTGCTTGCTCGTTGCGATTTCGTACCCAGTCGGCTACGCGACTGGCCTGGCTCGATGAGTGAGCCATCAAAGCACCTCCTTTGTTGGTCAGTGAGTTAAACCTCTCAGTCCGATCTACTATCTAACAGGAAGTGAAGTCCAACTGAGGGTCGTGGATGAAATATTGGGTTCTTTGCGCAGCGCTATGGAGCGGCGCTTCTGTTGCCGGCGACGTTGATCCAGCCTGGCTTCGCGCTTGGCACGAAGCGATTGCGGCAAAGAGTGTTCCATTGTCATCGGTGTCGCGGATTGGTTCGCCCGATGAGCCGGGTGAGCCGCTTGTAGTGCGCGGGACAGTCTTTACGCCTGTTGGCGAAGTCGCACCCAACGTCGTCGTGCATTCCTATCATCGCGACGCTGAAGGTTTCGAACTGGGCCGAAACGATCGCGAGCTCACGATGTGGCGATTGCAAGGTTGGGCGATCACAGACGAATGCGGTGAGTTTGTGTTCCAAACCATCCGTCCGGCTGCGGACCATCTCGGCCGCGAGGCCGCCCATATTCACTTCACATTGGTATCCGAAGAGTACGGAAACCAATGGGCGCCGAAGGTCTTTCTTGCCGACGACTCTCTGCTTTCTGAACGGGACATCGCTCGCTCTCAAGCACTTGGTCAATTCGCGCTTCTCGCAACGCCCGAGAAGCGCAACAACCAACTTGAGATTTCTGTGGTGTTTACGCTGAAGTCAGGCGCGGATTTTTGATGGGTGCGGCTGTGTCCACAACCCGTGCGCGGGCAGCCGGTGGTGCGTAGGCGGAACCGAGACGCGATTCGACACACGACGCGAGTGCGAGCGCACACAGTCCGGCGTCGTTTCGGGAATCGGTTCGGCGTACGGACCAGCACGGCGACCGGCGAACCGGTTGCTGCGTCAGACAACGCGAGCAAGCTCGCATTGCCGTTCGCTGGACACAGTCGCGGTGGTGCAGAATCTCTCTGCAAGGGCGGATTCGAACCGCAGAACTCTCGTTCTTTTCGCCAGGATGGCTGTGGAAGCCAGTGGTGGGAAATGCAGGAGTTGAACCTGCGACCGTACGATTATGAGTCGTATGCTCTACCCATCTGAGCTAATTTCCAGTGGCGGTGAGAATGCCGTTTCGTTCGGTACACGCGCGGCGATGGTTAGCGTTGCGCGCCAGTCGGGAATTCAAAGAACCCGGTCCGCAGAACTTGGCGACAATTCAGACCTCGGTATGACGGAATTGCGTCAAAAGTGGTCGCCCGAGGTGGGGTTGCACCACCGACCTCCGCTTTGTGAGAGCGGTGCTCTACTGCTGAGCTATCGGGCTATTGTTTGGTGAATCGAGTGAGTTCCGACCTCACAACCTCCCGGGTAAGAGCCGGGTGCTCTGCCGATTGAGCTATCGATTCGATGATGCATCAAGCAGACCTGATCTATACTGCCGAGCCATGAATGAACTGACTGCTTCCTCAAGCGATTTGCGAGGGAAAACGGCCATTGTCACGGGTGGTGCCTCGGGTATCGGCCTGGCGATTACTCGGGGCCTGATGGCGAGCGGTGTCGACGTGGTGATCACATCGCGACGTGCAGACCTGCTCACCGAAACTGCGGCGGAACTCAACGATGAGTTTGAGTCGAACTGCATCGGAGTCGCTGCCGACGTGCGTGTCAAAGCGCAGGTTCAAGCGATCGTCGAAGAGACACTCGCTCAATACCGCGGCGTTGATTTCTTGATCAACAATTCGGGACTCGGTGTGACCGATAAGGTCATCGATTGTCCCGAGGCCAACTGGGATCTCGTACTTGAGACCTGTACCAAAGGTACGTTCCTTATGAGTCAGGCGGTGCTGCCGACCATGCAGGCGAACCGGAGCGGCTTCATCATCAATATCGCGTCGCAAGCGGCCAAGAATGGTTACGCCGAGGCAGCGCCTTACTGCGCCGCGAAGTTCGGCGTTCTTGGTTTCGGACTCGCCTTGCAGGAAGAAGTCCGCGAATTCGGCATCAAGGTTCACAGCTTGTGCCCAGGTCTTGTGCAAGTGCCAAAGCCCAAAGTTGCGGATGAGATGACACCGGGTTGGTTGCAAACCGAAGACCTTGCCGCTGCGGTGCTTTTCCTGCTGCAACTGCCGAAGCGTGTTCAATTCGACAACATTGGTCTTTGGGGTTTCTCGAACTAGCCGAACACCTGAGTATGAACGTGCCGACAAAAACACAAGTGAAACTCAGCCTGCTCGCCACTGCCGTCTTAGTCCTGTGCGGCTGTGCAGCGTCCCAGTTCCATACCGACTCTCGTGCGTTCTATGTCGAGTCGCCAGATGGTTCGCGCACCCTCAGAATATTGTGGTTCGGCGACGCAATGGTACGTCTGCAAACCGCCCACGACGGCGAGGCGTTTCTGCCGGATAGCTATTACGAGATGATCGAGTCACACGATTGGACGAGCAGTGTTGATGTCGCAACTAACAGCGATACAGTGGTACTGCAATCGAGTGAACTCAAAGTGGTGATCGATCGCGAAACGCTAGCAGTCTCATTCGAGACCGCACAAAGCACCACACCGATTCTGCAAGAAAAAATGGGCTCGTACCGAGCAGGCGACGAACGCGGTGTTCGATTCGTGCCCGTGGACGGCGAGCGCTTCACCGGTCTGGGCCACGGCTATTTCGCGCGCGCGGATCGGCTAGATCTTTCGGGTTCCATCGTAGAGCGCAACTATGGCAGCGAACCCGTCGAGCAGGCACCGCTAATCGTTCCCTTTTATCTATCGAGTCGCGGCTACGGCGTCTTTCTCAACAGTACGTTCCCTAACCGATTTGCATTGAATGCGGATGGGGACTACAGCATCGCGATTGACACCCACGGGTTTACCGGACAGATGGACTATGTGTTCATCGCGGGACCTTCGTTGAAGGCAGTAGTCGATCGCTATACACAATTGACGGGCCGTCCACGCCTGCCAATGAAGTCGATGTTCGGCCTGCAGCTGTCGGACAAGGGTCACGATCACAACTCTGATACGCCTTCCGATGAAGCGTGGTGGAAAGACAAGATCCAATCGCACCGTATTGCGGGACTGCCGTTGGATCACGTGGTCAACGATAACCGGTGGCGCGCGGCGGGCGGCAAGCGTTGTGAGTCGAAAATCGAATGGGACCGAACTCGCTACCCAGATCCTGTCGCCTGGGCAACATGGCTGGAAGGCAATGGGTTGGTCTCAACGATCGACTTCAACCGCTGCATCGCACGTTTCTCGGACGGCTGGACTTCGTCGTTTAATCTTCCGACGATCGACAATATCGAGTTTCCGGAAAGTGCGCCGGATTTGACGAACCCGGACTTTCGTCGCTGGTTCTGGCAGGTGTTTTACGAGAAATCACTAAATCCCGCTCTCAACTTCCCGGGTGATGCGCTTTGGATCGACGAGTTCGACGAGCAGGGCGCGGCACCGAAAGACATCGTGCTTGCCAATGGGCGCAGTTCAGCCGAGATGCGGAACTACTGGTTTTTTTTGATCGCCAAAGCGCTCGTGGCAGAGGGTTGGGATCGGTCACCGATCATCAATCGACCTTTCGTATGGGTGCGCGGCATGACCGCGGGCGCCCAACGCTATGCGACGCTATGGAGCGGTGATATTAAACCCAACGACGACGATATGGCGTCGCAGATCCGTGCGATGCAATTGGCCGGTCTCGCTGGCTTCCCGTTTTGGGGGCATGATGCCGGCGGCTTTTTCGATTGGGACCAAGGCAGCGGTCCCGACGAATCGCTATATCAACGGTGGGCGATGGCGCTTGGTGCGTTCGCACCCATTTGGAAACCGCACGGTATGGGTCAGTCGCGCTGGCCTCTTGATCGCAGTGAATCGAGCGTTGCTGCAGCACACCGCTATGGGCGACTGCGTTATGAGTTGATGCCCTATCTGTATTCGGTGGCGCATGAGGCTGCCGACACCGGCCTGCCTATCGCAAGGCCGATGTTACTCGAGTTTCCTGACAGTGAATCTGCTTGGAAGCGCGATCTTCAGTTTATGTTCGGCCCCAGCATTCTTGTTGCACCGGTTGTCGATCAAAGCCACACCAGCGTCTGGCTTCCAAACGGTGGCTGGTATCCACTCGGTGGTGGCGACCTTCTCGATGGCGAGCAAGTACTTACCCAAGAGAACAACGCCATGCCGCTTTACGTCCGTGCTGGTGCCATCATTCCGAAACGAGAGTACGCACTCACCACTGCCTTTATCGACAAGTCGAAGTTAGTGATAGACGTGTACACCGGAGCCAATGGTCACTTTCGTCTGATCGAAGACGATGACCGTACTGAGGCGTGGCGCCGCGGTGAACGTCGAGTCACCCAATTGCACTACGATGATTCCAAGCAGGTACTGATCATTGAGTCCGCACAAGGATCGTTTCAGGGTGCAATCGACCATCGCGACATCACGGTGAATTTCATATCGTCCGGCGTCGTCGTCACGCGATCATTGCAGCGATGCGCAGTTTCTGAGCGATACGAGTTCACGCCATTGGGTGTGCGGTAAGCTTCAAGAAAGCCTTTTCTGGCCGCTATCTCATAAATCGATTCGTCGACGGAGCGTCCGATGTTTGAACTACTCGCTGTGTCTGGCCGTGGAGATGCTGGACAGAGTTGAACTGTCATCTCGAGGGTTGCAACCTCGCGCCTTTGCCATTTGACCACAGCATCAGTTGTTGGCAGGCCGCCGGTGAGTCGAACACCGATTCACGGGTTTGGAATCCGTTATCTTGCCGTTAGAAGAGCGACCTGTTGTTGGCTCAGCGAAGAGGAATCGAACCTCTACTTCCAGAGTCAAAGTCTGGTGTCCTACCGGTTAGACGATCGCTGAATGGTTTGGCACGGCTAGAAGGATTTGAACCTCCGTCCTCGACCTTCGCACGGTCGCGCTCTTTTTCCGCTGAGCTATAGCCGTAGTTGTTCGATTTTCTCGCCGACTGCCTCTCTGCGAGAGCGACGTTATGCCGGCTGAGCTAGAAAGTAATGGTCGAGAGGGTCGGATTCGAACCGACGACAACGAGGTTATGACTCTCGTCTGAGACCGCCTCCCTCTCAATAGACAAATGGCGGAGATGCCAGGATTCGAACCTGGGAAGGACTTTCGAGCCCTCTCTCGTTTAGCAAACGAGTGCCTTAAGCCACTCGGCCACATCTCCATGAATTGGGGTGAATCATCGGACTCGAACCGATATCTCCCGGGGTCACGGCCCGGAGCTTTTGCCGATTAAGCTAGATACACCATCGATTGGCGGAGACTGTGGGGATCGAACCCCCACGCCCGTCAGGACATCACGGTTTTCAAGACCGATAAGCACGCCAGCCATGCGAGTCTCCTTGTAGCGCTCCGGTTTCGAAACGTTGGTCTGGAAGGCTGGACTTGAACCAGCGACCCCTTGCTTCCAAGGCAAGTGCTCTGACCAGGCTGAGCTACTCCCAGAGTGTTTGGCCTGCGCGGAGGGACTCGAACTCTCAATCTCCTGATTCGAAGTCAGGGGCCTTATCCAGTTTGGCTACACGCAGAGTGTTTGGTTGACCAGGCGACGGGCCGCTCTCGCACGTCCTGTGCTACGCGGCACTGAGGCATCCTGCCTGGCGTTGAACGTGCGACCTCACGCATATCAGGCGTGTGCTCTACCCGCTGAGCTACTGGTCATTTGGTGATCCTGGCGAGACTCGAACTCGCAATCCCCAGATTGAAAGTCTGGTGGCCTAACCGTTAGCCCACAGGATCGAAGAATGGCGCCACGGATCGGACTCGAACCGACATCTTTCGGATCGACAATCCGATGCTCTTCCGATTGAGCTATCGTGGCGGAAAAGGAAAAGCGCTGAGACTAGGCGCTTTGTAGTCCTCCGTTCGCACGAGTACCGAATGCCGTGCGTGACACTCGTTGCGTGCTTGTCCACTGCCGATTGGCCGAAGCCAACTCGACAGTCGAAGACCATGACTGCCTTTTTTGAAGTGCGGCGATGCACTTGTAGTACACGTCTAGTCAGCAGCTTGCGTACCGTGAGCCTTGCGGGCTCCAAACGGGGGCTTCCCGACCGTGCGGCTTGCTGCCAAGGTCCGATCAACTTGCGGCTGATCCAACCGCCGGATTGTCCGTAGACTCCGGCCTTAAGCCATTTTCGACGGCGTACCGAGGCGCGTCTTTGCGTTTGACGTTAGTCGTGAACACAGGAGTCGAACCTGCACCTATTGCTTGCTGGGCAATCGCTCTGCCATTGAGCTAAATCACAATCCCACTGCGACGTGCGCGCCTCAGTCGCTTCGCCACCTTTTGGGCGACGAAATACAACACGCCGAATGTCGTTCACCTGCCGGCTACTTGACCGATGAAAAGGACGCTGGCTGACCACCAGAACCCTCGCCTTCTGCACAGTCGCACTTGCCTGCAAGGCTCGCACTGAACTGCACTATTCGTTACCTCTCACGGTTGACGATATTGGTGTCGCGGGTTGCACCACCACGTGTTCTTTCACGGACCCGCATTCCCGACATTGCCGGTGCGTCAGTCACGCTACTTCCGCGTATCGCTTGGCCGCTATTCCCGACAGTGCCGAGAACAACCGGAGGCCGAACTTGCCTGGAGTGACCGAAACTCAAGTCTCGGCGAAACGCCATGGGTGCGTTCCTTTCCCGCCGTTACCGACGGTTAGCAGCGCCAGGCCGCTATCAAGAGCCTCGGTAATACCGATGACTCGAAATTTGGTGGAGGATCTCGGATTTGAACCGAGAGCCTTTTCGTTGCAAACGAGGTGCTCTACCCGTTGAGCTAATCCCCCGGGGTGGCTGCCATGGATGGATTTGAACCATCAACAAACTGAGTAACAGTCGGCTGCTCTACCTGTTGAGCTACACGGCAACGGTGGATCGGGATGGAGTCGCACCATCGTCTGCTGGTCTTCAGCCAGCCGCTATTCTGTCTCAGCTACCGATCCGTTGGTGGAGAGGGTAGGAATTGAACCTACAAGGCCATAAGGACCACCGGGTTACAGCCGGCTATTCTCGCCAATGATTGCCTCTCCATAAATGGAGCTAACGGTGAGGGTTGAACTCACAACCGGCTGTTTACAAGACAGCTGCTCTGCCACATTGAGCTACGTTAGCCAAAAACGCTTGGGGCGGGCGCATAAGCGCACGACGGGTCTGTAGATCGCAGTCTTTCCCATAAAGACTCCGCCCCCAACGTCTGAACAATCCACATTGTTAAAGAGCAAAAACCGGAGGCAATAAAAAACCCCGGTGGTTCTAACGAACCGACCGGGGTCTCTACTTGGAGTTTTCCCTGGAAGGTCCGTGTGTCGAGCCTTCCAGGAAAAATTTCTGGGAGGCTAGGTCATACGTTCCCCACAAATCGTGGAGCGCAAATCAAAACGGTTGACGGCTGGATACGCTTGCATCGAGAGCAGGCGTACGTCGCCGACCCCGGCGGTATTGGCGGGTGTATGCCAATGACTGCCAGCGGTGGTGCCGAGACCGAGTTGTTGTTTGACTATCATCATGGGGCGGGGAGTATACGCAGCTTTAAAACGCTGTCAACAGAAAAATGAACATTTGTTCCGAAAAACGGAACGCGTTCACATTCAGGGTTTTCTGAGCTTGGTGGGTTTAGACTCGCGAACGGATTTCATCCAGTTGTTAATTGTCGATTCTTGACGCGTGGTGAGATCGAGTGCACCGACGAGTAACTCGATCGTATCGACAACGCGACTTCGGATGGCTTGTCCGAATTCGTCTGGCTTAGTGGTTGCGCCTTCGCCAAACAGAATCCAGCTTGGGGAGACGTTCGTGATGCTCGCAATCGCTTCGATCAACGACAAATTCGGGTTCTTGGGGTCTTGGGTTTCCAGACGGTGCAATCCCGTTTTCGAAACATCGAGCCCGAGTGCCGCTAGCGCTTCTCGAAGTTCAGTGGGCTCGAGTTGCGCACGTTCGCGAGCTGTTCGAATACGTGCGGCGATGCCGTTTCCCTGCGTCTCTTGTCTTTTCGAACGCGCCATGAGAATTCGCTACTGCACGACCCCGAGGACGCTGATGGTGAAGCTCGGTGTTGCCGAGCCGCTGCGCGGATTGAATGCGCCAGTCGGGCGGAAGCGAATATGAGTGACCGCTGGATCAGACGGGGCGCTTGGAATGTAGCCGAAGTTAATGCCATCCGTGGAGAATTCGACGCTGTCGGTCGTGCTATTCGGGCCGCCGTAAGAGAAACCAATACCGGATGGTTCAGCGCCATCGGCGAACTCAAACACACCGCTGCCGGCAACCAGCAATGCAACTTCGTCAGGGAATGCATCGGTTAAGACGAGCGTCGTCGGATCAATGCGCTGCCCGAGGTTCTCGACGAGAATGTCGTAGCGCACGATACTGCCGGGAATGTTGTACTCGGACTCACTTGTCGCATCGACGCTCACGGTTTTCGTCAGCGATAGGTTGGTAGTGCAGCTCTCACTTGGCGCGATGCTTGTGTTCACATCGACGTTGATGCACTGGGCCCCTCGGAGCGCAAAGTTACTGGAGCCCAGGTCTTGCCATGTACCACCTGGCGGGCGCGCCTGAAATCCGACACGTCCGTCGCAGCACCCTTCGAAGCCAAGTGCTTCGTAGCGATGCCAGCCGGGCGCCAACGTGATGCTGCCCTCAAGGGTTTCGCCAGTGTTCGCATAGTTACCCGACCACCAAAGATCGTCGTTCCAGTCTTCTTCGAGCGCCTGTCCACTGACGTACAGATGTCCACCCCGGCCGAAGTCCGCGCCGTAACGGAAGTCCCATGTGCCCGTGGTGGCGGGTGTGACATTCAACACCGCGCTGATGCACCAACCGAAATTGCCATTGGATCCACCCAGATCTCGGTTGCGCAACCCAGTCACCGTGGGTCGCACCGAATCATCGACGTCGGTGGTCGCCGCTTCAAACGCGGCTAACCCGCTAGCCGCACTCGTTGGATCTGCCGTCGAAACGCGACTGCGAAGTCGCACACCCGCATCCGGAAAAACCGCGAACGGACTGTCGGCTGCTGCCAACGACTCATCGCCAAAATAGATATAGATCAACTCTGAACCGCCACTGGCGATGGGTGGTAGACGGGTGTAGATCGTCGCGGTTCGCGCTATGGCGTCCCACCCTGCGACAACGAAGTCGACAGGGGTCGAGTCATCGGATCGGAATACTCGTACATCTTCGCCATCACTCGAGAACGCATATTCGATCGGGAAGTCAGTGCTGGTTAAATCGATACGAGTTTCACTTGAATGTGTGCCTGCAGTCGCTGTGATGGTGACCGGAATACGGTGACGTAAGCTGCAGCTTTGTTGCGGCCACTGTGAATGCGCGACGGTAGGCAGGCCAATCAGAAGGAGCAGTAGTGCTGCACAACACGAAAGCAAGGTGCGTTGAGGGTGTAACAAACTTTTCACGCGCGTAAGTATACCGGCACCGCGCCACTCAGCGCACAAACGCTCGAAGCGCTTTTGATTTACACCGTTGAGACTCAGGCATCCGAGCATTAGCCCGGCGGCAGCCGATCACAGTTGACGCAATCAATCCCTTGCCACATCGCCTTATCTGGTATCCTCTCTTTATCTTTTGTGTCCTTCGGTCGACACACGACGATTCTGGCAGTCCGCCAGATCGCATAATCAATCCAAAGTCTGGACCGAAACGCGCTGAGCGACCCCATGGTTTGCAGCGACGTTCAGACGACTCGGAGAAACTCCCAGTGTTATTTGAAGAACTCAGCCTGTCGGCTGAATTGTTGCGCGCGGTCGAATCACAAGGCTACCGCGAGGCGACACCGATCCAGGCAGCTGCGATTCCAGCGGTACTTGACGGTCGAGATATTTTGGCCAGCGCACAAACCGGCACCGGCAAGACCGCCGGTTTTACTCTGCCGTTACTGCAGCAACTCAACAGCAAGCCAGGTCGAGGAAAGCGACAGATTCGCGCCTTGATTCTGGTGCCTACGCGAGAGCTGGCAATTCAGGTCAGTGAGAGCGTCAAAGCCTACGGCGCGAACCTGCCACTAAAGTCGATGCAGATTTTTGGCGGTGTCAGCATTCGTCCGCAAATCGCAAAGCTTCGCAGCGGTGTTGATATTGTTGTCGCGACGCCAGGGCGACTACTGGATCACGTCGGTCAGAATACTATTGACCTTTCGCATGTAGAGATGCTCGTTCTTGACGAAGCGGACCGCATGCTGGACATGGGGTTCATTCGCGATATCCGGAAGATCTTGAAGATCCTGCCGAACCAGCGACAGAATCTCTTGTTCTCAGCAACCTTTTCGAAGGACATCCTGAATCTCTCATCGACGATTCTCAATCAGCCGGTCGAGATCGAAATCGCACCGCGCAATACAACCGCTGAACGCGTCACCCAAGTGGCGCATCCGGTTGATAAAGCGCGCAAGCGCGAAATGTTGGCATACCTGATCGGCTCCGGTAACTGGCGGCAGGTGCTGGTCTTTACGCGCACCAAACACGGTGCGAATCGACTCGCACGTCAACTCACTGAAGAGGGTATCGACGCCTCCGCGATTCACGGCAACAAGTCGCAGGGCGCTCGTACGCGAGCACTGCAAGGATTCAAGTCGGGCGAAATCAGAGTATTGGTCGCGACTGATATTGCGGCGCGCGGGCTGGATATCGATAAATTGCCGTACGTCGTGAATTACGATCTTCCGTCTGTTCCCGAAGACTACGTGCATCGGATCGGACGGACCGCAAGAGCGGGAGAGGACGGCTACGCGGCGTCGTTGGTCTGTGTCGACGACACCAAGCTGTTTCGCGACATTGAGAAGCTCCTGGGCTCATACATCGAGCAGCAGATTGTCGAGGGTTTCGAGCCCGATCCAAACGTGAAGGCGGCACCTGCGAAGCGCGGCGGTCGTCCGAGCCGACAGTCACGAAACGCGCCGAGTTCAAATAACGAGAATTCGGCGAAGAAGAATCCGCGCAGGCGACGAAAGTCCAACGGCAAACCCGCCGCAGCTTCGAAGTCAGGGTCGCGTTCGCAGGCGACCCACGCTAAGCCGACCGCTGCCAAGAAACGACGTCGACGTCGGCGGCGACCTTCTGCGGCGACAGGCTAGCACCACAAGCAATACCCCGTGGCGCTGGGGGCTTTTGGTTGCGTATCGTCGGCTGAGATGATTCTTGGTGAAGCGGACAGTTGTCAGTGAGCGTTATGCAGAAGCAGATCGGATGGGTTGCAGCAGTATTGATTGTTGTTGCATGCAGCGCTGACCCTGTGAATCGTTCGACCGCTCCCGGCGATTTCTTGGAGACGCACGAAGAATCCGAATCCGCGACAAAAACGCCCGCGTTCGTTGTGGTGAGCGAACGGCGTTTGGATGCGGACGGCGCAGGGCAGGGCAAGGATGCCTACGATTTGATTCGAGCCTTCGGTGGCAAGCGATCCATCGAGGCGCCCGACTTGTACTCGATCAACCACCCAGGCGCCGCGCATATTTACGAAGACTCTGACCCCGAGGTTGGCCCGCATTTTGTTTTTGTTATTCATCGTGACGACGATATAGATCGCGATCGTCGCGACAAATCGGATCGGCAGCGAAATGAGATCAAGACTTACAGTAGTTCTGAAGATGCCGTCAAAGGCTTCGAAGGGGAGACATTAGTTTTTCGTTGGAAGTTCAAGATTGATCACGGCATGACGGTGTCGCGCCGCTTCACGCACTTGTTCCAATTGAAAGCGGTGGGTGGTGATGATAGCCAACCAATCCTGACAATTTCGGGTTCTAAACGACGCGGCGAAGATGGCATCGAAGTCCGTCACAGCTCGCCGCCGGAGCGTCAAGTCCTGCAGCGATCAGATTGGTCAGAGATTGAGGGTGAATGGCTGACAGCTTATTGCCGAGCGACCTTTTCCGATACGGGATCCCTGAGAGTGATCGTCAAACGCTTACGCGATGACGCGGTGATTTTCGATATCGATGCGGGGGATCTTGATCTGTGGCGTGGTACAACCGCCGGCCATTTTGTTCGTCCAAAGTGGGGGATTTATCGATCAATACTCGATAGAGACAATCTGCGACCGGACGAAGAGGTCGTGCGTTTCGCGAACTTTTCGATCAGCAAAGTGAAGTCGAATCAGTAGGCGCTGTGGTGACAAGTACAGCTTTAAGGTGCTGTCGAAAGATGGCCAAGTGAAAAGCGTTCGCGGCTCTCTTGGGTCTTGCGCCGAATTCTATCGAACTGGGCTTGCTCATCGGCGGCGATGAGCTTGTTCAGAATTCGCCCGAAATGATTGTGCATCGCTTCTCGGGCGGCTTTCGGGTCGCGACACTTGAGGGCATCAAGAATCTCAACATGTTCGTCCACTCGAGATTGCGGGTCGTCCTCGCAGATCGCTTGGTAAGCCGCGTGCACCTCGGGCGAGTGATCACGGATATACCAGAGCTTATCGAACACGCTGATCATCATCGTGTTGCGGGTCGCTTCCGAAATCAGTCGGTGGAATTTCTGGTCCGCGAACTCGGAGAGCAACTCTCCGTCTTCGGTTTCATCGACCATATCGAACATGACAGCCTCGAGCTGCTTGAGTTGCTCGTCCGTGATCATAGTCGCTGCCAGTGCAGCAGCCTCACCTTCGATGAGTGCGCGCGCTTCGGTAAGCTCGAATGCGCTGATTCGAGCATCCAGATTGTCGGTTGGCTGAGCGATGTCGCGCACGTAGACGCCTGAGCCGGTCTTGATGTCAACGCGACCCAGTGCTTCCAGCGCAATCATGGCTTCACGAATGGTGGGTCTGCTGACTCCGAAACGCTCTGCTAACTCGCGCTCCGGCGGCAGTCTGGAACCCGCTGAATACTCGCCGTTAGCGATTTGTTCTTCTATCCGCGCCTTGACGTTTCTGTATAGGCGCTTGTCATTCGGCATGCCGTGCGTTCTCGTAACTCACAGATAACGAATTGATAGTAGCACGGTTTGCAAATTGGTAAGACCAGAGCGTGAGATTGGTTAGGTCGTTCAGCGTCGACGTCTTACCTGGGAATCAAGGCACCTCGATGCTGGATCACTTGTCCGGCTAACCGGTTGCCATGGGCCGCCGCATCGGCTGGCGATTGTCCCTCGAGCAGGCCGGAAAGGCAGGCCGCATTGAAGCTATCGCCCGCGCCAGTTGTGTCGATGGGTTGGATGACCTCGTCCACCGGGACATGAGTCGGGTCGTTCGATCCGCTGAGCACCCACGCGCCGTCCGGGCCGTTCTTGACGATGACCGTATCGACACCGAGTGCTTTCCAGCGTCGCGCATGCTCAATAGGCGGCGCATCACCGAAGAGTTTGTCGTCATCCTCGCTGGTGGGCAGCACTACGTCCGCGATTCCGCCGACAGCGTTCAGGCAGTCTCTCGCCGCTTCCCTGGACTGCCAGCCGTACGGTCGGTAGTTGCCATCAAAAGCGACGCGCACACCCCGAGAGGTGCATTGGCGCGCGATGTTGAGCAGCAGACTACGATGATCTGTCGAAAGAATCGCAAGCGAGATACCGCTGAAATAGAAAAGGTCTCCGTCCATAGCGGATGCAAATTTCTCGCCTGCATCCGGCAGCGAGAAGAAGTCGCGTGCGGCGGACTGGTCGCGCCAGTACGTAAAATAGCGCTCGCCGTTCTCATCCGTTCGGATCGCGTAAAGTCCGGGAACGCGAGAGGGATGCTGTGCGATGTTCCCGGTTGACACGCCTTCCGCTTCGAGTTGCTCGATCAGGGCATCCGAGTAAGTGTCGGTGCCCAACGCGGTGATGTAGTTTACTTCGTGACCGAGTCGCGCGAGGTACACCGCAGTGTTGAGCGTGTCTCCGGCGACGCCGAGTGTGGCGGGTCCAAGCACAACACCTGCGCGCGTACCCGCCAGCTCCAAAAGTGGTTCACCGAATAAACTGATTCGCGCCATATCGATTGACTGCCGTTTACGAGAAGAACAACCCGCCGTTGATGTCGACGCTGGTCCCGGTCATGAAGCTCGACTTCGGTGATGCCAGATACACGACCAGGTCTGCGACCTCGGATGCCTGACCTTCGCGACGCAATGGCGTTGCATTCGCGACGTTCTTCCGGACTTCATCTTTGGTGAATGTGTCATGGAAGGTTGTGGCAATCATACCGGGGCATACGCAGTTGACTCGGATTCCGGATGGTCCGAGCTCTTTCGACATTGCTCGAGTAAACGTCATCACCGCGCCCTTCGATGCAGCATAAACGGCAGCCCCTGGTCCGCCACCGTCGCGCCCGGCTTGTGATGAGAAGTTTACGATGGCGCTGCCTTCACCCATGTGGGGCGCGATGGCGTGCGTGGTCAGGAAGGTGCTCGTGACATTCAAGCGCATGAGTCGATCGAAAAATTCATCGTCCAGTTCCGCGAGGCCCTTGCGTGCGACCAGGCCCCCGACCACGTTAACGAGGATATCGATGGTGTCCCCAAAGGCCTCACGAGTCTTGGCGACAAGATTGTCGACATCCGCCTTCTTTGTCATGTCGCCTGCGACCGCGATTGCGGTCCCACCGGCGGCCTCGATGGCGGCGACCGTCTCATTACCCGCCGCCGGGTTGCTGAAGTAATTGACAACAACTTTCGCGCCTCCCGCAGCAAGTTGCTCTGATACGGCGCGACCGATATCACGTGCGCCACCGGTAACGATCGCGACTTTTCCTTCCAATGTTTTCATAGTTTTTCCCCTGTGGATCTATTCTAGTTCAATGTAGTGATAAGGACCGCTCCAGCGGAACGTTTGATCGTTGATCGTCAGCTCGTATTGCGTATCTTCTTCGGTGTCTGTGTTAGCAACAATAAAGAGACTGGATCGCCCTTCAATATCTTTCAGTTCGATAACGGTGGTGCGCGCGCTGGCATGAATCACCTCGACCGAATCGAGCTGGCCTTGCGGGTCAACCGTTAGTTCCGAAACGGTGCTGTATGCGCCATGCATTTCGATCGCGGATGCAAACACGTGATCCCCGGCGGCCGCTCGTCGAAGCATCACCGCACGATCGGGTCGCAGGTTGAACTCGGGGTCGTTCGCGCCGAGCTGGGTATGCAGCCAGGTATCGTTTGCCGCGTTATCCGTTGTCAGTGTGAAAAAACGGCCTTCGGATAACCACTGAAATCTCGAGAACGGCCTTGATGGTTTTCCTTGCGCCAGCGCGTACAAGTGTTGATAGCCCGCAGATGATCCGAGAATTTCTGGTGGCTGGACAGGCCTCACGGATACCGTGTCGCCACTTCCCAACGGCTGACCGACATACCAAAACGGCAGATCGAACTGAGCGGGCTCGTCCGTCTCTACGCGAAACACATCGAGAACCAGTGGATTGTCGAAACGCGAGCCTTGCAACAGCGCCATCGTGCGTCGGAGCACCGTGTTGGGGTACGCGTTCCGTTCAACCGCACTGACCACTTGCACGGCACTATTGGAAATATCGAAAAAAGCGAGCTCGGAATGGTGCGCACTGCCGATTTCATACTTGCCGTCGAAGTGCGACGTCTGGTTTCGCGTGACCGTGTTGTGAGCGACGGTCTGCTTCGCCCAACTCGTGTTTTCCGGGAGGTAGTTGCCACCGCCTTTCTGACCGACATTGACGAAGCGAGCCATACCGTAGTCTTGAATGACTTCGTGCCCGTCTGCGAATAGCGAAAACGACAACTTGTCGTAGTGTCCGTGACTGAGTCCCTGCGCGGTGTACTTGAACACGAGCGTCAGCGATTCTGTATCGGTGCGCAGAATAGCAACACCGCCTTGATCACCGTTTGTACCATCCGACAAATTGATACTGCGCTTGTCGAAAGGCCGGGTTTTTCCGTCATCAATTGCCTTCGCGACGGCGAATCCTGCGTCATCGAGCGTAACGACACCTTGTCGTTGGGCGATGTCCAGCAAACGAGCGTCGTGACTACCGACGTGATAGGCGATATCGACTGCGGTGACCACCGAGCCGGTCAAAAAGGACATGCCCTTTTGCGCATCATTCAGCGGGAAAAACTCACCGTCGGCGTCAGTGAGCTGGAGCATTGCGTCGATCGCTTTCAACAAGACGCCGTCTTTGTATTCCAGTATTCCAAGTTCCGGCCTCGCGTTGTTCAGGCTCTGCGCAAACATCAGAAAGGGATACATCGCGTAGCGCTGGTAGTACGGCCCCTCGGTGTAGTAACCGGCCGGCGAGAAAGGTTCATTGAGGTTGGCGAGGAAACCGACTGCTTGTCCTTCCGCGCGGATAAAGCCGCCGTCGTTGTCGCGCGCGGAAGCGTCCATATTCTGACTGCTTAGCCCGTAGAGTGCGCGTTCCACAAGTTCGTCGTCGTCCATGACCAAGCCAATCATTCCAACAGCGGCCACGCCCCAAGTGCTGTGATTGTGCACCCGATTGAAGAACTGAGGGTTTTCAACCGACAGAAAATCGGCGAAAGGGCGAAACAGATTGGTTTCCAACCGCTGACGCTCTTCCTCGGACAGCCAGTCATGGATTGCGTCGTAGCCCTGACTGGCGTAGAGCAACCAGTTCGCGTCGTTCAGGCATTGCCAAAAAAGTCTGCCGCGTGCGTACGAGCGTTCCTGCGGATGCAGTGGCAGCGTCGGATACAACGCTTCGTACTGCATCAACATATCCCGAAGATAGATCGCGTAACGCTCATCATCGAGGATTTGATACAGCGCGCCTGCTTTCGGCATCAACAAAAAGTTTCGTTTGTGGCGTTCATGCGTATAGCCACCCGACAAGTCCCTCGGTATTGGCGTATCGATGCCTTCGGCGATCGCAGCGTCGACCTCTGCCTGGACACGAGCGAGCGTTGTATCAAACAGCGGGACTGAGCCCAGTGACGCGCGAATGTTCTGTACGCCTTCCTCGGTCAGGACAAGGCGTGGGTGGCTCGCGGAGGCAGCATGCGCGGCATGCGTGATCAGCAATAGGGCGCCGATCACGCACGACTTACCGCCGAGGATACAGCGACGTGAAATCGCAGCGATCCGCATTCCAATTGCCGCCATTTCGCCCATGATCCCCATGCGCTAACTGTACAGATCAATCGACGAAAATTGAACAGGCCAATTAGTGAATTCCTGCTTTTTCCTCTAACACACCGCAGAGAAATGCTGGTTCGCGAGCAGATCAGAATCTCGATCAATTGTGTTAGCATTGGTCCTACCAATTTAGTGGGAGCGGGCGTTTGACTGACCTTCGACTCTACCAATCTGTAGCTGACCGTCTGCAGCGAAAAATTCTCGACGGGGTTTACCAGCCCGGAGATCGACTGCCGGGTGAGCGTGAGCTTGCCGATGAGATGGGCGTCAGTCGCGTGACCGTTCGCGAGGCCGAAATCGCCCTCCAGGCGATGGGGTACATCCTTGTGAAGCCCGGGTCAGGCGCGTATGTGACTGAACCGGCGTCGAGGCATGATGCGGACATTCCCACCGTCAGTGCGTTGGAGTTGACACAAGCGCGGCTGCTGTTCGAGTCCGAGGCCGCAGCACTGGCTGCACGAAACATCTCCGACACCACACTGGATCGCCTCGCGTCACTGGTCACTGTCATGTCCCAGTCCCATGCGGATGGTGATGACGCATCGCTTATGGCCGACCGCGAGTTTCACCTGACTATCGCTGGCGCATCGGGCAACGTGGCTGTGCAATACACCATCGAGTCGCTCTGGCGTATGCGTGTTGAGCTGGCCAACGTGCATGACGCGCATGACGCCGTCTGCTCCGAGGCGATGGCGCGTGAGCGTGGTCGGGAACATCAGGCAATCTACGATGCGTTAAAAAACCGCGATTCGTCGGCGGCCCGAACCGCGATGCAGCAACACTTTACGCGTTTGCTGACCTCGATGATCGACTCGTCCGAGGCGAAAGCCGTTGAGGCGCTAAGAGTCCAGGCGGCGGCGAGCCGCCAACGTTATCTGACTGTATTTCCCAAGAGCGAATCCGTATGACTACCCGACTTTTCAGATTTATTGTTGCTGCACTGACCGCAACGCTCGTTGCCTGTGCGGCGCGCACCGATGGGACGCTCGTGCGTTCGATAGATGAGTTCGAAATGGCGACGCGGCAGCTGGCTCCTGGCGACAAAATTGTTTTGGCAGACGGCGTCTGGCGTGATGTTGAGCTCGAGTTGCGCGCACGCGGTACGGCAGAGTCGCCGGTTCACTTGACCGCCCAGACGCCGGGTGGCGTGGTCATTTCGGGTGAGTCTAATCTGTCGATTTCCGGTGAGTACATCGTGGTTTCAGATCTCGTCTTTCGAGATGGTTACACGCCGACCAGCGAAGTCATTTCGTTTCGTACTTCGAAAAGCGAGCTGGCGAATCACTCGCGTGTCACAAATACCGTGATCGACAGTTTCAGTAACCCTGAGCGCCATTCCTCGGATACCTGGGTGGCCATCTACGGCAGGGAGAATCGATTCGATCACAACACGCTCGTGAATAAGGGAAATCGTGGGGTCACGCTCGCTGTGAAAATGAACACCGAAGCGAGTCATGAAAACGGGCACATAATCGAACGCAATTACTTCGGACCGCGGCAGACTCTGGGGTCCAATGGCGGTGAAACGCTGCGCATCGGAACCAGTCATTACTCGCGTGAGTTTTCAAACACGATCGTTCGTGAAAACTATTTCGACCGTACCAGCGGTGAGCTCGAAATTATCTCAAGTAAATCCTGCGGCAACGAGATTCGCGACAATGTGTTTTTCGAGAGTCAGGGAACACTGACGATGCGCCACGGGCACTACACTACTGTCGAAAATAATTATTTCATCGGCAATCGAAAACCGAACACGGGCGGGATTCGCATCATCAACGAGAATCAGACCGTACGAAAAAATTATTTGTACGGGCTGACCGGTCATCGCTTTCGTGGTGCGCTCGTCATCATGAACGGTGTTCCGAATGGTCCCATCAATCGCTACGATCCGGTGATCGATTCTGTGCTCGATAGCAACATTGTGATCGACAGCGATCACATCCAGTTGTGTGCCGGGTCGGATGAAGAGCGCTCTGCGCCTCCGAGCGGAACCACGATGCACGACAACATCATCATGTCGCGCACCAACCTCAACCCATTCACAATCTACGACGACGTGTCCGGGATCAGTTTTCAGGGCAATCTGTTGAACGAAGAGGCGCAAGCACCGTTTGCAGAAGGTTTTTCGAGCGTGCCTTATTCTGCACAAGTCAACGCCGATGGACTCCGAGTGCCGGATCAGGAGTTACTCGATCGCATAGGATTTGGCGAAGCGAAACTGCCGGTCGACAAGGAGGCAACCGGAGCGGATTTTTATCCGAAGCGCGAACCTAACGTCGCGTTTCGTGGTGGTTCAGAGGTATCGGTCGCGCCGGGAACAAACACGTTGCTCGATGCGATGCAGGCGAGCCAGCCTGGTGATGTGTTGGTACTCGATAGTGGTGGGGAGTACCTCCTAACCAAGTACGCCACTGCCTCTCACCCACTTTCAATCGTTGCACCCGACGGTCCGAAGCCGGTCATCCGTTCGGAAAAGTCGACGTTCTTCGTGATCGGCAATGGCGGATCGCTGGAACTCGATAACGTTTGGATTGACGGCGCGGAGTCACCAGATCTTGCAGGTAATAACGTGATCAGCACCGACCGGTATTCCATGAACCAGAATTATTCGTTGGTGATTCGCAACAGTAAAATTACGGATCTTGATGTAAACCACAGTTTCGATTTCCTGAAGGTGTTTCGTAGCACTTTCGCGGACCGAATCGAAATTTTAAACACGCAGATGACGAACATCACGGGTTCGATTCTGGCGCTGGACAAGGAAACCGATGATCTTGGAATCTACAACGCTGAGAATATTCGGATAGAGGGCAGCGCATTCCTTGATGTTCAAGGTGCGGTTGCCAATTTGTACCGCGGCGGGACAGACGAAAGTACATTCGGACCGATAGTCAACATCTCGGGAACCACGTTCCGGAATGTTGGGCTCGGGAAGCGAAACAAGTCAGGCGCATCGCTTGCATTTCACGGTGTACAGAACCTTCAGGTGTCTGATTCAACCTGGTCTGACAGTGCGCCGTTGACGTTGTTTTTGACCAATGGGGAGCCGATAACGCGAATTCGCGATCTTGCGATGACCGGGACAGCGCCGATTCGTGCCAATCATGATGGCTACGAGGTTAGCAACGTTACCTACGAATGATGATCGGCTGGGCGTCAGCCTAGCCGAGCAAACCTGGTAACCATAGCGATAGCGCCGGCAGGTAAATCACAGCGATCAAAGCCACGATGAGTGCACCATAGAACGGCCAGATTGTTTTCACCGTCTGCTCGATCGGAATCTTCCCGATCGCACAACCGACAAAAAGCACGGCGCCCACTGGCGGTGTGACGAGTCCAATACCCAGATTCAGGAGCAACATGATGCCGAACTGAACCGGGTCCATGCCGAGCTCTGTTGCCATGGGTAGAAAGATTGGTGTGGTGATGATGATCAGCGGCGCCATGTCCATAAACGTGCCGAGCAGCAGCAAGACGAGATTGATCAGGAGCAATAGCAGCAACGGATTCTCGGTAATTCCTTTCAACAGATCCGCGAGTTGAGTGGGAGCCTGGAGCAGCGCGAGCAACCAACCAAAAGCGCCCGCTGCGCCGATCACGATCATGACCATCGCCGTCGTTCTGACGGAGGCCGTTGTTGCTGCAACAAACCGCTCCCAAGTGAGTGAGCGATAAACGAACAAAGCCACGAGAATCGTGTAAACCACGGCGATACCCGCGGATTCGGTGGGTGTGAAGACCCCCGATAAAACGCCGACAACAATAATCGCCGCCGCAAGTAACCCGGGGATGGCAGCGGCAAATGCGGCGACAAACGCACGCCATCCGGGGAATGCACCGCGCGGATAGTTACGTTTGACCGCGACAAAGTACGCGGCAACCATGAGCAACAATCCGGTCAAAACGCCTGGAATAACCCCCGCGAGAAACAGGTCGGCCAGTGAGATACTGACGCCAGCAGCCGCTGCGTAGATGATCATGTTGTGCGACGGCGGAATCAACAATCCGGTGATAGCGGACGTCGCCGAAACGTTCACAACGTAGTCCGAGTCGTAACCTTTTTCGCGCATCATGGGCCCGAGGGTGGACCCAATGGCGGAGACACTCGCGATAGCGGACCCCGAGACGGCGCCGAACAGCATTGATGCGCCGACGTCGACTTGACCGAGTCCGCCACGGGTGCGTCCGAGTGCGGCATCAGCAACGCGGATTAGGCGCTCCGCGATCCCGGCTCTGTGCATCAAGTCGCCGGCGAAGACGAAGAATGGAATCGCCATTAATGCAAAGATGTTCATGCTGGCGGCCATTCGCTGGAATCCGACGATCAACGGAATGTCGAGCACGTAGAAAGTCACCAAAGACGCGGCGCCGAGAGCGAAGGCGACCGGGACGCCGATTACCAACAGCGCGAGTAACACGCCAATCAGTATTGCTAGTTCCATTGCGGCGTGACCTCTTTCGCACGGATCTCCGCGACTAGTTGTTCAATGGCGAAGCCTGTGATCATGACGCCGGACACCGCGATGGGTATATACGCAAAACCCCGCGAGATACCGAGCGTGGGTATGACATGACGCCAGGTTTCCTGCGTCAGTTCGATGCCATACACGACCATTGCGATACCAAAAACAATCACCACCAACTGGGCGATGATTCGCACAGCTCGTCGTAGTTGCTTGGGAAGGTTGTCAGCGAAGACGGCGATTCGGATATGAAACCCTTCGCGAATGCCGGCCGCGGCAGCGATGAACACATACCAGATCATCAGAAGTAGTGCTGCCTGTTCCGCCCAGGCGGGACTGTCGTTCAGGACGTAGCGTGCAAACACCTGCATTCCGATGATGGCGGTCATTACGAGCAGTCCGAGGCCCGATATCCACTTCGCAAGATTACTGACGCTCGCGCTTGCATTGCTCAGTCGATTACTCATCGATGTCCTCGAGGCCGGCGCCGACACGAATAATGTCATCAACCGTTTTCTGCATTTGGGGGGTCGTGACGAAGCGATCCCAGACCGGCAGCATGCGATCGACAAACGCCGCATGCTCGACATTTTCAACTACCGCAACGCCAGCTTCCTTGACTCGCTGTTTCGATACGGCAACGCGTTCGTCCCACATCGCTCGCATGATCGGCACTGAGTCTGTCGCGGCGGCTTGCAAGAGTTCTTGCTCTTCCTGACTCATACGATCCCAGCTTCGACCTGACGCGACGACGAGTTCCGGAGCCATGACATGACGTGTCAGGCTGAGATTCTGCGCTGTCTCAAAGTGTCTGGAGCTTTCGTAGGACGGGTAGTTATTCTCCGCGCCGTCCACCACGCCCTGTACCAGCGATTGATAGACCTCACCATAAGGTATGGGCGTCGCATTCGCGCCAAGCGCCTGGATCATTGCCACGTAGATATCGGATTTGGGTACGCGAATTTTCATACCCGCCATGTCGTCTGGAGTGACGATCGGCCGTTTCGTGTTGTAAAAGCAGCGTGCGCCGGAATCGTAGTAGCACATGCCGCGCAAACCATACGGCGACATTGCATCGAGAATGCGTCGCCCGATGGGTCCATCGAACGTGGCTCTTGAATGTGTGATCGATCGAAACAGAAACGGCAACGCCAAGACGATGGTCTCAGGGACGATCGAATTAACAGGAGCCAGATTGACGCGCGTGAGATCAAGTCCGCCGAACACGGCGATTTCGAGCGTATCTTTTTCGGCCCCCATTTGTCCGCCTGGATACACACGAACTCGCATTTCGCCGTTGGTACGTTCATTCAACAGCTGGTCGATCGCGCGTAGCCCCTCCGTGGTGGGATAACCCAGAGGCTGTGAATCTGCGGCGAACAACGGCCGTGCACCCTTGCGTCGGCCACAGGCCGACAGTAGCAACGGCGCCAGCAGGAAGGTGCGTCGGTTGATCATCTGCCGAGCCACCCGCCGTCGACGGGCAACAGCGTTCCATGAATATAGTCGGATGCGGCAGATGCAAGAAACACTGCGGCGCCTCCGAGATCGGATGGATCTCCCCAACGACCCGCTGGAATCCGTTCGAGAATTTGTCGATTGCGAGTCTGATCCTCCCTCAATGCCTGCGTGTTGTTGGTTGCAAAATAGCCGGGAACGATCGCGTTGACGTTAATGTTCGATGCGGCCCACTCGTTGGCCAGTAAGCGAGTCAGACCGGCAAGCCCGCTCTTGCTCGATGTGTACGACGCGACGCGAATCCCACCTTGCAACGACAGTAGCGATGCAATGTTGATGATCTTGCCGCCACGCTGACCCTTGATCATCGACTGTGCAGCAGCCTGCGCCAGAAAAAACGGCACCTTGAGGTTGGTCGCCATGACGTCATCCCAGTCGGACACACTGAATTCAAGCGCATCGTTCCGACGAATAATTCCGGCGTTATTCACCAGAATATCGACAGGTCCCAACGCCTGTTCACATTTATGGATGACTTGTTGTGTCACCTCCGCAGTACTGAGGTCGGCCATGACCACAGCGGATTTGCCGCCGCGTTCGCTGATCATTTTCTCCGTTTTGGTCGGCGCGGAACGTCCGACCAATGCAACAGCAGCGCCTGCGCCAGCAAGCGCCACGGCGATGGCTTGTCCGAGACCGGTGTTGGCACCGGTAACGATTGCGACTCTGTCATCAAGGTTGAAGATCGTGTTGTTCATCCGTCTGCGCTATCCCGTATTGGTGGCTGGTGGTCCGGACCGGTCAGTTTCCTGGTGCTCGTCGAGTGGAGTCTCGTTCAATCAATCGCGGTGTGGTTTGATTCGGTCCGCTGACCCCATCGCTATCATTGTTGAATTCGAACAGCCGCTCCGCTGCAAGCCGCCCGATCTTGCGTGCCGGCGTGCGCGCCGTTGTCAGTCGGGGCCAGACACGGGTTGCGGTTTCGAAATCGTCAAAACCGACAATCGACAAAGCGTCGGGTGGCGTTTGGCCTGCGACGTGCATTGCCTGCAATACGCCGGCTGCCATTTCGTCGTTCGATGCGAAAACCGCCGTTGGAGCAGGGTCGAGATCCAAAATCTGCGAACCCAATGCGAAGCCCGACTCGAATGTGTAGTCACCTTGCAGTACGTACTCATCCGGAAGAGCGATATCGAACTCTGCAAGACCTTCCTCAAATCCTGCTCGCCGCTCGTGCGACGAGCGGAAGCTGCGTCGACCAGCCACTATTGCAATACGTTTGTGGCCCAGTTTCGCGAGGTGTCTGGCAGCTTCTCGTCCGCCAACTCGGTCGTTGGTGACGATCATACGCTTTTCCATGTCCATCGCTATCGAAGCAATTCGAATGTACGCGCATCCCAGTTCACGCAGTACTTCGGCGAGACGTTCATCCTCTGACACGGATGGCGTCAGGATGACGCCGTACAGTTTCTGGACCTCGATAAAGCGACGTGCGTCTTCAATGAACGTATCGCTTTTGCGGTCGCAAGGATGCACGACCAGTTCATAGCCGGTTTGCCGCAAGACGTCGAGAATCCCGAGTTGGATATTGACGACATACTGAGGCGTTGGGTTGTCAGAGATCATGCCGACCAAATAGGAGCGGCGCGAAGCCAAACCTCTCGCTTGTGGGTCTGGTCGGTATCCGATGTCCTGTATCAGTGCCTGAATACCCTTGCGGGTCGCTTCGTTGACCAGTGGCGAGTTGTTGATGACTCGTGACACCGTCTTTTTCGACACTTGCGCAAGTTCGGCGACGTCTTTGATCGTCGGTTTGCGGCCGTCTTTATTGGTCTCCGCCCAGCGTCGCGCGGCGGCAGCAAAATCGATCTGAGATTTCCGGCTGGTGCGTGCCATTTCTGATGCCGCTAGCCGATCACCGAGTCTACGTGCGCATCAGCTCCTACCGCCTCAAACCGCACGTCGAAGGCGCCGAAAGCGCCGAAATCCACATGCGCTTTGGATGCTGTGGTCACATCGTGAATTCCGGTCAACGCCCCGCAGGAGACGTAGCTTCCCGCATGCAAGGTTACGCCGCGTTGTGCGGACAACTCGATCAGGAACCGGAGCGATTGCAAAAGTCCCCCTTCGACGGTTTCAGCGGTCGCCTGTCCAACCTGTGCATCATCGACAAAGACGCGTGCGGTCAACTCTGAGGCGGGTCGGGTGTGCCAGTCTGGAATGCTCGGTCCTACGAGCAGGCCGTTATTGTTGCCGAAATCACAGACCACGCAGATGGGACCGATGCGGTTGATGTCAGCCATCGGGCTGCTCGCGATCTCTGCGCCAATGTGCATGGCTGCCACAACGTCGATGAGTGTCGTGTCAGCGTAATCTCGCTGAACCGGTTTGATCGTTTCGGCAAGTTCAATGACGAATTCCGCTTCCACGGCTGCGAATCCTCCATCGAAAATTCGCATCGTCTTTTCTTCATTGGTCGCAACGTCGAAAACGGACGATCGGTAGATCGGTCCGGCCAGACGCGGCGCGCCGAGCGTACTACGCAACTCTGGCGGCACACCGCCTACTTTCCAACCGGCGACCTCGTCCGACCAACGCGAAATCGACGCAGATTGAACGGCATACGCTTCGCTCAAGGAGCTCGGTAGTTCGCCCGGAAAGTCCGGTAACGCGCGCCCGGATCGACGCGCTGCCACCAGCCGTTTGGAAATGTCATCCATCGAAGTCGGTAGCGGCTGACCAACGTTGGTTGCGTTTTCTAGACTAGGCATTCAGGTAATCCTTCCCCAAGAATCAACCGAACTGGAACGCGTCGGATGTCGAGATCGATGCGTACGAATTGTCTTTTCTTGTTGTTCGCATCTGACTATTGCCACCGGTGTCAATGGTACGCTGTTCCGAAACTCGTCGCTAGTTTGCAGCCGCGTCACCCCATGCGTCGGCAAACGTTTCGGCTTGATGTTTATCGGTTGAATACTCTGTATCTAAGTTTCTTCGCTCTACTTTCTGGAAGCACTGCTGGTGTCGCAGATTGTTCCGGCACTCGGCGGTGCGAACCATGTTCAATCCGAGAGAAAAAAGCCCCGGCGTGTAGGCCGGGGCTTTCCCTTGTCCGGCTCCCATCATTGATGGGGGTGTATTGATCAGAACCGGTAACTGGCGCCTAGTGCAACTCGGCGATCGGGCAGGCCGACGAAGCACAACGGACCGCTTTCGCTGACACAACGTTGATCGATGCGTTCTTCGGTGATGTTGACCGCTTGAAGTTCGACCAGGAAGTTGTCAGTAATCGCGTAGTTGATGCTGGCATTTAGCTGACCTCGATCAAGCGTGTTGACCGGGAAGCTGAACGTACTACTGCCGCTGGTGTTGGCACCGCCACCGAAGTCCTGCGTGCGGAACCCTTCACGCCAGGTGTAGCGCATGCGAGCTGACAATCCGTATTTCTCGTAGAACAACGTGAAGTTGTAGGCGTTCTCGGAGAAGTCGAGCAGGCCACGCGGGATCCGTACGCCTTCACCCAGAACCTGCGCGCCCCGACCAGAGGTTTCGTCGATGACAGCGCCACCGTTGAACTCTTGCCACGTGTAGTTAGCGATGACGCCAAAGCCTGAAGCCCAACCCAGACGATCCTCGAAGTCGGCAAGGCTGTATTGGAATGCTAATTCCAGACCAAACTGCTCGGTGGTGTCTGCATCGTTGATTGGCGTTTCAAAGTCGACGCAGAGCCCCATCGTCATATCGTCACCCAGCACGTTAGGAATGACGTTCGGGTTGAAGATACCGCCGCCAGGGCAGCTTGGATCGGTTTCGCGAGCCAGGCCGCTGGTTGTGCTCGGATCCTCAAACAACAAGGCACCATCAAACAGATCACCGAAGATATTGGTGCGCTGTTTGTAGAAGATGCCAGCGCTCGCGATTGACGATTCAGCGAAATACCACTCGAATGCGAGATCGTAAGAATTGACCTCTTCGGGCTGGAGGTTCGGGTTGCCCTGGCGAATGACTGAGTTTTCCTGATCATCCAATTCGAATGAAGTGTTGATGTCGCTGAAGTTCGGGCGGCGAATATCGCGGCCAGCACCAAAGCGAATGATCATGTCATCGCGAATGTCCGCAACGACGTTGATGCGCGGCAGAAAGAAGTCATAGCTCGAAGAGACTGTGACGAGGCTTCTGTCCCCATTCGCATCCGCAAAACCGAACGCGGTGGAGTCGATCGATGTATCGACGTAGCGGAAGCCGAAGTTACCGCGGAAGATGCCGTATTCGAAGTTTGCCTGGGCGTACAACGCGGTGGTGTCTTCGTCCACGTTATAGAACTGATCCTGATCTGAAGCGAGTGCCAGAATGTCGGGTGTTGCGTCATGCTCGATGACCGCATTCTGCAGAATGTCGATTACACCATTCGGATCCGAAAACGCTCGGTTCGGATCGACCAGCAGGAAGTTCGCAATGAACAACGAGCGACCATCCGCATCGCCGTAGTTGCTCGGGCCGTTGACCAGAAGTTCTTCAAACAACAATCCGTTCGGGCTATCCACCAGCTGACTAAAGCCACCAATTCGGTCTTCCACATCATTGAACGTGCTCGATGACTGGTTGTATCGAAGACCGAAATCGATTGATGCGATGAAGTCGTTACCGAGTTCATAACCGAAATCTACACGGAAAGCGTTTTCTTCGTTCTCCGTCGTGTTGCGTCCGACAATGACCTGGTCGAGAACGACGTTGGCCGGATTGGTGAGATCTGCAACTGACGGCGCGAAAGGTGAGTCGAAGTTGATGCCCCACGCCAATGAACCACCCGACAAGTCATAGGCAAACGGTACACAGTTGTCATTACTCGTACCGTCTTGCGGACAGTTTGGGTTGATGAAATTCAGTGTCGTGCTGAGGTTTGGGTTCACCGTGTCGGACGTGGTCGACGCGATTTCGGCGCGCGCGCTCCAGCGTTCGCCGGTCCACTCACCCGCCAGTGCAAACACAGCGCTATCGGTGACTCGTGAACCTGTGTCGCTCGAGAAGCGCAGGTTCGGGTCATCATCATCGTTGGCAAGGTCGGGCTCCAGGAAGCCAGTCAGTGCCGCATCAAACAGTCCTGGTCCGACGCCGAAGTCGACGGTTTCGAACGAGGTCGGAATGCTGATGTTGCGCAGCGTGCTGACGCCTGATGCTTGCAGGCGATAGCTGTCCTGGCTGCGCTCCTGCTCGTTGATGATGGCGTCGAAGCTGAACTTCAGGCTGTCATTCGGTGCCCACTCGAAGGTAGTCGCGAGGTTGGTGGTTTCGAAATCGAAATTTTCCTGTTCCTGAACCAGGAACTGGATACCAAGATATTCGTTCGGGAAACCATCGGGCTGTACTCGCGTGTCGCGGTCGGCTCGTGGCCGGAACGACACCGCTTCCTGTTCTGTGTAGCTGCCACTGATCACGAAGCCGAAGTCGCCGGCATCGGTCGACCAGTTGTCACCGAAAGCGCCCGAGACGCGGGGTTGACTGCCGTCGGTTGTCAGGCTGCTTTCTTCGTATTGGACCCGAATGGCGCCCAACGTGTCTGACAGCGCCAACGGTCGAACGGTTCTCAAATTGACCGTTCCGCCGACGGAACCTTCAATCGTTTTGGCGTCGGGCGACTTCGTGACCTCTACCGCCGAGATGATCGCGGGGTTGACGTCTTCGAAGTTGATGCCGCTCCGGCCAGCACCGGAACCGACCGTCGACACACCGTTGAACTCAACCCGGTTCGCATTCGTGCCGCGAATCTGCACGCCAGTACCGACGCCCGCGGTTCGCGTGATTTGAATTCCGGTGATGTTCTCAAGGACTTCCGCGAGGTTTTGATCAGGCAGTTTGCCGATGTCCTCAGCGATAATGACCTCGACGAGCGTGTCAGAGTTGCGTTTCTGATCTACCGCGCCCGCGAGTGAGCCGCGGATGCCCTGAACAATGAACTCTTCGATAGGTTCAGCACCTTCGTCATTGTCCTGCGCGAAAGCTGGAGTCGATAGATTAAACGTCGCCGCACATACGGCGAACGCAATGATGCGTTGCGGATGTTTCACTTTTTGCCCCCCTGGCAAGTACCTGAATTAACCCAAAACGGATTGGACTTGTCCCACCCACGATTAAGCATACGGAAAATGTCACCGGTGTCAAAGAGGTCATTTCGTTACCCCTGGAACGACTTCACTGACAGACATTGTCGAACTCGTACCTCTGAGTTACCGTTGATACCCATAAAGAGAATCCTCGCCCACACCAATGAAAATACATAAGCACCTGATTAACAAACTGTTTTTTGTTCCTGTTGCGATTGTGTCAGGTTTTACAGGATTGGCGTCATGGCAGGCCGTTGATGCGGCGCAACCGCTTCCAGACTTATTGTCCGTAAAGACAATAAGGCAAGACAATTTCCTGCCGGACTTTTCCTATGCGGGTTACCGAAATGGTCTCGAGTCGCTTCCGAAGAGTCGCGGGACGGTTATCGACGTGGATGACTTCGGGGCTCGCTCCGACGACTCGGTGGACGATACCCAGGCCGTTTTGAAAGCGCTCGACCGAGCGAGGGAGATATCAGGACCAGTCATCGTTCGCTTCTCAGCGGGTCGTTATCGGATCTCGGACGTCCTCAAGATCGACAGGTCACACCTCGTCTTGCAGGGCGCCGGTTCAGGGGCAGGCGGCACCACGCTTCACTTCCCTCGGCCACTCAATCAGGTCGATCAAAGTGATTCGCTGGATGAGTTGAGGACCTACATTCGCAAACTCGACAAGCGGCAAGTTGAGCCCGACAAAAACCTCAATGACTTCTTTTCCGAGTATTCGTGGAGCGGGGGATTCATCTGGATCCAGAAGCCCGGCGTTCGAACTGCGCCCTATCTTGTGGAGTACGACCCACCGATCCGCGCACTCGCGAATGTCGAGACCGGTACGCGTGGTAGCCAGACCGTGACTCTGTCTACAGCGGATGCCGTTTCGGTTGGAGCAATTGTTCAGGTGCAGTGGATCAACGCGACCGGCCCGGATGCGGGAATCGTCAAGTCCCTGTATGGCGATTTCTATGAGCGCGCAGGATCGCATCACTGGAGTTTCCCCAAGCGTCCCTTGGTTCGGCAGACGTCACGGGTACTGGCCGTCGACGGTCGCACCGTTACTCTGGCCGACCCGCTGTTGCACGATGCGAACGCAACCATTCCGGCGCAGGTTGCAGGTTGGGACGGGCTTGAAGAAGTGGGAATCGAAGGTTTGCATCTAGAGTTTCCCGAATCTCCGTTCTTTGGTCACCATATGGAACGCGGCTACAACGGTATCTACTTCACGACGGCATTTGATTCGTGGGTTCGTAATGTTCGTATAACGAATGCGGATAGCGGCATTCTGAGTTACGCCAGTGCCAATCTGACATTCCGCAACATTCTGTCCGATGGAAATCGTAGAGCGCACTATGCGGTTCATATGGGCAACGTCCACAACGTGCTCGCTGAGCATCTCGCAGTGTTAAACCCGGTCTTACATTCCTTGACGTTTAACACGCAGTCCACGAAATGCGTTTACAAGCACGCCGAGGTCTTTACGACGCCCACCCTCGATCAGCACGCCGGAGCTAATCATCAGAACCTCTATGACGACGTCACGTTGCACATGCGAGCGATGCAAACCGAAGCAGGGGCGGTAGCACCAGTGTTCGATGGTAGCGGCGCGCCGTACTGGCAGCCCGGTCATGGCGGGTTCAATACGGCCTGGAATCTCAACGTTCGCATCACGGGTGGTGCTCATCCAGACGAGGTGGTAACGCTTCAGGGTCTCGATGAGGGGCCGATGGCGCGTATTGTGGGGCTCCACGGGAACCGCGAATTCGAACTTGACTACCGGCCGGCACCCTACATCGAGTTGTTGAATGTTGAGCTCGAAGATGTGCCGTCGCTGTACGACTATCAACTGGGGCTGCGGCGCGAGAAAAAACACTAAAGGGAACGTCCTAGCCTGTCGCTAGCCTCTGCGGAACATTACATATTCCCGAGATTTGATGACCAGCATTTCGTTCAATCCGGTCGTGTATGTCGCTGCTCGCGCGCAGAGGGTCCAGGCAGGAAGTCCTGCCGAGCTGTTGCGCCAGGACGCCGCGGTGCTGTTTGGTGAAAACGGCTCTGTCAGCGATTCTGTGCGCGTGGGCGATGCCGTCGCACCGGTTTCCGAGACCAGCACTGCGGCGAGCGCAGATGCTGCGCCTGGTGAGGACCGTCAAGCCAGCGAAGCATCAAGTGTCGATGGCCTGACCGACCAGGAGCGCGAACAAGTCGAGGAGTTGCAAGCGCGCGACCGTGAAGTGCGAGCACACGAGCAGGCGCATCTGGCGGTCGCCGGCCCCTATGCGAAGGGAGGTATTCAGTACAGCTTCCAACGCGGACCGGATGGGCGGATGTACGCGGTTGGTGGTGAGGTGTCGGTCGATACCTCCGAAATCCCGGATGATCCGCAAGCTACTCTGAGGAAAGCACAAACGTTGCGACGTGCGGCGTTGGCTCCTGCGGAACCGTCCCGACAGGACCGTGCAGTGGCGGCACAAATGTCTCGTATGGCTGCCGAAGCATCGCGCGAGATTGCAGCTGAGGGTCGCGCATCAGTCGCTTCGGCCATAGAGGAGCGCGCTGAACGCAATGACCCGGCGAGAAGCCAAGACACTTCAACAAACGCGGTTGCCCGCGAGGCGGCCGCCGCCTATTCATTCGCTGACCAAAACGAGAGTCGCGTCCGAATCACGGTTTGATCCCTACTGGTCCACGCCAGGTAAACCCGCTAGCATCCGCTTCAAAAGGCTGTGCGTTGAACGGTAACGCACCAGCAAAGAACAAGGGAGTTGTGGATTCGTGGCGGAGCAATTCAGCGTTGTTTTTCGGGGCGAGGTGATTGCCGGTTGCAAGGCAAGTGACGTTCAGGCGGAGGTCGCCAGTCGCTTCAAGAAGTCTGACGAAATCGTGCAGCAGCTATTCGACGGCCGGATCCACACGCTCGCCAGCAATATCGCGTTCAAACATGCCAACACCCTCGCGAACTCGCTGAAGCAGATTGGCGCGGTCGCCTACGTCGTCGATGCGAGATCGCCGAAGTTGCCCGCGCGACGCACGCCAGTCTCCGTGCAAGCCGCGCCTGAATCTTCCCTGACGACGTCAGACGACGCACCTGTCGATGCGGTCGCGGCGCTGTCATCCACCGCGAAGGTCCGGCATCTGGGTCAAATCCTGGATGCTGGAACATCTGTGTCGGAAGTGACTGAGATCGCTCGATCGCAACGCTGGCGTTATCGTTTCGATACGTTTATGGCGCGCGGCGGCATGTCGATTTTCAAGATGTTGACCGCGGTGTTTCTTGTCGCCTTTGTTGTCGTCGGGCTAATGCGTGCGATCCTGATGTCCGTTGCGCCCGATCTTGCCCTTCAGCACGGCCACCTTGGTGTTTGGGGCAACCTGTATGTGACGTTCCTCGAGCTCACCGACCCGGGCAATATGGTGCAGGATCTTGAATCCTCAGCCTGGTACAAGGTGCTCGCAGTGATCGCTGGCATCATCGGAATTGTCATGCTGTCGGCTCTGATCGCGTTCATCACCACCGCGCTTGATCAGAAACTCCATGAACTCAAGCGCGGCCGTTCCAAAGTCATCGAGGAAGATCACACGCTGATACTTGGGTGGAACGAACAGCGCATCGTCGAAGTGCTCAACGAGCTCATCATGGCTAATGAGAGTGAGGACGATGCGTGTGTCGTGATTCTTGCTGACCGGGACAAGGAGGAAATCGACGATGTTCTGCGGCTGCGCGTCAAGGACCGGAAGACCACCCGGATCGTGACGCGAAGCGGCGATGTTGCGTCGATTGTGAACCTCAACATGGTGTCGATAGAGTCCGCCAAATCGGTGATCATTCTCGCCAGTTGCGACGATACCGATCCGGCCGAGGAGAAGGCGGCCAGCGACGCCAAGGCGATTCAAACAGTGTTGGCGACAATGGGGCGCGCTGCGACGCAGGAAGATTTCAACGTCGTTGTGGAGATTTTCAATCCGACGCACCGGGATATCGTTCGATCCAGTTTTCCCGCTAACGTAGTGACGGTAAACACGAGTGATGTATTGGCGAAGTTGCTGGTGCAGACCTCGCGTTCCGTCGGCCTGTCGGTCGTGTACAACGAGATCCTCTCGTTCGATGGATGTGAAATGTATTTCTATGGTGCCGATTGGAAGGGTGCCAGCTTCGGTGGCGCCGCGTTCCACTTCCCCGATGGCGTGCCCATTGGCATACGAACCGCCGACGGTGAAATTCTAATGAACCCGCCGAGCGATCGCGTGTTGGATACTTACGATGAAGTTCTGATCATTGCCGATGACGATTCCACGATTGACTTTCAGGAGTCCGTTGTTGCTTCAGCTCGCGACCTGCCGTTGGCGGGTGGACGTGGTACGCAACGCATCGAGCGCGAGTTGATGATCGGGTGGAACTTCAAGTCAGCGTGTATTGTGCGTGAGTTCGCTGACTACATCATCGAGGGTAGCCGGATTGATGTCATGTTGAAGGCGCCGAGCGACGAGCAGCGCAATGACATTCGAGCGCTCGATCTCGAGCTGCCGGATATTGATGTCAACTTGCTGGAAAAAGACTGCCTTAACCTCGCGGAGTTGATGTCAGTCCGGCCGTTCGACTATGACAACATCATCATACTTGCGAGCGAGGATGGCACCTCGCAGGGCGTCGATTCGAGCCGAGTCGATTCGGAGAACATCGTTGCGCTGCTGCTGCTGCGTCGCATCTTCAGTCAATACCCGGACGAGAGCGCGAACACCAAATTGATTACCGAAATTCTCGATTCACAAAACTACGATCTTGTGGCTCGGGCGGGCGTACAGGACGTGATCATCTCCAACCGTTTGGTCAGCATGATGATGGCGCAGATTTCCGAGAGTCGCGACATCGAAAAAGTCTATGACGATATTTTCCAGGAAGATGGGTCCGAGATTTATCTGAAGCCGGCGCATTTGTATTTTGAGTCTCTGCCCGTTGAAGTCAGCTTTGCTGACATGATCGGGATTGCTCAGAAGCGCGATGAGGTTGCCATCGGTGTCAAGATCAAAGCCTTCGAACAAAGCAAGGAAGCCAACAACGGTGTGACCTTGATTCCGGAGAAAAATCGCACATTCAAACTGGGGCCCGATGACAGTCTGATCGTTGTCGCGGAAGACGAGTTATAGCGGGCGTGAAAAGGGAGGCCGCGCAGCGCGCGACCTCCGAGCTACACCCTAGTAATCCCGGTCGCGACGATCGACGCGCGCGAATTCCTGTGTGTCCAGGTAGCCATCTGCATCCTGGTCCAGCGTCGCGAACTGGCCTGCAACGATTGGATCGGCCTCTGCCTCATTAAGGCTGACACGAAGGTCCTTGTCGAGATCGAGCTCGCTAAAGGTTTTTCCTTGTGAATCTCCCTGCGCGTACGCACCGGTTGCAAGACTCGCGAGCAACAGAGTCACTAATGTTGGAAATTTCATGATCGCTCTCCTTTCGTAGACGGGATCATTCCCGCGCCCATCGTGGAGCAAAAGTCTTGCCAGAGTTTGGAAGTGACTGATTTCTGGAAATGTTTACTTAGCAGGTTCTGCATGAGCGCCGACCCGGCGATCTCAACTGCATGCAAATGACGACAACGGTCGACGAGATTCTGCTAACCGGTTGCTGTTGCGGCGGTCTACGCGTCGCTGAAAGCGGACAAGAGATGAGGGAACTAATCGCGAGTTGCGTACACGCCAGCGGTCGCTTGACGAGCAGAGCCGTTTGGTCCCTGTTGGTATCCACCGACAGTGCATCCCCGGAATACGCATTGTCGGGCGATGGTCTACAATCTGTTTCGAAACGAAAACCGCCCGAAGCTGATTCGCGATTGATATAGAAAAAAACAGCAAGTGGTCGACACCGGAACACAACCTGCACGAGCGGAACCAATGACCTGCCTGGGTCTGTTTGGGTCGGACTAGATGGCGGTTTCGGACACACTTTGCGTCGAGGAGGGGCTCGGTCTTGCTTGGCAGGAGTTCGCGTTTTCTGACGCATTGGGTGTGGCGCTACTCGGGTTTTTCCTCTCTGTTTTTCTGGCGCCGCTGCTGCTTCGACGGTATCAGCGAAAAGTCGAAATGCTCATGCAGGGCACAAGCGAAGCCCAACAAGACGATAAGCCACCGGACTCCGCTGATCACAAACAAGATCGAACGAGTAGTGCTGACGATTTAGTTGGCGACGCACGTACATCCAGCGACGCGCTGCTTCGAGGCATCGATCAACAATCAGTACGCGCCTCGTCTGCACTCAAGTCTGCAGCGACTGTATTCGGAGTGATCGCGTGGGTGACGCTGGTTGGCGCATCGGCGTTTTATCAGGCGTTCGACCGCAGCGATTTCCTTGCCTGGGTATGGGAAAGCCTTCACTACCTAGTGATTGTGACCGTCGCAATCGTCCCGCTGATCGTCATCGAAACGCCCGTTCGTGGTCAGAAAGTCTGGTTGTTCGGTGCGATCGCTACTCTGATTGCACTGATCACGATTGAGTTGCTAATGGACACGTCGATGTCGATCGAGGAGCGTATCGGGTTGAGCACGGTCGGTGCGTTGATGCTGGGCGTGATTTACGTTGCGATCATCGGTCGCAGGCTCCGCAACGCTGTACCGCTGATGACTCTCTGGCTGATGGCGTTGCTGTTGCCGATATTTCCAGTTGCAAGTTTCTTCACGGTCATCGAAACGTGCGAGTCGGACAATATCGCAATCCTTGGCGCGTTCGCAGGTCTAGGGCTGCTTTGGTTATTCGCTCGCTGGGGTTTCAGGTTGACTGCCAAAGTAGCGGTGGCTTACGAGCGTCAGAAATTCAGCGATGCGCAGTTCCGTATCACACTGTGGTCGATAGTCTTTGCGCTTTTGTTGGTCATGGAGGCGACACCCGACGACGATGATGTGATCATGAGTTTTTGGGGACTAGGGATCGTGGTTGCCTACTGGGCAGGTGCAGTTGTCTATCGTCGAGGGTTGCAGGCGATGTCAGCATGGCCTCACCCGCAAGCGATGCTCATGTTGCGTGTGTTTTCCAACGAAAAAGGTGTCCAGAACCTCCTCGATGACGTGTCTGGGCGTTGGTCTTTCGTCGGGCCGATCTATTTGGTCGGTGGACCGGATCTGGCCAAAGCCTATCTGGAACCTCACGAGCTATTGCTCTTTTTGCAACGTCGACTCAAAAACCTGTTTGTCCTGAGCCGCGCGGACCTGAACGATCGTCTACAGAAGCTTGAGCTGCGTGCGGATCCCGACACGCGATACCGCGTGAACGAGTTCTTCTGCCACGATGACACGTGGAAACCGACGGTCATTGCGCTGCTCGATCGCGTGCAGGTGATTCTCTTGGATTTGCGAGGGTTTGTGAACGAAGACAGCGGGACCGCCTATGAGTTGGATCTGTTGGCTCGGACTGGAATGCTCAGACGGACGGTGTTTCTGCAAGACGAATTCACGAGCGAAAAAATTGTCGCGAAGATCATTGACGAGCACTACGATGGGACGATCGGCGAAAAACAGATTGTCCGTGTTGACAGGAACACAACCGTCGACGCTGTTGTGCAGCGCTTGTGCCACACAGAACTTCTTTAGCGGTGTCGGTGCCACCGCAGCAACATGACAGCACCTAGCATCGCTGCACAAATCCACGCCGTCATCGGTTTCGCGGCCGTCAGAATCCAATGCGCAAAGACGAGTCCGGTGGCGGGATAGATCCAACGGTGGAGTTTTTTCCAACCGGGACCGAGCCGCCTGACCGATGCGTCGTTGCTGGTGATCGCAAGTAGCAGAAAAACCAGCAACGCTGCCCAGCCGGTCGCGAGTTCAGGGCGCATCGCCTCACGCAGGATGTATCCATGACCCCACTTTCTCTCAAGGTAGACCAACGTGTGAAACGCCGCGTAAGCAAAGCTGGCGACACCGATAGCACGTCGCCGCCGCTGCAATTGCATCGGCCAGCGTGACCCATGAAACAGTCGACGGAGGGGTGTGATTGCAAGCGCAAGTGCGGTCAGACCGACAGCCCAGTTACCGCTGAGATGCAATGTCTGGCCGTAGCTGATCCTGTCGAGTGTAAACGCGCCCAAGATCCATAGACCCGGTGCGGCGAGCAGCAACCAGATACCGTAGGTCTTAACGTTCGAGGCTGAATTCAACTCATCGTTCCGGCGGTCTGTTGCATCGCCAAGCTCGGTGCTATCATATGAGAATGATTCTCAATAACAAATAGGGATAGGGCATGAACTTTTCTCACCGATCGATTCATTTCGCACTGCTGCTGATGTTGAACAGTCTAGCCGCCTGCGGCGGTGATACGAAGCCTGCTGCGCAAGATGCCGCCGATGCCGCGTCATCCAACACGGACACCTTGGCGCAGGTCGTCGAGGACGCAATTGCAGAAGAGGCTGCCGAGCTCGCCAGCGAGTGGCCGACCGCGCCGCTGATCGATCCGAATACTGTGGACGCGACAGCGCTTGCGGCAATTCCCGGAATGAGTGCGGATGCGGTGCAGGCACTGCTTGACGCTCGACCGTTGCAAACGCCATCGGAGCTCGATGCGGTCATCGGGTCAGGACTGACCGACGAACAACGAAGCGCGATTTACAAAGTCCTGTTCATTCCGGTTGATCTCAACAACGGGGATCTTTCAGACTATGAGCTTATTCCTTCAAGCCTGTCCCCAGGCAAACTCGCTCACGAGTTTGAAGAGTACCGTCCTTACGAGACCATGGAAGACTTCACTCGCGAGATGAGCAAATACGTCAGCGACGAGGAAGTGGCGTACCTGACGCGGTTTGTAACGATCGACTAATGGTTACGAACGCCTCGCTCGCAATCTGCGGGCGGGGCGCGTGTTCAAACATCGGTAGTAGCGATCATCCGGGTCGAAGCGCTGCCAACCATCAACGTTGTGACTGAGTAGCTTCAACCAAAGGGCGCATCTGATCTCGCGCTTGCGGATCTTCGATACAGCGTTGCAGTGCTTCCGCCAGATGCAGTGGGTTGACGTCGAAGCGCATAGGATTGATCGTAAGAATGCCGCCGTTGTTTTGCTGAGTGCGGCGGAATCGTTGTTCCAGCTTCGCTACGATTCGCGGTTGGTCCTGTGGCGATTCCGCGACCGCCGACAATGCAACACGAGCAGGAGATGCTGCGTCGATCGAAATGAACTCGACGTTATTGACGCTCCACACCCACACAGTCATCTTGTCCCACGAAATTGTGTAGCGGTAACCTTTATGTCGAACCTTGAGTCCGCCCGGCTCGAAACCGATTGCAATCGGTTGAGCGGTGCTCAGTCGTGGAAATACCATCCCCGCCACGCCAGCAGCGGCCATCAGGCCGCTGACCCATGGGAAGGCCGGATTTATTTGCGCGCCGCCCCAAACGCCGACAACGCCGACGACCATTAGTCCGGCGCCCAAAAGGTCGGAGCGCCAGTACGAAGCTTCGATAGTGATTTGGCCAACGATCTCGACCGTCAGTGTTCGATTCAGGGTTCGTAGACGCTGTCGCGACTTCAAGATTTCTACGAAAGCGACGAGTGCGCACCCTGCAAAAAAAGCACCAGCCGCTAGTGCTGACGGAAGTTGATCGGGCTTCTTGATCGCGATTGATATAGCACCACAAACAAACAGCGCACTCACGATCAAAGTAAACCACATCATGCCGTCCAGTCTCCTGTCATTGTCGAAGCGAACGCGATCATTGTGATTATCAAATTCCTCTAGCACCGATAAACAAAATGTGTCATGTTCGAGTCTCCACGGGCAAATTTAAGGAGGTGATCACATGTCGAGTGAGTATCAAACGGTACAGGGTCTGCAAGCGTGTGTTGCGGAGGGCGCGAACATCTGATCGTCCCCTCTAACACGCGGGCAGGTTGTGCCCGACTCACGGAGGCCGCGCTTTGCGCGGCCTTTTTTATGCTTCAGTAGTTCGACTGACCCTGAACAATCCCGAGTACAGCACTGGCACCACAAGAAGCGTCAAAAGTGTTGCGAAAAGCAAGCCAAAAATCATCGTGATTGCCATCGGCTTGAACATCGCTGTACCACCCCACCACAGTGGCATCATGCCAAGCACAGTCGTTGCGGTGGTCAGGAGAATGGGGCGGAGTCTCTGCAGGCAGGCAGCGACTACGGCGTCGTAGGGCGCTTTGCCGAGATCGTCAGTTTCAATCTTGATCCGGTCGATCAACACAATCGCGTTGTTAATGATGATGCCGGAAAGCGCGATGATGCCGAGAATCGTAAAGAAACCCATGGTTGAGTTGGCAATCAGTAACCCGATTCCCACACCGACCAGGCCGAGCGGAATGGTCAACAGAATGATGATCGGGCGGCGTACGGAGTTGAACTGGAAGACCAGCAACAAAATCATCATCATTCCGGCGAGCGGCAGCTTGGCAACGATCGATGCATTGGCTTCATCGGACGTCTCCGACTCGCCGCCAATCTCGTACTTGTACCCACTCCGCCAAGCTTCGGAACTCTCCGCCAACCATGGAATGAAGTCAGCGTTGACCTCGGTCGCAGTGTAGCCGGGATTGAGCTGCCCCTGCAGCGTCATGGTCCGTTCCCGGTCGCGTCGCTCGACGATGCCCGGTTCGAAAGCTAGCCGAACGTCGGCCACCTGCTTTAGTGGCACCGAAGTGCCGGTGGCTTGGGAGTAAATGCTAAGACCATCCAGCTTGCTAATGTCTTGTCGGTCGGATGCGGTCGAGCGCATCGTCACAGGAATTAATTGATCATCCTCACGGTACTGCGTCAGTTCGATACCCGTGAGGCCGGCTCGCAGCGAGTAGGCGACATCAGTGTTGCTCACGCCCGCTCGCAAAGCGCGCTCCTGATCCACTTCGACGATGAGTTTCTTGGTTTGTAGTCCCCAGGTATTCTTCACTGAAAGTACACCGGGATGTGCGTAAAGCTCGCTGGTGATCTCACCCGCCAGTGTGTAGAGCTCATCGATCTCTGGGCCCGACAATCGTATCTGAATCGGATAGCCAACCGGCGGCCCGTTCTCGAGTCGCGCCATTTGATTGCCCATGTCGGGTTGAGTTTCAAACAGGAACTGCTGCACAGCACTGATGATCTCCTCGACACCCGCGCCGGTCGTTGTATTGGCGATCAAGAATGAGTTAGCTGGGTTTTGGCTCGGTGGATCCAGACTCAGAACAAATCTTGGGCCACCGGTGCCAACGAATATCATCCAGTTTGATAGTACCGGTTCGCCGGATTGCGGTCGGAAGTACTTGTCGTGGAGAAACTGATTGAGCGCCTCCACAGCATCTGTACTGGCCTCAATCGCAGTGCCAAGCGGCATTTCCAGCTTGCCGGTTAGCACGGGATCATCGGATGGTGCGATGAATTGCGCGGGAACTTTACCGAGCGCGAACAGCCCGACAAAAAAAGTAGCGACAGTTCCGACAAGAAACAGTACCCGGAAGCGCAGCGCGGTCTCCAGAATCGCACGATACGTTGTGTAGAGAACACCGCTTTCCGCAGACTCGGTAGATGCTTTCGGCGTGACCTTCAACAAGGCAGTCGTTAGCAATGGGATGATGGTCATCGCCAGAATCCACGACAACAGCAACGCGATGGTGACGACGTAAAAGATATCGGCCGTGTACTCACCCACCGCCGACTCGGCGAGACCGATCGGCGTGAAGGCCGCGGCAGTTGTGAGCGAGGATACGAGCAGCGGTGTGCTCAACTCTGCGCCGGACTGAACGGCAGCATCGACGGTGCCCATGCCATTCTCTCTTTTGACAAGAACGGATTCGACCATGACAATCGCATTGTCGACCAACAGTCCAAGCGCAATGATCAGTGCGGCGAGCGAGATTTGATTGATCGTGATGCCGAAAAGCTGCATGACCCAAAATGTGATGATCATGGTGGATGGAATCAGCGCGGCGACAACCAGTCCGGTGCGAACGCCTAAGAACCCGACCATGACTAAAATGACGATGCCAATGGCTTGCATCAGGTTGCTCGCAAAATCGTCGACGCTCTTGGTTACAAGGTCTGCCTGGAACCAGATTTTCTCGATGTGCACGCCCCACGGATAGCGCATCTCCAACTGCGGAATCAACTCGTCTAGGCGCTCACCCAGTTTTAGAATATCGCCGCCATCGCGTAATGAAATCGCGATCGCGAGTGCGCGCTGGCCGTTGACGAATGTGAGGTTGTCTGGCGGATCTTTGTATCCGCGCGAGATGTCGACGATGTCGCCAAGGTAAACCGCTTCGCCACTGGGTAAGTTAATGACCGTGCGTCGTAGTGCGTTGACCGATTCGAGGTTACCGGTCGGTTCAAGAATGATCCGCTCGCGGCCACTCAGCAAATTCCCGCCCGAAGATAGGATGTTGATATTGCCGAGTGCGGCCGAGAGGCTCTGCGGCGTTAAACCAAGTTCCGTGAGACGTGCGTTGCGGTACTCGACGAAAACAACTTCCTCTTGCGCGCCGTCGATCGTAACCTTCGCGATATCGGGCTCTTTGAGCAATTGATCACGTATCTCATCCGCGATTGTCTTCAGCTCGGCACTGTCGAATCCTTCGCCGGTCAATGCGTACACACTGCCGAAAACATCACCGAACTCATCGTTCACAAAAGGACCTTGCACGTCGTCTGGAAGGTCTTCGACGACATCGTCAATCTTGCGCCTAAGATCGTCGAAGATCGGCCGCATGTCTTTGTAACTTTCTTTGAAGTTGACCTTGACGATCGATACGCCGGAGCGAGAGTCGGAGGTGATGTTATCGACTTCCGGCATCTCCTGGGCTTTCTTCTCGATTTTGTCGGTCACCAATTGCTCGACGCGCTCCGGGCTGGCGCCCGGCAGTCGTGTTGTGACTACCGCTGTACGGATGATGAAGCCCGGGTCCTGCGCTTTGGGCAGTGCGATGTAGGCCGAAACTCCTGCCAGGATCAGCAATGTCACGAGAACACTGGTGACGCGATTTTGGCGAATCGCGACCGACGTCAGACTCACGGTGCGACGCCTTCTGGCAGGAGTACGGTCTGACCGTCCCGAATGACCGAGATGCCCGCAGTCACGACGCGCTCCCCGCCGGACAGTCCATCCAAGACTTCGAGCCCGCCGCTGCGTAGGTCACCGACTTGCACGCTACGGCGCGATATCGTCGCTTGGTCGCCCTCCGTCGGTTCCGCGACGAACACAAAGCTACCGGCCTCGTCCTGACCGACAGATGCAGTTGGCACAACAAGTAGTCCGCTTGTGGCAGAGGAAAATTCGAAGGTCACGTCTGCGGCCATACCCGGCCGTACCTGATTGTCAGGATCGTCCAGCGTCACGACCACAGGGAACGTGGCCGTGTTGCTTCCGCCGGCCGTACCTACCTCAGTAATAGTCGCTGAGTAATTCCGGTCGGAGATAGCGCTGAACGTCGTGCTCGCCGCCATGCCTCGATTGAGGCCACTGATCAGACTCTCCGGAACACCGAGCTGAACCTCGATGCCATCACCGCAGTTCACTTGTGCGACCGGCGATCCTGCGCTGACATTCTCGTTCAGCTCCATATCCATCGATGCGATAGTGCAGTCGCCTGTAGAGGTTAGTCTCGTGTAAGACCGCTCAAGCTGTGCAATCTCCAGCGACTTGCGTGCTGAGCGAACCTGCGCCTCTGACGACTCCGCGTTGGCGCGCGCACTGTCGAGGTCATTGCGAGAGGCGTTGTTGTTTTCGTAAAGGTCTTTGGCGCGGTTGTAGCTGGCATCTGCGTTTCTTTGATTGGCAAGTGCTTGCGCCAAACTCGCATCGGCTTGTTGCACCGCGAGGTCGAAATCGGAGGTATTCAGTCGTGCTATGAGATCGCCCCTCGATAGCGTGTCGCCAACCTGGACCGGCAACTCCACGACAGTTCCCCCGACTCGAAAGCTCATCCGAGAGGTTTGCGTCGATCGTGCGATGCCCGTAAATGCGCGCTCACGCTGTGCGCCCGCTTCGGAGACGATGGTCACACGAACGGGTCGCAGGATCGGCCCCTCGTCGACAACGACCGAGTCCGAGCAACCGAATAGAAACGTTAGTGCAGCGGTGATGACAATGACTCTCACGGTTGTGCTCCTGGTGCTCGGCGTTGTGCTTCTTTTTCAGTAATAAATTGAATCAAACTCTGTGTCCGCTGTGCGCGTTCGTCAGCGGGCAATAGAAAATCGAATGAATTCGATGCTCGCTGCAGATTCATTACATTCAGCAGAAAATCATGAATTGCGTTGTTTGCGCTGAGGTCAGCTTGCAAGCTCTGCGACTGCGCGTCGAGTAGGTCAATGATGCTCACTGCACCTTTTTGGTACGCGTCTGAAACCAATGCCAGGTTTTTCCTGGCCGCTTCTGCTCCATCCCGCGAGTACTCGATATTGGCGTAGGTCGCCTGCGCGGCTAAGAGCGACGCTCGAATATTCTGTTCGATCTGTAAGGCCGTGGCGGCTCTTTGTGTGTTGAGTTGGTCGACCAACAGGCGTGATCTCGACAGCTGAGATCGGCGCTGACCCGAATCGAACAATGGCCAGGAAGCACTCAGCGTGACGCTCCAGTCGTTCAGGTCGTCAAGCGGGGTTCCTGATCCGAGGCCCGAGACATCAAAGTTGTCGGTGTACTGTGCCTGCAGGCTAACATCCGGTGCCCAAAAAGCCCGTCGGCGAGCCAGCACATCGCGCTCTGTTGCGTTGATCTGAGCATCGAGTTGTGCGAGCTCGGGCGAACGACTCAGCCCGTCATTAGTCACGAATTCGGCGAACCATGCGAAGCGCCGCGGGTTGTTGACTAATGCATTGAAGTACTCTGCCGAAGTTCCAAAAGGCTCATCGGGCGTTGGCATCTGCAGGTCGGGTGTCGTACCAAGATCACGATTCAATATGCGGCTGAGATCGTCGTAGGCTTGTTGCTGACTCGCGAGCGCGGAGAGTACCGATGATCGTGCAGTGGCAAGGCTGGATTCCCATCGAAAAATATCGGCATTGCTGGCCGAGCCGGCGCGAACGCGGTCGCGCGCCAACTCGAGGTTGGATTTTGTGAGATCCAAATTTTGTTGTTGTATTCGCAGTTGGTTTTGCGCGCGCAACGCCTGAAGGTAGGCGGAAGTCGCATCGAGCACGCTATCCAGGCGAGCTGCTTCGAGTGCCGCGACGCGACCGTCCTGCAGGAGCTTTTGCTGTTGGTATCCGGATCGCGCCGACTCTACGAATAGGGGCTGCGTGAGGCTTGCCAGACCAGAGGTCGACTGTTCCGGGAATGCAGCGGATCGAGCGAGCGCCTCGTCGCGACGGATAACTTGGCTAGCGCCGAGACTGACTTGCGGCAAGAGGTTCGAGCGCGCGTCGCGAATGTCTTGCTCACCAATTTCAACGTCGTAGACACTCACCGCCAGATCGAGGTTCTGCGCGATCGCCAGTTCAGCGACTGTGTTCAGGGTCAGCGCAGGTCCCGTGGTGTCCGGTGCTGCGTTAACCAAATCCGCCTCACTCAGGACATCGAATGTGGGAGACAACCCAATGGCGCGCGCTGTAGCCATGTTTATTGTCAGCCGACGTTTGCCTTCATAAATGACGGGTTGTTGATCCGTGCGTTCACCGAGCAAGACTGCCTGTATGTTCAATGCATTGCGCCGAGCGATCCTGCGATAGTCAGTTTGTGCGACATCGGCGGCCAACGCGCCACGCAAGACCTCCGTTTCGCTGACCAGACTGAACACCGGCAACTCCCGCGCAATCAAATCATTGAGAAGCGCATCAAAAAGTGGTGGAGGCAATCTGGGCAACCCGCCCAGGAGCACGGCATCCACATCCTTCGGCAACTTGCCGACCAGATTGTGGTCGACGCCGTCGTGGCCGATAAAGGAGAACGCTACGCCTTGACCTTGTTCGCGTACGATCGCCGGCGCCTGCGGTATGGCTTCGATGATAACGGCATCCGTCAACAGGGCGGCATGTCTGAACGGGATGACCCTCTGAAACGTGGCAAGGTCATTCTTGAACGGGACGCGATCAGCCAGATAGTTCAGGTTTCGACGCCCTGAGCCTTGAGCGACGTTCGGCGCATCGAGAAGGTCGGCGTTGAATACCAGTGGCAGAAACGTTGGTTTCGCGAATAGCTCGCGAGACACGACCAATTGATTGGCGGCGAAACCGAGGACCAGAACAAGGTCGATACTTGGGTTGTTGTAAGCGCTTGCTAGAGCACGCTCAACACTCTGCACCGACCAGTCGGCCGGGTATTTCGTAAACTTGATTTCGAATTCGCCGCTGGTAAGCGCGAGTAGCTCGTCTGTAAAGATGTCTTCGACATCCTGAAGCTGATACTGCGGCCCGTCGGTAATCAATGCGACTTCTACAGGATCAGCAAAGGCGTGAGTCCAAAGGAGTAAGGCACTGACGACGAAAGTCAGTACCGATCGAACACTAGATGTAGGCATATCGAGTTTCTGTTGTCGTTTGATGTCCAGTATGCCACCGCGAGCACTAAATCCGATTAAATTTGCGTGTCCCAAGGGGAGTTCTTTGTGCGGCTTTTTTTGTGCGCAAACGACGTTCCCGTGCCGGCAAGCCTTGATCACAACGCGCCAAGATCCTCCAGGGAGAGGGCATCGTGAGACTTGTTGAGCGTTTGTATCTAGTGATGGACAGTTTATGTTTTGTGACCCAGTTGGGATTTCGCGCGGACTGATGGAGCCAGCGCTTCGATTCAGGGCGCCAAGCCTTTATGATTTCGCACCTTCTTTACTATCCAAAAGGAAATTGAGATGAAAAAGATTTTGCTGTGTCTTTTACTGACTGTTGGCGCGGTCAGTGCTGACGACACGGGCTTCTACTTGTACGGTGACATCGGTATTGCCGACACCGACTTTGCGACAGGCCCGATGGTTGGGCTTGGTGGAGGATTCCAGATCACCGAGTTTGTGGGCGTCGAGCTTGGCTACAACAACTTCGGTGAAACCGGCCCGTTCGATATCGATATCTCGTCAGTGTCTTTCGCTGCGACGTTCGGAACGACATTGAGCAACGGAACTTTCATCCACGGGATCGTTGGATTTGAGGAGCTCGAAGCTGATGGACGCGTTAATGTTGGATTCGGGTCCATCAATATCGACGGTTCGAGCAACGAGCCACTATTCGGAATCGGCGCAAGATTCGGTGGTGACGGGAGCACCTCTTTTCGGACTCGCCTGATCAGTCATGACTCAGGCGACCTGCTGACGTTGACCGCGGGCGTGGAATACCGATTCTAATTCGGTTTCGCGCAGCACCCACACCACAAGCCGCCCGAGAATGTAGCGGGCGGTTTTTTCGTTTACAGTCCTCTAGAGCGTCAACAGATCTAAGAGACCGGTGACGCTGAATCCGTCTTCGGAGGGTGTCCAGCGACGGTTCGTTGACAAGAGGTGGCAGGCGTCTTCGGCAGCGACTCGTGAGACAATTCCGGTTGTCCTGGCAGTTACCCGATGAGCATGCCCGTGAAATTTGTAGAGACTGAGCTGAGGAGTCGAGATATGCAGCTTGTAACAAGAACCCGCACCTCTTTGCTGCTTCTGGCAGGTCTGTTGTTATCGTTGATTGTTGCCGGCTGCTCTGTGCAGTACGTATCACGCTATGACGCGGTAACAGAGAACAGCATCACTGAGATTCAGCGCAAGGTAGAGGGACTCTTGCAGCACATCGAACGTACCGCGGGAACGCAAGCAGCTGAGTACGACAATTTCGTCACGTTCTACGAAGAGCTGCATGTCGCTGCCGCGATGCTGAATTCTCGCGCTCAGGCATTGGCGTTAAACAGCATCACGGCCGAGCAGAGCGGCTTGTTGCAGGAGTGGCTGAGGTCGTTGGAATCCTTGCACCAGACGGGTATTACCGATCCCGTACTGCTGATACCGGTTCGCCAACAGGCGGAACAGATCTTTGTCGCGATGCTCAAGTTCGAGCTCGCAAAGAAACGTCAATTCGATCGTGGCGTCACGATACAGGAGTAGGGTTATGTCGCTGAGAGTTTCCACACTCGCAAAACAGATGTTACAGGCCGCAAAAGTTGAGGTCGCCGACAAGTGGCCGGAGGTTCGTGTGTACGCCGAATCCGAGGCGAGAAAATTGGCGCAAACGCTGGTGATGATTCAGAAATTAAAGGCTGCCGATCGGATTACCAAGAAGCAGGCCGAGATTCTGCTCGATATGCAGAAGCAAACTTCACGCGTTGTTCTTTTGACGATCGAGGGCTTGACGCTGCTCGCGGCGGAAGGGGCGATTAACGCTGCGATTCGGTCGATCCGCGACACCGTCAACGACGCGATCGGGTGGCGTCTGATCTGACTACTGCGGTTGCGCAGACTGATCAAGCTCCAGTCCGAGGTAGTCTTTCGCCAGAAATCGTGACTGGCTATATGGAAGTGCGCCTGTGTAGGCCCGGCCATCGGAATCGCGGAACTTAAACGTCTCACCCAGACTAATATTCGCCTGATCGTAGACGACCCGGCCGGTCTGGTCAGTGACCTGGATGGATGTGCTGCCGTCCCGTGTTTTGGGTCCGAGCGTGACGCTGAGCCCGGTTCCGGCCAGCGATGTTGTCGTTTTTTCGCGCAGCAGATACGACCGAGGCGCTCCGTCTGTACGAATGCGAGCAGCTTCCCGTTCGAGCAATTGAATCTTTCGCTGACTCTGTCGCAGCGCCGTATCGAGCTCACCGATTCTGGACTCCAGCGATTCGATCTTCTGTTGAGCACGCAGCGCGGACTCCACTGAATTCCGGCGTAAAAGTGTCTCCAGCTCATCGATGCGAGCGACAACGTTTGCTGGTGCTTGTCGTGAATTCCAGCGCGCTTCCAATGATTCGATCGCTTCACTGTTTCGAGTCACCGCTGCGGTATCGGTCACAGGCAGCGTCGACACGGCACTCCGGAAGCCGGTTTCAATGGCATTACGAACTTCTTGTGAACTCGCTACGGCGTTTGCGATCGAGTTGGTATCGACGAGTGCTTCGACCTGTTCGGAAGCGACTTTCCGAATCGAATCGGACGTCGCTATCTCGTCGAGAAAGCTGTCTTCCCGCGCTACTGCCATCGCGACAGATGACGCGAATTCCGAATCACTGCGAACCTCCATCCGGATCGCGTCGCGTTCCCGGTTGCCGTAGATCATGATCAGGACCGCAACGAGCAACGCGAGCGCGAGCAGACTCCAGATGATTTTCCGCGAGCGAGCGCGTCGTTCGAGCTCGAGAGAAACCGCGTGTTCGATACGGGCATCATTGCCAGTGGTCGTATTCATGATATGTCCCTAATAATCATTCAGCACGATCGCGGCGATGGAGGCCGCGGTGACAATACACAGCGCAACCAAGGCATGCTCCAGAGTCAGAAAATTGTTCAGGGTGCCGAGGGCTATGCCGATGATCGACAGCGATGCGCCGACCGCAATCCAACGCCGCGTGCGCGTCAGTCGCTTGGGTTGGCCGGACCGATCCCGCTCGCCTTGCTGCTTTTCTCCGATTAACCGCTCGCCGAGTCGCTTCAGCAGCTTACTTTGGTAGTAGATAAATGCTTTAGCGACGTGACTTTTGAGCTCGTCTATGGACGAGAATCGCTTACCCCAAATGCTATCGAAGTCCAGCGCTTGCGTGATGAATTCGCGTTGGCGCGGTTCTGCATCAGCGGGATCATCGACATTGGTGAATGTGAAGATTGCTGTGCCTGGTTGCGAGAGCGCAGTCTTGAATTCCCATTCGACGATACTGGTCTCGCCGTGCTCCGACTCGGTGGTCGATCCGTAGCGTGGACCGAGCAAAGCGACAAACACTTCCGATTTTCGCAGCTCGCGAGCCAGAACTTTTCGTGGTGGCTCGCTTTGCGCAACGTCATCTTCGTACAAATACACGCCAACGCTGCGATCAGGCAGTGCGTCCTTGACTGCTCGGCGCTCGTGAACGAGATCGGACGTCGAACTCACGAACACCTGTGTTTTTGGATCCGTTGGCATGCTGTTCCCCGCGACGAGCCGCCACGGCGACTCGGTCGATCCTTCAACCACAGAGTTGAGTGATGGACTATAGCATTCCGCTCGATGGAAGCATCGCACCGTGCGATAACTTTTCGCTAGATGACAGTGCTTTCAGTAGCAGAAAAACCGGCGCGCATCAGCGGTGCCGTTTGAACGACAACACACATGATTTGTGCTAACTATTGGCGTTGCCAACGACAGTCGCGTCGCTTGAGTAGAGTCGTCATTGGCAACGTGCGGTGAACGCGACACCGTCCCGCTGCGGAAAACGCCGGTCGAATGAGCCTAGGGGGAACGAATGACGGTCTACAGAGTGAGTGGAAAAGTCGAATCCGGGACCGGCAGTGCGTTGCCGACCATGGATTTCGAAGCCCGAGTCCGACAGGCGGTTCGTGTTCAACCAACGTTGCGCGATGGCGGCCCAGTCGCTGAGCTCGATGTTGGTGCGGATGATTTGCTCGAAATTGAACTTGAGAACGGTTTTGTCCTCTGGACGACGGTTGATCGGTTGCTCGCTGATGCCGATCAAGCCGGGAATCCCGTCCGCGGAGACAACGAGTTTCCGGTGTCCTATCCGCTGCAACGCCGCGGTACTGAGCGGGGATCCGTTGCGGAGGGCATCCGTGCGATTCGAGTGTTGGGAATCGATCTGCCGAAGAAAGCAGCGGAGCTTGCGGCGGAAAAACTTGAATCAAAGCTGGCAGGGGACGGACAACTTTTCCGCGTCGGTCGAGACGGTCAGCTAACCCGCGAGGATCCGCCAGAAACGGGCGTGGATGACCCGACGCTGATTTTGATTCACGGTACCTTCTCTTCGACCGGTGGCAGCTACTCCGGTTTGTACGAAGACAACCGCGATGTCTGGGAAGCCTTGCAGACTCACTACGACGGTCGCGTGTTTGGGTTCGAGCACAAGACGCTGTCCAAAAGCCCGATCGACAACGCCATTGAATTCCTCGAGGCGATCCCGCGCGGTGCGAATCTGCATCTTGTCTCCCATAGTCGTGGCGGGCTGGTTGGCGACCTGATCGCGCATGGCGGCGTGTCGAGTGATGCGTTCGCGATGGAAGACCTTGAGCGGGAGCTAAAACACGCTTACGGCAAGACGCCGGAGATCTACAATGCACAATTGGAACGCTACCTGCGCTTCAATCAGTTAATCGCCGAAAAAGCCCCTCGTGTCACTCGATTCGTTCGGGTCGGCTGCCCGGCTGCTGGAACGACGCTAGCTTCGAAGCGCATGGATGTCTACCTGTCTGTGTTGATTCATTTGATGCGCAAGGTGCCCGGGCTAGGTCCGCTGCTCGGTGCGATGGGCGAGTTTGTCGCAGTGGTTGCTAAAGAGCGCACCAAGGTCGGTGTATTGCCGGGCTTGCAAGCGCAGATGCCAAAGTCAGCCTTCGTCCGGTTGCTCAACTCCTCGCCGCATAAACTGGAATCGGATCTCACAGTGCTTTCCGGCGACTCTGACGGGTTGCTAAAAAATCTGGCCAACCTGTTTTATTGGGGCGCGAACGATCTCGTTGTGGATACGCGATCGATGTACGGCGGTGCCGAGAGAACAAAACGGTTGTGGTATCTCGAAGAGAACCGCCACGTCACCCACATGAACTACTTTTCGCGTGCGGAGACCGCGCGCGTTGTTCAGCGCGGACTCATGCGTGCGGACGGCGACTATTCCGATTTCAATCTACGTAAGCCGCGCGGCGTGAAACGCGGTGGTGTGGATGGCGGTCGCCCGGACGAGCAGGTCAATCGGGCCGGGGTGATTCTGCTGCCTGGTATCATGGGTTCCAACCTGTCGGTCAAGGAAGGCAGCGAGCGCAATCGGGTTTGGCTCGACAAGCTGGATATCGTGCGCGGACGTGGGCGCTGGCTTTCGCTCGATTCCACGCGCCCGGTCGTGCCGGACAGTGTGCTCGATAGTCCGTACGAGCGTTTCCGCGACGACCTGGTTGATCATTCGATTCATGTCATGCCCATGCCGTACGACTGGCGGCTGTCACTTGAGCAGGCAGCGGATCAGTTGCGGGTGCTCGTGGATGCCCGGTTGACAGCGTCGGATGCACCGCTGCATTTGATGGCGCATTCGATGGGCGGACTCGTGTCGAGCCTCTACATCAATAAACACCCGGAAAGCTGGGCACGACTTCGCGAGCGCGGTGGTCGATTGGTGCAGGCGGGGACACCCAACCGCGGGTCGTACAGCATTCCAAGAATCTTCAGCGGTGACGAACAGGTTCTGAAGATGATTGCGCTTTTGGATCTACGCAATGACATCAAGGACTGGCTGACCTGGATATCTCGCTTCCCGGGTTTGTTGCAAATGGCGCCGATGACGGACGGACCGGATTTTTCACGCGTCCAAACGTGGCGCAAGCTGGGCGCACGAGTGCCGCCCAGCAGCAGCGATTTGCGCCAGGCAGAGCAAATTCGGCAGAAACTGACTGCACAATCCGACATGCTGGCATCCGAAGGCGTTTTGTATGTTGCTGGCGGCCCGGAAGATACGCCGGTATTCGACGAGGCCAGTGAAGAGATTCGGTTCACGCAGCGCGGTGACGGACGTGTGACCTGGGCGTCGATCCCCGACGGCTTGCCGACCTGGTATCTGCCGGTCAAACATGGTGATCTGTTAAACACTCGAAAAGCATTCGATGCCTTGCGCGAACTGTTGTTCGATGGCCGCACGACGAAGCTGACACAAACGCCGCCTTTCGCAAGTGACTTGCTGCGCGGCGAAACGCTCGAACAGCCGTTGCTCGCTGAGCCCGATGAGTGGGAAGTATTCCCTTCACAGGATACGCTCGAAGGCGCAGCGATCGGAATGTCCTCGAAACATGAATCCGGTGAACCAACGCCCGAAGAACTGGCGCCTTGTCGCGTCTCGGTTGTTCATGGTGATCTCAGATTTACGAACCGTCCGATGATTGTCGGTCACTATCGCGGCGATCCCATCGTGCATGCCGAACGCGTGTTGTGCGATTGTCTCGACGGTGCACTCAGCGCACGCCATCAGCTCGGTGTCTATCCCGGTCCATCCGGAACTGCGGATGTTGTTCTCAGCAAGAAGTTTGGTTCAGAGCGGAGCCCGGGTCCAACCGGCGCCATTGTTGTTGGTCTTGGCAATGTCGGTGAATTGTCGCCCGGTTCGCTTAACCGATCGGTTGAGGTGGGACTGTTGCGTTTCGCGCAGGCGGCCATCGAGCGCGGCGCTGTATCCCGCGAACTGAAAATTTCTGCGTTATTGGTCGGTACCAACGAAGTCGGGATCACGACCTCGCAGGCACTCGACGCTATCCTGAGTGCGGTGGTCAGCGTCAATCGCGCGCTCCAGCGCGTCGCGGCGGATGGTGCTGACGATACTGGCGTCAGTGGTGTGCGTATTGCGGATCTTGAGTTCGTTGAACTCTATGAAGATATCGCTCTGGACGGGCTACATTCGCTGCGCGAGTTCGAAAAGAAAAAAGGTCTGCAAATCGAACGGACGCTGCAGCGTCGCGGCGGTCGACAATGGCGGTCGCGCACCCGCTTCGAAATGGGTTGGTGGACACGCGTTCAGATTCGCGATGTCACGGCCGGTGCTTCGACTGCCTTGACACAACGGCTCCAGTTCACGGCATATGGTGATCGTGCCCGGGCACCCATCAGCGAGATCGGTGTGCAGAAGCCTTTGGTAGACCAACTGGTACATGACGCGATCATCGCGGGGAGTCGGGGCGAGACGCGATTGCCGCAAACGTTGTTCGAGTTGTTGGTGCCGGGGGAATTCAAACCGAACGCATCAGATCGACGCAACGTACAGCTTGTATTGGATCCTGCGTCTGCCGTGTATCCGTGGGAACTGCTGGTTGATCGATACCAGAGTGACGAAGCGCCGGTCGGTTTGGGGGCGGGTTTGCTTCGTCAACTACGGGTCGAAACGCCGCCTGCGGTCAGTCATTCTGAAGACACGCGAATTCTTGTAGTGGGCGATCCACCTTCAGGCCGCGTCGCATTGCCGGGTGCCGTGGAAGAAGCTAACGCGGTCGCCGAGATGTTCGACGGTCGCTTCGACTGGGAAGTGATTCGCTGCATCAATGATGGTCGCACGCCGGTTAGCGCTACTGACATCACGTCGGCGTTGGTGACCAACGATCTCAGGATTTTGCACCTTGCAGGTCACGGTGAATACGACAAGGACGAGCCGACACGCTCCGGCATGGTGATCGGTGGCGGCGCATCTGAAATCTTCATTTCGGCGGAGGAGGTCAAGCGTATGCGACCGCTGCCGGAACTTGTGTTTATCAACTGTTGTCACATCGGCAAGATCGAAGAGACACCACCACTCGGCAAGCTCGCCGCGAGTCTGGCGCAGGCGTTCATCGAGGCGGGCGCGAAAGCGGTGGTTGCTGCTGGTTGGCCGATTGAAGATCAGGCGGCGAAGCGGTTCGCGCTGGAATTCTATAGCTGCATGTTGAATGGTGACGATTTCGGGACTGCCGTAACCCGTGCGCGTCAGGAAGCCTACAAAGCGGGAACCAACACGTGGGGTGCATATCAGTGTTATGGGGACTCCGGGTTTCGTCTGCTCGTCGACCAAGGCGCACGGCGTCGAGTGCGTAGTGGTGGTTCTGATGACGATCCGTACTGGGACATCTCCGAGGCACGAATTGCCTTACAAAACCTTGTCAGCCGAGCGCAGGTCGCAACCACTGACAAGGATCAGGCTGCGGTTGCCAGCACGACCGAGTGGTTGTGGCGTCGTTGCGAGCGTCGCGATTGGCTAGGTGAGCCGGGTATTCTGGTGGGCTTCGCACGTGCCTACGCTGAGCAGAGTGCTTTCGAGCAGGCCGTTGCGCTGTATGAACAGGCAATGCAGCTGCCCGAAAGTGGCGTCACGATCAAAGATCTTGAGCAGCTTGCGAACTTCCGTGTCCGCACTGCCGCCGATACGCGCACCTTATCTCGCGCGACTCGAGACCTGGATCGACTGATCCGAGACTATGGCGCTACGGGTGAGCGCGTTAGCCTGCTTGCGTCTGCCTACAAGCGACTCGCGAAGCAGCAGAGTGCGGACCAAAAAGCCACGCTGAATGACCTCCGCGAGACCTGGCTAAAAATGACATCGACGTACGCCGAAGCGGTGTCACATGGTGATGAAAACTGGTTCTACCCTGCGGGCAATGCCTTGCTCGGTGTCGTCGTGCTCGGCGGTCCGTGGAGCTCAGCGCCGCGCGCCAAGGCGTCGCGCGTTGCTTGGGACAAATTGCCCCTCGCTGATGACGGAGAGTTTCACGGCTTGCTGGAGGAAGCCAAGCAGGCAATGCAGCGTCAGCCCGTCGCGGATTTCTGGGATGCCGTGGGTCCGGTGGATCTTGAGGTGACCGAGTACCTGGAGGCGGGAACCTTGCCGACGCAGGTTTCGGTTCTCGCTGGTCGTTATCGGGACATCGCCGCGCGCTACGGGTCCGGACGTGAGTTGAATTCGGTCATGAGTCATTGGCGGATCGCGGAACGGGTTCTAAGGCGCTTCCGCAGCGTGAAGCACGCCAACGCGCTAAAGGACTTGCTCAGTGCGATTGACCAGTAAGACAGAGTCCTGACGGTTAACCCTCGCCAGTCTGAAAATATCACGGACCGACATGCTGCGATGGGGCGTATTCAGGTGTTAAAAATGGGGTCGAACCGAATTGGCTCGAATTCAAAATCGGTCCGACCCTTTTTCTTATTCGTCATTGGAATGTCGCCGTCACGGTGCGCTCGTTCGTCATGAGGATTTCGCACGTGTCCGGGTTCGGGATGTTCGTGCATTCGGCACTATCCCAACCTTGAAATACGGCTGGCGTAAACGGCGCTGCTTGTAACGTGAGCGTGGTGCCGATAGGAATATCGAAGATAAAACACTCATTTCCGTCACAGGAACTATCCGGAAATGTCAGTCCGTCTGGTGCGACGTCCACTTGTCCTGGACCGTTCACAATGATGCGTATCGCGACCCGGCGCGGTGGCCCATTGGGACGAGCTTCAACGTTCTGTATGAGATCGCTGAATTGACCGTCGGCATCCGTTACCCGCAATCGAATTCCCTGAATACCGATATCGAGAGGCGTGTAGCTGAAGGTCGGGCCAGTCCCGTCCACATTACCGTTTGCGCCTATGCTCCACTCATAGCTGATGATGCCAACGTCGTCCGTGCTGGCACTGCCGTCGAATTGGAACGTCGTTCCTAGCGGTTCTGAGTTGCTGGGTGATATCGAAAACCGAGCGACCGGCGGCTCACTTAGACCGGCCGTCACCGTCAACGGGATGGCAGTGGATCCACTAAGCCCATCGTCATCCGTAACGGTCAGGGTCACGGTCGTCTGGGTTGCTGTTGGGTAAACAAACTGCACCGTTTCACCGGTCGCATCTTCAACACCGTCACCATCGAAATCCCACGACCACGCCACAACGGAGCCATCGATATCGCTACTCCCGCCGCCATCGAAAGTGATCAATTCTCCGGCGGTTACCGGCGAGATCGGAGTGACGTTGATATTGGCGACGGGGGCGAATTGCGTGGGCGTGTTGTCGCGAAATGCGGCGATACAAGTCGTGTCCGAATCCAACTGGATTGAAATTGCTGCAGACATTCGATCGCTCGTGCATCCGGTATCCGCCCAGCCAATAAACGTCTCATTGGCTGTGGCGGCAGCGGTGAGCATGATCTCGCTACCTTGTTCAAACGCCGCCTGGCAAGTAGAGCCGCAATCAATCCCGGCGGGCGAACTGCTCACAACGCCTTGGCCGCTGACCTCTACGGTTAGCGTACGTAATACAGGCATCGGTTCCGTAGACTCGTCCCGTACAAGCGTGAGTTTGCAAATACTCTGCGCGCTGTCGATTCCGAGTGCGACCAAGCCGGAATCCAATCGCGTCGAGTCGCAGTCCCAGCGCCAATCGCGCACGTTGTAACCCGGATCCGGCGAGACTGTAAACACAGGATCGACCCCTCGTGCGCCGGTCCACCAACAGTGACTGCTACCACGAGTCGCGCCGTCGCAACTGACATTTCCGGATGATGCTAGCAACGAAAACAGCCGTGGGTCATCGCTCTCGCGTCGATCGTTGTACGCGACAATGATGTGAATCACATGCGATTGCTCAGCATCACCACACACGGCCCCGCTGCCGAGACCGATCACCGGCCTCGCCGATCGGCCGGTTGATCGCGTCTCAGACCAAGCGCGACCGCATGCCGCGTCGACGACAATTCCACCGGAGACGGTGGCCACTGAATCGACGGTGGCAACGGGCTGGATTGTTGCAGTCGGTGGTGTATTGGGATCTTCCCAATCGGGCCACGTCATGAGATCGCCGCTCGCTGTAATCGCAAGGTTCTGCGTTGGGTCAGGAAGGTCAGTCGCAGAACTTATCCCACCCACAGGCACAACAGATGTACGCCCATCGGAATCGAGTATTACCCACTGGTACACCGAGCCGTCAGCGCGGAGGATTTTTGACCCACTGATCGCAGTCGCATCAACGACACCGCGTACATTTTGGGGAACCGGAAAATCAGGCCGATTGAGCTCCGATCTTCCGAGGGAGAATCTCACGCTGCCATCGGAAAGGCGCATCACCAGATTGCCATCCGTGGTCGACAGTTGGACGACCGTTTCCGGCACGCTTAGCCAGCGAGGTTCACGCGAGATATCATCCGCGAAAAAGTCATCCGAATTCGAATAGCGCGTGTCCGGCTCGCCCCAGACTGCAACCCGACCGTCGGTCGACAGCGCCGCACCGACCAAGCCTTCCACCAGAAACCGCGACTGAAAAATCGGATCGGGTGGCTCTATTGCCAGCACTTGTGACCACGTGACACCCTCTCGCTCCGCGAACGCGTTCAACTCAGCGAGTTCCCGAACGTCCCATTCGACCAGACCGATAGGTGGAAGATCGAGGTCAACTGAGGGATCGGTAGGCTGCAATCTGGGCTGCGCTTGATAGTAACCCCACTCGTAGACGGTGTTATCGGCCGACAGTGCGAGGCCATAACCGACGGATTTTTCTACTTCGAAAACACCCGCCGTAACGTCCGCCGCCGAAGAATTGCCGCCGCCACCGTCGCCGCGCAGTAACAGAAGTGGTGTAGCGGATACCTGGGTAATCGTCGACGGTAGTTGGGTCGACCTGCTCGCAAACAAGAGGTTACTGCCCAGCCGTGTCGCAACCGCGCGTCGGTTGGTAAAAAACGCCTGCTGTGCGACCAGCCCTTCGTCACCTAAAGACCAAACCGAACCGTCGTCCGCGAGAAAGACCGCGCCGCCGCCGGTTGCCTGAACAATTCGACGACTGCCCGAGTCCTTGGGCAGCGCATTCACCTCGATGTCCGTTTCAATCACGTCCTCAACCAGGGCTGGAGCGATTACCTGGACGCGGTAGATGCCGGTCGCGGTGTCGGTCGGATCGAATGACCAGTTGTCGCAACTCAAGACGACCTGGTTATCCACCGGGCATTCCTCCGCCGGCGTGCTCGTGACATCAATGGATAGCTGAGCCAGCGCCTCGGGGAATAGGGTGCCAGCAGCGCCCAGAAACGGTTTTTCGACACGGACCGTCTCGATATCGTCCCGCAAATACACAATCTCTGGCGACGTCTGGATGATACCGCCCGAAGCGGGCGGTGCATCAAGATCGCTGCTGCTTGGGCAAGCCGTCAACAGCAGGACGAGAACACTGACGAAAAAAAGACGCACCAACATGGCGGCTCTCCTTTGAAACGTGACGTTACGCTAGCAAGGAGAAGAAACGTCGATTGCCACCTGAATTGGTGACATCAGGTTTGAGATTTGGTGGGAATGAAAGGGATCAGGAAAAGTGGTTAGACGGAACCGATGAAGAATTCGCTCGATCCCAAAGTGAATCTTCTTCCGAGAAGGGTGTCACACGGTGCGTGTCCAGACCTGTACTCAGCACTCCAAAAGACGGAAGGGTTAGTTCGGTTTCATTTCTGCTAGAAATTGAACAAGCGGCACTTCGTGTAAGTCTCGATAACACGACCGCGTCACCTGGAGCCATTTTTGCTTTTCGTATTTAGTTGGCGAGAAGTCACAATCAGCCGGTGCGCTTTCAACGTGAAAGACAAGATCGCCACTCCCACCGTCGAAGGTTGCGATCTTAATGTCACCTAGGGTTGCGTAGATGAACCGCTCATCCTGAGTAAAGTGTGGGTCTTCATAGATCGCTGAGGAATGACTATCACCATACAGAACACGCCCTGACGGGTGAATGGCTTCCTTCAGTTGCTTTTCGAATTCCGCAGGATCGTCTGATGACAGCTGAAGCTTGGTTTGGTCATAGTCCGCCGGCACGTGAACAACGAATGAGATAGACCGCTCCAGACTAGTCTCAGTCGTGAGCAGTACGAGCGAATGGGTGCCGACGCCCAGGGGCAGGGAGTCACGGGTAGTGAGATTTCCGAATCGCGTGGCGTACAAAAGAAGGATTCCAGTGACCAAGGCTACCGACGCCAGCGATGGCTCTGTGTGCGTAGGATGTTGGCGCGTACGCTCAGCGTCCTTGCGCAGTATCCGCTCTACTATCTCTCTGCCAGACTCTTCCTCGCTCGATTCTTCGATCACAAGACCATCGATCACGACTTCATCGCACCAAGCCTCGTCACCCAGGGTCAAGCAAATAGCAAGAGTCGCTACCGCAAGCTGTCTATTCATGGTTACCTGCCGGTTTAGTGCGGCTCGCTCTATTGAAGCTTGTAAGCCATCCGCATCCCAGTCTCCGGATGATCAAACGCCAAAGCAATAGCGCGAAGTTGAAGGTCAATATCGTCGCTGCTCGCATTCCCGTAGAGTCGATCCCCGACAATGGTATGACCGAGCTCGGCGAGATGGCGTCGGATCTGATGTTTGCGGCCCGATTTAATAGTGACATCCAGAACGGACGTCTGCTGATCAGCATCAGTGCTGCGCAGCGCGACTTCGGTGTGTGCTGCTTTATCGTCAATCGGCGTGTCGATGACCAACGGTTCGTTGGCCAACTCGACAATACCCTCGACGGTAGCTCGGTATCGCTTGTCGACGGTACGGTCGCGGAACTGACCTGACAGATGCGCCGCGGCGCTTTTGCTGTGTGCAACAATGATCAAACCCGACGCCGCACGATCCAAACGGTGCACAGTAAAACCGTTGCGCTGCGGATCGAGATGTTGCTCGGCCCAGCGCACCACGGTGCAATGATCGCCCCACTTCGAACCCTGCGATCGGAGTCCCGACGGCTTGTCCCAGACTGAGAACACGCCGGCGTCTTCGATCAGCGTTGGCGCAATGGGTTGTGTATCGAGCACTCTGTGGTCGTAGTACAGATGCACCACATCGTCGATTCGTAATGGTCGCGATTGCCGACGCAATCGTTGCGTTTTCTTGCCGCGGGTCAGCCAAACGGCGCCGCACCGCATCGCGTGTTTGATGCGTCCTTTCGTCAGTTGGCTTTGAACGTGCAACAGTTCCGTTGCCCGATCGCCTGTCCGCTCGACCGTGATGTGAAACTCTGTCGGCGTGTCGTAGGTCGCAGCGCTTCTCGCGTTGTTCATTAACCCATCATTACAAGTTGCTCAAACTGACGACGCCGGCGTCTGATACTTTGATTGCAGGCAGAAATCGCCCGACATCGAGTTCGGCTTCGAGGGCATAGTTCACCGAATCCTTCCGGCCGCCGAGCAGGCCGGTAATCACACGCACCGTCGAGGCGAGGTCTGGCGCCGCTGTAATGGTCACCTCTCCACTGCCATAACGCTCGATAGGTGAAACCTCCTGGGTCATGCCGGTCACCAACGACTCTCCCTCGAGACTGACTGCATAACTAATGCCGTCGATACTCAACGGAATCGGGTTTGGGTTATCGATTTTCAGCCCGATCTCGAATTGGGGCGCAAGGGAACTGCCCGGTAGTGCTCGAAAGGATGTGACCGTCACCCCTGGTGTTTCCAAACTGAGCGGAAGATCAGCGCAGCCACCGAGTGCAAAAAGTGCACCGAGAAAAAACAGGACTCGAAGTCGAGCCGAAGCAGGTTGTTGCATGATTGATCACCGGACCTTGGATTCTGGAAAGCATAACAGAGTCAGAGACTTATCTGCGGCGTAAAAGTGCAATTACAAGTTTTTCACGTGCGGATAAAGTCGTGACTTTCGGCACATGATGATGTCGTTTTCTGTCTCTATCCTAAGCCCATGTTCATTCATTGCTACAGGAGACTCGGTATGAAAACGGCTACGACCACCACGGCTTTGTGCACAGCGCTTCTGTTCTCGGCTAATGCCACTGCCGCGGACTTAAAAGTCGACGTCACCGATATCGAAGAAGTCAGCGGTAACATCATGCTTGCGATGTACGACAACGCCGACGGCTTCGACGAGGGAAAGACCCAGCCAGTGCATGCGGTAGCGATCCCAGTCGATGCTGAGACGGTCAGTATAACCATCGAAGATCTCGCTGCAGGCGACTATGCAATCAAGCTCTATCACGACGCAAACGATAACGGCGAGATGGATCAAAACATGATGGGTCTACCGATCGAAGGTTACGGTTTTAGTGGCAACGGCGGTCGGTTCGGTCCCCCGGCATTCTCAGAGGCCGCGTTCACCGTGACAGACGATCAGGACAGCGCAGTCACGATCAAGCTTCGCTAATCGGAGCGGTGGCTTTAGTCTGAAAGAGGGTTCGATCATGAAGCGCAGAGATTTTCTGAAACAGGGATTGGCTGCCGTTGCGGCGACACACTTGCCCGTCGCACTGGCGAGCGAACTCGCAACATCGCTGCCAACAGCTCGAGCCGACTGGCGATTGGGTTGGCGTAGCGTCGAAGCATCGGAGTTCTCTCCGATGTCGCTGCAAATCGACGGGAAGTTACCCGATGCGGTTCGGGGCGTTTTGTATCGCAACGGACCCGCCAAGACGGAGCGCGCAAGCGTCCGTTATCAGCACTGGTTCGACGGCGACGGCATGATCCAGCGCTTCGTGATTGGAGATGGCGGGATAGCGCACGAAGGCCAGTTCGTGCAGACCGACAAGTTTCGTGAGGAAGAGGCGGCGGGCAGGTTTCTGTACTCAGCCGCTGGCACTGTCATTCATGATGGCAAGGGCAGTCGCAACAACGACTCCGGCAATGTTGCCAACACAGCGCTCTTACCCTGGAACGATGAACTGCTCGCGTTGTGGGAAGGTGGTTCAGCGTACCGAGTCGACCCCGAGACGCTCGCGACCATTGGTCGCAAGGATTGGCGAGACGATCTGCGGCATATGCCGTTCTCCGCACACCCACTCGTGGATCGCGATGGCAGCTTATGGAATTTCGGTAGTGCTCCCTACGCGGGTCGCGACGGTTCCATTTTCATCTATCAAATCGGCGCAGACGGGCAGGTGCGAAAGGCGCAGCGTGTTGCGACGCCGACAGCCAGTTATGCACACAGCTTTCTGATGACCGATCGTTGGTTGGTGGTCTACCTTGGCGCACATGTGTTTTCTCGCGGCGCTGATACGTTCGTTGATGCGTTCCAATGGACACCGGATGTTGGATCGCGCGTGCTGTTGATCGACAAAGAAGACTTGTCGCAGCAGAAGATCATCGAGATCCCTGCCGGGTTTGTGTTCCATGGTGCGCACGCATTCGATTACGGTGACGACATCATCGCGCGAGTCAGTCTGTACGCGGATGCTGGTGTCATGGATAGCGGCATGATCGCGTTAATGGCGTCTGCTGAGAACGAAAACATCGAGTACCCAACGTTTTCGCGTGCTTATCTGGCAACGCTACGGATCAGTCCCAAGCAGGGCCGCGCAATTGTCGAAAACACCGATACGCTGATGGAATTCCCCGGTATCGATACGCGGTTCGGCGAGGAATCCACGCGAGTGTTCGGTGTTGGTCACGAGGATGAGACGCACGCGACGACGTCGGATGCGATCGTCGCGGTTGATCCGGAAACTGGCACGGTCGACCGATACGCGTTCGGTGAGCACCATATCGTCGAAGAGCCACTGTTCGTGCCTGACGAATCCGATCAGCCGAACGCCGGCTGGTTGGTGGGTACCTTTCTCGACTATGGGCGCGAACAGTCGGGTGTGTACGTGCTCAACGCGTCAAACTTGTCCGATGGTCCGGTCGCGCTCGCGCGAATGGATCGTGCGTTGCCACTCGGTTTCCACGGGTGTTTTATCGCGAGCTAGTCGGCGGTGCCGCACGCGGCCGTGGCCGCGGCACTTTGGTACTCATCGAGGATGCTGCGCACTTCCGTCTGCTGGGTCGCGGTGAGCGGTGTGTACCCTTGATTGGGTGACCAGCCGTAACCCCAGCGATACCAGGTGGGAAACTGGGGGCCACCGCCGGTGCGAACGCCTTCATACATGACACGCGCCAGCGCATCGCTGCCGGTCGCCTCCGCGACACAGTCGCGAAGCTTCTGGTCTGCAGCCTCTCGCTGCTCGCGCGTACCGCCCTGCCAGTAGGCGACATCGTGCTCAAGGCAGCAGTTGCACCATTCCTTGTCCAGCGCTTCGGCGCGATCAGGAAACAAGGAGCAGCCGTCACTCGCAAACGTCTCGAGCTGCGGTTCGCTTGAGCAGCCCGAGGCTAGGAGGATCAAGAGAAGCAGCAGGATTAAATAAGTGTGCGTGGCGTTCGCAGGGGGTGACATAGTGAGATCGTTCAATGCACGGTTGATCCTCGAGCTTAGCACTGCGCAACGTTGAATCACCAAGTTGATGTTGCATCGCTAGCGCTCGCTCTGGGGTCGAGGGTAGCCAGGGACTCCCCCCAACCTCAGAGCGGCTCGACAACAATCCGAGTTACTCAATTCCGACCTGCCATGACACCACCGTCGACATCGAGCACGGTACCGGTGATCCAGCCGGCGTTGTCCGACAGTAAGAAGTCGATGGCCGACGCGACATCGCCTGCCTGCCCGATGCGGCCAATCGGATGGAACGCGTTAAAGCCCTCAAGCGCCGAAGCAACTTCGCTCGGATCGATGAAAGTCTCGTAAATTGGTGTTGCAACAACAGCAGGCGAGACGGCGTTGACGCGGATGTTGTCGTCTGCCAGTTCCATTGCCAGATGCTGCGTCAGCGAGTGCAGTCCAGCTTTGGCCATCGAGTAAGCGGACGATGGGGTCGCCTTGACCGCTTGGTTCGCCCACATCGAGCCGACGTTGACGATACTGCCGCCACCGTGACGCTGCATGTTCCTGGCCACCGCCTGTGTAATGAAGAACGTCGCCTTGTTGAGTTCGAGATAGGCGTCGTAGTCAGCGGCTGTGTGCTCAAGGAACGGTTTGGGGTTGAATGTGCCGGCTGCATTGACGAGGTAACGATACGGTCGAGGGTCAGTCTCGATGGTGTGAACCAGAGCCTCGACTTGGTCCGTTTCATAAAGGTCGGTCGCGACGGCCTCCACTTCGCCGTGGGCGCCAAGTGCCTCGGTGGCAGAAGTCAGCCGGTCTCCATGTCGGCCCAGCACGCGTACCAATACGCCTTGTTCCAGTAGCGCTTTCGCTGCGGCGAAGCCGATGCCTGATGTGCCCCCGACGACTAGCGCGACGGATTGTTCTGTGTGGTTCATTGGTAAACTCCTTATATATCTATCGATAGATAGGTACTGCTGGCAAATGGAAACCTAAAAGAGGCTCCTGATGAAACTCTTCAATGCTTTGATTCGTGCGCGCCCGTCGGCCGCTCGGTCGATCAGAATCGCACCTTCCAACCCGGACATGAGGATCTTCGCGAGCTCATTGGGTGGGAGAGGAGACACTACCTCGTCTGGCTGAGACTCCAATGTCTTCACCAGCCACCGCTCGGCCTCACGAAAAAACCGTTGCAAAGACGCTTTCGTTTGTTGATCCAGCTCATCGACTTCGGACGCCATCATGCCGCACAAACACAGCTCACCGTTTGCCAGCGTGTCTTCAAAAATCCTCGCGAATGCCATCAGTCGGCTAGAAACCGATTTGTGCTTTCGGTCGATGGCATCTAAGGCTTCCGAAAATCCGAGCGTATATTTGTCCACCACGGAAACAGCCAGATCCGATTTGGTTGGGAAGTGGTAATGAACGCTCGCTGATTTCACACCGACGGTTTCCGCGAGCGTGCGGAAGCTGACGTTTCGAACACCGCTTTTCTTGATCGCATCAGTCGCGGCGTTCTCGATTTGTTCTCGTTTGTCAGGCATAGCGGCATAAGAGCAAGTAGATCGGTGAGCAATCTATCTACGGATAGGTACAATGTCAATGATCTGCCAATAGCTTTTGCAGTCAGTTTCCGCCATGCCGCTGCGCTACCATAGCGGCGCGGCTTGGATGGCATCACTATGACGAACAAAAAAGAGCTCGAAACAGACCGGTTAGCGCAGCTGCACGGGCGGCGAGAAGCAGGGGCGGAGTCGCAGCGGGTCGACGCGGTTGCAAAGCGCAAAACAAGAGGCTGGTCGACCGCCCGAGAAACTCTGGCACGCCTGGTAGATACTAATTCAGCTGTCGAATACGGCGAACTCGCCGTCGCGGCGCAGCGCGGTCGTCGCGATTCCGAGGATCTCATTGCGAACACGACCGGCGATGGTGTGATTACTGCGCTCGTTACCATCAATGCGGGTCGGTTTGGAGACGACAAAGCGCGAGCAGCGGTCATCGTCAACGATTACACGGTGCTCGCCGCAACCCAGGGGTTCTACCATCACAAGAAAATAGACCGGTTGCTGGATGTTGCATCCCGAGACAGGCTGCCTGTCATCATGTTTGCGGAAGGTGGCGGTGGTCGTCCGGGTGACACGGACGTGACGACGCAGGTGACCGGACTCGACGTTCCGACGTTCGCCCGCTGGGCACGGCTGCAAGGGCAGGGGATACGGATTGCCGTTGCAAATGGCTATTGCTTTGCGGGTAACGCACTGTTGTTCGGTTGCGCAGATCTCAGAATCGCTACCGAGACCGCATGGATTGGCATGGCGGGCCCCGCGATGATCGAAGCGGGCGGGCTCGGCAGTTTCAAGCCGACCGATATCGGTCCAGCGGCGATGCACTATGAGCAGGGGACCGTCGATGCCATCGTTGCCGATGATGTGGCGGCCAGCGAACTAGTGCAGCAGCTCCTCGGCTACTTCCAAGGCGCGCAGACCGAGTACACAGTGGCCGAACAAGCGATGCTTCGCTCCGTGCTGCCAAACGATCGCCGTTTCACCTACAAGCTGCGACCTGCCATCGAGTGCATCGTCGATCAAGACAGCTTTGTTGAAATTGGTGCGGGTCATGGCAAGGCGATGGTCACCGGATTCGCACGGGTTGCTGGCAAGCCGGTTGGTCTCATCGCCAACGACAACCGGCAGAACGCGGGTGCGATCGACACCATAGCTGCGAAGAAGGCGGCGCGTCTGCTACGACTGTGCGATGCGTTTGATCTGCCGGTGCTATCGCTGATCGACACGCCCGGATTCATGGTCGGTCCGGACAGTGAAGCGCAAGGCGCGTTGGAGGGTATGTCGGAAATGTTCACCGCAGCCGCGACACTGCGCGTTCCTTTGATAGCGATCGTCCTACGCAAGGCTTATGGCTTGGGTGCCATGGCCATGGCGGGCGGTGGTTTCGATGAGCCGCATGCTTGCGTGGCTTGGCCAAACGGTGAATTCGGTGCGATGGGTCTCGAGGGCGCGGTTCGTCTGGGCTTTCGTAAGGAGCTCGATGCTGCTGAGAACGACCAAGCAAGAAACGAGCTCTTCGAGACGCTAGTGCAACAGCTCTACGAACGCGGCAGCGCGATTGAAGCGGCCAGCATGCTGGAGATTGATGCGGTGATTGACCCTATCGATACGCGCAGTGTCATCGCCAAGCTTCTTGGTTGAAGCCCGCGCGAGCCGACTTTGCATCTCCGGATGCCGATTGATCGCACGCAATCCGCTTTAAAGTGGACGTAGTATCGCGCTGATGTCCGTCACCAGGTTATGTCAGATATGTCTAGCCTGCGTCGCATTTGCAAAAATATTCACTTTTATGGTGTATTCAGCCCACTAGGGAGCTTTGGGGAGAGTCCTATGGGTGTCAGTCGTTTCTTGGCCGCCGTTGGTTTTACGCTGGTTTTATCTTTCGCGTCGGCGTCCGCTGCATATGTACCGTTGGCGGTTCCGAAGCTAGAGAGTCCGTGCATTGCGCCGGCCAAGCAACAAACGATGGTGGCACTTCGGTCAGGTGATCTCATTGATCCTGACAAAAGGTTTCCAGCCGGTGAGTTTCCGAATGACACGCTCGATTGCTACCCCGGCCAAATTAAGCTGGGCGATTTTGCCGATGCTCAGCGTGGCGGTGGCGGTGGCGGTGGCGGTGGCGGCGGTGGTGGTTCTACACCCAGCGTTGAAGTCACTCTGCCGAGCTATGCGCAGGAATATGAGGAGATTACGGGAGATCTTGTCGAGTTCGGTGAAGACATTGCTGGTGACTCGATAGAGCCTTCAAGTGGCAATCTCTCGATGCGCCATGTCGATGTGAGCCTGCCCGGCAATTCGGCGTTACCTGTCGAGTTCGCACGAACGTATCGAATTGATGGTGTTGATTTCTCGGGCAACGTCCTCGGCGGATGGACAATTGATGTCCCGTTTGTGACGTTTCGACTCGAAAGCACCGCCGGTCCCGCTTTGAATCAGGGTCGGTGGATCCAGAACCATCAATGCGTGACCTACAACCTACCGAGACTTGGTGGCGCACAAACTGCAGCGGAGCATGCGAAGATCTGGGGCGGCTTCCGTATGTCGATCCCTGGCTCTGGCCCCCAGACCATCACCGGAATTCCAAACAATTCTGTCGTCCATCCCTACGCCACCAGCGGAACCTGGCAAAACAGTTTCGGTGCGCAAACCGGAACAACGACTGAGAACTGGAAAGTCTACTGCGGTGGCGCCATCCAGAACGCACCGGGTATTGGTCTGATCGCGGTTTCACCTGAGGGCGTCAAGTATTTCTTTAACCGCGTCGTGAAACGCTACGCTGGAATGGAAACCTACTCGTTCAACCGGGACGGTCGCGGCGGTGGCGGCGAGGTAGGGGTAGCGCAGACGTTCCATTACAACCTGGTCGCTACTCGCGTAGAAGATGTGAATGGTAACTCAGTGGCATTCACCTACGATGCGAATGGCGATCTGACCCGAATCTCGGGTAACGATGGTCGCCGAATTGATATTTATTACACCAACGCGGCCTGGGCAGGTGTGCCACCGTTTTCCGCCGATTTCCTGATGAAGCCATATGAGGCGACGTACAAGCGCGTGGATCGTGTAGTTGCCAACGGTAGGACCTGGCGCTACCAGTACGCGACGCCCTCAGATGATAACTACCACACTGAGTATCAGAGCAATCTGAGACGTGTTGTGCTCCCCGACGGGCGCAGTTGGACACTGAATCTGACGCTACAAAACAATCGGGCGACGGAGTACTACAACAGTTACCGGTGTAGCTCTGCGGACAAAGTCAACTACGCCGGCCCAGGCGTGAAACGAATTCCGTCGCAGGAGTACGTGATCACCCCATCTGGTGCGCGTGTCGACTTTGAGTTTGATCTGATCAAGGACGCTGGCGGGAGCTACCTCCCAGGGAATCTTCCACAGGCTGGTCTTACGCAGAACCTGAGCAACTTTGACCCACCGTTCTTCCCGTCTCAATGCGGCAATTACGCTTTGAATTTCAAAACTTCGCGTGCAGTCACATCGAAGACGATTACGGACACGGATGGCCAAACCGCAACTTGGACCTACAGCTACGATCAGACGAACCACTGCCGTGCACCATCAATCGCGAGTGTCTCTACAAAACTCCGAACGATGACGGATCCGACGGGCACCCAGCGTCGTATGTACTTTTTTTGTGGCGAATTTGATTTGCCGGAAAATAGCAGAGTTGCCAGAACGGAGATCGTCTCCAATGGCCAGGTTCTTGAGAGAACCAATCACGAGTATACGAACGAGACAATAACCAACGCGTTTGGCTATCGTTTCCCGCCCTCAACATCGCCGCCGGTCCGCAAGTATAGGGTGTTGGATGCGCGAGTGGAGATCACTCGCGACAGTGTCGTGTACCGAACGACGAAGACATACAATACGAATTACGCATCTTCGGGCTACAGCTTCGGTCGTCCACTCACCGTAGTACAAGGGTCGGGTTTGACTAGCGCGACGCGGACTACTGCTATCACCTATCAAAATGATACCGCCCGGTGGATTCTGCAAAAGCCACGGCAAGTGCGTTATCAGAATCGTCTGTACGACACCTACCACTACGATTTGCTTGGTCGCGTCACTCAGCACGACCGCTTCGGCAGTCGTTGGCAGCAGTTCTCCTACCACACGGCGTCACCGCAGCGAGGAGCGCTGCTAAGGCATACCAACGCTGCCGGCCACTATTCCGAATTTACCAACTACAAACGTGGTCTACCGCAACAAATCCGACGTTACGACGGCACGCGTATTAGTCAACTTGTCGATAACAACGGATGGGTAACGCAACGCACCGATGCGCGTGGCAATCGTACGAATTTCAGTTTTGACAGCATTGGGTGGTTGACACGCATCGATCGACCAAGCCCATGGTCCGATACCGTCATCACCTACCACGGGCGAGGGACCAACAACTTTTATTCGAGTAGGACCACCGGTCGCTCTAATGAAGTGACTTGGTACGATGGTTACCAACGACCGTGGCGAACGCGTACACGCTCAACTCAAAACGACGTGCCAATGGCGTATGTGAGGTACGATCATGACGGCCTCGGTCGTCAGACTTTTGAATCGTTGCCCTCCACTTCGTCATATCCCTCTACCGGGGTCTATACGACGTACGATGGCTTGGGCCGGACGACACGGGTTCGTAACTCGATTACTGGTGCCGAAACTCGAACCGCGTTTCTGTCGTCCGGACGGAAACAAGAAACCGATCCGTTGGGGCATATCACGACTACTTGGCGTGTGGGTTACGGAACCCCGACTAACTATCAGGTCACTCGCGTCGATGAACCGCTGGGTCTAAAGACAGAAATGTCTTACGACACCTTCGGCAACATGACGTCGATTCGTCAATCCGGGTCGGATAGCGGCTACACTTCCAACGTGCTCCGCCGCTTCTGGTATGACGGTCGAAATCGACTCTGTCGCCATAGCGCTCCTGAAGTTGGTGACGAGCTTTACAACTACGACATCATGGATCGGGTGCAAGACAAAGCCAGTGGCTTGTACGGTTCATCGGGTTGCTCGACGGTCCCTGCCAACGTTCGTACGAGAACTCAGTATGACCCAATGGGTCGTGTCGTCAGGGTCGACTACCCAAGCGGCACAGCGGACATTACCAAGGGCTATGACGCCGATGGCAACCTTACCAACGTAACTCGGGACAACGGATCGGTCTGGACCTATACCCACGATTCTCAAAACAAAGTGACGTCCGAACGGTTAGTCGTCGACAACCGCACCTACCTGACAAACTATAGCTACACGGGTGAGAGCTACCTTCGTACGATGTCGATGTCGCCCGTCTCGACGATCGACTTCGATCCTAACGGGCTCGGGCAGCCGCGTCGTATGCGCATCGGTTCATATGACTATGCGTCCGGCGCTCAATATCATGTCAGCGGGCAGCTGGCTGCGTTGTCGCTCTTCAATGGTTTCAATCTATCGAAGACGATTAACTCTCGTCATCTGACGACGCGGATGTCCGTGACGCGCGGGAGTTTCAAGGCAGTCGATCTGGCGTACGGCTATGATGCCAAGCTCGATCGTATTTCAACCATCAACGACTACGCGAATGTCGGACAGAACCGATCGTTTTGGTATGACGCACGAGGTCGTTTGACTTCAGCATACAGCCAGGCCTGGGGTGGGCCCGCGACGTTCCGTTACGACGTTCTAAACAACCTCAGGCAAAGGCGACTGGGGTCGCGCTACGTCGATATGACTTACAACAGTCAGAATCGACTGCACAGCGTTCGTGATACGGCGCGTTCGTACTCTCAGTACTACACCTACAATTACGACTCGCGTGGTAACACCACCTTCGATGCGCATGGCTCTAATTCGTTTACTTACGACTACGCGAATCAGCCCACGACGCTATCGGGGTCGACGTATGGTTCGTATAAGTACGACGGCAACCTGAAACGGGTTCGTTCATCCACGATCTCGAAAGAGTTGTATTACGTGTATTCGTCGGTGGCCGGAAACGTCACCCGGATTCATCAGATTCGACCGACATCGGAGATGATCACGTACGTTCGTCTGGGTGAGGTAACTGCGGAGTTCCGCAACGGAACGTTCAACCGCTTCAAGCATACCGATCATCTCGGGACCAGCGTATCTGCTTCTTCGTACACCGGGTCCGTTGGCTCGCGCGAGTCGTATTCGCCGTTCGGCGAGCGTCTAGGGACATCCTACAGTCGTGACCGTATCGGCTTCACCGGCCATGTCATGGATGACGATACGGACCTCGTCTACATGCAGGCGCGCTACTACAGCCCGGCTGTCGGTAGATTCCTTAGCACTGATCCGATCGACTACGCAGACCAACTCAATTTGTATGCGTACGTTCGCAACGACCCAGTCAACGCCACCGACCCGACAGGTGAGTGGGGCCTGGTGGGTGGTTTCATCGGTGCACTAGTCGGCGGTGGCGCGGAAATTATCAGTCAGGTCGTGAAGGGTGAGGAAAATCTCGATTGGGGCAAGATCGGCACAGAGACCCTGAAGGGCGGCCTCCAGGGAGCAGTTGGGGGGCCTGGATCGACGATCAGAAACGGTGTGGCGAAAGCCATGGCGATCGGCGTCGCAGCTGGCACTGTGGAAGGTGGCATGGAGGCACTTGAGAATAACCCGGATGCGACGCGGCAAGAAATTGCTGCTGAAGCGGCCAAGGGCATGATGAAGGCTCTTGTCGAAGAGTCATTGGGAGCAGGGCTCGGTAAGGTCGCTGGCAATCTGGCGGGCGCATCCCCGTCGGTCGGCGCACCTGCCGGCGATGTGATCAGCGAAATGGTAGAGGCAGGGTTTGGCGCCGCGCTCGATGCAGGAACAGAAGCCGGCGAAGCATGGTCGGAAGAGTACTACTCCGAAAGTGATTAACTGAGTCCTGGTTCGCGGTTGACAAAAAGTCGCGACTTTTTACCGGACTGCCTTCACGTTATGCCGTACGTGCCAAACACCGGTCGTACGGCATAACGCCTTTTGGTGCACGTCGCTGAAGCGTATTGGTGAGACCTTTCACTGTGCGCACAGCATTGGAATCAGCAATGCCGAACGTTCGCAGTCAGATCGAATTCTCCATCCTTGAAATTCATTTGGCCGGTTCTTATCCGCAGCCGCGTTACAAACAGTGACGCAAGCGCAACTTATCCGCGCTCACTGCATTGAGGAGAGAACAATGTTTCGAATGATTGCTGTAGTTTTGTTATCCATACCTTTATCAGGATGCTGGTTGCTCCTTCTGGACTCGGACGACTCGGGTGGGTACAGCACCGAAGAGCAGTTCGGGCAGACCGGACCGATCAATTTTGATGCGATAACCCCGTCCCCTGATGAGCTAGTGCCGTCGCGCGATGGCATCGACAGTCTGGAATTGAGAGACCAACTCGCGCATGAGGATGGTGCATCGCTTTCAGAGTCCAAAGTCGGCAATGTGTCCCCTGGCTCTAGCGCAGTCAGCGCGAACATGGCCCCGTAGTCGACCAGAACGTTGGCGCCTGAGTCTGTTATCAAGACTCGGGCGCTGCCGCATGTATGCCGCGTGCTGATCAGAGTGGTCGCACCTCCGATTGACGTTACGGAAATGGTAAGCCGATAACGACAGCGTTAGAATGCCGCGCACTCGGCATCGGTCCTCGCTGTGATCCACTTAATCAAAAACGCGCAAATCTACGCCCCTGAACCGCTTGGGCTCGGGCACGTGTTGGTCGCAGGTGGGCGTATCGCGTATGTCGGTCAGAATTTGCCGGAAATCGGGGCGAGTTTGCTCGCGAGTTCCATCGACGCGCAGGGCGCGCCGCTGATACCTGGGCTAATCGATATCCACTCGCATCTAACCGGTGGTGGTGGCGAGGCAGGGTTCGCCACGCAAGTACCGCCGGTACCGCTCACAAACTTCACGAAAGCCGGTGTCACATCGGTTGTTGGACTGTTGGGTACGGATGACATAACGCGCTCCACCGATTCGTTGGTGGCCCGGACCCGAGCGTTGCGCGAAGAGGGATTGTCAGCCTGGTGCTGGACAGGTGGCTATCATTGGCCAGCGACCACACTGACCGGCTCGGTCACACGCGATATCGTAAGTATCGACGTCATTGTTGGGCTGGGTGAGCTAGCGATTAGTGATCACCGGTCGTCACAAATGACGGATGCCGAGTTGGCGCGCGCGGCGGGCGAGGCGCACGTTGCCGGGCTAATGACGGGCAAGGCCGGCGTATGCCATCTGCATCTTGGCGATGGCGCGGCTGGTTTGGAGATGGTTCGTCGCGCACTCAAACACACCGAGATCCCGGCGCGCGTTTTCAATCCAACGCACTGCAATCGTAAGCTGACGTTGTTCGACGAGGCTTGCGAAATTACTAAAGAGGGTTGCTACGTCGACATCACCGCGTTTCCGGTCGAGGAAGGTGAGGACGGTCTCGAGGCGGACGATGCACTGATCCAGTATCTTGAGCGAGGACACGATCCCAGTCGCATCACGATCAGTACAGACTCGGGCGGTTGCCTCGCTTGCTTTGATGAGAACGGCTTACCTCATGGTCTCGACTATGGTCGTGCAGAGGACCTGGCACTGGCGCTTGCCAAGTCAGCGAAGGCCATAGGTCTGGGTCGCGCACTGCCAGCCTTCACACGCAATCCGGCCGAGCTAATGCGCTTTCATACGAAAGGGCGAGTCGCAACGGGAATGGATGCGGATCTCGTACTGATGGATGAGAATTTTGGAATCGCCAGCGTTATGGCGCTGGGCGAGTGGATGATTCAGGACCGCGACATCAAGAAGCGCGGCACTTTTGAATAACGGAGAACACTGAGTGTCGGAGTTGGGGAAAAGAGGTTGGTTGATTCCGATCGGTGGTGCGGAGGAGCGTCATACGGACGCGGAGATTCTCAATCGCTTTGCAAAGTTGTGCGGTGGGAGTGACGCGAAGATTCTTGTGATTCCAACTGCATCGGAGCTGGCCGATACCGGCCCCAGATATGTCGAGTTGTTTGAATCCATGGGCGCGCGCTCAAGATCCATGCCGATCAACGAGCGGGAAGACTGTTTTGATGAAGACTTGGTCAGCACACTGAATCGTGCCAACGGCGTTTTCATCACTGGCGGTAATCAACTGCGTTTGTCGACGATTCTGGGTGGCACGCCCGTTGCCAAAGCGATTCGCGATCGGCACAACGAAGGGGTTCACGTCGCCGGCACTTCCGCTGGCGCCGCAATTGTGCCGGAGCACATGATCGCCGGTGGTCCGACCGGACCGACACCGACGGAGAACGGTGTGACCATGGCGCCCGGTCTCGGTCTAACGAACAAAGCGATTGTTGATCAGCATTTTCGGCAACGCGACCGTCTCGGCCGACTGTTGACGGCGCTGTCATACAATCCGTTTGTGACGGGGTTGGGAATCGACGAGGACACCGCAGCGTTCATTGACCCGCATGGAGAATTCGAGGTTGTCGGCAGTGGCGCTGTGACCGTCGTCGACCCGTCCGGATTGACGCACTCGTCAATGTACGACGCCAGCGAGGACGATCCGATCAGTCTCGTGGGGCTTACTTTGCACCTGTTGACGGCGGGCGATCGGTACAACCTCGAAACGCGTGTCGCGACGGCGCTAAGGCTGCAATAGAACCGCCAGACAGAGTCCCTATTTAACCCCGGGCGTTCAGACTGCTACAGTCGGGGGAAACGAAAAAGGACTCTGCATGAAAATTCTCAGCACGAACGTCTACCGTGGGCCAAATATTTACGCCCACTTCCCGGTGATTCGTCACCAGGTTGACCTGAAGTCCCTGGAGCAATGGCCGTCGGGTCGTCTCGGTCAGGCGTTCGTGGACGGGATCATTGAGGCGCTGCCGGGGCTGGATGAGCACGGTTGCTCCTACGGCGAGCACGGCGGGTTCATTCGCCGAATGCGCGAGGATGATGGTACCTGGATGGGACACATCTGGGAGCATCTCATCCTGGAGCTCCAATGCATGGCAGGCTCCGATGTGACGTTCGGTCGGACACGCTCGATCGAGGGCCAACCGGGTTGCTACAACGTTGTGTTCGAGTATCGCCAACACGAGGTGGGTCTTGAAGCGGCGAGGATTGCTCTGCAGTTAATCTTCTCGCTTCTGCCGGATTCGTTGAGCGACGAGTTTGGCGATGATGTTGATCGCCGGTTCGACTTCCGCGACGAACGAGATCGGTTCATCCGGTTTGCTCAACGCAAGGAGATGGGTCCGAGCACGGCGTCGCTGGTGGCGGCTGCGGAAGAACGCGACATTCCTTGGTTGCGACTCAATGAATACTCGCTGGTGCAATTCGGTCACGGCAAGTATCAGCAAAGAATTCAAGCCACCATCACTAGTAAGACGACGAACATCGCTGTCGAGATTTCCTGCGACAAGGAAGACACGCACAATCTGTTGAACGATCTCGGCCTGCCGGTGCCGCAACAGCGCATGGTGTATTCGCCGCGCGAAGCGGTTCGTGCAGCCAACCGGATCGGCTATCCCGTCGTTGTTAAACCGCTGGACGCGAACCACGGTCGGGGCGTCACGATTGACTTGAGTGATGATGATTCCGTGGCTACGGCGTTCGACGTTGCCAAGGAGAAAGGCAAGTCGCGCGCGGTGTTGGTCGAGTCGTTCATCTCCGGTATGGATCACCGGATGCTGGTGATCGGTGGTGAGCTGGTCGCGGTTGCTAAGCGCGTGCCAGGCCATGTCATCGGTGATGGTCGACATACGATCAAGGAGCTGGTTGATATCGTCAATCAGGATCCCCGTCGCGGCATTGGTCATGAGAAAGTGCTGACCAAGATTGAAATCGACCAGCAAGCCGAACGCTTGATGGAACAAGCAGGACTCACCGTCGACAGTGTGCTCGACGAAGGCCACGTGTTCTACTTGCGTTCGACCGCCAACCTGTCGACTGGCGGTACTGCGATCGACATGACCGACTCGGTCCATCCTGACAATCGAGCAATGGCCGAACGTGCGGTGATGGCGGTGGGTCTCGACGTCGGCGGCGTGGATTTCCTGACAGACGACATCTCGCAGTCGTACAAAGACATCGGTGGCGCAATTGTTGAGGTCAACGCAGCGCCCGGCTTCCGTATGCACGTGTCACCATCCGAAGGTGAACCGCGGGACGTTGCTGGGAAAGTCCTAGATATGTTGTTCCCAGAAGGTACCCCGAGTCGTATTCCGATTGCGGGAATCACCGGGACCAATGGCAAGACCACGACGTCGCGAATGCTGTCGCACATTCTGAAAACGGCAGGTCATGTGGTTGGCTCTACGTCCACCGAGGGTGTGTATGTCGATGGACACCTAACGGTTAAGGGTGACATGACGGGGCCGTCCGCGGCACAAATGGTGTTGCGTGACCCGAGCGTTGATATGGCAGTCATGGAAACCGCCAGAGGCGGAATTCTTCGCTCTGGGCTGGGTTACCAACGTAGTGACGTTGCTTGTTGTCTCAACGTCGCGTCGGACCACCTGGGACTGCGCGGCATCAACACTCTCGAGCAGCTCGCCGAGATCAAACGCGTCGTTGTGGAGGTTGCCGAAGACACCGCAGTGTTGAACGCCGATGACAAGAACTGTCTGCTGATGGCGGATCACACCAAAGCGAAGCACTTGTGCTACGTGACGATGAACCCTGCACATTCATTGGTGCGTGAACATATCCGCGAAGGTGGACGCGCGGTCGTGCTTGAGCAGGGCATGAACGGTGACATGATCACGATCTACGACAAGGGCAATCACATCCCGTTGTTGTGGACGCATCTGATTCCAGCAACGCTCGAGGGCAAGGCGACGCACAACGTGCAAAACGCGATGTTCGCGTGTGCGCTTGCGTTCTCGCTCGGTAAACAGCTCGAAGACATCCGCCATGGGTTAAGAACATTCAGCACGAGCTTCTTCCAGGCGCCTGGTCGGATGAATGTGTTCGATGAGCACCCGTTCCGCGTCATTCTCGATTACGCGCACAACGCACCGGCTATGGCGCAGATGTGCCAAACGATTTCGCGTTTGGATGTGAAGGGACGTCGCATCACAACGCTTGCGGCCCCTGGCGACCGTCGCGATGAGGATATTCATGCGCTAGCTGAGCAGGCTGCTGGTCATTTCGACCAGTATGTTTTGAAGGCGGACGATCACCGTCGCGGCCGCGGGCCTGACGAAGTGCCGACGATGATGAAGGCGGTGTTGATCGACCGCGGAGTCTCGGAGGACCAGATCGAGGTTATCCCGGATGAGCAAGAAGCTATCGCCCATACTCTGTCACTTGCCCGTCCGGGCGATTTGGTTGTTGTGTTCGCGGACGAGGTGCATCGTAGCTGGAAACAGATCATCCACTTCAAATACGAAGGCAGTACCGAGGAGCAGGAGGAGTTCATACCGTCGAAGGTCAGTAGCATCCAGGCGGACCCAGGCGCGTTCGAGCTAGACGCCGACGACTTACTCATTCGTGACGAACGTGGTGTGCGTTTGGCGACTCGGGAATCCGAGGACGCTGACTAGTCGCTATGCGCATTGATGAATCGAGGCGACTTACTGGTCCGAACCTGTTCAGTGGTCTGCCAGGCGCTATTTGCGATGTCGAGGTAGAGCCCGAGGCACAGTCGCGATTGATCGAGGTTTGGCGAGAAGAAGTGACACGCTTGCTGGAGGCAGTAGGCTGGTCCGACAGTCGGATGTTCACGCGCCAGCACGCCACCGGTGTGAGTCTTGTCATGAGCGCACCGATCGATTGTTTGTACGCCGCGACGGATGTGAATGAGGCAGCGTTCGAGACGGCACGTGATCGGATTGAGGAGAAAACACCGCGGGAGTTTGAACGGGTTGTCGAACGGTTGAAGGACCTCATCGACAAAGAGGCGAACTCTAAATTGGTAGCACTTGCGAGCGAAGCAGCCGACCATCAGGTGCCGTTCCTGAGTGATGATGACGATGTGTCTTTGGGGTACGGCGCGAAGGCACGCCTCTGGCGTTCTGATCAGGTGCCTGAAGTCTCCGGTCTCGAATGGGAAAGCTACGGCAGCTTTGGTGATGTTCCCGTGGCGCTGGTCACAGGAACAAACGGAAAGTCGACGACCGTCAGGTTGGCCGCATCGATCATTGCTGCATCCGGCCGAACCTGCGGGGTCACATCGACCGATTACATTCGTGTGGGCGATGAAGTCATCGACACTGGGGACTACTCGGGGCCTGGTGGGGCGCGTCAGTTATTGCGGCATAAAAACACGGAAGTCGCGTTACTCGAGGTGGCGCGCGGCGGCATGTTGCGTCGTGGTCTCGGTGTGACGCATGCGGACGCCGCATTGATCACGAACGTGGCTGCCGACCATCTCGGCGAGTACGGTATTCACACCGTGCCGGAACTGCGCGACGCAAAATTCATCGTTCGACGTGGTCTTGCATCCGATCAGCCATTGATCCTGAACGCTGACGACGAGGGAGTCGTGCAGTATGCGAAGGCACTCGAGGACTACCGAATCATTTGGTTTAGCGAAGATGCTGGAAACCCCATCGTCGTGGACCATTTTGCCGGTGGCGGTGTAGCATTCGTGGTTGCTGGCAATATTCTTTGTCGCCTCGACGATGGTGTGCAGCATGATGTCGTTCATGTTGAGAGTATCCCGGTCACGCTGGGTGGTAGTGCGAGACACAACGTACAGAACGCGCTCGCTGCAGCCGCGCTTGGGTATGCCCTGGGTTGCGCCGACAACGCGATTCGCGACGGGTTGATCCAGTTCAAGGGTGGACAGGATGACAACCCGGGTCGAGGTAACTTTTACGAAGGCAATGGGGTTCGTGCGGTCGTTGACTTTGCGCATAACGAACACGGCCTTCGAGCAATGGCTTCAACAATCGCCGCGATCCCAGCCGAACGTCGATTGGTGCTTATGGGGCAGGCGGGCGATCGCAGCGATGAGTTAATTCGCGGTCTAACACTAGCGGCGTTAGAAGCGAATCCGGATCATCTCGTCATCTGTCAACTGCCCGGATATGAACGAGGGCGTGAACCGGATGCCGTTCAGAGGCTGATTCAACAAGTCGCCATTGAGGCGGGTGTTCCTGAGTCTGCGATGACGCTAGCGGACAGTCCCATCGATGGTACGCGATTTGCTTTGGATTGGGCCGAAGAAGGCGACTTGTTACTCATTCTCGCGCTGACGCAACGTGGGCCATGTACTCGTATGGTCGAACGGGCTTTGACTGCTGATTGACTACGATAAGGACGGCCTGTCGCTGCGTACGCGGTCTACAACTCGGCTCAAGCGGTTTCGAGGGAAGTCGGGTTTGCGCTATTTCGCGCGATCGCACCGACAGAAAAGCCTTCGACGGCTCGTGTGCTGTCCTGAAAATCTTTGTTTGGAATTTCTGTATGGGTAATCTGGCTTGCCAGGACGTGAGTTGCAGCGCCCGACTACGGACACGTTGCCAGCGTTTCATCAATCACCGACGTTGCCCACTCGGGTAACGCTTGTCGCCATTCATCTAACACGTTCGACTGGGTCTTGCAGACGGTCACTTGAGGAATCGCGCCTCGAGCCACCAAAAAATCCCAGGTCTCTCGATTCTTCATTCCGGTGCCTTTCCCATCTATTAGCGAATGCAGGATCATTGGGTACTCGCCATTTATATCCGCATTGAGATCCCACCCGTACCGCACGAACCAATCGATTGCATCATGTGAGCCATACTCGATGCTCTTAACTAGCATGGGCAGTGCCACCTCAGCGTGATCGAGCAACCAAGGACGTTGTGTGAGTGTCGCGGTAAATTGCTTGGGATTTGTACTGGCCATGAGCAATAAAGAAGATGTCAAAACATGGTCAGGAAGGTCTGCTTGGCGGAGGAGCCATTGAAGTGTTTCGAGGCTGTCGCTCAAAGATAGCGTAGCTGCTGCAAGCCACTGAGCGCGACGCTCTAGTGTTGCGTCGGCCGCGGCCAATCCTTGTCGCTTCAACACGCCCTCTAGAATGTCGTGGTGTCCGCCTCCAATGAGCGGTGCGTCGAAGTCCCAGCGCCACCGGTCGACTTCGATTTGGCGGACTAGCTGTTCAGTTAGGTCGCGGTCTCTTTTCAGGTTCGCGAGCCAGAGTGCACGCGCCAATACATCGGTGTGACCGTTTTTCGCGCAATCAGCGACCACAGTTTCGTCGACAGGTGTACTAGCGCGCCGCGGATCAGCGAGATCCCCGCAGTGTGGATCACTTGTCTCAGCCGTGCCTGGGACGCAGGCCAACAGGGTTGCTATACAGAGCAAAAGACGAACGTAAAATTGAGTCATGAGCCTCTATTTGTTTTCTCAAAAAAGACTATAAGTTTTAGATGCTGAAATTCTTCTATTTATAAACGCAGCTTGCGTTTAACCTTTCTTTCGTCGAATCCGACCATTCTTTCGTATCCATGAAAGAGCAATGGCGTGCCGGTGCCGACCAGCGTCTCGAAGTCGCGTCTGGCCGACGGGTCTTTTTCGATATCGCGTTCGAGATAAGCGATTCCGCGTTCACGAAAGTAGCGCTCCGCCTTACGGCAGTATCCACAACTTTCCGTCGCGTACATGACAACGACAGGCTCGCCGCTCGGGTTGAAGTTTCGCGCTAGTGCGCGTTGCGCACTTCGGGAGAGTTTATCTGGTCCATACTCGATGGCGATTGCGGACAGCAGCTCACCGTTGCTGTCAGGTCCAATGATTCGTTGCCTGCCCATGGCGATGTACGGCACCCAGCCATTGCCGCCATATTCTCGATACAGACGTTCGCCTTCGCCCTGGTCGATCATGTTGAGTTCATCAAAATCGATGTGTCGCTTGAGACGACTGCGCATGTCTTTGCACGGGGCGCCGCAGTCCGGGCTCGTGAACAACAGGGTCACCGGCGCGCCGTCCTCAGTATAGATGCCTGCGGGTTGATCGTACGTCGTGTAAAGATAGTAAGCACCCCAGCATGCCAGAGCGACCAGGATCAGTTTTTTCACGGGTTGATCTCCCTTTCTTGTGCTTATTCGCCGCTGAACGAAGCCAGCGCCGCTTTGGCGATATCCTCACCCCATTCCTGAACGAAGTGGCCGGCCGATTCCATTTCCATCGGCGGCGGACAGCCTTTAATCATCGAGTGCAGGAACGCCATGGATTTGGGTCCGAGCACCGGGTCCTGCATGCCGATGGCCATGAAGCTCTTGCCGGTCCATTGCTCGCTCCAGAACTTGCGCGCTTGCAGTGACGTCTCAACCCCCTCGCTGGCGTCTTCTGTCAATGCTTCATCTCCGCTGCGTAGCATGACGAGTTCGGGAAAACGTCGTACGCCCGCCTTGTAGGACTGATCCGGGAACGGCGCGGCGTAAGCGGCAGCTTCGGCTTCCGACAAGATGGGTGTTGCGCGTTGCATCAAAGCACCGACGTCCAAATCCGGGTTCGCCCGGTTATACATTTTCCAGTCTGCAAAGCCTTTGCCCGCGGGTTCGCCGGCGGGTAGACCGGTATTCATAACGATCAAATGGGTATAACGTTCGGCGTGTTCCAGCGGCAGTGTAAGCCCGAGCAATCCGCCCCAGTCTTGCACAACGAGGCAGATGTTCTGCAGTTCCAATCGATCCACAAAAGCGAGCAGCGAGTTTCGGTGGAAATGATAGGTGTAGAGTGCATCATCCGTTGGCTTGTCGGATCGACCGAATCCAAAAAGATCCGGTGCAATGACGCGATGCCCCGCCTCAACGAAGACCGGAACCATCTTACGATACAGATACGACCAACTGGGCTGACCGTGTAGACAGAGGAATGTCATGCCTCCTTTCGGGCCCTCGTCCACGTAGTGCATGCGCAGGCCTTCGTAGTCTGGGAGGTCTTCCGCATAGTGCGGCTCGAAAGCCCAGTCCGGTAGGTTCGCGAACCGATCGTCCGACGTACGCTTGGCGTCAACCATGATGCATCCCCTGTTTGTCCCCGTTGCTCACAATGTACATGAAAAGGTGGAACAGAGGTCGCGTGAAGTCGGGTCGGAGCGACTTTCCAAAACGTTCAGCGGGTAAGCGAGCGATGAATAGACTCGACCCAATTTTCACTGCTTTGTCGACCTAGGCTACAAATCTAAAATCGATATCGCGCTTGAATACTGTATTGGTTAGAGTCGGTGTCGACGCCCTCTGGGTCATCGAAGGTCGTCGATCCCGCCGCGAACTCAAACTGCAAGCTCGGTGTCACAAACCAGTTCGCACCTAGCGACCAACGGACTGCGTCGTTGTCTGACTCACCGAGCTGATCATCCACGGTGACACCGAATCCAAAGTTTTTGGTCGGGTACAGCGTCAAGCCCGCACTATATTGGCCGTTGGAATTCTCGAATGACTCGTTACTGGCGGCGAGGTCAACGGCGTATTGCCAACCGGAGCCGGCGACGTCGCCCACATGGGTAAACTCAAGTTGCAAGCCCGAGTCGACGTCGTCAAAGCTACCCTGTTCGGTTGACACCCGGAGGGCTGTCAGACTCAGCGCGGTGGTTTCGCCGATATAGCGACCGACGCCGGCAGTGACCAGCGTTTGGTCGCGGGATGCTGCGAAGAAGTCGATCTCAGTGGTAGATACTTGTCCGGTGAAGAACCAGTTTTCAAAGACCTTTCGTCCGGACAACGCATAGCCCGTTACGTCGAAGTCTGTGGAGAAGCTTTGGACGACCGGGTCCGCGGGAAAGAATGCACCTGACTCGGAGACCGTACCTGTCAGAACGGCAAACTGCGCGAATGACGCACGGTTGGTGAACGCGGCTCGATCGCGCGGCCCGATTTCATCGGATAGCCCATCCAGATACCAGCGAAAGCCGGCGCTGTAGATATCCGACTCGATCTCGCTGCTGCTGCCAACAGGAAAAGGGAACAAGTCTTGAGGCGGTGAAAAGCTGGTTTCAGTGTTGGACCCATCGAATCCGGCAAACACTTCGTAATCGAACTCTTCAGCCGCTGCTGCGGCACTCAACATCAACGCCGCACTCGACAAAACTACCCGCATGCCATCATCCTTTTCGTTGTTCTTGAAACATGCGCCGCAATCCTCGCGACGCATGTATAACCTCAAGACCAGATGATGACGGATTGGTTCAATCGAGCGACGTCGGTTTTTCCGAATCAGCCCTCGGAATCACTCCCGGGACCACTATTTCGACTGAGTCGAACTTGTGTCGCAGGCACGGCGATCGGTTCGTATCGAATGCGCCGATCACCTTTGGCTGGGGCGTCGAGCGCTAACCAGCGTTGGTCGTCAACGGAATACCACACGCTGATCGTGCCCTTCTCAAGCACAAGGTCGTATTGTTGGGCCGCGACGGGAACGCCATTCACGTCGATCTCGCCGGTCTCCTTTTCGACAACTTCAACGGACTCGTATTCGCCGGTCTGAGAGTTCAGCAATTGTGATTGCTCAAGCATGGACGGATTCCAATACGCAAAGCTCATGACACAACTCGGCAGGAGTTGCTCGCGTTCTCCGTTGTCGACCTCAAACCCGTTGTTGGTTAACTCACCGCGTACTCTGAAGTCTTTACCATTCGCGTCGGTATCCGCTGCGATATCGACGAGGCAATCATCGCTCCAGCGCTCCTCATTCTGGTGCCGATAGCTGTAGGCATTGAAGAACAGCACCTTCACATCAAATTCCGCTTGCGTATCGACCATGACGGTGTCGTCAGTACCGGTAATCCGGTAGTCGTGGAAACCGATCTCTTTTTTATCCAGGAACACTCGGAACTTCCATTCCATGGCGTCCTCTGCGAACGCCGTGCTCGTTGCCAGAGCAGACCCGGTCGTCAACAACAGGGCGGCGGTCAGTGCGCGTAGTTTGATCTTCATGATTAAGCCCTTTGTAGTGATAGCGGTACAGATTCGGCGTGACCGTTGAACCGCTTCGAAGCGATAACCAGCACAGGCAGGAGCAATGCCCACCCGATGCCGATGACCAACAGCGAATTCATACCAGAGACAAACTCAACGGCGCCTGCTTTCGATCCCGAGAAGAAAGCCAGTGGCCCGCCGATGCCGCCCGCGATTGCCGCAATCAACCAGTGGCGTTTCAACCAGTTCATGCCGACGTTCAACGTTGTGGCGAACAACACCCACATCGCGATGATCCAGTACGGTGCGAATGTCGCCGACATGCCGTAGTCCAATACGTTGGTCACGACCAGAGCCGACTCCCAGACCGCGCCGATCGCCGCGGCCAGCACAAGGAGCTTGACCTCGTTGAGTGGCGCTTTGGCGGTGCGCAGGTGCTCGGCGGCGATCAGCACCACGGCGAGTGGTCCGAGCCATGCGAGTTCGTTGGCAGCGCCCAAAACGCAGGCAAGCCAGCCTGCCTTGAAGAGCACCAGATTCTTTGCGATGTGTTGCATCTTTACAGTCCCAGTTGGGTTAGCTTGGGACGTAGGATGCCAATCGGCTTGTGAAGCGCGTGTCTAGCTCATGTGAAGATCGCGTGAAGACAGGGCGGTAATGTTCGCTTGCGGGAATTTGACGACAACTTTGGTCCCGACACCCAGTTCGCTCTCAATATGAATCGGCCAGTCGAAACGATCCGACAGACGTTTCACAATCGTGAGTCCGACGCCATGTCCCCCGCGCCGCCGCTGGGCGCGGTAAAACGGCCGGAAAACCTTTGCGACGTCCTCTTCGCTCATGCCCGTCCCGGTGTCTTCAATGGCGACGTAGCCATCGCCGATTTCGACATGGACGGATCCTTTATCGGTGTAAAGAAGGCCGTTGCGAATGAGGTTGCCAATGACGCTGGCCAGCACCTTGGGTGGCGCGTTGATCTCAAGCGTGTGAGATTCGGATGCGCTGACGGTGAGTTGTTTGTCGCGAGCGAGCAGTTGGGCACGCTCCACCTCGTCGCCGACGATTTGATTCACGCTGATTGGGTCACCGACGAGTTCCTCATCCGTCTCCCGCGCGAGTAAAAGAAACGCCTCGGTCAGCTCTTCCATGTCCTCGGCAGATTTCAGAATTCTTTGTACTGAGCGCTGAGCTTCCGGATCCTGTTCGGCTTGTTTTTTCAACAAGCCTGCTGCCATTTTGATCACAGTGAGCGGGCTTCTTAGTTCGTGACTGGCATCCCGCGTGAAATTCCGTTCACGTTCCGTGAAATCGACCAAACGTTGCGTCAGGTCTTGCATCGCTGATGCCAGCACACCCACCTCATCGTCGAGCGCGCCTGGGGCGGCAATGTTCGCGAAGAGGGATGCATCGGGTGACGCGGGATCCAGCTGCCCAACTTTGTCGGCCAGAGAAATCACTGGAGAGACGGCTCTTCGCGACACCCGATAGGCGCTGAACAGCGCGAGATAGACCACCACAAGAACCAGTGCCAACGGGAACAGGCCGAAGGTCAGGATCAGACGATTGACGCTGATGCTGTCAAACACCAGATAGAGTGTCTGGCCGTCGCGTTCGCTAACGTACGTCACCGCTTTCGGATCCGATTGCTTGTGGAATCCGAGGGGTAGTGTAGCGAGCGGTGCTGGAACGCCGGCGCCGACGCCGCGACGAAAACCGGTCATATTGCGCGTGTCCGGCAGTTCGACCGACGGATTCGTCTCGAATCGTTCCCAGTAGTAGTCGGCCTCACTTTGCAGGGCGCGCTTGATCAAAACATCTTCGAGGAAAAACGACACCGCGAACACGCCGACGAACGCGGCGAGGCTGATGTAGATCGCTTGCAGTAGCAGCTCGCGACCGAGACGCCGCGTCAAACCTCGTCTAGTCGTCATCGGGTTCGACAATGCGGTAGCCCACACCTGCGACGGTTTGCATCAATGGTTTCGGGAATGGCTTGTCGATCGCCTTACGAAGGTTGTACAGGTGGCTGCGTAGCGCGTCACTGTCCGGTGCGACATCGTCCCAGACAGCTTTCTCCAAATCGCGGCGTGACACGACTTTTGGTGACGCTTGCAGCAACGCGATCAACAGCTTCAATCCGATCGGTGTCAGGGTGATCTTGTTGCCATCGCGCTCGGCCTCCATGGTGCCTGTATCAAGCTGGAGATCTCCAACCGTCAGAAGAGACGATGTTGTCGTTCCGCTGGCACGACGTAACAACGCGCGCAAGCGTGCGTCGAGTTCCTCAAGCTCAAAGGGCTTGACCATGTAATCATCGGCGCCCGCGTCGAGGCCGGCGATCTTGTCCTCGAGCGTATCGCGTGCAGTCAACATCAAAATGGGCGTTGCGATATCGGCGTCGCGTCTCAGTCGACGACACACGGTCATGCCGTCCATTCCCGGAAGCATTAAATCGAGGACGATCACGTCGAACGACTCATTGAGCGCCAAATGCAAGCCACCTAGCCCATCGGCCGCGTAGTCGACTGTATGGCCCTGACTCTCAAGATAATCACAGACCATCTCGGCGATATCGTAGTTGTCTTCGATGACAAGGATCTGCGCCATGTTCACCTGCATGCTGAGTTCAGGTGGAAGCTTACCGCAGTCGGTATAATCGGTGTGATGGAAATGTTGGTGTTGTTGTTTGCTGGTCTGGTTCTGGCTGTGTTCGGAGGATCGATCGCCGGTTTTGTCGCGGTGTCGCGGACCAACGATCTGCGACGCGAGAATCGACTCATGCGTGATCGCCTTGAATCATTGAGCCGACAGATCGAGGCGCTGCGGAGCGAGGCGGCGGCGGGTACCCAACCGGCGGACCCAACAACCGCGCAAATGCGCGCTGAAGCGCTCGAAGAATTGCGACAGTCGATCGCGGCTCGACAAGAGTCAGGGGCTTCTGCCGACTCGCTACCGGAAGAAGCTCCGACCGATGAGGTCATCGTGCATCCGACACCGACGGGCACGGGTCAGACGAGAAGTCCGCTCGCGCCATTTTTGGAGAATCTGCAAACGAATTGGATGACCTGGCTCGGCGGGGCTTGTGTTTCGTTGGCGGGTATTTTTCTCGTGCGGTACTCAATGGATCAAGGCTGGCTCGGACCGGTAGCGCGTATCTTGGCGGGGTTGGCAACCGGTGGGGCATTGCTCGGTGTGGCCGATGTCCTGCGCCGACGAAACACGACCCCACCGCCAGCGCTGGCCGCGATGGCTGGTGCGGGTAGCATCACGCTTTATGGTGCACTGTTCGCCGCGCTGAAGATGTATGCACTGATCTCGCACGCGACCGCGTTCGCAGCAATGGCCGTCGTTGCAGTCGGTACGATGGCGCTTGCATTGCTCTACGGTCCGGTGCTTGCGGCGTTCGGCATCCTCGGCGCGTACCTCGTGCCGATTCTGGTGTCGACCGGAAGTGGCGAGATCGTGCTGGCACTTGGCTACGCGCTGGTGGTTTCACTGAGTGCGTTGCTGTTGTTGCGCCATGTTTATCGCCCTTGGTTGTGGTGGGGATTTGTCGTCGGTGCGCTCGGCTGGTGGTTCTTATCGTTGTCGTTCGGTGATGCCGGCGCAGTTCGTTCCATCTACCTCACAGTATTGGCCTATCTGATAGCCGCTGCACCGACCGGCGATTGGTTGCTACGTGATCGATTAGCTGTCGACTATCAGGGCTATTCGCCAAAGACGTTTATTCAGTCGCTGTCGGTGTCACAACGCAGTCTGCTCCTGACCTATGTGTTGGTTGTGTTGGCCGCCGGTGTCGGGCTCGCGGTCTCGGACCGTGACGTCAGTGCGTGGACGCAAGGTTTGCCACTGTTCGTATTGATGTTATGGATGGCGCGGCAGCGCGATGCTGTTTTTATGATGCCGTGGACGGTGTTGCTGGTCACGGCAGGTGCATGGCTCGTGCATCACGTCGACGGAAATGCGGGAGTGCTGTCACTCGTCGTTATCGATGCTTCGCGAGGCACGGAGTTCCTTGCCTACCTTTTTGTTTTTGCGTTGATCGCCGGCGTCGCGGGTTTGGCACTGTTTCGCGTCGGAAGACGCCCAGCGATCTGGGCATCGCTAGCGACGCTGGCACCGATGGTCCTTGTAGCACTGGGCTACGTTCTGAATCTTCGACCAGGGACCGACTCATTCTGGGCGCTATCGACCGGAGTGCTGGCGTTGGGGTACGTCGCTCTCGCGGGATCGTTTGTACAGAAGCGTTCTATCGAGTCAGTCGTCGTCTGGCTATTCATCGCAGGCCATTTCGGTTTCGGCCTGGCAGCCGCGATGATGTTGCAAACGGCTGGGCTGACGCTCGCTATCGCCGCACAAATGTTGTCGCTGGCCTGGGTGATTCGGCGTTTTGATCTGCCGGAGCTCAGCTGGTTGTTCAAACTGGTGGTGGCCATCGTCATCGTACGGCTGACGCTGAACCCGTGGCTGATGGACTATTCGACTGACACACACTGGTCGCTGTGGACGTTTGGGGGATCAACGCTGATCGCAGTTTTGGCGGCCTACTGGTTGCGTAACGCAAGTTCGCTGTCTCAGTGGGCTGAGGGTGCCGCTTTGCATCTTTTTGTACTGACCCTCTGGTCAGAGCTTCGCTATCAACTCAACGACGGCAATGTCTACTCGCGTACATTCAGCTTCACCGAAGTTGCACTGACGATGGTACTGGCCGGGGCGTTGGGGTTGGTGTATTTCCATCGTGCGAAGTTCAGCCGTTCTCTCGTTTGGCTGTACCGTCGTTATGCCGATGTCCTCGCAGTTGGGTCGCTGGTGCTCTATGCCGTCATCGTACTTCGCACGCTCGGGAGCGATACCTGGGCGTACGTCCAGATCGGTTCAACGCCAATCGTCAACGTGTCGACGCTAGCGTTCGGTGCGCCGGTCGCGTTGGGCTGGCTGTATGCCAGATTCTTTGCGCCAGTGTGGCGCCCGCGTGCGTTGATGTTCACCGGTGCCAGTCTGTTTGTTTTTCTGTCTCTTCAGGTGCGGCATCTTTGGACGGGCACAACCAATCTGAACTCGCCACCGATGGCGGATGGTGAGTTGTACACTTACTCAGCGGTGTGGCTGGTGTTGGCGATCGGCGCGATGCTCGCGGGGAGTTTCCGCGACTATGTGAGTTTGTATCGAGCAGGTATCGTGGTGCTGGCATTGGTCATCGCGAAGCTCTTTCTGGTCGATCTGTCCGGTCTGGAAGGGCTGTTGCGAGTCGCGTCATTCATGGGGCTGGGTTTAAGCCTGCTGGGTGTGGCGTATCTCCACCAACGACTGGGATCGCGCGAGCCAACCGCCGAGGGCTGACCCGCGCTGGGCGTTTGCGATTTGAGTGCTCAGTCCGTCAGCCGCGGCAGACGTCGACATTTAGGATTGTCGAGATCAACCTCATTCAGACGAGACGGAAATTGCATCGTGTAGCGGAAGTCCAGATCTGTAGATCCGTCGGGCAGTGTCACGAGCGTTCCGAGTGCCTTGGTGTCGCCTTCGCCAAACAAATCACTATTAACACGGCAGGAAATCGTCACCTGCTGGGTCGGCAGGGCGGCACCGGGGTCGATCACCGGGAATGCCGGGGTCTCGGAAAAGTACTCGATGGTATCGAGCAATCGATCCCGTTGATCGAACATGCGGTATTCACCGAGTAAGAAAATCGTGCCCGGAGGTAACGTCACGCCGGATTCACCGCCATACGCGCCTTTCACCGTGAATCCGTCAGGACCAACGAAGACAAAGTAGCCGTCGTCACGAAGCGCAATTTTTGTGAGAGGCATTCGGCTACGCCACTCAGGAATTCTCTGCGCATCGATGCCGTAGACCTGGTGGGTTGATCCAAGGCCAAGTTTGATCGGTTGCATGACCGCAACGCGTCCGGCCTCGTCTACAGCAATCTGGTCACCCGGTATCACAGGATCAAATCTGACCCCGAACTGTTTGCGAAAAAATTTAAAGGCGCGCTTGCGATATTGTTTCGTATTGCGCTCGACGTCCATCGGTAAGAACGGGCCTTCTCCTTCAGGGACGATTTCGTCGATGCCGTAAAACACGGTGGTCTCGTAGACCCCGTGGTTAGCCCACGGTGTTCGACATTGATTGCCTGCCTGCGCCGATGTCGCCATTCCGATGAATGCTGCGACCGCCAACAAAAACGATTGAATCGGTAGTGTTCTCATAGCCTCTCTCCTTGGCTGCGTCGGTGTGCTCTAAGTCACTGTCGAACGACTACGCTTTCTCTCATCGCTAGGTGACGAGGTCCCAGTAAGGAGTGTCGCCGAAGCGTGCCTTTAGCAACTCGGTAAACGCGCGAACTTTGGTCGATAAGTGTCGGTGTCTTGGATAGAGCGCAGACAGCGTCAGATCCGTGGGTGTGTAATCGGGAAGCACGCTGTGGAGTTGACCGCTCTGTAATTCAGCCCCGACGATAAAGGTGGGCAGCAGTGCAATACCCTGACCCGATAGTGCGGCGTGTTTCAACACCTCTCCGTTGTTTGACCACATGCGACATTGGATCGGGTAGTTTTTAGGGCCCGCATCACCGTTGAGGCGCCAGTGGTGCGCGGTGCCCGAATAACCATATTGCAGACAAGGTAATTCCCGTAGCGCGTTCGCGGTGTCGGGACGTCCGTGATTTGCAATAAACGCGTCGGAAGCACACAGCACACGTTTCGCGGGTGCAATGGGTGCGTTGATCAGACTGGTGGGATAACTGAGCTCGGCGATTCGAATCGATAAATCGAATCCCTCCTCAATGGGGTCGACGAGTCGATCATTCAGCACGAGCTCGATAGTCACATCGGCGTGCGTCTGCATGAACTCTGCAACCAGCGGTGCAAGGTGCAAGGTGCCGAAAGACATCGGTGCGTTCAGGCGCAAGTTGCCGCTTGGCGTCTTGCGCAGCGATGTCATTGCGTCAACTGCGGAATCGAACTCGTCGAGTATGGACAGACTTCGATCGTAGAACGCGAGCCCCGCTTCTGTCGGAGTGACTCGTCGGGTGCTGCGAGTCAGAAGTTGCGTCTGCAGCTGTGATTCAAGCTTGATCACCGCTTTATTGACGACTGAGCGGGATAAGCCGAGTGCTCGTGCGGCGGCCGCAAAGCCTTGGTGTTCCACGACTTTCGTGAATGCACGCAAGCTGTCGATTCGATCCATTATGAGTTCCGTTTATTTTATTGTCGTCAAAATGGATACAAAATGTATCAAAACTGATGGATTGTTGTCTCTAACGTGTTCAATTACCTTGTGGATATCGAAAACACACGACTTCAAGGAGACTGACATGATTGCGATTCGAGCTGCTGATCAACGCGGTGTTGCGAATTTTGGATGGCTGGATAGTCGCCACACATTCTCATTCGGTCACTACTATGACCCCGAGTTCATGGGCTTCGGTCCTCTGCGAGTGATCAATGAGGATAAGGTCCAACCGGGGCAAGGGTTCGCGACGCATGGGCACAGCGATATGGAGATCATCTCGTACGTGTTGGACGGCGCGCTGGAACACAAGGACAGCCTTGGCACAGGTTCGGTGATCAAGCCGGGCGATGTTCAGCGAATGACCGCAGGCACAGGGGTGCGCCACAGCGAGTACAACGCATCGAAAACCGACCCGGTGCATTTCCTGCAAATCTGGATTATTCCGGAACGTAACGGATTGGCACCGAGCTACGAGCAGGTGACCTTTTCGGATGAAGACAAATCGGGTCGTTTGCTATTGGTCGGTTCGCGCGACGGCCGCGACGGTTCTGTAACTATTCATCAGGATGTGAACCTTTACGCGAGCGTTCTGGCCGCCGGGGAGTCCGTGTCGCACGCTCTGGCTGGAGACCGCGTCGGTTGGCTGCAAGTGGCGCGCGGATCCGTTTCGCTCAACGGCCAGTTGCTGGAGGCCGGAGACGGCGTGGCAATCACCGGACCGAGTGATCTCAATATCGAAGGTGAAACCGACACGGAGTTTCTGTTGTTCGATATGGCTGAGCTTCCGCGTGACTAGCGCTTTAATCCGCCGAATCAGGAGCGGCTTCGGTCGCGCCTGATCGGTGCTCCAGCGCCATGCCCAGCGCCCAGCGTCTTTGAAATCCGGGCCAGTGCTTTGGTTGCTCGTCGGAGGCGAAAGCAGCGCCCACCGATTGACCGAAAGGCAGTGGCCATTCGCTTTGTGAAGATTCGACGAACGGTACGTCGAGGAAGCGCAATCGTTCAGCTTCACCCTTCAGGTGATAGTCGAGGAACGCGGTCACGAAGTGTTGATTGATCGCGTTGATACGCTCGGTACGCCACACGGGTTCTGCCGACGATTCGATTGCAGGGAAAGTCTGCTTCAGAGCATCGCTGTATTGGTAAACAGGATCCGCGGCGATGTTGTGTCGCGCCAAACGATACGTCAGCAAATATCGGTTGGAGCTGGTCATTTGTTCAAAGACGCGTCGTATGCCGTCGCTGTAGTTGGATACATCGTCGTGGTCGCCACCAATAGTGAGCGTCGGTGCCGTCACATCGCTCAGCGCTGAATCGCTCCAGACGCGGAAAGGTGCTTGTGCCCCCCACGGGGCCATCAAAATGACAGCATCCGGTTGTTGTTCATTAGGCAGTTTCGCGTTCATCGCATTGACGGCGGCCTCTGGCAAAGGCATCGACATCAAAGACGAGTTTTGGATGTCATAGTTGGCGCCTGCTGTTGCGACCGCGCCGAATCCGCCCATCGAAAAACCAATCAGTCCAATAGCATTACGATCGAGACCCGAAAGCGCAGGTGTCTCGTTGGCTTGCTGCAACGCCAGCAGGCCTTTTATGACACCGCGCTGATCATCAGCGCGCCGCATGACGACGTTAGCGAAGTCGAGTTGCGGAATGTCCTTGCCGAACGGATGGTCGACATGTTCGATTGCGGCGACCACATAACCTTTGGAGGCCAGGTTTTCCGCCAGTCCTGCCATCCCGGTTGCCCAGTTTCCGTAGCCGTGCGAGACAACGACCAACGGGAAGCTCCCCTGAATCGGAGCGATGTTTTCTTCAGCAATCCCCGGAATTTCAATCGTTAGTTCACCGATGTCAGGTCGAGTCATTGTGTGCGTGTAAGTGATCGAGTGTGCGTTGTTGCGTTCGCCCTCTGCTGGATACCAGAGCCTGACGTCGACCGCTCGCGTCGCAACTGCCGGGCCATTCGGAGTGAGAGATGTGCGATTTCCGATGGAGATTGTTGTGATGGTAGTGCCTACTGCCATCGGTCCCGGCGGAGCGAGTTCCGGTGCGTCGTTACCGGCTAGGGCGATTTGCGCTCGAACAGGTGATCCGAGCAGCGCCAGAACAGTGCCGATCGCGAAAAGCGCGAATAGCGATAACGTCGAATGTCCGTTCGTCGTTGGCCGTGGCGAAAAGGCGTTATTCATTGTCGGGTAGTTCCTTGAGCTAGTCGATGGCACACGGGTTTGGCGAAATCGCGGCAATGGCTTCGTCCTGCACAGGCGCGATGAATGCATTGTTGGTGGCAGAGACGAAATGGTTGGCGATGTTTTGCGCTCGCAGTTTCGATACATTCGATCGGGCACGGATACGAACGTGCCGGCAATAACGATAACAGAACGAGGGGAATGAAAGATGAACAACTCAAGGTATCTCAGGTTGCGCAGCTTAATGCCGTTGATCGTGCTGCTGGCGAGTCCGACTGTCGTGCTCGCGCAGGACTTCCCGGGTCGAAACGACCAGAGTCCAAACGCGCCCACAGCGACCGGTTTGTTAATGGCGAACGGCGTCTACGACCCGGCCGATCCTGACTACGTGCCGCCTACTGCGGATGATTTCGATACTGTGATCATGGGTCGTGACGAGGCCGCGAAAGCAGAACGACGGCAGCTTGCAGTGAACTACTTTGCTGAGAGGTATGGGATCGATTTGTCCGGCGGCTTCGCTGACGGTGGCAACATCGTACTTATCGACACCCTGTTAGATCCGAGAAACAACTACCGCGCCTATCAGATTCCCGGAAAGAACGGTCGCCCAATGAGCAGCAGGCAAGGCTGGATCGTTTACGACCGTCAGTACGTCATGTTTGTCGGTGCGCTGGGTCAACCTGCGACTCTGTTTGGAACCTGGGGCGGTGCCGAAGGGACAGAAGTTCCGCCAGGAACCGCAGCGGTCGATGGTGACTACCTGATCCAGGCAGGGAAGAAATTCCGGCGGAAGAATCCAAACAACGTCTACATTCGCTTCCAGAGTGCAGATCCAATTTTTGGCGCCGCCACAGGTGACATCAAATTCAATTGCGTGCTGCTCGACGAGTCGGGTGAGATCATCGGCGCGGCGATTGGTCGACAGGAGATTTATCCCATCGGCAATGGCCTGGTTCAATTCGCGATTCAGAACGTCTGGCAATTTCCTGCGCCGGTATGGGCGCTGCCATAGTTTTTTGGGTTAGGGGGTCGGGTTGTGCCTCACGCCATGGATGGCGAGGTAGAACCCGACTGCCACTAGCGCCACGAGATGGCACGACATAAATGTAATACTCACAACGTTATTGGCGAGTGCTGGAACAAAATCGCGTGTCACGATCACGAATGCGGCGAGTAGCGATGCGAACAAACCCCATCCTGCGATCAGTGGGTGCATCAAACCGCGCGTCAGTAACAAATACAAAAAACCTGCTTTGCCCAGTGACCCGAGGACCAGTCCGAGGTGAAATACGGTGTATTCGGCGCTGACCAATGCGGTCAGCAACAACAGGCGATCGGGCGCGATCACCGGATCGATGAAAGCGTCCGCACTTACCCATTCGGCGGCAGTCAGCGCCGCAAAACCTCCAAAGAGTGTGCCGAAGGCGGCTGCCAGTAACCCAACCAGACTCAACGCGGCGAGCGTTGATCCATCGCGTCTAAAAATCTGATAAAGCCCAAGCGCGAATAATGCTTCAAGAAGAAACACCAAACCCGCGAGGTAGGATTTTGCGCGTAGTGCACGCTCCTCCGGGATCATGTTGTTTGCGATCGTTGCGAAATCCGGATTTAGATTGACATCGATGTCAGGCGTGACGAAGCTCGTGGTCACGATTCCCAGTACGACAGTTCCGAGCAACGCCAGCCCAGAGAGGCGTGCGTTTCGAACGACTGACTCATTCATTCGCGGCATTTCGGCTGTCGAAGGCTTCCAGGACTTGCGCTGCAATATCCCATCGATTCATGTGCGGGCTCGCATAGTCCAATCCCCTACGCACAATAACGAGGTCATGTGATGGAACGATGATTACATACTGTCCGCGATTACCTGCGGTGGCATAAGCGTCCTTTGGCACGTCGTCACGACTCTCGGGAACCAGCCAGAACTGGCCACCGTAGAAATTTCCATCGTCCGCTGTTGAGGGTGCCGGTGTGCGTACGAAGTCGATCCACTCTTGCGAGATCAAGCGCTCGCCTTGCCAGATACCATTGTTCAGATACAAAAGACCAAAACGCGCGAGATCACGTGCATTGGTGTAGACCTGTGAACTCAGAATAAAGTCGCCGAATCGATCGGTGCTGAGCAACGTGTTGTGCATGCCGATCTTGTCGAGCAATGCTTTGCGTGGAAAGTTCAGATAGTCTTCTTGGTTGCCCAGTACGTTTTTCATCGCTAGGACCGCGAGTAGCGTGTCGTAATTCTCGTAGTCCCAGTGCGAACCGGGTTCTCTGATCAATCCGCGGTTTCGCGCGCTTTCTACCGAGCTTGCGCCTGCCCAGTAAGCGAGTCCTGAGCCTGTCGCGTACTCCTGATTGAAACTGTCGACAGGATACAGTCCGCTGGACATATGAAGGACGTTTCGAAGCGTGATGCTAGTGCGCGGGTCTGGATCTCGGACGTTGACCTTCGGTAGCCAGTCAACAGGGAGCGGCTCATCGAGTTCCAACATACCCTGGTCGACCAACATGCCGATCAGTGTCACGGCGATACTTTTTGCGGTCGACCAGGTGCGTGTGCGAGTCTTGTAGTCGATACCTTCGCGATAGCGTTCGTGAATCAGCTGTCCTTTGTGAATCACCAACAGACTCAAAGTAATCTGGTTATCGAGTTCCGGTTCAAAAATCCTGTTCGATGCTGCGACCAGCTTCTTTTGATCGACGTTCGTGGGCCACGTTTGCGCCGCCAACTGGTCGCCGTGGGGCCATTGTTGATTCGTACCGCCTTGCCGCCGGTCGCCCTCGGGAAGTACCGGTAAATCGGCGATCGCATCCAGCGTCTGGTCGGGTGCGAGCACAACGCATCCTATTCCATCACGGTACACCGCGGTGATGGGTATGCCGTCGATCCCTCCACCAACCATCACCGCTTTCCGTTCGCGATCGATTGAAAGGCCTTGATCAACCGGCCCGCCGAACCGCTCCTGTGTCAGGTAAGCAAGTTCCTCACGTTGCACCAGCTCCAGCGAGCGCTCGGATGTAAAAAGCCCGTTGCAGGTGAGCACCGCCTGCACACCGTTTCGGATCATGAGTCGGTTCTCTCCGAAGTAGTCAAACTCAGCGAGAACCGGGGCCGAAAACAGCACGCTGACCAAAATCCAAAGTCGCATGAGGCGAATTCCTAGTCTGGGATACGCTCCAAAGCCTACCATGCGCGGTGTAAAGTGATTGGCGTCGACTCGGGCCAATCAGAGGAACACGACTGCCATGACTCAGCCGATACGGATAGGACTGCTCGGCGCATCGAGAATTGCGCCTGCCGCGATCATTGAGCCAACCACCGGCCGCGATGACTTTGTGGTCACGGCGATCGCCGCGCGATCTTCTGAGCGAGCCGCGCAGTTCGCACGCGAGCACCGGATCGAGACGGTATTTGCAAACTATGCCGATTTGACCAGCGCCGCCAATGTTGACCTGGTCTACAACGCACTCCCGCCCGCCGGGCATTTGGAGTGGACGCTCGCAGCGCTTGCTGCGGGCAAACATGTTCTCTGCGAAAAGCCTTTCGCGATGAATGCGAACGAGGCACGCGTGATGGTGGCTGTCGCAGATGACAGCCGCGGCGCACTGCTCGAAGCATTTCACTACCGATTTCACCCACTGTTCGATCGTCTTCTGAAGCAAGTGCGAGCGACCGAATTTGGCAACATCCAGCGCTTCGATGCACATTTCAACGTCGCTATCCCATTTGTCGAGGGTGAGCTTCGTCACGTGTTTGAACTGGGTGGCGGCGCGCTTATGGATCTCGGTTGCTATCCGCTGCATTGGGCAAGAACCGTGTTCGGATTCGAACCGCGCATCGAATCCGCCAAGGCAACCGAAGGCGCTCCGGGAATCGACCTGTCTATGCACGCGGTGTTGGATTTTGACGGCATCGAAGCCCGAATCTCCTGTGATATGTCGGAGACCGTTGCACCGGGTGCCAGTGCGCAACTCTGTGTCTACGGTGAGAACCAGACGGTGACAGTGGAGAATCCTATTGCCCCGCATCATGGGCATCAGCTTATCGTTGAAGCAGGCGACCGAAAGGAAGCAGTGTCGGTGCCCGGCCGCTCAACCTATTCCCACCAGTTGGACCACGTCGCCGAAGTGATCGCTGGCGAGGCGACTGCACTGACAGGTGGCGCCGACGCCGTGGCGAATATGCAGGCAATCGATCGGATATACACAGCGGCTGGCCTGCAACCGCGTACATCGTTGCACGACTAGACGAGACTCATCTGGGTGGGTATCGGCCACGGCGGCAGTGGTGCGAGATCAATCAAAGTACCGAGTCGTTCGGTAAAGTCACGTGCGAGCGTGGGGCAGTGCTGGTTGTTGGGGCAGTGAATCATCATCCAGGTTTCGATATCGGCTGACAGATACCCTGCGGCTTGTGCGACCCATTCCTCCATCCACGGTTCATTGCTGTGTAGGTCCGGGTGCAGCACCAGGCGAATGAAGGCGCGTTGTTCGACGGTACTTGTCAGGACGGGAAGGTCAGGCTTTTTGTGCAGCGCCGCCAATACTTCCGGGTGGGTGCGATCGCCCTCGTGAATCGGCCGCGCATCCAACGACACCCGACTGGCGTGATGCGATTGCAGTAGCGACTTAAGTTCATTTCGGTCCTGAAAAAACGCCGGGTGTCGAACCTCCACGACGCAAGATTGGCGTGATCCGATCGCGCTTAGTGTGGCATCAATCCGCGGCAGCTCTCGAGGACCAACATGTGCGGGAAACTGCACCAGTAGCGGACCGAGGTGCGGATCGAGGGGTTCGATCACATTGAGGAAACGATCCAGAGAAGTTCGATCAAATTCGCGCTCATGCGTGACCGACTTTGGGAGTTTCAAACAAAAGCGGAACTCGGTGTCGGCGACCGCGTCTCGCCATCGTTCTACAGTGTCCGCGTCGGGCGTACGGTAAAAGGTTGTGTTGCCTTCGACCGAATTGAATACCGACGCATAGCTCGCGAGCCGATTTGGTTGGTCGGTGAAAAAATCTCCAGTCCAACCTGGGTAGGCCCAGGCCGGTAAGCCGAGATAAAAATTTGGATGCAGCTGCGTCGTCATTGCACCGAGTATAGGCGCTTGTGGTTGCACTGCTGCAGACTTCGCCTAAACTGCCGCCGAAGCCTTTCATCCAGGAGACTCAGTAAGTGGGAAGGTGGCGTCCGCCTCAACCGAAATCTGCGCCATACATTACTGTCGAGGGTTATCGCGCGCTGGAGACCGAACAGGATGCGCTGTGGCTGCGACGGCGATCCGTGGTCACTGCGCTCTCAGAAGCTGCAGCGGAGGGCGACCGGTCTGAAAACGCGGAATACATTTATCGGAAAAAAGAACTCGCTGGCATCGATCGTCGAATCCGCTATCTGCAAAAGCGGTTGCCAGACCTGACGATTGTTGAGCCGCGGGCCGACGCTGAGCGAATTTTTTTCGGCGCTTGGGTTTCGCTGGAAGATGAAGTCGGCGAAGCGCTCGATTTACGCATTGTCGGCGCAGACGAAATCGATGCAAAGCAAGGGCTGATCAGCGTCGATTCGCCGATGGCCAAGGCATTACTCGGTAAACGCCTTGACGACGAGATTTTCCTACGTACCGACACCGACGCGAAGACCTACGTGGTCGTTGGGATTCGTTATGATGGTGCACTATGAAATTCATCACGCACCCAGTCTTCGAAGATCACGCGGTCCCTGACGGTCACCCGGAGCACGCGGGGAGGATCCGTAGCGTCTGGGCTGCGGTAGAGCCGTCGATCAATGAGGGCGCGACGCAACGTCTCGACGCACCGAGAGTGACACGCGAGCAACTGCTGGCGGTTCACACAGAATCGCATGTCGATTTTGTTTACCGCACAGCGCCTCCTGAGGGCATCGCGGAGTTGGATCACGAGACGACCATGGGGCCTGCCTCGCTAGAAGCGTTCGAACGCGCCGCGGGGGCGGTGGTTCACGCAGTCAATGAGGTGCTGAGCGACCCGACCGAGCGCGTGTTTTGTGGTGTTCGTCCGCCAGGTCATCATGCTCGCTCGCATTGCGTCGCCGGGTTTTGTGCATTCAATAGTATCGCGGTCGGCGCAGCGCATGCGTTGTCGCATCCATCGATCAAGCGTGTCGCCATCGTCGACTTCGACGTTCACCATGGCGACGGCACCGAGGAGATTTTTAAAGATGTCCCTTCGGTACTGGCGTGCTCGACCTATCAGCACCCGCTCTATCCCGACGTGAACTTGCCAACAGTTCCCGGCAGCCAAATCAACAGCCCGCTGCCGGCAGGTACGGGCGGTGATGTGTTTCGAGAAACGGTCGAGTCCGCCTGGGTTCCCGAGATAGAACAATTCGCGCCTGACCTGATCATGATCTCGGCCGGGTTTGATGCGCACAAGGATGATCCATTGGGCAGTTTGCAACTGACAGAAGAAGACTTTGTCTGGGCGACCCGGCGGATGATGGCGTTGGCGGATCAGTATGCGGGCGGACGGGTAGTGGCAGTGCTGGAGGGCGGGTACAACGTAAACGCGCTCGGTAAATGTGCGGCTGCTGTGGTCGAGGCGCTGGCCGGTTAGCCCAGCGGTTGCATGGCCCAACCGGGGTTTGATGTCGCAAGCGCAAGTCCCGCACTGATCGCACCGTCATCATCCGGGTTTCCTTACTGGTATTGCTCGGCCGTGTGACACGGCTCGCTGCCAGCCAGCGCCAATGCGGATATACTGGCGGGATTATTGACGAATTAGTGTTGAGAGAACGGTTATGAAAGCTCCCATTGCGATAGTGGTCATCTTGTTGGCGCTCAGCGCTCCGGTTCTCGTCGCAGACGATATGGTCGATGCGACCGATCCGGATGCTGTGATGAACATCGCACGTGGTTTCGGTAGCGCCCGGCTTTCCGAAGATGGTATCGGTGATCCGTTGATCTCCGGTCGGATAGAAGGCGAGAAGTACAAAGTGTTCTTCTACATGTGTGAGGAAAACCAGAACTGCAAGGACATCCAGTTCTGGGCCGGATGGACCGGCACCGATGTGACCATTGAAGACGTGAACGAATGGAACGCCGAAAAGCGCTTCGGTAAAGCGTTCATCGACGACGAGGGCGACCCGATCCTGACGTATGTTGTGAATCTGAACGGTGGGGTCAGCTACGACAATCTGGAGGACTCATTCGATTGGTGGCGAACCATGTTGTCTTCATTCGTGAGCGATGTACTCGACGCAAGCTCAGCAGATAGTTCTGAGGTGGAAGCCGACTGATGAGCAATTTGTCGGAAGGTTTCGCGACTTTTCGTCAACAGTTTGCGGAGCACGCTCAGGACTTTTTTGATCGGGCGGGAGCTGCGGTTACGGAGCAACTCACCAGCGGTCAGTTTTACGCTGACCTTGGTGCTGTACTGATCGTAGCGCTGCTGGCATGGATCTTCAGTGCCCTGCTGAAGCGCACGCCCATTTTTCGGGAACCGAAGTCCGGGTCCTTCGAAGCGTTTCGCCGGGGCCTGTATCGCCTGAGCTTCACGCTGTTTCCGCTGATACTTTCGCTCGGGCTCGCGATTGCGGTCCGATGGCTCGAGGTTGACGATCAGAAGCGCTGGGTGCTTCGCACGGCCGAAGGCGTCGCTCTGGTCTATTTGCTGTTTCAGCTGATTAATCGGTATCTGTCCAACGGTTTTGTCCGCGCGATCGCTCGGTGGTACGGGTTGCCGGTCGCAGCACTTGCGGCGTTCGGTTGGCTCGACGACGTGACGCTATTTCTCCAAGGGCTGAGTGTTCAGCTGGGCAATATCACGATTTCGTTGTACGGCGTGATGCGAACTTTCGTGTTCGGCACCATTTTGTTCTGGCTGGGTCGTGTGTCGAATAGCCGTGGCAAGGAAGTCATCCGGCGACAGGAACAACTGGATCTCGGTACACGCGAGGTGTTTGTAAAGCTGTTTGAGATCAGCCTGTTCGTGCTGATTTTCCTGCTTCTCCTGAATCTACTGGGCGTTAACCTTACTGCGCTGGCGGTGTTCGGTGGTGCGCTCGGTGTCGGACTGGGTTTCGGACTTCAGCAGATCGCATCGAATTTTATTTCAGGCATCATTATCTTGCTGGATCGTTCGTTGACGATTGGTGATTTCGTCGAGTTGGAGGACGGCCGGTCGGGAACGGTGCGTGAGCTGAACATGCGATTCGCGGTGGTCGAGACGTACGACGGAAAAGATGTTGTTGTACCGAACGAGCAGTTCATTACGACGACGTACACGAACTGGACGCATAAAGATCCGAATCAACGGTGTTCGATTGAAATTCAGGTTGCGTATTCAACGGACCTCGATGCGCTGTTCGACGATCTACGATCAATCGTGAGCGCGCATCCTCAGGTGTTGAGCGGAGATGAACACCCGTTTGAATTCCAGCCTGATGCCGAAATTGCCGGTTTTGGAGATTCCGGGATTGATGTGTTGATTGAGTACTGGATGGAAGGCATCGACGACGGAAAGAATCGAGTCGAAGCAGATCTCAATCTCTCCATCTATCACTTGTTCCGCGATAAGGGCTATCAGTTTCCGTTTCCTCAGCGCGAAGTACGCGTGTTGGGTCAGCCGACATCCTGAGCAATCAACGAATGAAGCGGCTGGGGTTAATCGGTGGGATGAGCTGGGAGAGTACGGCGACCTATTACCAGCTGTTGAACGAAGGCATCCGCAATCGAATGGGTGGTTTGCACAGCGCGGAACTCCTACTCTGGTCGTTTGATTTTGCCGAGATTGAGGCACTGCAAGCCGCTGGCGATTGGCAGCGTGCCACAACCCGGATGATCGAGGTCGCAAAGGCGTTAGAGCATGCCAGTGCTGATGCTTTGTTGATCTGTACCAACACAATGCACCGGATGGCGGAGGCTATTGAGGAATCGTGCGACATTCCGCTGCTACATATTGCAGATGCGACGGCGGTCGCCATCAAGGCGCGCGACTCACACAATCCGCTGTTGCTCGGAACGCGCTTCACGATGGAGCAAGATTTCTACAAAGGCAGGTTGCTGGCCTGCCATGGTATCGACGTCCGGATTCCGGAAATGGACGAACGCGAGGTCATCCATCGGATCATTTACGATGAACTCTGCCAGGGTGAAGTGCGAACTGATTCCCGAAGCGCTTATCAGGAAATCATCGAGCGGGCAGTTTCTGATGGTGCGGACAGCGTTATTCTAGGCTGCACGGAAATTGGCTTGTTGATCGAGCAGCAGGGGTTCGAGATTCCGGTGTTCGATACCACCACATTGCACGTGGATGCCGCACTGAATTTTATGCTGCCAAATGCGAGTCCGCCGTCATCATGAATCCAGCTGATATCAGTCGTGTGATTGAGATGGCGTGGGAGGATCGTACGCCGTTCGAGGCGATCAAGGTGCAGTACGGCCTCGACGAAGCCGCCGTCATCAAGATCATGCGTCAGGAGCTGTCGTCCAGTGCCTTCAAACGGTGGCGCAAACGTGTGTCGGGTCGAAACACCAAGCATGGCGCCTTACGACCTGCTGGTGTGACACGGCATCAGTCGCCGATGCACAACAAAGTTAACCGCTAACAGACTCGAAAAACGCTTGAATTTCGGAGTTGACCTCATCCGGTTGTTCAAAGTGCACCAATGCACCCGTGTCATAGGCGATAAACCGCCAGTTGGCTAGAGATCTGGCCCATTCAGCGCCTCGAAAATCCTTGAAGTCACCGCGTGTGCCGTGAAGCACAAGCACCGGCAACTGAAGATTTCGGTAGAGCGCGTGGCAGTCCTTGCTGAAAAGTTTGCCGCTCAGAAATGCCAGTGGGGCAAAGTGCGCGCCGGACTGTTGAGTCGTCAAAGTGTCGTAGTGCCACAAATCCTCATCGATGTTGTCTGAGCCCCAGGTTCGCTTCATAAAGTATCGGATCGTCTTGGGTCGCGAGAGCAGATTGAAGGCACGTTTCCCGATGTTGCCGAGGCTGAGTAGTTTGCTGAACCACCGGATTTCTCGCGAGCTGCCCGCAGGTCCATCTCGCTTGTCGTCACCTCGTCGAAACCCGGTCGGCGTGATCATGACAAACGCGTCGACTGCGGTTGCCGATTGGCCGACTGCTCCGTGGGCCAGCGCACGTGCGACGAACTCTGACGACAGCGAGAGACTGACGACGCGGATAGATTGGTGTTCGGTCGCCGTGATGAGGTGCAACATATCTTCGACAGCCGTCGAATACAGCGCAATGTTGTAGTCGCGTTCGCTGCGTTCAGATAGGCCAAACCCAGGCAGGTCGAGTGCGTACACGCGGTATCGTTCGGACAAGCGCTCGAACAGAGGTTTCATCTCAATCGCAGAACCTGCTGCATTGATGCTGTGCACCAATAGAACCGGTTCGCCCTCACCATGCGCGTAATAGGTGAGACGACCTGCACGAGACTCAAGGCTTCGAACCTCACCGTCGAGCGGCCGCGGCAGATCAACGCTCATGCGCGACCTGCCGCCGTGTATTGCTGAGTCGACAGAACGTTATTCCAGGTCTTCGACCGACACCCAGCCTTCGGTTCCGAACTTGTCTTTCACCTGAAGGAATGCACCGTCTCGCGTGCCGGTCGGGAACACTCGCATGCCTTGGCGAAGCCCTCGGACTGTCTCGCCGCGTTCTGGTTTTTGGTACATGTCTGTGTTGAGCGCGATGACATAAGACTGGGTCGGGGCCGTCGAGGTATCGCCCGCCATGCCTTTGACCTTCGCGACAAGATCCGTATAGGCCGTGGCATATGCGGTCGCGATCACCCGACCAATCTCGGTGTCCTGATAACTGGTGTAGCCGCCATTGACATCCTCGAGGAACCCGTCAAGCGAGATCGAAATGTCTCGCTTGGAAGCTTCGCCGCGAGCGGTGACCTCTTGAACACCTGTTCGACTATTCACCAATGTCAGGATTGTATCGGCCTCGAGCTTCGTCGTGTTCACGCCACCGAGTAAGCCGCCCAGCTTTCCGCCCACTTTCTTGCTAAGAGCGCCTGCGATGCCATTGCCGCCAGAATCGCGGTCGTCGGCAATCAGGTCAGGGACGAGGAAAAAATCGGCTGAGAGCAGTTGCCCGCCGCCCATGTTCGAATCGACCTGCAGCTCGCCGCTGGCCGCCAGGTCACGCTCACTCATGCCCATGCTGAGGCCTGAACCTCGGTCGACCAGCGTAAAGCAGCCCGACTCATTGACGTAGTACTTGATCAAAGCCTGCGGATTCTCGAGATCGTAGCTCTGCCACCAGTTGCCGCCGGTCGGCTCCTGCAGCGCGACAGATCCGTACGGTTTCTCGCATTTCGGGATATCGGGTTCGTCGGCGGTCAGCGGTGGTGCAAGACTCATAGAAGCGGCGACCGCCGCGATGCTGAGGTAACGTGTTTTCATGCCCTGGACTCCTGATTTTTATAGATCGACTCGCGACGACGCTTTGGTCACGTCTGTGGACCGCTTTTCTCTCGCACAAACTGTAACAAAAGATGCGATCATCCCACCAAGTTAACGCAATCGCGGAGTTGATCATTGTGACAAGCAAAGTTGAACGCTGGCTGAACGCGTACGGCGTCAGTCATCAGAACCCGGCCAACAAGCGCATTCACTGGGTTTGCGTTCCGGCGATCGTGGTGAGCTTGATCGGCATTCTCTGGGCACTACCCGTTCCGGCTGCGATGCGCGAGGTATCCGCGCTTCTTAACTGGGGTAGCTTGTTTCTGATCGCAGCGATGATTTACTACGTCATGCTGTCGCCACGACTCGCCCTGGGGATGGTGCCGGTAACGCTCGCGATCGTTGCTGTAGTTACATGGATGGCATCTCTGCCAGTGTCCCTGATTGCACTATCCATTGGGATCTTTGTTGTGGCGTGGATTGGGCAGTTCATCGGACACAAGATCGAAGGTCAGAAGCCGTCGTTCTTTGAAGATGTGCAGTTTCTGATGATTGGTCCGCTCTGGATTCTGGCCGCCGCCTATCGCCAGCTCGGCGTGCGCTATTGATCCGCGCTCAATTCACACGAGCCGAGTACAACACGGTCACCGCGGGCGCGCCGCTGCTTGAAACTGCCGCAAACGTCCCGTCGAGGACGACTTCTATCGCGTCGACGGCGGCGTCGAATCCATCCGCATCCGGCACAGGCGTGTAACCAAACGAAGTACCACCGTTATCCGAGTAGCGGACGCCGCCAAGCGACACACCGGTCGGTGTCGGCGTCGTTGAATCATCCAGCACAACCGAACCACCCGGCTGACACGTTGCAGCGACGCAAAGCGCGATGTTGTCCGGCAGTGTGTCGGTGAACCGGACAGAGTCTGCGTCGGCAACTCCGTTCCCGAGATTGATCAAGGTCAGCGCGTACTGAACAGTCGCACCTGGGATGGCGTACGGATCTGTAGAGCCATTTTCAGGGTCCGACACCGTCTGTACGACCTTGGTGAGTTGCAGCTCAGCATTGAAACTTGCATGGAACGCACGGTCCGCGCCGGCCAAACCCGCACGTTCCGTTGTGTGATTGCGCTCGCTGTCGTTATCAATGTCCTCGTCAACGGTTAGTCCGAGCGCTGCGTTCGATTGTGCACAACGCCGAACCCAGCCACCATTGTTGCCATCGCGCGAGTTCATTGATGCCACAGCGATCGGTGTGGTCGGAAACGCAACCGGCCAACCTGTGGAGAAGCAACCATCGTCGAATCCGGCGATTGAGTCTGCAGAGCGGACCGATTGAAACAAGACCGGTGCCCCTGTGCCGCTGATGAAGTTCACATTGGCCGAGTCGGCGATCGCTACGATGCCAATATCTTCGCTGATGGTAATACTGCCAGCGGTCGACTCCGCGCGTTCGATGGCAAGCTCAAGTCCGTTGCTGGACACATTTCGGATGGCGGTTGCTAGGAACGGCGTGGCTGATGTGCTGGGTGGACTACCGGTCTCGTTGCGTGTGGTCTGCAGATTTGCCAGCACCGCGGGCGGCGATGGGAACGTATTGATGAAGTTCAGGCTGCCCCAGGTGGTTCCTGTGAATCTACCGACCGAGTTGAGTGTGGATACCCGATACGCCTGAATTTGTGTCCCATCAGGGAAGCGATAGTCGCCGGGTTCAATTGCGAGGTACGCCGTGTTCATCGCCACGTGTGGTCCATCGTTGGCAGCAGGTTCGGTGGTAACTATGTCGAAGCCGGTGGTGGTGACATTGCTGATTCTGAGGTTCGATGGATCGCCGCCCTGTGTGGTCGGTAAACTGATGACGACCGGGACAGAGTCGAACGACTCGATGAACGTGACACGAGTCGTCGTCGGAGACACGAAGGTTTCTGCGACATCGACACTGCCCATTTCGAACTCGAATGCGAAACACCGGTTAGATAATGCGCTCGAGAGCATCACGCCAACCGCTGCGCAGCTCAGTATGTTCTTTATCCTCCCCATAGCCCCGTCAGCATAACGCCAAATAAAAAAAAGCCGCAACGAAACGGGTCGTTGCGGCTCGCCTAAGCAAAGGCAGAATCGGATCAGGCTTTCGAGTGGTCGATGATGTGCAGGTCGCGTTGCGGGAACGGAATGTTCACACCCGCGGCGTCCAAGGCCTTCTTAACGCGTTCCGTCAACTCATGGCTGGCCGGCGCATACTTGGCCGATACAACCCAAGGTCGGACAGCAAGGTTGACTGAGCTGTCGCCCAGTTCCGCCACGGTCACGCTGGGTGCAGGCTCGTCCACTACGTACTCGCTTTCCTTGATTGTTTTCATGATCGCATCGCGCGCGGTGTCGATGTCATCGCCGTATCCAATGCCGACGACCAATTCCATGCGTCGACTCGGTGCATCGGTGTAGTTGATGATCTTGTCGCCCATGACCTGTCCGTTCGGTACGATGATTTTCGTATCGTCGGGCAGTCGCAGCACTGTCGTGAACACATCAACCTCTTCGACGAAGCCCTCGGTGCCTGCGACTTCAACAAGATCGCCCAATTTGTACGGGCGGAAGATGATCATCAAAACCCCGGCGGCGAAGTTTGCGAGCGAGCCTTGCAATGCCAGACCAACGGCGAGACCGGCGGCACCAATCACAGCGACCAATGAGGCAGTCTGAATGCCGAGCGCGCTGATCGTTGCAATAACGACGAACGTCAGCAGCAGCGCATAGATAATGTTGCCGAGGAACTTGCGCAGCATGTCGTCCATGCCGCCCCGCTTCATCAGTTTTCGCGCTACGCTAGTCAGCGCCTTCGCAATCCAGCGACCGACGATAAAAATCGCCAGTGCCTTGACACCCATTAGCAAGTATTCGATGCCGGATGTCGCGGCCCATTCCTGTATTTTCGGAAGCCATTGTTCCCAGTTCATTGTGCTCTCCCTCTTGGATTCCCCAGATGTGTCTCGGAAAGCGGCATCGCAATCCCCTCTGGCTGCGATGCCGCTCCGATCTTGAGTGAGCTAGTCATCGCTCACTTCTGCCAACTTAGAACTTCAGGCCCAACTTCTCAATCGTATCGATGGCAATGTAGTTGGTACCGACAGGCAACTGCTTGGCGCGAGCGTAGCTGTTCGCCGCCGACAGGGTCATCGGACCGATGATGCCGTCCAGAGGTCCTTTGTAGTAGCCAGCCTTCTTAAGGGCTGTCTGCAGTTCACTCACGTTGGCACGATTCAGGTTGACGTCGCAAACCACTTCGCGCCAGTCCAGTACATCCTCGCTGACTTTCTCGCGCTTGGTCACGGTTGTGTATTCCGCCGGGATCGCGATACGACGTTCCTTGGCATCACTGACAACACGGACCGTATCGACGGAACCGTATTCCGCAGGGATCACGACTTCGCGTGTGGTCGCAGGCGCTTTCAACACGCGCTTCTCAACCATTTTGTACTCGGCTGGGATGGTGATTTCGCGTGTTGATGCAGCGCGGTCGACAACTTGACGTGAAACCGTCTTGTAAACAGCCGGCACTTCGACGAGACACATGATTTCACCCGTATCGGTTGTGCGAGAATCGAGCACCTCACCGGTCCGGGACAACGTCGTCGCAGGTCCGCGCTTCCATTCGGTCCTTGCTGGTGTCACAAGCACTCGCTCGGATTCGGTGCGGTACGTTGCAGGAATCTGCTCGATCCGCGTCGTTGCAGGTTTGATCCGCACGCGTTCGGAAACCGTCTCATATACAGCTGGCACGATCTCCAACCGACTTGAAGCTTCCTTGACCAGGACACGTTCTTTCACCGTTTCGTATTGAGCGGGGATTATTTCAACACGCTCGCTGGCTTCTTTCGCAAGCACAGTTTCTGTGGTGGTCTTGTAGGTCGCCGGCGTCAGGATTCGCGCGTAGCAATGACCGGGCTCAGCGTTCGGCGGAAACAGCTCGCTGCTGACTGGAGCTGGCATCGGTGCCTGGTCGCTGGCGCGACGTGCTGCTGCGAGTTCCTGCTCGCGCGACTTGAGTTGACGTTCGAGGTCGCTGATCGTGGACTTCTGAGAGCTGATCAGTGCTTCGGTCTGCGCATTCGCAGTCGACGTGGCCGTCGTAGTAGCGGAATCACTGGCGCATCCGGCCAGTAGTGCGACGCTGACCATTGCGGCCAGACTTGTAATTTTTTGTGCTTTCATTGTGTGCTCCCTTGTTCTCAGCACCTAAACGACGAACATAGAGACGCACCAGTTGCGACATTGGTCACATTTTTCTTTGATCCTTTTAGTCGTGTTTTTTCACTTGAGCGTTCAGCGCTTCAGTAGCACGGTACAGCCGCATTTTGGCGGCGCTCAAGCTGATGTCACAGACTTCGGCGATTTCCTGCAGACTGAGATCACCGAGGTAGCGTAGCGTCAGTACTTCGCGTTCCTTGGGTTTGATCGTCGAGAGCAACGCCGAGACGTCGTGATCTGACGTATCGATCATCGTGGTGCCGTCGCGAGCCGGATCCTCAGCCCATTCCGTTCTAATCTCTCGCCGCCGCTTGTTCTTGGTGATATGCGTCAGGCAGGTGTTGCTGGTGATTTTCATCAGCCATGTCTTGAAGGATGATCGACCCTCAAATTTCTGCAGCGTGCCGAAGACCTTCACCATGACGTCTTGGCAGATGTCTTCAGCGTCGGCACGATTGTTCAGCATTCGATAACAAACGCCGAAGATCATTCGCTGGTACTTCTGCATCAGCCGCTCGTAAGCTGCTGTGCGATACGGCAGCTCTTCGATGGCCTGATCTACCAGCGTCTGATCGACGTCGGGCTGCAATGGGTCGCGCTCGTTGTCCTGTCCGTCGGTCATTTCAGACTCACACAGACGCAAGACCCCGGACACCGGGCGCGTACTCCAGGCGCAGCAGTATTGTTGCTATCGATTCTCATGGCTGGAGATGCCGCGTGGCACCTCACCCCACGTCAGTCGTCGAGCACCACCGTTTCTTCAAGCAGTCGCCGGTTTGGCACCGATACGCGTTGACCATCGCCGGTGTCGACGAGAATAGAGGTCGAAGCTACTTCCAGAATTGTGCCGGACACATCACCGACCGTGATGCGTTTACCTGGCGTATACAGATCTCGTGCGTAAACGCCCGCAACAATGTTGCCAGCGACATCGCGCGTGCCTAGTCCCATTGCCAGTGCAACCGCGGCGGCGCAGGCCAGAAGCACGATCGAAATCACCTGGTTCAGCAGGTCCGTTTCGACTTCGAGCTGTCCAACGGCGAGGGATGCAACGACGATGACGATGATCGCGTAGATCAGCGCGCCAACCGCTTTCTCATAACCAAGATTGATGCTGCCGAGTGCTGCTTCGACGATCGAGCGCACAAACTGTGCAGCGAACAGACCGATCAGCAAAACCATCAGTGCGCCGATCAATTTCGGTAGGTACGCAACAAACCCGTTGATCGTATCCGAGATTCGTTCCAGCCCAAGCGCGTCAGCGGCAGAGATCAGGAATGTCAGGAAGAGCAACCAGTAGATGATCTTTCCGAAGACATCGGACGCGGTCATCGACACGCCGCTTCGCGCTGCCATCTCGTTCAAGCCGGCTTTTTCACCCAGCTGATCGAGCCCAACTTTTTTCAGAATTCGGGCAATGGCGAAACCGATGAACTTCGAAATGAAATGTCCAAATACCAGCAGCGCGATAGCAGCGAGCACGTTCGGTGCAGCGGATGCGATTTTCTCCCAGAATTCAACGGGGTCCGGAAGCACTTCGCGGATGGATTGAAAAAATGACATGGGTCTATTCCTTTGGGGTCTTGGGGTTTTCGGAATGGGCTCTGATACCTGTATTGGTGTCAGCAGCGGTGGATGCACGCGCTTGCCGGGCGGCAATTTGCGCGAATACCGGGGCGACCATCTCGGCGATGACCGTCCAGAATTTAACGATGGCGAACAACAGTGAATCGCGCTGTCCGACGCTGGCGCGGACGCGGCGCATCACGCGGTCCAGTCGGACAGGAGCCTCACTGCCGTCATCGGGGGCCGAGCCGTCGAGGCTCAGTAGTTCTTCAATGTCTTTGCGTTTTTCCGTGTCCATGGGCTCGCATCACTCGAAATCGTGGATCAAAAGGTATTGACGCACGGAAGGGGCGCCGAGTCACAAACTTGTGCGGCGCAACTTGTGAGGGGGAATGCCCCGGAACAGGGACTATTTGCTAGGAGTACGGTAGGCGCTGACGGACTTCAGACGGAGTGCGAACGGGCCGTCCTGACCGTCGTAGATCATGATGCCCATGCCGTTAACGCGGGTTAGATCGATGTTTAGGCCCTGGAGTTTGCGACCATAGGCTTGTGGATAGAACGCGTCGAACGGCAACCGGATGGTCTGCGATTCACCCGCGCTTGTGTCGAACTCGGCCCAGTACCCGACCGGAATTCCACGCCAGCTTGAGCCCGTTGCCAGACGCCACGTGTAGCGGCGACCATCGCCTTCAAGTTCCAGTTGGATACCGTCGAATTCTGAGAGGTTAAGTGCCTCGCTGCGTGATCGAATCGAGCTAAAGCCGCCGCCGTTAGTGTTGGTGGAGCCGCTGAAGAGGAGCGCGCCGTCTCGGATTACAAACTCGCCACGGCTGCGTCCGCCCATGACGTTGTCGTTGACGACGAACCACTCCATACGAGTCTGCTCTTGATCAAAGTGCTCCAGCCGTTGAAGATTCCGGTCCGGATCCGCGGTCGATGGTTGCATAAGCAATAGTGCGCCGGTCACGACAGAAGCCAGAAGAAAACAGAGTCTCATAGATGATGCTTCGACGGCAGAGGGAAAATAGATGAAGAACCGATGGGTATTGATAGGGTCACTGGCCGTTGTGGCTGTTGCGCTTGGGGTTTGGTTCGTGCAGTCACCGTCCGAGACGGGTGATCGCAACCCTATCGTCACGGAAGGCACAGATTTGAGTGAGACTTCGCCTGCACGTCAACCGGATGGCAGCAACAGAGCGCCATCGCAAAACTCGCCCAGCGGCTCGGTGAGTCTGGATGTGGCCAACCTCGAAGCGGCCCTGGCGTTGGCCATCGAACGCCGTGTCCAAGCGGAGCAAGCGCTGGACGCGCTGGAGGCGGAGGTTGAGGAACTCGAAGCCTTCGTCGATGACATCGAGGCTCGAGGCGAAGATCCGGTTGACTATGCTGATGAGGGGTTGGCCCGTTTCCAACCGGCTTTCGAACGATACGAGGCAGCTTTTGCCATTTTGGAGGAAGCCGAGCAGGTGGAGCAGTTGGCGCGAGAGGCGCTTGCCGAGGCTAAAGCGACCGACCGGTGAGAGGGAGCAGGCCGAACTCGGAGTCGGCCTGCTCCATCGTCAACTATTGCGGGCAGAGACCGGTGCGTAAAATATCCGGTGTCTGTCCGGTGCTGCCGGAAGTGTAGGTGCAGCCATAAGTTGGACTGGCGACCGTTTCGGCATCCAGCACATCGTCGCCTTCAGGGCGAATGCCGTAGTTCACCCACAAAACGAGATCATCAAACGTTCTGACGAGTTCATTGACCGAGAACTCACAGTGTCCGACTGCGCGTGTTGCTCGTTGCACCAACAGATCGGAGCGACCTTTGCGTTGCACTTCCTCAGCATAGATCTGTTGCATCTTGAACGGTACGAACAGGTCGCCGAGCGTGTGCACACTCAACACCGGGATACTGATGCGTCCGGTGATTTCCGGGATACGCTGCAGCTTGAGGCCACGACGCTTGTTGACCTTGCGGTCGCGGCGAACGCGCAGGATCAACTCATTTAGCGTCGCTTCAGCGGAGCTGATTTTCGGGTCCCCATCGAGCTGAAAGCGACGGCGTTTGTTGTCGTACAAGTTGCCTGAGACGACGCCATCCACGGTGCCGTCGGATCCCGAGAAGCTGAACAGCAAGCTCTGGAACACCGGGAAACCCGCATCGAATAATGGTCGATCTCCGCCGGAAATCACCCGCAGCAGATTCTTGAGCTCTTCACCCTGCGCCGTCAGACCGGTTGGGAAATCGGCACCGTTGTTGCTGAACAGCGTTGCGATCGTCAGCGGTAACGTCGTCGTCGCATAATCTTCCGGTGGCGGGAACTGCGAAACGACAAATGGGTTGACCTCACTCGCCAGCGCTTCAGCGCCGAAACTGAAGTCACCGAAATAGTCGAACAGTTCGGTGTCGCCCATGACGCCACACATCGGTGCGGCACCGTCATACTTCACGCCGCCAGATAGACGACCGAGGATACGCACATAACGTCGGCAAATGCGTCCGCGACGCCCTTCCGGGCAGCGGTAGTTCGGGAACATCTCAATTGCCGCACCGGTGACGTGGCCCCCCATGGAGAAGCCGGTGATCAGCGTACGGTTGGGTCTTGCCACTTCGCGGCGAAAGATGCGCGCAAGGCGGTTGGTGCTCTCGACACCATCTTTAACGTCGTAGCAATTCTTGGCATAGCTGGACGCGGCCCAAGCATAACCTTGCGACAAGTAATACTGCCGCAAAGGTGGGCTGTCGACCGTGAGCGGAACCAAAGCCCCGGTAGCTTCGTCGGCAACACAACCTCGGAAACCGTGTGCGTACATGACGAGATCACCATTCCAGCTGAATGGCACTTCGTAACGGTAGACCGCGCCTTTGCTATCCACGTCTTCGACCAGAATTTCGGTCAATCCGGGAATTGGCTCAAAAGGGCCTGAATCGCCAATCGGAAATACACGATCGTCTTGTGGCACGCTTGCGGGTCGATGACCGGCGTGGGCGAAAGAAACAGAAAAACAGATTGCTGCCACAGCGAGCAGCATGGTTCGTAGACTCACGTAGATACCCCCCCTACGCTAAACAGTTGGCCCCCCGGCTCAACTTGACGTTTGTGTTATTGAGCACACGTATTTTTGCGCGCCCGGGCCATCATGATGGGATTCATCGCGGGGAGCAAGCTGGGGTGTAGGGCGCGCTAAATAAGGTCCTGCGAACCCAGCTTTCAGTGCGTAGCTTCTGCCGTCTGTCGAAACTGCGTGGGAGCGATGATGTTCGCCGATTGCACGAAACCTTGTGCCTCGATGCTTGCGAGCGCATTGGCCAGAGTCTGGATCTTCGGACCAACAACCAACGCATCGTTCGGCGTCAGCACCCGCTCCATTGCACCGCAGTAATCCTGCAATGAGCCCATCTGGATCGCCCGAATGGCATCGGCGAGCGCTCGCTCGTGAGCCGACACTTCCAAACAGTGCAGCTGGTGAAGAACGAACGGTGAAGTCGAGTGATAAATCAAGAAGTCGAGCGAGTCGAACAACGCAGGTCGAGCATCAACCGAAAGTACATTCTTAAACAGCAGGTTGAGCACAGGCGGTGTGGGCTCACCACTAACCGCATGCGCAAGGTAGATCCGCGCGCCCCATAGCAGCGCGGTCATTGGGTCCTCGAACCGCGGCAATTTCTCGACGCCTAACCAGTGTTCGTGTGTCATTTCGAGACTCCGTGAAATCTGATGCTTGTCAGCCTAAGACGATCCGATATTAAACGCAAATAAGAATCATTCGCAAATATAAAATGGGTTGCGGGGTGTTGCTGAATCAGTTTGCATTGGCGGGTGACACCGTGATCGAGCAATTGGAAAGGGCGCAGCGGTTTGACAACTCACGCAAACAGCACGATTTACAAGGTTGGGAGATGGCACTTTGAGCCGACTCTCAACCGCCTGTGCGACGAAGCCGTTGTCGTCGAACTCGAACCTATCGCTTCACGGTTGCTCGAGGTGTTGTGTTCTGCACCGGGTGAAGTGTTCAGTGCGGACGAGCTGGTCACCCGGGTGTGGGGCGATCGGATTGTCAGCGACAACCCGATCTACAAAGCGATGGCGAATCTTCGCAAATCGCTGGGCGAGAAGTCCGGCGGCGTTCGATACATCGAGACGATTCGAAAGCGCGGCTATCGGCTGGTTGCTGAGGTCGAGTCGATCGGCCCGGCGACACAGACTCGGACGTCAACCGGCCATCGAACTGAAAGCGGCACGAATACTCGGCGTGGTCTCTGGGTCGGGATCGCCATTGCGTTTGCAATTCTCGTTGCAATCATGGTGCTGTGGCCATCCTCCCAAGATTCTGTCGAACAGGATGTACCGCTAGTGGTGGTGTTGCCATTCGAAACTGGGCCGGGGTTCGGTGATGTCGACTATGTAGGCTCAGGCTTGGCTCGCTCGGTTGCGTCGAGCTTGGCCACTGCAGAGCAGTTTGATGTCGTCGGCGATACGTCTACAACGACGATGTTTGACCGTTTGTCTGATCCGCGGGAGACCGCTCGATCACTGGGTGCAAGATTTGCGGTTTACGGAATTGTTTCGCAGGCTGATGAGCGTCTTTCTTTGCAACTTGAGCTGGTCGATGTTCGCGATGAAAGTCGTCGGTGGGCCGCCATGTTCGAACAAGCGCTTAGGGCCGAGCCCTACATTCAGTGGGAAGTGGCTAACGCGGTGACAGAACGAATCACTGGTTGGACCGGGGTTGTCGAGACGCTGGTGCAGCCTTCCCGCGAGCAAACCAGCTTTCAGGCTTATGAGTTGCATTTGCGCAGTCTTTTTTTGGCGACTCGTGGCGGCACTGAGCAACTCTTGGAGGCTGAACAACTGACACTTGACGCGTTGGCGCTCGACAACAAACTGGTCGCAGCGATGTGTGCACTTGCGTCCATCGAATATCAGCTGGTGTTCCATGGCCTTCGAACTCCGGAGGCGGCGACAAGCCGCCTGGCGCCGTGGCTGCAAAAAGCTTTGGCACTGGAGCCCGATTCGAGCGAGGTGCACGTCGCGGTTGGAAAAGCGAAGCAAGTCGTTGCCGCCCACTCAGAGGCCGAGCAGGCATTTCGTACCGCCTTGCGGACCAATCCGTCGCATTCCGGGGCACTTCAGAATCTTGCATGGATGTTGTTTACCAACGGGCGACTGCAGGAAGCGACGCCTATGTTCTCACGAGCGCTCGGCGTTGACCCTGCATCCCCGATGCTGATGGTGTCAGCCGGCATGAATGCGGAATCGCGCGGCAGTTATGATTGCGCAAAGCAGTTGTATTCTCGCGCTGTTTCGTTGCGGCCAAGTTTTCCAAACGGTCACTTTGCATTAGGACAATTCGATTGGTTGGTTGAGGGAGATCTTGATAGCGCCCGCTCACACTTCGACCGCGCGCTCGCGCTTGATAGGAGTGGCCCAATTACGCGGGCAATCGCGGCGCTGGCAGCTCTCGATGGCGGTGACATTGAGCAGGCCCGCAGCTATTCGGCGCTCGCATTTGAATTGGCGCCAAACACCTACTGGCCAAGGCGCGCCCGGATGTCGATTGCATTGTTTGAGGGTAACCTCGACTTAGGGCTGTCTTTGGCGGAGGTTCAACTCACGTTTTCCGAGGACCAGATGCCACTCCGCGCGTTGAGAGATGCGGCGTTGCAACGCGGCGACACAGCCGGTGCGGTCGATGTTTATCCATCTCGTTTTGCGAGGTTAGACAGCCTCGGGCTTGGCAACGACGACGTGACTATCCTGGCAGACTACGCTTTTGCGCTGGCGGCTGATGGCCAGTCAGAAGAGGCGGAGCGAACGGCTCGAAAAGTTTTACAACTTGCACAAATGGTCCCGCATCATGCGCGCGATTTGGCGGAGGTTGTCGCTGCGGAAGTTCTGGGTAACCGCGCTCTTGCGCTCGATAAGCTCAGTATGGCGCTAGCTGACCGTTGGCAGCCGAGCCGGTGGTGGTACTGGGACCGCGACCCGGCACTAGCGTCGTTACGGACAGCCACGGATTACGATGTGATGGTGACGCGGACAGCTCCGGCTCCAATCGATGGAGGACTTGCGGACCAAAGCTGCCGCGTGCTGTATGGGTTCGATCCGCCACCGCTCATCGCGGCGGCGGATCAATAGTCGTCGTCGAACGTTGCCGGCTACTTAGCGAAACTCGTAGTACAAGCCGATGGATACGACGGGGTAGAGTTCCAGTTCGTCGAGATCCTCGACGCCAATTTCCTCTTCAATCGCGAGGTCTGCCAGCAGGCCGGGGTCGGCCGACAATGTCCCGCCGGTGGAGTTGATCTGCACATCTGCTTCACCCTGGGCCAGCACGCCGAGATCGAAACTGATCGCCATACGCTCCGAAACGCTCCAGTCGTAGCCGAGGCCCAAGTACGGTGCTGCGCTATTGAAATCGGCCACGGCCGACAATTCGCCTACCTCTTCCAGAGTATAGGTTGTGTTGCCGATGTCGTAGGTGTCGAACGGATCGGCGAGCGCGGTGACCTCATTGTTGTTGATCACGGCGCCGCCGGTGAGCCGAAACCCGCCGCCGCCAGGACGAAAGTCGGCCAAAAGCGTGATCGAGCTCAGGTCGAGGTCCCCATCGAAAGTGACATCGTCGATATCGTCTTCGAATTCGTACTGAAACTGATTGAAGCCGCCACGCAAGCCCCAACGGTCAGAAAGTGGGTAGGTCGCTTCAAGTCCGATACCCAAAGTACCGGCCTTGAGGCCGACTTCAATCTCCGCCGCCGCCAGCGGTGCGTTGACGATCGCTACCACCGCTACTGCGGCCACTATGTCTGTTCGCATGATGTTCTGCTCCGATGCTTTGTCATTGACTCCAGAGCTGCTTAGCCGCGCGGTTCGTCGGTAAGCAGATCTCAACTCCATTGAAGCGCGGACATACCTAACGCACCTTACGGTCAACTTACGGTTTTCTGGAGGCGCCCGGAGTGGTCAGGATTCGGTTGAGTTCTCGTCTCTGTCGACCATATCCTGGAAGTTCGGCAGGGCGGGGGCCCACTCCCGCGTGGGAATGTCTCGCTGGTCGCCCAGCGTCATCGTCGCGCGGATGGAATTGCCGAGTGCGTTCGCGTTCAACCGTTGGTAGTAGGGCAGGTTGCCGACGTGAAACGGCAGGATGTCCTCGAGCGTGCCGTCCTGATCGAGCGTTGCAGCGAATGCATCATAGGCACGGCGAATGGCGTCTACCACCGGCTTCTTATCGTCCCATGTTTCGGCGAGACGAATGGTCCAGGTGCGGTCATGTTGAAGTGAGCAGACGCCGGCGAATGCCTGCTGCCGCGCCTTGGACCATTGATCCGGGGCGATCAGACTGAGTGACCAGTGTCCGTCGATGAAATACAGATAATTGGCGACGCCGACGGCGGGCTTATGACTGAATCGTGCGGACAACACGAGCATCGATGTGAAAAATTCCGCAAGAATTTGCGGTTGTGGCTTCGCCACGACGCCTCGCGGCGCCACCTCGTCTGCATCCTTCAGGAAGCCGCGTAGCCCTTTGCCCTCCGGGTTGGCTGGCCTTAATGCCAATGTGTTTTTCTTGTAGTCGGAACTGTCGGTCATATCTGAAACCCAGGGCAGACATCGGTATGTCGGCAAGAATCCTCCAAACCTTCGTCCTGGCGTACGGTTCGGATGAGCGGTGGTGCAATTACGCTTCGGGTGGCAAAGGTATCGATTTCACACGTACCCGCAAATCCCCGCGGTGCACGTCCGTCCAGGCAAGCACCAGGGACTGAGCGTGTGCAATCAGTTGTGGGAATCCTGAGCGTCGGGTCGGGACGGTGCTGGCAACGACGGTTTGGTGCTGAACCGATCCCTCTGCGTCGATGATTGCGAGTTGGATGTCCGCTGTGGCTGCGCCGGTTTGATCTAGCCAAATGATAGCGCGCCGGGCGTCGTCGAGGTGTGCTGTGGCCACGCGACCCAATGGTCGGTCGCTGGGTAATTCGACGACCGTCGGGAAAGATTCGCCGCCATCGTGTGATAACGCAGCACGAATCGCTGGTTGCTTGTCCGGTGCGGTATACCAAGCCACGGTGACGCTGTCTTCCGAGGCTGCGATCGAGGGTCCATTGACCGGACACCCATTGATGATCCAGTCGTCATTCGCGACCGTTTTGGGCTCGGACCAGCTTTCGTCGGTGTATCGGCTGATGGAAATGTCGCGCACGTTTTCGTCAGAGCGGTCTCGATAGACAGCCAAAGGTCCACTCGAGGTGATAGCTACGTCTGTCTGGCAGCAATCGCAGGTCCTCGCGTCGATCACGGAATCCATGATGCGTGTGTGATCGATGTCGAAACTGGCCGCTCTGACGGTCATCGCGCCGTTTTGCGCATGATGGTCGTGGTCCGTATGGCCACCGCCTGTGTTGCGCCCGTCCAGCCACACTGCAGCCAATCGGTTGTCGATCGAGAACAGGCTGACGAAGCCGTGTTCGGTCGGTGTGCCATCGTCGTGCGGTGAGAACGGTACTGACCAGCTTTGACCATCGTCCTGCGAGGTCGAGACCATGACATCGTAGGCATACGTCCCGCCCGCGCGTTTTCGGAGCCAGTGCGCTGCCCATAGCGAGTCGGTAATGGGCACAACGGAAGGAAAGTCCGCCCAATTGACGAACCAATCGTCACCCTCTGCGACCGTTGTCGGTGAATTCCAAGTGCCCGCGCGAAAGCGCGCATAGCGCAGTCGGCTCGTATCGCTATTGGACTCGACCCAACTCAAGACCACGCTATCGTCGGTCGTCACCGCAAGATGGGGTAGCGAGGCATTCGGGATTGTCAGTGGCTCGACATCGCTTACGCTGGCGCGACCGACCGCCGCCATCGCGAGGATCAAAGCCAGAATTCGGGTTTTGCGGCGAGAAATAGCTTTCACGATATTGAAAGGCCCGGCGATGGCCGGTAAACATAGCAGGTCTTCAGTCGCGAAATCACCGGTGTTGCCGATCTCTACTCCGCTTGTCTCTTTGCTGGAGCCCAGTCATGGATGACCAGGAGTTCTCTACCCGACCGGTGCCAGCGGACCGCCAGGTTGCATGGTGGCGGGTCGGCCTCGTTAGCGCGATGGTGTCTTTTTCACTACCAACGTTTCTGACGGGCGCGGAGGTGTTCCTCGCGATGGACAATCGCGACGCGATTTGGGCGATCGTCATCGGCTGCTCGATTCTTGCATCATTGGCCGCGCTGTGCGGTGCGATTGGTACACGCACGCATCTCAGCTCCTACATGCTGACACGCATTGCGTTCGGACATCGCGGAGCGGCGGTCGCAAACCTCGCGTTCGCGATTTCTCTGCTGGGTTGGTTCGGTGTGAATATCGATCTGTTTGGCGATGCGGTGGTGCGTTTGTCACGCGATGCTCTGGGCGTGGACATGCCTGTCTGGATCGCCGAGGCGGTCGCGGGAGTCCTGATGACGATGACAACCATCTACGGGTTCCGAGCGATCAACATACTGTCTATGTGGCTGGTGCCTGCCATGATCCTCGTGACTGGTGTATTTCTCGTGTCGTCGCTGGGTCAGCGCGACTGGAGCGCAACTATGGCGTCGACGGACGTTTCGACGTTGAGTTTTGGTCACGCGGTATCCGCTGTCGTGGGCGGTGTAATCGTCGGCGCCGTCATCATGCCGGATATCACGCGCTTCATTCGCGGCTGGCGGGGTGCTTTGTATACGGCGCTGCTGTCATATCTTGTCGTTCAGGTCGTCGTCATGACCGCTGGTGGGCTGGCAGCGGACTTGCAGGGCTCCGGAGACTTGCTTGAGATTTTGTTGGCCGCGGGTCTGGGCTGGGGCGCTTTTGTGCTCGTAATCGCGGGCAGCTGGGTTTTGAATGCGCTGAATCTATACAGCGCAGGTCTGAGCGTTCAGGCAAGCATCGACGCACCAACTCTGAAATTGACCCTGGCGCTTGGTGTTCTCGGGACATTGGCAGCGTTCCTGAACATCCTCGACCGCTTCCTGGATTTCCTGTTTTATCTCTCCATCGTATTCGTGCCAGTGGCAGGGGTTATTGTGGTCGATCATTTTTTGGCACGACCCGCTGCGTATCAGGAAACCTATCTCGACGAAGTCGACGCTGTTTCGCCGACGGCATTGATGGCGTGGGCAGCTGGCAGCGGTGTTGCACTAGCCGGGGCGGGCGGGTGGCTGACGGTTTCGGGCATTGCCGCGCTCGATGCGATGGTGGTTTCGGCAAGCCTCTATCTCATTCTGACTCGGTTTCGGAGGTCGAGCGTGTGAGACGTGTGGGTATCGATGTAGGTGGCACGCACACGGACGCGGTGCTGATGGATGGTGATCGTATTGTTGCAACCACCAAACGCCCAACGACTGCAGATATTTTTTCCGGCACGACCGACGCGCTCGATCATTTGCTCGATTCTGTATCGGCTGACGATGCTCGAATCGAAGCCGTGATGTTAGGGACAACGCAGTTCACGAACGCGGTCGTCGAGCGCAGGGAGCTGCAACCGGTCAGTGCCGTGCGAATCGGCTTGCCCTCAGGCGAAGATTTACCGCCCTTTGTGGGTTGGCCAGAGGACCTTGCCGCCAAAGTGAAAGCCGGCGTGCACATGCTCGATGGTGGCTGGCTTTACGATGGTAGCTCGCTGGCGCCGATGGATTCCGGGCAGGTGAATCGGTTAATCGATGAGCTCGGTACGAGTGGCACACGCGCCGTGTGTTTGTCGTCGGTATTCGCGCCATTGAATCCGGAGCTTGAGCGGAGGCTGGCAGAAAGTATCAGCGCAGAATTACCCGACGTGCAAGTCAGCGAGTCTTACGCAATGGGGCAGCTCGGATTGCTTGAACGCGAGAACGCGGCGCTGCTCAATGCGAGTTTGCTGTCGTTTGCCGGGCGCGTCGTCGATGCGTTTGTTGCGGCCATTGCAGGGCGTGGACTCGACTGTCCTTTCTACATCAGTCAGAACGATGGCACGCTGATGACCGCAGAGTTTGCGCGCAACTTCCCGGCGTTGACCTTCGCATCGGGACCAACCAACTCACTCCGAGGTGCATGCAAGCTGACAGGTGTGAGTGACGCGATTGTCGTGGACATCGGCGGGACCACCAGCGACGTCGGCGTATTGCAGAATGGTTTTCCACGTGAGTCGAACACGGTAATCGAGGTGGGCGGCGTCAGAACGAACTTTCGGATGCCGGATATCCTCGCTCTGGGTTTGGGCGGTGGCAGTGAGGTGAGCGATTCTGGCCATCGCGTCGGACCGCAGTCCGTCGGGCATCGACTGATGCAGGAAGGTCTGGTGTTCGGCGGCGACACGCTGACAGCGACCGATATCGTTGTTGCAGCGGGTTTGGCCGATGTTGGAACGCCGGCAGCGGTCTCCCAAATCGACAAAGCAGTCGTCAGTACGGCGCGTGCGACGATGCGGGACATGCTGAACCATACGATTGAGCAAATGCGGCCGAGTCGTGATCCACTGCCCGTGATACTCGTCGGCGGAGGAGCGATTTTGGTGTCCGAGCCGCTCGCAGGTGCGTCTGAGACGCTTCGGCCGGAGCACGCAGATGTTGCGAACGCGATCGGTGCTGCCATCGCGCAAGTCGGCGGCGAATCCGAATCGCTCGTTTCCTACGACAGCGTCGGTCGTGATGCGGCGCTGAAAACCGTCACGGCGGCCGCGACCAAAACCGCCTTGGCGGCAGGCGCAGCAGAACCAACACTGCGCGTTGCGGATATACAGGAGACGCCCATTGCCTATATGAGCGGCAGGACCACACGCCTGCGCGTCAAAGTCATCGGCGATATCGATCCGAACGCGGCCAGTCAAAAGGCATCGACGCAATGAAGATTGATCGGTCCATGCTCGACGATCTGTCGCTTGGTTCGGTGTTTCTCGCCACCGGCGGTGGCGGTGATCCCTATGTCTCGCTGTTGCTCGCCCGTGAGGTCCTCGGCAGCGATCGTACGGTGCCGCTGATCACGCCGACCGCACTGTCGGACGACGCGTTTGTTGCGACGATTGGCGGGGTCGGCGCACCGTCGGTAAGTCTCGAGTTGTTGCCCTCGGTCAGAGACATCGTGAAAGCCCTCGATGCCTTCGAAGCACTGCACCAACGCACGCTCGATGCGATCGTATCGTTCGAGGTGGGCGGCGGAAACTCCTTGGTGCCGATTATCGCGGCTGCGATTCGCGGTATTCCACTGGTCGATGGAGATGGTATGGGGCGCGCGCTACCTGAAGCGCAGATGATGACTTTCCCGATTGCTGGTATTTCACCGACACCCGCGGTCGTGATTGACTACGAGTGCAACGTCGCGACGCTAAATACGCGCGACCCGGCAACCTACGAACGTCATATTCGCTTCCTGGCGCAGGCGATGGGCGGCATGATTACCGCCGTTGAACATCCGATGTCGGGTGCTGAGCTCAAGCGCGCGGTGGTTCCGGATACGATTTCCTTCGCCATCGGGCTCGGTCGATTGCTGCGCGAGCATCGAGGTAACGCACACCAGTTACTGTCGCCGCTCAACGCTTCTTTCGGGGACTCAATTTACGGCGACGCGCATCACTTGTTCACCGGCAAAGTTGTCGACTATGAGACTCGAATCGTCGGTGGTTACGACATCGGGGCGGCGGTGATCGAGCCGTTCGGCGCGAATACGGAACCGTTGACTCTGTCAATCAAGAACGAGTACCTGATGGCGAAACAGGGAGACCGGGTGCTCGCGACGGTGCCGGATTTGATCACTCTGCTCGACTTCGAGACGGCAAAACCCGTTAACGCGGAGCGGCTGCGTTTCGGTCAAAGGGTGAGCGTTATCGCGGTCGGTTGCCCGGATTTTTACCGTCAATCGAATGCACTGGACGTTGTCGCACCACGTTGTTTCGGTTTTGACGTCGATTTCCGGCCGGTGGAGACACTCGCCAAGTTCCACCAACCGATGGGATAAAAAAAGCCCCGCAGCCAAACAGCTACGGGGCTCTTGTTACGCTCGCAGTGTGATCGGTTTAGCGATCGCCTGCAGCGACTTGCTCCGCTTCGATGCGACGAACTTCCGCTGTCTGTATTTGATCAGCGTTGACGTCGAAACGATCGAGCATCATCACTTTGTTCCACGCGTCGACAAAGTCTCCGACGAAGCGCGCTCCGCCGTCATTCGCTGCGTAGACTTCCGCGATGGCGCGAAGCTCTGCGTGCGAGCCGAACATCAGATCGACCGGCGTTGCAGTGAACTTCAACTCGCCGGTGACACGGTCACGTCCTTGGTAAATACCGTCACCGTAGTCCTCAGCCTTGCTCCAAGCCGTGGACATGTCCAGAAGGCTTGCGAAAAAGTCCGTGCTGAGAACGCCCGGCTGATCGGTGAACACGCCATGTGTCGCACCATCGGTGTTCGCGCCCAGGCTACGCATGCCGCCGACTAACGCGGTCATTTCCGGAATCGTCAGCGTCAACAGGTTGGCTTTCTCAACCATCATATCGGCTGGCGACTGGTTGTTGTCGCCTGCAAAGTAGTTGCGGAAACCATCCGCGGTCGGTTCCAGAACCGAGAACGAACCGACATCGGTTTGCTCCTGGGTCGCATCGCTACGGCCAGCGACGAAAGGTACCGTCACTTCGAAGCCACCGGCTGCAGCTGCCTGTTCGATCGCGGCGTTACCACCCAGCACGATCAGATCAGCCAGAGACACCTGCTTGCCGCCGCGCGCGCGACGATTGAAGTCACTCTGAACGTCTTCCAGCGCAGCAACAACCTTCGCGATCACCGCCGGATTATTCACTGCCCAGTCTTTCTGCGGCGCAAGACGGATGCGAGCGCCATTCGCACCACCGCGCATGTCGGTGCCACGGAAGCTCGATGCTGCCGCCCATGCGGTGCTGACGAGCTCCTGAACGCTGAGACCAGTTGCCAGGATGTCAGCTTTCAGTTTTTCGGCGTCACGCGCTGTGATCAATTTGTGGTCGACGGCTGGTACCGGGTCTTGCCACAACAGCACTTCGCTCGGGACGTCGGCGCCGACATAGCGGGCACGCGGACCCATGTCACGGTGCGTCAGTTTGAACCAGGCCTTCGCGAACGCGAGTTCGAAATCCTTGGGGTTTTCCAGGAAACGAGTCGTGATTTCGCGGTAGCTCGGATCTTCGCGAAGCGCGAGATCTGTCGTGAACATGATCGGCGCGTGGCGTTTGCCGGCGACGTGCGCGTCAGGTACCAGATTGCTGGCATCGCCATTGGCCGGGATCCACTGCGTGGCACCCGCAGGGCTCTTCGTTTTCACCCACTCATAACCATAGAGATTTTGCAGGTATTGCATCGTCCAGGCTGTAGGTGCAGCTGACCATGCACCTTCCAGTCCGGAGGTGATGGTGTCTTCCGCGTTGCCTTTGCCACAGCTGTTCTTCCAGCCGAAGCCTTGTTGCTCGAGGCTCTCACCGGCAGGCTCTACTGACAGGCAATCTTCAGGTTTAGCCGCACCGTGGGCTTTGCCGAAGGTGTGCCCACCCGCGATCAGCGCTGCGGTTTCTTCGTCGTTCATCGCCATGCGGCCAAAGGTCTCGCGAATGTCGCGAGCGGCAGCTAGCGGATCAGGGTTGCCGTTCGGGCCTTCCGGGTTGACGTAGATCAGACCCATTTGTACAGCGGCCAAAGGCTTCGCCAGTTTCCGATCGCCGGAGTAGCGCTCATCTGCAAGAAATTTTTTCTCAGGACCCCAGTAGACCAGCTCTGCTTCCCAATCGTCTTCGCGACCACCGGCAAAGCCGAAGGTTTCAAATCCCATCGATTCGAGAGAGACGTTGCCGGCGAGGACCATCAAGTCTGCCCACGACAAGCTGCTGCCGTATTTTTGCTTTACCGGCCACAAAAGGCGGCGCGCCTTGTCGAGATTGCCGTTGTCGGGCCAGCTGTTCAGCGGCTCGAAGCGCATTTGGCCGCCAGCCGCACCGCCGCGACCGTCGAGCGTCCGGTAGGTGCCTGCGCTGTGCCATGCCATACGAATAAAGAAGGGACCATAGTTGCCCCAGTCTGCCGGCCACCAGTCTTGTGAGTCGGTCAGGGTTGCTTCGATGTCTTGTTTCACCGCCGCCAGATCCAGCGTCGCGAACGCTGCGGCGTAGTCGAAGTCTTCACCGTATGGGTTGGACTCGGCGCTGTGTGCGCGCAGCGGACTCAGGTCGATCTGGTCCGGCCACCAAAAGCTGTTGGGTTTGGGCTCGTTTTGGGCGGCGGCCGGTGCTGACGCTGCGAGTGCGCCCACCGAAACCACTGCTGTTGCGAGCAGCGTTCTTGCGAAATCCATGCGTAACCTCCTGTCGGGTCAGAAATCTAATCGCCGGAAAAGCATAGCGATTTATTACGGTCGCAGAATTGAACTGTCTAATTGGCCCGATAGAGAAATTCAATCAGGGAAAACCCTTAATCATTTCAGGTGTTTGTGATGCCAGTGGAGGTGTTCGGCCATGAAGGAGGAAACAAAAAAATAGGAATGATCGTAGTCGGACTGGCGCCGCAGGGTCAGCGGATGGCCTGTTTCTTCGCAGACGGCTTCCAGCAGCTGCGGCTTGAGTTGGTCGTCGACAAACGTGTCGGCGGTCCCCTGGTCGACCAAAAGTGCGTTGACCGCTGCGCCATCGGAGATCAGTTCACAAGCGTCGTATTCGCGCCATGCTTGTTGATCATCGCCAAGATACGCGTTGAGTGCTTTGTGTCCCCACGGACATTGGATCGGTGCGCATATCGGTGCAAACGCGGAGACACTCTGGAATCGTTCGGGATTTCTCAAAGCGATAGTCAGCGCGCCATGACCGCCCATCGAATGCCCCATGATCGACTGACGCGTCATATCGGCCGGGCACACCTCACTGAGTACGGTTGGCAACTCGTTTTCGATGTAGCTGCGCATTTGATAGTGCGCTGCCCACGGCGTCTCCGTGGCATCGACGTAGAAACCCGCTCCCAGACCGAGGTCGTAAGCGCCATCGGGATCATCGGCAACAGCCTCGCCGCGTGGTGATGTGTCTGGTGCCACCATGATGATTCCAAGCTCGCTGCAAGCTCGGCGAAACTCGCCTTTCTCGGTGACATTGGCGGGCGTGCAGGTCAGGCCAGACAGGAACCAGACGACAGGCAGCGTTTGTGTCCGACCAGCATCCGGCACGAACACCGAGAATGTCATCTCGGTTTCAGTTGTGGCTGCATCATGCCGATAGGTTCTTTGTTGGCCACCGTGTGATCGAATGCAGTGGGTCATTTCGTGGCTCATGGGTTCGGCTCCGGAGGAAAGCAAAAGGCGGCACTGCATCCGGATTTGGCACGTCCAAAGGCAAGTGTGACTGGTGTCACAGTTTACTCCTTGGGGATCGGCATTGAGACACAGACAAAACGGTCGCTATTTGATGAACTTCGGAAGAAGGAAAGTCGGTCATGAAAGACCGGCCGTTTATGGTTTTTTTAGCCCTTGAGAGCGAGTCCCGCATTGTCGGAACCTAGCCATAAAATCTGGTCACGCTGGGGAGCGCGGTCGCTCCGGTCGTTGCTGCTCGGTTGGCTACTAGTCTGCGGCTCGGCGGCGCTTGCCGACGGTGTCGCCGGCGCGCCAATGCGATTTGCGAACCTGGATACCGAGGACGGTCTGGCTCAGAACAGCGTGACCGCCATGGTACAAGACGGCCTTGGCTTCTTGTGGTTCGGCACAGAAAACGGTTTGAATCGCTATGACGGCACCCGGTTTCTGCACTTTCAGGCTGACCCACGCAATCCTTCGTCGTTGCCCGCGGACTATGTCACCGACCTTGTGGTGACCCCGAACGGTGCTCTTTGGGTGGCGACCGAAGGCGGCGGCATTGCACGATGGGACGCCGAACAAGGTGGTTTCTCCAGCGTCGGGATCGCAGACGGTCTCAGTGATCTGCGCGTGTCGAGCATGGCCCTCGACGCCAGCGGCGCACTTTGGGTTGGCACACTACGGCACGGATTGAATCGCTACGACCCGACCAGCGGAACGGTCACTGTCTGGCGGCATGATGAAGCAAATGTCGACAGTCTGTCGCACGACGCGATTCACGCTTTGCACGTCGATTCGGTCGGCACGTTATGGATCGGAACCAATGCTGGGCTCGACAGATTCGATGCTGCAACTGGCACGGTTCAGCGTGTCGCAGGCGACGAGACTCTGGGTGGCGAACGCGTTCGTACGATCTGGCGCGACAGTGCGGGCGCTTTGTGGGTAGGGACCCAGGACGGCGGGCTCAGCCGCACCGACGATGGCGGACAGACGTTTCGCAACTATCAATCCGGTAATGCTTACGGTTCGCTGAGTAACAACCGTGTCGAGGCAGTACTCGAAGATTCCCAGCAGCGCCTGTGGATCGCGACGGCAGATGGCTTGAATCGATTCATTCCATCAATTGACGGGTTTAGCGTTCACCGTTACTCAGCGAGTGATCCGAAGTCGCTTGCAGACAGCAATACAATTTCGTTGTTTCAGGACAGCGGGGGGCTGCTTTGGGTCGGCACAAAAACCGCGGGTGTCAGCAAATGGAATCCTCGTAGCTGGAGCTTCGGTCACATATTGCCCAGTCTTGTTGCCGGTAACGAAGAGCTGATTCGCCGTGCTACCTCTTTTGCCGAGGCTCGTGACGGTGAGTTGTGGTTCGGCAGCTTTGGGGCGGGGCTTGCGAAGGTGGACTCGCTCGGCACAGTGACCGACCGGGTGTGGAGCGGTGGTCCGGACGGCAGCCGAATCGATGATGACCGAGTGATGGCTTTGATCCGCCAGGGAGATCTTCTGTGGATCGGCACCATGAGCGGGGGTTTATCTCGCTTCAATCTTGATACGGGCGACGTGAGGACCTACCGGGCGAGTGCGGATATCGAGGGCAGCGTCGCCTCGGACGGCATCATGAGTTTGTATGTCGACCAAGACGGCACTTTGTGGGTTGGCACGTTCGGTGGCGGTGTGGACCGATTCGATGCGAAAAATGAGCGTTTCACGAATTTCAGACATGACCCCGAAGATCCGACTTCCTTATCAAATTCTCGTGCCACCGCCATGGTCAGCGATCGGTCAGGTCGGCTATGGGTCGGGACGGCGGGAGGTGGATTGAACCGCAGGGCTGGGCGTGGTTTGGCTTGGGAGCATGTGGACCTGAGCGTCGAATCATCCGCGGCATCCTCGGTGACCGTGTCGGCCTTGCATCTCGACGCGAAGGGCCGCCTGTGGGTCGGCACACGTGAAGGTCTGTACCGGTTCGATAGACCCAACCAGCCCATCGAGTCCTTAACCTATCGCCGGTACGACACGCTGTCCGGACTTGCGGACGACAGCATTTACGGAATCCGTTCCGATGCGGCCAACCGTGTCTGGCTGAGTACCAACCGAGGGTTATCCGTTCTTGATCCGCACACCGATGAGATCGTGAACCATTCGATCAGCGACGGTCTTCAAGGGGCTGAGTTCAATTTTGGGGCCCACTACATGCTGGCAGACGGCAGGCTGGCATTCGGCGGTGCGAATGGCTTCAACCTGTTTGACCCGATGCGGCTGGCGATCAACACCGTACCGCCCGCCGTCGCGCTTACCGGTCTCGATTTGTTGAATCAACCGATCCGAGAGGATGGCGTATACGACCAGGTCGATTCGCTGGAATTGAGCCACGAGGATGACGTGGTCACGTTCGAATTCGCTGCGCTAGACTTTGCAGCGCCTTCGGAAAACCAATTCGCGTACAAGCTGGAGGGTTTCGACCGCAGTTGGGTTGAAGCCGGAAACGAACGTCGGACGACTTACACGAACCTGAGCGGCGGTGAGTACGTGTTTCGGGTGCGGGCGGCCAATAGCGATGGAATTTGGTCGGAGACTGACCTGTCTCTGACGCTCGACGTGAATCCACCGCCATGGCTAACCCCCTGGGCCTACGTTATGTATGTGCTCGGTGTGTTCGGGGTGCTGTTTCTGATCTGGAATGCACAAGCACGCAAGCTCCGCCAGCGGGCCGAATACAGCCGTCAGCTCGAGGCGGAGGTGGCCGAACGGACCGAGGAAATCGCCAGTCGGAACCGTGAGCTTGAGCTGGCCAACGAAAAGTTACACGAGGCGAGCTACACCGATCCATTGACCGGTCTGCGCAACCGACGCTACTTCTTCGATCAAATCAGCGCTGAGCTGGATCGTACGGCGGGAACCTCTCAGCCGTCCCGGCAAAGTGCTTTCATCCTGATGATGATCGATCTCGACCACTTCAAACCCGTAAACGACACGTATGGTCACCAGGCGGGTGATCGATTGTTGGTTGGGGTTGCGGATAGCCTGACGCAGCTGTGCCGATCGGGTGATACGGTCATTCGCTGGGGTGGCGACGAGTTCATGCTTGTCGCCCGACTGGCGAACGCCGATGAAGCGGATGAACTGGCCGAGCGGGTGCGATCGGCGGTTGCGAGTTCAGTCTTCCCGGTCGGTCGGGGGCAGTTGGCGAGAACCACGAGTTCGATCGGTTACGCGCCGTTTCCGTTGTATGCCCAGGCACCTACGCTGGTCGATTGGGAACAGACGCTCAAGGTCGCGGATTTGCTGATGTACCGGTCGAAGGCGCGGCGCAACAGTTGGTGCGGCGGTGTGGGCTTACAGGCACCGGACAGCGCTGATGCACTACTAAGAGTGCTGGAGATGTCGATTGACGATGCAGCAGACGAAGGGCTGTTGCGCGTCACTGAGTCTCAGCGAGATGCAGCGGAACGTATAGCCTGAACGGCGACACGTTCCGCACGGTATTTAATCGGAGCCTAATGCGTCGATTCGATCGGCGTATTTCCCGACTGTCTCAATGTTCTGTTCCGGCGTTTTTTCAAACATGGCCATCGCGCCTTTCACCATGCGTGACATCATTTCGTATTGCTCGGCCGGGATCTGACCTTTCATGGCCTCCATCTGGCTGAGCGAAGCTTCCATCTCCGCGCGGCTGTCTGCCATCTCCACGGCACCCATTGCCATAGCGACGTTCAGTGATGTGGTTTGGAACGACTCGAGGTCATACCCGTTTCGAGAAAGGATGCTCTTGGCTTTTGAACTCGCGCCGATGGTCTGCATCGCAGCGCCGATAGACTGTTCGCTGGTCAGATCGTCGATGCCGGAGTCAATCAGCGTTTCTACCGTCGAAATCCAGTTTTCAATATCCCCATCCGTCAGCACGATCGGTTCGACCGCCTCGATCATCTCCATCATTTCGACGACGTTGTCCATGCCGTCCTGCGCTTTTGCGGGCGTGACTGCGGTCAGCAGAACCAGCAAAGCCAGCGGAAGAAAAGTTGGGCGTTTCATAGTGCGCTCCTGTCAGGTATTCGATCTCTAGCTGTCGATTGTACCGCAGTCATCCCGGCGTCTCGGCCAGAATTTTACGGCGAATTTCCGTCTATCGGTTTTGAACAGGTGGCCAAAGTGTCTGACAATAGCGACGAATTCGTGTGGAGACTCCTTCATGTTGTTATTTGTGTCGGCGGTAGCAGTCGTGCTCGTCGTGTCTTTTCTATGCTCGATTTTCGAGTCGGTTCTCCTGTCGATCACACGACCGCAAATCGAAGTTCTCAACCAACAGGGCAAACGCGCCGGCACGCTGCTCGCGAGTTTCAAGGAGAACATGGATATTCCGATTGCGGCGATCCTGATTCTTAACACCGCCGCGCATACGGTTGGCGCAGCGGTTGCTGGTGCGAGCTACAGTGCCGTGTTTGATCCTTCCACGTTGTGGATTTTTTCGCTGATCTTCACGCTCGCCGTCCTGCTATTCACAGAGATCATCCCGAAGACGCTCGGCGTCAGCTACGCACAGGCGTTGGCGTCGCCGGTTGCTCACGGCATTCAGTTTCTGAGCATCATTTTGAAGCCGCTGGTGCTGCTTTCCGAGATGCTGTCTCGGCAGTTGCGATCCGAGCATGCGGCGCCGGTTACATCAGCGGATGAGATTCGGCTGCTTGCTGTTCTGGGACAAACCGAAGGTGCAGTTGGTGACACAACGGCTGGGTTGATTGTTGGTGCGACGCACCTCAAGGACCTCGATGCAGCGGCGGTCATGTTGCCGCGCGAGAGCGTCGCGTTTTTGTCGAGCGAGATGTCTCGTGTCGAGGTAATCGAGCAACTGCACTCGACGGGCCATAGTCGGTTTCCGCTGACCCGCACCGGCAATCTGGACGATGCAGGCGAGGTGGTGCTTGCAAAAAACCTGCTGCACTGGCTTCTGACGCATACTTCCGAGTCTGTTGATTGGGATGCGGTCGCGAGCGAAACAGTGATCGTGCCGGGCTCGATGAAGCTGCCGAAATTACTTCGTACCTTCCAGGACTCGCGCCGCCACCTTGCGCTGGTCGTCGGCGAGTACGGTACTGTCGAGGGACTGGCGACGATGGAGGATGTACTCGAGGAAGTCGTCGGTGATATTGATGATGAAAAAGACACGCCGTCTACGGACTTTCGTGAGCTTGCCGACGGCACCATGTTGGCAAGAGCGTCTGTGGATTTGCGAAAACTCAGCGCGAAGCTCGGTGTGTCGTGGAATCCGGAACTGGATATCTCAACCGTCAGCGGCCTCTTGATCGAGACGCTCGAACGCATACCGGTGGGTGGTGATGTTATTGAATGGGAAGGCTACACCATCAAAGTGCTGCGCGCGGATCGTCGCCGAGCCAGACTGGTCTCGGTCAAGAAGACGGCTTCCGAAGGCTGATCGGCGCTCAACTCAGGTATGAGAGAAACCGCCAAGCAACTGCGCGAGCATTTGGCCGAAAGCAATCGGTTGCACCATCTGTATCTGGATGACCCGGAACGGTTGACGGCGTATCGCAGGTTCGTCGACGTGCAGATTGCGTACTTTCTGCCGAAGTACGAAGACTTGCGTGTACGTCCGGCGTATTCAGAGGCGATCGACTACATAGTCTCTGACATGGTCGGTCCTGAAATCGCTGCGCGTGATGCGGAGCTGGAGAAAGTGGTTCCGATGATGTGCCGTGTACTGCCAGCCGGCGCATTGCGAGCATTGGCTTCCGCTCTGGATTTGAACGCGTCGATACTCAAGATAAATCTCGACATCGAACGCCATCTGCGCGCTGACCTCGCGAATCGGAGCACGGTCAGCGAGGCGGACTACTGCGCAGCGAGTCGGAAAGCTGCTTGTCTGGATGACTGTCTCAGGTTGATTGAAATGACACGAAGCGCCGGTGAGAGTCTGCAAGGCATCGTCGGCATTCCGATGATTGCGACAACGTTGAAGATGATGCGTGGCCCGGCACAGCTCGTTGGGGTCCGTGGGTTGCACGATTTTCTCGAACGAGGTTTTTCGATTTTTCGAGCGATCGATGATGTTCCGGAGTTTCTCGACGTGGTCGAAACCCGTATGACTGAGGTGTTTACGCGCGTTTTCGAGGCACCGCTGACGCAGTTGTCTCAAGCGCCGATCAGAGTTTGAGGCGCTGGTGTCTCAAGCGCGCTTGATGCAAGCTCAAGGATTGAGTCGAGTTGGATCTGGAGAATCTCATGCGTGCCGTTTGTAGTCTTTTTGTTCTTGCATCTGCGTTGATCATGACGGGATGCGTCGTTGCGGTGGGTGATGATTCCGATGACGAAGAGGCGTTGTACACACCGTCGGAAGAGGTGTTGATCGAGCGTGAGATCGTCGGTATCGGCGCGACCTGGTGCTGCGCATCCTGCACCGATCCGGACGACGGCGTCGCATGCGAAAGCTGTCGCCGTGATGCACCGGAACAGTGTCGTGCTGTTGAGGTCGCATTGAGCTGTACCGGGACCTACACCGAGCGTTCACCCGGCACACAAAATTCTGTTGTGACTTGTCTTGACTAACGAGGTTGTCAGTCCGTTGCAGGATTGACGATCGCTCCGTTCAATTTGACGGATAGAGGGTGACAGCCGGGCTTGGCCTGCTCAAAGATGGAGCGAGCGAGGTCAGCCCGGTCGATATCGACCAACGCCTGGTACAGTGGTCCGATGAATTAATTGCGCCCGACCTTCAGGAGAAACTCCTGAAGGCGCGCCTGCGCGGGCTCCCAACGGTTACGCGTAGGAATGCGTATCAGCGGGCGTTGCTTCGGGTAGCGTCAGCGCAACCGTCTTGGGTTCCGTTTCTGGTTCCCCACAATTCGACAAGGTTGGGATGATGCCTGCCCGTTGCGGCGACTGCCACATCACCGCGGCAACAGCTCAATCGCTGTCGGGTTCAGGTTTGTTGAGTCGACCCGATTGCTTTAACGCTTGGCGAACGATGAACTCCAGTTGTCCGTTAACACTTCTCAGTTCATCGTCCGCCCATCTCTTGAGCGCTTCCATGACCGCCGGATCAGCACGGAACAGAAAGGAGGTTCGCGCCATGACGGATCAGTTGTACAACGTGCCCGCGTTGACCACTGGCTGTGTGTGTCTATCGCTACACAGCACGACAAGCAGGTTGGAGACCATCGCCGCACGTCGTTCCTCATCCAGATCAACAATGCCGTCGCGCTTGAGTTGATCAAGTGCCATTTCGACCATTCCTACGGCGCCTTCGACGATCTTCGTTCGCGCAGCGACCACGGCTTGTGCTTGTTGTCTCTGCAACATGGCGGCGGCGATTTCCGGCGCATAGGCCAGATGGCTGATACGTGCCTCAATGACATCGACCCCCGCTGTGCCCAGTCGCTCCTGAATGTCCTTGCGAAGTTCATCGCCCACATTGTCCGTATTACCGCGCAGAGAATCGTCGTCTGACTCGCCATCGTACGCGTAGCGACTTGCCAGGTTGCGTAACGCGGCCTCGCTTTGTACCGCGACATAATCTTCGAAGTCATCGACCTCGAACATCGCCTCAGCGGTATCTACAACCTTCCAGACGACCACAGCCGAGATCTCGATCGGATTGCCATCGCGGTCGTTAACCTTGGAAGGCTTGCCACTGGAACGGGATTTTTGCTGCACCACTGTGCCGCTGGAGTTCTTTTTCTCCGGCATCATGGTGGATCCGGTTTCGAAGTTTCGAACGCGGCACGAAATCTTCTTTTTCGAGAAGAACGGGTTCACCCAGAAGAAGCCGGACTCTGTCACCGAGCCCTTGTAGTCGCCGAACAGTAGTAATACCCGAGCGTCGTTCGGCGCGATCGCCATGAAACCGCCAAACAACAGAAGCGCAATGACGATTCCTGGAATAGCAATGGCGGGTCGGCCTTGCGTCAGGCAATAAATCGAAAAACCAATCGAACCTAGCGAAATCAGTAACGGCAACCAACCGGAGATTGCGCGGTAGGTCTTCTCGTGGACATTGCTCATAGTTCTTACTCCTGCTGTGATATTAAAGTGATATCACTTTAATATCATTCATGCAACTCGCTCAGCACGCCATTTCGTGGTCGAGCGCCTGTTCCCGGGCGCTGCGTCACAGTTTTATGCCGGGGCGGCAGACGCGGTTGTCTGTATCTGTTATCTAGCGTGTGTCGACCCATGATTCGGTTGACATAACACTTGGGCTTTAAGTGGAAAGACTTATGAACAACACGACTCTTTTGACCCGCTCGGCCTGGTTGGCCGGTGCCGCTTTGGCAATGACAGCAGGCGCGGTGCACGCGGACTCCGGTTTCTACATTGGTGCTAGCGCCGGTGGTTCGACGCTTGAGGCCGACCTCGGCGTTACCGATATTCCCGATCTTCCGGACTCGATTGACGAGGACGACACGGCGTTCAAGGGGTACATCGGCTACAACTTCGATCTGCCGCTTATCAACTTGGGTGTTGAGGCTGGCTACGTGGATTTCGGTCAACCGGAATTCGATGTACTCGGTAGCGAAGTGACACTGGAAACGAATGCATGGAATGTTTGGGGCATCGTCGGTGTCGACGCGGGTCTGATCGACCTGTTCGCGAAGGTCGGTTACGCGGCATGGGAGGCGGAGGCCTCTATTCAGAATGTATCCGACAGCACGGACGGCAATGACCTGGCATACGGCGTCGGCGCATCCTTCGGCCTCGGCCCTGTCAGCGTGCGCGGTGAATATGAGCTATACGAGTTTGATGAAACAGATGTCACGATGCTGTCGGTTGGCGTAACCTATCAGTTCTGACTCTGGTGCCGGCCATGCACTGTCTCCCGATAGTGTGTGGCCGGCCTATCTCTAGGGAGCCTCGTTGCTCAAATTCCTGTCGCAGAATTTCCGCTGGATCATCGGCGGCTTCCTTCTGACGTACTGCTCTACTTTCGGTCAGACGTATTTCGTTTCCGCCTCGGTTGGCGAATGGCAACTCGCGTTTGATTTGTCCCACGGTGAGTTCGGGCGACTGTACATGGTCGCGACACTATGCAGCGCGGCGACGTTACCTTTTCTGGGACGATTAGCGGACACAGTAAAAGCGCACCAACTAATCCTCTTCAGCATGCCGATGCTGGCGCTCGCCTGTGTGATTGCGGGTGTCGCAAAGTCGGCCTGGGTGTTGCTGCTAGGTATCTATCTGTTGCGTCTTTTCGGTCAGGGCATGATGACGCATATTGCCCTGACGATGACGGGTCGCTGGTTCGTTGCTGCGCGTGGACGCGCAGTGTCACTGGTTGTCCTCGGGCATCAAGGTGGCGAGGCTACGCTGTTGCTCAGCTTCGTAGCGTTAACCGAAGCGCAGGGATTTCAAGCTGGCTGGTTTGCAGCCGCCGTGGCCTTGATTCTGATTGGGTTGCCGATCGCCGTCTGGTGCTATTCCAAGCCGCGTACGCCACGCCACGACGATTTCGAAAACATCGCGCTGCAGACAGCCAAGCGCCAATGGTCGCGAGCGGAAGTGATCCGCGACCCGGTGTTTTACGGTGTTTTGGCAGGCGTACTGGCACCTGCGTTTATCGGTACTACCATCTTCTATCATCAGGACTACATGACGACGCTGCATGGTTGGCCGGTGGACTGGTTTGCGCGGTGTCTCATGGTGCTGGCGATCACAACGGTGACGGTGGCTTTGCTGTTTGGTCAGATTATCGATCGACTCGGCGCGGTGCGTGTGCTGCCCTTTTTCCTGATTCCATTAACCGCCGCCTGTTTCGCTGTCGCCAATGTCACGGAGCCGGCCGGCCTTGTCCTTGTCATGATTTTGGTCGGGATCAGTTATGGCGTCTCGTCGACATTGTTTGGTGCGCTATGGCCCGAGGTCTACGGGACCGAGCATCTCGGTGCCGTTCGGTCACTGATCATGTCCGCGATGGTGTTTTCTACAGCAGCAGGGCCAGGAGTTACCGGAACCCTGATCGATGCAGGGATTTCATTGCCGCGGCAAATGTACGGGATGGCGTTCTACTGCATTGTAGTCAGTGTTGCGCTCTGGCTCTCGGCAGCAAAGCTCGCGCGACGTGCGAACGGCGGTGTCAGCGCAAAGCAGACGACTTAACGAACCAAATTCTCGTAGACCGCTGCGCGAAACGCCTCGTCGCGCGACACTTCGGCCGCTGGTGGTTCATGCATTTGCGACATGATCACGCCAACGAACTCGTTCTCCCGATCGATCCAGAAATGGGTGCTTTCGTAGCCACCGCCCAGCCAAAGGTTTTCCTGGCCATCGGGTGCACTGCCATTCGTGACCCACAGGTTGTAACCGTTGTATCCGGCTGGGTTATTGATCAGCGTCTGCGGTGATGCCATTTCGCTGAGGCTGGTGTCGTCGAGCACCCGGTGACCTCGCAGCATACCGCCGTTGCCGAGCATCCTCAGAAAATCCGCGTAGCCGTCTGCGGTTGCCAGCATGCCCTCTCCGCCAAGTAACAGCTCATTGCGGCGGTCGTAGCGCGGCAATTCACCACCGAAAATGTTGAGTGTCTCGGGTGTGGTGACTTCAGCCGTACCGCTAACGCCGGTGAAGTAGGGCAGCAACGACGCCTGATCTGGCAATGAGTATTGCAAGCCACGAATCCGCAGCGGCTTGGTAATGCGTTCTTCTACGAGCTCCTGCAGCGAGCTACGCGTGGCACGCTCAAGCGCCATGCCGAGAACTGTAGTGTTCAGTCCGTAGAAGTAGTCGGCTCCCGGTTCGTGCACAAGTGGCAACGCCGACAGCCGATCGAGAAATTCGTCTGCGTCCTCAGCGCCCGGCAGGTTCTGCGCGCTCGATAAGCTGTCCAGACACTCGATGCCGGTGACGGCGTAATGAAACCCTGCCGTATGGTTGATCAGGTTTCTGAGGGTAATCGGCGATGCGGCCGGCCCGGTTGACAAAGGGCAAGGCTCGGCGTTCTCGGGCAGCGAGGATAACCGCACGTTGTCAGGACCGCTTGCGACGGTCAGCCCGCGAAGTTCCGGCAAGTAGTCGGTGACTGGATCATCCAACGAGATGATGCCGTCTTCGACGAGATCCATTGTCAAAGTGATCGTAACAATCTTGCTCATCGACCAGATGCGTATCCACGTTTGCCCATCGATATCGGCATCCGGGAGCAGCAGTTCATTTTTCGTGCTGTATTCGTAGAGTACTCGGCCTTCGAAGCTCTCGATCCGAGCGTAGACAAACGGATAGTCGCCACGCTCGACGAATTCGTTGAGCACCTGGTTGAGCGCAAAGGTATTGCCGATTGAGACATCCGCTGCTGCAGCGTTCGGCAACGAAGCGCTTATCCACGCAACCACGCCACACACGGCGAGTCCGAACGGTCGTGTATTCAACATCGACGTGTTTCCTCTCCCCAGAGATAACAAGGATGCTAGCAAAAACTCGCCGGGTGTCGTGCACTTGGACAAAAAACGATCTTACAGTCGCATTATGTGATCGAAGTCTCGCTTGAGTTCGGACTTATCCGAGCGACGCACCGTGAAGCGGCGAATAAGCTATGGCTCATAAAAATAAGTGCAGCGAACGGTCGGGACGCCGCGAAACTGCGAGATGCCAGGGACACAAATGAAAACAAGAATATTGCTCACCGTAGCCGTGACGTCGGCGCTTTTGGTCGGTTGTGATCAGGGAGGGTCAGATTCTCCTTCGGTCAATAATTCCACGACCGTGTCACCCGTGCGCGGCATCGAGCGTGGTGACCTGCGCGAGCCGGATTTGAACAACGATTTCCTTTTGTACCGTTCACTCGATGGCAGCAATAACAACGGTCTGCTAACCGATATGAATACCTCGCACAGTCAGTTGGCGCGGATGGTTTCTCCAGACTATGCAGATCTCGTGGCCGCACCTTCCGGGGCGACACGACCCAGTGCGCGCGCGATCAGCAACCAGATTGCAGCGCAGTCAGGCAGTCACCCGAACGGTCGTCGCGCCAGTGATTTCCTGTGGCAATGGGGCCAGTTCCTGGATCATGATCTTGATTTGACCGATGGCGTCGCACCAGCAGAGAGCGCCAACATTAGCGTTCCGATGGGAGATCCGTGGTTTGACCCAGATCACACCGGTACCGTTGAGATCCCGCTCAACCGATCGATCTTTGATGAGGCAACGGGCGATCACGTTCTAAATCCGCGCCAACAGATCAACGAGATTACCGGTTGGATCGACGCGTCCAACGTATACGGTTCTGATGCGAGCCGAGCACGTGCGCTTAGAAACATGGATGGCACCGGCATGCTTGCGACGTCAGCGGGAGATCTGTTGCCATACAATCTCGCGGGCCTCGCCAACGCGGGTGGTTCAGGTCCAGAGCTGTTTCTTGCTGGTGACGTGCGAGCGAATGAGCAGGTCGGTTTGGCCGTCATGCATACGCTGTTCGTCCGTGAACATAACCGTTTAGCACGCGACATCGCGACCTCCGACCCCAGTCTCACGGGCGAGCAAATTTACCAGCGCGCACGGCGCATAGTCGGAGCGCAAATGCAGGTGATCACTTACCGCGAATTCCTGCCCGTGTTGTTGGGCGAGGGTGCTTTGAAGTCGTACGCGGGTTACGACGAGACCGTCGACGCGAGCGTTTCAAATATATTTTCTTCAGCGGCGTATCGACTCGGCCATAGCATGCTCAGCGACAAGATTCGTCGCCTCGATGCGCAAGGCAACGAGATTCCCGAGGGCCATCTTGAGCTTCAGGACGCGTTCTTTCGACCGGATCGAATTGTCACTGAAGGTGGGATCGAACCCGTGTTGCGGGGACTCGCAGGACAGATATGTGAGTCGATCGATGCCCAGGTTGTCGATGACGTCCGCAACGCGCTGTTTGGTGCGCCCGGCGCAGGCGGCTTTGATCTTGCCGCATTAAACATCCAGCGCGGCCGTGACCATGGCCTCCCAAGCTACAACGAGACTCGCCGTCAGCTCGGTTTGTCGATGTACGGGAGCCTTTCCGAAATTACCGCTAATCCAGCACTGGCCGATGCGCTTTCGGCGGTGTACGGCTCGGTCGATCAGATCGATCTTTGGGTGGGCGGTCTGGCGGAAACGCCGACCGGGCAATCTGCGCTGGGCCCACTATTTCATACTATCGTGGTCGATCAGTTCGAAAGGCTCCGCGATGGGGACCGCTTTTGGTATCAAAACACCTTTTTTGGGGATGAGCTCGCGATGATCGAATCGACGACGCTTGCGGACATTATTCGACGAAACACCGGCATCGGGCCGGAAATCTCCGACAACGTGTTCGTTGTTCCCTGATATCGATTTCAAAAAATTCGACATGAAATTAGACAACAGTCCCATTAATCTAGACACTCTGTAAACGCGGCGCGCTTCAGCGTGCTGCGGTTTTGTGTTGGGAGCGTGGTACGCATGGCAGGGCAAGGAATCGGCACGCAGCGGACGCTGCCCGAGTTGTTTTATTTTTTCGCGAAGATTCTAGGGCCGGAAAAATCTTTCTACTCGCTGGCGATCATCTATGGCGTCGGCATCAGTCTGTTGTCGCTAGCCACGCCGATCTCAGTTCAAATGTTGATCAATTCGATCATCAACACCGGACTGACGACTCCACTGTTTGTGCTATCCGCCACACTGTTTGTATTGCTGGCACTCGCGGCCGTTATGAATGCATTGCGGTTACACCTCGTGGACGTGTTTGGCCGAAGGTTTTACGCGCGCATGGTGTCCGAGATCGCGTTGCGGTCTGTGTATGCCTTGAACCCCTATTTCGACGACCGAGGCATAGGTCCGCTGTTCAACCGCTACTTCGACATCATCATCGTCATGAAACGCACGCCCTACCTTCTGGTCGGCGGCTTTTCGATATTGCTGCAGGCGGCAGTCGGTTTCGCTTTGACCTCTCTCTATCACCCCGCGTTTCTCGCGTTCAATCTGGTCGTGATCATTTTGATCTGGTTGATCTGGCTAATCTGGGGCAAACGCGCCATCAAAAGCGCAATGCAGCTTTCTCACGATAAGCACTCCGCCGCCGCGTGGCTTGAGGGTCTGGGCAGTTCCAACGGCTATTTCAAGAGCAGTTCGCACGTCGAGGAAGCCTTGCGACGCACAGATGACGTAACCAACACGTACATCGAACAGCACAAATTGCACTTTCGTCATTATTTCTCACAAGCGGTTTCGTTCCTGTTTCTGTGGGCCCTGGCGAGTTCTGGGCTGTTGGCACTCGGTGGATGGCTGGTGATCCAGTCGCAACTCTCGGTGGGCCAGCTAGTTGCTGCAGAGCTGGTGTTGTCGGCCGTTTTCTTCGGACTCTCTCAGCTCGGTACTTACCTGTCTTACTTTTATGATCTTTGCGCTGCCGTCGAGGAGCTCTCGCTGTTTTATGACGTGGAGCAGGAAGAGGTCAAAGGTACCGACGAGAAATTGCCAGGTTCTGGTCTCGCGATGGTTGAAGCGCGGGGTGAGACACGAGGCATCGATATCGCGTTCAATTTGGAACTCCCGCCGAGTGCACTGGTCTATGCCCGGGCACCGAGTTACGCGGTGCAACGATTGTTTGCCAATTTCATGAAGCGGCACGCGGAACCTGACGGAGGTTACGTCACGATCGGTGGCGTCGACACGCATTCCGTTTCGGCGCACTCGCTTCGTCAGGAGATCATCGTGCTGGATCGTCCGAACACGACAAGCATGACAATCCGAGACTACCTGACGCGTAGTCGTGATGGCGTCAACAGCGTCGACATCCTCGAGGTGTTGCGCCTGGTGGGGCTCGAACCTGTCATTGCCCAGCTGGAAAACGGGTTGGACCATCAAATTGCAGTGACCGGCTGGCCGCTATCACTCGCGGAGATGATGCAGCTCAAGCTCGCTTCAGCGATCCTCGCGCGTCCGCGGGTGCTTGTGCTCAGTCAGCTCTACGATGTGTTGCCATACCGATTGTTGATGTCGGCGCTTGCAGCTCTGCATGAAAGTGCTGAGACTGAAACGACGATCGTATACTTCTCCAATCGCGAGCCGACCGGCGATTTCTCGCATTTTCTTTACATGGGCAGGAGTCAGCAACGGGTCTTCAGCGATTCGGTTTCGTTTTGCGAGCACTTCGACATGCGGGTGATGGAACGCACTCGCTCCGAGCATGGTGATATCCATGCGCAGCGTTATCAATCGCCATTCCTGGGAACCGGTACTGAGGTCGCCACGAATGACTGAAATAACTTCACACGCAGAGCATTTTAGCACCCTTAGTCGGATTAACATTCCGAGCACGACCAAGGCGGTGGCGGTCATTCTCGTTATCTTCGGGTTGATGCTTGGCGCGTTCTTGTATTTTGTGCCGTGGGTGCAGACCACGTCTGGGCCAGGCCGTGTCACCGCGCTGAATCCGAATGATCGACAGCAAGACATTAATGCTTTGGTCTCGGGTCGTATCGCTGAGTGGTTCGTCCAGGACGGTATGGAGGTCGAGGCCGGCGCGCCTATCGTGACCATCGTCGATAACGACCCGATGCTGTTGCAGAGACTCGAAGCTGAGCGTGCTCAGGTTCAGGCCAAGTTGGATGCGGCGCAAAAGGCGGTTGAAACCTCGCAGATCGATGCACGGCGTACGTTTGAACTTTTCGAGCAAGGCCTCGAGTCGCGCAGAAACTATGAGCAGGCGCAAATCGCTGTTGAGACTCGGCGTGCCGCGGTGGCCGAGGCCGCTGCGGAAATGAATCGAGTGGATATCAACATCTCACGCTTGTCGGCCCAAACGGTGACCGCCCCGCGTGACGGGGTGATATTGAGTGTCAATGCGGGTGACGTTGCGACGTTTGTAAGTGCTGGACAACCCATTGCGACGTTTGTACCGAGCAACGTCAAGCGCGCGGTCGAGTTGTACGTGAACGGTCGTGATGTCGCTCTGGTTCAACCGGGCGACAAGGCGCGTCTGCAGTTCGAGGGTTGGCCGGCGGTACAGTTCAGCGGCTGGCCTTCGGTCGCTGTAGGCACGTTCGGCGGTATCGTGTTGTCGGTCGACGCCTCTGCACAACCGAACGGACTGTTTCGGGTGTTGATCGGTGAGGATCCGCTAGATCCACATCCCTGGCCAGAGGACCGCTTTGTTCGATTTGGCGCTAACGTTCGCGGTTGGATTCAGTTGGAGACGGTGCAGGTTGGCTACGAGCTCTGGCGTCTTACCAATAACTTCCCGCCCGATTTTGCGGCCGACCCGGGTGGCCAGCAGTGAGCATCCGGAGCGCCATTATGGCGCTGGTCATTTACGGGTTTGCAGTGGTTGGCGTTTTTGCACAATCCACCGAGACGCTGACCCTGCAAGATGTTCTGAGATCCAGTGCGACGCATTTTCCGGCGATTCTTGAGGCAGAGGCGAACCGGCGCAACGCGGAAGGCGAGATCAACGTTGCAGCTGGCGGTTTCGATGTGAAACTCGATGCCAGCGGTGACAGCTACCTGAACGGGTTCTACGACGGTCAAGTCTTACGCGGCAAGGTGACACAACCGTTGCGTGCCTTCGGCGCGAATGTCTACGGGCAATATCAAGTGTCGGAAGGCGACTTTCCAATCTATGAAGATATCAACTTCACCAATCGCGGCGGCACAGCTAAAGCCGGTGCCATTTTGTCGTTGCTCAGAGACCGGGATATCGATGATAGGCGCTTTGCGGAGATGGACGCTGGCCTGATCATCCAACAAGCGGACATCGATGTACTGCTGACACAAATCGATGTGCAGCGTGACGCCGCCAGTGCGTACTGGCGGTGGCGAGCCGCAGGTCAACAGCTTGAAGTCTATCGGGAGCTTTTGCGCAACGCAGAAGCGCGCGATGCGGCTTTGATCCGTGAGGTCAGTAGCGGTGCACGAGCGCGAATTTTCATCACCGAAAACCTGCAGAACATCACCCGCAGGCGCAGTCTGGTGGCACAAGCGCAGCTCAATTTCCAAATGGCGGCAAACCGTCTGGCGTTTTACCTGCGCGACGCAGAGGGTGCCCCATCACTACCCGACTCGGGTCAATTGCCTGAGGGTATGGAAGGTGTGCCCGGGATTGTGCCGCGCGCACTCGACTCGGCGGCGGATGTACTGACCTCGCGACCCGAGTTGCTCCGACTCGAAACTGAAATTCGGCGTGCCGGAAATCGGTTGAAGCTTCGTCGGAACGCGCTGAGACCGAGATTCGATGTGAGCGTTGAGATCGCATCCGGCATCGGTGGCGTTGGCGAGGGCGGCCAGTCTCGCGACAGCACCGATACCAAGGTCGGCGTTCAATTTTCTGTTCCGATTCAGCGGCGCGCGGCCAGAGGCCGCGTCACACAGGCCGAGGCTGAGTTGGATGCGCTGCAGCTCAAACGCCAACAAGTGCAGGAGCGAATCGCACTGGAGCTCGAGGGCATCGTGCTGGGGTTGAGCTTTGCCGAACAACTGGCGGTGCTGGCGGCTGATGAAGTCGACCAGTCTCAGCAACTTGAGCAGGCCGAGATTCAACGGTTCCGCAACGGAGCCAGCGACTTTTTTCTCGTTAACTTACGCGAACAGGCGGTAGCAAACGCGAAAATCCGCGAAATCGGCGCCAGACTGGACGCGCGGCTTGCCGAGGTGAGTTTCGATGCGGCGACGCTCAATCTGCCCAATCTTGAGCTCCAGTGATGCCTGTCACACTTTCTCTTTCCTAAAGCGCCGAATTCCCTAAAGAAAAATTGGCTGAAGCCGCTAGCCCTCCCACGGAAGCCTAACGAATTGAACTGGGAGACATGGCATGCGGCATAAGAATGCTGGTTTTACACTGATGGAGATGATCGGCGTGGTCGCCGTCATCGCGATTCTAGCGTCCATGGCGACGCCAATGATTTTCGACGCGATTCGAAATGCTCGCGTGACCTCTTTTGTTGAGGATGCGAACGTCGCGCGGACTGCGGTCGCACGTTACTACGAAGACACGGGGAACTTTCCGGTTCACGTGGCAACCAGTACAAACGTCGCACAGCGGCAGCTGCTGTCAAACAACCCATCAAACGGAATCAACGGCTGGGCGGGTCCTTATATGGAATCGGACCTCGACAACCCGTTCAATGAGGGTAGCTACATCGGAATATTGAACCGCACCGATGCGCCGTACCAATTCGATCTTGATGGCGATGGTAATGCCGACACTGTTCGTGTGGCGGTTTTGCGCGTTGATGGCGTGACACAAACCGAAGCTCGGCGCATCAGCGATATTCTCGACGGCGATGCGGACACCGACACAGGGACCGGTGCCTGGTTCACGGCCGGCCGGGTCAAACTGGTCGGGGGCAATCAGAACAGTAGCCAGCTACTAATTTACCTCGCACGCGAATAACCGGCGCACCAAGGTCAGTGCAATGAGTGCGCGAAGCATGGACGCGACGGCGGCTTACTGGAGTGAGCTGACGTCGCAAATTGCCGTAACCGAGCGTAAGAAGATGACGCTCGGCGGTCGCTTGCGAGCGGCGGGCCTGATCACCGAGGCTCAGCTTGATCTTGCGCTGCGTGAGCAGAAGCGCAATGGAAAGTTGCTCGGAGAGGTCCTGATCGATCTCGGCTTTGTATCGGCCGAGGTGATTACCGAGAATCTCGCAAACGAAGCACAGACGAAAGTCGTCGATGTTAAGTCGGCAGAAATTTCGCAAGACGTGTTGAGCAAGGTCTCTTTCGAGACGGCCAAAAAATACAAGCTGATTCCACTCAGTGTCCACGACGGCATGCTGACAGTCGCTTTCGCGGATGCTTTCAACGTGGTCGCGATCGATCACATTGAACGTGAAACCGGCTTGACGGTCGAGGTGGTCACGGCGCCCGAGGGCCATATTCTCGATGCGGTCGCACGTCACTACACTCAGGGCCGCTCCATCGCCGATACGATCGATCAGATCATGGCGGAGGGCAGCGCGGCAGCCGAAGATGAAGCGGTCAACGAATCGCCGCTTGTGCGGTTGGTCGACCAGCTTATCAGTCTCGGTATCAAAAAAGGTGCGACAGACATCCATATCGAACCTGCGGAAAAGGTCGTTCGGGTTCGTATGCGCATCGACGGCGTCATGCGACAGGAAGTATTGATTCCCAAACTCATTCAGCCGGCACTGACCGCGCGCTTGAAACTGATCGCAAATCTGAACATCACGGAAAAGCGTGTGCCGCAGGACGGTCGGATTCGCTTCGACTACGGCCAGCATCATGTAGATCTCAGGGTTTCGACCTTGCCGACGAACGTCGGAGAAAGTGTTGTTCTCAGGATTCTGGATCGGAGTGCGACCCGGTTGACACTGGGAGATCTGGGTTTTTCGAAGCCACACACGGACTCAATTGAGAGTCTCGTTGGTTTGCCCTACGGTATGGTGCTGGTGACAGGACCGACCGGAAGCGGCAAGACCACCACTCTGTACGGCTCTCTGAAGCTTGTGCAGTCGGATGAGCGCAGTGTGTTCACCCTTGAGGATCCTGTCGAGTATTCGTTGGGCTCGATTCGTCAGACCCAGGTTCGACCGGATGTGGGTATGGATTTCGCGGCAGGCCTTCGCGCTCTGTTGCGGCAAGATCCGGACGTGATTCTGGTCGGTGAGATTCGTGATCTCGAGACGGCCCAGCTTGCGACACGCGCTGCGTTGACGGGCCATTTGGTGTTGTCGACGCTGCACACCAACGATGCGGTTGGCGTCATTCCTCGTCTCGTTGACATGGGTGTCGACAGATACATGCTGCCTGCTGCGCTGTCGTCGATCATCGCGCAGCGGCTTGTCCGGGTGCTATGTCCGCATTGTCGACGACCGCACGCGCGTCCGGCCGAGCTTATCGAGTCTCTCGGACTGGGAGATGCCATTCCCGAGGATGCGACGCTGTATGAGGCGGTCGGCTGTGTACATTGCAACGGTACCGGCTACCAAGGCCGTTCCGCGATCTATGAAATTCTGACGGTCGACGAACGGTTCCATGCGCCAATCATCTCCGGTGCGAGTGCCGGGGAGCTCAAAGCTCTGGCGGCTGAGTCTGGCATGGTCCCCATGTTGCACGATGGCATTGCCAAGGCGATGGTCGGCGTGACGTCGCTGGACGAAGTGCTGCGCGTGGTGCGCTAGGAAACATCTCATGCCGCAATACGTCTATCACAGTGTTGATCGAAACGGCCGTGTATCCGACGGCACGATGGTCGCTGACAACGAGCGTGTACTCGAAGCGCGTCTGCGCGATATCGATCACTGGCTGGTCGAGGCGAAAGAGCAAAAAGCAAAGAAGGCCAGCGGTCACGGGAAAGTCCCGCGTCGCGATCTGATCGATTTCTTTTCCGGGGCAACATCTCTGCAGATGGCGGGGATTCCGATTGCAAGCACACTCTCCGCGATGGCCGAGGAGACCGAGCACCCAGTACTGCGTCGCGTGCTTCAGGATATTAGTATCAATGTTCAGGCGGGCAACGAAGTATCGGAAAGTCTGCGCAACTATCCGGACGTGTTCTCGGATCAGGTGTGTAACCTCGTCCGCGCTGGCGAACAGAGCGGCAGTCTCACCACAATATTTCAAGACATTGCCAACCATCTCGAGTGGGTGGAGCGAATTGTCGCAGACGTCAAGCAGGCGACGATCTATCCAGCCATGATCTTGTCGGCCGTTGCCGGGCTGATCGCGCTGATGTTCTTGTTTGTCGTTCCGCGCTTTGCGGCGATTTTCGCCGAACTCGACATCGCGCTTCCCGCACTGACGCAAGGCGTTGTGCGACTGGGTGAAATCACCGAGCAATACTGGTGGGTCGGCATTCTGGCCATCGTTGGGACGATTGTCGGATTGCGAGGTCTGCGAGCAGCACATCCTGCATTCGCTTATCGACTGGATCACGCGGGTCTGTATGTTCCGGTGTTTGGTGGGGTTCGCCGCATGCTGGTGCAGAGCCAGTTCGTGCACAACCTGGCACTTATGCTGAAAGCGGGAGTGCCGATTCTCGAAGCGCTCAAGTTGTCGAGCGGCGTAAGCAACAATCTTGTGATGGATGCGGCGATCAAGGACGCCGCCGACACGGTGGAGCGAGGGGGGCGTATCAGCGATGCGCTGCGCAACCACCCGGTGATTTCATCGTTGACTCGCAGGATGATCGTTGTCGGCGAGGAGTCCGGCAAACTGGATACCACCCTGCAGCAGGTGTCGGATCGTTACGACGAGGAGATACCACGGCAGATCAAGCGTACTTTTGCGGTGGTTGAACCGATGATCACCCTGACCCTCGTCGTGATCGTAGGCTTGATCGCAGCATCGCTGTTCCTACCGATGTTCACGCTCGTTTCGGGATTGAGTCGATGAGGGTGCAGAGCGGCTTTACATTGATGGAACTCATCGGCGTGATGGCCATCCTGGCGATTCTGTCCGCCGTGATGGCCCCGAGTATTGTCAGTTCGATCAACGACGCCTACGGAACAGCGGAAGCAGCCAACCTGCAGCGGATCACGGACGATCTGGAGCGCTATGTCCGCAGAAACGGTCGGATACCGTCCGCGACGGTGAGCGACTGGACGAACGCGGTGGCCACGCTTAGCAGTCTGCCGACTGCTGACCTCGCGTTAAATCGCCGTGGCTTCGCAAGACGGCTGTATTTCGATCCGAACTTTTTCACGGCAGGCGGTGGCTTTTCGGGCTATCAACAAACCGACGGCTTGACGGCAGCGCCGCTATCGCCGCGCGTTATGCTGATATCGGATTTAACGGGCAACGTTGGCTTCCCGGGCAACAATGCCACAACCTTCGACGATATATGGAATCAGACACCGGGCACCGCGTTGGTTGAATCTGACCGCCTGTTCATCCAGCGCCTGCACCTCGGCGGACTCTTCAAAGAGGTACTGGTCACCAACACTTCTGCCAATCAGGCAGCCATCTCGTTCAACACCGCAGCGGCAGTGGCTGTGCCTGCGGCCGGGGTATCACTCGACGGCGTGTTATCGAGATTCGTCATCGAAGACACTCGCCTGTTGGTCTATGCGGACCCTTATCCAACCGGTGACCTCCGATCTGTTTTCAAGATCACAGATGACCTCGGTCTGCGATACGTCGATCAGGGAAGCGGATTTATCTGGATTCAACCATGAGTATCGAATTCGCTATCGAGTGGGCATACGGTGAGTTTCGCATTGCCAGGATGCGCGGGCCCGAGGTGTTGCAAAGCTGGAAGTCGCCGACGTCGGTCAACGATCTGAATGACCTTTCCGCTGCGCTTGCGGCGGCGGCCGATGTGGTCGAGCTGGGTCGCGGGGGCTCGGTTGCGATTGCCTACGAGGATGATTTGCACACGCACGAGTTCCTCGAGTTGCCGCCGATGTCGCGACGCGATCGAGTGCGCTATTTGCAGCGCTACGTCGACAACAACAAGCCATTCGATGGTGCTGCCGAATGGCGTGCGCATCCGGTCAAGCGCAACAGGGTCAACGGCGTACTCTTGCATCTGATGCCGAAGTACATCTGTGACGGCCTGATGCGAGTCTGCGCAGAGTTTTATCTGGTTCCGAAGATCTTCGTTCCGTTGACAGAAATCATGTCGCGTTTCGTGCCGTCTCTGGAGCGTGAAGAGGACAATGCGATCCTGCTGCTTGCGCTCTTCGACAATCGCACGCAGATGCTGATCTCTGACGATAACGGTGAAATTCTTTTTGTTCGTGAGCTCAGCTATCCGTGGACAGCAGAGACCAACGGACGTCTTGTGCTCGATATCAACCGAACGATCGGTTATTCGAAGCAGCGTATCGGCGGCATGATTTCCGAAGCCTGGATACTCGGTCCGAACGCCGCGGAAGTGTCCGACGCGTTGACAGACCGAATCGATGCCAAAGTTCAATACAACGCGGCGGCCGCCAAACCGGCGTTCTGGATGCAGCAAGTGGTGTCGTTGCCGGTCTCGCTTCACAGCAACTTCGTGTCCCTGCTGGCGCGCGGATCGATCAGCGGCAAGACGGTGGTGCGAGCCGGTCTTCTGGTCACATCAATTCTGCTGCTGGCTGCCTTCGGCGTGGGCGCGACTGTCGAGTATGCGATATGGCGGCACCAGCCGGATGTTGCGTCACTAACGACCCAAATCGAGGAGCGTCGACAGGAGATTCAGTTGCTGCAGATGGACGTCGCCCGAATGGACGCCGAGGCAAAGAAACTCGATATCCTGAATCTCAACGCGTTCAACCTGCCTGGGTTGTTTTTAAGTCGGCTCTGGGAAATCGTACCGAGCGGTCTGATCGTCACCGAAGTTCGCATCGCGAAGACCGGCGAGTTCTGGAGTGTCGACCTGGAAGGTCGCTCTAACGAAACGCTAGGTGCCATAGCGCCTTTGTTGGTCAAACTGGAGACCAATCTCAGTAGTGCTCCGTGGAACGCCGAGATCGTTCAATCCTGGGAAACCGCATGGATGCAGCAACTGGAGCAAGGACTGGCGGCGAACGGCAGTGAAGTCGGCTTTCTCGTAAGAGGTCAGCTGCAATGACGATCTTGCGTGACGACTATGATCCGAATGAAGTTCCTATGAACTCGTCTGCAATTCACCGGATTGATCAGACAATGTTCGATCTGGCCCTCGAAGAGGATCTGGCAGAGCAAGTGCCGCCGGTTGCGAATCACGAGGTGAACGAACCGCTCGAGGCGACTATCTCGCTGCGTGTTTCGCGACGGGTACAGGTGCAGCGATGGCTGGACCGTCTGGCCTACCAGATCGGACGGAGCCGTGCGTTGCAGGCGGCCTGGGCTGTAACGATTGTCGCTTGTCTGCTGGTGTTGTACGTGTCCCTGAGTTACCGGTTGGAACACATCGACGACAATCTGGAGCTGATGCAGGAGCTCGGCGAGTTGGACCGTGAGTGGTTATACGTTGAGAGCCGGTGGTCTGCACAGGAAATGCAGGCGTTACAACGTAGCGTGAAGACCGCGGACACACGGCGCGTGTTTCTCGATTTTCAGAATTTGGCAGTTTGGTTGACTGAGAAGTCGCAGTTCGCGGAACAACTGAATCTCGAGTTTGGTTACCAGCTGCGTGACGCGGAGCCCTCGGCTATCGAAGGGATGGTGGAAGTGCCGGTTGAGATAACGCTCGCTGGCAGTGGCACGAAACAGGTCTATTTGCGCGCGCTAGAGTTTATGAAACGGGTGGTCGGAAGCGCCTACTACGTCGAAATTTCCGAGACCGCGGTTAAGGGTAATGGCGATGGTGCAGAGAGCCTCGACGCCACGCTGCGCGTCTGGGTTCATTCAACCGTCAAGGATGGCCGCAATGCTCAATAACCGATGGTTCGTGGTTGCGCTGGCCGGGATTGCCGTCCTGATGGTTCTTTCGAACGTGGTTCGGCCGCTGTTAGAGGCGCGAGAGGAGGCACGCCTCGTTCGTGGTACTCCTGATGTGGACGTCGAAAACGAATTGACCGGCACGGGAATCGATACAACGGAGCAAGGCGCGCAATTCGATTCGGCGCAAGGCGCAATCAGCAGTATTGAAGTTGCTGCATTGCATTGGGACGAGCGTCCACAACGCGATCCATTTAGGCCGGTTGCCGTGGTGTCCGATGCCGCTCTGGACGCCGTGGCGGCCGTTGTCGCCAACACACCAACCGCTGGTCGCAAGATACGCTGGCCTGACGTCAGCGCGGTCGTTGACTCACGTCAACATCAATACGCGATTATCGGTGGAGAGATTCGCAGACCCGGAGATCGATTCACGGATTTTCAATTGGTCAATATCGAAAAACAAACTGTAGAACTTGCACATGCGCCGAGCCGCAGTGTGCGTCGGGTGAAGGTAACGACGAAATGAACGGACTACTTAAAAAGGCAGGATGCCTGCTAGCACTGCTGACACTGACGGGTTGTATGACACTGCCACCTGAGCCGCGCGATTATGAAGCGGAGCGCGCTGTGCGAGACCAGCTTTGGAGTCGTCCGCCTGCGCCAATCGCGGTCGAACCCGAACCGGTCGTGAGTCCGGTGGAAAGCCCGGATCCGGAACCGCTGTACACGTTCGTTGCGAATGATCTGCCCGTCGCACAAGCCTGTCGACTGTTCGGAAAGGCGTACCGACTGAATATGGTGGTCGAGCCCGACGTCACCGGCACTGTCAGCGTCGACCTTCAGGATTTGCCGTTCGCCGAAGTGATGGAGTCGCTTCTCGGCGCGAGTGGCTATTTCTGGGAGCGTCGCGGCAACATCGTCTACGTTCGCTCGTGGGAGACGCGGGTATTCACGATCGACTACATCCGCTTGATTCGGACGGGACAAGGGTCCAGCCAGGCGCAGGTTAGCTCCAGCGCTCAGGTCGGCGGCGCCGGTGGTGCTGCAGGTGGGCTGGGCGGTGGCGGACTAGGCGGCGGTGGTGGACTGGGCGGTGGTGGAGCCGGTGGCGTCGGTGGTGCTGCAGCCGGAGGCGCGGCGGGCTCAATCTCGATCATGCAGACCGACAGCGTCGATTTTTGGCAAGAGCTGGAAGATCAGCTTCAGACACTGGTCTCCGATGACGGAAGGCTAGTCGTGAATCGACTTGCCGGTACGGTGCAGGTCACGGACAAGCACCCACGCGTAAAAGAAGTGGCATCGTTCATCGATCAGCTGAACGACGCGATCTATCGACAGGTTGACATCGAAGTCAAGATTGTCGAGGTCACGCTCAGTAATGACGAGAGTCTCGGGGTGGACTGGTCTCGCCTGGTGCGCAACGGCAATGGCGAATTCCTCGAAGGTAATCTTTCGACCATCATCCTGAGTCCGGCTGGGGGTCTGGATGCACTGTCGAGCACTGCCAACATCACATTCAGCGATATTGATAACGGACGCAATCGCATCACGGCAGTCGTCGAGGCACTGCAGGAACAAGGTAAAGTCGATATCGTGTCTCAGCCGCACATCCGAACGCTGAACAACCAGGCTGCGCTCATTAAGGTGGGCACCGACCGAACGTTCTTCAGGCGTGAGCAGAGCACCGGGACAACCGCCGCTGGAGCCCAAACGTTCGCGACTGACGTGCCACAGGTAGTGACCGAGGGCATCGTATTATCGATCACCCCACAGATTTCAAAGGCCGGTCTGATCACGCTGGATGTCTCTCCGGTAGTCACCCGCGTCTCGAGCGTGAGTGAGGTCCTGGATAACAATGGTAATGTGCAGTCCGCTGCACCGAACCTCGATATCAGCCAGACATCCTCGCTGGTGCGTGCAGGCAGTGGTGAGACGATCGTGATCGGAGGGCTGATCCAAAGTCAGGAGACCGAGGCACGTCGGCGCGTACCGTTCTTGTCCCGCATCCCGTTGATCGGCCGATTGTTCGAGTCAAACTACACGATCGAAACTCGCAAAGAGTTGATTCTGATGCTTACGCCGCGGCTAATCTCGAGCTGACACAGCAAGCGGTGCGTAGTCGCGCAGCACCGCCCGTAACTTCAGCTTCTCCTTGCGGTACTGCTCAATCAGGATCGGGGCAAAATCGAGCGCTGGAGCCAGCCAGAGTTCGGTCTTGCGCGATGAGCCTGGTGATTGATGTCGCACGCCCAATGCGCTCAGCGTATCACCTCGAAAGCGAATCATGCGTTCGCCGATTCGAGTGATTTCCAGCGTCTTGTTTCCGTCAGCGTCGAAGATTACATACGTGTCTTGCGCCGTCGAGGACGAAGCGTCTGAGCCCTTCGCTTCGATCAGCAGATCCAACATGAGTTGGTATTGAACGGATACGCGATCGAACAGAGGATCGGTCATCGCCTCGTCGACCACTGCCTCTGCAGCATCATCGAGAGAAACGACGCCCTCAAGCCGTTGCGCCTTGACGTCGAAAGTCAGATCGATCGTTCCTTTCTCGCGACTGAGCTGGTCGTTTGATTGATACCGGTGCGGGACCAACGCCCCGGACTCAACGTGGAACAGACTCTGCTCTTCAATTCGACCGCGACCGGCAATCAAACGCGCAAGACCGGTAGGTCTGACGGTGTGGGTTGCGTTGTACCGGCCATCCGAGTCGAGCGCCAATCGTGTGGTGAGTACTCCGCCGATGCCGCTAATTTTGACTTTGTATTCGGCCTCATGCGGCGTCAACCGTGGCGCATCGTCATCGGATACGATTGGCTCAAGTGCATCGGCATGTGCGGCACCCAGGCACAGTAAAGCGACAACACCGGCCCGGCGTCCGATGTTTGATATTGCGTTTAGCGTGTTTTTGACGAACTGATACATGCTTCGCATTCTCGCATGACAGACATGACTGCAGCCTGAACGCTCGTACGCACCGGCTCCAGCGCATTCATGGGTGTTTTTGGATCGATTACGTACGGGGCGCCAACGCCAACCACGACTTTGGCGAACGGTTTCGGGATCATGAACCGGTCCCAACGCTTCAGATACCACGCACGATCCGCAGCAGCGGCCATCGGAATAATTGGCACCTTGCCGATACGAGCCATGAGAATGGCGCCTTCCTTGAATTCATAGCAGGGTCCGCGCGGGCCATCGGCTGTGGTGACGATAGAGTAGCCATCGCGCATCATCTTTTGCATATCGCGTAGCGCGAGCGCGCCGCTCTTGTTGGCGGAGCCGCGAATCACTTCGGCGCCCCACTTTCTTGCAATCCGCTCGGGGACGTCGCCGTCGACCGATCCTGATATCAGGTAGCAACCCTTGAAACCCTTGCTGATCCACTCGGCGATCTCGGTAGAACACAGCACGTGTTGCTGGTGCCAATAGCATGGTGCGATGGGTTTGTCTTCGGCCATAACCCACCGTCGGTGCTCAGCACCGATCAACGGCTGGTAGCGATAGCTCTTGCGTAGCAGCCACAGAATCAAGCGCAATAGCGGGAGGCCAAGTGCGTAAGTCACTTTGCGGGACAGCGTCATTCGTCGTTGCGACGTCGAGCTGCGACGGGACTCTATTGAATCGGGGTCTGGGGACTGGCTCATCGTGTCGGAATCTGTTGTTGCGGCCACAGGTGGTGTAGCGCCGAAATATGCGCCAGTCGTACACCAATGTACAATCACAGCGTCGAATACCTGCGACAAGTTTTTTGATGTCTGCATCCTCACAACCACTCGTTGGCCCGTCCGAGCCCTGCCAGCTGGGCATCGATCGTCCGACACTCGAGCGCTTGCGCACAGCCGCGGAAAAGTACGGACCGGTCGTCCGGTTCACATCTGAAGATGGTCGACGATCAGTATTCATTGAGGCACCGGATCTGGCGCATGATCTGTTGGTGCGTCGGCACACTGCGACCAGCAAGGGGCGGGGTTTCGAGCGCGTCAAGATGCTTCTCGGCAACGGACTGATCGTCAGCGATGGCGCGCATTGGCGCCGCAGTCGAACGATGGTCCAGCCGGCATTCAAGCGCAGCGCTATTGAACGAATGGCGGAACGCATGAAAGTACATGCCGGGCATATGGCGAGCGCCTGGTCCGTAGCCGCTCGTGAAGGCGTCACGTTGGATCTCGCCGAACAGACGACTGAATTCGGGCTCGCAGTTATCGTCGATTGTATCTTCGGTGATGATGTCGACGCGCGTGCTGCGGCAGCGCCAAATAGTCGCTTTTCTTTTTTGCGTCCGGACGCGGCGCGTGATCTTTCAATGGTGCAGGCGGCGCGCGAGTTACGCTCGTGGATCGGCGAGCTAATCGCAAAACGGGAACAACAGTCCGTGCAGGCGGAGGACTTCCTGGGGCTGTATCTCCAGGCAAGGGATAAGGCAGGGCAGCGCTTTTCTGATCGAGAGTTGCTGGACGAAATGATCACTCTGATTGTTGCCGGCTTCGAAACGACAGCGAACACGCTCGCGTGGGTTTGGTATGAGCTCGCGAAACATCCCGATGTGGCCGAGCGAGTCCGGGCGGAGCTCATTCAGTCCGGCGCCGCCGCCGATCCCTCGCTGGAGACGGTCGCCGATTTACCGGTGACGCTTCAGGTGTTGCAGGAAACGCTACGCCTCTATCCCCCAGTGTGGCTGTATACGCGGCGGGCGGATTCGACCATCGAGCTGGGCGAACACGTCATTGAAGCGGGCGAACAGATTTATCTGTCGCCATATCTGACCCAGCGCAGCGAGCGATACTGGACCGAGCCGGAGGCATTTCTGCCGGAGCGGTTTGTCGATGCTGGACAACGCGCGCAGGGTGTCGCTTTCTACCCATTTTCACTGGGGCCGCGTCGTTGCGTCGGTGAACACTTCAGTTATCTTGAAATGAAACTGCAGCTCGCGAGCGTGCTGCCTGACCTCTCGCCGAGTCTCGCGCAATCAGCCAAGACCCCTGAACTGGAATATGCGATCAATTTGCGGTCGCTTGATCCGCTACCTATTGAACTGACCAGCCGGAGTGCTCATTGATATGTCTCGTTCTTTGCTCGAGCTTCTGAAACGCGCCAGTTTGACGGACCGCAGTATTCGATTCATCGAGTCAGGTGGTGACGACGTCGTGCCGTTGTCGCAGCTGTGGGACGACGCTGCAGCTGTCCTTGGGGCCCTGCGCTCCAATGGTGTAGCCGCAGGCGATCAGGTCGTCATCTTCACCAAGAGCAACCGACAGTTCGTGACGACGTTTTGGGCTGCAGTCATGGGCGGTATCGTACCGGTACCCGTCGCTGTCGGGATCAGCGACGAGCATCGACACAAGCTGCTTCGGATTCTTGATCAGCTAGATTCCGGTTTTCTGGTGTCGGACGCTGATTTACAGAGTCGCCTGATCGCATTTGCGGAAGCGCATGGACGTGCGGACGTTATGCCGATGCTGATGACTCGTTGCTTGCGTTATGGGGATCTCTCGACCGATAGCACAGGCGCGCCGACGCCTGGATCCGGTGATGATCTCGCCTTCATTCAATACTCGTCCGGTTCTACGGGCGATCCGAAAGGTGTTTGTCTGACGCACAACAATGTTTGTACGAATGTCGATGCGATCGTTGCGGCGACCGGGTGGAACGAGAGCGACATCAGCTTGAGTTGGATGCCGCTGACACATGATATGGGCTTGATCGGTTATCACCTGGCAGTCATGTCAGCCGGAGTTGAGCATGCGATCATGGACACGAATTTGTTCGTACGGCGACCGCTTCAGTGGCTTACGAAAGCCAGTGAGCTTGGTGCAACACAATTATGCTCACCCAATTTCGGCTACAAGCACTTTTTGAAACTCTTTGAACGTAAGGGGTTACCCGAAGGTACAGATCTGTCTTCTGTACGGTTGATTCTGAATGGTGCTGAGCCTGTCTCCGCGAGTCTGTGTGAGGATTTCCTGACCGCCATGGCGCCTTTCGGCTTGCAACGCACGAGTATGTTTCCGGTCTACGGGCTGGCAGAAGCTACGGTTGGTGTCACGATCGGCACGCCGGGGAACGCGTATCAGACCGAAGCTGTCGATCGCCACAGTGTAACCATTGGACAGCCCTGGAAATCGGTGCCTCCAACCGATGAAGACGCTGTGATTTTCGTCAAGGTGGGTCGACCGATCAACGATGTGTCACTACGAATTGTTGATGATGCCGACCAGGAACTGCCATCAGGTTCGGTGGGCCATATTCAGTTGAAAGGCGGCAGCGTAACGCAAGGTATCTACCAAGACCCGGAGACCACGGCTGACTTGTTTGCATCCGACAATTGGTTGCGAACGGGAGACTGCGGTGCTCTGATCGACGATGAGCTGGTGGTGACCGGTCGACAGAAGGACCTCATTATCGTCAATGGGCAAAACTACCTGCCGCATGATCTTGAGGAGTTACTGTCGTCGTTGCCGGGCCTGGACTTGAACAAGGTCGTGGTGTCGAGCGCTCCGATGATGCGTCGCGACGATGGCGAACAAATTCTTGTGTTTGTGCTGCATCGGGGCGACGAGCCACTTCCAGTTGCATTGCGCGATAGCGTGATTGCGCGGTTGTCGGAACAGGTTGGGCTGCCGGTCCATCACGTCATTCCGGTCACAAAGATTCCCAAGACGACGAGCGGCAAGGTACAGCGTTCAGCGCTGGTGCAACAGTTTGTTGATGGCGCGTTCGATGCGCTCCTCGAGGTGCCGGATGAGGCAACGCCGCCCGATGATGATGATCCGTTGGTGGCGGGACTACTCGCGATTTGCAGAACGCATGCCAAAGAGACCCGGATCGGAGCTGACGACAATCTGTTCGAAGTTGGCGTCAGTTCACTGACGTTGTCGGAGATTGTTCTCGGAATTGACGAGGTCTACCCCGGCCTCATCGATATCAGCGATATCTTTGACGTGCCGACGATTCGCGACATTGCGGCATTCCTCCGCGCCAAAGGTGTCGATGCCTGATCTTGCAATCGCTCACTAGTCGTACGACCTGCCGGTCGCTGCTCGCAGTCAGCTTCGCTATACTCTTCGGCCCTTTGCCGGAGTCCGGGAGTAAATCGCATGAAGTGGTGGACCATGATTCTTGCAGGCGTGCTTGTAGCCGCTTGTTCCAACGACAAGCCAGAAGAAGGTGATGCATCGGTGACAACTCAGGCGTCAGCGGATACCCAGCCCGAAGACCCCAACCTCTGGATGGAAGAGGTTGAGGGCGAGCGCGCGCTGGCGTGGGTACGCGAGCAGAACGAGCGCTCTCTGGCGGGACTGACCGCGCAGCCCGTCTACGAAGACAACCTGTCGAAGGCGATGGCATTGGCGGTATCAGACGACCGAATTCCTTATGGCACGATTCGTGACGGATACGTCTACAACTTCTGGCAGGACGCCACCAACGTTCGCGGCTTGTGGCGCCGCACGCCTGTGGACAGCTACCTCGCGGACGACGCTGAATGGGAGGCCGTTCTGGATTTTGACGCGCTGGCTGCTCAAGAAGACAAGAACTGGGTGTTCAAAGGCGCAGACTGTTTTCGACCCGCTGGTGCAGAGCGCACTCTGTGTCTGGTTAGCTTGTCGGACGGTGGTAAAGATGCCGTCGTGCTGCGTGAATTTGACCTGCAGTCCAAGACTTTCGTCGCCGACGGTTTCGTAACGCCAGAAGCCAAGCAGGGATCTGCATGGATTGATCAGGACACTCTGTTGATCGCCACGGATTGGGGTGGTGACGGGTCGACGCTGACCGAGTCTGGCTATCCGTCGGACGTGCGGTTATGGCGCCGCGGTGAGTCACTCGATTATGCCGAGTCGGTGTACACCGGCGATGCTACCGACGTTGGCGTGTGGCCTTGGTCGAACGAGCTCGATTCTGGCGAGATGATCTACGGCGCGGTCGAGGCGGACACGTTCTTCACCCGAACTTTTTGGTTGACGACCGGTGACGAACCGCAAGCGTTTCCGTTGCCTCCAAAGGCGAATCTCGACGACCGGTTGGACGGCTATCAGTTTGTGACTTTGCAGCAGGACTGGTCTGTGCAAGGTCAGGAATTTCGTTCGGGTGATTTGGTCACTTTTGAACTCGCGGCGTTTCTCGACTCCGGCACGCTGCCACCCGTAGAGCTCGTGTTTCGCGCTAACGATCGGCAGGCGGTGAACGGCGTCGCGGTCGCCAAAGGCGCGGCACTGTTGTCCATCAATGACAACGTGGCCAGCCGTTTGTTGTTGTTGTCCCGTGGCGACGACGGATGGCAAACGGAAGATATCGATCTTCCGGGCACCGGTCAGGCGAGCATCTATTTTTCCGACGCCCGCGAGGACACGGTGTTCGTCAACTACGAAGGATTCCTGACGCCGGACACACTGCTCGCCTACAGCGCAGCGACCGGCAACATGTCGCCGATCAAGTCACTGCCGGCGAAGTTCGATGCAGACGGGTTATCTGTGTCACAGTTCCAGGCCGTTTCCAAGGACGGTACACGCGTCCCGTATTTTGTCGTCCATCGTGAAGACATCGAGTTTGACGGCAACACACCGACGCTGCTCTACGGATATGGCGGTTTCGAGGTTTCATTGCGACCGAGCTATTCGGGCAATGTTGGGCGACTGTGGCTGGAACAAGGCGGCGCCTACGCACTCGCTAACATCCGTGGTGGCGGTGAGTTTGGTCCGGAGTGGCACCAGGCAGGGCTGAAACAGAATCGTCAACGCATTTACGACGACTTCATAGCGGTCGGGGAAGATCTCATCGACCGCAAGATCACATCGCCAGAGCATCTTGGCATCATGGGTGGTTCGAACGGCGGATTGTTGATGGGTGTCATGCTGACCCAGCGGCCGGATCTCTGGAATGCGGTAGTGATTCAGGTACCGCTGCTGGACATGCTGCGCTACCACAAGCTGCTGGCCGGCGCATCGTGGGTCGACGAGTATGGGGATCCTGACGTGCCAGAAGAGCGCGCGTTTCTGGAAACGATCTCTCCCTATCAGAACTTCGACGAAGGCGCTGACTACCCGACGCCATTTTTTGTGACCTCAACGAAAGATGATCGTGTGCACCCGGGTCATGCACGCAAGATGGCGAAACGTTTCCAGGAAGCGGAGAAGCCGTTTCTCTACTACGAGAACATTGACGGTGGTCACTCGGCAGCCGCCAACCAGAAGGAGCGCGCACGTCGCACTGCTTTGGAATACACATACCTGCGCGACCAGTTGTTTACGTCCGGCGACCAATAGGTTCGATACGTCAATCGGCACGATTGCGAACATCAATCGCTCTCGTGCTGATACGGCGTAATGATTTCAGGCAGGGGGAGGTCCTCTTGGCTAACGTAACAGCGTAACGGCTTCAGAGGAGAATAAAGCCATGAAAAAAGCACTACCCTGGATCCTACTGTTGATCCCCGTCGCAGTATTTTTGCAGTCACTTCCGTTCAAGTTCACCGGCGCCAAGGAAACGGTGTATATCTTCAGCACGATTGGTACCTGGCTTGGAAGCATCGGTTTGACCGCACTTGCGGAGCCTTTCACGAACTACGGTGCGTACGGTGTCGGCACGGCGGAACTGATCGCCTGCGTCTTGCTGCTCATTCCGACCACGCGGCATTGGGGTGCATTGCTCGGGTTCGGGATTTTATCCGGCGCCATCTTCTTCCACCTGTTTACTCCGCTGGGAATCGCCGTTGAATTCCCAGGATCCGCGGAAGGTGGCGAACCGTCGCTGTTTGTGATGGCGGTCATCGCCTGGATCTGCCTCGCCGCATTGGTCGTTCGCAACCGGACGCGCTTCCCCTTCGTGGGCGGCGCGGCCGTGTCCGACTGACATTGCTCCAGCGCGGTCACGCTGGCATGTTATAAATGCCCAATGACCAATCAACTCGAAACCGACTACCTCATTGTTGGCTGCGGCGCGGTCGGCATGGCCTTCGCCGACACCTTGCTCACCGAAACGGAAGCCGACCTCATCATTGTGGATCGTCATGACAAGCCAGGTGGCCACTGGAACGACGCGTATCCATTTGTTCGACTTCATCAACCGTCTGCATTCTATGGCGTCAGCTCTGTAGAGCTGAGCAAGGGCCGACGCGATCAGGTCGGTCTCAACAAAGGCCTGGCTGAACTTGCATCCGGCGCTGAAGTCAGCGCGTACTTCGACGATGTCATGCAGAACCGCTTTTTGCCCAGCGGACGTGTTCGATATTTTCCGTCGAGTGAATACCAGGAGTCTGGACGATTTTCGAGTGTCGTGACCGGTGAGCAATTTGAGGTCGTACCTCGCAGGAAAACGGTCGATTGCACGTGGCTCAAGACTTCTGTGCCCTCCACACATACGCCGGCATTCGATATTGCCGAGGGAGTGCATTTGGTCGCCCCCAATGGTCTTGTCGATATCCAGGCGCCGCCGTCTCGCTACACGGTCATCGGTGCTGGCAAGACGGGTATCGACACCTGCTTGTGGTTGCTGGAGCGAGGCGTCGATCCGAATCGCATTCGATGGATCTCACCGCGCGATGGCTGGTTGATTGATCGTCGCAACACGCAAACGGAGCCAGATTTTTTTGATGATTCCATCGGCAACGTGATGCGGCAGATGAAGGCGTTGTCGGAAGCGAAGGGTGTCGAGGATCTGTTTTTGCGACTAGAAAAAGCGGGCGTTTTACTACGGATCGATCCTGATGTGTGGCCCGAGATGTTCCACGGAGCAACGATTAGCCGTATGGAACTCGAGGAGATGCGACGCATCACCAATGTGGTTCGGTTGGGCCGTGTAACGGCCTTGGAGACGAATCGGATCGTGCTCGAGCAGGGCGAACTTGAGTCGTTGAAGGATGAGCTGTTTATCGATTGCACCGCGAGTGCGATACCGAATCTCGAAGTCAAACCGGTGTTCGAGGCGGACTTGATCACCCCGCAAACCGTGCGATCCTACCAACCGGTGTTCAGCGCTTCGTTTATTGCGCATGTCGAATCCGCGTACGACGATGAGGCAACCAAAAACGACTTGTGCCATGTGGTTCCGTTGCCCAACCATGCGACCGATTGGTTGCCGATGACGATGGCGTTCATGCGCAATCAGGCGCGTTGGTCGCAGGACAGAGACCTGCGTCGATGGGTTCGGGAGAACCGGTTAGATGGCTTTAGCAAACTGGTAGCCAGCGCTCGCGATGACGAAAGCAAAGCTGCGATGATTGCCGAGATGCGGGGCTACATGATGAGTGCAGCGCAGAATTTGCAAACGCTGCTGACACAGCTCAGTTGATGTTCAACGTTTAGGGGAATTCGAGTGATTTACGACAGTATTCTGGACACGATCGGCAAGACCCCAGTTGTGAGACTGCATCGCACTGGTCCGTCGCACACCACAATCTACGTCAAGGTCGAGTCGTTCAATCCCATGAGTTCTGTGAAGGACAGATTGGCCTACGCGATTATTTTGGACGCGGAAAAACGCGGCGTGCTCAAGCCCGGTCAAACGGTAGTGGAGGCAACTTCCGGTAACACCGGTATCGCGCTCGCGATGGTGTGTGCGGCGCGAGGTTACCCGTTTGTCGCAGTAATGGCTGAATCGTTTTCTATAGAGCGTCGCAAAGTGATGCGAGGCCTGGGAGCCAAGGTTATCTTGACGCCGGCGGCTGAACGCGGCACGGGGATGGTGAACAAGGCGCGGGAGTTGGCCGACGAGAAAGGCTGGTTCTGGGCCAGTCAATTCACGAATCCGGCCAATCCAGCATTCCACCGTTCGACGACTGGCCCGGAAATTCTCTCGGACTTTGCCGACCGTCGCCTCGACCATTGGGTCACAGGTTGGGGAACGGGCGGTACCTTGACCGGCGCCGGTGAGGTGATCAAGCGAGCGCGACCCGAGGTGAATATTGTTGCGACCGAACCAGAAGGCGCGCAACTCCTCGCAGGCCAGGAGTGGCAACCGCACAAGATTCAAGGATGGACACCGGATTTTGTCCCCGAGGTTCTGAATCGAGAAGCATTCGATGCATTGATTCCCGTTGGTGATGAGGAGTCGATTGCTACTGCAAAGGCCCTCGCGGCGAACGAAGGAATCTTCACGGGGATTTCGGGCGGCGCGACGCTGTGCGCGGCGCTGAAAGTCGCAGAGCGTGCGGCCGACGGTGACGTCATTCTTGCGATGTTGCCGGATACCGGTGAGCGATATTTGTCCACACCGTTGTTTGCCGATGTCAATGAAGGATCTGATGACGATTGGTTGGCCGGGTTGCCCTGAGTCAGCAGGTGGCCGTTAATCCTCTGAGTCGCGTCTGTACGACCAGAAGTTTCGTCATCGTGGTGTGCATGGCTGCTGGTGCGGATGTATCGGCTGTGACGAGCGAGTGGTGGGACACGGATTATCTTTATCGCCAAAATCTTGCCGTCAGCACAGGCCCGCAGCAACCCGATCGCGGCTACAACGGCTATACTTTGCGAGTACCCGCGCTCAACACACAGGCGCTGATCGCTGCTGGCGAAATGCAGGCGGATTGTGATGATTTACGGGTGCTTTACTTCGATGGTTCAGCGTGGACCGAGCTCGATCGCCACGTTATCGATTGTGGTGCCGCGGTCAGTGACGTGCGCTTCGCGGCCCCGGTAGGCATGGCCAGCAACGCAATCGATGATGATTTCTATCTTTACTACGGAAACCCCGCGGCAGGCGCGCCCGCGCCGCTGGGTACGAGCAACGTGTATTTGTGGTTCGATGATGCTTCAGTGAATCGTGCCGCCAGCTACATCCGTGGCCGTGTGGACAACTGGCACGGCAACGGATGGGAAAACAGTCTCGCCTGGAACCCGGCCGGTTTCTACACCTATGACAACGGCGATAACTTCACGAGCGGCTATCGTCTGGCCGTCGATGAGCGAGACGTGTTCATCGAGGCTGAGTTTTTCCATGTCGACTGCTACGCGTTGAACATGACCAGCGGTGTTCTTGTCCGCGGCATCATTCAGTCGGGCAGTGGTGGCAGCGAAAATTCCGATCATTACTACACGTCGAATCGTGGCGAGCAGGCCCGGCCGGGATGCACGGCAAACGGGTACAGCCATGACGGCGCGATCATGCGCCGGCAACGCAACCAAAACGCGGTGCAGGGCGTAAACCCCGGCGATATCGTCAACAACGTATGGCGACGACAGGCGTTGGCGGCGTTTGCAACCAATCCCAGTCGATTGAGGTTTTGGGACGCGGACAATAGTGCATCCTGGGCGGCTATCGGGTTTCCTGACAACACCAATTTGCTGGTTGCTGGTGACGACGCCAATGATGTTGAGGGCCGCGGATTTGTTGCCGTGATGACCGCCCAGGACGAAGCCCGGCTACGCAACATTGTGGTGCGCCGCTATGTCGAGCCAGAGCCAACCATCACCCTGGGCGCTCAGGAGTTGTTCGCAAGTCCAGAGCTTACGGTGTTCAAGACGGTCAGCAATTTTTCGGATCCGATCAATGGCACGCTCAACCCATTCGCGATTCCTGGTGCGATCGTTGAGTATGAGATTCGTGTCGTCAACCAGGGCAGTGGCACAGTCGATCTCGATAGTCTGGTCATCACGGATCGACTGCCTTTGACGCTCGCTTTGGTGGTTGCCGACTTGTCACCGGGAGCCGGACCGGTTCGCTTCGAGGACGGTGGCGGTTCTCAGTCGAGTGGACTAACACTGGCGTTTGGTGCTTTAGGGGATCCGACGGACGGCTTGTCGTTTTCCGACGACGGTTTGAGTTTTGGCTATACGCCGATACCCGGTGTGGATGGAACCGACGAGGCAGTCCGAGCTTTCCAAATCAATTTGAGCGGCACGATGAACGCCGCTACCAACGGCGATACGTCCTTCTCTGTGTTCTACAGGGCACGCGTGCGTTAACCTCAAGTCGAACGCCGCGAATCGGCGTCGACAATTCCTGGAGCAATCGATATGCGGATCTTCGTGTCGTTTTTCTTGTCCTTACTGTGCGCTAATGCTGCAGCTGAGCTGTCGCTCGAAACGATCATGGCTGATCCGGACTGGATTGGAAATCCACCGGAGCAGGCCTATTGGTCGGATGACAGTCAGTCAGTGTTCTATGAAGTCAAACGTCCGGGCGAGGCGATCAGAGATCAATACGCAGTCGGCGTCGCGGACGCGAGTGTGGAGATGGTCAAACCTTCGGGTCCGACGACGTCGAACGCGTCGCGTCAGTACAATTCCGACCGGTCAGCTGTGGTCTGGATCGAGGCGGGAGATGTGTTCTGGCGAAGGCTTCCCGAAGGCGATGTTGTTCAACTCACACAGACTGCGACAACCGAGGCGCAGGTTGCGTTCGTCTGGCAGGAATCAGCAGTGGTGTATGCGTCTGACGATGGCTTCGTTCGGCATGATCTCGAAACCGGGCGCGTCAACCAACTGACAGATCTGCGGTTTGAAGACGACCCGAATGATGCGGAAACCTTCGATACGCTGCGCGAAAATCAGCGACGGCTGTATACCTCTGTCGTCGAGGACCTTCGTCGTGAGGAAGCAGCCAAACAGCATGATCAGGAGCAGCGCACAGTGCGCGGTGTCGGTGCCCCGATACCGATATATCTCGGCAAGGAGACCCAGTTGATCGGTTCGGCGTTGTCGCCGACGGCGCGATACCTGATTGCGGTCACGCGCCCCGAGTCTCATGAGGGCGGTCAGCGAGGCACGATGCCAAACTATGTGACCGAAAGCGGCTACACCGGAACACGCGAGCTGCGTACCCGGGTCGGACGCAATGAACCTGCACCACACACGGCACATCTGATCGATCTGAAGACGCACGAGGTCACGCAATTGGACCTCGCCGAATTGCCAGGCATGGACGAGGATCCGCTCGCATCGTTGCGAAAGACTGCGCTGAAGTGGCATGCAGCGCGGGGTGCCGATCCAGAAGCGGTGGAAAAGCAACTGGAGCCGTCCAAGCAGCGTGCGTTTGGTGTCGAGGGCATCGAATGGTCCGGCGATGGTCGGAGCGCTGCATTGCAAGTGCACTCACACGACAACAAGGACCGATGGCTGGTTAATCTGGACCCTGCGTCAGGCGAGCTGACGCTGCTAGAGCGGCTCACTGACGACGCCTGGATCAACTACGCGCATAACGAATTTGGGTGGCTAGCTGATCATGAGACTGTTTGGTATTTGTCTGAGCGCACCGGTTACTCGCACCTTTACACAAGATCTCCGAATGACCGAAAAGCTCGTGCACTAACAAGCGGGGAGTATGTCGTCGAGGAGCCCGCGCTTAGCCCCGATGGAGACTATCTGTACTTTCGAGCGAATCGTTCGCATCCCAGTACCTGGGGGATTTATCGTGTGCCGGTTGCTGGCGGAGAGATCGAGCGACTCACCCAACTCGGTGGCGTGAATCATTTCCGCTTGTCCCCGAATGGAGCGTCTCTACTGGTTATTCACAGCGAGTTTGATCGGCACGAGGAACTCTACTCGGTCGCGGTTGGCGGATCCGACGTAAAGCGGCTGACGAATACGATCAGCGATGAATACGCCGCCATCGATTGGGTGATTCCCGAGATCGTGGAAGTGCCGTCTTCTAAGGTTGATCGACCCATCTACAGCAAGCTGTACTTGCCACCCGACTATGACCCTTCGAAGCAGTATCCAGCCGTGATGTTCGTGCACGGTGCTGGCTATACGCAGAACGCTCACGCAGGTTGGCCGTACTATTTTCGCGAGTTCATGTTCCACACGTTGCTGGCTCGGCGCGGGGTTGTAGTGATCGACATGGACTATCGCGCTTCGCGCGGCTATGGACGCGACTGGCGCACGGCGATCTACCAGAACATGGGACATCCAGAGCTTGAGGACTTTCAGGACGGTGTGAAATTACTCGTCGACAACTATCAGGTCGATCCGGACCGCGTCGGAATCTACGGTGGATCGTACGGCGGGTTCATGACCTTTATGGCGCTGTTTCGCGATCCGGATTTGTTCGCTGCCGGTGCGGCCTTGCGGCCTGTGGTTGATTGGGCTCACTACAACCACGGTTACACGTCGAACATCTTGAATACCCCGCTCGTCGATCCCGAGGCCTATGAACGCAGTTCACCGATCTTCTTTGCCGAGGGGCTGGAAGCGCCCTTGCTGATTGCCGCCGGTATGCAGGATGACAACGTGTTTTTCCAGGACTCAGTGCTGCTGGTGCAACGCCTGCTGGAGCTCCAAAAGGAAGACTTCGAAATCGCGATTTACCCGCTGGACCCGCACGGATTCACGCATGCTGATAGTTGGCTGGACGAATATCGGCGGATCCTCAAACTGATGGATCGCTACGTGATCTCGCCGTCGCGGTAGGGCGCTGACACAGGAGCCAGATCGGTTCGCTGGGCTCGGATAGCTGTCCAGCTAGCGACGAATTGTCGAGCAGAAAGTGTCATGCCGGGCGTTGATCCGGTGCAGCGCGTGCCCGATCCAATTTCGGCGATATAAACCATTGTTTTTACTGGTTTATTTTTCATTGAATTCTGCTATGACGGCCATAGATAGATTCAACTTCCGCATTGTCGGTCGCTACCTGACAATGCGGGGCTGAAATTCACCCCAATCCAAGAAGGAAATCTACTCATGGCATTGATCGGCAAATCCATCCCTGAATTCAAGGCTGACGTTTTTCACAACAACGAATTCACGACTGTCACGTCGGAAGACGTGAAAGGCAAATGGTCGATCTTTCTGTTCTATCCGGCCGACTTCACGTTCGTATGCCCGACGGAACTGGAAGATATGGCAGCACACTACCCGGAACTGCAGGAACTGGGCGTCGAGGTCTACGCAGTGTCGACCGATTCGCATTTCGTCCACAAAGCGTGGCACGAAACCAGCGAAGCGATCGGCAAAGTTCAGTATCCGATGATCGGCGATCCGACCGGTGCGATTACCCGCGGCTTCGATGTCATGATCGAGGAAGCTGGCCAGGCGCTGCGCGGCACGTTCCTGGTGGATCCGGACGGCGTCATCCAGGTCTACGAAATCCACACACTGGGCGTCGGTCGCTCGGCGAAAGACATGGTCCGCAAGGTCAAGGCTGCACAGTATGTTCGTGATAACGACGGCGAAGTGTGCCCTGCTGCGTGGGAAAAAGGCGAAAAGACTCTGACGCCTTCACTCGACCTGGTTGGCAAGATCTAACACAGACTACGTTTTGAAACCCGTGTCAGGGGCGGCGTGGCCGCCCCTGATGCTCTCAGGAGAACTTTCATGTTGACACCGGAATTGCTGGAAGCGGTAAAAGGCTACACAGCCAACCTGACACGTGATGTCACGTTCGTCGTGCAAACCGGCGAACATGAATCGCGAGCGGAACTCATCGATTTTCTCGAAAAGTTTTCGAGTACGTCCGGTAGTCTGTCTGTCGTGGAACGCGATGACGATGCGCTACGCGGCCCAGCCAGCTTCTTGATCGAGGCAGGCGGCCAATCCACCGGTATTGTGTTTTCGGGCATTCCGGGCGGCCATGAGTTCAACTCGTTTGTTCTCGCGGTTTTGAACAACGCCGGAACTCCGGTGAAGCTCGATGACGGCCTCAAACGGGTGATCGAAGCGGTCGGCGAGGATCTCCATTTCGAGACGGTCGTCAGCCTGTCGTGTCACAACTGCCCGGACGTTGTCCAAACACTGAACCAATTCGCGACACTGAACCCGCAGATCAGCGCAGAGATGATCGATGGCGGCGTCTACTCGAATGTCGTTGACGATCGTAACGTTCAGGGCGTGCCGGCCGTGTTCCTGAACGGCGAGCCGTTCGCGAATGGAAAAATTGATTCAGCGACGTTGATCGAGAAGCTGCTGGCCAAGTACCCGAACGTTGCGCGCGAGTCTTCCGGCAGCGCGTCATTGCCGTTGCAGGATGTGACCGTGATCGGCGGTGGACCCGCAGGTGTCTCATCTGCGATTTACGCAGCGCGCAAGGGTTTTGCCGTGACGATCATCGCAGAGCGCTTCGGCGGCCAGGTCAAAGATACAATGGGCATCGAAAATCTGATTTCGATTCCCGAAACGACAGGGCCGGAAGTCGTGAAAGGCCTGCAGTCGCATCTGAAGGACTATGACATTACGCTGAAGGAACACCTGCGTGTCGAGTCGGTAGAGCAAGGTGATATCAAGACCGTTACGCTGTCGTCCGGCGAACAGATCCGTACCCGGAGTGTCATCGTGGCGACCGGTGCCAACTGGCGCGAGCTGGGGATCCCCGGCGAGAAAGAGTACATCGGCAATGGCGTCGCGTATTGCCCGCACTGCGATGGGCCATTCTTCAAAGGCAGGGATGTTGTGGTCGTTGGTGGCGGCAACTCGGGTATTGAGGCGGCTATCGATCTCGCTGGTATCGTCAAGCACGTAACCGTTCTTGAGTTCTTGCCAGAGTTAAAGGCCGATCAAGTGCTGGTCGAAAAGGCGCTGGAGCGAGACAACATCACGATCATCAAGAACGCGGCTTCCCAGGAGATCAAGGCGACAGACGGCAAAGTGTCGAGTCTTGTTTATCAAGATCGCGGTACCGGCGAAGTCAAAACGCTCGAGACTGCTGCCGTGTTCGTACAAATTGGACTCGTTCCGAACTCGTCTTTCTTGAAGGGCGTCGTGGATATGAGTGATTACGGCGAGATCATCATCAACGAGAAGACCGAAACCAGCGCGCCAGGTATTTTCGCGTGTGGTGACGTCACGACGGTGCCTTACAAACAGATCGTGGTAGCTCTGGGCGAGGGTAGTAAAGCGGCGCTCAGCACGTTCGAATATCTTGTGATGCACGCACCGGAAGTTAGCGAGGAGGCTGCAAAGGCCGCCTGATCACCGATCTGGTGTGTGACGAAAAAGGGCGACTTGAGTCGCCCTTTTTTGTTTTAGCCGGCGAGTTCCCAAAGTTGGATGCCGTTGCCTTCTGGATCCACCAGCGTCGCAAATTTACCGTGCGGATAGCTGTCGATGGCCGAAACTTCGTTGCCGTTCTCGGTCAGTTGCGCCACCATCTTCTCGATGTCGCTGACTCGAAAGTTGATCATCCAGCTTTTGCCGGGAGGGATCATGTCGTTGTCCTTTGCGAATGGGTCGAACACAGTGAAACCGGCGTCTTGCGCCCAAGGCATGCCACCGGTGTACTGTGGCGCAAGATCTACTCCGAGATTGTCGCGATACCACTGACCCAATGCTTCAGGGTCCTCCGCGACAAAAAAGAACCCGCCGATTCCTGTGACTTTTTCCATTCCGGTTACCTCGTCTGTTGGATTTGCCAAAGCACTGCCTGCGAAAGCCAGCGAGGTGAGTGTCACGGCGCTATTCCGTGAAAAATCCCGTCGGTTGATCAACGATGGTTTGCGATGCCCCATGATTGAGAGTCCCCTCTGGTTGCTCACTGGATGATGTCTGTCCCACCCAGAGTGTACTATCTACCGCTGCAGTGTATCGAGATGGTCAGTTATGGGGATTCTGAGCAAGCGACTTTTGGTTGTACTCGCGTCAATTCTGCTCGCGGCCTGCGCTAGCGGGGCCTCCAATCGGGCGTTTGATCCGGTGTCCGCGGATGTACCGGAGATTGATCCGCAGTATCCGCCGCAAAACTTTGAGATCAGTTTCTCGAGTGCTGGCAATCGCCTTCCCGGGTATTTGATGGTCGCGAACGGCCGCGGGCCGCACCCAACGATCGTGTTGCTGCACGGCTACCCGGGCAATGAGAAGAACCTCGATTTAGGCCAGTCTCTCCGTCGGGCCGGGTTCAATGTCCTGTTCATGCACTATCGTGGCGCTTGGGGCGCGCAAGGCCGCTTCTCGATTGCGAACCTTCACCGTGATGTCGCCGCGGCGCTGACTTGGTTGCGCGGCGAGGGTCGGCAATACCGGGTAGACGGGCTGCGCTATTCCTTGGTAGGCCATTCAATGGGTGGTTACGCGGCACTTCGCGCCGGTGCTTCCGATGCTCGATTGGATTGCGTGGTCGGCTTGGCTGCGGCGAACCTGGGTGAGTATGCGGATCGACCACCGGAAGCGATTGAGGGCTTTATGGCGTACACCGATGGCCTGTTCATGCTTGAAGGGTTCGACGGTGCGACGGCGGTGCGTGAGCTTCGGGCCAATCAGCGTGAGTTCGACCTGAGAAATGCAGCCGGTGGGCTGGCTGGAAAATCTGTTTTGTTGATTACCGGGCAACAAGACTCCGTCGTGCCGCCGGATGTGCAGCGTCGGCTCGCCACCGCCTACGGCGAGTACTCAAGATTGAATCTTACGGCGTTGGAGATTCCGGGTGATCATGCGTTTGCGGGTCAGAGAATATTGCTCCAACGCACCGTCGTCGCATGGATGGCGCAAAATTGTCGCTAGGGTGGCACGCCAAGCCAGAGAAACACAGCGATGAAAAACCTATAAGGATACCGACGCATGATTAGATTGGTTTTGTTAATCGGGTTTTGCGGGCTTTCGTTGACCGGGTTGGCCGATGATCATGAGCCGAGAAATTACGTCTCGTACTCGCCGACTTTCGCGAGTGCTGGTCAGCCAACTGAAGCGCATCTCACGCAGCTGATCGGTGAAGGCGTGGAGCGCGTGGTTTACATCGCTTACAGCGACCATGACGGATCGCTTGTGCACGAAGACCGCATCGTCAGTAGTCTCGGCGCTGACTTTGTGCAGATTCCCGTCCGTTGGGATGCGCCTCAACTAAGCGATTATCATGTGTTCGCGGCGGTAATGAACGCAGCGCCAAACAAGTCGACGCTGTTGCATTGCCAGGCCAACTATCGAGCCAGCGCTTTTGCGATGTTGTACCGCGTCATCGAGCTTGAGGTGCCGTTAGCCGACGCCAAAGCGGATATGAATGCGATTTGGACACCCGACGAGACGTGGACGCAGTTTATTCGTGATGCACTTTCCGATGCTGGCATCGATGCCGATTGCGACGGCTGCGACTGGACGCCCTGGCGCCCGGACCACTAACGCCTCGATATGAGCTTCCTCCGCGAACTGCAACGCCGCAACGTTATTCGCGTAGCAACCGTCTACGCGGTCGGCACGTGGTTGGTATTGCAGGTCGGTGATGTGCTCGCGGGCATCCTTGGCTTACCTGATTGGACGCTACGCTTTCTGTTGATGGTCGCACTGCTCGGACTGCCGTTTGTTCTGGTGTTCTCATGGGTCTATGAGTTAACGCCGGAAGGCATCAAGAAAGAGAGCGAGATTGAATCCGGCGAGTCAGTCACTGGCGATACTGCGCGCAAGCTCAATGTCACCATTATTGGTTTGTTGCTGGCGACGGTTGCGTTGTTGCTGGCGAATCAGTTTCGGAGCCCGGAGCGAATCGAACAGCCTGCTGCCGTGGCTGCGAACGCCGTGGACGCTAACTCCATTGTGGTCTTACCGTTCGATAATTTCTCGTCGGACGAAGCGGATCGCTACCTTGCCAATGGCATCACCGAGTCATTGATCACGATGCTATCCGGTGTCAGCGAGTTGCGAGTCGCTGGGCAGGCTTCGGCGTTTAGCTACGCCGAGGCGAAGAAAGCGCCGGTCGAGATCGGTCGTGAACTTGGTGTCGCCTACCTGTTGCGTGGAAGTGTCCAACGCGCAGGTGGGAATCTCAGGATTACGGCGAATCTGATCGACAGCCGAACCGACGATTCCGTCTGGTCGAAGAAATACGATAAACAAGTTGGGCAGATCTTTGAGATCCAGGATGAGATCGCCGATGCTGTTGTGGCTTCGTTGGTGACCAATTTGATCGGCGCCGACGCCAACAGCGCGCCTGAACGGATCGGCACGACCAACATGGCGGCTTACGATCTGTATCTGCGAGCGGTCGATGCAGCCCGCCCTGGGTCGTTCGAAGCACTGGAGACTTCTGAGCAACTGCTGGTGCAGTCGTTGACGCTGGACCCGGACTTCGTTGAAGCGCTTATCGAATTGAGTTTCGTTTATCTGCGACAAGTCGACACCGGTGCCCGCGCACCAGATCCAGGGCTGGATGAGTCGGCGGCGTTCGCCGGGCGCGCGTTGGCGTTACGACCTGATTCCGTGGATGCCGCCATGTTGCAACTTGAGGCGAACGGGCGCGCTGGAATCGAGCGCGGCGATTTTAGCAGCATCATACAGTTTGGTGACGAAGCCGGCGCCATTCTGGAGCGCGCGCCCAACCAAGTCCGGGCAATCATGTCCTACACGGGCTACTTGATTTTCGTCGGACGCGAAGACGAGGTGCTTGAACTGCTGAACCGTGCTCGCACGATAGATCCACGTAATTCGAAAGTGCATCAAATGCTGGGCGCTGCCTATGCCCGATCAGGACGGATTGCCGAGGCGCGGGAGGCCTATCGAGAATCACTCGAACTCGAGCCTTCGCAACCGAATGTCTGGACGGCGCTCGCGCGACTCGATGCGAACGGCGGTGATTACGTCAGCTACATCAACAACTACGAGCGAGCGATGGAATACGACCGCCTCGACCCTGAGTTACCGGCGGTCCTCGCATCGTTGATGTACCGTATGGACTTCGTCGATGCCGGAGATCAATACCTCGAACAGGTTCGCGATATCGACCCTGACAGCTTGGTCGGTCGACAGCTGGAATTGCAGCGCGCGGTGGTCAGCGGGGATACAGAGCGTGTGCGTCGTCTGGCAAAACAGATGATCGATGACGATGTCCCGAATCGCCAGGATTCCTTCTCTATCGCTGTGTATTTTTACGTTGCCAGTGCAGTGAGCCAGGGCGAACTCGACCAGGCAATGCAGTTTCTTGAATCGCGATATCCGCAGTTCCGAGATCCGTACAGAGACGGCATTCCACCTAAGTTCGGATCGGCTCGCGGTGGTATTGAGATGTTTTTGCTACCGACTTACACCGATGAACAAGCGCGGACCGTCGCCGAGAAGCAGCGCAAGTTTTTTGCAGCGTTACGCCTCGACATTGAAGATACGTTTTTGCCGTACGTCTACATACAGATGTTGGAGCAAAATCCGGAAGGCGCGGCGCAACACTACCTCGACAAGATATTCCCGTCGCGCATCTTGAGATTTCGATGGAGTTTCGAGCGGATGTTCTTTGAGCTACCGCTCGCGCAACCACTATTAGAGAATGAGCGCGTAAAGGCGAACGTGGACGCCTGGGATGTTGCGCTCGAACGGGCCAGAGCCCGCGTTAAGGGATATCTCGATACTGCGTGACAGCTTTTGGGCACACAACAACAAACTGGGGAGCTGATATGACGACATACGCACGATGGTCCGCGACTGTCGGTCTGCTGTTGAGCGCGGCCGTTGGCGCGCAAGAGTCGGTGTGGCTCGAAGGCGAGGAAGCCTCCAACCGAAAAATAGCGAATGCGTTTTATGAGGATCTATGGAACAGCAACAATACAGATCGGTATGTCGAGTACATGGCGGAGACCTACATCGCCCACGACATTGGTGATCGAAAAGGTGTGGAAGAACCCGCGATAGAGCAAAAGAACATCGCAGATTTTTTCTGGGCGAACGGTGATATGAGTGTGGAGTACGACTATCAGATCGCCGACGGAGACCTCGTTGCAACGCGCTGGATCTGGAAATACAAGCCGACGACGTTCTTCGGGCGCGTCTTTCTCGGTTCGACCAATATCCCGATCATCAACGTATTCCGATTCGAAGACGGCAAGATCGTCGAACTCTGGAATCATCGCCACGACATCGATACGGGTCAAACCCTGCGATTCACGATCAAGGGTTTCGCCTACGGCGTGTTGTTTATGTTGATCCCGTTGCTGCTGGTTCGGGCGAAGTGGCGCAAGAAAGCACTCGCTCAACCAGGTTAGTCGATATTGCCGTGAACACGGTTTCGTCTCGCTGGTTCAGCAACTCATAGCGGTAGCGCACGACGCCCCGGGTTGGATCGCTTTTCGATACTCGCTTGTCCAGGCAAGTCGCTCGGGCGCGTAGTGCGTCCCCGGCTCTGACCGCGATGGGCCAGGTGACATCGTCCCACGCGACACCGCAAATCCACGCGATGTCTGAAGCGATCTGGTGATCGAGTTGTCGCCACAACACCATCGTGTACTGCCCTGATGCAATAACTTCACCGAAACGGGACTGTTTGGCGGCTTCCGGGTCAGTGTGGAAGTACTGCGGATCGTATTGTCTGGCGAATGCAATCATGGCGTCGAGTTGCACGGTTAACGATGTTGATTCGCGAACTTCGCCGACCGCCAAGTCCTCATAGTACCGTCGCGAATCGCTCATAGTTTTCGTAACAGGAAACCGCTCGCGGGCGCATGCAAATTCAAAGCACCGGCCCGCTCGTCGTGGCGGCGGATGGTGATCGTGTGGTGGTCGAGATGCAGCAGTTCGCCCTCCATCTCGTCTTTGCCGTAGTCGTCGGCGAACACAGCGACTCGGTCGCCGCGAGAGAGTGAGAATGGGTTGTCGCCGACCACGCCCCCGTCACCCGGAGTTGACGCATGAGCGCGCTCGATCGCAACGCTTGCGTCAATGTCTTCGCGTTTCCCGTGACCGATGGCCGACATGCGTTCCGACCATGCGGCGATACTGTTGAACGGTGCTAACAACTCCGATGCACTCGGTACGTTGTTGCGTACCATCCAGACGGGGAACCAACCCAGGACGTCTGTGTAGCCCGGAGCGTCACCATCGAGGTAGTCTCGGTCGGTCAAAGCGGACTCAAGAATCGCCAATTGTGCCTGTAGCTGAAACCGGGCGGCGGGAAGCGATTCGGCAAGCTTCGAGAAATCCATGAAGTTGAAGAAGTTCTTTCGATCTTCGATCACCGCATCGGGTACTTGCGGATTTTCTCCCATGGATAAAGCGGCGCCCGGCTCGAAAAACGCTTTGTCGCTCCATCGACTGAGCGCCAGAGTGAGGCCGCGCGATGATCCGCGAAACAATGGCGGATTCGGCGAACGCCGGTCGATCTCCTGCGCGATGAGCAGTGAGTCGATGTAGATATCGGCGTCGCATTGAACGACCGGCGTCTTTCGATAGCCCCCGGTCAGTGCTGTCAGGTCCGGTTTCGGCATGATCATCGGGATTTGTACCGATCCCCAATGCAGATCTTTCAATCCAAAGATGAGCCGGATCTTCTCAGCGAATGGTGACGGATCGTGGTGATGCAGGATAAAGTCGGGCACGAATTGACTCCTATGGCATACGCCGGAACAGGTGGCTCGGGTTGTCCGCTAAGACTCTGACAGAAGTGATCTCGCTTATTGAACCCGGCATGACGGTGTTTATACATGGTACCGCGACGGAGCCGCGTGCGCTGTGCGAGGCATTGGTTGCGTCTTCGGATCGCTTGACCGACACGCACGTCATCACCAGTTTTATTCCCGGAATCAACACGGTGGGTTTATCCGGGATTGCAAGCGGTCAGCGCTACACCACGTTTATGGCCAACCCCGCCGATGAATCGAATCCGGGGCAGCAGGAAGCGCTTAGGCTGCCTTACTCCGCGTTGAATGAGTTCATTGAGCGCCTGCCGCAGCTGGATCTGGCGTTCGTCCCTGGTCGTATTGCTGAGTCCGGGGAAATTTCGACGGGTATCACCGGCGAGTTGATTCCAGCGACCGCACGCCGCGCGGATCGCACGGCGTTGATCAACAATCCGGGGACTCCGCTACCGGTCAAAGGGTGTGTTTTGTCGAGTGTTGATCACGTGTGTCGGAGCGCAACGCCATTGATCGAGTATCTTCCCGGCGCAAGAGCGGATGCCGTGACGACAAAAATTGCGTCGCAGGTAGCCGCATTGGTTCCCGACGGTGCGACGATTCAAGCGGGCCTCGGCGTGATCCCGAGTGCGGTGTTTGCCGCGCTATCGCAACGTCGTCGTCTGAAAATCTTCAGTGGCATGATCAGCGACGCGACAATCGCACTGGCAGATAGCGGTGCGCTCGATTCGAATGCCGAGCACGTTTACGGCATGGCCATGGGGAGTCATCAGTTGTACGCATGGCTGGATCGCCGGCCGAGTTTCCGGGTCGCTGCGTGCGACGAAACACACAGTCGAGCGCTGCTGGCTGACCTGTCACAGTTTTTCGCAATGAACAGCGCGATTGAGGTTGCGCTGGATGGCAGCGTGAACGCTGAACAATTGGGTGCAAGAACGATCAGTGGTCCTGGCGGGTTGCCAGACTATGCGTTTGGCGGGTCGAGTAGCGTCGGTGGGGCGAGCATCATCGCGCTGCCCGCGTCGAACCGCAAACGAGGTATCTCAAGAATCGTTCCGCGGCTTGCCAATCACGAAATGCCGACACTCAAGACCGGACTGACGACCCACGTTGTGACCGAGTTTGGTGTTGCCGATCTGCGGACAGACGATCTCAAGTTACGGGCGGAACGGTTGATAGCAGTCGCGGACCCGGAACATCACGACTCACTTCGAAAAGCAGCTTCAGAGTTGCGTTAGCTGTTCAGCAAATCGCGAACACACTGCTCCAGATAGTCGAGCAAGCGTTCGACATTTTTCGGCTCATGATGCGTCATGTAACTGACGGCCATACCTTCCATCACCGATTCGCAGAGATCGAGTGCAAGGTCGAACGCCTCGCGCTTGCCCTTCCATTCCGGGAACAAGCGCTCGGCGAGTTGATACCACTCGACCGCGAACTCTTCCTGAACGGGATGCAGAATCGCGCGCAAGTCCGAGTCTGTTCGCGCTGCAACGGAAAGTTCGAAGAACGCGACGAACATTGGGTGCTGGACGTGCCGCCAATAGGCTTCCACTGCCAGTCTAACCCGGTCCGCGTCGGTGGGAATTTCGACGATAGCGCGCTGGAAGGCTGACAGTCGCTTGTTGTGCAAATGCTCAATCGCAGCCTTCACGATGTCCATTTTCGACGGGAAATGGTGCAGCATCGCGCCCCGCGACAGACCAGCTTCGTCGGCGATATGTGTGGTGGTGGTGTTGGCGTAGCCGCGGCTAACGAACGCGGTAATCGCTGCCTCGATGATCTGGCCACGAGTGGACGCGCTTTTCTGGGCCTGCCAGCTGGCCGGGTTCTGGCCGCTATTTCGCCGCTTACGAGCAATATCCGTTGCCATAATTGTCCCCAATTTTTACTGATCTTCGCACCTGCATGGTCGCGTCTCAGTGCAAAAAAGTCAAAGCAGATTGAAACCGGATGAGTTGACTGGTTACCATGCTCGCCTTAAAGGAATCGGGGGGTTATGAGCATGGGTCGATGTGAAGGTAAGGTCGTAATTGTCACTGGTGCGGCGTCCGGTCTCGGGCGTGCTGACGCGGAGCACCTGGCACGAGAGGGGGCGAAGGTCGTTCTGACAGACATTGACGATGACGCCGGACAAGCGCTCGCGGACGGGTTGAAGGCCGAGGGACACGAAGCGGTCTACATGAACCATGATGTGCGCGATGAAGCGCGATGGACCGAGGTCGTTGATGCCACTGAAGAAAAATATGGTCGATTGGATGGGCTGGTGAACAACGCGGGCGTCGTTGTTATCGCGACGCCTCAAGACACGACCCTTGAGCAATTCCGATTCGTCAACGCCGTGATGTCTGAGGGTGTGTTCCTCGGCTGTAAAGCGGCGCTGCCACTGATGCAAAAGAGTGGCGGTGGGTCCATCGTCAACATGTCCTCCGTGGCCTCTCATCTCGGCTACCCCGTGTTCTTCGCTTATTCGGCGGCCAAGGGCGCCGTGCGCGCAATGACGAAGAGTCTGGCGGTGACCTGTCAAATGATGAAAATGAACATTCGATGCAACTCCGTGCATGCGGGTGCGATCGATACTCCGATGATCAAGACGGCGAACGAGGCACTCGGCATTGAGCCTGACCCGGAAGACCCGGTCGGCATCGGTGAGCCATCGGACGTTGCAAACATGATCGTCTATCTGATTTCTGACGAGTCGCGTTTTGTGAATGGCGCTGAGCTTGTGATCGACAACGCGCTGACGGTGCAATAAGGGGAACGCAGTGGATCTCGGACTACGCGATAAAAAAGCGATTATCACTGGTGCAACCAAGGGCATCGGTCGTCAGATTCTCGAGGCACTGATCGCCGAGGGTTGCAACGTCGCGACGTGCTCGCGCTCGATTGAAGATGTTGAGATGACGAAAGAGAAAGTCTCAACGAGCAAAGCCAAGGTCTTCGGGGATGTGTGTGATATCCGTGACAAAGACGAATATGCAGGCTGGATTGACAAGATGGTCGAAGAGATGGAAGGGGTGGATATCTTTATTCCCAACGTCTCGGCCGGTGGCGGCATGGATTCAGAGCGCAATTGGTGGAAGAACTTCGAGGCAGACATCCTCGGCACAGTGAGAGGTGTTGAGGCGGTTGTTCCGCATATGAAAGAAGGTGGTGGTGGTGCGATCACAATGATCGGTACTACGGCGTCTTTGGAAACATTCGCTGGCCCTCAGTCGTACAACGCGATGAAAGCCGCGTTGTACACCTACTCAGGCCAGCTTGCGCAATTTCATGGCGCTGATGGTATTCGCTGCAACATCGTGTCGCCGGGTCCGATCGAGTTCCCTGGCGGCAGCTGGGACATGATTCGCGACACGATCCCGAAATTTTACGAATCCACGATCCGCGACCATCCGACCCGTCGTCTTGGCAAGCCACAGGAAGT